>NZ_JBFTZR010000079.1:0-389 GCF_056406695.1 Priestia sp. P1_B12_1 | reverse complement strand
AACGTATCCGGACCAGTGTAATTCTCATTTGGCGTATAGGTGAACGTACCATCTGCATTTACCACCGCCACTCCGTTGGTTGGCGGATCTTGTAAGCTATACGTCAGTACTTCTCCATCTGGATCAAACGCGGTGATTTGACTCGACACTGCTGTATCTTCATTCGTGACCAACGTTACCACCACTGGACCTACTGGTGGATCATTGACTGGCAGAACTGTAATCGTAATCGTCGAAACCGCCGTTCCTCCCTGTCCGTCGCTTACTACGACGCTAAAGCTATCTACCCCGTTGTAATTTTCGTTTGGCGTATACGTGTAGGCTCCGTCTGGATTTACAACTACCGTTCCATTTGCTGGACCTGTCAGTAACCCGTACGTTAGTGGATT
>NZ_JBFTZR010000078.1:0-401 GCF_056406695.1 Priestia sp. P1_B12_1 | reverse complement strand
CTGTTATCTAGTTTTGAGAGAGCAATCTCTTGTCTGGTGGCGATAGCGAAGAGGTCACACCCGTTCCCATACCGAACACGGAAGTTAAGCTCTTTAGCGCCAATGGTAGTTGGGACTTTGTCCCTGTGAGAGTAGGACGTTGCCAGGCAATGAATAAGACCCCTTTTTATGCTCTTATAAAAGAGTCTAGGGGTTTTTTATTTGGCTCATTTATAAAAATCTTATATACAATGAATATTGTGTATGATATACGGAGGATTAGCTCAGCTGGGAGAGCACCTGCCTTACAAGCAGGGGGTCGGCGGTTCGATCCCGTCATCCTCCACCACCGTGCCGGTGTAGCTCAACTGGTAGAGCAACTGACTTGTAATCAGTAGGTTGGGGGTTCAAGTCCTCTTGCC
>NZ_JBFTZR010000077.1:0-414 GCF_056406695.1 Priestia sp. P1_B12_1 | reverse complement strand
ACTGTTACCTAGTTTTGAGAGAACAATCTCTTGTCTGGTGGCGATAGCGAAGAGGTCACACCCGTTCCCATACCGAACACGGAAGTTAAGCTCTTTAGCGCCAATGGTAGTTGGGACTTTGTCCCTGTGAGAGTAGGACGTTGCCAGGCAATAAATAAGACCCCTTATGAGTCTCTTGTAAAAGAGCATAGGGGTTTTTTATTTGAAATATTCTATCATAAGTAATGAAAATAACGCTTATTAACGCGCTTATATAGATTTTTTTGGAGGATTAGCTCAGCTGGGAGAGCACCTGCCTTACAAGCAGGGGGTCGGCGGTTCGATCCCGTCATCCTCCACCACCGTGCCGGTGTAGCTCAACTGGTAGAGCAACTGACTTGTAATCAGTAGGTTGGGGGTTCAAGTCCTCTTGCC
>NZ_JBFTZR010000076.1:0-462 GCF_056406695.1 Priestia sp. P1_B12_1 | reverse complement strand
GTACCATCTGCATTTACCACCGCCACTCCGTTGGTTGGCGGATCTTGTAAGCTATACGTCAGTACTTCTCCATCTGGATCAAACGCGGTAATTTGACTCGACACTGCTGTATCTTCATTCGTGACCAGCGTTACTACCACCGGACCTACTGGTGGATCATTKACTGGCTGAATCGTAATTGTAATCGTTGAAACAGCCGTTCCTCCTTGGCCGTCGCTTACTACGACGCTAAAGCTATCTACCCCGTTGTAATTTTCGTTTGGTGTATACGTGTAGGCTCCGTCTGGATTGACTACCACTGTTCCATTTGCTGGACCTGTCAGTAACYCGTACGTTAGTGGATTGCCGTCCACATCCGTTGCCACCACTTGGCTATTTAAACTCGTGTCTTCGTTGATCACAAACTCATAGTTYGGCACCACTGGTATRTCGTTCACTGGCGTGACCGTCACAAATACATTC
>NZ_JBFTZR010000075.1:0-474 GCF_056406695.1 Priestia sp. P1_B12_1 | reverse complement strand
GTTTCCCCATTCGGAAATCTCCGGATCAAAGCTCACTTACAGCTCCCCGAAGCATATCGGTGTTAGTCCCGTCCTTCATCGGCTCCTAGTGCCAAGGCATTCACCGTGCGCCCTTTCTAACTTAACCATTAGCGAATAAATGGTACAACATAMTGTTGTGTTATTTATTGRTTTGATTAAAGAAAAGTTTCACTTTTCCTCAGCAATTACTGTTATCTAGTTTTCAAAGAACAATCGCAACCAAAATTCTTCTTATCTAATAAGAAGAAAGTAGTRTGCTTTCTATAATTGAGAGATTGAACTCTCAAAACTGAACAAAGTGTCAAAACGTACGTCATGTAAAAATCCTTAGAAAGGAGGTGATCCAGCCGCACCTTCCGATACGGCTACCTTGTTACGACTTCACCCCAATCATCTGTCCCACCTTAGGCGGCTAGCTCCTTACGGTTACTCCACCGACTTCGGGTGTTACAA
>NZ_JBFTZR010000074.1:0-481 GCF_056406695.1 Priestia sp. P1_B12_1 | reverse complement strand
CCGACCCCCTGCTTGTAAGGCAGGTGCTCTCCCAGCTGAGCTAATCCTCCACTATTATGTAGATAAAAATAAATGGTGACCCGTACGGGATTCGAACCCGTGTTACCGCCGTGAAAGGGCGGTGTCTTAACCGCTTGACCAACGGGCCACTGTGCTAATTAAATAAAAATGGCGGAGAGCAAGGGATTTGAACCCTTGAGACAGCGTTAACCGCCTACACGATTTCCAATCGTGCTCCTTCGGCCACTCGGACAGCTCTCCAAATGGCTCCACAGGTAGGACTCGAACCTACGACCGATCGGTTAACAGCCGATAGCTCTACCACTGAGCTACTGTGGAATAATAACAGCCTGGCAACGTCCTACTCTCACAGGGACAAAGTCCCAACTACCATTGGCGCTAAAGAGCTTAACTTCCGTGTTCGGTATGGGAACGGGTGTGACCTCTTCGCTATCGCCACCAGACATATTATATTATACAT
>NZ_JBFTZR010000073.1:0-488 GCF_056406695.1 Priestia sp. P1_B12_1 | reverse complement strand
TGGCGAGAAGCTACTTCGGCAATTTTACATTGCACAACTTCCGCATTAATGCCGTTGTCTTTTAATAAATTTTCTACTCGTTCACACACCACTGTTGATGTTGCAATTCCCGCTCCGCATGCTACTAATACCGTATACTTTTTCATTTTGTTCAGCTCCTAATTTATTATTTTTAATTTTCTGACTAATTAATTAGCAAAGGTTTTATTTAAGGCATCTATTATTTTTTGGTCCAGTGCTTCCATGCCAATCCCTGTGATATAGGAGGTTGCGCTTAATGCTGGAATGCTGTACTTTGTAGGTAAAATCGTTGTCGATACAATTAAATCCGCTCCYTCTTGGCGRGAAGCTACTTCGGCAATTTTACATTGCACAACTTCCGCRTTAATGCCGTTGTCTTTTAATAAATTTTCTACTCGTTCACACACCACTGTTGATGTTGCAATTCCCGCTCCGCATGCTACTAATACCGTATACTTTTTCATTTT
>NZ_JBFTZR010000072.1:0-553 GCF_056406695.1 Priestia sp. P1_B12_1 | reverse complement strand
AGATCCCTGAAAGATGATCAGGTTGATAGGTCAGAGGTGGAAGCGTGGCGACATGTGTAGCTGACTGATACTAATCGATCGAGGACTTAACCAAACTTTAAAAGCGTAAGCTTTACTCAGCRAACTGTTACCTAGTTTTGAGAGAACAAAACTTTTTAAAAAAGTCTTGCTTTCTTTATCAAATCATGTATAATATAATATGTCTGGTGRCGATAGCGAAGAGGTCACACCCGTTCCCATACCGAACACGGAAGTTAAGCTCTTTAGCGCCAATGGTAGTTGGGACTTTGTCCCTGTGAGAGTAGGACGTTGCCAGGCTATTATTATTCCACAGTAGCTCAGTGGTAGAGCTATCGGCTGTTAACCGATCGGTCGTAGGTTCGAGTCCTACCTGTGGAGCCAACTGGCCCGTTGGTCAAGCGGTTAAGACACCGCCCTTTCACGGCGGTAACACGGGTTCGAATCCCGTACGGGTCACCATTTATTTTTATCTACATAATAGTGGAGGATTAGCTCAGCTGGGAGAGCACCTGCCTTACAAGCAGGGGGTCGG
>NZ_JBFTZR010000071.1:0-584 GCF_056406695.1 Priestia sp. P1_B12_1 | reverse complement strand
TGACCAGTATAATCAGCGCTTTGCGACACGATGTCATATTGGTTTCGATCAAGCTCGCGCAGAACTACAAATGATGTTTAAAGCAAACTAGTGGGTAACGTTCATAAGAAAAGGAAACTCCCATTTACACAAAATTATTGACGGTCCCATTAATTTTTACATCCTTATAATAGTAAATACTAAAACTATTTATCTTAAAATGATTTAATCACTAATCATTTTGTAGAAAAACTGCGTATTTGTGGTTCTGGTGCAAAAAATCAGTCTAACTTGCAATTAATCTCTAAACCTTGTACATACTGATACTAGTACTCTAAAAAAGGGACGTGATCAGTATGGAAAAGCAGCATCTATTTAAGTGGAAACACTATCAGCCGGACATTATTTTATTAACCGTCAGATGGTACCTGTGGTCCAACCTTAGCTTTCGTGATTTAGTCGAAATGATGGAAGAACGAGGTCTATCTATTGCCCACACAACCATTATGCGGTGGGTTCATCAATATGGACCAGAATTAGATGAACGCGTACGACGTCACCTTAAGACAACAAATGATTCTTGGCGAGTGGATGAGACCTATGTG
>NZ_JBFTZR010000070.1:0-596 GCF_056406695.1 Priestia sp. P1_B12_1 | reverse complement strand
TTGTAACACCCGAAGTCGGTGGAGTAACCGTAAGGAGCTAGCCGCCTAAGGTGGGACAGATGATTGGGGTGAAGTCGTAACAAGGTAGCCGTATCGGAAGGTGCGGCTGGATCACCTCCTTTCTAAGGATTTTTAYATGACGTACGTTTCATTTCGTTCAGTTTTGAGAGAATTCTCTCTATCATATATATGGGCCTATAGCTCAGCTGGTTAGAGCGCACGCCTGATAAGCGTGAGGTCGGTGGTTCGAGTCCACTTAGGCCCACCATATATATTTAAACGAATGGGGCCTTAGCTCAGCTGGGAGAGCGCCTGCCTTGCACGCAGGAGGTCAGCGGTTCGATCCCGCTAGGCTCCACCAATTGTTCTTTGAAAACTAGATAACAGTAATTGCTGAGGAAAAGTGAAACTTTTCTTTAATCAAACCAATAAATAACACAACAWTAYGTTGTACCATTTATTCGCTAATGGTTAAGTTAGAAAGGGCGCACGGTGAATGCCTTGGCACTAGGAGCCGATGAAGGACGGGACTAACACCGATATGCTTCGGGGAGCTGTAAGTGAGCTTTGATCCGGAGATTTCCGAATGGGGAAAC
>NZ_JBFTZR010000069.1:0-616 GCF_056406695.1 Priestia sp. P1_B12_1 | reverse complement strand
AGTAAGATCCCTGAAAGATGATCAGGTTGATAGGTCAGAGGTGGAAGCGTGGCGACATGTGTAGCTGACTGATACTAATCGATCGAGGACTTAACCAAACTTTAAAAGCGTAAGCTTTACTCAGCAAACWGTTAYCTAGTTTTGAGAGARCAATCTCTTGTCTGGTGGCGATAGCGAAGAGGTCACACCCGTTCCCATACCGAACACGGAAGTTAAGCTCTTTAGCGCCAATGGTAGTTGGGACTTTGTCCCTGTGAGAGTAGGACGTTGCCAGGCGATGAATAAAACCCCTTATGAGTCTCTTGTAAAGAGCATAGGGGTTTTTTATTTGAAATAGTTTATTATGAGTATTCAAAATAACGCTTATTAACGCGCTTAGATAGATTCTTTGGAGGATTAGCTCAGCTGGGAGAGCACCTGCCTTACAAGCAGGGGGTCGGCGGTTCGATCCCGTCATCCTCCACCAYCGTGCCGGTGTAGCTCAACTGGTAGAGCAACTGACTTGTAATCAGTAGGTTGGGGGTTCAAGTCCTCTTGCCGGCACCATTTATATCGGAGGGGTAGCGAAGTGGCTAAACGCGGCGGACTGTAAATCCGCTCCTTCGGGTTCGGCAGT
>NZ_JBFTZR010000068.1:0-645 GCF_056406695.1 Priestia sp. P1_B12_1 | reverse complement strand
CCCATAGCGCAAGCTAGTAAGATCCCTGAAAGATGATCAGGTTGATAGGTCAGAGGTGGAAGCGTGGCGACATGTGTAGCTGACTGATACTAATCGATCGAGGACTTAACCAAACTTTAAAAGCGTAAGCTTTACTCAGCAAACWGTTATCTAGTTTTGAGAGAACAAAACTTTTCCAAAAAAGTCTTGCTTTCTTTTGAAAATCATGTATAATATAATATGTCTGGTGGCGATAGCGAAGAGGTCACACCCGTTCCCATACCGAACACGGAAGTTAAGCTCTTTAGCGCCAATGGTAGTTGGGACTTTGTCCCTGTGAGAGTAGGACGTTGCCAGGCTTATATATCGGAGGATTAGCTCAGCTGGGAGAGCACCTGCCTTACAAGCAGGGGGTCGGCGGTTCGATCCCGTCATCCTCCACCATTTGCCGGTGTAGCTCAACTGGTAGAGCAACTGACTTGTAATCAGTAGGTTGGGGGTTCAAGTCCTCTTGCCGGCACCAGTTTTTTCGAGCCATTAGCTCAGTTGGTAGAGCATCTGACTTTTAATCAGAGGGTCGAAGGTTCGAGTCCTTCATGGCTCACCATTTATATTCACACGCGGGTGTGGCGGAATTGGCAGACGCGCTAGACTTAGGATCTAGTG
>NZ_JBFTZR010000067.1:0-661 GCF_056406695.1 Priestia sp. P1_B12_1 | reverse complement strand
GCTGCGCCTACCAACGGAGTGGCGGGAGTGAACGCGAACGGAACATTTAGCTACCAGCCGAATCTGAATTTTAATGGGACGGATCAGTTTACAGTATTGGTCTCAGATGGCCAGGGAGGAACGGCGGTTTCGACSGTRACCATCAATGTWATYCCGGTAAATGATCCCCCAATTACGTCCAATGTCAGCTTTACGATTGCGGAAGACAGTACGCTAATCAATCAAGTAGTAGCAGTAGATCCCGACGGAGACCCGTTAACGTTTAGCCTGCAAATAGCCCCTGGCAACGGAGTAGCCGTGGTGAACGCGGATGGAACGTTTAGCTACCAGCCGAATTCAAATTTTAACGGGACGGATCAGTTTACGGTATTGGTCTCAGACGGTCAGGGAGGAACGGCGGTTTCGACGGTGACAGTAATTGTCACGCCAGTGAACGATGCCCCCACGGTGCCAAACTACACGTTTAGTACGCAGGAAGACAGTCCTGTAGTAGGAGCGATAGTAGGGACAGRTGTGGATGGAAACCCACTCAGTTATCAGCTTCAAGCTGCGCCTACCAACGGAGTGGCGGGAGTGAACGCGAACGGAACATTTAGCTACCAGCCGAATYTRAATTTTAATGGGACGGATCAGTTTACGGTATTGGTCTCAGATGGCCAGG
>NZ_JBFTZR010000066.1:0-692 GCF_056406695.1 Priestia sp. P1_B12_1 | reverse complement strand
GGACATCGCTAGGCATTTTTATTTTGCTTTTTTATCATCGCGGGGTGGAGCAGTTCGGTAGCTCGTCGGGCTCATAACCCGAAGGTCGCAGGTTCAAATCCTGTCCCCGCAACCAACTAATTATTGAGATACAGGTCTGGTGGCGATAGCGAAGAGGTCACACCCGTTCCCATACCGAACACGGAAGTTAAGCTCTTTAGCGCCAATGGTAGTTGGGACTTTGTCCCTGTGAGAGTAGGACGTTGCCAGGCAATTCAATGATAAGTACCCTTATTAACCTCTTGTAAAAGAGCATAGGGGTTTTTTATTTGGAACATTCTATTATAAGTAATGAAAACAACGCTGTTTATAGCGCTTATATAGATTTTTTTTGGAGGATTAGCTCAGCTGGGAGAGCACCTGCCTTACAAGCAGGGGGTCGGCGGTTCGATCCCGTCATCCTCCACCATTTTTTCGAGCCATTAGCTCAGTTGGTAGAGCATCTGACTTTTAATCAGAGGGTCGAAGGTTCGAGTCCTTCATGGCTCATTTTAAKAAGCGCCCGTAGCTCAATTGGATAGAGCGTTTGACTACGGATCAAAAGGTTAGGGGTTCGACTCCTCTCGGGCGCGCCATAAACGGGAAGTAGCTCAGCTTGGTAGAGCACTTGGTTTGGGACCAAGGGGTCGCAGGTTCGAATCCTGTCTTCCCGA
>NZ_JBFTZR010000065.1:0-797 GCF_056406695.1 Priestia sp. P1_B12_1 | reverse complement strand
GCTCTATCCAATTGAGCTACGGGCGCTTATTAAAATGGTGCCGAGGGCCGGACTTGAACCGGCACGGTAGTCACCTACCGCAGGATTTTAAGTCCTGTGTGTCTGCCAATTCCACCACCCCGGCAGGACTTATATATGTGGAGCGGAAGACGAGGTTCGAACTCGCGACCCCCACCTTGGCAAGGTGGTGTTCTACCACTGAACTACTTCCGCRCATATATGAAATTAATRAAAGATGCGGGTGAAGGGACTTGAACCCCCACGTCGTAAGACACTAGATCCTAAGTCTAGCGCGTCTGCCAATTCCGCCACACCCGCGTGTGAATATAAATGGTGAGCCATGAAGGACTCGAACCTTCGACCCTCTGATTAAAAGTCAGATGCTCTACCAACTGAGCTAATGGCTCGAAAAAAATGGTGCCGGCAAGAGGACTTGAACCCCCAACCTACTGATTACAAGTCAGTTGCTCTACCAATTGAGCTACACCGGCGTGCAATCTCTGACTTAAATAGTCGATGGTGGAGGATGACGGGATCGAACCGCCGACCCCCTGCTTGTAAGGCAGGTGCTCTCCCAGCTGAGCTAATCCTCCAATATATAAGCCTGGCAACGTCCTACTCTCACAGGGACAAAGTCCCAACTACCATTGGCGCTAAAGAGCTTAACTTCCGTGTTCGGTATGGGAACGGGTGTGACCTCTTCGCTATCGCCACCAGACATATTATATTATACACTATTTCATAAAGAAAGCAATACTTTTTTTCGAAAGATTTATTCTTTCAAAACTAGATAACAG
>NZ_JBFTZR010000064.1:0-877 GCF_056406695.1 Priestia sp. P1_B12_1 | reverse complement strand
CACGTATACACCAAACGAAAATTACAACGGGGTAGATAGCTTTAGCGTCGTAGTAAGCGACGGCCAAGGAGGAACGGCTGTTTCAACGATTACAATTACGATTCAGCCAGTAAATGATCCACCAGTAGGTCCGGTGGTAGTAACGCTGGTCACGAATGAAGATACAGCAGTGTCGAGTCAAATTACCGCGTTTGATCCAGATGGAGAAGTRCTGACGTATAGCTTACAAGATCCGCCAACCAACGGAGTGGCGGTGGTAAATGCAGATGGTACGTTCACCTATACGCCAAATGAGAATTACACTGGTCCGGATACGTTTACGGTGTTAATAAGCGACCCGTYGGGTGCATTTATAGTGACGAATGTATTTGTGACGGTCACGCCAGTGAACGAYATACCAGTGGTGCCRAACTATGAGTTTGTGATCAACGAAGACACGAGTTTAARTAGCCAAGTGGTGGCAACGGATGTGGACGGCAATCCACTAACGTACGGGTTACTGACAGGTCCAGTCAATGGAACAGTGGTAGTCAATCCAGACGGAGCCTACACGTATACACCAAACGAAAATTACAACGGGGTAGATAGCTTTAGCGTCGTAGTAAGCGACGGCCAAGGAGGAACGGCCGTTTCAACGATTACAATTACGATTCTGCCAGTAAATGATCCACCAGTAGGTCCAGTGGTGGTAACGCTGGTCACGAATGAAGATACAGCAGTGTCAAGTCAAATTACCGCGTTTGATCCAGATGGAGAAGTACTGACGTATAGCTTACAAGATCCGCCAACCAACGGAGTGGCGGTGGTAAATGCAGATGGTACGTTCACCTATACGCCAAATGAGAATTACACTGGTCCGGATACGTTCGGATACGTT
>NZ_JBFTZR010000063.1:0-1050 GCF_056406695.1 Priestia sp. P1_B12_1 | reverse complement strand
AGGTAGGACTCGAACCTACGACCGATCGGTTAACAGCCGATAGCTCTACCACTGAGCTACTGTGGAATATGGTGGGCCTAAGTGGACTCGAACCACCGACCTCACGCTTATCAGGCGTGCGCTCTAACCAGCTGAGCTATAGGCCCATTTTTGGAGCGGGTGATGAGAATCGAACTCACGACATCAGCTTGGAAGGCTGAGGTTTTACCACTAAACTACACCCGCGTTACTTAAGATGGGGCGACTGATGGGAATCGAACCCACGAATGCCGGAACCACAATCCGGTGCGTTAACCACTTCGCCACAATCGCCGTCTTAAAATGGTGGCTCGGGACGGAATCGAACCGCCGACACAAGGATTTTCAGTCCTTTGCTCTACCAACTGAGCTACCGAGCCAAACAAAATGGCGGTCCCGACGGGAATCGAACCCGCGATCTCCTGCGTGACAGGCAGGCATGTTAACCGCTACACCACGGGACCACTTTGGTTGCGGGGACAGGATTTGAACCTGCGACCTTCGGGTTATGAGCCCGACGAGCTACCGAACTGCTCCACCCCGCGATGATATGAATATGGTATAAATAAATGGAGGAGGAAGAGGGATTCGAACCCCCGCGGGCTTTGACACCCCTGTCGGTTTTCAAGACCGATCCCTTCAGCCAGACTTGGGTATTCCTCCGTATATATTTATAAYAAATGTAACTTATATGGTAGCGGCGGAGGGAGTCGAACCCACGACCTCACGGGTATGAACCGTACGCTCTAGCCAGCTGAGCTACACCGCCATATTATTSGTTACAATTATTTAATTTAATTGGTGGAGCCTAGCGGGATCGAACCGCTGACCTCCTGCGTGCAAGGCAGGCGCTCTCCCAGCTGAGCTAAGGCCCCATAAATGGTCGGGAAGACAGGATTCGAACCTGCGACCCCTTGGTCCCAAACCAAGTGCTCTACCAAGCTGAGCTACTTCCCGTTTATGGCGCGCCCGAGAGGAGTCGAACCCCTAACCTTTTGATCCGTAGTCAAACGCTCTATCCAATTGAGCTAC
>NZ_JBFTZR010000062.1:0-1204 GCF_056406695.1 Priestia sp. P1_B12_1 | reverse complement strand
TGATACAACAGGGATACAAACGCTTCAACAAGAAGAAATGACCACTCCTGTGACACGTCCTGTGACGTCTCCAGAAAGTGCTGAAAACGTTGATACACCAAGCTTAGAGGCCGATAAATCATCTGATGCCTTTATTAACCTTGATTTACCTGTAAATCATATAAATAATCATTTAATATCTGTTTCACAGTCATTCAGCTATATCAAAGGTGTTCCCAAGAAAGTCAATCAAGTCTATGCAGGTAAATATGGACATCAACTACAAGACTTTTATGCTCGTATTCAAAATGCTGCAAAAGCCGTGAAACGAGATACAGAGCTTGAGATTAAAAAAGAGCAAGTACATGAAATTGCGTATTCAACCATTGTTGGGTTAGATAAATATGTCCATGAAGCTAATCAACAAGGGAATCCTTTATCCCTACGGGATATGTGTCGACTAATCTATCAGATTGCGAAAAATCAATTCTATGATTTAACAAGGCCTAAAAGTCAGGATTATTCATCAGTATACGCAAATCAACAAGAAGTTATACATAACGAAAGTCAAACAACAACATTGGCTACACCAAAACGGATTATCCGTAAGGAACTCGTTCCAGATTGGTTAAAAGCTGAACAGCAGCCAGAAAAGGGTACACAAGAAACAGAGGTTACGTTGGAGCAGAAGCTTGAAATGATTCAGTTAAAGCAAGATTTAGCACAAGAACTCACGCCAGAAGAAGAGAACTTGCTGCAGGAGCACAGCTCTACGTATAGCTTGTTGGAGATAGCTCAGGTAAAACAAGACTTAGGACAAGCTTTAACGCCAGAGGAACAAGAGTGTTTGCATCACCATAACCAGTTAAAAGACACAGCTTCCTAATCAAAAAAGTAGAAATCTCTTAGAAGCTGATGTTTTAATAGAATATGTTTATTTAGAACCGTGTTCTAAATAAACAATAACTACTAATCTACGCAGGAGGAGACTATTATGCCACATAAAATTACGTTAACCGGATCAGCCACAGGACCCTTACGCGAATATGATCGCTACGTTGCCTTTGATATGCGTGAAAAAGGGTCACCATCTGCGCCTAAAGGATTAAAGAAGAGTACCTTTATTTCGTATACGGTGTTTGTTGCGAAGAAAGCCTTTAATAAAACAGGGCTCACGAAGAAAAGCATCATGCATGAAAAGATCTTAATTCAAGGGGAACCAACG
>NZ_JBFTZR010000061.1:0-1205 GCF_056406695.1 Priestia sp. P1_B12_1 | reverse complement strand
ACTACAAAAGAGAGAAGAGCATAAGGGGTTTTTGCTATCACACGGGGTGATAGGCTAGGCAGAGCCTAGCAAAACCGTGATATCACGAAAACCTCTAAAGTGTGAACCTGCTGTTGACCTAAACTCCTCTATGTGAACCTACTGTGAACCTCAAAAAAACACATGTTGACCTACTGTTGACTTGTGTTTTTTCACTTCATAGCTAAATCTTGTTGCTTTTCATTCAATTTTTGAAGCTTTTCTTGTAAGCTTTTTTGTTTATCTTTATAGAGCTGAATGAATGCTTGCATCACTCGATTGAATGGCATCCTTTTTCATCGCAATTTTTGATTCTGTATCAGCTTTTTCCTCTTCCACTTGGTACTTCATGTCACGTTGTAATTCGTTCATTTCTTGTTACGTTTGACGCTTATGTTTAGCTTCTACTGTGATTGCTTTTTCATAGTTTTTCATTTTCTTTTTAACAAATTGTTTCTCTAAATCATTGACCAAAAGCGCATATTCTTGTTTGCTTTTTGTTCCTTTTCCTTCTTCACTTTTTGTTTTTCGTTGGTCAGAATAGAGTGTTGTAATTAACGCATGAGCATCTATTTCCTCTGTTGAATCTGTTTCTGAATCACTCGTTACATCATCTACGTTTACCGTTTCTTTTTCTTCATTTTCTTGATACAGATCAAAGGCAAGTGCTTCCCAATTTGAAGACAAATCGCTGATTCTTACGACATAATAGCCATCGTCTTCATACAATAAATGAACAGGCAATTTGATGTTTGGATTCGCTTTTTCTTGTGCCACAAAGCTTACTTCTTCTTCATCTGTTTGATCCATTTTGATGACCATATCCAGTGAGCTATTAGCCGCATGGTACACACGATTTTCAATGGTTACGGTTCCTGTTATGTTAGCAGAAACCGCCTCGTATAGATTTATAGTTAGTTTTTTAGCGCTAGTAAAACTTAAGTTCAACTTATTACTCACTTAATATAGTTTCTTAATAACATCTCCCTCTTTAGTTAAACTTTAGTTAAACCTGACATTAATTAATCACAGATTTATAGTCAGATTTCTAAAGTGTAGTTGAAGATAAGTTCAACTTAACAGTTACTTACTATAGATTCACAGTTAGATTTCATCTCTTTAGYCTTCTYCAATTCAAACTTAACAGTTACTTACTATAGATTCACAGTTAGATTTCATCTCTTTAG
>NZ_JBFTZR010000060.1:0-1210 GCF_056406695.1 Priestia sp. P1_B12_1 | reverse complement strand
GCTATCGCCAAGCGGTAAGGCAACGGATTTTGATTCCGTCATGCGTTGGTTCGAATCCAGCTAGCCCAGCCATAGAGAGCCATTAGCTCAGTTGGTAGAGCATCTGACTTTTAATCAGAGGGTCGAAGGTTCGAGTCCTTCATGGCTCACCAGTTATATTYACACGCGGGTGTGGCGGAATTGGCAGACGCGCTAGACTTAGGATCTAGTGTCTTATGACGTGGGGGTTCAAGTCCCTTCACCCGCATCTTAAWTTARATAAATGYGCGGAAGTAGTTCAGTGGTAGAMCMCCACCTTGCCAAGGTGGGGGTCGCGAGTTCGAACCTCGTCTTCCGCTCCATATATATATTGGCGGCATAGCCAAGTGGTAAGGCCAAGGTCTGCAAAACCTTTATCACCGGTTCAAATCCGGTTGCCGCCTCCACGTATAAGTCCTGCCGGGGTGGTGGAATTGGCAGACACACAGGACTTAAAATCCTGCGGTAGGTGACTACCGTGCCGGTTCAAGTCCGGCCCTCGGCACCATTTTAATAAGCGCCCGTAGCTCAATTGGATAGAGCGTTTGACTACGGATCAAAAGGTTAGGGGTTCGACTCCTCTCGGGCGCGCCATRAACGGGAAGTAGCTCAGCTTGGTAGAGCACTTGGTTTGGGACCAAGGGGTCGCAGGTTCGAATCCTGTCTTCCCGACCAGAGAAGTATCATGGGGCCTTAGCTCAGCTGGGAGAGCGCCTGCCTTGCACGCAGGAGGTCAGCGGTTCGATCCCGCTAGGCTCCACCATGCAATATACGGAGGAATACCCAAGTCCGGCTGAAGGGATCGGTCTTGAAAACCGACAGGGGTGTCAAAGCCCGCGGGGGTTCGAATCCCTCTTCCTCCTCCATTTTCTATTTTGGTCCCGTGGTGTAGCGGTTAACATGCCTGCCTGTCACGCAGGAGATCGCGGGTTCGATTCCCGTCGGGACCGCCATTTTTAAAAATAAGCGGGTGTAGTTTAATGGTAAAACCTCAGCCTTCCAAGCTGATGTCGTGAGTTCGATTCTCATCACCCGCTCCAAATAATGGGCCTATAGCTCAGCTGGTTAGAGCGCACGCCTGATAAGCGTGAGGTCGGTGGTTCGAGTCCACTTAGGCCCACCATATTCCACAGTAGCTCAGTGGTAGAGCTATCGGCTGTTAACCGATCGGTCGTAGGTTCGAGTCCTACCT
>NZ_JBFTZR010000059.1:0-1241 GCF_056406695.1 Priestia sp. P1_B12_1 | reverse complement strand
TTTGGCACCGTCGGTGCATCGTTCACTGGCGTGACAATTACTGTCACCGTTGAAACGGCTGTTCCTCCCTGACCGTCTGAGACCAATACCGTAAACTGATCCGTCCCATTAAAATTTAAATTCGGCTGGTAGCTAAATGTTCCATCCGCGTTCACCACGGCTACTCCGTTGCCAGGGGCTATTTGCAGGCTAAACGTTAACGAATTCCCATCTGGATCTACCGCCACAATTTGATTGATTAGCGTACTGTCTTCCGCAATCGTAAAGCTGACATTGGACGTAATTGGGGGATCATTTACCGGRATWACATTGATGGTYACSGTCGAAACCGCCGTTCCTCCYTGAYCGTCTGAGACCAATACCGTAAACTGATCCGTCCCATTAAAATTTAAATTCGGCTGGTAGCTAAATGTTCCATCCGCGTTCACCACAGCCGTTCCATTTGTTGGTCTATTTTGCAGCTGATAACTGAGTGGGTTTCCATCCACGTCGGTCCCTACGACTGCTCCTACAACAGGGCTATCTTCTTGCGTACTAAACGTGTAGTTTGGCACCGTGGGGGCATCGTTCACTGGTGTGATGATTACCGTCACCGTCGAAACCGCCGTTCCTCCCTGACCGTCTGAGACCAATACCGTAAACTGATCCGTCCCATTAAAATTTAAATTTGGCTGGTAGCTAAATGTTCCATCCGCGTTCACCACGGCTACTCCATGGCCCGGTGCTGCTTGCAGGCTAAACGTTAACGGGTCTCCGTCGGGATCTACTGCCACTACTTGATTGATTAACGTGCTATCTTCTGCAATCGTAAAGCTGACATTGGACGTAATTGGGGGATCATTTACCGGRATWACATTGATGGTYACSGTSGAAACCGCCGTTCCTCCCTGRCCRTCTGAAACCAATACCGTAAACTGATCCGTCCCATTAAAATTTAAATTCGGCTGGTAGCTAAATGTTCCRTYCGCGTTCACTCCCGCCACTCCGTTGGTAGGCGCAGCTTGAAGCTGATAACTGAGTGGGTTTCCATCCACATCTGTCCCTACTATCGCTCCTACCACGGGGCTATCTTCCTGCGTACTAAACGTGTAATTTGGCACCGTCGGTGCATCGTTCACTGGCGTGACAATTACTGTCACCGTTGAAACGGCTGTTCCTCCCTGACCGTCTGAGACCAATACCGTAAACTGATCCGTCCCATTAAAATTTAAATTCGGCTGGTAGCTAAATGTTCCATCCGC
>NZ_JBFTZR010000058.1:0-1342 GCF_056406695.1 Priestia sp. P1_B12_1 | reverse complement strand
GGGACCGTCAATAATTTTGTGTAAATACGAATTTCCTTTTCTTATAGATGTTATTCACTAGTTTGTTTTAAACATCATTTGTAGCTCTGCGCGAGCTTGATCAAAACCAATATGACATCTTGTCGCAAAGCGCTGATTATACTGGTCAAATTGGGAAACGAGGAAGCGTTCAAGTGACTCTTCGTTTGGGAATTGTTCCTTACGCTTACTATATTTCTTGATTTGTTTATTAAAAGATTCAATGAGATTGGTCGAATAAATACTGCGCCAAATAGACTTAGGAAAGCTATAAAACGTGAACAAATAAGAGTTATTGAGCAGTGGCTTTGTCACTTTTGGGTACTTTGACTTCCACTTTTCAATAAACGAATGTAGGGCCTGTTGGCCCATTTCAAGGCTTTCTGCACGGTACACAGATTTAAAGTCTTCACAGATTTCAGCTCGATCGGATACACGAACCTTATGAGCAATCGTACGTGAAAGATGGACGCAGCATGTTTGATAAGAAGAAGCTGGATAGATAGAAAAAACACTGTCTGAGATTCCTTTTAACCCGTCGGAAATAAACAGCAGAATCTCCTCTACGCCACGAGATTTGATGTCTTCTAAAAGTTCTTTCCAGACAAAGGCGGATTCGTTAGGAGCGATTGTATAGCCAAGCACTTCTTTTGAACCGTCTTCGCGAATGCCAACGGCAATATAGACAGCTTCTTTAGACACTGTATCTCGTTTTAAAGCAATATATGTAGCGTCTAAATAAACGCACGCATAGCGTGCACACAACGTTCGATCTCGGAATGCTTCTACCTGTTCAGACATCACTTTGGTCATATTTGAAATGGTTTGAGGTGTGTAATGGTGACCATACATGCGCTCCATCAAATGGGCAATTTCAGCAGTCGTTACGCCCTTTTGGAACATATGAATAACAAACGCTTCAAGCGTATCATTGGCTCTTTTATAAGGAGCTACCGTCTGTTGCTTAAAGTCGCCATTCCGATCACGAGGAATAACGAGATGAAGTTCTCCAAACTCTGTGTGCAGCGTTCGTTCGTACGAACCATTTCGTGAATTCCCTGTATTAAATCCAATACGATCATATTTTTCGTAGTCCAAAAAGGCTGTCAATTCGCTCGCTAAGAGCGTATTAACCGCATTTTCTAAGTGAGAACGGAAAATTTCCGTCACATCTTCTTTTTGGACTAGAGCTTGAACAAGATCTGTTGTAAACTGATTCATAGGAAGACCTTCTTTCTTTGAATTGGTTGTGGTGACTTAATTCTACAAGAAAAGGTCTTCCTTTTTGCATTTATTCATTTACACAAGATATTTTACGCTCTCA
>NZ_JBFTZR010000057.1:0-1342 GCF_056406695.1 Priestia sp. P1_B12_1 | reverse complement strand
GAGAGCGTAAAATATCTTGTGTAAATGAATAAATACAAAAAGGAAGACCTTTTCTTGTAGAATTAAGTCACCACAACCAATTCAAAGAAAGAAGGTCTTCCTATGAATCAGTTTACAACAGATCTTGTTCAAGCTCTAGTCCAAAAAGAAGATGTAACGAAAATTTTCCGTTCTCACTTAGAAAATGCCGTTAATACGCTCTTAGCGAGCGAATTGACAGCTTTCTTAGACTATGAAAAATATGATCGTATTGGATTTAATACAGGGAATTCACGAAATGGTTCGTACGAACGGACGCTACACACAGAGTTTGGAGAGCTTCATCTCGTTATTCCTCGTGATCGGAATGGCGATTTTAAGCAACAGACGGTGGCTCCTTATAAAAGAGCCAATGATACGCTTGAAGCGTTTGTCATCCATATGTTTCAAAAGGGTGTAACGACAGCTGAAATTGCCCATTTAATGGAGCGCATGTATGGTCATCACTACACGCCTCAAACCATTTCAAATATGACAAAGGTGATGTCTGAACAGGTAGAAGCCTTCCGTGATCGAACCTTGTGCGCACGTTATGCGTGCGTTTATTTAGATGCTACGTACATTGCCTTGAAACGAGATACGGTGTCAAAAGAAGCTGTCTATATTGCCGTTGGCATTCGCGAAGACGGTTCAAAAGAAGTACTTGGCTATACAATCGCTCCTAACGAATCCGCCTTTGTATGGAAAGAACTTTTAGAAGACATCAAATCTCGTGGCGTAGAGGAGATTCTGTTGTTTATTTCCGACGGGTTAAAAGGCATCTCGGACAGTGTTTTCTCTGTCTATCCAGCCTCTTCTTATCAAACATGCTGCGTCCATCTTTCGCGTACGATTGCTCATAAAGTTCGTGTATCCGATCGAGCTGAAATCTGTGAAGACTTTAAATCTGTGTACCGCGCAGAAAGCCTTGAAATGGGCCAACAGGCCCTGCATTCGTTTATTGAAAAGTGGAAGTCAAAGTATCCAAAAGTGACAAAACCATTGCTGAATAACTCTTATTTGTTCACGTTTTATAGCTTTCCTAAGTCTATTTGGCGTAGTATTTATTCTACTAATCTCATTGAGTCGTTTAATAAACAAATCAAGAAATATAGTAAACGTAAGGAACAATTCCCTAATGAAGAGTCACTTGAACGCTTCCTCGTTTCTCAGTTTGACCAGTATAATCAGCGCTTTGCGACACGATGTCATATTGGTTTCGATCAAGCTCGCGCAGAACTACAAATGATGTTTAAAGCAAACTAGTGGGTAACGTTCATAAGAAAAGGAAACTCCCATTTACACAAAATTATTGACGGTCCCA
>NZ_JBFTZR010000056.1:0-1404 GCF_056406695.1 Priestia sp. P1_B12_1 | reverse complement strand
TATGACATTGAGCGTGGCGAGCCGAGTGAGCTGGAGCATAAGAGTGTTCATGAGTTTAAGAARCAAGAACGAGAAAAAGAGCTAAAGCAGTTGGAACAACAAGTGGCTCACAAGGAAAAAGAAATTCAACGCATGGACAATTTGGTGGAGTTGAAATCAGCACCACCCGTTGAGATACGTAGCGAGAGACGGATTGAAGAGTTATGTAGCCAACCTCTTGAAGTAGAGGCGGCCAAGAGTGTCATGGGTTCCAAAGTAAAAGTGGAAGAGTCAGATTTTCATGAGCTCATCAGTCTTACCAAAGAGTTGCAGCAAACATTGGCGGCCGAGCATAACCGTACAAATGCATTGAGTCAAGAAGTTGATAAGACGATGAAAGAAAACAAAGCACTAACAGAACAAGTAGAGAGTCTAAGAAAAGATGTAAGTATGCACCTTGTTCATCAAGAAAGAGAAGTTAAAAAGGCGAAGCATTTGATGAGGCAAAAAGTGTTACGCGATTTTTCAGTTGAACAAAAGGAAAATGTCAAAGATGAGGTTAAGAGAGAACTAGATACGCAATATAAAGCCCATATAAGCTCTCTTAGCGATGATTTAATGATTGAGAAGCAGAAACATGAGAAAACGAAAAAAGAGCTTGTACGAGCAAATGAAGTGAATGAGAGCTTAACGAAGATGAATCTTGGTTATATAAAGAGTTATGTGCCAAAAGAAGACCTTGATAAAGCAAATGAGCAGGTTCATGAATTAAGAGAAGAGAATAAAACATTGAGGCTCTGGAAGAAAAAAGCATTGAATTGGATTGATAAGAATGTCGAGAGAATGAAACAGATTTCGTTTTTTCAATATGTTGGTGGAATTCAAAAACGAAATAAAAGACAAGACCAAGAAATTGAAAGGTAATCATCTAAATAAAAACTTTAAAATGTTTGATTAAGACAGTAAGTATAAGGTCAATTTGGGTTAATAAGATTTCTTTCAAATTAAAATCAGTACAGCTAGAATGTTGCTCTAGTAAAAATAATAGTTCTCTGTTGAATAAGAAAAGCTCGTATCTAGTTAACATAAAATCCCCCCTTTTTTTGATAGTTTTCATAAGCATAAAAAGCTATCTTATTTCTATTTGCTTTGGCTTTGCATAGAAATAAGATAGCTTTTTAGTGGGCTTTACTATGAGAAAATAACTGTAGATAAATCTTATCATGCTCTTACTCTGAATACTATCTTTTCTAAAATGAGCATATGTATAAAAGGTGCACTTTTTATACATTCTTTCAGTAATCACCTTTCGTAGAAACCTTGGCATATCAAGGATGTATAAAAAGCTGCATATTGGAGAGAAACCAACTCTTGAAGAATCCTTATACGCCAAGGGTTCTCTTTTTGCGTGTGTTCCGGAAAGAG
>NZ_JBFTZR010000054.1:0-1612 GCF_056406695.1 Priestia sp. P1_B12_1 | reverse complement strand
CTATAGGTGAATTGGCTAAATTAGTACATGTACCATGTATTAAATAAGTTGTTCGGATAAAAAGAAGGCTTGAGCCGTATGACGGGAAATCTGTCACGTACGGTTCTTAGGGGGGCGGGCGCTCGTGAGAGTGCCTGCCTACCCGACTTAACTACAAATGAATACCGTATACAGCTAAAAAACAGAAAAACTCCCTATTTCCGTAGGGAGTTTTTCTGCTACATTTATTTATCCAAAGGGTTGAAACCTTATCAGTTTCTTGAGTAGTTTGCTCTGGTTACGATGCTTTAATTCATATAAATGTAGCAAAGATCTTCATGTTATTTTTTAACTTTTTTCCCTTTTAATATAAAAGCCTGGGTTTTGATAGGTTTTTTCTAGAAAGTTCTTCTGTTCTTTTTCAGCAAGCTTATTATTTTCAACTGTATTGATATAAGCATCATACGTGGCGAACCCATAAAGAGAAGGGAAAAACAGTAACCATTCTGGGTTTAATACGTTGGTAGCTTTCTGGATTTCGCCTAAAAAGAGAAGAGAAATAGCTTCAAGAAGATGAGAATAGTAAAAGAAAACAACGGTCCAAGTAACAATAAAAAAAGCAGCGATTATTCGATGAATATAAAGCTGACCTAAACCTGGCATAAATAAAGACCATATGATAGACATAATAGGATTTCTTTTATCCAAGTAGTTAATCTCCATAGCTTCCATACTAAAGGAATTAAAGGTGTGATCTTCTCTTTCAGCTAAGAGATATATTTTATTTAAATCAACCGTTGTTCGATAACTATCCCATATGGCAAAGATATAAACAGGAATATAAATGAGAAGCCACCTAGTGTTTAGTGACTCTTTCGCCATGTCTATGTCCCCTTGAAAGGAATGAATCATAGCTACATTTAAATTAGAATTCAGATTAATAACAACTTCCCAAATAAATAAAACAAATCCTCGAAGATATTTGGATAAAAGCAAATGTCCAAAACCCGGAAAGGCAGCTGACCACCAGGCTATGATGTAGGGATTTCTTAAGTGAATCTGAGTGGTTCCAAGTATACTAACGTGAGCTATATAGCGTCTTGCTGTGTTATCGTTTGTATAGTTTTTCATGTATGTTCTCCTATGGAATTAGTAGGGGTTGAACAAATTGTCTTTTATATCTTTAATCCATAATTAACATATTCATATATATTTATTCTGTTTTATCCGTTTAAAATAGCTAAAACCCCCTATTTCCGTAGGGAGTTTTTCTGTCGTGCGTACCATTATTTTTGAGGTGATATTTTCTTGAAAACATCTTGAGTAGTTTGCTCAACTATTGCAGCATCTATGCAACCTTTACATAGCGGATTTACAATGTCCTCTTGCATAGATATTTAATGTGTTCCGAAAATATGTTTTATGTTAAAATTTGTATATGGGATGTAAAAACACAATTCGGTTGGTAGTCCGGATGCATTAATAAATTAATGTCATTGACCTTCCCCTCCTCGGGATGTCCATCATTTCATAGTATGTTTAGAGGAGGGAATCGTTATGTCACTAACGATTTACCATGATGGTCAGTTTTGGGTAGGAATTATTGAAGTTGTAGAAGGCGGTAAGTTAAAAG
>NZ_JBFTZR010000053.1:0-1720 GCF_056406695.1 Priestia sp. P1_B12_1 | reverse complement strand
AGTCGTAGTTCCTCTTTTGCTTCTTCTTGTGGCTTTCTTTAGAAATAGAGCCAGTATTAAGAAATCTGAGTCCACTCTAGTAGAATGAAATATGTACAAGTTTATCTGCCAAATCAAGCTTTTATATTTATATAAAATGTAGAAAAATTGCCTACTTTGTCGTCATTAAAAGTGAATGCTGAAACATAAATAATACATAAAATACTTCAGTATTTACTTAGCAATTATGGAATTTAAGTAAAAAGAAAAGGTAGGTTTCTTAATCTTCTAAATAAAGGAAAGCGGATGGATCTTAGCAGAAACTATAGAGGTGAAAAATATAGTTGTTTCATTATATAAAATAATCAAAAGTAACTTGAATCAAATTAAATGTACTCCTAAAAGGCATAAAAAGAGCAGTTTTCTGCAAATGATATAGTGACAACCAAAAATATCAATTGGAGGAAACTGCTCATGACTGAACATAACACAAAGCTTACGTCAGCTGAAATAGCCTGCACGTGGACTGGCTATATGAATGATAGTATGTCCAAATGTATACTTGGTTATTTCTTAAAACATATTGAAGATAAAGAAATTAAGTCAATTGTTCAAATGGCTTATGATTTTTCAGCTACTCATGTAGAAAAACTTCGTGTTTTATTTCAAAAGGAAAACATCCCTCTTCCCATAGGGTTTACAGATGAATATGATGTAAATGGAGACGCTGGCCGTCTCTATACGGACACCTTTATTCTTACATACGTTAATCACATGGCAAAGGTAGGGATGCTAGCATTTAGTGGGTTTCTATCCATGAGTGCTCGAAAAGATATACGGTTATATTTTAAAGAAGGGCTTGAAGAAGCCTCTAATTTATACGACGAAAGTTCAGATATCTCTCTTTCAAAAGGTCTTTTCGTTCGAGCTCCTTATATTGCGTATCCCACTGAGCCGGATACGATAGACAGTAACAGCTATCTTAGTGGCTTTTCGTTTTTTAGTAAAGAGCGCCCTTTGAATGCCATTGAAATATCCCATTTATATATGAATATCCAAACCAATATCATTGGTAGTAAGCTAAGTCTCAGTTTCGCTCAGACATCTCAAAGAGAAAAGGTTCAGAACTGGATGTTAAGAGGGACCAAGATTTCAGAAAAACATGTACAAATCTTTACCCAAGCGCTTATCGAT
This sequence comes from Priestia sp. P1_B12_1, assembly GCF_056406695.1. Classification (NCBI taxonomy): domain Bacteria; kingdom Bacillati; phylum Bacillota; class Bacilli; order Caryophanales; family Bacillaceae; genus Priestia; species Priestia sp. P1_B12_1. Next base: position 547 of record NZ_JBFTZR010000053.1, on the reverse strand, counting down.
AATCATATTCAACCTCCTGTACCACATGATATTGCCATTAGTGATTTAACGACCCCTGTTTTCTCTGATCGCCTAGCCATGTTTCATATGAGCTTTTTGAGCGCGGCCGGAACCGGTAACTATGCCACTGCAGCAGCTGCAAGTCAGCGAAGTGATCTCGTTGTCAATTATGAAAGGTTGTCGCTTGAAATTGGAAAATATGCAAAAGCTGGAGCTGATATCATGATCCAGCATAAATGGCTAGAACAACCCCCTGGTACAAAAGATAAGGAACAACTTGCTAAGAAAAAAGAATAAAATTATATATGTAGAACAAACTACTCAAGCATCAGCAGAAAAGTAGTAATATGTAAAACAAGAAAAGGAGAAATGGATTTCCATTTCTCCTTTTCATACACATTTAGTCAGAAGTATCTTCTTATCGGATATTTTTTCCACCAAGTTGTTGTTCCGCCATTTGCACAAGGCGTTTTGTAATCTCTCCACCTACTGATCCATTTGCACGGGCAGTTGTATCAGCACCAAGATTGACACCAAACTCACTAGC
>NZ_JBFTZR010000052.1:0-1763 GCF_056406695.1 Priestia sp. P1_B12_1 | reverse complement strand
CTTTTTGGACTAGAGCTTGAACAAGATCTGTTGTAAACTGATTCATAGGAAGACCTTCTTTCTTTGAATTGGTTGTGGTGACTTAATTCTACAAGAAAAGGTCTTCCTTTTTGTATTTATTCATTTACACAAGATATTTTACGCTCTCATAATTTTTAGAAGTTAATAGTTAACTTCATTACTTTAATTAAACTATTCGTTACATGTTTTTTGTGAATTTGCGATTACTAACATTATTAGAATTATAAGTGAGCTTATAATTCTAATTGTATCTGCTTTAAATAAAGAAATTAAATGTTCCTAGTGAGTTTTACTTGCACAAACAAGTATTTTTCCATAATATGTTTAATTAATTTTGAAAGGTGTGTTCTATTTTATGAATGATTATAAGTATATGTTAGATGATTCACTAGGTTATTGTTTATTTCATGCATCCAGGTTGATGATAAATCGTTTAAATAATCATTTTAAAAAAAATAATTTTCCCCTTACATATGAACAATGGCAAATTATGAGTCGATTATACGAAAAAAATGGGCAAAAGCAAAATGAATTGGCAACTCGAAATGAAAGAGATCAAGCCAGTGTTTCACGTTTACTGGATAATATGATTAAAAAAAATTTAGTTGAACGAGTTTCCCATCCAACAGATTATCGTGTAAATGTTATTTATTTAACCGATTATGGAAAAGAAATTCGTTTTGATTTAGAAGAGCTTGCTAAGCGAACCGTTGCAGAAGCTTCTAATGGAATCACTGATGAAGAACTTCAATATTGTTTGGATACACTTAATAAAATTCGAAATAACCTTAAGTAGTTTATTGTGAAGTCTATATATTAGATGATTATCGCACTTGGTAAAAGATATAGGTTAATTATAATTTAGAAAGGTTACATTTCTCATGACAAAAGAAGGTTATATATTTTTTCTAAGAAAAAGGGGTTATAATCTTACCTTACAAAGAATAATTTTAATATCTTATTTTTATGATAATCAAAATAAAATGATATCAACTCAAACAATTATAAATCATTTAAAAAAAGGAAAGAAAAATATTAGTTTTGATACGATTTACAAGAACCTTATTTTATTTGCAGATATAGGATTATTAAATTATGAAAAAATAGAAGGTCAAAAATTTTTCTATTTAAGAAATAAAGTGTAATTTACATCTAAGTAAGTTACACTTTATTTCTTAAGTTGATTTTAAATTATAGCTTCAAAATTCTTGTATGAACTCGGTAGAAAGAATCTTTTTTGTTGGGTTTCCTCTATTAGTTTTATATATGATATTCATGATTAATTTAAATAATTTTGATTCTTAGCCATTATATGTTTACTTTTAATAATATATAAAAAGAAGCAGTGGCTCAATGCACACTACTTCTTTTCCCTTATTGATGTCGAAGCTTTTCAATTTCTTCTATCGTAAGACCTGTCAATTTACTTATTATATTGCTAGCTATACCTTCTTGAATCATTCCAATAGCCATAGTCTTTATTGCCTCTTCACGTCCCTCTTCTCGGCCTTCTTGTTTCCCCTTTTTCTCTGCTCTCTTTAAAGCCGATTTTTCATCTAAAAGGGCTTTTCTCCTTGCCTCATAAGCCAGTAAAACTTCTGGATCTTGACTCACGCGTTCCCATTCATCTATTGCTTTTTTCAATACCTGATCTTCTTGCATCGCAATCTCCTCCAATACCTGAGTGATTTCTTCATCTTCCGATGCTTCAAGTAATAATAACCATCGCACAAGTTGATCTT
>NZ_JBFTZR010000051.1:0-2207 GCF_056406695.1 Priestia sp. P1_B12_1 | reverse complement strand
GTACCATCTGCATTTACCACCGCCACTCCGTTGGTTGACGGATCTTGTAAGCTATACGTCAGTACTTCTCCATCTGGATCAAACGCGGTAATTTGACTCGACACTGCTGTATCTTCATTCGTGACCAGCGTTACCACCACTGGTCCTACTGGTGGATCATTTACTGGCAGAACTGTAATCGTAATCGTCGAAACCGCCGTTCCTCCCTGGCCGTCGCTTACTACGACACTAAAGCTATCTACCCCGTTGTAATTTTCGTTTGGCGTATACGTGTAGGATCCGTCTGGATTTACAACTACCGTTCCATTTGCTGGACCTGTCAGTAACCCGTACGTTAGTGGATTGCCRTCCACATCCGTTGCCACCACTTGGCTAYTTAAACTCGTGTCTTCGTTGATCACAAACTCATAGTTYGGCACCACTGGTATATCRTTCACTGGCGTGACCGTCACAAATACATTCGTCACTATAAATGCRCCCGACGGGTCGCTTATTAACACCGTAAACGTATCCGGACCAGTGTAATTCCCATTTGGCGTATAGGTGAACGTACCATCTGCATTTACCACCGCCACTCCGTTGGTTGGCGGATCTTGTAAGCTATACGTCAGTACTTCTCCATCTGGATCAAACGCGGTGATTTGGCTAGATACTGCCGTATCTTCATTCGTGACCAACGTTACCACCACTGGACCTACTGGTGGATCATTTACTGGCAGAACCGTAATCGTAATCGTTGAAACGGCCGTTCCTCCCTGACCGTCATTTACTAGCACTGTAAATTGGTCTATTCCGTTAAAATCAGCATTAGGAGTATAGGTATACATTCCATCTAATCCTACGTTTGCTATCCCATTTAGGGGGGCATTTTGTAGAGAATAAGTAAGCTGATTACTATCAACATCAGTTGCAATTACCATAGAAGTTACTGATGTATCTTCATTGGTTGTCAACTGATAATTTGGAACAATTGGAGGGTCATTTATAGGAATAACTGTAACGATAACTGATGAAGTAGCATTTCCTCCTAAGTTATCAGTTACATATACTATAAACGCATCAGAACCGTAAAAGTCTGCATTCGGTGTGTACGTAAATATTCCTGTATTAGGATCGATTGTTACTATTCCATTAATAGGTACATTTTCAATAGTATAAATAAGAGGGTTCCCATTTACATTAGTAGCAATTACTTGATTCGTTACTGGCGTATCTTCATTGGTAGAGACCTGTAAATCTTGCGTAGTCGTTGTTCCATTTGTTTGCAGTACTGTAACAAATACATTTGACAGTGCGGTGGCCCCTTCTAGATCTGTTATTAATATGGTAAATTGATCGTTACCTATAAAATCGGTGTTAGGTGAATAGGTGAAAGTTCCGTTTGGATTTATAATAACATTCCCATTGGCTGGACTTTGCTGCAGAGTATAGATTAATGTAATATTGTCAGGGTCTGAAGCAGGTATGCTACTTGTAACAGGTAAGTTAATTGTCGTTGTAACAGCTCTGTCTCCACCTATTGGAGGGTCGTTTACTGGAACAATTGTTAAGGTTACAGTAGATAAGGAAGTTCCTCCTTGGCCATCTGAGACCAGAACACTGAAGGTATCCATTCCGTTGTAATTTAAATTCGGTGTATAGGTAAATACTCCATTTGCCTCTAATACAACACTTCCATTTGACGGAGGAGGATTTAGTAAAGTAAATGTCAAAGGATCTCCATCCGGATCGAACGCTGGAATTTGATTTGTAAGAGGTGTATCTTCATTGATTGTAAATGCTAAATCAGCAGTAATCGGTGGATCATTTACCGGGATAACATTAATGGTTACCGTCGAAACCGCCGTTCCTCCTTGGCCATCTGAGACCAATATCGTAAACTGATCCGTCCCATTAAAATTTAAATTCGGCTGGTAGCTAAATGTTCCATCCGCGTTCACCACGGCTATTCCATTTGTTGGCCCACTTTGTAGCTGATAACTAAGAGAATTTCCATCCACATCTGTTCCTACTACCGCTCCTACCACGGGGCTATCTTCCTGCGTACTAAACGTGTAGTTTGGCACCGTCGGTGCATCGTTCACTGGCGTGACAATTACTGTCACCGTTGAAACGGCTGTTCCTCCCTGACCGTCTGAGACCAATACCGTAAACTGATCCGTCCCATTAAAATTTAAATTCGGCTGGTAGCTAAATGTTCCATCCGC
>NZ_JBFTZR010000050.1:0-2369 GCF_056406695.1 Priestia sp. P1_B12_1 | reverse complement strand
TCCAAGAGGCCGGTGCATTTTTGACGCTTTGGTAGGCTTGCTTTGTGACGTTGGCAACGGCGCTTGTGCGAAGCGTGTTGCGCATGTTGTTGAGCTTTTCGGTTCCTTTGGTCGCAAGGCTTTGTCCCATTTTCCCCGCTACCTTCGTAGAAAGCGCTCCAGCTCCAGCAATTCCTAATGCTTGCAGAAGACTTGCTTTACGCTGCTCTTCACTGATTTTATTCCCGAACATGTCGCGTCCGGTCATGTATTCTCCTAAGCCGTTTGCAGCCACAAGACCGTAGAGGCCTTTTTCGGTTTGCTCCAGGACTTTGAAGGATTTGGCRGATTTGTAGGCGTCTAAGGCGTGATCCGCTGCGCTTAGGCCTTTAGCCGTTTTGYAGATGGCTTTTCCGCCTTTTGCGGCTCTTCCTACCCAGCCGACAACCGGAATGAAGCCGGCTGCTGCCATGGCTCCYGCTGCGACGMGCTGTGAGGTTGAAAGTTTTTTATCAACAGTAACTATTTAAAACAAAAACTTTACCCATTGACAATTTTGAAATACATGTTACAGACAAATGCTTAGATTTATTCTATATCAAAATTAATTAGATAAAAAAAGATGCTCAACTAATACGCTAAGCATCTTTTTTATTTATTCACTCATTCTACAACATTATAATTCTGTTTGATTTTGTTTAAAAGAGCCATTATCTTTTCTCTGTCATTATAATCTTACTAATTACTCTTCAAACCCAATGACTAACCACTCATCTGTAACATCCCAAAAGTTAACACCGTAGTCCGGCTGATCATTTGTAAACCAAATCGTAGCATTATCATTACTGCAATTTTCTAAATCGACGGCTACATAACCTCCCATTCCACTTTCAAAGAAGCTAAATGTTGTAGTCAAATTAATCTCTAATGGTTGTTCTAGATCATCAATAATTCCCCATTCATCGTCATCAAAGAATGTAACATGATTTAATGATACTAATCCCATTGCCCTGCTTGAAAAATAATAAAAGCCGTCATGTATATTTTCATAGAAACTCCTCAATTTTTCAGGTACATCTTGCCAAACATTTTTTAAAGTAGGATTCTCTATATTACTAGTGGGTAAACCACCTTCATAATACATACAACCACTTTGAGAATCCTTTATACTATATAAAATCGCATATTTACCATTATCTAAGATTAATTCAACATCCAACAAATTTTCTGACAGGTATAATATTGTGTTGCTCAACTCTTTATTGAATAAACTTTTCCATATAGCTAAAGTTTTTCTTACTCTAATATCCTTATCTTCTTCCCTAACAATCTCTAACCATTGACTTGGTATTTCGTCCTCTCTAATGCTCTTTATTTTATCAAAGTGTACTAGTTCCACTTCTTTTCTATATTGTCTTAAAAAAGATATTTTATCCATTAGTTGTCACTCCTTATTGAATTTATTAAATTCATCTATTATATCTTGAATCTCACTCTCTAATTTTCTCTCTTTTAATATCATTTCTTCTCTAAATTTCGGATTAACCAGGATCCCTTCTTTTTTATATATTGTCCATTCCTGGTATGATTTGGATCCTTTTGATTTGTTTGCTGTCTCAGTCAATCCAATAAAATTTTCTCTGTAATTGGCGATTGCTTTTTGTTGTTCATAAGTGAGGATTTCAAAACCCTCCATTCTACTTATCTTAGCTAACGGAACAATGTGATCTGCATGTAATTTTCCATTTATTGTTTTGCCAGGGAGAGCTGGATCAGGAGTACCTATTAAATCATCAATATTCTTATTTACATCATCTTGTATTTTTTTAGTAGGTGAGGAAGCCCTTAACTTCTTACTAACTTCAGCAGATATCTTTCTTTCTCCATATCTCACACCACTAACTTCATCCGTACCCTTAGTATTCTTTTGAATCGGACGTTCACTCACACGTTCTACTTTTACAGGCTCGTCAACCTTCCAAACCGTCTCAACCTCAACCTCATCACCCAGCTTGTTAACATCACTCTCTGACATAAACCTGCCGCCAGGTCCACGGTAGCTGTTGCGATTCGGATAATATTTCACCTTCGTTACCATCTGCATCGTCTGCTGCTTCACATTCTGCAAGGTCTCTCTCACCGTCTGCTGGGCAAGCGCTGGACCTGCCGGCACAAGATCTGGCATGAGTCTTGGCATACTGCTGTCTAGGATGTTGTTATACGTTTTATGTAGCGACTGAGTCCAAGAGGCCGGTGCATTTTTGACGCTTTGGTAGGCTTGCTTTGTGACGTTGGCAACGGCGCTTGTGCGAAGCGTGTTGCGCATGTTGTTGAGCTTTTCGGTTCCTTTGGTCGCAAGGCTTTGTCCCATTTTCCCCGCTACCTTCGTA
>NZ_JBFTZR010000049.1:0-2632 GCF_056406695.1 Priestia sp. P1_B12_1 | reverse complement strand
GAAATACCCTGATCGTAGTTATAGTTTGTGGAATGCGGAAATTTTGAGCGTGAAGCGTATATCGAGTGGGTCTTCGAACTATGATTTCGTGGTAAAGGTGAAATACGATACGTTTACAGGCCCGCATAATCCACCTGAAGGACCCGTGGTGATTACCTTTTCCGTAACAAATAATGTCAAGGTTCTCAATATGGAAGGATAATGAGTAAATAAAAGCTCTAGAATCAATCTTAAGGATTTTTATTCTCTGTACATGTTTCTCTTTGTATGTGATAAAAAAATGAAAAATAGAGGGATTTGAATGTTTCTCCTAATATTTAGGATAACTAGGGGGACAATAAGCTCAACTAAATTTAATTGGAGGCATACAAATATGAAAAAGTATTTATTTTTATTTTCATTAGCTGTTATGTTTTTTGTTTTCAATAGCAATATAAAAGCTAATGCTTTAACTTTTAATCAACTTCCTAACACTCAAACATCTGACCAGTGGAATGTTGAAATAGACAAAGTGAAATTTAGCGATCCACGAGATATAAAGCCTAAAAAAGGCGTGTATCAAACTTATAGCATTACAATTAAGAATACTAAAAATGATGTATCAGATGTAAGAGTTGAACTTTTTAGAGATGAAGAAAACTCTAATATTAAATATGGAATTGTTAATTTAGAAAAAGAAACATTGAACAGAAATGACAAAGATCCTTTTTGCTTTGCGAATTTTCCACTTTCTGAAAAAGCCAAAGAGCTAGAAGTAGTGATTACCTGGAAAGAAAAAGGAAGCGATAGAAACTATCAAGAACGATTTACTTTTAATCAAAATTAACACATAAACAAATCAAAGACCGTCCATAATTTATAAGGTTATGGACGGTCTTTTCTATAGATTACTTCGTAAGCTACATAGATAACGAACAAAGCTATGAAAGTAATTCCTATTTCTATAAACGATCCACAGAGTATACCTTCAACACATATCTGGCCATTATAAAAGATACTCCCATACTTAACACCTCCTATATATACCGGTGTTAGAGTATATGTTGACATATTTCTTTCTAGTCAACATAAAACCGATTATCGGAAATAATTTTGTAGTAAAAGAAACTTATTTCATAAGATCAATCCCAAAAGTTGAACATAACTTCTCCAATAGTATTTGGTTTCCAATAAAAGATTTGTTCTAACTCACTACTGTTCAGGTTATTCTTATTTTCTAAGCTTACTTTTCCTTTGCTGTTTCTTATATCTAAAGGTTCATTAAGTTCTTCTTTACTTAGAACTTTATAGAATGGCATAAAACCCTTTGATAACACAGGATCATCAATAAAATTAATATGTTGAAATTCAACAGTAGAAGCAAGAGCGAGAAAAGGATAATATGCATTGAGTAACACGTATATCTCTCGATTAAAAACATTTACTTTTACCTTTGAAAAATTACTTGTTAAATTTTCCTCATCAATCTTTAATATATTCCCTTGATTTCTTCTGATTAAATTGAAGCATATACTTTTAAAATGGTTATCATCTATTTCATTCGGTTTATTATCTATTGAACTATAAAAACCCGTTACTCCATTAGGAAGATTCATTAAATAAATAACTCCTTTTAAAATGCTTAGATATGTTTATTTTAAATATATAAGGAGTTCAATTCTAGTTACCATAATGTGATTTCTCGGTAGAAGCATGATAAAAAGTCCTAAAAAAGGACTTTACATACTAATTACACTCTGTTAGAAATTACACCAGTATACAGTATCCATTGATGATGAGATATCCTTTACCTCATGAAATTCAATTAACATATCTTTCAACCTACTCCCAGTACGTGAGTTACTATCAACATCGTAAAATTGATAAACGTTTACTTGATATATTCCATTTTGAATCGAAATACGATAATTTGAACAATTTTGATCAGGAACCTTTCTATGATTAAATTGAGCAGCCATTGTTAAACAGTCATAATCCACTAAATACAATTCTTTATTGGTTACACGTATATAGCCTTGTGCTTTTCGATAACTCCCCTTTACTTTGTTCTCTTGGTTTACAGTAACCTTAACTTTCCAAGAATGTTCTATTCCATTTACAGACATTTGAAACACCATAATATTCGCATTCTTTGTTTCTTCTCCAAAATGTTTTAGTAGTTGGTTAAGCGACCAATCCACATCTACAAATGACATATATGTATCTGCATTGGCGATACCGATAAAAGTTGTATCTCCAGATTTCATTTTATATTTCATACTCTATCTTTCCCTTCTCCATTAAAACCCTCTTTTATTAACCGTTATTCTTAGCAATTAAGCCTTTTATTTTCTATTTTTGCAATTGCAGGTACTGTTTGTAAAGTACTCTACCAATAATTCATTCTATTACTTTTATGATTTTAATTTGAAGAAGAGTAGTTGTAGAAAAAGCATGATTCTTATTGATTTTCTCTGTTTTAGAATGCATATCGTATACAATCTTAGTTAACATAATCACTCTTTCCGGAACCAAGCAAGCAAAAGAACCCTTGGGGCAGTAAGATTTCACCAAGGATTCTTTTTCCGGAGTATGCATCTTTTTATACACTGTTCATTTATCAACGTTTTTTCAGTAGGTGGTTGAGAAACTA
>NZ_JBFTZR010000048.1:0-3168 GCF_056406695.1 Priestia sp. P1_B12_1 | reverse complement strand
CTCCAATTCAAACTTAACAGTTACTTACTATAGATTCACAGTTAGATTTCATCTCTTTAGCCTTCTCCAATTCAAACTTAACAGTTACTTACTATAGATTCACAGTTAGATTTCATCTCTTTAGCCTTCTTAAGAACTTTGTTATAATGAACTATGACTTTGAATTGCCTATTCTATCAAAAATAGCAAAAGAACCTGTAAATCTAACAAAAAATCCATTATTAAATCTCTCAAAATTTGATGTCAGTTCTGTTATAATAACAACAAATTTATTGTTATTATAATCGAGAAGAGGAGGGGTTAATTTGAAACAAACTGAGGAAGAATTCAAATTAAGTGAAGTAATAAAACTTACTGGACTGTCTGATCAAACAATTCGAAGATATCAAGAGGACTTTAATATTCAAGGAATTCGTACTCAAGGTGGTCATCGTCGTTTCAAAAGAGAAGAAATTGATATGTTACTTGAGGCTAAGAGATTAAAAGAAGAACATGGTTATTCTTTTAAGCAAATCCGTTCACATTTTAATGGAGAAACAACATCAGAGATGTTAGAAAAGAATGAACCTATGAAAACAGTTTTTGAGAAGAAAATAGTGAATTTAGAAGAACAATTAGCAGAGGCAACTGAGAAAATTGATTCTATGGTTCAGGTTTTAACAACATTTATGAATCAAAGTGGACAAACAAATCAAAAAATTTTATCTCAATTTCAAGATGTACTAAAGGCACTTCCTGAAACATCTACAACTACAAACAACCAAAGAATCTTGGAAAAAGAGCAACGTCTAAACGAATTGAAAATTAGGAACAAATTAAAAAAAGAAGCCATCGAAAAATGGGGCATTTTACCTGAAGAGGAACGGACTACCACTGTGAAAACTGGTCTGTTTAGTTTTAAAAGGGAAGAAAATCATAATAAAAAACGTGCTTTCATCGAAGATTACATAAGTGAACATTTAGTAGATCGACTTGAAAGAGAGTATGACATGAAATAAAATCAATGATTAACCTAATTTTAGTGAAAGATAAAAAATGAAAGAGGCATTGCCCTTAGTTAAGCTGAATTAACTAAGGGCAATGCCTCTTTCATTTGGAAGATTATTTTTATTGAAACTAAAAATTGCACTTTGCATGCTGGTTGAGAGTAGAGAGAAAGATTTTATTTTTCAGATAAATAATTTTAAAATTATTTATTATCTAAATGAAAAAGATTAGCCTAAAATACTCGTTTTGATATATTTTGCTAATTTTTATTGAATTATGAGACTAGTTAACGCTATAATAAAACTAACAAAAAGGACCGGAATAGAAAAAAGACTTCAACTGTTTAAGAAGTGCTGTCAACACTCTTAAACCGTTCCCCCTAGTTACGGTAGGGAAAACACTTGTCGAAGTCTCTTGTTAATAGAGTTAGTTTTTCTATAAAATAAAACTTATGTTTTTATTTTATACGAAATTGACATCTATTTCAAGGGCTTAGTTCATCAAAATCAAGGCATTGTTTTCCTTTTCCCAGGGAAACAGTGTCTTTTTTGTGTTCCTTAAAGGAGACGATGAACAAATGACAAAAATATTAACCTGTTATTTAAAAGATGTAGATACCTTCAATGGACGGTTCAAATGGTTATGGAGCAACAAGTCCACGCTTCGTAAAAAGAAAGAAGAGTTTTTAGACATTCTTCGTACCTACTTTAAACAACAACAATCTGCTATACATAAAGAATTTCCTAAAAAGAGAATGGAAATGCTCGATCACGTCATCTATAACCTAGKGGCTACAGGCATTCAAGCGATCCGTTCTGAAACRCTTATGAAGAAATTTAATGTGTCCAAAAGTACCGTTTCTCGTTTTGTACGCTCGTTAAAAGCGACGCCCTTTATACTTGTGGCACGTTACATTAAAGARGATRCAACAGGTACTCATCCTGACAGTTATGTATTTATCCTTAAAAGCCATAARAACTTTCAGCACATTTGCGATGAAATCTTTTTTGCCCATGATACAACAGGKATACAAACRCTTCAACAAGAAGAAATGACCACTCCTGTGACACGTCCTGTGACGCATCCAGAAAGTGCTGAAAACGTTGACACAACAAGCTTAGAGGCCGATAAATCATCTGATGCCTTTATTAACCTTGATTTACCTGTAAATCATATAAATAATCATTTAATATCTGTTTCACAGTCATTCAGCTATATCAAAGGTGTTCCTAAGAAAGTCAATCAAGTCTATGCAGGTAAGTATGGGCATCAACTACAAGACTTCTATGCTCGTATTCAAAATGCTGCAAAAGCTGTAAAACGAGATATGGAGATTGAGATTAAAAAAGAGCAAGTACATGACATTGCGTATACATCCATTGTGGGATTAGATAAATATGTGCATGAAGCCAATCAACAAGGCAACCCGTTATCCCTACGGGATATGTGTCGATTAATCTATCAAATTGCGAAAAATCAATTCTATGAATTAGCAAAGTCTAAAGAACAGGATTATTCATCAGTATACGCAAACCAACCAGAAGTTATACATAACGAAAGCAAAGAAACACCATTGGTTACACCTAAACGGATTATCCGCAAGGAACTAGTTCCAAATTGGTTAAAAGCTGAACAGCAGCAAGAAGAAGCTACAAAAGAATCAGAGATTTCTTTGGATCAACAGCTTGAAATGATTCAGTTAAAGCAAGATTTAGGACAAGAGCTAACACCAGCAGAAGAGGGTCTGCTACAGGAGCACAGCTCCACCTATAGTTTGTTGGAGATAGCTCAGGTAAAACAAGACTTAGGACAAGCTTTAACGCCAGAGGAACAAGAATGTTTGCATCAACAGAACCAGTTAAAAGACACAGCTCCCTAATCAAAAAAGTAGAAATCTCTTAGAAGCTGATGTTTTAATACATTCTGTTTATTTAGAACTGTGTTCTAAATAAACAGTAACTAATAATCTACACAGGAGGAGACTATTATGCCACACAAAATTACCTTAACCGGATCAGCCACTGGACCTTTACGAGAGTATGATCGCTACGTTGCCTTTGATATGCGTGAAAAAGGGTCACCATCTGCGCCTAAAGGATTAAAGAAGAGTACCTTTATTTCGTATACGGTGTTTGTTGCGAAGAAAGCCTTTAATAAAACAGGGCTCACGAAGAAAAGCAT
>NZ_JBFTZR010000047.1:0-3252 GCF_056406695.1 Priestia sp. P1_B12_1 | reverse complement strand
CACATAGGTCTCATCCACTCGCCAAGAATCATTTGTTGTCTTAAGGTGACGTCGTACGCGTTCATCTAATTCTGGTCCATATTGATGAACCCACCGCATAATGGTTGTGTGGGCAATAGATAGACCTCGTTCTTCCATCATTTCGACTACATCACGAAAGCTAAGGTTGTAACGCAGGTACCATCTGACGGTTAATAAAATAGTGTCCGGCTGATAATATTTCCACATAAATAGACTCTGCTTTTCCATACTGATCACGTCTCTTTTTTAGAGTACTAGTATCAGTATTTCCAAGATTCAGAGAGTACATGCAAATACCTTGAAGTTTTTGCACCGGAACCGGAAATTTTGTTTCGACCCTTCATCCATGATACAATGCATTGTTCTCTCTTTTTTCACTAAGTAAATATAAGCTATAACAATTCTGATGAGTATAGAACAGACCCCTTCCGAATGGAGGAATTCGAGATTAAAATGATCATTAATAAATTGAAAAAGATGTCTAGAAAACAATGGGTGGTTTATTCCCTTATCGTGTTTTGTTTTGTCCTCTCCATCATTTTTGTGAATCATAATAGCTCATTCTACAAGCAGCCGATCGCTGAAGTGTTGAGCACCCATTTGCAAAGTAAAGAGAAAGTGATCGATCAGCATAACAATAAGGACCAAACCTATAAACAAAGTATCAAAGCCGAAATAAGAAACGGCAAAGACAAAGGGAAAGTTATTCATTTAGAAAATGAATACTCCTCATCTGGCGCTTATGATCAAAAGTATAAACCCGGTAATGAAATCTTCGTTACAATTGATAAGCCTTCAAAAGAAAAGCACTTAACCGGATCCATTAAGAATGCCAAGCGAGACAAGTACGTTCTGTTTGTCGGATGGCTTTTCATCTTCACGCTCCTTTTTGTTGGTAAGAAACGGGGATTCCTTGCCTTGATCAGCTTGGTGGTTAATGCTGCTCTGATGTCCTTCGCATTGGATATTTACGTGAACAGTTCATACAAAAGCTTAGTTTTCATCTGCAGTATATTGGTCATCTTGTTTACAGTCATTTCGTTGCTGCTCCTCAATGGTGTAAATGAAATGACGTACGCTTCGATCACATCCACACTGCTGGGCATCTTCCTAACGTTAGGAGTTATGTATGCCGTGGTCCATTTTACAAATGGAAACGGATTAAGATATGAAGGAATGCAATTTTTGACTCGTCCGTATGAAATTGTCTTTATGGCTGGCTTGTTGATTGGATCATTAGGGGCGGTCATGGATGTTTCAATTACCATTTCCTCTTCCCTCTTTGGGCTTTATGAAAAGAATGAAAAGATAAGCTTAACGATACTTCGAAAATCAGGAATGGACATTGGGAGAGATGTCATGGGCGCATTAACCAACATCTTGTTTTTTGTTTATGCGGCGGGATCCATTCCGTCCATGATTCTGTATTTAAAGAATGCTTCACCATTAGGGTTTACCCTTTCCATGAACCTTTCTTTAGAGATTGCACGTGCACTGGCAGGAGGAATTGGCATTATGCTAACCATCCCAATCGCCGTGTACACATCTATCTATTTTATTAACCAAAAGAGGAAAAGAATATGAATGCATTAGTCATCCTGTCACTGATCCTACTTGTTTTAATGATTTTAATTGGCGGATATAGAGGAATGCGCTCTTTTATATCCTTGTTTTTGAACTTTGGTGTGCTTATGTTTACCATTTTTCTTATGTTGGGCCCACAAATGAATCCAGTCATCATCACTTTAATTTCATGTGCAATCATTAGTTGTATTAATCTCTTTTTCATTAATAACGTAGATGGAAAAACAGGAACTGCTTTTCTTTCTACAATTGTCACGATTGTTCTTTTGATTGTATTAATTGAGGTGATCGTGAACGTATCTATGATTCAAGGGTACGGTGAAGAAGAGAGTGAAGAGCTTGCTGTCTTCTCCCTTTTTGTAGGCATTGATTACGTTAAAATAGGAGCTTCTGTCATGATCATCAGTACAATCGGTGCGATTACAGAGGTTGCCATATCAATCACTTCATCAATGGGCGAAACAATGAAGCATCACCCTTCAATCAGCAGAAAAGATTTATTCTTGTCTGGAATGAGGATCGGAAAGGACATTCTTGGCACTGATACGAACACGCTGTTCTTTGCCTTTTTTGGAGGCTATCTCGCACTTCTCATCTGGTTTAAGGACTTACATTATTCCATCGGTGCGATCGTGAACTCCAAAATCTTTGGTGCGGAAATGATGACCATTTTCTTTGCGGGGATTGGAGTAGCTCTCATTATTCCGATTACAGCTTGGATCAATACCTATTTTTCTGTGAAAGCTAGAGAAAAAGCATTGAAAGAAAGCAAGGAGAACTAAATAGAAGAAACAAAAAAAACCTCTTCGAATGAGGGTTTTACTCATATTATTAACCGATTGAACCTTCCATCTCAAACTTTAATAATTGAGTTTTTCATAGTGTAACATATGTTTCTAAAAACTTTGATTCATCAACGTTTTTAGAATTTCCTTTTCAAAGCTTATTAAGGTTTGAAAAGGAAATCGGCACATAACCGAATATAACTCTGATTCATTGTTAATTTGGACATGTATATCAACCCTCTTGCTTTTCACTCTCTTTCAGCTAAACAATCTTACAATATCATGTTTTCTAACAGGATTGCTGTTCTCTAACAGGATTGCTGTTCTCTATTGTGTCCTTAATAAAAACTGAGGGCTTGTTATAAGAGTAATCTTATCTAAATATAAAAAGAAGTCTTATTAGCCAATTGGTAAACAGAAAAAACTCTAGAGTAATAACTCAAGATTTTTTTCTTTGTTGAATTTAATCTGTTAAGTAAACGCTGTTGTATTTAAGTGAAATTATATAGTTTCATACTATATAATATATAGTTAATAATAATAATAATAACCTTTACATAATACTTAACGTACTTTATTAAAATTAACGTTAAGTATTACACACATAGTAGAAAAACTCACAATTTGTCGTCAAGTAGAGTAAATAATGAAACTTTAATAATATATGAAATACTTTAGTATTTACTTAATGAAATAAGTTTAATGAATAAAAAAACTCTTGAGTTAATACTCTAGAGCTTTTCTGTATATCAATTATTTCTTTAAGTTTTTGGAGAAACTATTAAATGAATCCGTAACATCTTTATTTACAGGGTACATAAAGTCATCCATACCATCATCTAAAGGAAGCACTCCGTCTTTT
>NZ_JBFTZR010000046.1:0-3544 GCF_056406695.1 Priestia sp. P1_B12_1 | reverse complement strand
ATCTAATAGTAAAGATCTAAGCTCATTCTGCGGATTAAAGGCTCTAGCAAAGTAATAAACAAAATCCAAACCTTTTTATCATAAGAATCTTTTTTTATACCGATTCGAAAAAAAGGTTTGGATTTAAAAGTAGTTGGGATAAGTGAGTTCATGAAGCAGCGTTTTTACATTTTGCTTTTCTGAATTACGAGGATTCAGTGCAACTTCTTTTGTTAAGGTGTAACTAACCCCTTTTGCAGCTCCAAGCTCCTCTTTTGGTTGAATAATAGAAATGCCATTCTTTTCGGCAATGGCTTCCATTCCTTTATAGAGTGCCTTATAATCCTCCACATTGCCTTCTAACCAACGATTCGGGAAGATCTTAGGTAAATCACTCGCTTTTGCGTTTGTCTGCGCCAGATCGAAAACATGACCGACTGAGAAATACAGTCGGCCTTGAGTAACTTCCTTTTTTCCATCTTGTATGAGTTTCTTTTCTTGTGAAGTGGCTTTATTGATAGACTTCCATTTCCCATTTTCATCTTTAAATTTAGGAACCGTTTTGTTTGGCACAAGGATCTTAATGCCCTTTTCACCTTTATTGACAGAGAACCCTTTATCTTTCCAAAATTTAAATGAGCCAACAGCCTGGGCACCAAAAAACTGTTCTTGAATAAGAGCCGTATTTGACATCGAGTATTGATAAAACTTACCCATAAAAGATAAATAATCTTTTAGTTCTTCGGCAGAATGAAAATGCTGCTCCATTTTCTTTTCCATCCCTTTTGTTAGCTCTTCAACCTCTTTACGCTTATCTTCGACGGATTTCTTCGCATAGGCTTTACTCATTTCCCTCCCCCTCTTCTTGATAGGAGATCCCCTTAAGCTCTTCTAATTCTTGTTCATACCAAGATTCTTCTAAATCCACAAAAAGCTTCTGTGTTTTAATATTCATTGGCACCAACATATTCTCTTGATGTACCACATATTGATGAAACTCTTTCGCTTCTTCTGGACTTAAATTCACCTCGACTTCTTGATCTTGATACTGGACAATGGCATGATCCTCTCCTACAGCTTTAATCGAAGCTAACACTAAATCTCTGTTAAAAAACATATTCATTCCTCCTCTATATTTTTAAAACTATCTTTATATAAATCCATCAATGAGATGGTTGTTTCCCTTTGGACTCTTCCCAATCAATCCGTTTTTGACGTTGATTCGCAATACGTTTCTCAACAGCTTCCTTCGCAACTTTTGTGCTATCTAACTCTTGTAAATCGGTTGTCATTAATCCATCAAAACCGTGATGGAAGAAAAGACCGTTCATATATTCAATTAAAATTTGTGAGTTTTTATCGGCACTGTTTGCTCCAAGACGTATCCTAGTTAATTCATCTTTTAAAACCTGATGTAAGTTGTTACTAACCACTTCCGAAATGTATTGTAATGACCATTCCTTTTCCATGGTTTCTTGGTACTTTTGGCAAATATCCATAATGGCTTCCCCTGGAAAACGAAAGTGATGTTCTTCCATATAAGCTTGAATATATTCATCTGTTTTCGTATCTAATGAAATGGTACGTCGATTTTTCTCCATCATTCATAACCCCTTTCAGCTTCTCGATTATGTTCAATATCTTTTTGCAATTGCTCATAATGTTTTTGGTTTTTCCAACTTTCATATTCTGATTTAAACGCTCGCTCCATTTTTTTTAATGCAAAATGCATAGAGACCTTTTGATTAAAACTTGCAGGACGTTTTGATTGTTTCTTACTTTCTACCATTCTTTTAATCTGTTGCTGCTGCTTATCATAATCTTTCATTTCTTTTAAAAAAGCATTCCCCATTCGCTTATAAAGATCATCTATTTTTGTTTGCTTATAATTCTTATATCGTTTCTCATCAACCTTTCCTTCTCCATATGCTTTCTTTAATTCCTCTACTTCTTTATCTAACTTTTTAAGTAATTGTTGATACTCATGGTTATGATACTTTTCAATGTATTTGTGACTCAGCACATCAATAAATGGCTTCATCGGCTTTAATGTTCGATAGCTATATTGCCACTGCCTTTTATCTTCTGGAAGATGATTATAAATTTGGAGAAACAGTGGTTGAATATCACGATTCTTCCACCTTAACGAAGAATCCTGTTTCTTTTTGCCGACCATATCCTTTCGAATTAAGTCATTTATTTTCTGCTGCTGCTCACCTCGATTTAAAATTTGATTCACGACTGTTGATTTCATTGCATCCAATGTTTTAGGTTTCCTTTTTCCTCGCTCACGAGTAGGTTGTGGTTCTACTGTTGCAATATGAATATGAATGTTCCCAGTGTTGTAGTGAATGGCAGCCGACCAAACAGCCGACTCATTTAACCTTTCCCTTTTAAACATTTCCTTCATGGATTGACGGGTAATGTCCATTAACTTTTTCTCATCCACTGTATGAGTATGAGCATCATATAAACCATTTTCTTGGAGCCAAGGATTATGAAATGTGATGACATCTTGCCACATGATACTGTTATTTTTTTGTGCTGTTTCAAACAATTTTTTTAATTGTTTTTTTTCTTCTTTATTCAATCGATTGGATTGTTGAGTAAATAAAGAAGACGTTTTATTAGGGTTATCCATATAATCTTGATATAGGGTAAACAGTTTTTCATTTGCTCCCTGTTCTTTTTTTGCTTCCTCACGATCTACATAATCTACATAATCTTGAAAAGCTTTCTTATCAGACGTGATAAATTTTGTTTTGAGCACGACTCCTGGTATAACAGAGGACGGCTTCATTTTTTGTACCCCTCTACAATGGCAGCCATCAACTTACCATTTTTTGCGATTCTATAATCCTCAACTTCTTTAAAATTTTTCATGGTTGACCTTTGGATACTTTTTTCTGTACAACACAATGCATTTATAATATGACGACGTTCTCTTTCCAAAAGACTATCCATATTTTGAGTAACAGACTTCACCATTCTTTGTATTGAGTCATCATCACGTTTCTGAGCCTCTTTATGTTCTTTACATATTTGAGAAATGGCATCAACCGGAAAGCGCAAGTGATTTTCTTCCATGTAACTTTGAATATACTGATCTGTTTCAGTATCAAATGAAATTTTACGTCTTTGCTTCATCATTCTTCATCCTCTCCCATCATTTCTTGAATGAATCCATTAACTGTTTCAATTGCAACTGCACATTTTTCCATCATCTTTATATTTTTATAGATGATATTTTCGAGTTCTGCTTCACGATCTTTTTGTTCTTGAAAAACAGCCAGTGTTTCAACCTGACCTTTTAAGAATTCTTGACGAGAAATCTTTTTTACTTTTGCAATCTCATCTATTTTTTTTACGGCAGTTGGATCAATATCTCGTAAAAGAATATCCATAACATTCGTTCCTTTCCTGTAAATTGTGGTTCCCCACTACAAAAGAGAGAAGAGCATAAGGGGTTTTTGCTATCACACGGGGTGATAGGCTAGGCAGAGCCTAGCAAAACCGTGATATCACGAAAACCTCTAAAGTGTGAACCTGCTGTTGACCTAAACTT
>NZ_JBFTZR010000045.1:0-4561 GCF_056406695.1 Priestia sp. P1_B12_1 | reverse complement strand
GCTTTATTCATCCAATTTTTCCAGTCGGCTGAGGATTATTATGCCCGTTTTGACATTGCCACATCGATTCGTATGTTACGCATTGCTATGTTTCTGATTTCTCTTATTGCACCTGCTACCTATGTTGCTGTCACAACCTTTCATCAAGAGATGGTACCCACAACACTTATTGTAGCCATTGCTGCACAGAGAGAATCCGTCCCCTTTCCAGCATTCGTGGAAGCTCTACTCATGGAGGTCACCTTTGAAATTTTACGCGAGGCAGGGATTCGATTGCCAAAAGCGATTGGTTCGGCCGTCTCCATTGTTGGAGCTCTTGTAATTGGGCAAGCAGCCGTTCAAGCTGGTATTGTGTCACCAGCTATGGTCATTATCGTCTCTATCACCGCGATTGCTAGCTTTGCCACGCCGTCCTTTGATATGGCCATTTCGGCTCGCTTAATTCGCTTTTTATTTATGTTAGGTGCTGCCACATTTGGTTTCTATGGTATTATTCTCTGCCTTCTCATGATGGTCGTTCACCTATGCAGCTTACGTTCATTCGGTGTGCCCTATATGGCGCCATTCGCCCCATTTATACCCGTCAATAATGGGGATACAGTGGTACGACTACCCTGGTGGACATTAAGACAACGACCGAGATTAATTAGTGCCAATACGATTCGAGAAGGGACAAATCAACGCCCACAGCCTCCTGCATCTCGCGGTATGGTGAACCGAGACTTTGAAGAAGGTGACAACAATGAAGCGTAAAGGAAGTCTTCTTTTATTAATGATGATAATGGCACTCTTGCTCTCTAGTTGTTGGAGTAAAAAAGAGTTAACCGACCTTGCCATTGTATCAGCCATGGGTGTTGACAAAACAGAAGATGGAAGATACACGGTCACGCTTCAAATTATTAATCCAGGAAACGTGGCTGGAGGACTGGTAGGCGGAGGTGGTACGCAAAGTCCACCTGTTACCATCTATTGGGATTCCGGCGATAATTTAGTTGAAGCAAGTAGACGGGCTTCCAGTAGGATTTCACGACGTGTATATTATGCACATACAAATCTGTTAGTTATTGGTGAAAAGCTAGCAAGAGAAGATGGGATGAACGTTTTGATAGATGCTTTTGATCGAGATCCAGACTTTCGAGCTACTGCCACTATGGTAATTGCAAATCACACCAGTGCCGCAGACCTTGTCAAAACATTAACACCCGTTGATAAAATTCCAGCGAATAAAGTGCTGAAAACGTTAGAATTTACTCAAAAAAAATGGGGAGAGAACATAAAAGTATCTCTCCAAGACGTCATGATGGGGCTTGAGTCTCCTGGAGGGAAAGCCGTTGTAGGAGGATTTCGTATGGTTGGAGATCATAAGCAAGGACGAACGTTAGAGAACCTTCAAGAAAGTGCGCCTGAAGTAACGCTTCGGGCTTCTGGAATTGCCGTTTTAAAACAAGGAAAGTTAGTGGATTGGTTGTATGGAAAAACAGCAAGAGGAACGGTATGGATTTTAGATAAAATCCAAGGTACCGATATTAATATTGATTGGGGAGGGAGAAAAGAAGCCATTGCTTATCAAACTGTCCGTCAAAAAACAAGTGTGTCTGCTCAAATAAAGAATGGACAACCTCATATTTCAGTTCATACCCGTGTAGAAGGAGATATTGGTGAAATGGAGGTACCTGTAGATATCACCAATCCAAATGTCATCGCAAAAATAGAACAATCAGTGAGGAAAGAAATTAAAAAAGAGTTGAAGATGGCTATTGAACGTGCGCAAAAAGATAAAACAGATTTCCTTGGATTTGGCGAAGCCATTCACAGTTCGAGACCAAAAGAATGGAAAAAAATAAAATCCGAATGGAATGATGTGCATTTCCCAAAATCAAAAGTCGACATTACCGTAGAATCCTATGTGCGTCGTGCTGGCCTACGAAATAAGTCGTTTCTTTCAGGAGTAAAAGAGAATCAGTAACGATAAGAAAGGAGGTACCAATTAAATGGAGAAAGCTAAAATTAGTGCAGTTCAATTATTTATTTTAATGGAACTATTTGAATTAGGCAGTGCCTTACTGGTACCTCTTGCCATAGATGCCAAACAGGATGCCTGGTTGGCGATTCTACTTGGCATGCTAGGTAGCCTGGCTCTATTTTTAGTCTATCATAAACTGTATACCTATTATCCGGATTTCTTGCCTACAGAGTACATGCAAAAGATCTTAGGCAAAGTCCTTGGAACGATAATTGCCGTTATCTATGTTCTTTACTTTATGTATGATGCTTCAAGGGTTCTACGTGATTTTGGTGAAATGTTGTTAACCTTTGCCTATGCCGATACGCCTTTGTTTATAGCGAATGCCTTATTGATGCTGGTCATTATTTATACCATTCGACAAGGAATTGAGGTTATTGCTCGATCAGGAGAGCTCCTGTTTATTTTCATGTATGCTCTGGCGATTGTTGGATTTATTTTGATTGTTTCTTCAGGTTTACTCGACGTTACACACTTAAAGCCCGTACTTGAAGAAGGCTTGTTACCGGTTCTAAAAGTAGCAGTGACTCAGACCCTGTATTTTCCTTTTACGGAAGCCATTGCGTTTACAATGATTTTTCCCTACTTGAAAAATCCCAAGAAGGCTAAAGTAACGATACTGTCTGTCATCGGATTAAGTGGCATCAATTTGGCCCTTACGATGATGATTAATGTGAGTGTGTTAGGCGTAGATTTGACAGCACGTTCACAGTTCCCTCTTCTTAGTACGGTGCAAGCTATTCAAGTTGCTGATTTCTTAGAACGTCTTGATGTATTTTTTATGCTTGCTTTAGTGATTGGTATTTTCTTTAAAATTAGCGTGTTATTTTATGCGGCTGTCATAGGAACAGCTAACTTATTTAAGATTAAATCACCTTCACGGCTTTCATATCCGTTGGGGCTAGTCATTCTATTTATGTCTATCACGATTGCGAGCAATTTTCAAGAACATCTCCATGAAGGAATTCAAATAGTACCATTAGTTCTGCAAATGCCTCTCTTCGCAGTTATTCCTCTTTTGCTTCTCCTTATTGCTTTCTTCAAAAATAGGAGTAAGACGTAAAAAGAAATATTTTATGTATAGTAGTGCTTGAGGATGAAGCAATTATTAAGATCTATTGAATTACTAGAGGTAATTATTTATTAATAAGGATTTAAAATATTTGAGGTGATTTTTATTTATAGTTGGGTTTATGATCATTTTATTAACACAATTCTATTTCCTCTTACTTGTATAATGACGATAGCCATTCTATTAAGTATATATGCGTACTTTAAGTTAAGAAAAGCAAATAACCAATGACTTCCAGTTAATAAGATAGCCATCATAAGGAGGTAATTGTCTAGTGGAAAAAGCAAAAATTAGTGGAAGTCAACTATTTACCTTAATGATGCTGTTTGAATTTGGAAGTGCTTTTCTTCTCCCTGTTGCTATAGAAGCGAAGCAAGATGCTTGGCTATCCATTATGTTCGGAATGATAGGGGGAGGTCTCCTATTTTTAATCTACTATCAGCTGTATCGTTATTACCCTGACCTATTACTTGTAGAATTCATCCCAAAAATTATGGGGAAATGGATTGGTCGTCTCTTTTCATTTCTTTATATTTTCTATTTCGCAAACCTTGCTGCCAGAGTCATTCGGGATTTTGGCGACATGTTATTGACATTTGCCTATCCCGATACTCCCTTATTTATTGTCAATGCCTTATTAATGTTTGTTGTTATCTATACCGTTAGCAAAGGAATTGAAGTCTTGGCAAGGTCTAGTCAGCTTCTRTTTATGTTAATCTAYCTGTTTGCCATTTCTGGATTCATTCTTATTGTATGTTCTGGTTTAATTGAYTTGGCTAATTTAAAACCTGTATTAGAAGAAGGAATTGGTTTACCTTTAAAGGTTGCTTTGACTCAAAATATATATTTTCCATTTGGTGAAATGGTTGTGTTTTTGATGATTTTACCTTATGTAAAAAATATGAATAAAGGAATTGGATTAAGCGCTATTGGATTAAGCGCTATTGGATTAACAGGGAYCAATTTAATGATTACTATGCTAATAAATGTGAGTGTATTAGGTGTAAGTCTTACAGCACGTTCACAATTTCCTCTTTTAAGTACKGTTCAGAGTATTCARGTAGCTGATTTTTTAGAGCGTCTTGACGTGTTTTTTATGCTTGCAGCCGTTATTGGAGGRTTTRTTAGAATAAGTGTGTTTTTCTATGCTGTTGTGATAGGTACAACAAATTTATTTAAGATTAAATCTTCATCTARCTTATGCTACCCCTTAGGGTTTGTTATTTTACTCTATTCCTTGTCKCTAGCCAATAATTATGAGGAGCTTGTACAAGAGGGGATTAAAACACTACCATTTTATCTAGATATTCCACTTCAAGTCRTAGTTCCTCTTTTGCTTCTTMTTGTGGCTTTCTTTAGAAATAGAGCCAGTATTAAGAAATCTGAGTCCACTCTAGTAGAATGAAATATGTACAAGTTTATCTGCCAAATCAAGCTTTTATATTTATATAAAATGTAGAAAAATT
>NZ_JBFTZR010000044.1:0-5217 GCF_056406695.1 Priestia sp. P1_B12_1 | reverse complement strand
ATAATAAGAAGTAAATGAATAAACTCTGTTATAAAAATAAGAGTTTCATCATTTACTCTTTATGACGACAAATATGGGCTTTTTCTATAACTCTCGAAAGTCTAAAAAGGTACACCTTTATAGACTATGTAGAATCAAACAACATGACGTCTATTTAGTGAATAAAATAAACCTTTATGTACGTATAAAAAGTATTTTACCTTTATAGACGATATGTGATGTTCAATTTTAGTTAATATAATCACAGTTATCCGAAATTAAATACAAGAAAGCCTTCAAATTTCATAACCTCCTTAAGAATCTACCCATAAGAATAATACATGTCCCTTTTTAAGCATAGGATGAACTAAACAATTTTCGTTTATATACAGGGAGGTATATTTAATTTGAATACAAATAAAGAAAGAAACAAAATACAGAAACCTATTGATCAACCAGGGTATGTTAATCAAATGCCTGCCTTTCATTCTCAGATATATCCAATCAAGGGTGTTCCTCAGCCAAATGAATATGTCACACATCTAGATCCTGTATTTGTACAACACTTAAGTAGACACCAAGGTCAAAAAATAGCATTAATGACGACAGCAGGTAGAATTGAAGGCATGAACGCTGGAGTAGCCGTAGATCATATTCAAATCAATTTAGAGGATCGTTCTCTACATATACGAATTTCACAAATTATTTATTTTGAAGGACCTTTGGCCTCCTACCGTGAATAAATTATTGCATCCTGCGCAAACTACTCAAGATGGATTGGATCATCAAAAAATAAGATTGCGTTACAGAGAGACCTGCTGAAGGGATGATCAGTAGGTCTCTCTGTTTTTAAGCTGCATATGATATACAAAATTAGGTGCTTTTAAATCCCATTTGCTATGTACACTTCGAAGGTAAGGAATTTTTTGTGACCAATATTCTTCGGAGTTTTCAGTGTAGCCATTGCTAGCAGAAAAAAATGTTGCTTCAATTGGGTTATTATTGTATGTAAGGATTTGATTATTTGTTTCTTTAACAGCTTCTTTTATTTTTTTGATATTTTTGCTATAATTTTTCCCCCATTGTTCCTTTAATTCTTTTTTATTTTTATATACTTGCTCTTGAGTTGTGTCAATAATAGGGGTTTCTTTTGTGGCTCCTAGTCTATCTTCAGAAGACATCTTCTTTATTATATATGTCCTAGCTGTTAATGCTTGAGCTTTTAATGCTTCTTTTTCAAAGTTAGCAGGCATTTCGGAGGCAACTGTTCCAACAACGTAATCTTCTAAAGGAATATTTTCTATAGTATTTAATTGATTTCTATAAACTGATACCTCTACTGCAGGTTCTGAAGGATTTTCTTCTGTATCTTTTTTAATTTGTGTTTGAGTATATTTTACTGGTAGTGTTTCCTTATGTTTATCTGAGTGGCTAAATTGAGTGACTATTAATATGGGTGTTGCTATTGTAATAGCTAATATAAGAAATAATATTTGAAATAAATAACCTAATTTAATTATTTCCACCTCCATGAAAATAAGTGTTTATACCTTATTTTTATGGAAGAATACTAGAGTTTATGAATATATACTTGATGAATGAAATATTTCCGACTAGTCATTTCTCTAAAATAATTTATTATTACTTACATAATTTAAGATTGCTTTTATTTTTCAAAAATAAAAGCAATTAAATCAACCTTTTTTTCACCTACTATGCTAAAATAATAGTACCTTTAAAAACTTTACATTTTTACTAAAGAGCGCTACGTCAAGTAGCGCTCTTTTAATTACTTCCTGCAAATTGCTATACAGCTTACTTGAGGAGTTAGTATAGTTTCATGGACACTATTACTATTGGTTAAATAACAATATGTATTAATATTTTCTTTAAGTTAAAATAAAACGTGTTATTGCAACGTTTTTTCATCTTTAGCTTTTTGAATAACATCTGTTATAAACGGTCCTTTTGCCTCTGTATATTTAACTCGATCACAACTATATTTTTGAGCCAATTCAATTTTCAACTGATTATATTGGTTGCGTACATCTGGATGTTTTCTTAGATAATTTCGAAATAAAATATTACTATTCCATTCTTCACTTTCGTATCTATATATGTGTAAATGATGTGTACCTGCTCTCCATAATCCCTTTCTAAAGAACCTTCTATTTGGAAACTCCTTATGAAATACATGTTCATATCCAATATTACTTAGTGGTTCAATAAAGTCACCTATTTCTTCTAGGTCACAAACTCCAATCATAATATCTACTATTGGTTTAGCTCCTAATCCCTTCACAGACGTACTCCCAATATGCTCAATTGATATAGCTATATCGCTTATAATATCTTTTAAAAGCTTTTTCTCTTCGTTAAAAGATAAAGCCCAATTGGACGTATATTTCTCAATGACTATTTGTTTATCCATATTTATGCCTCCTTATTTATTTTTAACAATTGCCATATTGCCCACTTGTGATGATCGTGTACTAACATTTTTATTGCTAAAGAAGGTTTCACCCATAGAAGGGTATTACCCTTTTCTAAAGGATGTTTTTTGCTTAATTGTTTACACATATAAAAGTGGCCCTCACTAAGGTAACATTTATAGTCATTAGGAGATTCGAAATATTGCTTGGCCATTCCTATGTTCTTTTGAATGCTAACTTTTAAACCTACTTCTTCCAAACACTCTCTTTTAACACACTCCTCTAATGATTCATTATTTTCAAGGCCACCACCTGGTAAAAAGTAATCTCCTTTAGGATTCTTAATTAACGCAACACTCGACCTTTGACTATCATATATAACAGCATAGCTGCCTCTTTTCGTTATATATTTTTGTTTATCCTCACAAACTCCAAATACAATATTATTTTTCATTTCAATATTTTATCTCCCTTAGCTTTTCATATAAACGGACTCTAAAATTATACAATAATATCCAAAAAAGATAATAGAATGTGATTTCGAGGCAAACGTGGTGGAAAAAGCGCGCCTAAACTATATTTAGGCGCGCTTTTTTATGTATTTTTTTATACTTTATTAAAACTTTTCTATCTGTATTTCACAAGAAATGATAGGTCTCAAATATAACAAAAGTAAATTAATGTAATATTTCGTTTTAGATTTAATAGAGTAATTAATAGATAACACTCTCCTCTTAGATATGGCCGATATATATATAATTTTTAGAGGAGGAAAAGATTTTTATGAAGAAACAGGAAAGGGTTCAGTCGAAAGGAAAATTTTTCATTATTTCTTATAAAGGTCTTATTCTTATTATTACTCTTTTTATTCTAACGTCATCAGGTATTTTGGCAGTTAGTTACTCCTCATTGCAACATAACTTTCGCTCTACATTTATTTATCAAGCTTTATCTAACTATAAAGCACAAAGTCTGTTTTATCTTATGAGTACAGAAAATCATCAATTCTCTTATGCATTTGATAAACAATTCTCTTCTCCGCCGCTATATTCCGTTGCGTTACAGCTTGCTACGAATATAAGGGTTGCAGATGCGCGAAGCTTATTTGGATCTGAGTTGCCTGGCTTTTTAATTTATGATTCTAATATCCTTTTAGCTGGTAAAGGGACGGATTACACCAATATTCCTCACGATTCTGCTCCACCTTTAGAAAGTATCTCAGGGGAAAGGGAGCTTGATCCTAAAGAGAGCAAAAAATATGAGGAAAGTCAAAAGAAAGAGAAATCTGATCAACAAGAAGAAAGAAGCACGGGCGACAAAAAAGTTGTCTATATTTATCATACGCATAGTTGGGAATCATTCCTTCCTTTGATTGGCCTACAAGGAGATAAAGATGCAGATAAGGCAGTAGACAATAAAACGAATATTACACTCGTAGGTAAAATGTTAGGAATGGAATTAAAAGCAGATGGCATTGGGACAGAAGTAGATACAACCAACATGACTCAAGAACTTAATGAGAAGAGGTGGAAGCCATCACGTGCTTATGATATGTCTAGAACGGTTGTAGAAACTGCGTTACAACAAAACAAAGATGTTCAATATTTAATCGATATCCATAGAGATTCTCGTAGAGAAAAGGATACTACTGCCATTATAAATGGAAAGCCATACGCAAAAATTATGATTGTTTTAGGGGAATCAAATCCACATTTTGATCAAAATTTCAAATTGGCTAAAGAACTCCACCAAGGTTTAGAAAAAAAATATCCAGGTTTGAGTAGGGGCGTATTAGCTAAAAGAAAAACAAGTGGCAATAACGGTTTGTATAACCAAGATTTATCCAATAACTCAATTTTAATTGAAGTCGGAGGAGTCGATAATAATATGGAAGAATTAACAAACACCGTAAAAGCATTTTCAGATGTCTTTAGTGAAAATTTTTGGAAAGCTGAAAAAGTAGATGCGCAATAAGTTAAAAAGTTATCATTTATGGTTGCTTTGGACCTTTATATCAACTTGCTTGTTTTTCACCTTTTTTCAGCTAAGTAACCTTACACTATCATGTTTTCTAACAGGAATGCTCTTTTCAATTGTCTCTTTAATAAAAACTGAGGGATTGTTATGAAAATAATGGTTCTGGTGCAAATATTGAAGAAAGATATAAAGAGGCGAAAAGTTCTCAAGTGGAATCTGGTCTTAGGCAGCAATTCCAAATAGTTGATGGATAAACTTCACTTGATTTTGGACAGACTGGTTCCGTGAAACAAGTTGTCCTTTTTTGATGATATGCATGGCTTCTATTCCAGAAATAACGGATGTAGCTGTGCTAAAGGATTTCAACCCTAACATAGAACGAACTCGTTTTCTAATAAACCGATGATCCTGTTCCACGATGTTATTGAGATATTTTACTTGCCTTATTGGGATGCCTACTGGCATCTTTTTTTCGTTTTTCAACTCTTCAATGGCTATAGGGTAAGCTGGGTTCTTGTCTACTGTGATCACACGGGGCTTTGAAACATGAGGAGACCGCAAAGCTTTCTTAAAAAAGCGCTTTGCAGCCTTCATGTCTCTTGTTTTGCTTAAATAAAAATCAATGGTATTTCCTTCAGAATCAACGGCACGGTACTTTCCTTTCACTTTCACATAGGTCTCATCCACTCGCCAAGAATCATTTGTTGTCTTAAGGTGACGTCGTACGCGTTCATCTAATTCTGGTCCATATTGATGAACCCACCGCATAATGGTTGTGTGGGCAATAGATAGACCTCGTTCTGTGTGGGCAATAGATAGACCTCGTTCT
>NZ_JBFTZR010000043.1:0-5298 GCF_056406695.1 Priestia sp. P1_B12_1 | reverse complement strand
CCAAGGTTTACACCAAATTCGCTAGCGATTTCATATTTCATTTGATCGATTGCTTGTTCAGCACCATATACTAATAATTCGTTGTTGTTGCTGCTGTTGTTGTTTGCCATGTTGTGTCACCTCCTTGTTTTTCTTAAGTTTCCTAGGGGCCAAGAAGTATATACACGGTAAATTATGGGTGTTTATTTCCTTATCAGGGTGACATACTAATTTTTAGAAACAACTGACACTGTAAAAAGTGGGATTAGATGTTTCATTTCCTTGTTATCTAAAAGTTTCCATGTGAGAAGAGGATTGCAATCGCCATTGCAATCCTCTTTAAATACCGTATCAATAGTTATTTTTATACTAAACATAAAATTAAAAATGCAAGAGAGGAAGAGGTTATATTGTCAAAAACACGTCAGAAAAAAGAATACTGTAAAAAGTGCAGAAAAGAAACTATACATACTCTCACAGAAGATGCTTTAGAAATTAATTGTTATTGCCATGAATGTCATTCACAACACGTTATCGTAAAAACATTTTTTTAATCATTTCTTAAAGTTTCACTCTCCAATAGACGAATAAATAACTTATATCTATAACCAAACTCCATACTAGCGGTGGCTATTGAATTTCATTTTATAAAATTATAGAAACAGAGAAGAACGGGTAAAGTAACCGGGAAGATTTTTAGTGGAGGTGAACGAGAAGTGAGGAGTAGGGAAAGAGATTTTATAACCATTGAAGATGAAAGAGGTATTGAAAAGCAATATGCAGTGGAGGCTTTATTTGATATGAGAAATCAGACTTATGCTTTGCTGCAATCGAACGGGGAAGTGCTGTTGATGCGCATTGAAGATGAAAAGGGTGAACAATATCTTGTTGGATTGACCGATCCTGAGGAACGTGACTCCATTTTAGATGCTTATCAAATCGCTGTAGAGGCTACGCCTGCTGACGGAGAATTCAGCTAATGTGATGAGGAGTGCGTTATGAAGAAGAAAATTGTAGATGCAGCTCATTTGGAACAAAAAATGCAGATTGAAAAAGTGATCAACGGAATGACCTTTACGAAAAATTTCCGGTCTGCTACAGCAGAAGAATGGTACGTGTTTCTTCCAGGTTATGAAGATCCAAGAACAGGTGGAGCTGCAGGAAAGGCAATGATTCATTATAACCTTTATGGAAATAGAGATATGTTTATTAACACTACAGTCATTTTAGATGATCCAGCACTATTTAGAGCAGAAATCCATCCTCTGGTTTATGCAATTGCAGATGAGCTGGTCAACAGGCTGGTTGGCTATGCTGATACTTTGCTGTCTGTTCATGCCGGTGAAAACTCATTTGATGCAGAATATAAACAAAACAATAATTAATCTTGATTTTTTTCAATTAAATCTTCCCTTAAAAAGAGAATGAGAGAAACGTATTTTAAAAAGATCCGAACGGTTTATCGTTCGGATCTTTTTATTATGATGGTAAACGTAGGTTTCATATGTTTTATTGCTTCTAGCGCCCGCCCGTGGAAAGCGAAGTCTTGCACGGAAGTCAATAGCGGTGTCACAAGCGATTCCTACTTGCTCTTCAATAGCATTGGCAGATACATTTCATTATCATATCAATTATATAATGAGCGATCCTTTCATGAAGCTCCGTAGCTTCGTTGAATCGCTTTTAATACTTTGCGAACTTTTGGTGCTGGCGTTTCCGTAAGGGCTATCTACCTAAACAATGATTGTCTAATTTTTTGAATGTTTTAGAAAAAGAGGCCAGGGTATTACAAGTACCATAAACGAATTAATTGATATAAACCATTTTTTTACTAGAAGGAGGAACTGCTCGTGACAAAAAACGTGATAGGTACGTATGATAATGAAGAAGATATTGTAACCGCTATTCAAAACTTAAAGACACAAGGTTTTCAAGAGAAGGACCTTTCTCTTGTAACCAGCAAAGATATCGATAAAGAGGACTATTCGAGAGTAGAAAGCAGAGAGGGAATTGACGTAAAGAAAGTTGAAACCACAGCACAAAATCACCAAGATGAGTCGATTATGGATAAAATTAAACATATGTTTTCACCAGATCACCCTAAAGAGATTCGTAGTGATAAAGCAAGAGTAGAAAAGTGTTTAATTAACTTAGGTGTCCCTCTTACAGAAGCAGGACCTTATGCAGATGATCTGCAAAAAGGAAAAGTATTATTGCTAGTAAAAGCTAATAGAGAGACAAAAACAAATCAGTTCTTAGGAAGTAGAGAAGATTCTCCTTTTGCAAAGGGTGACTCCGTTTATGATAAATCATTATACGGAGAACATCGTAAGCATGAATAGGTAGGAAGAAGAATAAAATTCGAGTTTGTGGGCAAACTAAGAACATAGGAACCCCAATTCCTCATCTTTCATTAAGTATGTGTTTTTTAAAAGCTGCTCATTTGAGCAGCTTTTTCTTTTTTAGCGGAAATATTAAAAGAAAAGCTAACTGGTATGAAAGCTAAAAAGGAGGGGAAGTTAAGAAAAAATGAGCTTTGATACGGAGGAACAGAAAATTGCAAAAAAAGAATCGATTAACATCTCCGGAAATGGCAAATTTATGGACACACTATATCCGTGAAACATTATCTGTATGTGTAAATAAATATATGCTTCACACAATTTAAGATCCTGAGATACATAGCCTTTTTCAAACGGCTCTTCACTTAAACACATAGATGCTTTAAAAGCATTATTTAAGAAAGAGAAGTTTCCTATTCCTAAAGGATTTACAGAAGAAGACGTAAACTTAGAAGCTCCTCCTCTATTTACGGACGTTTTGTGTCTTAAATCCCTTTATATGATGAGCACACACGGACATAATGAAATGAGTTTATCATTTACGACTTCCTTACGCCCAGACATTGTAGATTTTTATTATCAATGCAACCTTGATGCGATGGAGATTTATAAAAAAACTAAGGACCTTCTTGTTTCCAAGCAACTTTATCAGCAACCACCTACCTATATAACACCTAATAAGGTGGAAATGATTGAACATTACCACTATGTAACGGATGTGTTCGGTAAACAGAGACCGATAAATATAATAGAAAGTGGACATGCTTATTTTAATTTAAACAAAACATTTATTGCCAAAGCGATGATCCTTGGCTTTTCACAAGTTTCAAAAAATCAAAACGTACGAGCATTATTAGAAAAAAGCCTGCAAGTAAAAAACAAACACATTGATGTGTTTTCATCCTTATTAACCAAAGACAATCTTCATCTGCCTAAATCATGCGAAACAGAGGTTACAAATTCCAATATTGCTCCTTTTTCAGATCGGCTTATGCTTCTTCAAACGGGTTTCTTTTTTGGTATAGCAGTCACTTATTATAACGCAACTCTTATTGCAAGTATGAGAGCCGATATTTCAGCACACTGTGAAAAGGCGGCCTTGGATAGCTTGTGGATTTATAGCCGTATTGGGAAAGATATGATTGATAATCAGTGGATGGAAAAGCCTCCCCAAGCAGACGACCGTAAAAGGTTAGATGATTAGAAAACGTTCTTAATAAATTAATATTTAATCCTCCGAGCATGCTACTGAAGGTATTTTAAAATATTTACGTATAAAGAGAAAGAGCTGCTGTTCAAGAGCAGTAGTTCTTTTGTGTTTAGATTGTATGTGATATTCCTTCTTAGTTAACATAAAACGGACAGTAATCAAGAAGAGAAAACAAAATATAAGCCTATTTTTCGTACGATCCCTCAAAATTATTTCCGGGGGGGGAGGTTTTTAAAAATTATAAAAAGGATCTAACGTAATAGAAGTAGGTAATGCTCATTGTCATATAAGTTATTATAAAAAAATACCACAGATAACAAAAAATATAACTTTAAATAACTTATAAGTATAAGTTTACCATATTAGGATTTTTATATATAATCTATAGATGTTGTTACTTACATATTTTGAGGAGGAGAAAAGAAATGAAGAAAACGTTTGTCGCATTAATTCTTGCTTTATCTCTGGTTGTATCTGCATTAGGAATTCAGCCTTCGAATGCTAGGGCTGAAGCAAATCACAATCCGGTTGTTCTTGTTCATGGAATCAGCGGCGCGTCCTATAACTTTATTGCTATCAAAAACTATTTAATTGCTCAAGGGTGGGATCGCAATGATCTTTATGCTATTGATTTTATAGATAAGACAGGCAACAATTTGAATAATGGACCTCAGCTTGCTCGATACATTGATCAAGTGTTGAAAGAGACGGGAGCTAAAAAGGTAGATATTGTTACTCATAGTATGGGGGGAGCAAACACACTGTACTATGTTAAATATCTAGGGGGAGGGAATAAGATTGAAAATGTCGTGACGTTAGGAGGAGCGAATGGTTTAGTTTCTTCGACAGCCCTCCCGGGTACAGATCTCAATCAAAAAATTCTTTATACGTCGATCTACAGCATAAATGATCAAATTGTTGCTAATAGTCTCTCTAGGCTGCAAGGAGCAAGAAATATTCAACTTTATGGCATTGGACATATTGGATTGCTTTCAAATAGTCAGGTTAACGCGTACATAAAAGAAGGGCTGAATGGCGGGGGACAAAATACAAACTAGTTATTTTTCAGGTGAACAAGGCAGGATCGACTTTTATATATTTAGAATCAGAATGTTTGCCTTTGTGTTTCACCAGCATGTACTCGATGAAACAATCGAAGTCAAAGCAGCTCCCGCGCCGAAATAGAGTAGAGTGCTAAAAGTACCTCAGTTAATCGAGGTACTTTTTTAGGTTTTTGTACAAAGAATCGAGGATTAAAAACCGCACAAATTGATTTTTAATCGCGCATTGCGCCTGCTTCTCGAGAAGTCATGGCACCTTGTCCTTCACTTACGTCTCTTTGGATTTCTTGTTTTACTTTTTGTGCATTTGTTGCAGAAGCTGCTGGTTTCTCAGTAAAACCCGCCTTTTCTTTAGCTGATTGATGTTGCTGCATATGATCTCTCCTTACCTTTTTATTCGTACAAAAAGGAAGAATGGAGACCCATTCTTCCTTCAGCCATCAATTATAAAGTTGTCTTAGAAACGTCCGCCGCCAAGTTGTTGCTCAGCCATTTGTACAAGACGTTTTGTGATTTCGCCACCTACTGATCCGTTTGCACGTGCAGTTGTATCAGCACCAAGGTTTACACCAAATTCGCTAGCGATTTCATATTTCATTTGATCGATTGCTTGTTCAGCACCATATACTAATAATTCGTTGTTGTTGCTGCTGTTGTTGTTTGCCATGTTGTGTCACCTCCTTGTTTTTCTTAAGTTTCCTACCTA
>NZ_JBFTZR010000042.1:0-6627 GCF_056406695.1 Priestia sp. P1_B12_1 | reverse complement strand
TCAATTAAACCAGAACATACAATAAGAATGAATCCAGAAATGGCAAACAGGTAGATTAACATAAATAGAAGCTGACTAGATCTTGCCAAAACTTCGATTCCTTTACTAACGGTATAGATAACAACAAACATTAATAACGCATTGACAATAAATAAGGGAGTATCAGGATAGGCAAATGTCAATAACATGTCCCCAAAATCCCGAATGACTCTGGCAGCAAGGTTTGCAAAGTAGAAAATATAAAGAAATGAAAGGAAACGACCAATCCATTTCCCCATAATTTTTGGGATGAATTCTACAAGTAATAAGTCAGGGTAGTAACGATACAGTTGATAGTAGACTAAAAATAGGATACCTCCTCCTATCATTCCGAACATAATGGATAGCCAAGCATCTTGTTTCGCTTCTATAGCAACAGGGAGGAGAAAAGCACTTCCAAATTCAAACAGCATCATTAAGGTAAATAGTTGACTCCCACTAATTTTTGCTTTTTCCACTAGACAATTACCTCCTTATGATGGCTATCTTATTAACTAAAAGTTATTGGTTATTTGCTTTTTTAAATTTAAAGTATGCATATATACTTAATAGAATAGCTACCGTCATTATACAAGTAAGAGGAAATAGAATGGTATTAACAAAATGATCATAAAACCAAGTGTACATAAAAAATCACCTCACATATTCTAAATCTACATTGATAAGGACTAGCTTATAGAGGGGAAACGGATTGTACGAATCGCTTCATCTTCAGAAAAACGCTGCAAATAAACCTGTTACCTTCTCTGTTTCTTTCTGTTTTTTAGGAACGCCACAAGAAGAAGAGAAGGAATAATCACAAGGAGAGGGATTTGTAGAACAAACATTTCTACCCCTATCCCTTCATGGATATGTTCTTGAAAATTGCTAGAAATCATCATAGATATAAATAAAATGATGAGACCTATAGGGTAAGAAAGTTGTGAAGGTGATCTAATCTTAAATAAGTTGGCCGTTCCTATGACAGCCCCATAAAACAATATGCTTATTTTAAAGAAACCACCTATAACTAAAGCAAGCATAAAAAAAACATCAAGCCGTTCCAAAAAGTCAGCTACCTGGATGCTTTGTATGGTACTAAGAAGAGGGAACTGGGAACGTTCAGTCAAACCAACCCCAAGTACACTAATATTAATAAGCATGGTAATAGTCAAGTTGATACCTGTTAATCCCGTTGCACACAACATCGTCACTTTTGCCTTTTTGGGATTTTTCAAATAAGGCAAAATCATTGTAAACACAATGGCTTCTCCAAAAGGAAAATATAAGATCTGAGTATATACAGTTTTCAGGATAGGTAACAGTCCTTTTTCGAGTACGGGTTTTAAGTTCGTAATATCGATTAGGCCCGAGCATACGATCAGAATAAATCCAATGACCGCAAGTATATATATAAAGATGAAAAAGATCTCCCCTGATCGGGCGATTACTTCAATTCCTTTGTGAACCGTATACATAATGACAAGAATTAATAAAGCGCTGGCGATAAATAGAGGGGTATCCGGATAGGCAAAGGTTAACAACATTTCACCCATATCACGTAGAACCCTTGCTACATCATAGATAAAATAAAAGATATAAAGGAAAGCAACTACCTTTCCTATTGCTTTCCCTAGGATTTTTTGCATGTATTCCATAGGCAAGAGATTGGGATAATACGAATAAGGCTTATGGTAAATTAAAAATAGAATAAAACTGCTTACCATTCCAAGTAAAATAGCAAGCCAGGCATCCTGTTTTGCTTCCATAGCGATAGGTAGTAATAAAGAAGTGCCCAGTTCAAACAGAACCATCAAGATAAAGAGCTGGCTGGCACTAACTTTGGCTTTCTCCATTGAACTGGAACCTCCTTTTTAGTCTTATTCAAATTGATCTTTTACTCTCTTTAATCGTTTTTTAACCTTTTCATCACTTATACTTTTTTGGAAGTCGCCTAGAAACATCAGATCTGTTGTAAGGATAGTTCTAAGCTAGAAGTCTTCTCTTCATAGGTAAGGATTTTAACAATAACGCCAATATCCTATATGAAAATTAGCCATTCCAATCTGTTATCCTCCCTGTTTCTTTCTGTTTTTTAAGAAAGCTATAAGGAGAAGCAAAAGAGGGATAATGGTGAAGAGAGGCATTTGTAGAACTAATGGTATTATTTGAATTCCTTCATAGAGATGTTCTTGGAAATTGCTTGCAATGGTGATAGACATAAATAGAATGACTAGCCCCAAAGGATATGAAAGTCGTGAAGGTGATTTAATTTTAAATAAGTTAGCTGTTCCTATGACAGCTGCATAAAATAACACGTTAATTTTAAAGAAAATACCAATCACTAAAGCGAGCATAAAAAATACATCAAGTCGTTCTAAGAAATCAGCGACTTGAATAGCTTGTACCGTACTAAGAAGAGGGAACTGGGAACGTGCTGTCAAGTCTACGCCAAGCACGCTCACATTAATCATCATGGTAAGAGCTAGATTGATACCACTTAATCCGATTACACACAGTATGGTTACTTTTGCCTTCTTGGGATTTTTCAAATAGGGAAAAATCATTGTAAACGCAATTGCTTCAGTAAAAGGGAAATACAGTGTTTGAGTCACTGCCACTTTTAGGACTGGTAACAAGCCTTCTTCAAGCACAGGCTTTAAGCGTGTAACGTCGATTAAACCTGAAGAAACAATCAGAATAAATCCAACAATCGCCAGGGCATACATAAAAATAAACAGGAGCTCTCCTGATCGAGCAATAACCTCAATTCCTTGTCGAATGGTATAAATAATGACCAGCATTAATAAGGCATTCGCTATAAATAAAGGCGTATCAGCATAGGCAAAGGTTAACAACATCTCACCAAAATCACGTAGAACCCTTGAAGCATCATACATAAAGTAAAGAACATAGATAACGGCAAGTATCGTTCCAAGGACTTTTCCTAAGATCTTTTGCATGTACTCTGTAGGCAAGAGGTCGGGATAATAGGTATACAGTTTATGATAGACTAAAAATAGAACCAGGCTACCTAGCATGCCAAGCAGAATTGCCAACCAGGCATCCTGTTTGGCATCTATGGCAAGAGGTACCAATAAAGCACTGCCCAATTCAAACAGTTCCATTAAAATAAATAATTGAACTGCACTAATTTTAGCTTTTTCCATTCAATTGGTACCTCCATTCTTTTCATTAGTCATTCTCTTTCACTCCTGAAAGAAATGACTTATTTCGTAAACCTGCGCGGCGGACATATGCTTCGACAGTAATATCGACTTTTGATTTTGGAAAGTACACATCATTCCATTCGGATTTTATTTTTTTCCATTCACTTGGCCTCGAACGATGGATGACTTCGCCAAATCCAAAGATATCTGTTTTATCTTTTTGCCCACGTTCAATAGCTTTCTTCAGCTCTTTTTTAATTTCTTTCCTCACGGATTGTTCAATTTCTTTAATGACATTTGGATTGGTGATATCTACAGGGACATCCATTTCACCAATATCTCCCTCAACACGGGTATGAACGGAAATATGAGGTTGTCCATTCTTCATTTGAGCAGACAAACTTGTTTTTTGACGGACAGTTTGATAAGCAATGGCTTCTTTTCTCCCTCCCCAATTAATATTAATATCGGTGCCTTGAATTTTATCTAGAATCCATACCGTTCCTCTTGCTGTTTTTCCATACAGCCAATCCACTAACTTTCCTTGTTTTAAAACAGCAATTCCAGAAGATCGAAGCGTTGCTTCAGGCGCACTTTCTTGAAGGTTCTCTAACGTTCGTCCTTGCTTATGATCTCCAACCATACGAAATCCTCCTACAACGGCTTTTCCTCCAGGAGAGTCGAGCCCCATCATGACGTCTTGAAGTGATACTTTTACGTTTTCTCCCCATTTTCTTTCTGTGAATTCTAACGTTTTCAGCACTTTATTCGCTGGGATTTTATCAACGGGTGTTAATGTTTTGACCAGATTTGCTGCACTTGTATGATTTGCAATTACCATAGTGGCAGTAGCTCGAAAGTCCGGATCTCGATCAAAAGCATCTATCAAAACGTTTATCCCATCTTCTCTTGCTAACTTTTCACCAATAACTAGCAGATTCGTATGTGCATAATAYACACGTCGTGAAATCCTAGTTGAAGCTCGTCTACTTGCTTCAACTAAATTATCGCCAGAATCCCAATAGATGGTAACAGGTGGACTTTGTGTACTACCTCCGCCTACCAGTCCTCCAGCCACGTTTCCTGGATTAATAATTTGGAGCGTTACGGTATATCTCCCATCTTCCGTTTTGTCAACGCCCATGGCTGATACAATGGCCAGGTCGGTTAACTCTTTTTTACTCCAACAACTAGAGAGCAAGAGTGTCATCGTTGTCATCAATAAAAGAAGAACTCCTTTACGCTTCATTGTTGTCACCTTCTTCAAAGTCTCGGTTCACCATACCACGAGATGCGGGAGGATGAGGGCGTTGATTTTTCCCTTCTCGAATCGTATTTGCACTAATTAATCTCGGTCGTTGTCTTAATGTCCACCAGGGTAGTCGTACCACTGTATCTCCATTATTGACGGGTATAAATGGTGCGAATGGCGCCATATAGGGCACACCGAATGAGCGTAAACTGCATAAATGAACGACCATCATGAGAAGACAGAGGATAATGCCATAAAAACCAAATGAAGCTGCACCTAACATAAAGAAAAAACGAATTAAACGAGCCGAAATAGCCATATCAAAGGAAGGTGTAGCAAAGCTCGCAATTGCCGTTATAGAGACGATAATGACCATCGCTGGGGATACAATACTCGCCTGAACAGCTGCTTGTCCAATGACAAGAGCTCCAACAATGGAGACGGCCGAACCAATGGCTTTTGGCAATCGAATCCCTGCTTCGCGTAAAATTTCAAAGGTGATCTCCATGAGTAGAGCTTCCACGAATGCTGGAAAGGGGACGGATTCTCTCTGTGCAGCAATGGCTACAACAAGTGTTGTGGGTACCATCTCTTGATGGAAGGTCGTGACAGCAACATAGGTAGCAGGTGCAATAAGAGAAATCAGAAACATAGCAATKCGTAACAKACGAATCGATGTGGCAATGTCAAAACGGGCATAATAATCCTCAGCCGACTGGAAAAATTGGATGAATAAAGCYGGGGCAAYYAGTACAAAAGGAGTTCCATCAACGAAAATAGCAATGCGCCCTTCTAACAAATTKCCAGCCACTACATCAGGCCTTTCGGTATTATAAATAGTGGGAAAARRWGTCGCTGTTTGATCTTCAATMAGTTGYTCAATATAACCTGAYTCCAARATGCTATCAATATCAATTTTRTTTAAKCGCTGACGGATTTCTTGAAYGACTTGATCATTGGCAATCCCATGGATGTACATAAGCGTCACATCCGTATTGGTTGCACGACCTATCTTGAATGATTCTGTCCATAAATCAGGGGTCTTTATGATTCGGCGTACCATGGCTGTATTGGTCCCGATTGACTCTGTAAACGCTCCTTTTGGACCTCGTACCACCATTTGAGTATTCGATTCTGCAATCGAACGTATTTCTCCACCTTTGGTACTGGCGCTCAGTGCCTGATTTATTCCGTCAACTAGAACAAGAGTATCACCTGCCATTAAGGTTGAAAACAAGTCATTCCAGTTATGGATGTGTGATACGTTACCAATGGTCATCATATCGTCAGAAATCAGGTCTAACGCATTTTGCTTATTCAGTTTTGTTTTCTTATCATCTTTCATCATGGATTCCAGTAAGAATTCTTGAATCGATTGATTGTCTACAATACCCTCTACATAGATAATCGCTGTTTCTATATCGGAATTGCTTCCCATTTTTATCTGACGGATCACAACATCTGAACTCTTTCCCGTTTTTTGTTGAATCGTATCGAGATTGGATGATAAGGAATCTTGTATATGTTCTACTGAATTATCAATAGAGTTATTTTCACTCTGTTTCTGGCGAGTCTTTTTTAGTTTTCCATTTTTAAACAACGAAGGCATAGATTTGAGTCTCCTTCTTTATTTTCGGTTATTTTAACCACATATAGTTTTTTTATGTAATATTTAACAAATGTTTTTTGTATCATCCTATATGAAAAAGAAGAAGCTACTAAATGGAGCGTGTTAAATATGAAAGCCATAGGTATCGATATTTTTCAAGGATGTGATGTTTCTCAAGCATTATACAATGCAGTGAGTCCTTTTCGGGTAATGAAAGTTGCTGAATTATTTGTGCTCTCTTTTCCTCTTTTTTTTACGGAATCTGCCTATCTTTTTATAAAGAAAAGAGAGAGAAACAAGAGTCAATAAAGATAGTTGTCTACATTTTTAGTTGGCTTTCTGCACTTCTTGGCGTTTTATCCATTCTTTTACGTTATTCATTTGGGCATCGAAAGCCATCTGAAAGAGACCTGTGAGCTGACGATTATTGAAATGTTGACTTTTTATGTTGAGAAACGCCTCTTCATAGGATAGAAAATGGAGTTGGTTAAATAAGAAGTCATCCATTGCCTCTTGAATAGAGGCTTCATTTTTCCAACAATTCATAGGAACATTAGCAAATTGCCAGGGTTTAAAGG
>NZ_JBFTZR010000041.1:0-6759 GCF_056406695.1 Priestia sp. P1_B12_1 | reverse complement strand
TCCACCAAATTGTCCATGCGTTGAATTTCTTTTTCCTTGTGAGCCACTTGTTGTTCCAACTGCTTTAGCTCTTTTTCTCGTTCTTGCTTCTTAAACTCATGAACACTCTTATGCTCCAGCTCACTCGGCTCGCCACGCTCAATGTCATACCCACGTTTGTTCATGTAGTTATGAAAGTCATCTTGGATTCTACGTATCTTCGTTTTGCCATGAAAGTAATCTTTCGCCGCCAAGCGCCGATCCTCCGTGATCGGCACAAAACCCACATGCATGTGTGGCGTTGATTCATCGTTATGTACTGTGGCGTACAAGATATTCTGTTGGCCATACTTCCCGGAGATATGATCCAATGCTGCTTCAAAATACTTGCTCTGCTCGTCTGGCGACATCGCATGCATATACTCCGGACTGGCCGACACAAAGAACTCTGCCACGAGGACCGCATCATTCCGAATCTTTCGTTTCACACGCGTGGCCGTCATCTTCTTAATTTCTTCGTGGTACTTAATGTTGTCCTCGTTCACCAAGTCATAGTTGAGCATCGTTCTGTTTGAATCGATGTCTTTATTTTTACTGTTCTCGCCTTCTCGTTGGTTGTGTTTCTGGATCCCCAATATTGCATCTTTGTGGAACTTTTGCATGCGGATAATCCCATATTTGGCCATCCCTCAATCCCCCATTTCGACCACTGTACTTGGGTCTAGCATACCACAACTTTAGATATGGTGTAACGCACTACACCAATTTTTCATCTTCGATCAAATTGGGAGCGCGCTCTACGAGGTGGCGGTCGGCGTTCCTCCCTGTGTTTGGCTCCGCCAAAATGAAAAAAGACATCCTAAACGGATGCCCTTTTCCATGAAGACCGTGGACGCCGTCCACCACCTGCCAAAGGGAAGCCCCTTTGGAATGGCTGCTACAAACACCCCCAACCCCCTCAACCCTTGAGGGGGCTCCCTCGCCGGTTGGCGTCAAACAAACGGGTTTGTTTGAGTGCCAAGAGGGTCTTGGTGTAGTGACATTGTCAATTCCTTAATGCTCCCTACGGTCCGCTTACCATTGACAATGGCCAAACATAGCTTACTTCTTTTTATTTTTCTGATCGATACTAGCTCCAATAGCTACACCAATTGCAATCCCTATTCCAATTCCCGCAGCTATATTATCCATCAACAAACCAATAGCAGCTCCCATTGCCATTCCAAAACATATTCCTAAGGCTAAGCCTGTGCCTTTTTTATCTTCAGACAAAGAATCACTCCTTTTTATAAATCCCTATCTATCTTTTTTATACGAGTCAACTATATTTGCGTTTCATGAATTTGGAATAGAAATAACAAAGACCGCCGATTATGTATCAGGTTATAAGGCGGTCTTATTTCTATGTATGCTATATATCTATTCGTAAGTTCCCGACATTATTTCCAATGGCCCCATCATCACATTCTAAAAATAATTCAATGAAAAACCAGGAGAAAAAGAGAGAAGATTTTTATAGTTAACTGATTACTAACGTAATCAATATTATCTATAGAAAAGTATCTTAAAAATTACATGTTATTTGCTTTTATTTTTTAGTAAAGCTGACAATTGCCTCTATAACAAACATAAGGGGTAAATATCATATAGAACATGTCATGGTACAAAGAAAAAGACTCCTTTAAGGTGCCATTTTTTAATAAATCTTCTCTTAAATATGATGAAAAACATACTATATGCTGTTACTGATATATTATTAAGGTCGTCAATAATGTGGGAACTTATATTGTTTATAAAACTTAAATTAAAACTTCCAAAACTCCCACCACTTCTTTTTTTCTTCTGAAGCAGCAATTGATTTTTTTGTTTCTTGCATCGATCGTACAATTTCCATCAAAGCTAGATCCCTTTGTTCTCTTTTACTTTCACTCTCTTGGTAACTTTGTTTGATTTCTTTTATCTCTTCAACTAATAACTTGTTATTCTCCATGAGTTGCTCATTAATTACTCTTTGTTCTTTAAACATAGCTTTCACAAAATCTAAAGAAGAAGAGTCCAATTCTTGTTCAATCGATTCATGATTGATTGATTCAACATCAATAACAGCCTTGTAACCACTGGTTTTAAGCTTATTATCTATTTCCATATCAATCATGTTATGAACTACATACCATTTCCGGATTTTTTTCAGGAGCTCTATTGAATCAGGGTGTAATAAGATCTTTTTACCTTGCTTCTTAGTATTCAGAAAAGCTTGATGTTTTTGAATATATCTCCTTACAGTTGGGGCAGGTGTATCAATAACTTTTGAAATCTCATTAATATTCATCCAATCCATGATACAAACTCACTCCTTAATTAATCAGTCGAATTAATTAATTGATTGCTAATCACTCATTAAGAAACTATGTACATTTTCGTTGAATGTTTGAAAAAGTCCTACCTAATCAATTGGTAAATGATTAATTAATTTGATGTTTGACTTCGTTTTGGGGTGGAGCGCTGGCTAGGGGTTTGGGGACTAGTCCCCTTTTACGTAACTTAAACTTGTAGAAAAAGAAAAGGTTAGGACGATTGCTCTGGCGGTTCGGCAGGTACAATTGTTAGCACAAGTCGATCATCATTAACTTC
This sequence comes from Priestia sp. P1_B12_1, assembly GCF_056406695.1. Lineage (NCBI taxonomy): Bacteria > Bacillati > Bacillota > Bacilli > Caryophanales > Bacillaceae > Priestia > Priestia sp. P1_B12_1. The sequence goes on along the minus strand of NZ_JBFTZR010000041.1, from coordinate 4,149 downwards.
GTTTTGGGTATGGTCGGCTTGGCGAGATAACCAAACCTGCCGAAATTTGAAATGCAAGGAGAAAAGAGTGGAGATTTTTTAAGTGATTTTCTTAAAAAATACTACTCGAACCTTGTATTTCAAATAGCTATTTTAAGTTTTAAATTTTTAACGAAAAAAGTATAAAAAGATCCTTGCAATTCTATGAACTAATTGCTATTTAATAGAGAGTGAGAAGGCGACAACTATAAAATAGTGCCTTAACCCTTGATATTAAAGGTTTTTTAGTCCTTTTCATATGTATTGAGTTCAAGACAGTTTAGTATTGAATTCAATACATATGAAATATCAACCAAATAAAAAAATCTCCCTTTAGGTAGGAGATTTTTAAGTTAATCTTATTGGTAATTTTTTTAATTCCTTAGATCTTTTTTTAAACATAGTTTGTAAGGTCTCATTTATATTATCACGATCTCCACATAAAATAATGTTTGGATTTATATATAAAGCATACATCTTAGCATTAAGACCATCTCTGCCTGATTCAAACTTCCCTATGATACCCTTTTCTATTAACTGCTTTATTAATCTATTAGCATTAGTTCGGCTCATTTTTAAAGCCTCTGCAAGCTCTGTTTGAGTCATAGGAATTTGTTCTTTTGCTTTGATATCTTGTACCAAACAATTTGAACGAAAACCAATGAACCCCAAAATTTTATTTAAAAACATAATCTCTTCATTTTTTAAAATTTCATTTTGGATCAAATAGAGCCAGTTTTCTTGGATAATTTGAGCGAATTTAGCCTTGTTCTTTATTTTCCTTTCTGGAACTAACTTCATCTTTCCAGCGTTGGCTTTAGCTTGCAAATCATTCGCTAACTGCAATTCTTCATCGGTCAAAACTTTTTGATTCTCAATATCTCGTAATCTAGCTTTTTTTTCAGCTCTACCTAAAGCTCTTTCCACTTTAATTCCTCCAATTTTTGTGGAAGGAATTAACCTTGTTATGTTAGAATACGTTTTATAAAGATATATATCGGAAGGTTAACCCCTTCTTACCAGTATATTTGAAAAGTCCTCCTAGTCGGCCAAAACTTGAGGGCTTTTCTTATGCTTACTTATTCATTTTCTTTTTAACTTCTTCTAAAAACTTTGGACCTACATCCATAGTTAAACGTTGATAATGTTCTTCCACCATCTGTTCAAATACGTCGGCTTGTGACAGTCTTGTCTTAAATCTAACTTGTTGTAATTCATTATGAATAGCAACTATCAATTCAAACTTTTCTATTCCCTCTGGTGATAATCTATAAGTGCGAGCTATTTTAGACACAACTATCCTCCCTTACCATTTTAAACCTTTTATGTTATGATATCATTATATCAATGGTTGAATACAATTGAAATACATTTTTGAAATACACTTAAAATACTTATTGTTTTTCAACCAAGGTACAACAAGTCCAAACTAAATAATAAAAAGGGCATTTCTCCTGGCAGAGAAACACCCCATTGCTACGATAATTTATTTACATTTTTATTATAGCATGGGTTGCCCTCAAAAAATAGGAGGGTCTTATCATGGATCAAAGCGAAAAACTATTAATGGGTATTGAAAATATCTTAAGTGTAGCTTCTGATTTAGTTGATGAAGTTGCTCGATTGAAAAGTGTAGAAGAAGAATGCAAAATCCTTAAAGAGAAGATATTCATGAACCAATTCACACAAGCAGAAAGAGAAGTCTTTGCTCTTACTATTGATGGTCATTCTATTTTTGAAATACAAGACATTCTCCATAAAGAAGAATGTACGATTAAGAATCAAAGAAGAAGTATCTTAAAGAAGTTGAACACACTATCCATGACAGAAGCTATTCACCAGTTTCAAGATTTGCATCAAGTTCCCTCGCAAAAACTAATACGTACTTCTTAACCATAAAATAGCCTTTAAGGCTAAAGAAGCAGGCTTAAGCCTGCTTTTCTTTTTAGTCTAATAATCCTTTTTCCTTAAACACTTTTCTCAGCGCTTCATTTACTAATTCTGATTTATAACTTTTCGGGACTCCATCAATAATACTTAACACATCATCATCAAAGTAAAAACCTCTATATACTCTTTTAGAACGGTCTTTTGGATTTTGCAGCAAGATATCAATTGCATCTACTTTGCTAGTAGTTGTACTAGCTTTTGAAAGGCTATCGCTAGTACTTTCACTTTCATTCAGATAGCTAACACTAGCTGCCACTTCATTATTAGCTTGCTTTTGTTCTGCTGGCATTTTACTGTTTTTAGAGATAAGTGTACTAAAATCAACATCTAAAGGTTCTGATTCCTCTCCAACGTAGCGATAAATACTTTCCTTACTGTCCCATTCATAGCCTAATTTCTTAATCTTTAATTGAATGGTACGAGTGCTTACATCATACTGATCAGCTAATTCTTTAATGGTGATTTCTTTCATCATAATTCCATTTAACATTTTTTTTACCAGCATCCTACTAGCCCCCATTTTCGTTTTAAGAGTATAGTACTAGTATTCAAATGCAACATGATATTTCCTGCTTTTACTTATGCAATACGGTATTTCAAATTTGACATGTAAAGATTGCATAGCTACTGCAACCTTTGAGCAAGCTACTCATGATGGATAGCGTCCTTCTTAGCTTATACTCCATTACACCTAACAAACTACCTCCCCACCTTTCAACCGACTTAGGGGTAGTTTGTTTTTTTATAGACAAGAAGTCATAGACCTTTAAAAAGAGGCATATGATTTACAAAGTCCTCGCGTGTTTATAAATTGAACTAGTAGATAACCCTTGAATATATTGATTCAGGGGTTATCTGCTTTTTATATGAATTAAAACATTCTATCCAGAGTAAACTACTCAAGACGCCGAAAGGCTTCAATCCTTTGGTAAAAATAAATGTAACAGAAAAAACCACCCAGGGCTGAGGTGGTTTTTCTGTTTTTAAGCTGTATATGACATACATCTTTAGTTAACATAATGGTTTTTTCCAGAACCCAGCAAAACAACACAAAAAACATGTATATAAAATAAAAGAAAAGAAGAGATAAAACTCTATAAACATTGATATAACAGCATTTTTGTGAATTAACTATAATCGTATACGTTATAAACTATAATCGTATTTATTATAAATTATAATCACATACGTTACAGACCATAATCATATCTGTTATAAAGTATAATCTAAAATAGATTATAAAAATAAACAAAACACCTTGAAATTATTTAATTTTTATAATACGATACAGATTATAAATCATAATATAAAAGAGGTGTGAATTTGAAAGCTTGGGAAAAGGACTTAATCGGAGATACACAAAGAAAAAAAATCAATAAGGAAGTTAAAGAAACAGTTACTAATGATGATGGAGAAAAGCTATTTCAAAGACATATCGAAGAATCATACGTTTCCAAAGAACCCGATTACGTAAAAATTTATTTAGATAATATCTTACAGATAAATAACCTATCAAGTGGTATTCAGAAGACATTAAATGTTCTTCTAAAAAGAATGGCCTATGATAACATCGTTGTTTTAAATGCATACATAAAAAAACAAATGGCTGAAGAATTGGGATTTAATACAGTTCAGAGTTTAAACAACAACATTAATAAGCTTGTTAAAGAAGGGATTATGAATAGAAAAGGAACTGGAACTTATGAAATGAATCCATTTCTATTTGGTAGAGGATCTTGGGACAATATTAAGAAGATTAGATTCCAAGTAATCTTTGAAGAAGGGAAAATCAGTCAAAAAGCAGATTTTGATTATAAAGATGAAGTTGCTATATCTCATGAAGAAAAAACTACTGATTAGACATAAGTTCTTACGAACTTGAGCAAACTACTCAAGATGTTCCCAAGCATCAACCATTTTTTTCTTTAAAATAATTTCCACCTTTCAACAAAAAAACCAACCTTTAGGACTCAGAGGTTGGTTTTTCGTTTTTTAAGCTGTATATGATATACAAAGGCAGTTTACATAATACCTCTTTCCGGAACACACGCAAAAAGAGAACCCTTGGCGTATAAGGATTCTTCAAGAGTTGGTTTCTCTCCAATATGCAGCTTTTTATACATCCTTGATATGCCAAGGTTTCTACGAAAGGTGATTACTGAAAGAATGTATAAAAAGTGC
>NZ_JBFTZR010000040.1:0-7114 GCF_056406695.1 Priestia sp. P1_B12_1 | reverse complement strand
TTAAGTCAGTTACGAACACCTCAGTATGGATATTCACTTGTTCAGTTACTTGAGAAATCAGGAATAGTCATTGATCAAAGTACTTTATATCCATTACTTCGTCGTTTAGAAAAACAGGAGTTGGTAACAAGTAGTTGGGATAAGTCTGAAAGTAGACCTCGTAAGTATTATGTTTTAAGTGAATATGGTTTAGAGGTTTTTCTTCATTTAAGAAAAGAATGGATCGATAATTCTAAGGAGCTTTATAGATTATTAAAAGAGGAGGAAGAAAATGAACCTAATTGAGGTTTATATACATGAAGTTACTCGGAGATTGCCTGAGAAAAATCGCGAGGATATTGCGCTTGAGTTACATTCCACAATTGAGGATATGCTACCTGATGATTACAGTGAAGAAGATGTAAAAGAATGTCTAAAAAAAATGGGGAATCCAGCAATATTAGCGAGTGGTTATCGCGACCAGCCAATGCACCTGATTGGCCCCCTTTATTATGATATATATATCACGTTATTAAAGATGATTTTACCAATCGCTGCTGTCATTTCATTGATCTCGATGATTGCTGAATACTTTATAAGGTACCATGGCGAGGAAGCAGTAATAAATGTAATTTTAGATATCTTTGGTTTCGGTATATGGAGAATCATTGAAGTAGGTATGCAAGTGTTCTTTTGGTTGACACTCGTTTTTGCTATTTTAGAACGAACAGCTAAAGGAAAAGGTGAGCAACCATTAACAGCAAGCTTAAAAAAATGGACCCCCGATGATTTGAAGAATATCTCTTATATCCCTAAGAAAAAAACCATTTCAAAATTTGAGGTATTCGGAAGTTTAATGTGGACTGCTATCTGGGCAACGCTTTATTTTTATGCGAATCATCTTGTAGGGGTATATAGAGATAGTGGAAACGGACTTGAATTTGTTACTTCAGCGATAAATCAAGAAGTATTAATGGGGTATTGGCCAGTCGTAGTTATTGTGATTGGTGTCGAAATAGTATTATCTCTTTATAAATTGATAAAAGGACAATGGACGAAAAGAATGGCAATTTCCAATACTGTTCTTCAGCTAATTGGAACCGTTGTGTTTATTGTTATATTAATAAACCCAAATTTACTCAACCCAGATTTTATTACGTATATGACGAATTTATTTACTATGACTGTTAACCAATTTAAATCGTGGATAGTTGGCGCTGGGGTTTTCTGCTTTATAGTATCGGCGGCAATCAGTGTATTCGATGGTTTTCGTAAAGCTAGTATTCGTTAATTTATATTTGTTTATTAAAATAACGAGTACTTAAGTTAAATAAGCACAATAAAAGGATCCTCATTTAATGAAGATCCTTTTCCAATTCTAGTACCGAGAATAAGCATTATGTTAACTAAGGTTATATAATATAGACAGCTTAAAATAGAAAAAACTACTGTTCACCACACAGTAGTTTTAAACCTAATAATAATAAAAGAACCGATTTATTGGAAGAGCAGGAGGATGCTCACTTCTATAGTATGCAAGGTAATGAAAAGAGTTTGGACAGCCTTCCACTTCACCCAATATTTCCACTATATTTTTATTTACTTTCTATAAAATCCATTTTAAAAACCCAAAAATTACTGTAACTCGAACAGTAATCTTTGGGGGATCCAATAGAAGTTTAAGGATGCTAAAATAAATATGGTCAGTTTATAATATGCAAAGCCAGGATAAGTGTGAGGACAAGCCAAATTTATTGTTATATATGTTTTTTTGAAACAAGTTAGACATGCATTACATATACTATTTCGTAACCTTCTAATTAAATTAGCATGCTCCTTAGTCATGTCCCTATTGGTCGGAGTATTGTTTAATCTAAAGATCCTAAACTAGCAAAAGCTCAAATTAATTTTTTGGGCTTTTTTTGTTTTCTGCTTACTAAATTAATTAAGGAAAAATTAAGAGGTAGAGAGCATTATAGCTAATATCTTAAAAATCGCTATTTTTTATACAAGGTACGAGTTGTATTTTTTAAGAAACCCACTTAAAAAATCTCCACTCTCTTCTCCTTGCATAAAAAATTTCGGCAGGTTTGGATCTCTAGCCAAGCCGACATACCCAAAACGAAGGTTATAGGGGATCGGCTTGTTTGAGCAAGTATACCTGCCGAACCGCCTGCTCGGCCGTTCAAAAGTGTTCATCTTACTCCAAGATAAGCAACACTATTAAAAACATAAGAAGCCAGCCTCTACCCCAAAACAAAGGGGGAGATAAGCTGCATTGTCAATGGTAAGCGGACCGTAGGGAGCATTAAGGAATTGACAATGTCTCTGCACCCAAACCCTCTTGGCACTCAAACAAACCCGTTTGTTTGACGCCAACCGGCGAGGGAGCCCCCTCAAAGATTGAGGGGGTTGGGGGGTGTTTGTAGAAGCTATTCCAAAGGAGCTTTCCTTTGGCAGGTGTGGACAGCGTCCGCGGTTTGGCTCCCCCTTGAAAAGGGGGTTGGGGGGATTGTTATGCAAAGCATAACCAAGCTCAATTGGGTACCAATTGTAGAGCTTGCCTTATTCTGACTGTTTGGTGTATTATGGAAGCATACAGCTGGAATTTTACACCAAGTTCACCACGCTCAGTAGGTGAACATAAGGAGGAATAAAGGAATGAGCGAGACGAAAGGCGAGCGTAGGAACGAGCCTAAACAGGTGAAGTTCCGTGTCACTGAGGAGGAATTCGAACGGCTATCGCTGATGGCGGATAACGTAGGAATGACGGTGCCTGCCTTTGTGAAAGCAAAGGCACAGGGTACACGCGTACGGCAGCCGAAAATCAATCGTGAGGGCGCTCTGGCCATCGCAAAGGAATTGCGCGCCGTGGGTACCAATGTGAACCAGATTGCGAGATGGTGCAATGCACGAGACATTGAGCAATTGAGTGAACAGGAGCTTGAGAGATTGGTATACAATCTTGAGGAAATCAAAAAGGGACTGGCTGCAGCATGGCAACAATTAAGCTGAGTACGACGAAAAACGCCAATGCTTTACTGAAGTACGCTGAGAAGCGCGCTGAAGTGTCAAATTCGCTTGATTGCGACGTGGACTATGTAAGGAACCAATTTAAAGCTACAAGGGAAATATGGGGCAAAAGCGGTGGTATACAAGCCCATCATGTGATCCAGTCGTTTAAGCCAGATGAAGTGGATCCCCAGCAAGCGAATAAAATTGGATTACAACTGGCTGAGAAGATGGCAAAAGGTCACGAGGTGGCCGTCTACACGCACACGGATAAGGATCACATTCATAATCACATTGTTATCAATGCTGTGAACTATGAGGATGGCCGAAAGTTTCATGCCCATGGCAAAGAAGCTATTGACCATGGGCGCAAAATAAGTGATGAACTGTGTAAGGAATATGGTCTTTCTATTGTAGAAGAACGCTCGGCCGATGTTCGGTACACATTAGCTGAACAATCATTACTTGAGAAAGGTGAGTCTAGTTGGAAGGATGAAATTAGAACGGCCATTGATCAAGCTAAGGAACAGACAGCTAGTTTTGAAGAGTTCCAGGAACGTTTAAAAGAGCAAGGCGTCCAAGCGACCTTAAGAGGCAAAAACATCACGTATGAGCATCTAGAATCGAATAAAAAGGTACGTGGCACTAAATTAGGGTTGGCGTATGAAAAGGAGACGATTTTACATGGCTTTGAAAGACAAGTTACAAGAGAAAGAGAAACAGCAGGTTCAGCAGAAAGAGGAGTTACAACAGTTACAGCAGTTATACCAAGAAATGATTTTGCGTCTCAGAGCGACAGAGGGCTATCTCTCGACGTTTCTGAAAGAAAACATGAACAAAGAGATGATGATCGAACAGGAGCTCAAGGAGATCAAACAGACGAGCCAAGACGTACAGAGGGAAATGGAATTGACTTCGATGACGTTGCTCAGCAAATTAGAGAACGACATCGAAACACACAAGCTGCATACAAACAAAACTTTGGCCGAGATGAAGACGGCCATCAGAGTGTTACAAAGCGAAATGAAACAGAATCAGGAGTTTCTGAGCAACGAGTTTCAAATAAACAATCAAGCAATCAAGGACGAGCTAGAGAAGATCAACAACAACCTGGGGAGCAAGTTCGACAGCTTGAGCGCGACAGCGAAGGCGGAACTCAGCGAGGTCGAAAAAAACAGCAAGACTATGATTTCGAACGCTAAGTTGGGTGTTGTGTTTAATGGATGGTTAGATTGGGTGAAGTATGGAGCTGGTGCAGCATTCTTTATGGTACCTATGTTCTTCTTGTTTAAATGGTTCTTTGGGTTATTTGGAATTAATTTAGGATAGACAAGTAGTCTTGTGCAGAATTCGTTGAAAAACTGCGAAAAGACTAGAAAAAGAGGGAATTTATTGATAGTGTTGAATTTAGTATAAATGAGAAAAACCGCCCTTGCTTTGGACGGCAGGCGGTTTCTCACACAAGAAAGGGAATGGGTCCCTTATATACATATTGATGTACATATTCTATCATAAGGGACTAATTCCTGCCACATAAGGAGAGGAATTAGTATGGCTAAAAACGAAAAAAACTTATCAAGTTTAGGACAATCTTTATCAGAGGCTAATAAAAAGGCTAGATTGAAAGACCTTCAAAATGAACAAATCTTAAGTCCTGAAGAAATGGAAACAGCCAATGAACTTCAAGCTAAAGCTAATGCAGCTGGAATGAAGTTAGTTCCCCAAAGGAAAGTTAAAAACAAAGCTCGTTTTGTTCAAATAATACAAGAGAATTGGGCTTATCTTCAAAGCATAGGTTATTTAAAAAATGAAGAAATTATATTTCTAATGAGCTTGATTCCTTTTATTGGATTTTCATCTAATGCTATTGTAGATGACCCTAAAAAGAAACAACCTATACCTTTGACACAAAGAGCTGTAGCACAAGCTTTGGGTACAAGTGAATCAAAGGTTAGTAGAGTCGTTAAATCTTTATATAGTAAAGGAATTATCGCACGCTCAGAAGGTTATGTAGAGGATAATAACGTTAAAACTTACGCGTTGTTTATTAATCCTCATGTTCTTTATGCAGGCGATCGAGATAAAATAGAAGAAGGTTTGAAAATTCAATTTGTAAAGTTAATGAAGTCAAAAGTTTTAAGTAAACTTCCGGTTAGATTTTTCTAAAAGACTCTTTTATAAGAGTCTTTTTTTATTTTCAAACCAGTTTCGTACTTATCAAATTTGATAAGTATACTTATCAAATTTGATAAGTACGAAACTACTATAAAATCCTTTATTATCAATGGGTTAACCTACTTTAGTGATGTTATACCTTCTCACTCTCTATTAAATAGCAATTCGCTGATAGAATTGCAAGAGTCTTTTTTTATTTTTTTCGTTAGAAGAAAATAAAAGCCTTAAGGCTTAAAAAGCTGTCTTAAGACAGCTGGATAATTATAAATTTCGTGTGTTACATTTTTACAACACACGAAAAAACTACCCAATTAATTTGAGTAGTTTAATCTAACCATATTTGCCACCATTTCTTTTTAGCTTGATCTTTTGACAAGCTAGTAGCCATTTCTTTTTGTGATTCTTGAACTTCCCTCAATGTTGTAATTAACGTCTTATCTCGTTGTTCTAAACTATCTTTTATGTATGCTTCTTGTTTTAGAAATTGTTTTTTAAAGTCCTCTTGTTGCTTTTCTATAATCTCATTTTGATTTTTTACTAGCTGTTTTAACTCGTCTAATTCAGTCATAACGGTTGTGACGTGTTTCGATATAACCGTTATATCTTCTGTTGTAGCAGTTATATCCGTTATATCGGTTGTGTCCGTTATAACTTTATCTTTTATAATTTCTTTTACAGCCTTCGGAACGGTCATGCCTTTTTCATTTTTTAAAAGCATTAATTCTTTAAATAAATTTATATCATCTTGTGAAAACAAGAGTTGTCCTTGCTGATTACGTTTAAAGTTATAACCATGTTCTTCAAAAAGTAAATAATATTTTTTAGCAGTTGAAGTAGTAACTCCAATAGCTCTTGCTAATCCTTCTACTTTTTCATAGAATTCCATGTACATATCAGTTATAACCTCCAATTTATTTAGGATTATAACTAGTATAACACCCTCTCAAAGGATATTAGTGTCTTTAATAAAATAAAAAGTGGTAGGAATTTTGGAAATGAGAAAGATAGCAAAATGATGATACAAGAAAAGCCCTCAAACTTAATAGAGGGCTTTTCTATATGTGTGGTTATCTAAAGTTTTGATAAAAGATGGATGACTTGTTCTTACACAATATAATATGATTTTATAAATTGTCCAGTGACAGTGAAAAGGTAACAAAATAAAAAACCACCCAGTATTTGCAGGACAGGTGGCTTTTTACTATAAAATGCATGTGCAGACATATAATAACAGATTTTTGCTGAAAATACTATATTTTCTCATGCGAGCATATGTATAAAAGGTGCACTTTTTATACATTCTTTCAGTAATCACCTTTCGGAGAAACGTTGGCATATCAAGGATGTATAAAAAGCTGCATAATTCATAATTGAGACCCTTTTAGAATCCTTACTCCCATAAGGGTTCTCTTTTTTCATGTGTTCCGGAAAGAGTGATTATGTTAACTAACCTTGTATATCCTATACAGCGTAAAAACAGAAAAACCACCTTAGCCCTGGGTGGTTTTTCTGTTATCCATATTCCATTAAAGAAAGAATGCCTTATGGCATCTTGAGTAGTTTGCTCAAGATAAAGAAAGATATTCGTTTTGTATACTTATAACGTGCTCTATAGAAAATAAAACAATATAAATTTAAGATTGTTTCTATTGTTTTTGTAACAAATTTACTGTACGATACATAGTATAAATCATATACTGTATAACATATAGTAAAAGTGAAAATGAGGTGTAGGAATGAATACTTTATTAAATTCATTAACAACAGAGCTTAGAAGAGGAACGTTGACATTAGCTGTTTTAAGTCAGTTACGAACACCTCAGTATGGATATTCACTTGTTCAGTTACTTGAGAAATCAGGAATAGTCATTGATCAAAGTACTTTATATCCATTACTTCGTCGTTTAGAAAAACAGGAGTTGGTAACAAGTAGTTGGGATAAGTCTGA
>NZ_JBFTZR010000039.1:0-7598 GCF_056406695.1 Priestia sp. P1_B12_1 | reverse complement strand
CCCTATTAAATAATTAATTTTTTGTTGCCAAGGCATTACAATCACTCCTTTTATCTAATCATATTAGAATAAATAAAAGGAGTGCCTGTATAGTTCACCGGGATAGATATATTTGAACAAAATTCTTATTTAAGTAAATCTAAGTCTATTACAGTTTAACCCTCTTATAGAATACCCTTAGGTTAAATAGCAGTAACTGTTACCGAAATAAATGAATTAGGATTTATTTACATGATATAGTCAACTTGAGTTGACTGAAAGTGCCTTAAGGCAAGTGTAATCACGTATATAATTTCTTATTAACGGCTAAGGTCTGGTCCTTGTTTCTTTGACCTGTTTATTGTTGTACTTCTAAATCTTCTTATTTGTTGTGCTTGTTCTTGACTATGAATAGCTTGTTGAACAGCATTAAAAACGTTATTTAGAGCGTTTATGTTACTCTCATGTGTTTTTATTTCTTTTTCTAACCATGGGACGACTGTTTTCTCGATTGTGTTCATACGGCTTTGTTGTTGTTGTAAATCTTGTTGTCCTTTATAGCCGAGTTCTTTTAGATTTTCACGTCCATATTTAGCTTCACGTTGCAATTCTTCATACTCTTGACGAGCTTTTTTCGAGACAAGTCGTTTGGCTTTTTCTCCTGGGCTTCTGTCTAATTCATCAAGCATTTTCTCCACGATGTTCAGCTTTTCTACTTCTTTACTCATAGTTGAGACATGTTCTTTCTCTATACGAACCATTTTCTGATGTTTTTTGAACTCGTCTAGCTTCTTTTGGTTAGCATCTAGACTTTCTTTGATGTTAGATAGCTTAAATTGATTTTGTTGAGCAGTATCGTGATACTGTTCTAGCCTTAATGCATTGCTGTAGGTAAGGTATTTGCCAGCTGTTTTGAGTTCTGGATAATAAGAGCTTACCTCACGGATTTTGGCTTGTTTAATCGCTTCTTCAGCTTGTAATAGTACCCTCGTTTCGACTTGAATTTGTTTTTTCTCATAAGTAATCTGATTGAGTCGATTTTCTTTCTTTTGAGAGAATTCTTGGTAACGCTGATAGAACTCTTCTTTTGTCGAAAAACGAAGAGTTTCTTTATGTTGTTGAATGCTGCTTTCATAGCTTTCTTTGTTACTTTCTAAATCAGAAATTTTATCAAGATGACGTCGTTTCATCATGTTATTTTCTTTGAGTTTAAACGGATTAAGGGATTTCTTAAGTTCCTCTACCTTTTCTTCGTTCCGTTGGATTTCACGCTCTAAATCCCTCACACGATCATAATAATTGCTGACATTTAGGAATTGTTGTTGTTGTACATGAAAGTGTCGCTCAATTGGATCATGACGATCACTCATTTTGCGTAGTTCTTCGTGGCGTGCTGTAATATCTTCCAAGGTAATAACCTTTTGACCTACAAGAGACGCAGCTTTTTGAATATAGGTTTTCTCTATATCTGTAGAAAAGCTGAATTGCTTCTCTTTTTCCTTCATTTTCTTTACGTGTTCTTCTCTTTGGTGACGGTAGGCTTGTAAATCAACCACGACCTTATTGTAGTCTTGGCGCTCTCTATTGATCTGGCCACGATCTGTTTTCTTCCCTTTCTTCCCCATGTCATGTGCGACATGGCCTAAGTGAACCATTGGTAAGGTCTCGAGTCCACGCTTCTCATGAGAAAGATGGGTAATACGCTCATTGATTTGAGCTTGTTCTAGTGCTTGATTGGCATAGTTGGCCCACTGTTCACGAATAGATAAGCAGCCTTCGCTATTTTTTACGTACCCACGATTGTTTTCTTTGGCATTGGCAAAATCAGCATTCCAATCACGATTCTTATTGCCAAAACCATCTTGATCTAAATCTCTCATGGTTAACATAATGTGAGCATGAGGATTATTCGTATCGTCACGATGGATGGCGATGTCGGCCACCATCCCTTTTTGAACAAATTCATGTTGTGCAAAGGAATGAATGAGTTCTTTTTGTTGGTCGTGATTCAATTCAATTGGTAACGCAATGTTCAATTCACGTGCCAACTGTGAGTCTTTGCGCTTCTCAATTTTTTCAACTTCATTCCATAAACGGTTCCGATCTTTCATCCATTCTGGTGCTTGAGAAGGAGTCAGAATCATGGTTTCCGGTTGTACATGACGAGCATAAAACTTTTGCTCGTCTGTACGTTCATCATGTAGTTTTTCGCCACTGCGGTAAGCAGCTGCAGCAACAGCTGATTGTCCTTTTGAACGGCTGATAATTTGCATCGACAGATGGTAAATAGCCATGATTCGTTCCTCCTTTCTTGAGAATGGATTTATGTTTTAGGAATGAGGCGATGAGAGCACATGGTGCGCTAATCACCGTTTTTGATGAAATCATCATCATGAACACCAAAGGTGTCAGATGGTGGTTTCATCTTTGCCGATAGGCAAACAGGTTTTATGAAATTCGCCATCTAGGCGAATGGGTCTTTGGTTTTGTCTTTTCGTTCCGAAGGAACCGCACACATCGGTACGATGTATAAGTGCGCCCTTATCTTTTCAATCTAAGGGAATTATACCATATCCTGGTGAGAGAATCTATGCTAAGAATATCAATTTATCTCAATTTTTGATATAATCAATTTAAACATTAGAGAACAGAAAAAGGAGATGAGGATGGGTGCCGAAGAAGCGAACAGATGAGGAAATTCTTCAGGAGTTAGAAGAGAAAATCGAGAAGATGAAAGCGAAGAAACAACAAGTTGAAGCGCGTAAAAAAGAAAAAGAGAGAAAAGAAAGAACAAGACGACTGATTCAAGTCGGAGCGATCTTCGAAAAACACTTTGAGATTCAAAGTGAAGAAGAAGCAGAAAGAATTGCTAAGGCACTGCAATCTTATGTAAGTAAAAACAAAGATAAGATTTTAAATCATGATGTAGTTGTAAAAGAAAAAACGAAAGCAGCAGCTGAAGTAGCTGTTTCTGAAGAATAAGGATCCGTAGGAGCCTATGATGAAATGTTTATATTGTGATTCAGAAAATAATCGTATGGAGGAAGCATGTTCTGTTTGTGGAGCACCTTTGCATATAAAGCGCCCTCAACTAAAAGAATATGTGAGTTTACAAGATTCATCTTTGTCATTCCAGGAGCTTCAGGGTTTTCATACGTATGACTTGTTAATCTTGCTTCGGTTGGTTCGAGAAGAGCGTTCAAAAAGCTACAATTTGATGAGAACGGTTCAGAAAGCGCCAGAAGGAGCTAAAATTGAGAAAAGTGTTATAGAGTTCGGAGAAAGTGAATATCGCCTTTATACGGCTCGTATGAAGCTCATAGAGGGTCTTTTAGTAGACAGGATGGGATACAAGCCTAAGCGAGTGGATGATAAGTTGCTTGCAGCGTTAAAACATCGAATGGAGTCGAAATAGGCTTGCATTCATGAAAGATTTGGTAGAAAATTAGACATAAGAAAAAGCCCTCAAGTTTTGGACGACTAGGAGGACTTCTTCTTAAAAACTATTAACGAAGGAATTAACCTTCCGTTATTTATATTGTGATAATTATATTATAACACAAGTTGGTTAATTCCTTCTACAAAAATTGGGGGAATTAAATTGAAAAAAGCTCTAGATCAAGCAGAAAAGAACGCAAGAATTAGAGATTCAAAGATTGAAGAAATAATTGGTGAAGCAGAAGTTGGTCTATCAGCAGAGCAACAAAAAATGTTATTACAGATTTTACATAAAACTACTGGAGACGATTATTTCATTGCTAAAAAAAGAAAGAAAAATGATGGGGTGAAATTTGTGCAAATTATTACTGAAAACCTCAATTATTTGTGTGAAGTCGGTTATTTAACTAGTGCGGAAAAAGCATTTTTGTTAGATATTTCAAGATATTTAGAAATTAAATCAAACGTAATTATTGAAAAAGCAGATGTGGAATGTGAAGAGATAAAGGTTAATGCAGCAACGCCAACATATTTAGCGAAAGCTTTAGGTAAATCTAGAGCACCACTATCAGTCATTATGAATGATCTTTTGAAAAAAGGTATATTAGGAGTAGCAGAAGCAGGTATTACTACAGAAGAAGGCCGTAATTGTACTTCTCGTACTTGGTTTGTTAATCCGAATATTCTATGTTGTGGTCCTAAAGATAAAATTGATAGAGCTACTCAACAAATATTTCGAAGATCTTTGAAGAATTTTACTGTTGGAGATACTAAGAAAAAACACAACCTACCAATTTATTTATTTTAGAAATGCTCTTGCATTTCTTTTTTTTTGTTTTTTTACATTTTTTAGGTGTTAGTTTTTTCTAACACAGGTGTTAGAAAAAACTAACACCTAATACCTTAAAAACCTTGATATAACAACATTCTTGTACTTGTCCCTTCTCACTCTATATAAATAGCAATTCGCTGCTAGAATTGCAAGGGTCTTTTTATAATTTTTCGTAAGAAAAATAAAAACCTTAAGGTTAGTATGGCCGCCTCAAGGCGGACCAAATTGTTCTTAAGGTTTTGTACTTTCCATTGCTTTAATTCTCATTATCGTTGTCAACCTAGCCATTTCTCGTAAGTAGCAGTACTCACATATTTTTTCATTAGAGAACTTAAATGCTAAAGAGTGGATTTTTTTCATTTCTTCTTTTTTAGAACCTGGAAATTTCATGGCGTCTTTACGGATTTTTCTTAAAAGGGCTTTATTGATGTCTTCTATCGGCTCATTACAGATAGAACAATTTTTAATGTGAATACACACCTTTCTGTATCTCTAATTAGATCTTACTAAAAAGTCGTTGCCAGAAAGTCTTCTTCGTTTGTTCTTGAGAAGCCGCGATTAATTGTTTAACTTCTTCTTTTTCTTCTTGTATTGATCTAATTACAGACATAAGATTATCATCTCGTTCTTCAGATCTTTTTTCTGTTTTTTTTATCATTTCTTTAATTTCTTTTTGCCCTTGTTGGCGTCCTTCTTCAAAAGCTTGTTGTATTGCTTTATTTATTTTTTCGTCTAAAACTTCTTCTAAAAACTGCCTTGTTAAACGCGTTTCTTCCCGATAAACGCTAGGCGTTTGCGATGCGTTTAGACCATCTACATCCATTGATACTACAGCATTTATAGCGTCTATTAGTACAACGCTATTATTTATTAATTTCTTTAATTCTCTGAACGCCTTAAAATCGCGATCATAGTAGATTCTTTGATCCTTTTCATTTCTTTCAAATTTATATCCGGCTTTTTCTAACTCGATAGACCAACGCCTTAGAGTTGACCTAGTAACTTCAAGGTCGGATGCCACGTCTTTTGCAAAATAACCATATTCAGACGCGTTTGACAATGCGTTCACCCCCATTTAGGTGTTATTCTATTATTTTTATTATAATACCTTTAATATAATAGCTAACCTATTAATTTTGAGATAGTTTAAGAAGCGTATTTAAAATTAGAGTGCCCTTTAGAAAATGAGCAGACGCGTTTAGACGCTTAACATATTAAAGAGTTGTAGTGGCGGCCACATAATTTTTTAAAGGCATAAGAAAAGCCCTCAATATTGAGAGCTTTTCTTATGTGTGTGGTTTCTATTTAGTTTCGATAAAAGATGAAACATGTGCAGATATAAGATACCTCATGCATCTATGATTTGTCGAGGTAAAAAAGTAACAAAATAAAAAGCCACCTCTTGAGTGTATGGTAAGAGAGGCGGCTTTTTATATTAAGGGTTTTGACAACATTACAAATCATAAAAGTAGTCAGAATAATTTTACGACTATTTTATAATTAAATCAATGTAAGGCAACTTTGAGCATATGTATAAAAGGTGCACTTTTTATACATTCTTTCAGTAATCACCTTTCGTAGAAACCTTGGCATATCAAGGATGTATAAAAAGTTGCATATTGGAGAGAAACCAACTCTTTGAGAATCCTTATACGCCAAGGGATTCTTTTTTTGATGTGTACCGGAAAGAGACATTATGTTAACTAACTTTGTATATCATATACAGCGTAAAAAACAGAAAAAACTACTGTGGCTCAGCTCAAACAGTAGTTTTTTTGAATCTGATAGAGATTCAAAGATTTTTATAGAAGATAGGAAGTCTGATGAAATTGAAATGCTCAATGTATAATATGAAAAAAGATCGTAAGGGTGCGGACGAGTACTAATTTTATACAGGATTTCTACTGTTTTTGTGCTTACTTCCCAGAAAATCCAATATGTTAACTACGGATGTATACTATATACAGACGAAAAACAGAAAAACCACTGGGCCTAATCAGTGGTTTTTCTGTTTATTGAAAGGTAGTCGTAAATTGATGATTCATCCATCTTGGGTAGTTTGCACAGTATATAAAAATTTATTCTTAGTAGTCAAGGTACTTAATAAGAAGGAAATTCATATATTACATTTACTACATTTATAACTCTAAAAGGATGAGTAGCATGCCTATATTGATTGCGAACGTTTGTCTTCCAAATGTTACTGGGGGAATTGTAACATTTGGAGATACTTATTATGTTTCACCCAAGGCGAGTACTAAATCAGCAACAGGAGCTGGATCAGGTAATACTGGAGTTTTTGTAAACATAAATTCTGGAATTTCAGGAACCAATACTGTAGATCCTGATTTTTCTGATCAAAATAGTACAGGAAATGTTTAAAAGCTCTATTCTTGTAGAATAGAGCTTTTTCTTCTGATAAGATCCATGATGTAAATTATATTTGCATATCATATATATAAAGTTTGAGATTATTTTATAAGCAATAACACTAACATAAGAACTCTTTTAAATTGTATCTCTGAGGTGATGAAATGCCAAGAGCAAGTTACCGAAGTTCAGACGTTGCCTTAATGGCAAGGATGATGAGAGCAGAAGCCGAAGGTGAAGGACAACAAGGGATGTTATATGTTGGAAATGTAATTGTTAATCGACTGGTAGCAAATTGTTTAGACTTCAAAAATTTAAGAACAGTTTCACAAGTTATTTATCAGGTGCAAGGAGGAAATTACTCTTTTGAAGCTGTTCAAAAAGGAAATATGTTTTATCAGAGAGCAAGAAGTACTGAAAAAAGATTAGCAAAGAAGAACTTGGATTATTGGAGACAGCACCCTGGGAAATATGCTCTTTGGTATTTCAATCCATATGCCCCATGCCCTCCAACATGGTATGATCAACCACTAGCTGGTCAATTTAAAAACCATTGTTATTATGAACCGAAACCTGGCACATGTGCTAGTGTTTATAGTTAAAAAAAACAAACTCTCCTTATAAAGAGGAGAGTTTGTTTTTTAATAAAGAGGCTGTTGGTTATGACAAGGTGGAAAACCATTAATATCTTGAATCATAAAAGCATCGTATTGTTTTAGGGAGAACTGGGCTTGATACATGTATTCAATAACAAGAATCTTTGTACCAGATACGCCACACAAAATTCCTGATGTTCCTTGTCCATTCGTTAAGGAAATTCCTACGGGTCGCCCTATTAAATAATTAATTTTTTGTTGCCAAGGCATTACAATCACTCCTTTTATCTAATCATATTAGAATAAATAAAAGGAGTGCCTGTATAGTTCACCGGGATAGATATATTTGAACAAAATTCTTATTTAAGTAAATCTAAGTCTAT
>NZ_JBFTZR010000038.1:0-9010 GCF_056406695.1 Priestia sp. P1_B12_1 | reverse complement strand
GCAAATTGATTGTCTTTTGTAATGTGAACATCAAGTTCAACCATATCAGCCCCATCCTCAAAAGCAGCTTCCATAGACGGAATGGTATTTTCTAAAAAATTATGTTCAGGCTTATAAATCCTTTCGGCTGTACACGTGTCATTTTGAATATCTTTCATCGTGAATGTTTGAGCAACACCTCTATGAGCAAGTAAAAAAGGTTGACTCTCTCTTTTCTGAGCTAGTAAAGAACTATTATTTAAATAAATAATAGCTATTACAATCAAAAAAACAAACCATGTAGTTTTACGCTTAAACACTTTCTTTAAAAGCTTCATAATATCCTCCGATTAGTCATAACATTTGATCTGGTATCAATTCTGAATCATATAAGAAGTAATTATCATTTTCAATAGTTAAAAGATGATAACTTCATAATAATTCTAGGATCATTACAACTAAAGATAATTTGAACCACTAATTTACAAACTAGCATTCCTGTTTGTAATTACTCTTCATATTCAGATTTGATTCCTTTAACATCTGTTGGAAAGGAGCTAATAATTGAATCAAATGTAGAAAATAGAGTGTCATTGGAAATGGAAATAACAGAGCTTCCATCATGACAAATCCAAAACATTGTAGAGTCTTTTTGAAGTGTAACAACGGGCATATGAACTTTTCTTCTCCCAAATAATGTTTTCATATCTCGTTTGTCAAAGCTAAATAAGTCTTCAGAAAGAGACCAACCAGCAAACTCATTGATACTTCCTTGTCTATATAGGTAAGACATAACAATTTCAAATTGCTTATTGTCTTGTACTTTAGATTTAATAAAGCGTTCCTTTTTTATTCTAAGTTTTGCATACTCAATATTAGCAGATGAAAATGTATGATCTATTTCTTCCTCATCAACCTTTGTATATGAAAAAAGTGTGTATATGGGAAATTTGTTTAACCGTGCCATCCAATTGTTAAAAAAGACTTCTATATCTAACGAAGCCACTGAAAAAGTGGTCTTTTGTAAAAAATAAAGATTTTTTGGGGGACTTAAATGTATCCTCAAGTAAGAAACGGGCCTTAGAAGCGATTCTAGAGGCCCGTTTTTTTATGACTATATTGTTGTTTTGAAAAAAGTGGACTTTTTCAGTGCCCTCATATCTAACTCTTGGCTTTCGTAGTATTCTATGATATAAGACCCTTCTCCATCTATTCCAAATGAAAAAAACCCACCGTCTGCTGGAACTTCATTTATGTATTTTTTTGGAATAAAACCTATCTCAACATTCATTAGATATTCCCCTTTAAAAATAAGAATGTAGTCCTAAATATGATTATAACTAATAGCGAAGGAGAAAAGTAATTCTTATAAATGCTTGAAATTTAAATCACACAAGGTATTCTAAATATTGGCATTGAAGAAACAAAATATCAATCATTTATTAAATGAATAAGGGGAGAGAGTTATGCAAGAATATTTTGCAATCATATCATTACTTTTAATGATGATAATGGTTATAATTCGTGCTAAACAGTTGAAAAAAAAAGGAATTAAAGCTTTTAAATTTGGTGAGCTAGATAAAAAAGATTTCTTTATTATCCCATTTGCGTTACTGTTTTTTTATCTTATTTTCTCTAGTGTTTTTGATTTGCCAAAACTAGGTACCAAACTATTTAGCAATGAAGTCTTTAGTTGGATAGGTGTAGTTTTATGCATAATGGGTTTAGTATTATTCTTGTTAAGCATAATTTCATTTGGGAAAAGTTTTAGAGTTGGAATTGATGAGGAAAAACCAGGTGAACTTATAACAACAGGTGTTTTTGCAATTAGCCGTAATCCCATTTACACAGCTTTTGGATTTGTTTTGATAGGGACATTCTTGATTTTACCAAACTGGATATTATTATTGTACGTATTTGCTGGATTTTGGCTTTTTAATCGTCAGGTTCAACTTGAAGAAAAATCCTTGAAAAAGATTTATGGTGAAGAATACAAAGCATACTGTAAAAAAGTTCGTAAATACCTTTAGCATTAGTTTGTGTTGAAAAAGGGTACGTCTTTCATTCATATTAAAAATAAAATGGGAGATTAACATAGCCAAAGGGGTGCGTTAGTTTAAGGTGAGAGTATTTAGGGATCGGAAAATTTGAAAATAAGAAGGCAAAATTAAACCCTAATTCTTCTACTTAACGTAGATAAATCAGGGTTTGATTTCTAAAAAATGTCTTAACGTGGGTTTTGGAAAAAGGATGTTTTTTGGGGACAGAGTTTTACTGATAAGCATGCAGTTGATGATTTTAAAGAATTGCTTCCATCAATTGATACATTTCAAAACGTTTAATCATAGATAAAAAGAGTCCTCATCGAATAAGGGCTCTTTTTGTTACCTTGGTAACTCACATTATGGTAACTAAAATTGAATATGACATATCGTCTATAAAGGTTAATTACTTTTTGTGCGTGCAAAAACGTCTATTTTTAAAATTAAATAGACGTTTCATCATTGATTTTTTCGGCATCTAAAAAGGTGTACCTTTTTAGGCTATTTTATTGAGAACCGATTATAAAATAAAAAAGCTTTACGAAACCTTTCGCAAAGCTTTTGTCACCCTCTATATTATCGTATTACTCTTCCTACTTCTTCTATACTTAAACCAGTAAACTTTGCAATATCATCCAAAGTCATGCCATTCTCATACATGCTACGAATCAATTGAAGTTTCCCTTTTTCTACCCCTTCTTCTAGTCCTTCCTCACGAGCATGGGCAAGTTTAGCTTGTTCATCAAGTAGCAATTTCTCACGCGCTTCATATGCGCTTCGGAATGAAGAATCATGACTCATATTTTCCCATTTATCCATCGCTTTTTGTAGAATTGGATCTTGATTCATAGCAATCTCCTCCAATGTTTGAGTTAAATATTCATCTTCATGAGCTGGTAATAATAATATCCAACGAACGAATGCATTTTCCCATGGGTTGACTTTTTCTTCCCTCCACTGTTTCACAAGCTTTGGAATTTCCACAAAATGAATTTCAATATCATCGCTTAAAACACGTTGCTTTGTTGTGTCCCACAACTGACCTGTCGTTTGAAATTCTTCATCTGAAGAGAATAAAATGAAATCCAATAAATTAATGGTGATGGTTTTTCGTAAAGCACGATAAGGCATCCCTTCTTGCATTTGTGACGTATATAATTTACTCCAATAATACAAAGAACGCTTGACCATATCATGCGTATTACGAAGTTGAATCTCGATATTCACTTGTGTTCCGTTATCCAATGTAGCTAGTAAATCTAAGATAGATAACTTGTCATCTTCATAAGCCTTGTGAAGGTGTGGGTCTTCCAATTGAAGAGACTTAATGGGTACTTCTAGAGACTTTTCTAAAACAGCGTTTAAAAAACCTGTTAAGATGTCCTCGCTACCTTTGGTACCAAATAATTGTTTAAAAGCGAAATCAATTCGTAAATTTACTAATTTTGTGGACATGAATTCCTCTTCCTATCTTTCTTATTTCTTACCCCTATTTTATAAGATAGCAGGATGTGTTTGCAAATGTAGAAACGAAAACCAACCAGTGTTTATGATTATATCTGGCCAAAATCTCAATCAAATGACTACGATATCCATTCCTTAAACCTTCTGAACTACCGACTGTGGTAACTCAAATAGAAAAGCCACTAAAATTGGGATGCTGATCAATTTTAGTGGCCTTTTCATTTAAAAATCGTTATATTCTTCTAAGTCATCATCGTCTAATGAGCCAGATATATTTGCTAAATCTGCAACCTTTCCTTCTTTCAGTTGGGGAACCTTTGAAGGCTCTTCTTCTTTGAAGGAATCGTTTCCTACAAACCCTGTTGTTTTGGCTAATTCTTTTAAATCAGCTAATTCATTCTTGATATGTTCAAGCATTTCGTAGGTTTTTTGGTCTTGAATTGCTTTTCTTTCAGTAGATGAACCGTCTAAGTCACGTAGAATTAAGGAGGAAATATAATCCCCTAACTTACGCGATTTAGCATATGTAGCTAGTTTATTATAAACTTCATCACTCAATCGATTTGTCTTAATGGTAAACGCATTTTGACGCTCTGACATCCCTATCACCTACGTTGTTAGGATTTAACGGCTTTCTTCTCTACTGCTTGCTTCTTTTGAACGTAACCAATACTACGAATCTCCAAGCCGAATAAATTTAAATGGCGGCTATCTTGGGGAACCTTATGATACTTCTCCGTACGTTCTTCCCCAATTTTTTCGCGCATACTATTCATGATCGCTACTTCTAAAGTGGGAGCTACCCCACCACAGTACACATACTTACGTAGTTTATTCGCTGGTGGTGGTGCGACATCATTTAATTTAGCCAATAAGATTTCCACATATTCTCGTAGTGAAGATTTGATTGTACTTGTTAAATCAATAGATTCACCTGTGTTCTCGTTTTTTAATACAAACTTTTGCTTGCTGTAGTTATCGAGAATAAATTGATCAAAGGCACGTAAGTCTGTAAATAATTCTAGAAATTTCTCTTTACGCAATTTATCAATATGTGCTAAATAAGGAATGCCTTCAATGCTTTGAAATGATTCGCGGCTATTCGCAGCTTTCAACCCTTCAGGTAGAATAACCACATCAATGGAACCACCGCCTATGTCCACCATGACTGTTTCACATTCTGCATACTCATTCGCATCTTCCCGATCTTGAAGCGTTAAGTCTTTTTTTAAAGCAAAACGTGCACTTTCTCCCTCTTTTAAGCATGCACTTTCTTCCACTAATACTTTTAGAGTATTTTCAAAACCAGGCGTATGCACGGTAAACGTATGGTCGCCTAAGAAGCGATTAGCCATAGCTTTTTGAGCCGCCCCAAATGTGCTCTCTTTCTTAAGTAGCCAGATTGGTAACATGGTAGAAAAATAGTCAATTTCAATTGTAGTGTCCTTTTTATTTTTTGCATGTAACGCATGGTAATACGCAATGGCAGCTAAAAAGGTGATGTATGGAATATGACTTGTAATTTTATTATGTAATTTATTAATGTGATTGTTGGCCAGCAATTGACTAGCTGCAATGTCACCTACTAAGAAATAACGCTCCTTCTCTTCCCCCTCAATGGTTGTAGAAAGTAAAATGCGTTTCTTGAATTCTTCTGGAGCTGTAACTGCATCTGTGAAAAAAGAGTCTGCAGCTTCTTTTTGAAGTTCAACTACATTCGTTGGAAAATCAAATAGATATCCATCCATAATGTTCATATCAACAGAGTTACCGCAATCTTTATTAAAACGTGAAATTTTCATTTATAAACACCTCTTTTTTAAGTTGAACTTATATTCAACTTATTGTACTTGATATAGGATAAACATTCAATATGTGGGAGTAATTTAGTTATCTACAAAACCTTACATATATCAACAATTATTCAAATTAAGTAGAACTTGTATCTACAAGCAATATTCAGATTCAATCCTTATGTACCTTACTTTATATCATCAACATAATAAGAGCCTGCATCAAAAATGATGCAGGCTCCCCTCTCTTACAATAAAATAATTCTCATGTTCAATTGCCCTTTTGAGGCCCTTTCGTTACGTATAACGGTTCATAACGAGAGTACCATTCGTTAAATCACAATACCTACTTGTCAATTGGGGTAATACATTTGCTGAAGTCGCTGTTACGTCTTTCAAAACCGAACCAGTCCCTTCATTAAGCTAAGTATTTAACCTTTCACAGTATTCAATTCTACATGATATTGATACTGTACTATATGTGTACCACATCTTTTAGAATTAAAACATACCGTATTTTATTCAATTTCCTTTGGTTGTACTTTACAATAAAAATGCTTTTTTTTCATTATAGGTATTTAGATAAGCATTCATAATTAGTTTTTTACTCTCCTAATTCTATACCTTTCTGCTTTGTCTCCTCTTTTAGATTATATAGAGGTAATATAAAAAGCAAACCTATAATAAACAAGACTGCTGCTGCCTCAAATATAGCAACTAATGAAAACTGCTCTTTTAGAATACCAGCTACACTCATCGTCAATACCATGGCTCCTGTAAAAAGAGGACTTAGAATCCCATTGACCCTGCCAATAAAAGCAGCCTCCGTTCTCTGTAAGATCATCGTATTGATGCCGATCTGAATGCATGGTAACATGAGACCATTTAGAAACTGAGCTCCCAGCGTCAGCCATAGATTTACTGATAATCCCATTATGGCAAACCCAATTGCATTACCAACCATTCCAACTGCCAGCAGCCTTTGCGGTGCTACTGTTTTGGCAAAGATCATTACTACTGCTCCTCCTAAGATCATGCCAATTCCATTAGCTGTAAGTAACCACTGGAGATTTTCTTTTGCTAAACCCAACTGCTCTGTTACAAGAAAAATGGAGAGAGGCTGAATAAACCCTATTCCTAGTCCAGCTGCTAAAAAGCATAGACCTAACAGGCTCAACTCTTTCTTCCCCAAAACATACTTAATACCACTTTTCATTTCACTTAGCAGTGATGTAGTCCCACTCTCCTCTTCCATCTTTCGGTCGGAAGGTAGAAAAGTGAGTGCTGCTGCTGATAGGAAAAAGGCTGTACCTGTGATGGCAATAGAGAGATTTATACCAAAAGCTTGAAAGGCAAATGTCCCTAATATTGGGCCTAGGACCATGAATATCGCAAAAACCGTTTGATAGACTGACATCCCCACCTGCATTTGCTCCTCCGGTAAATGCATTTTAAACAGTTTCATCCCTGAAGGCTGAGAGAATTGGGAAAGGATTGCAGAAATTAAAGTTGCGAAAAAAACTACGTGCCAAGATCCAAGTATAAGCGTGATAAGCACAGCAAATACAGATATTGCACTTAAAATATCACACCACACCATGGTACGTTTTGGACGCCAGCGATCTGCAAATGTTCCGCCAATAAAAGAGAAAATAAAAATTGGTGCAAATTCTGCTACAGATATCAAAGATACTGCAAATGGGTCGCCGTTTGTCTTCTCCATTATGAAAAGAAGTACAGCAAAATTCCTAACCCATATTCCTATTTGCAAGAATACCCCAGAGATAATAATAGCTTGAAAAACACGATTTCCAAACAACTTTGTTGAATGGTTTACGGGTAATTTCTCTTCCAAAACAAAAAACCTCCTGCGTATTTTCTGAACAGGAGGAAGTACAATACAACAACAATATTGGCATGACATTCCGAAAGAAAGGAATACAATGATCAATTTGATTTGTATGTAAAAGTACAGTCTAATCCTATTCAGAAAAAACCATCGTATTATTTAACGAATTTTTTCTTAGAAAATAGGATTAATTAATCATTGTTTCACGTCCACCCTTCCTTTTTTTACTAGTAATAGGATAATTTATTATTTGTAATAAATCAACGCTTTTAGAACCCGAAATTTCTACAAAATATTCGTTTCACTCATCATCAATCTATTAAAAATAAATAACTATTTTTTGGGCAGGTTTCTTCTATTAGGTATTAAAGAGAGATAGCTTACAGTAAATTATCTACGTCTGTCAGGATGATTGCTGTAAATACAGATACTGCATTTGATGCTTCATTTTTTTCTTAATTCGGTAAAGCGCATTATCTACTGTTTTTTGAGAAAGATGTAGGTCCTGAGAGATTTGCATATACGTTTGTCCCTTCATATATAGAGCGAATACATCTTTTTCAATAGGTGACAGTATTTCTTGTAACCTCTGTTCCCTTTCTCTTTTATTTTCTTTTTCCACGGTAGCTTGTTCGGGGCTTACAGCACGTGGGTGAGGAAGCATCTCCATAAGAATCAAATCGTCTTCCAATCGCTTTGAATTCTTAGGTATGTTTAAAGAGATGGCATTGTTTAAGGGGGAATGTTTTTGACGAGCACTTGCCTTTATAGCTGTAATGAGTTGACGTGTAATGCATAGATCAGCAAATCCCCTAAATGAACTCATCCCTTCGGTTTTAAAATCGCGAACAGCTTTATATAATCCTATCCTTGCTTCTTGTAAGAGATCTTCTCGATCTCCCCCTAGTAGGAAGTATCGTTTTACCTTTGACCAGACCAAATACTCATATTTCTTTATGAGCACATTGAAAACACCTTCGTCGCCTTTTTGAAACGCTTGAACAATCTCTTCATCATTTAGGGTCGTCTTTTCTTCTCTTGTTTCTACACCTGCTACCATGTTCATCTGCGCTCCTCCTCTTGTTTTATGCTTTTGTGTACTTTACATTATAAAAAAGAGAAGGTATAAAAAATGTCGAAAAAACAAAGAGTAGAAAGAATATTTAGGGAGAAAGAAGTAAGACATTACATCAAACCTTATATCATGTATGTGACCTATATGATAAGAACGATTTTTAATCTTGTTTACAACTTTAAAAAAGCCAACAGGTGTTTTCTCCCACATTTTACTCGTTGCTACTGGATCAACCAATATAGCCACTGTTAAAATAAGCAAGTTTGTTATAGTACTTATTGATAATAATCAAATTTTAATTACCCGGTTTACTTGCTGCTTCTTCCCTCCTTCCACCTTCCTAGTATGAAAAAAGAAGACGCCTCAACCTTCATTCCGTCTTCAAACTTTTGCTTTTTTTAACGTTCCATTTCTTATGTTGCATTTCTTTTATTTGTAAAATATGCTCCAATAATCCGTGCAAAAAAGTTAGCGAATCCATTTTATAATTTCTCTTTTCCCATTTGTTATAATCCTTTCTCTCTCTTAGTACCTCCCTCCTTTTTAAGCCGACTTTTAAAAATTCTTAGAAAGAAATGTTCTTTTTTTTCGTCATTTCATCTATTTTTTTACAACAATTAGACCGATATTTTGTAAAAACATATCCATGACATCTTTTTCTTTCCTGTAAATTGTGGTTCCCCACTACAAAAGAGAGAAGAGCATAAGGGGTTTTTGCTATCACACGGGGTGATAGGCTAGGCAGAGCCTAGCAAAACCGTGATATCACGAAAACCTCTAAAGTGTGAACCTGCTGTTGACCTAAACT
>NZ_JBFTZR010000037.1:0-9510 GCF_056406695.1 Priestia sp. P1_B12_1 | reverse complement strand
GCACTTTTTATACATTCTTTCAGTAATCACCTTTCGTAGAAACCTTGGCATATCAAGGATGTATAAAAAGCTGCATATTGGAGAGAAACCAACTCTTGAAGAATCCTTATACGCCAAGGGTTCTCTTTTTGCGTGTGTTCCGGAAAGAGACATTATGTTAACTAAGGTTGTATATGATATACAGCCTAAAAACAGAAAAAAACTACCTCATGGGAGTTAAGGATAGTTTTTTTCATAAAGAAAATGGAATTTTATGAGATGATGCTTGCCACATCATGAGTAGTTTGCTCAGAAAGTAAAATTTTATTCCCAATAAGCAAGTTACCTAAAGGGAAATAAAGGAATATGATGTAGTTCGAATAATTTTCGTCTCACACTTAGAATCCTTTTAGCTTTATTTTTCATCTTCATAATTCATAAAGTCAAAAAAAGAAAAAACAATCTGTATTGGAAGACAGATTGTTTTTTCTTCTAAAAGAGAGATGGCTTTATCGAAGTGGCATTCCTAGAGCCTTCTCTAATAATATTCAATATCTTTCTAGATAATGAATTCCAATAAAATCCATTATACTAACTAAATATATATATGATATACATCTAAAAAAACAGAAAAACCCCCAGGCGGCAGGGAGTTTTTCTGTTTTTTAATAACTGTAAATCTGTTAGGGAGGGTAACTGATCTACTGGGATTCAATCGGATGGTTCATTCATTCTATGTAAAGTAATCTAAAGGGTTTATATATATCTACAAAAATCCTATTATTTTATTTTTACCAGTGCAGAGTATGGGCGAGCAATTTTACTTTTTATACATATCTTAAAAGTATTAAGTATGTAGGGGGTGGAAATATGGGCTTCGGAGGTTACGGTGGCTGTGGTTATGGAGGCGGTTACGGCTATGGCGGAGGCGGCTGTGGTGGCGGCTTTGCCTTAATCATTGTACTGTTCATTTTATTAATCATTATTGGCGCTTCTTGTTTTGGCGGCGGTTTTGGTGGTTGCTAATAATTAAAGGTCGTTTTTATTTTAATTATTATTTAGCCTTATTTCCTATTTCAAAAAGTTAGCTTTATGCTAGCTTTTTTATTTCTCTTTATTGTATATACATAGAAATTGTAGAAAAAACATATTATGCTAACTACAGGTGTATAGAATATACAGTCTAAAAAAAAGAAAAAACTACTGGTGTGTGATCAGTAATTTTTTCTTTTTCCTGAATGGTAATCAATAGTTAGTTGACGTTGCAGAGCGTCCTGAGTAGTTTGCTCAAATAGTCGATTCCTATGCGTTTTATTTCTAACCAGCAGCCTTTGAACTCGAATTAGATCCTAAGTTCCATAAACTAAATATAATCGTGATTAAACCAAGAACTACGCTTGACCAAACCTCTCCATTTGTTAACGAGTAGATAAATGGGAAAATTATAAACCAGACACCAGTAATCGCAGAGACCCAGTTTTGCCATGAATTCCAGCCAGGCTTGTCATAACCCCATAACGATACAATAACTTGAATGATTCCAAAGACTATACTTGACCATAAAGCCCCTGATTGATCTGAATAACCAATAGCCCAAGGTGCGATAATAAACCAGACACCTATTAAGGCGTTTAAATTACCCCTTAATTTCATAATGACACCTCCTCTAAGTTTAGGAATCTTTAAAAATTCCATTGTTAGATTATATGTTTAGAAACTATAGAGATTAACTTAATATATAACAATTAAATAAACAGAATATTTAAACAATGTCTTTACTTTGTAATCGCTTTCATTTATAATGAAGATAGGTTGGATGGCATGAGTGGCTGTCATAGTATTTAGCGTAGGTGGGGCTGATACAAGGGATCAGGGCATAAAAGAAATGTCCTTTTTTGCTTTGGAAACATTTATTAAGAAATGGAAACCTTTTATTTTTTCACTTAGTTGATTAATTAGAGAGGTGTTTTATATGAATAAAAATGAAGATATTAACGTTTTCTTATTAATGTTGTCGGTGATCTCTATTTGTGGAGGATTGTTATTAACAAATATTTTTATTTATTCTCCTCTTATTGGTTGGCTTGTAGCAGCATTTTGTTTAATAATGAATTTCACTTATAAAGAAGAACAACTGAAATATAGAAAAAGAGAAGATTAAGAATAGGATCTTCTCTTTTTTTATGGATTCTTATAACGTGTTTTATGGTAACAGGTAAGAGAAGTTATAGCAGGAAATATTACTTTGCATTTGAATACTAGTACTATAATTCTAAAATGAAAGTGGAGGTTAGTATGATGCTAGTAAAAAAGATGTTAAATGGAATTATGATGAAAGAAATCACGATTAAAGAATTAGCTGATCAGTATGATGTAAGTACTCGTACCATCCAATTGAAGATTAAAAAATTAGGCTACGAATGGGATAGTAAACAAAGTATTTATCGTTATGTTGGAGAAGATACAGAACCTTTAGATCTTGATTTTAGTACCCTTATCTCTAAAAACAGCACAATACCAGCAGAACGAAAGCAAACTACTAGTGAAATAGCAGCTAGCATTATCAATATGAATGAAAGTGAAAGTACTAGCACTAGCTTTCTAAAAGCTAGCACGAATGCTAGTAAAGTAGATGCAATTGACATTTTGCTGCAAAATCCAAAAGACCGATCTAAAAGAGTATATCGAGGGTTTTATTTCGACGATGACGTTTTAAGTATTATTGATCGAGTTCCTAAGAGTTATAAATCTGAATTCGTGAATGAAGCTTTGAGAAAAGTATTTAAAGAAAAAGGGTTATTAGACTAAAAAACTCACCTACATTTTAGGTGAGCTTTCTTGCTTATTCTACAAATAGGGTTTGCAAAAATGTAGGATTTGGTAGAAAATTAGACATAAGAAAAAGCCCTCAAGTTTTAGCGGACTAGGAGGACTTTCTCTGAAAAATATTAAGAAGGAATTAACCTTCAACTACATAACTTTATAAATGTATTCTAACACAATAAGGTTAGTTCCTTCTACAAAAAAATGGAGGAATTAAAGTTGGAAAAAGCATTAGAAGCAGCCGAAAGAAAAGCTAGATTAAGAGATATTGAAAATTCTCAGGTTTTATCGCAAGAGGAATTAGATTTAGCAAATCAACTGCAGGCTAAAGCAAATGCAGGGAAAATGAAATTAGTACCTGAAAAAAAAGTTAAAAACAAAGCAAAGTTTGCTCAAATCATTCAACCTAATTGGGGTTATCTGTTTGAAATTGATTATTTGAAAACTGAAGAGTATAAGTTTTTAAATAGAGTGATTCCTTATATAGGGTTTCGTTCAAATTGTTTAGTAGACGATATTAATAAAAAATCTCCAGTTCCCCTTAGTCAAAGTGATTTAGCTCAGAAATTAGGTTCTAGTAAGTCTACTGTGAGTCGGCTTGTTAAACAGCTGATAGATAAAGGAATAATGTCTAGAGCAGAAAGTGGCAAAGATGACGTTAATGCCAGGATGTACGCACTCTATATAAATCCACATATTATTTATTGTGGAGATCGTGATAATATAAATGAGACGTTACAAACAATGTTTAGAAAAACTCCTAAGGCACTGAAAAAATTACCTGAACGATTATTTTAAAAAAATCCGTAGTTGTCAATTTCGATAACTACGGATTTTTTGTTTTTTTTATTTTCCATAGTTATCGAAATCGATAACTAAAGTTATCGATTTCGATAACTATGGAAAATCTTAAACCTCTTGATATTATTGGGTTTATCGTGTTTTTTTTTATCTGTTCCTCTCACTCTCATATTAAATAGCAATTCGCTGATAGAATTGCAAGGGTCTTTTTATACTTTTTTCGTTAAAACTATAAAACTTAAATAGCTATTTAAAATACAAGGTGCGAGTAGTATTTTTTAAGAAGATCATTTAAAAAATCTCCACTCTTTTCTCCTTGCATTTTAAATTTCGGCAGGGTTGGTTATATTGCCAAGCCGAACATACCCAAAACGAAGTTTAAGATGCTCGGCTTGCGACGGCCATCGTACCTGCCGAACCGCCGGAGCAACTGTCCGAAATTCTACCCTTTTTCATAATGTATCTACACTATTTTTAAAGCCAGCCTCACACCCCAAAACGAAGGCGGCCACGTGATTCTAAAATATAAGTCTGGATCGTCTTTTAAAAGGAACTTTTCTTTTATATATCGAATGACATATCATAGGACATAGCAGGAGGTTGTGCGATATGTCAGGTGACACAAAGAAGCAGCAAAAGGTTTATACAGCAAGGGAAGTTGCTACCCTTTTAGCGATACAGAACACTACTGTTCGTAAGTATTCTCAGCTGCTTGAAAAAGCAGGGTACCATATCCATAAAAATGAGTTGGGCCACAGAGGTTTTTTTGACAAGGATGTAATGGTTTTACGTAAGATTAGAGAGTTGATAAAGCACCCTGATATGTCACTAGATCAGGCTATAAATGCAGTAATATCAACGGTTGGCCAAGACGATGTGTCAGACCGTGACACAGAGGAATTAGCGACATATCAGGGGACGCAACAGTATGAGCAATTACTAAAACAATTTGAAGATTTTAAAGAGGAACAAATGAAATTTAATCAAGAATTATTGAAGCAGATCCAACAAAGAGATGAGTATATTTCAAAGAAATTAGAGAATAGAGATCGTGAACTTTTAGATGCTGTTAAGGGAATTCAAGAAACTCAACAATTTATTGCTGCCAGTGAAGAAAAGAAAAAGAAGTGGTGGGAATTTTGGAAATAAAAAAGACGGCCAGCTAGCTGGCCGTCTTTTTTATTTAAATGAGTTGTTTTCGATAACACCTTAATCTCTACTTTAATTATAACCCTATTTGAAAATTATTTATAGACTGTTTTTCTACTCATGTCCGGCCTTATACTGTTATACGCAAGTTAAAAAGTATAAAGGGTGTGGCTATATGAATGAGAAGAAAAATGTCTTAGATCCTGGTCCTTTTTTCCATGGTACTAAAGCAGAACTAAAGATTGGAGATCTGTTTGAGCCATTGTATTTATCTAATTATCAGGATAAAAAATCTAACCATATCTATTTTACTGGCACATTAAACGCTGCTAAATGGGGTGCCGAATTAGCAAGATCTAATTCAAAAGAAAGAATTTATATTGTAGAACCATTAGGCGATTTTGAAAATGATCCGAATTTAACAGATAAAAAATTCCCTGGAAACCCAACACGTTCTTATAGATCTAAATCTCCCTTGAAAATAGTAGCTGAATTAGGTTCATGGGAAAGACATTCCGATGAAGAAATTAATCATATGCTTACATCTTTAAAAAAGTTAAGCGAAGAAGGAAAAAATGTAATATACGATTGATTCTCATACTATTAAAATTCCAGTTAAATGCCAAA
Organism: Priestia sp. P1_B12_1; assembly: GCF_056406695.1. Lineage (NCBI taxonomy): Bacteria > Bacillati > Bacillota > Bacilli > Caryophanales > Bacillaceae > Priestia > Priestia sp. P1_B12_1. The sequence goes on along the minus strand of NZ_JBFTZR010000037.1, from coordinate 4,131 downwards.
TTAACAATGGCGGCCGCCATTGTTATGAATATGAAAATCATGTTAAATGTAAGAATTTTGGGCACAATACTATAAGTTTATATAGTATTGGAGGTAACAAATTTGGATAATAAAATGAGATTAACGTCCTCAGAAATTACAAGTTTATGGACACAATATATTCAAGATACAATGGCTGTTTGTATTAACAAATACGTGTTGGCAACTGTTAAAGACCCTGAGATTTATTCTCTATACGAATTTACCCTAGGTATATCCGAGAAGCATTTAAAAGCGCTTAGCAATATTTTTAAATCTGAAAAGTTGGAGCCGCCCAAAGGATTTACTGAAAAAGATGTAAATGTAGATGCTCCGCCTCTGTTTACAGATGTTTTTTGGTTAGGCTACATGCATGAGATGACAATGCACGGGTTAGCTGGATATAGTATATCTTTCAGTGTGTCTGCTCGAAAGGATATACGAGATCATTATTTCCAATGTAATATTGATGCTATGGAGATTTATAATAAATCGATTGAAATTCTTTTATCCAAAGGCATTTATCAACGATCTCCTTATTTTTCCAAATATCAAAAGAGTCAATCAGTTACAGAGTTAGGGTATGTTATGGACTTATTTGGAGATAAAAGGCCTTTAAATTCAATGGAAGCAGGAAATATTTATTTTAACTTAAAAAAGAGTATTGCAGCTAAAGCTCTTGTCGTTGGATTTAAACAGGTAATTAAGGATAAAGATATTCATAAATTTATGGATAATTGTTTACATACAGTTAATAAAAATATAAATATCTTCTCTTCTGTACTTCAGGATGAAAATCTTAAACCTCCCCAATTATTAGACAGTGAAATTACAAATTCTGAAGTAGCTCCTTTTTCAGATAAATTAATGGTGTTTCATGCTGGGTTTTTGTTTAATTTAGCCACTACGTATTATGCTGCAGCTATGGTAACAAGTATGAGAATAGATGTAGCTGGACATTGTGATGCCTCTATTCTTAGGGATTTAAAAACGATTTCATCTTTTGGGAGAATTATGATTAAAAAAGGGTGGATAGAAAAACTACCAGAGGCGGATGATCGTAAAGAGTTACCTAATAATTGACAAGAATTTTTACTCTTTTATAAATTTTTAAGATGTATTTTAGATTATCTGTAAAAATTAAATCACAAGACCGACAGGCCGAGAATTTAAGGAGTTTTGATGTTTGCTATTTTCCATGGAAGGTTCGGCAGAGTTGGTTATATTGCCAAGCCGAACATACTCAAAACGAAGTTTAAAATGATTGGCCTGTGACGTCCATAATTGGTAATTTCACTGAAAACAGATTACATAAACGGGGACTAGTCCCCGAACTCCTAGCCAGCACGCCACCCCAAAACGAACGGGATTGAACGCGCTCCATGCAACCTGCACAAATGGCTGTTCAAGCTCATGAGTTTAAAGCGGCCAAGCTACTATGAAGTATCTTCACATGAGCATATTGGGTGCGAAGCGGTAGCCGATACGCTTATTTTCATAAATAAATACTTCCAGGGCAAACTAAACGATATGGTTTATATGCTATGGAGGTAAGTAATTTGAATAAGAAAAATGATACTAGATTAACCTCTTCAGAAATTACAAGTCTGTGGGTTCAATATATGAGGGAAACGATGGCAATTTGCATCAGTCAATATGTATTAGCAACTGTCAAAGATCCTGAAGTTCGTTCTCTTTTTGAATTTTGCTTAGAGCTATCTCAAAAACATCTCAAAGTATTAAAAAAGATTTTAGATGCTGAGAATTTTCCTTTACCCAAGGGATTTACAGATAAAGATGTAAATTTGGAAGCCCCACCTTTATTCACGGATGTACTTTGGTTACATTACATACATACTATGACGATCCATGGATTATCAGGACATAGTATGTCATTCAGTAGTTCTGTTCGGAAAGATATTAGGGATCTTTATTATCAATGTAATATGGATGCGATGGATGTTTATAACAGATCAATTGATATTCTTTTATCTAAAGGTCTTTATGAGAGAGGTCCTTATTTTTCAATGCCTCAAAGTATTGAATATATAACAGAATTAGGATATGCAATGGATATATTGGGGAAGAAAAGACAATTAAATTCGATGGAGGCAGGAAATATATATACTGATTTAAAGAAGAGTATTTCAGCAAAAGGCATTCTCCTTGGATTTCAGCAAGTAACTAAAGATAAAAAAATACGTAAGTTTATGGATGATGGTTTAAATTTAGTTAATAAGCATATAAGTCTTTTTTCTTCACTGTTACATGAAGGAGGTCTCCATACTCCACCGTTATTAGACAGAGAAGTTACAAATTCTAAAATGGCACCTTTTTCAGATAAACTAATGCTATTTCATGCTGGATTTATGTTTAGTTTAGCTATGATATATTATTCGGTTACTATGTCTGTCAGTATGAGAATTGATGTAGTAGGACATTGTGAGGCGTCGATTCTAAGAGATCTAAAACTTACTACCAGCTGGGGAAATATTATGATTGAAAGAGGATGGATAGAAAAGCCACCAGAAGCAAATGATCGAAAGGAACTATCTAATAATTAAGGAGATGCGTTTATGAAAAAATCTAAATTAGTTTTAATCGTGATGGTTCTCCTTTCCTGGTCTAGTCTTCTTTTTATAGGACGTCGAGATTTTAAGAGATATCTTCCTGCTGCCGTATTCATTGGCATCGTTACAAAGTTAGTAAATAAAGTTGCTAAAAAAAGAAAGTGGTGGCGCTTTGCTCAGAGTATTCATCCTAAAATTAGTGGAGAAGATACATGGGCATGGGGATTATTCTTTCCTTCTACCCTTTGGATATTGAAGCTTTCTTACGGAAATTTACGATCGTATATTACGTATAATCTTGTACTACATATGTCTTTTGTTTATCTATTGCTATCATTTTTAAAGAAGCTAAAGATTGTTTCATTAGTGAAGTTGAGCAAAGGGCAGTATTTGTTATGTAGAGAAATTCTTTTATATTTATTTCAATTTATCAAGGAGTACTTAGGAAGGAAAAAGCCACATAACACATCTGTCAACGGTAAATCGCAAGACCGTCAGGTCGAGAATTTAAGGAGTTGATAGATTCACCAGACCCAAACCCTCTTGGCACTCAAACAAACGCGTTTGTTTGACGCCAACCGGCGAGGGAGCCCCCTCAAAGGTTGAGGGGGTTGGGGGTGTTTGTAGAAGCTATTCCAAAGGGGCTTCCCTTTGGCAGGTGGTGGACGGCGTCCACGGTCTTATAGAAAAAGGCCATCCGTGAAGGATGGCTTTTTTCGTTTTGGCGGAGCCAAACACAGGGAGGAATTCCGACCGCCACCTCGTAGAGCGCGCTCCCAATTTTATCGAAGATGAAAAATTGGTGTAGTGCGTTACACCAAATCTAAAATTGTGGTATGCTAGACCCAAGTACAGTGGTCGAAATGGGGGATTGAGGGATGGCCAAATATGGGATTATCCGCATGCAAAAGTTCCACAAAGACGCAATATTGGGGATCCAGAAACACAACCAACGTGAAGGCGAGAACAGGAAAAATAAAGACATCGATTCAACCAGAACGATGCTCAACTATGACTTCGTGAACGAGGACAAGATTAAGTACCACGAAGAAATTAAAAAGATGACGGCCACGCGTGTGAAACGAAAAATTCGGAATGATGCTGTTCTAGTCGCAGAGTTCTTTGTCTCGGCCAGTCCGGAGTATATGCATGCGATGTCGCCAGACGAGCAGCGCAAATATTTTGAAGCAGCACTGGATCATATCTCTGGTAAGTATGGCCGCCAAAATATTTTATATGCCATGGTACATAATGATGAAGCCACGCCACACATGCATGTGGGTTTTGTGCCAATCACGGAGGATCGACGCTTGGCCGCGAAAGATTACTTCCATGGCAAAACGAAGATTCGTAGAATCCAAGATGACTTTCACAACTACATGAACAAGCGTGGTTATGACATTGAGCGTGGCGAGCCGAGTGAGCTGGAGCATAAGAGTGTTCATGAGTTTAAGAAACAAGAACGAGAAAAAGAGCTAAAGCAGTTGGAACAACAAGTGGCTCACAAGGAAAAAGAAATTCAACGCATGGACAATTTGGTGGA
>NZ_JBFTZR010000036.1:0-11473 GCF_056406695.1 Priestia sp. P1_B12_1 | reverse complement strand
AGCATATGTATAAAAGGTGCACTTCTTATACATTAGTTTCTCAACCACCTACTGAAAAAACGTTGATAAATGAACAGTGTATAAAAAGATGCATACTCCGGAAAAAGAATCCTTGGTGAAATCTTACTGCCCCAAGGGTTCTTTTGCTTGCTTGGTTCCGGAAAGAGGTATTATGTTAACTAACCTTGTATACGATATACAGCTTAAAAACAGAAAAACCACCTCAGCCCTGGGTGGTTTTTCTGTTATCCATATTCCATTAAAGAAAGAATGCCTTATGGCATCTTGAGTAGTTTGCTCACTATATAAAACAATATTCATGATGGAAAATTTTCTTAATGATAGCCCATACTATTTTCTTAAGTTTTGGACAATCCTACTAAAAGGTTATCTTAGTGAAAGGAGAAGATAAAAAATACTAGTAAATATTATTATGGGATTCATTTTCCCCTGGATTTTTGGTTTTATATTATACAAAAAAGAACCTATAATTGTTCTTCTAATTGCACCAATGGGAATCACAATAGCTTTTATATTAAATGATTTGGGGAGTAATTACTTTTGGCAATTCAAACCGGCTTTTAAAAATCTAAGTTTATCAGCACTCCCTTTAAATATAGGTTTCTATCCTATTTTATCTGCTTTTTTAATTTATTTTAAGGAAAAAAAGCAGATTAATACGATTTTCCTTTTACTTTGTTTTACCCTCTTTACTACAGGTTTTGAGGGTATGGGTTTAGTTCTAGGAAAAGTAGAATATTTTAATGGATGGAATATTATTGGCACTTTTATAAGTTATTTAATAGCGTATTTTATTATTTATGGCTATTATCGAAGTTTAGTAAAACATCATGTTTTAAAGGATTAAGCTTTTCTTTATAAAAATGTAAAGGCTTCATGTTTATTTGAGGCCTTTTTTATTTTATTTCCGATAATATTATGTTAACTAATGATGTATACCATATACAGCCTGAAAACAGAAAAAACTCCACAGGCGGTTGGGAGTTTTTTCTGGAATAACTAAAGAAAAAAGGTTGTGGACGCTTCCTAGCGTCTTGGGTAGTTTGCTCCCGGTACGATGTTTTAATTCATATAAAAAGCAAATAACCCATGACTACAATGTATTCATGAGTTATCTACTAGTTCAATTTATAAACACGCGAGGACTTTGTAAATTATATGCCTGTTTTTAAAGGTCTATGATTTCTTGTCCATAAAAAATACAAACTACCCCTAAATCGTTTAGAAAGGTGGCGAGGTAGTTTGTTAGGTGTAATGGAGTATATAAGCTAAGGAAAGACGCTATCCATCTTGAGTAGTTTGCTCAATCAAGGCATAAATCATTCACATAAATGATTCACCAGCTATGAAACATTTATGTATAGAAAATGATACATCTTGTATCATTTTTGAAACGAGATGTATCAGAAAGAGCAGGCTTAAGCCTGCTCTTATAGCCTTTAAGGCTATTCTATGGTTAAGAAGTACGTATTAGTTTTTGTGGGGGAACTTGATGCAAATTCTGAAACTGTTGAACAGCTTCTGTCATAGATAGTGTATTCAGCTTCTTTAAGATACTTCTTTTTTGGTTCTTAATCGTACATTCTTCTTTATGGAGAATGTCTTGTATTTCTGAAATAGAATGACCATCAATAGCAAGAGCAAAGACTTCTTGTTCTGCTTTAGTAAACTGATTCATGAAGACTTTCTCTTTCAGAATTTTGCATTCTTCTTCTACACTTTTCAGTCGAGCAACTTCATCAACTAAATCAGAAGCTACACTCAAGATATTTTCAATACCCATTAATAGTTTTTCACTTTGATCCATGATAAGACCCTCCTATTTTTTGAGGGCAACCCATGCTATAATAACTTTGTTCTAGTTTCTTTCAACATGGGGTATTTCTCTGTCAGGAGAAATACCCTTTTATTATTTAGTTTGGACTTGCTGTTAATCGTTTGAATCACCCCCTTAATTTGTATCTTTTAATCGCATGACTTTGCCATCTGCACTTAATTCGACTTCGTATCTGATTTTAGAAATGTCTTTCCATTCACCTCTACCGAAGAATTGAGGATTTAATAAGAAAACGCCGGTCTCCTTTTTAATTAGGATATTTTTCTTCGTTAACTGATTAACTGCATTGGTTACTGATTGCTGTTTAATTCCTAAATTTTCAGCTACAATTCTTTTGTATCCTGAATTAATAATGATGAATTGTCCCTTATTTGCGTAAGTTACACCTTTAATAAGTTCATATAGGACTTTACTTATCCATCCTTGTATCTCTGCTAAAACGACAATATTGTCTAGATATACTTTTATGTAGTCTGGTTCTTTTCCATAATTAAAGGAGACACTTGTAGTTTCTTCTGTTATTTCCCCATTCATATCCACGACTTTTGTTGTTTCTACTTTTGATACTTTAGCCACATTATCCACCTCTATCATTTTTTACCAATATTTATGTTTTCATATTAACTCATATATCAGTTAATATCAACTCTTTATTAGAGTTGATATTAACATTATATAAGTGTTGTTTTTAACCCTTGATTCTTTTTAAAAAATAACACTCTATAAAAGTTAAAAATAACTCATATATGAGTTAAAAATAACCCTCATAGGGGTTAAAACTAACTTGTATATGAGTTATTCTTCTCTTTCGAAAAAACTTTATAAACCCTTATATATCAACGTTTATATCAATATATGAAATTCTTTTTCCTTCTTTTATTTTTTAAGGTGTTCCGGAAAATTACATTATGTTAACTAAAGATGTATACCCTATACAGCATAAAAAACAGAAAAACTCCCCCAAGACGTTAAGGGAGTTTTTCTGCTACATTTATTTTACCAAAGGATTGAAGCCTTTCGGCGTCTTGGATAGTTTGCTCAAAGTATTATTCTTTATTCTGATTATTTATTTTATGTTTTTGAATAGGTCCTAATTTGTTTTATTAAGGCTTCGTATTTATAATTTTCATCAATGTAAAGAATGATTTTTTTTGGCTCGTTGCTGTATTTTTGAATTAGCTTCATTAGCAATGGACGTACGTGTTTATCAAATATATTTAACTTTGTTACACCTCGTTTTAGAATCTCTAAGTCGTTTGTACCTAATCTTTTATGGCATCGTTCTAAACAAAGTTGGAAAGGTACATCTAGAAAGATAATAATATCTGCTTTTTGAAACCTTTCTTCGTATGTTTCTCTATATCCCCAACCTTCTATTACCCATTTATCTTTATCTAATAATTTGTTTAGTTCTCTTGAAAAATGTCTGATTTGTTGTCTTGTAGGAAAAGGAGTTGTCTTTAAAAATTTGAGTTTTTCATCCATTTCAAAGAATGGAAGTGAAAGATCTTTGCTTAACTTTTTTCCTAGTGTAGTTTTACCTGCACAACCGTTTCCAAGAATACATATCTTAGACAATTTTCACCCTCCCTTTTGGAAATAACAGTAAGGTTCCTGTCTCAATCAATGTTATGTATATGTTCTATAAGAGGATCATTATTAATTTTTTCAGTAAAGAAGTTATTTATTAGAATAAAAAACCAGGCTTAAGCCTGCTACTATATTAAGTATTTACTTCTGATAAAATCTATTATGAAACTAACTTTGTATATGATATACAGATTAAAAACAGAAAAAACTCCCCAGGTGGGAGGAGTTTTTCTGTTGGAGAATTCAATTATATGAATCAATAATTGGAAACATCATGAGTAGTTTGCTCAAGTTCGTCAGAACTTATGTCTAATCAGTAGATTTTTTTCATGAGATATAGCAACTTCATCTTTATAGTCAAAATGTGATTTTTGACTGATTTTCCCTTCTTTAACAAGTGCAATTTAAAAAACAGAAAAACCACTGGTCCTTAATCAGTGTTTTTTTCTGCTCTCAGAGAAAAGATTCGTGTCGGAATATTGGATACCTTACGGCATCTTGAGTAGTTTGTTCAAATTGATGTACTTTATTCATGAGAGAAAACTATTTATTACATCTATACAAACTAGTCATCATATATTTTCAAAGGATTTTCCCTAAAAGATAATGGGGGGGGGGATTTAGATGTATGAACATGATTTTATATTTAAAGTTGTGTACGATTTAAACATAAATAAAATTTAACTTCCCAAGCAAAAAAGCTACCTGTCGCAACATGAACTGCACCCCAATTGTTAGACAAAGAAACTCTCTGCTTAGATAAAGAGTCTAACTTTTTGGGTTCAGTTCAAACAAAGGTAGCTTTTTTCTTGTGAGAGTGATTTTCAACATAATTGGAAATAATTGTCAGTAATTTGTTCACTTTATAAAAATTTATTCTTGGTAGCCAAGCTACTTAATAAGAAATACATTCATATATTGCATTTACTACGTTAATATATCTAAAAGGATGAGTAAAATGCCAATATTAATTTCCAATGTTTGTATTCCAAATGTCACTGGGGGAATTGTGACATTTGGGGATACTTATTACGTTTCGCCAAAAATTAATACTAAAGCAGCATCGGGTTCAGGAGGAGGTAATACTGGAATTTTTGTAAATACAAACTCTGGTGTTTCAGGAACGAATACTGTAGATCCTGATTTTTCTGATCAAAATAGTACAGGAAATATTTAAAAGCTCTAATCTTATAGAATATACAGTTTAAAAAGAGAAAACTCCTGCTGTGGCCAGGAGTTTTTTCAGTAACGTATCAAGGTATTAAAAGTGATATCTCACGTATCTTGAGTAGTTTGCTCAAAACTTTGTTTGCTATTCAGTTTATTTATTATTAATAGTAATTATTTTATTTTTAACTTTTTTTTCATTTTTAAATAATAAGTAATGTGCATTTTCTACTTTTTCTTCTAAGTATTCAAGTGAATAGTTACCAAGTGGATCTGCTAAGTTACCTATTGCTCGTGAAAGGTTATCAATGACTATTTTTGATATAGAATATTCTGTATGTTCACCTTCTAGATTCATTTTATCCATAATTTCATAAGCTAGATGTTGAATTCTTTTTAATCGCATTTGTTTTGTTTTCATATTAGTTTCTCCCCCCTTCATAGATGAATTTATATCGTCTAAATATATGGGGGAGATAAAAAATTTATGAAATGATTCTTTACAAGAATCCATGATGTTGGCTAATGCTGTATATCTTATATAGCGTAAAAACAGAAAAAACAACTTGGTCTGTGCAGTTGTTTTTTCTCCTAGATGTTAGAGTAATACAAATAGAATAGGGTTAGGTTGATGCTTCGCGGCGTCTTGGATAGTTTGATCAAATTATTTAGGCAGTATTCATATTAAGAAATTAATTAAAAAATGAGTCGAGAAATCAATTATTTACTGCTTGTCCTGTTCTTTTTCAATAGTGGTAGCTATTTTATTAATAGCTTCCGTTAAATGATCTATTTTCTTTTCAAAGCGTAGTAGAAGATAAAAAGTAACAACAATAGGAAAGCCAAAATTCCCAATAAGGTTAAGCCATTGTTCTATCTTAATTCCCCCCTTTTAGATACCGTTATTTTATAAAGACTGCAGTCTAACTAAAAGCCTTTAGACATGTTAACTAAAAATGTCTATCGTATACAGTTTAAAAAAAAGAAAAAACTACTATTTGCCCCCATAGTAGTTTTTTTAAAACCTAATAGTAATGTACGAGCCGAATTCTATTGGAAGAACAAGGAGGTTGCTCAATATTATAGTATGCAAAGTAATGAAAAGGGTTTGGACAAGTGCTGATTCCATCTAAACTTTTATTATTCTTTATGTTTACTCCCTACAAAATCCATTAGGTAAATTAAAAACCATTATTTATCGCTATAAGATATAAAACAACTTTAAGTTGTTTCTAATTGCCTTAAGGCAATTTTTTATATTTAACTAACGACTAAGATCTGGACCTTTATTCTTTGCTCTGTTTATATTTGCGCTTCTCATTCTTCCTAATTGATGTCTTTGCTGAGTAATTTCTTCACTACGAATAGTCTGTTGAATAACATTAAAAACCGTATCTAAAGCGTTTAGGTTGCTCTCATGTGTTTTTATTTCTTTTTCTAACCATGGAACGACAGTTTTCTCCATTGTGTTTATACGACTTTGTTGTTGTTGTAAATCTTGTTGTCCTTTATAGCCCAGTTCTTTAAGGTTTTCACGTCCATATTTAGCTTCACTTTGCAATTCTTCATAATCTTGACGAGCTTTTTTCGAGACAAGTCGTTTGGCTTTTTCTCCTGGGCTTCTGTCTAATTCATCAAGCTTTTTCTCCACACTGCCAAGCTTCTCTACTTCTTTACTCATAGTTGAGATATGCTCTTTCTCTATACGAACCATTTTCTGATGTTTTTTGAACTCGTCTAGTTTCTTTTGGTTAGCATCTAAATCTTCTTTGATGTTAGATAGTCTAAACTGGTTTTGTTGAGCAGTATAGTGATACTTCTCCAGTCTTAATGCATTGCTGTACGTAAGATATTTGCCAGCTGTTTTAAGATCTGGGTAATAAGAGCTTATCTCACGAATTTTGGCTTGTTTAATAGCTTCTTCAGCTTGTAATAGTACTCTAGTTTCGACTTGAATTTGTTTTTTCTCATACGTGATCTGATTGAGTCGATTTTCTTTCTTTTGAGAGAACTCTTGGTAACGCTGATAGAACTCTTCTTTGGTTGAAAAACGAAGAGATTCTTTATGTTGTTGAATGCTGTTTTCATAGCTTTCTTTGTTACTTTCTAAATCGGATATCTTATCAAGATGACGTCGTTTCATCATGTTATTCTCTTTGAGTTTAAACGGATTAAGGGACTTTTTAAGTTCCTCTACTTTTTCTTCATACTGTTGGATTTCACGCTCTAAATCGCTCACACGACCATAATAATTGCTGACATTTAGGAATTGCTGTTGTTGTACATGAAAGTGTCGTTCAATAGGATCATGACGATCACCTATTTTGCGTAGTTCTTCGTGGCGTGCTGTAATATCTTCTAAGGTAATAACCTTCTGACCCACAAGAGACGCAGCTTTTTGAATATAGGTTTTCTCTATATCTGTAGAAAAGCTGAATTGCTTCTCTTTTTCTTTCATTTTCTTTAAGTGTTCTTCTTTTTGGTGGCGGTAGGCTTGTAAATCAACCACGGCCTTATTATAATCTTTGCGCTCCCTATTGATCTGGCCACGATCTGTCTTCTTCCCTTTCTTCTCCATATCATGTGCGACATGGCCTAAATGAACCATTGGTAAGGTTTCGAGTCCACGCTTTTCATGAGAAAGATGGGTAATACGCTCATTGATTTGAGCTTGTTCCAGGGCTTTGTTGGCATAGTTTGCCCACTGTTCACGAATGGATAAGCAGCCTTCGCTGTTTTTGACGTACCCATGATTGTTTTCTTTTGCATTGGCAAAGTCAGCATTCCAGTCACGATTCTTTTTGCCAAATCCATCTTGATCTAGGTTTCTCATCGTTAACATGATGTGAGCATGAGGATTATTGGTGTTATCGCGATGAATAGCGATATCAGCAACCATTCCTTTTTGAACAAACTCGTTTTGAGCAAAAGTTTGAATCAGTTCTTTTTGTTGGTCATGATTCAGTTCAATTGGTAAAGCAATGTTTAATTCGCGTGCTAATTGCGAGTCTTTGCGCTTCTCTACTTTTTCAACTTCATTCCATAAACGGTTTCGATCTTTCATCCATTCTGGCGCATTGGAAGGAGTCAGAATCATGATTTCTGGTTGTACATTACGAGCATAAAATTTTTGCTCGTCTGTACGTTCATCATGTAACTTTTCGCCACTGCGATAAGCAGCTGTAGCGACAGCTGATTGTCCTTTTGAACGACTGATGATTTGCATCGATAGATGGTAAATTGCCATGATTCTTTCCTCCTTTCTTGAGAATGGGTTTGTGTTTTTGGAATAAGTTGATGAGAACACAAGGTGTGCTAATCAACGTTTTAGATGAAATCAGCATCATGAACACCGAAGGTGTCAGATGGTGGTTTCATCTTTGCCGATAGGCAAACAGGTTTTATGAAATTCTCCACCTAGGCGAATGGGTATTTGGTTTTGTCTTTTTGTTCCGAAGGAACCGCACACATCGGTACGATGTATAAGTGCGCCCTTATCTCTTCGATCTAAGGGAATTATACCATATCCTGGTGAGATAATCTATGCCGATGATACCAATTTATCTCAATTTTTGATATACTCAATTTAAACATTAGAGAACAGAAAAAGGAGATGAGGATGGGTGCCCAAGAAACGAACAGATGAGGAAATTCTTCAGGATTTAGAAGAGAAAATTGAGAAGATGAAAGCGAAGAAACAACAAGTTGAAGCGCGTAAAAAAGAAAAAGAGAGAAAAGAGAGAACAAGACGACTTATTCAAGTCGGCGCGATTTTCGAGAAATATTTTGAGATTCAAAGTGAAGAAGAAGCAGAGAAGATTGCGAAGGCATTGCAATCGTATGTAGGAAAAAACAAAGATAAGATTTTGCATCATGATATGGTTGTAAAAGAAAAAAAGAAAGCAGCAGCTGAGGTAGCTGTTTCTGAAGAGTAAGGATTTGTAGGAGCCTATGATGAAATGTTTATATTGTGATTCGGAAAATAATTCTATGGATCAAGCATGTTCAGTTTGTGGAGCACCTTTACATACAAAGCGTCCTCAACTTAAAGAATATGTAAGTTTACAAGATTCAGCTTTGTCATTCCATGAGCTTCAAGGTTTTCATACGTATGACTTGTTAATCTTGCTTCGTTTAGTACGAGAAGAGCGTTCAAAAAGCTATAATTTGATGAGAACTGTTCAGAAAGCGCCAGAAGGGGCTGAGATTGATAAAAGTGTAATAGAGTTCGGAGAAAGCGAATATCGCCTTTATACGGCTCGTATGAAGCTCATAGAGGGTCTCTTAATAGACAGGATGGGGTACAAGCCTAAACGAGTGGATGATAAGCTGCTTGAAGCGTTAAAACAGCGAATAGAGTCGAATTAGGGTTGCAAATATGAAAGATTTGGTAGAAAATTAGACATAAGAAAAGCCCTCAAGTTTTGGTCGACTGCGAGGACTTCTCTTAAAAACTATGAAGGAATTAACCTGTAAGAAAGATTAACTCTTTTTGTTGAATGTGTGTAAGTGTATTTTAACACAAACAGATTAATTTCTTCCAGTTAAAAATTGGGGGAATTGTAATGAAAAAAGAAGATAGCTTGAGAAGTAGTTTAGATAAAGCAGAACAAAATGCTAGAAAAAGAGATTTTGAAAAGGATCGAGAATCCAGGTTAAAAGCAGAAGAACTAAAAAAATCTTTATTAGATCAATTAAAGGAACTTACTGGTGAAGATCACTTTGTTGGAACCAGTAAAGATCCTTTTGCAGGGGAGCCGTTTAATCAAACTATGCATAGAAATTTAGATTTGTTAAATAGAATTGATTATCTTAATCAAGCCGAAGGGGACTTTCTTTTTAGGATTCAAGCGTACTTAGAATTTAAAAGCAATGTAATCATTTGCAGAGAAGATAAATTTAAAAAGAAACAAAAAAATGTTGTTGAAGATGACTTTGAACTTCCAAAGGCAGCAACAGTTTCAGAAATTGCTGAAATGATTGGGAAATCCCGTAGACAAACATCCGAAATTATGAATTCTTTGAAACAAAAAGAAATTTTACTTAATCCCGAAGGCGCAGGTCAAGTATCTGAAAATGGACGTACTGTAAGCCCTAGAACGTGGATTGTAAATCCTTATATTATGATTTGTGCTCCACGAAAAAATGAAGTTAAGTTAGATAAGTTAACAATGAGATTGTTTCAACATTCTTTAAAAAAACTTAAAGATCAGAACGGTAAAAAGGTAACATTACCTGCTAGATTTTTTTAAACTGATTTTTTAGATCGTATCATATTTGATACGATCTTTTTTTATTAATTGGAATATTTAAGGTGTGCGGAATTCCTCTCATTATGGCACTAAAATGAGAGGAATTCCGCACACCTTAAAAAGTGCATCAAACCCAGTCATATCAACGGTTTAACCCTCTTTTTAAACTTTCTCTCTATTATCACTATTGTTTAGTAGCAATTCGCTGATAGAATTGCAAGGATCTTTTTATATTTTTTTTCGTTTGAAAACCTCAGTTAAAACACTAAATTTTTCGAGCGGCCACTATGAACTATTTTAATTTCATAAGTACTAAATACTCTTCTATAAATAAGCCTTAAGGCTAATATACCGCCTCAAGGCGGCCAGGCATTTATGAATAAGATTTTTTGCGTGGTTGTTCATTGTTTAGATCGTGTTTAGATAGTTGTTCAGATCATTTTTAAAAATAATTAACTAAACAATGATCTGAACAAGAAAAGAGGTTAACCTATATGTAGCATGGAATTGTTTAAGTGTTTGAATGGTGTTTAGTTTAGATGTTTAGTTGAATTTGAAAGCGGTGATCTGAACAGTGAAGGCTTCTAAACAGTGGTTATCAGCTGAAGAGATGGCCAAACAAGTGAAAGTGTCGGCCATGACTATAAAGCGTAATTGCCAAACTTATAAAGATTTTATAAATGTTAAGCAAGGTGAAAAGAATAAGTACTTAATTGATTCATCTTCGTTACCTGTTTTTCTTTTTATAGCTAAGATGAGAAATAAACGAAGTCTCCAATCTGCTCAGATACTCAAACTTTTAGTAGAAGAAGGATTCCCTAGGATTTACGATACAGAGAATATAAACTCTTCTGAACAACAACCTAAACAATCCTTAGAGAATCAAGGGTTTGTTCCTGTTCAGGAGATAGAATCCATAGTGGCTAAAAAAGTCCAAGAAGAATTAAAAAAACATGAGGATTTTTTAAATGAATGGACACGAAAACAAGAAGAACAGCAGCGGAAATTTCAAGAAGTACTTATTAAAAGGTTAGATGATCGAGATCAAAAGTTAATGAGCTCTATAAGAGAATTACAAGAGTCTAAATTAGAGATAGCAGCATCTATTGAAGAGCCTAAAAAATCCTCCAATAAAAAGTGGTGGGAGTTCTGGAAATGAGAAAGATAGCAAAATGCTAGTACAAGAAAAGCCCTCAAAATTAATTGAGGGCTTTTCTTACATGTGTAGTTGATCATAGTTGTGTTTATAGTTGATAAAAGTGAAATATATACATGTACATATCTAAAGTATCGTATTAGATTGTAATTTGTCCACCCAAAAGGTAAACAAATTAAAAAACAACCTCGACAATTGGCAAGCGAGGTTGCTTTTTACAGCTAATATTTTTTATGAGGTAGAAATATTAGTACATAAATAATAACACGTTTTTCTATAACGACCATATTTTTTTGAAAAAAGCATATGTATAAAAGGTGCACTTCTTATACATTAGTTTCTCAACCACCTACTGAAAAAACGTTGATAAATGAACAGTGTATAAAAAGATGCATACTCCGGAAAAAGAATCCTTGGTGAAATCTTACTGCCCCAAGGGTTCTTTTGCTT
>NZ_JBFTZR010000035.1:0-11828 GCF_056406695.1 Priestia sp. P1_B12_1 | reverse complement strand
CCATGGATGTACATAAGCGTCACATCCGTATTGGTTGCACGACCTATCTTGAATGATTCTGTCCATAAATCAGGGGTCTTTATGATTCGGCGTACCATGGCTGTATTGGTCCCGATTGACTCTGTAAACGCTCCTTTTGGGCCTCGAACTACCATTTGAGTGTCCGATTCTGAAATTGTGCGTGTTTCTCCGCCTTTGGTACTGGCGCTCAGTACCTGATTTATTCCATCTACTAGAACGAGCGTATCACCTGCCATTAAGGTTGAAAATAAATCATCCCAGTTATGGATGGGTGATACGTTACCAATGGTCATCATATCTTCAGAAATCAGTTCTAACGCATTTTGCTTATTCACTTTTGTTTTCTTATCATCTTTCATCATGGATTCCAGTAAGAATTCTTGAATCGATTGATTGTCTACAATACCCTCTACATAGATAATCGCTGTTTCTATATCAGAATTGCTTCCCATTTTTATCTGACGGATAACAACGTCTGGACTATTTCCCGTTTTCTGATGAATCGTATCGAGATTGGCCGATAAGGAATCTTGTATATATTTTCCTGTATTAATAGGGTTATTTTTACTCTCTTGCTGGCGAGGTTTTTTTAGTTTTCCATTTTTAAACAATGAAGGCATTGGTTTACGTCTCCTTCTTTATTTTTGGTTATTTTAACCACATATAGTTTTTTTATGTAATATTTAACAAATCTTTTTTGTATCATACTATATGAAAAAGAAGAAGCTACTAAATGGAGCGTGATAAGTATGAAAATCATAGGGATTGCCCTTTTAATGATGGGATGTTTAATGACTTTTTCTTTAGGCATCGATATTTTTCAAGGATTTGATGTTTCTCAAGCATTATACAATGCGGTAAGTCCTTTTCGAGTAATGGAAGTTACCGAATTATTTGTGCTCTTTTTTCTTCTTTTTCTTTTTTTTTGCTGAATCTGCCTATCTTTTTATAAAAAAAAGAAAGGGAAATGAGAGCTAATAAGGACACTTGTCTCCATTTTTAGTTGGCCTTCTGCATTTCTTGACGTTTTATCCATTCTTTTACATTACTCATTTGAGCATCGAAGGCCATCTGAAAGAGACCTGTGAGCTGACGATCATTGAAGTGTTGACTTTTTATGTTGAGAAACGCCTCTTCATAGGATAGAAAATGGAGTTGGTTAAATAAGAAGTCATCCATTGCCTCTTGAATAGAGGCTTCATTTTTCCAACAATTCATAGGAACATTAGCAAATTGCCAGGGTTTAAAGGAACCTGGATAAACAGCTTCAATCACTTGAAAAGGGGATTGTCTAAAGAGGGAAAAGACACCTCCTAGACCATTTTGGTTGAAAAAGTGAAAATTAACCCGATGAGGAATCTCATTAAAAGGAATTTTTAGTTCTTCCTCTATTACATATTTTACTGCCTCAATAGCACGATCTTTCCCTTCTTCTCCTTTCCAATATTTACGGGGTACTTGTCGAAATTCCCACGGCTGGAATTCTCCAGGATAGGCATTATCAATGACTTCGTAGTAATTCCATCCATATAACATAGCAGGTGGTCGAAGGCGATGAGACCATAATGTATCTGCTCCTACTTTAAGAGGGATTTCATGAATAGGGATTGATAACCGTTGTTCAAGTAGATAGCGTGTTATATAGTTCATATATGTTTTTCCTTCGTTACCTACAAAAAAATCGTTAGGAAATCGTTTTCTTTTCCCATCTAGAACGTGCTGATAAATTTCAATAACTTGTTCTCTATCCACTACTTCAACTTCCTTTTAAAAAGTATTTTAAAAATATTATGTATAGTTACGAGATTTATATACAATGGAACGGACTGTTAGCCTGATAAATGGAGCGTTTAGTCTATAATAAATAATCTTGCAGCTTTTAAATCTTAACTATTATAAGAGCATTCCTTACCACTCTACATTTCCAATAAACGGAATTTTTATTTTGTGTAAATATAAATTATAGATCATCCCTAAGTTTGGAATATATCTGGATTTCGATTGAATGATTTTTATTAGTTCTTTACTTTCTTAATATTCCATATTAACGAATCTACACCTATAGAGAAATGAGCGATCGGTTCTACTTCAGAAAGGTTAAAATGAAAAGGTATAAAAAGGTTATTTCTCAATATTTCTATCTCTGCTTTTTGTAACGGCCAAGGCTGGTGGTGTATTTCACCAGAATAGATGTTGGCTCCGTTACTCGAACTATAGAGACAATATCGCTCAGTTAACCAATGATCAAGAGTTCCTTCTTTTGAAAAATAAACTTCAGATACGGGAGCATATTTACCCTTGAAGGATATAGGAGTATTCGTGTTACCTTCACGGATACTCTGGCAATGAAAGGTTTGACCTTCTTTTCGAAAAGAAATTTGCGCTGAATGATAAGGCAAACGATACCATCTCTTTGCAATGTTTAAGGAAGCCCAGTTCCCCACGTCAATAGACATAAAGTAAATACCGGGCTTACCATCACGTTTAACATATGTCCTTACATTGATTTCTGGAAATTTAGGGGTTAGGGAAATAGATGATATTCCACGGGGATAGATTCCCTCTAAAACGAATAAAATGACACCTATCCATGCGGATCCATTAAAGGTGTCAATTTGCAGAGAAGAAGGAACATATGGCCGAAGTTTTTTTAGTGGAATAGGCCAATGTAAAAACAATAGATTTCTCCAAGTTTGTCGCATAATCCAATATTTTGAAGCTAATGGATAAGACCGATAAATAACATCCTTCATTATGTTCATGAAATCACCCCCTTATATATATCCATAGTTTGGTTGAAAGTGAAACTTTTATACAATTAGGAATGTAAAAAGCTCAACTATTTTCAAACCCTTTTCTTTATATAATTTCTCTTTTTTGGATAAAATATGAATTGTAAACTTACTTATTGAAAATACGCTAAATATGGAGTAATAAATATGTCGAACATTTTTTATTATTTGACCTCTTTGATGATAGCAATGATACTTTTCTTTTTTTTATTCGTTCTTTTTGGTTGGCGCTGGATAATAAAACGAACAGTGAAACAAATGGGGAAAACTGTTTTAACCGATAGTTATCAAGAAAATATAATGGAATTGATGCCGGGACTTCGGCATATGGGTATTCAAAATATGCTAGAAAATAGCTTGCGTGCAGCGACGGGCGACGTCCTCCATCGTCCACTTGGATCTTCCAAAAAATGGCCGCATTTGGATCCACTTACCTTTATCCCTGCGCAAACGTCACCATTTCCAATTGATGGCGAGGAAGATGTAGACGTTGCGGTTACCATTGGTCCAAAAGCAAAAAAACCAATGAAAATAAAAATACCACTCATGATCAGTGGAATGGCCTATGGTATTGCGCTCAGTGAAGAAGTAAGGCTTTCTTTGGCTGAAGCAGCGAATAATGTGGGAACAGCGATTAATTCTGGGGAAGGTGGGGTCTTACCTGAAGAATTAAACCAAGCTGGAAAGTATATTTTACAGTTTTCAAAAACAGATTGGTCAAAAGAAGAAGAGCTATTTAAAAGGGCCGATATGATTGAAGTTAAATTTGGGCAAGGTGCTTTAGCAGGAACGGGTGGGAAGATTTCACCTAAAAATTTAACAGGACGTGCCCGTGAAGTGATGGGACTAAAGGAAAACGAGGATGCAGTAATTTACGATAATTTTTTTGAAGACCAAACTTTAGATGATTTGAAAGAACTTGTTGAAACACTTCGTGAGCTCTCTGGTGGGGTTCCCATTGGGGCCAAAATGGGAGCTGGCGGAAAAATTGAAGAAGACATCGATCATTTAATTGACATTGGGGTTGATTATATTGCGGTAGATGGGGGACAAGCAGCTACATTTGGCGCCCCACCTATTTTATCTGACGACTTTGGAATCCCAACTTTGCATGCGATTGTCAGGGCTGCCAATCATTTAGAAAAGAGAAACATGAGAGGGGAAATTAGTTTAATTGTCTCTGGCGGCCTCCTAGTACCCGGGCATTTTTTAAAAGTACTTGCTCTAGGAGCCGATGCAGTATATATAGGATCTGCTATGTTATTTACCGTCTCCCATACTCAATCATTGAATCCCCTTCCATTTGAACCGCCTACACAAGTCGTTTGGAATCAAGGGAAATTCAAGGATCAATTTAAGATTGAAGAAGGAGTAAAAGCAGCAGAGAAATTCTTAACAGCAAGTACAGAAGAAATGAAAATGGCATTAAGAGCAATGGGAAAACGCTCATTAAAAGAATTGTCAAAACAGGATCTCGTGTCCTATGATGAAGTAACTGCCAAAATGGCTGGAATTCCATTTTCCTTCGAACCATGGGAAGATAAAAGTCATTAAATCCTTAAAGTTGCTTATTAGCATAATAGTTCATAATTAACTCTTTTAAGGGATATTATGGTAATTTAATTCGACGATATCTGTAAAAATAGAAAAGCACAAATCCACTATATATGATTTGTGCTTTTTTGAATGAGGAAATAACACGTTAAAAGTTTAACGATTTAACGCTTTAAAGCAAAGGACATCTTTTGTTTCATGATAATCTACATACGTTAAGTAAATGGTAAATTATTTAATGTGAATTATTAATTTATCTATTTACTCTTACTAACGAAAAATACAACTTTTCACTTCTTATCATATACGAACGTATCTTCTATTTACCTTTTAATAAATTGTTATATATATAATAACCTTATAAAAATACTACAAGCATTTAAAGCTAATGATTTTTCAATAATATAATTTTAATTAAAAATAAAAATTAAAAGTTTTTTATAATAAGAAGTAAATGAATAAACTCTGTTATAAAAATAAGAGTTTCATCATTTACTCTTTATGACGACAAATATGGGCTTTTTCTACATTCTATGTAAATACTAAATATACTATATTTAAAATACTTTACTATTTACTTAACGTTATAAAGTTTACATATATTTTTCTCTTTATAATCTATATACTTGCTCCAACGTTCACCTTGGCTAATATAGTCTTCAAACGTAGAGTTCCTAACTACAATATAACCACCACATTCATCTGCAGTCTGTTTTGCAATGGAATGCGTATCAAAGGGAAATTCGACCAATTCATCGTTTGTAAATTCATAAATAGAGGTCTCTTTCCTTTTTACGTTTCTACATGATTCATTTACATAATATAACTTACCTAACTTTATAAAATAGTATGGATATTCTTTGTTAGGCAATTTACTCCCCTCCATTTCTACACTCTTTAATTGCTTTGTAAGTAAATATTATCCTGTTATTTGGATTTAAAAACCTAAAATCCTTCTAAAAAAGCCACTCTTTTAGAGTAGCTTCAATTAAGCAAATGTTAATGTATTACACCACCGAAACAGATACCAATTAGGTAATGAAGTCGGAATTCTTTAGATGCTACGTAGCTACTGCAGTAAGGCTGCCTGTCCGGTCAAAAAATAAAAAAGAACCCTTACTGCAGTAGGGAATCAAAAGGGAAATAAAAAGGAGAAGACATAATGCCTTCCCTTGGATTTATTTTAAAAAATGTTTTTCAAAATATTTCAATTGATAATCTAAAGTTACGGAATCATTAAACATAAAGGTATTCCCGTCTACTTCTATTACATGATTATTCTTCACTGCAGGTATTCTTTTATATAAGCCTGTCTTTTGATATGAGTTGTCTTGTTCATTATATTTACTAACAATTAAGTAATCTCCAACATAATCAGGTAATATCTCAGAAGAAATCATATAATATCCTTCTTTTTTGGTCATTTCCTTTACTTTTTCAGGCATTTTTAGATTTAGTGCTTGGTATAGAACTTCTGTGCCCCGCCCCCAACTGTCACCAAGAATACCCATATTCTTATCATAACTTTCCATCACAGTAACAGTTGAATTTTCACCAATTTTAGCTTTAATTTCGTTTCCTACTTTATTTGCGCGTGTTTTGAAGTCATCAATCCAATTTTGAGCTTCCTTTTCTTTGTTTACTAGCTTTCCAATTTCTAAATGTTGTGTTAAATAATCTACTTTATTGTACGTATAGGTAACTGTTGGAGCAATCTTTTTTAACTTGCTTAAGTTTTTACTATCATTCGATCCGATAATTAAATCAGGTTTTAATTTGATGATTTTTTCTAAATCCTCATCTGAAACAACAGGAACATCTTTTAATTCATCTTTAAACAAGGGACTTTTTTTAGCCCAACTTTCTACACCTACGATATTTACACCTAGTGAGATTAAATCCCCTGTATAGCTAGTTAATACTACTACTCTCTTTGGATGGGCAGGAACTTTAATAGGACCATCTTCAGATTGATATGTAATGGTTTCATTTTTTTCCTTATTGTTTGCCTCAGCTGATGATTGACTGTTGGTATGGTTGTCGCAGGCACTAACAATAAGAACAAACATTAAGATAAAAGGTATTAATAATTTTTTCAAGTTTAGGTCTCCTTTATGTACTGTATTATTCTAATTTGCTTAGTTAAGCATTTGTTTCACTAATTCTCTATTACGTTTTTTAAACACTTCGTTATGTGAAGAGACCATAGCCATTTTACTGGAATCGGGATGGATGAACTGCTTGGCTTTGTTTACGGCATTAGCAGCATCTTGGAAAGTCCCAGCTATTAAATTTAATTTGCCGTTATGTTTTAAAATATCTCCAGCAGCGTATAGTCCAGGTATTGAAGATTCGCTAGAGACATTGCCTTCAATATAATAATCATCTATCGTTTTGATATCTAAGTCACTATTTTGAAGTAATACCTTATCCCGTTCATATCCATGATTAATAATTACTTCGTCAATTGAAAAATATGACTCTTCTCCTGTTTGATGATTTACTAATCCCACACGTTCAATTTTTTCATGATTAGCGCTAGCAAGCAGTTTTTTAATAGACGTATTAAAGAAACACACAGCAGAACTATTTAATAATTGTGAAACTTGAGCTTCATGCCCTGTTAAAGCATCTTTTCTATAAACTAAATAGACTTTTTTTGCGATAGGTTCTAATTCATTTGCCCAATCTATTGCAGAATTTCCTCCGCCTGAAATAACTACAACTTTGTTTTTAAAATGCCCTAGAGATTTTACTGTGTAGTTTAAATTAGACACTTCAAACCTTTCCGCACCTTCTATTTGAAGCTTCTGAGGATTTAATATTCCTCCTCCAACAGCGCAAATGACAGTTTTAGAAAAATGCTTTTGTCCAGATGTACCTTTGAGAATAAAGATTCCTTCTTCATTGCGGGTGATAGATTCAATTTTTTCGTTTAATACAACAGTCGGATTAAAGGTTAACCCCTGCTCCACGAGCTGTTCAATTAACTTTGCTCCTGAAAGTGGCGTGAGCCCACCAACATCCCAAATCATTTTCTCAGGATATACATGTATTTTCCCGCCTAATCTTGGTTGATATTCAATTAACTTGGTACTCATTTCTCTCAGTCCACTATAAAAAGCTGAATATAAACCAGCTGGACCTCCTCCAATTACAGTCACGTCAAATATTTCTAGTGGTTTCATATTAGGTCACTCTCCTAAGATTAAATAATATTGATTATCATTATCAATTAAATATATAACGTTTCTTTTATTTTTACAATGCATTAATTGGAAAGGTAGTTCTAATCTTTTTTGACTTTATAGTAAGAGTATTCTAATTTTAATAAAACAAGTTTATGTAGAAAAGAATGAAAAAGATTGACTAAATTGAAATGAAAGACTATTATTTACCATATACAAATGAAAATGATTATCATTTTCATTTGTATATGGTAAATAAATTTAGTAGAGGCAAATAACCAAACTTCCTTAGACTATTAAAGCCTCTTAAATATGTTAAACAAATAAAAAAATTTTTAAAGGAGACATAGTTTATGAATAACATTGGCATTTTAAGAGCAGAAATTGAAAAAATAGATGAAAAGATATTTGCTCTGATACATAAAAAGGGAGAAATTATTAAACAAATTGACGAATTAAACCAAAAATTAGAAGTAATCCACTACTCTTCAGCAGGACTACAACCCCTAGTCGAGAATATTAAAAATATAGAAGTCAATCAAACCATAAAAAAGCCAAATAAATTCTTATTTTCTAGAGAATATCAAGAAAAAGATACAATTATCCATATCAACGATAAAAAAATTGGAAATGGAAAACCAAAATTTGTAATGGGGCCATGCGCAGTAGAAAGTTTTGAGCAAGTAAATATAGTAGCTAAAGAAATGGCTAAAAGAGGTTTAAGTTTATTAAGAGGAGGTGCTTTCAAACCAAGAACTTCCCCCTATGATTTTCAAGGACTGGGATTAGAAGGATTAAAAATTTTAGCAAGGGTTGCTAATGAAAATAATATGGCGGTTATTACAGAAATTATGAGTACTGAACAAATTGATGAAGCATTAGAATATGTAGATGTAATTCAAATAGGTGCTAGAAATATGCAAAATTTCGCACTTTTAAAAGCTATAGGTAAAACAGATAAACCTGTATTACTTAAAAGGGGTTTATCAGCAACTATTGAAGAATTTAAATTTGCAGCTGAGTACATTCTTTCAGAAGGAAATAAGCATGTAATTTTATGTGAAAGGGGTATCAGAACTTACGAAACATCAACAAGAAATACACTGGATATTTCAGCAGTCCCAATTTTAAAACAAGAAACTCACCTTCCTATATTGGTAGATGTCACACATTCAACTGGTAGAAAGGATTTATTAATTCCGGCAGCTAAAGCAGCTCTGGCTATTGGTGCGGATGGAATAATGGCAGAAGTACATCCCAATCCACAAGTAGCATTGTCAGATTCCAAACAGCAAATGAATATTAGTGAATTTCATACTTTTATGGATTCAATGGATAAATTTTTAAATAAAAAAGTCCCGGAATTGTTAACCAATTGAAAAGTAGATGAGGAAATATATACGACGCTACTCAAGACAGCAAGCCAAAGAAAAAATTTTCAATTCAGTACTAGCTCAATTAGTTTTAGCCAAAGCCCTAAGGGACTTCGAAAAAACACAAATGTTAATGAAAATTGGCGAGTCTTTACAGAATAGAGATAGAGAAGAATTCATACGTTTAACTGAAAAATTATATATGATATAAAATCTCTTCAAAAAACAACCATTACTTTTAATAAGAAGTAATGGCTTTTTTTTTGACATGCTATGATTTGTCTTAAAGGATATTAGAGGTGAACAATTTATAATAAGCTTTCTTACTGTGTGTTCTATCTCTTCAGAATATAATCTATAAATAGATTTAAAATTATTTTCTACTTATTATTGAAGTCAATAAAATCTCTTTTTTATTTCTAATCATTCTACCTTTTTAATTTGGCCTCTAAGTTCGCAATCAGAATAATCATGTTCAATATTTTGATAACTACCAAATTTATCTTGAATAAAACAAATTGCTATTGCTGCAATAATAGCTGGAATGGTAAAACTGATAAAATTCATATAAGTCGGTAAATTTAAATCCATTAATATACCTCCAATAGAGGGCCCTAAAATCGCACCAAGACGGCCAACTCCAAGAGCCCACCCAATTCCAGTAGACCTTATAGATGTTGGATAAAAATTAGACATATATGCATTGTTTAAATTTTGAGAGCCTATTGATGCTGCTCCAGACAATAATATTAAGAAATATAAAACAAATAGTTCGGGTTTAAAACCAAGTAGGGTTAAACAAATAGCTCCAATTATAAAGAAGCCAACAAGAACTCTTTTAGACCCAATTCGATCAGCTAACATACCACCAAATATTGAACCTACTATGGCTCCTATGTTTAAACTCATTAGAAATAGTAGACTAGATTCAAGAGGGTATCCTAATTTCACCATCATCTGAGGAAGCCATGTTCCAAGTCCATATACTAATAACAAGCCCATAAAACAAGAAATCCAGAACATTATCGTTGTTCTTCCACGCTGATTTTCAAATAACTTAACTACAGGAACACCCTGTTTTGGTACATCAACCTCAAAAATATCATTATCATAGAAAATATAATCAGAATTTAAGCGTTTTAGTATAGCTTTTGCTTTTGTATATTCTCTTTTTACAACATAATAATAAAGAGATTCTGGTAAATACTTATTTAATAAAGGAATAGATAGCAAAGGAATTGCTCCTATAAAGAACATCCACTCCCACCCTAAATTGGGTATTACTTTTAAGCCAAGGAGAGCTACTAAAATACCGCCAATGGAATATCCACTAAACATAATGGCAACCATTATGTTTTTAATAGACTTTGGAGAATATTCGGAAGTAAGAGCAACTAACAATGGGGGAATTCCACCTAATCCTAATCCTGCAATAAAACGATAAATAGCAAAATCTACTGGACCTTTAGCAAATCCTGTTAGTAGGGTAAAAAAACCAAAAATAGCGACACAATAAATAATTACTTTTTTTCTACCTACTTTATCCGCAGATATTCCACAAATGAGTGATCCTATTAATCCCCCTACTAAAGTTAAACTTCCTATAAGCCCCAGTATACTGGGGCTTATAGACCATGATTGACTGAGACTTGGAATCACTGCTCCGTACACAACAAGATCAAACCCATCAAAAAGAATAAGAAAAATGCACCAAAGCAGTATTGAAAGATGAAAAGAGTTAAATTTGCTATCATCCACAACTTGCACTATATTAATCTTTCGCATTATAATTCCTCCGTAATTAAAAACTTTTATAAAGATTGCCAACATTACTTTTCTTTAAGCAAACTAACATAATCTTATTCAAGATATATGGTTAACTTAGTTTTTAATCAGATTTTTAAAAAACATTACTATTTCTTAACTCGACCTTTATTTATTAATGTTTAACTTCAATAAGAAATACCTAATTTAGTACATAACGTTTTGAAAGACACTAATATTGGTTCCTCCTTAAATTTTTGTATATGAGCACCCTGAGCACACACTGAAAGCTTATAGTCATCATTGATATAATACTGTTTACAATTGAAATTTGTTATTTGTGTATTGTTTTCTATATCTGTTAATGTAATAGTATTAGCATTCAGCTTTTTTACACTAAATGAATCTAATGGAATGGACATTCCTTTTCCGACTGCCTTAATATAACTTTCTTTTAAAGTCCAGATATCATAGAAAGAAGAAACTCTTTCCTCTTTTTCATTTAATAAATTTTTATATTCTTCCTCTGTAAACAAGCCTTTTGCTATCTTTAAATCAAATGGTAGAACTTTTTCTATATCTACCCCAATTTCTTTTTCATGTACAGCGCATACTACCCATTCCCCAGAATGGGATATATTATAATGAAAATGAGGATATTGGCTAACGAAAGGCTTTCCATATAGATTCTTATCAAATGTTAACCCTTTTTTTACTAAGCTATATCTCTTACAAAGAATAAAACGCACTAAAAGATCCCCTAATAATGTACGATATACATCATCGATGTGAAAAAATCTATTGATTCGATTTTGCTTCTCTATAGAAACATTAGGTAATATTTTTTCTACAATCGCTTTACTCTTCTCTTCTGGTAATTTACAAATGTATACTTCAATCAATTTGTTCTCACTTTCCTCTTTAGTTAAATTTTTAATTAAAAAAATCGCTATATAGTAATTGCTATAAACATATATTTAAATTTTATGAGAGCGTAAAATATCTTGTGTAAATGAATAAATGCAAAAAGGAAGACCTTTTCTTGTAGAATTAAGTCACCACAACCAATTCAAAGAAAGAAGGTCTTCCTATGAATCAGTTTACAACAGATCTTGTTCAAGCTCTAGTCCAAAAAG
>NZ_JBFTZR010000034.1:0-13646 GCF_056406695.1 Priestia sp. P1_B12_1 | reverse complement strand
GGGCTGATATGGTTGAACTTGATGTTCACATTACAAAAGACAATCAATTTGCGGTATTTCATGATTGGAAAGTAGATTGTCGAACAAATGGAAAAGGCGTGACAAGGGATTATACAATGGCTGAGTTAAAGAAATTAGATATTGGATACGGATATACAGCTGATGGCGGGAAAACATATCCTTTTCGTGGTAAGGGAGTCAACCTCATGCCTTCTCTGAATGAAGTAATGGAGCATTTTCCTCACCAAGCATTTCTTATTCATGTGAAAAGTAACGATCCGAAGGAAGGAAGACAATTAGCTAAGTATTTATCACAATTTTCCAAGAAGCGTTTAAAAAATATAACCGTTTATGGCGGAGACGAACCGATTGATTCATTGAAAAAGGAAATTCCCAACCTAAAGGTTATGTCCAAAGCGACTATGAAAGATTGTCTTATCCCATATATAGCAACAGGTTGGACGGGATACGTACCAAAGGCATGTGAAAATACAGAATTACATATACCAGAAAAGATTGGTCCCTTTCTATGGGGATGGCCAAATCGTTTTTTAAATCGAATGGATGATGTAAATACTCGAACAATTATCATAGGAGTAAATGGAAGTGGGTTTTCAACTGGTTTTGATTCTATTCAGGATTTAAAAAGAATTCCAGACGGTTATTCAGGAGGAATATGGACTAATCGTATTGATAAAATAGGAGATCACTATAAGACGAAGGAAGAATAATTGTAGGATAGTTGAAGCAATTAAGCAGCAGTAATGAGGTAATTGGTTTTTATTCCAATTGCTTTTCTTATTTATGTTGACCAGATTTCAAATAAAAGCCAAAGGATTTTTACTTTTTAGAATAGAATAGTTCTTTATAGAGTCATAAAGGGGCTGATTTCTTGTCTAAACAGATGAAAGACATAAATGAAATAAAACTTTTAGATTCTGAAATTTATTTATGTAATCAGATTCAAGATTTATTGAAGAAGAGAGATCGAAGAAATCGATATTCTAAACGACAGTATACAGAACATGAAATTTTACAAATTGCTTTAAATAGATTAATGAGTGAATTGATTTCTAGACAGTAGAAAATCAATATTATGTAAATTGTCCCATATGAAATGTAATTAAGACAAGAAAAGGGAAGGTCACCAATGTGGCTTTCTCTTTTCTTTGTTCTATGATAAAGATGTATCTTTTATAAAGAGAGTTCAGCTTTTTTATGATTGCTGATTTCTTTGCCTACAGTAGTTTATGGAGGACATCACTAGTGAAATGGAGGAACTTATATGAATGTAGTAGACATGAAACAAATAAATGATGTGAATGCAGTAGAAGACGAAGAGTTAGTCCAAAAGTTTCACGATGGAGATAGGGAGGCATTACATACGTTACTGACTAAATATGAATATTTTGTTCATTCCAAAACCAGAACTTATTTCTTAAAAGGTGGAGATAGAGAAGATATTTTTCAGGAAGGAATGGTTGGATTATATAAAGCAATACGTGATTTTAGAAAAGAAAAAATGAATTCTTTTAGATGGTTTGCAGATCTTTGTATTACCCGGCACATTATTACTGCTATTAAAGCAGGAAATCGCCAGAAACATTTTCATCTTAATACAGCGCTCTCTTTAGATACACCTATTATTTCAACTGAATTTGAACCTACGCTTACACTAATTGATACTCTTTCAAATCCACATGTACTAAAGCCCGAACAAACTCTACTTGAGCAAGAGAAGGTACTAGAGAGAAAAGGTAAAATAGCAGAGAAATCAACTGAATTAGAGAGAAATGTACTTGTCTTGTATATGGAAGGACGAACATATGTAGAGATTTCAGAAGTCTTACATTTATCTAGAAAGTCAGTAGATAATGCTTTACAACGAATAAAAAAGAAAATATAAACAATCATACCCATAGCTTATGTTCAAAGATATAAAGTAAGTAATATAATTATCTCCAGTTCTGGTGCAAAAACTTCAAAATATCTGCAAGTAAACTCTTAAGCTTGGACATACTGATACTACTAAACTAAAAAGGACGTGTATCGGTATGAAAAAAGCAGTAGACTTTAAATGGAAACATTCTCAACCTGACCTTATTTTATTAACGGTTAGATGGTACCTACGGTACAGCCTCAGTTTTCGTGATTTGGTGGAAATGATGGAGGAACGAGGCTTATCCATGGCTCATACAACGATTATGCGCTTGGTACATCAATATGGACCTGAATTAGACTTAAGATTACGGCGTCATCTTAAGTCTACCAATGACTCCTGGAGGGTAGATGAAACCTATGTGAAAGTCAAAGGCCAATGGATGTATCTGTATCGTGCCGTTGATTCAGAAGGGAATACCATTGATTTTTATCTAAGTAAATCGAGAAATAAACAAGCAGCCAAGCGCTTTTTTAAGAAAGCCTTGGCTTTTTCGCATGTTTCTAAGCCTCGTGTGATAACAGTAGACAAGAACCCAGCTTATCCTATCGCTATCCAAGAGTTAAAAGAAGAAAAGCAGATGCCTGAAGGCATTCAACTAAGGCAAGTAAAATATCTTAACATTATCTTGGAGCAGGGTCATCATTTTATTAAAAAACGAATTCGTCAGATGCTTGGATTAAAATCCTTACGTACTGCCAAACGAATAATTGCAGGAATAGAGACTATGCACATGATCAAAAAAGGACAACTTCAACAAGGGGTGAAGTCTGTCCAATGCGAGATTGAATTCATATATACATTATTTGGAGTAGCCTCATAATTCATTGATGAAAAGGATATTGAGATTCTATGTTTCTAACAGGTCATATTTGCACCAGAACCTCTTTAGTATTGTATTAATAAATCGGCATCTGGACGCTAATCACAATAATAGTATAAACCCTTAGCGTACGACCTTAGCTAGCAAACTGTTGTATCTTTTCAACATTTTGCACCAGGGTTAGAGACTGTTCAAGGAGCCTTTTTATTCTCCTTTTTGTTCATAATTAGTTCATATATGCTTGGTAAACTGAGGCATACTCGTTACAGTAATAAATTTATTGGAACAAAGACTATTTGTATTTACTAAAAAGAAAGAAAAAAGGGGCATTCTATGAACATTAAAAACAAAAAAATTGATTTAGTACTTATATGTATTTTGCTAATCGGACTTTTTTTAAATACATATAATATTTGGCAGGATGATTCTGCCAACCAATATTATTTGGCAGCTGTTAAAAGTATGACGCAAAGTTTCCATAATTTCTTCTATGCTTCATTTGACCCTTCGGGATTCGTATCGGTTGATAAGCCACCTCTCGTTTTATGGATTCAAACTATCTTTGCGTGGATCTTTGGAGTGCATACGTGGAGTGTCATCATTCCGCAGGCACTTGCAGGGATAGGGTCCGTATTTCTTCTCTATGTAATGGTCAAACCGACTTTTGGCAAAGGCCCGGCACGCATCGCTGCCCTTGTGATGGCGGTAACACCAATCGCTGTAGCTGTTAGTCGGACAAACAACATTGACAGCATGCTTGTCTTCACTCTATTGTTTGGCTCCTGGTGCTTGATGAAGGCAGTCAAACAGGGTAAAACCATCTGGTTATTGGTAGCATTTGGGATGATTGGGCTTGCATTCAATATGAAAATGCTTCAGGCATTTATGGTGCTGCCTGCATTTCTTCTGTTCTACCTAATAGCTTCTCAAATTACTTTAAAGAAAAAAATTATCTCCCTTATTATCTCACTTGTCGTTCTTGCAAGCCTATCGTTATCATGGGCACTCGTAGTTGACTACATCTCGTCGGATAGCCGTCCATATATAGGAAGTAGTCAGAAAAACTCAGTTCTCGAACTAGCATTTGGCTATAACGGGACTGAGCGTCTTCTTGGTCAAAAAACAGGTAATTCACGTGCTGATATGGGTTCCGGGCATGGTGGAAACATGCCAAACGGCAGTGGTATGCAAGCGCCAAGTCAAAATTTTGTTTCTGATCATAATGCCCAGAAGCAGGATGGGCATAATCCATTTGGTAGCAACAATCAACCACCACAGGCACCTTCTGGACAAAATGGTTCTGCTAATGATGGCGGAGGTGGACCGCCATCGCAAAATGGCGGCAGTAAAGGTGGTCCAAACGGAGGCGGACAAAGTATGAACATGTTCGGCACCGGAAACGCCGGACCGTTGAGACTCTTCCAGTCAGCACTTTCTGGACAAATTAGCTGGATGCTTCCATTCGCGCTATTTGGCCTTTTAGGTATTATTATCAGCTGGTTCCGTGATCGCGATGGAAAAGCAAACGAAATAAAAGAAACCCTTTTTTGGACTGCATGGCTCGTACCTGTAGCTGGTTTTTTCAGCATCGCTGGTTTTTTCCATCACTATTATCTGATTATGCTCGCACCCCCGATTGCGGCACTTTCCGGAATCGGGTGGTATGCAATGTATGGTTTATATAAGAATCATAAAGACTGGGCAAGCTATCTGCTGCCTGTAGCCGTTTCAGTCACAGCTGCATTTCAAGTTTATATTTTAAGTAATTATATAGATCAAATTGGTAGCTCATGGATGTACCTACTGGGAATTGTAGGGATTGTTCTTACAATCGTGTTGCTCACGCTCAAGCGCAATCATCCATTCGGAAAACAGCTCACCATTATCAGTCTGTGTGCGCTTCTCTTCGCACCGGTATACTGGTCAGCAACGCCCCTTCTTTACGGTGGCAATAGTGTCCTCCCTGAGTCAGGTCCACAGCTAAAAAGCTCAACTGGTGGCGGGGGAATGTTCAGCTCAGAAGTGGATACAGAATTGCTTTCATACCTTCAAGAACATAATACGGGTGAAGATTACTTGTGCGCTACGCTGACGACGGTAACAGCTGCACCATATATTATCAACACTGAGGAATCTGTCATGGCGCTCGGTGGGTTCAACGGCACCGATCCGATTCTATCGGTAACCGAGCTCAAAAAACTCATCAAAGAAGGGAAAGTGAAATACTTCCTTCTAAGTAGTGACAACTCAGGTAATAGCGAGCTCGTCTCATGGATTAAAGAAAACGGTACTAAGATTTCTTCTGACAAATACAGTAAGTCTACACGCAATACAAATAGCATAGCACTGCCAGGCATGAATGGTGGACCAGGTGGAGGAAAGCAGCAGACTCTTTACAAAGTTGAATTGTAGACAACGATGAAAGCCCATGGGAATTTGATTCCCATGGGCTTTATTTTTAGATATAGAATTAGATTTCAATATGATGAATTTTTGTGTTTCCTCTTTTATAATTTATTCATAACTCACAGGCTGTAATTGACAAATTAAAGTATTTTCGGTTCCTTACAAAGTTTAGGAACTGATTTTCTTGATTTGGCTTGTTGTGCTAACACATCTGTAAGTTGAAGTACATTATTTCATAATCTATTAATTGGATTCTCCCCCAAAAAACTATCTGAAGAAATTTTTAATTGCATCAATACGTATTTTATGACTACAATCTTCGCAACAAAAAATCTTACTCTTTCTTTCCTTACATTGTTTATATTTTAGTGAACCTTCGTATACTTTGAATACTTTTTTACAACTATAACAAAGTACCTCATAGTAAAACATTGCTCTCCCCCTAAGTAACATATTACTTTTTAGTCGATTTATCGAATATTGTAACCAGTTCTCTAGTATATTCCTGAACATCTAAATGGTGCTTCTCATTAATTCAAGAAGGAATAAGATCATGTCTTGACATGCAACCTCAATCCTCATTGATCTTTAGCCAAAATTGATGAGGTTACTTTTCTATGTATGAATCCCCTAATATTAGCTAATACTTAAACACATATTCTGATTTTGTTCTCCTTGTAACAACAAAATCCATCTATTGATCCTACTTTATCTCAAGATTGAGTAGGATCTTTTTTTGTGTATATTTTTTTAGAAATATCACATACTAAGAATGTAATTACGATTTTCTCCTATCTCTGTTTTTAAATTGATTGTAGAGTTCATCAGTTTGCCTTACTTATTCCTTGGATTAAGTAAGGCCTTTTTTATTTCAAGACACCAAGTAATTTCAAACAGGCATGCCAGTTAAGTCGGGGAGGAAGGCACTCACGAGTTAACTTATTTTGTTACACTATATTTGAACTTTTCTACTCAAGGGCAAACGTCTCTGCTGCAATACAAAGATAATAAGAAAGCCCCGTTTGTTGAGATTCAAGCATATTTCTATGAAAATCATCATTTAAAAAGAAGCGTGCTTGTATTGCAAAATCCTCTGCTCTGGTATTATGTCCCTGATTATTTAAGAAATCAATATGCTGTTTGATTAAATCTTGTACCTTCTGATCATTAAATTTTAATCCTTCCTTAAGTGCCTTAGCTATACTATCCATAAAGTGTTTTGCCTCTAAAGCTTGCTCATTCATTGACTGAACATCAATTTTATTTTCTTTAAGCAAGTCATAGCCATATTTTTCTTTTAGATATTCAGTCTGATCCTTCATTGCTTCCACCCACTCTTCTTCACTCTCAAAACCTTTGAACATTTCTGATTTATCCATACTTTCTCCTTTCATGGTGAAGTGAATCGATTCATCTAGTGTCTGGACTAAACGCTTTATTCTTTCCATTCGTGCAAGAAGTAGTCTTCTTTGATCAGACAATATAGATAATCGTTCTGGCTCACCATCCAATAGTTGATGTATTTTTTTGAGGGGAAAGTCCAACTCTCGATAAAATAAGATGTGTTGTAAACGCTCCATCTCTTTTATTCCATAGAGACGGTAACCTGCCTCACTTATTTCACCAGGTAATAAAAGCCCAACCTTATGGTAATGATATAGGGTTTTTATTGTCACATTTGTTAATTCTGATATTTGCTTTACTGTATATAGCACGCTTATCCACCTCGTTTGTTAGTCTAAAGGCTATCCTAAGGTAAGAGTCAATAACTAATTCCATAGTTTAGATAAAAATTTTCTATAAGAAAAAATACAAATATTCTTATAGCGGGTTATCTCGATATAAAATACTGACAATGAAAACAATTGACGTATCTGAATTAGTTGAAGCAAAACGTCGAATTGATTCAACTTTACACAAACTCAGAGAGACAGTAAAAACTTTTGAAGCTAAAGAAAATCCTAATAGATATAAATCTCAAATTCCCTTAGCTAAAAGACGAATAGAAGCATTCGAAAATTCCGTATCTCTTAGTGAAAGAGAAATAAATGAACTTGATCAAAAAAGCTAAATAGATAACTTCTAAAGGAGCCTAATGGGAACCTCCTTTTCTTTAAATATTTTATACCTATATCTCACTAAACTGTCTGTTATTGGACAAGTAACAATATAAACCTCTACACGTTAAGTTTACATAAGCGCGTTGTGTTTAGCTTACCTTTCTATCATACTATTAAGTAAACCTATACATACTTTCTGAAAAATAGTGTTATCATTTACATACCTTATAGAAAAATCGCCTATTTGTCGTCAGTAAGTGTAAATAGTGAAACAATTATTATTTATAAAGTAAGTTAATATTTACTTATTATCTATTAACTGTTTCACTCGATATATTTAACCTGTTATTTCCTATTCTGTATAACCAATTTTATATGTAATATATCTGACTCTCTTATCCCTAAGGTATTCATCTCTTCTCTTAATGTTATCTTTTTTCTTATTTTAATGGTTCGCTCACTACCATCCACCAAGGTGTAAACTCTGAATTTACTCATGTAACAGTTCCTCCTTTAGCCAATTGGTCAACAAATAACATCAGTGTATTCTTTAGTTTTGATTTTTTCCATAAAAGGCACCCAACGCAACTATCATATTGAATGCTTTTTGACTTGCTTAAACAACTGTAATCCCTTCTCGTTATTTTTTTCTCTATATACTACACTAAAAGTTTTAAAAATCCTTTAATAAACCTAATTAACATAATCACGCTTTCCGGAACACATGAAAAAGGAAATCCTTTGGCGTAGAAGGATTTTACCTTTTTAAGTCCAAGTAAGATAGTAATAGTGACTTATAAAGCAATTGAGGGATGCAGAAATGGAGGGAAGTAAATTGCCTAACAGAGAGTATCCATACTATTTTATAAAGGTAGGTACATTATATTACGTATATCATTCGTATAAGGACGTAAAAAAGAAAGAGGTATCCAGTTACGAATTTACTAATGATGAATCGTTAGCATTTCCCATTGATAAAGAGTCTGCTAAACAATTGGCAGATAAATGTGGAGGTCATATTGTAATGAAGAAAGCTACGTTTAATGATTATATTAGCCAAGGAGAAAGATGGAGTAATTTTATAGATAGCAAAAAGAAGAACATATGGAGAATCTATATCATTAATTGAATGATAAAACCTTAATAATAAATGAAGTGCTTTATCATTTACTTTGCGAATTAAGAAAAAATGGATGTAATAACACTTCCAAATAGTGTATAGTAAAGAATAATTTTTCATTATATGTCTAAGAGGTGGGATCGTTATGGAAAAGCTAGAATATGAATGGGTAAAACAAACACGACAGATTTTATTAGAGCAGTGTAGAGAATTGAATGAAGATGACTTTACGAAAGAGTTTGCATTTGGTTTTCAAAGTATTAGAGATTCGCTAGTTCATGTAGCAGGTTGCTATCATGCTTGGCTAGGTTCTTTTGTGCTTTCAGAAACATCATCACCACTATTCACAAAAGAAGTAATTAACACTATGCAGATAGACGATATTCAGCGTTATTTTCAACAGGCTGATAAATACGTAGAAAAAGTATTGGAGCAATCCACAGATAAATTTGATGAATCTATTGAAAAAGAGCTTGCTTGGAGAGTAAACAGTGGTTTTGTAAGAAAAACACCTCGTCAATTGCTTTTCCATTCAATTACTCACGAATCACATCATAAAGGACAAATTGTAGTTATGTTACGTCTATTGGGGCGTACGCCTAAAAATACAGACGTATTGGGTTTACCTGCAAAAGAATCTTCCGAATAATAAATGAAGAATCCTTCTCTAAAAGAGCACATTTTTAAGATAACATATGTGCTCTTTGTAAGGTTCATAAAAGTATATGCCTATACTGTGAGAGCGTAAAATATTAAAACGTAAGTAAGAGATAGGGTGTTATATTCTATTTATTGTTAATGATTATAAAAAATAGAACTAAATGAATACAGAGGATAAGTTAATATTTATTTAGATAACTCTGTATTCTTCATTTTCAACATTATTTTTTTATTGACAGATATATAAGTTTTTTGTTACTCTATTCTCACTAAACCGATAGGATTTAAATAGACCTACCAGACGACTGGAGGCTCTTGTTCTTTTTCAAAGAACAAGAGCCTTTTTTGTTAGGAAAGTAAGAATCCTTTCTCATTTAGAACAAATCGATAGGGAGGGATAAAATGAAAAAAATGTTGACTGAAACTAAATCATTTAAAGTCAAGGGAATATCCCTTTTAAGTGTACTTGTGCTCCTCTTGGTTTGGACGCTTTTAAGTACATTTAAATGGGTAGATCCAATTTTCCTACCTGCCCCGCAAAGCGTTTGGCATTCATTTATTAGTTTAATAGTAGAAGGATACAAAGGAACATCTCTCGCGACTCATGTGTCTACAAGCTTGTACCGATTATTTGCATCCTTATTACTTGCTTTGGTTACAGCCATTCCACTTGGGATTATATGTGGCTATTCTAAATACATACTAGCAATTTTTGATCCAATTATTGAATTTTACCGACCACTTCCACCTTTAGCTTACTATGCACTTCTTGTTTTATGGTTAGGAATTGATGAAGGATCTAAAGTAGCATTGTTATTTTTAAGCGCCTTCGCTCCGTTGTTTATCGCAACAGTTGCGAGCGTACAACGTGTGCCGAAGGACCGAATTAACGGCGCACTAACATTAGGTGCATCAAAGCCTAACGTATTTGTTCACATTATTTTCCCATCTGCTCTGCCTGACATTGTGACAGGGTTGCGCACGTCCATTGGAGTCACATATGCAACGTTAGTCGCTGCTGAAATGGTTGCAGCGACTTCAGGAATTGGCTGGATGGTACTTGATGCAAGCAAATATATGCGAAGTGATATTGTCTTTGTGGGTATTATTATCATGGGTCTAATCGCTATATTTATTGACAGCGTCATTCGTTTTTATCAACGTCTAGCCTTTTCATGGGTAGGAAAATAGAGTTTACACAGGAGGAACATCGATGAAAAAAGGAATACTTGGTTTATTGATAGGATTTATGATAATCGTTTCCGGATGTTCGAGTACTACATCTGGCTCTGAAAATGATGGACCTAAAGAGATACGTTTAGGCTATCAGGCTTCACCAAATGGGGAATTATTAGCAAAAGCCCGTGGTTCATTGGAGAAAAAATATCCAGATACCACAATTAAATGGATTAAGTTTGAATCGGGTCGAGATATTAACAATGCTATGGCAGGAGGAAGCATTGACTTTGGGCTTGTCGGAACACCTCCTGGTGCAATAGGAGTAGCTAATAAGGTTCCTTACAAAATATATTATTTACACGATATTATTGGTGAAAGTGAGGCCTTAGTAGTTAAAAAAGAAGCAGGCATAAAATCTTTGAATGATTTAAAAGGGAAAAAAATTGCTACTACTTTTAGTTCAACGGCCCACTACAGCTTACTAAGTGCGTTAAAAAACAAAAACATTGATCTTAAAAAAGAAAATATCACACTATTAGACATGCAGTCTCCCGACATTTTGGCAGCTTGGAAGCGTGGGGATATCGATGGTGCTTATGTATGGCAGCCATTGCAAACAAACTTAATTAACGATGGAGGCAACGTATTAATTTCATCCAAAGAAGTAGCTAAACAAGAAAGTCTTACAGGGGAATTCGGAATTGTTCATAATGATTTTGCTGAAAAATATCCGAATATTGTGAAAGGTTATATTTCTGTCTTAAATGAATCAGTTAATTACTATCACAAAAATCCTAAAAAATCGGCAGAACTATTGGCTGAGGAACTAAACTTAACGCCAGAACAAAGCTTAAAAACAATGCAACAGTTAACATGGCTAAATAAATCAGATCAACCAGCGTACTTTCAATCTAATGGAAAGTTAGCGCATGTGTTAAAAGATACAGGAGATTTTCTAGAATCTCAAAAAGATATTCCTTCCTCTCCTGATTTAAAGACGTATCAACAAGCATTGCTAAACAATTTTTCTAAATAACCGTTGAAAGTATCTCTTGCTGTCATGCAAGTCATGCTTCCCTGGTCAAAAGGAGTGACATATTTGAAAGCTACTGTTGTTTTTGAAAAAAGACCTCAAGGTATTCATACAGACAAGGTCATCGATGTAAAAAGCGTTGATTTCACTTATACTCAGGCAAGAAACGAGCCACTCATTTTACATGATATTAACCTATCTTTATATGAACATGAGTTTATTTGTGTGTTAGGTCCATCTGGATGCGGTAAATCTACACTTTTAAATATTTTAGCAGGCTTCCAACAGTCTACAACAGGTAAAGTGATGATTTATGGGCATACACATACTAAGCCTAATTCTGATGTTGGCGTTGTATTTCAGCACCCTAATTTGTTTCCGTGGCTCACTATTGAAAAAAATATTGGATTTGGACTAAAAATGCAAAAGGTTCCAAAAGAGGAACGTAAGCAGCTTGTTGCAAATTACTTGGAGCTCGTTGATTTAACAACTGCTGCTAAAAAACTTCCTCATCAGCTATCTGGAGGAATGAAGCAACGAGCAGCTATCGCTCGGACACTCGCCACAGATCCTAAAGCTATTTTAATGGATGAGCCTTTTAGTGCTCTTGATGCGTTAACAAGAGAAGCGATGCAGAAACATTTGTTGACAATTTGGAATCAAACAAAAAAGTGCATCTTTTTTATTACTCACGATGTGGAGGAAGCACTCAAACTTGCAACCCGCATTATCGTGATGCATCCCAATCCTGGGAGAATTGCCATAGATACTGAAAATCCATTAAAGGTAGAACATTACGAAGAAGGAACTTTTCATTATCATGAAAAATTCACAGAGCTACGCCAGTTTTTTATTTCAAAAATAAGAGAACAATTATAAGGAGATGAGCAAAATGTCTAACAGTCTTTCTAATTATCCAAGACCTCTTCATTTTCATAATCGTGAAGAGAGGGAAGGTCTTCGTTTATTAAACCGATTACCGGGTGGTATTGAAGAAAAACCATATACACTTTTCACTATTAAGCCTCTCACCCCTACCATTGGTGCTGAAGTTGATGGGTTAGATCTATCGAGGCCACTGAAAAAAGAGGTACAAGAAGAGTTAAACCGAGCTTTTTTAGAATGGAAAGTGCTTTTCTTTCGCAATCAAGCGATTACAAGCGAACAGCATCTCGCTTTTGCAAAGTTATGGGGAGATCTTGAAGTACATCCTTTTTACAAACCTGCTTCACAAGAGCAATCAAAAGAAATTGTACAATTTGCTAGAAACAAGAAGCAAACAGGATCTGAAAATGTATGGCATGCAGACGTCACATTTCGAGAAAATCCTGCTAAGGCATCGGTGCTACGATTGATTGAGGTGCCTCCTGTAGGAGGAGACACACTTTGGGCAGATATGGGTGCAGCGTATGACAATTTACCTGAGACTATAAAAGAAAAAATTGAAGATTTGAAGGCTATTCATGATTTTACACCTTCTTTCGCTCACTTATTACCACCAGATGAACTAGCCACTTTTCAACAAGAGTTTCCAGTTGTTGAACATCCTATCGTGCGTACTCATCCTGAAACAGGGCGGAAAACCCTTTTTGTAAATCCATCTTTCACCACCTATATTGTGGGGTTAGAGACTTCTGAAGGAGAGGAGCTACTTCAGTATTTATTTAGACAAGCTCATATTCCAGAATACCAAGTAAGGTTTCGTTGGGAAGCTAATTCAATTGCCTTTTGGGATAATCGTGCAACACAGCACTATGCAGTGTCCGATTATTATCCGCATATCCGAAAAGCTGAACGAGCAGCTATTATCGGTGATCGTCCTTTTTAACTTAGACTTGTCAATTGCTTTGAGGACAAAAGTGGTTTTACATCTCTATCTCAAAGCTTTTAGGATAGCATAATGTGACTTTTAGGAAATAACAAATAAAGAGCCTTGAATAATAAGGCTCTTTATTTGTTCTCTATTTACCTTTGTACTTGGCCCTTGCCTTTTGTTTCTTCATTAGGTATTTTTCCCCTTCAGTTCTTCACGATATTGTTTAGCTCTCTTTTTTTCACTTTTTTCTTTTCTTCATATTCTTGCTTCATAGCTTCTTGAGCTTTAGTGGAAACACCAACTTTATTTATTTGTTTTGCTACCTGGCGCTGTAAACGTTTAGGATTGATCCTTTTATTAGATTTTCCTTTTACATCAAGACCTGAATGAACCGATTGATTAATAATGTCTAGCAGTCTGTAATAAATAAAGTCTAATATCTCTTTATCTTTTGGTTCTGCTCCAAATACATAACGAAATGCTTTTAACTTACCGCCTTCTACAACTTCAATAATTCCTACCCAAAACTGACCATCATGGTAAATCGTTAGTGACATAACGATTCCCTCCTCTAAACATACTATGAAATGATGGACATCCCGAGGAGGGG
>NZ_JBFTZR010000033.1:0-16038 GCF_056406695.1 Priestia sp. P1_B12_1 | reverse complement strand
TAACGTCATAGAAGCAAGCTTCTAATCAGTTCGCTCGACTTGCATGTATTAGGCACGCCGCCAGCGTTCATCCTGAGCCAGGATCAAACTCTCCGAAGAAATGTTTGACTTGCTCATTTAAAAAATAAAAATTAACGTTGACGTTTACTATTTCGTTCAGTTTTCAAAGAACTCTTGTCTCAAGGCGACTTTCTTATCTTACCACCTCGACAATAACTTGTCAACAACTTTTTTCATTAAGTTATTTTTGAGTTATTTTTTTGTTGTTGTCTTAGCGACGTATATAAATATAACATCTGTTAACTTGTTGGTCAACAACTTTTTCAAAAAAAATAAAAGTTTTCTCGAAAAGATTCCAGAAAACTTTTATTTTGGATATTCGTCCAAATTATAATATGAAATTATTAATAACAAGTAAGGCAGCTATTCCTGGAATACCTAAAATAGCTGAAACAATGGCTGTGGGGAAGTTAATAGGGATATGAATACCGAACTGTACCCCAAAGATGTTAATAAAGAAAAGCAGCAGAACGCCAATAATCAGCTTAATCGATAAATTTCCAATGACTCGAAGCATTTTTTCAACACCACCTGTTACTAAGAGTAGAATGATTAGTCCTGTTAAAAAAGACACAACTACAATGGGATGATTTAGCATGTTGCCTCCTTCTTAAAGCAGATAAGTTACCTTATATGTATGTCCAAGCATTCAAAAAAAGCACTATTCACGGAGAGAAATCCTTATTTTATAAAGACAACAAAACAGGATGCCTCTATGACATCCTGTTAATTGAAATATTTCGATGCTTGGCTTCTTTTAATAGAAAAAGATACTTCATTTTGGCTAATCGAATATCTACCATTACCTCTTCTGAAGGATCTACACTTCTTTCTACCATTGAAGTTTTGTGACTCCATTCCTGCTTTACTTGCATAAAAGTCTTCACAAATTCATCATCATACTCTTTGCGTAACCAACCTTTTCTTTTAAAAAACATATGCGAGTACCTCGTTATACTTCTCTTCTACCTTCTAGGGCTTTAGATAATGTTACTTCATCTGCATACTCAAGGTCTCCTCCAACGGGTAACCCATGAGCAATTCTAGTAATTTTAATTCCTGTCGGCTTTAAGAGCCTAGAGATATACATAGCCGTAGCTTCGCCCTCTATATTCGGGTTAGTGGCTAAAATCACTTCTTGAATCTCATCATCTTGAAGTCTTTTTAATAACTCTGGTACTTTGATATCTTCAGGCCCTATTCCTTCCATAGGTGAAATTGCGCCATGCAGGACATGATACAAGCCGTTATATTCTTTCATTTTCTCCATTGCAATGACATCCTTAGGGTCTTGCACGACACATACCACATTTCGCTCTCTGCGCTGATCTTGACAAATGTAACAAGGATCTTGATCTGTGATATGTCCGCAAACTGAACAATAGGTTAAATTTCGCTTCGCATTGACTAATGCTTTTGCAAAATCTAATACTGTATCTTCTTTCATAGATAAAACAAAGAACGCTAAGCGAACAGCTGTTTTTGGACCAATGCCGGGTAACTTCATAAAACTATCTATAAGCTTGGATATTGGTTCTGGATAATGCACGTGGCAACCACCTTATTAAAGTCCTGGAATATTTAAACCTTTTGTAAATTGACCCATTGTGTTATTTGTTAAATCGTCCATTTGTTTTAATGCGTCATTTGTTGCTGCTAGTACTAAATCTTGTAGCATTTCAATATCTTCAGGATCTACTACATCCTCTTTAATATTTACATCAATTACTTGTTTCTGACCGTTAACTACAACTGTTACCATTCCGCCGCCAGCTGTACCTTCAACAGTTTTTTCAGCTAACTCTTCCTGCGCTTTTTGCATATCTTTTTGCATTTTTTGCATTTGTTTCATCATTTTTTGCATATTGCCCATGCCTTTCATCATATGAACATTCCTCCTAAATTTACTCTTGAATTTCGATTAAGTCTTCTCCAAATAGCTTTTTCGCTTCCGCAACCACAGGGTCTTCCTCCTGTGGTTGACCTGATGACCCATCGCTTTGCTGTCCTTGAAGAAACTCTTCTCTTACTTTATCCCATTCACTTTCTGGAATTGCAACCATTTCACGCTTGCTGCCAATTAAAGTATATAAGATATTCTCTAAATTATCACGTACATTGTTGTTATTTTCAGAAGCCATTTTGCAATGAATTTCATATTTGAATTTAAGTATAAATGATTGATCTGAAGACGCAACCGGTTCACTGTTAGATAACAACGCTGCATGTGAAGCTTTATTTTGTTGTTTCAATGTGTCTAACACCTGCGCCCAGGATCGCTTAATCGTTTCTAAATTCTGCCGAGTGGCATTTTTTAAAACTTCATTTACCTTCCCAACAGGCGTTTTATACTGACTTCTTGACTGTCTTGTCTGTTTTTTCTCTGTTTGCGCTGCCTGAGCTGTATGATCAACTTGAATGCCTTTTTCTTTTAACTGCTGCAGTTCTGCTTCCATTTGATTCATTTTTTGTAAAATGTCTTGATATGGAAGAGCACTCTCTTGATTTGTAGAACTTTGAGCTAATTTTACTAAAGCTACTTCAAGTAGCACTCGAGGATGATTGCTCCATTTCATCTCTTGCTGAGTTTGGTTCAATTCAGCAATGACTTTATAAATAAAAGCACTATCCATTTTTGAACTCAGTTCTTTAAACTCTTCGTTAACCGCTGCTTTTTCAAGTAAATATGCATTTTCTTCAGAAGCTTGATAAAGCAGAACATCACGATAATAGAAGATGAGGTCCTCTACAAACCTCGCTGGATCTTTTCCGTTTTTGATCAAACTTTCAACAGAGTCTAGCGCTTCTACAATGTTTTCGTTAAAGATAGCTTGGACGATCTTCACAATAAAAGCCTGTGATACTGCTCCTGTTATGGATAGAACATCCTCTAAGCTCACCTTCTCCGTACTATACGAGATAGCTTGGTCTAAAAGACTAAGTGCATCACGCATGCCGCCTTCTGAAGCTTTCGCAATTTCGTAAAGAGCATCCTCGCTTACTTCTAGCTCTTCAGAACCTAATACTTCCTTCATTCGATATACGATATCTT
This sequence comes from Priestia sp. P1_B12_1, assembly GCF_056406695.1. Lineage (NCBI taxonomy): Bacteria > Bacillati > Bacillota > Bacilli > Caryophanales > Bacillaceae > Priestia > Priestia sp. P1_B12_1. The sequence goes on along the minus strand of NZ_JBFTZR010000033.1, from coordinate 12,926 downwards.
CTGGCGAAATGCGTTTGAAATCAAAGCGCTGACATCTAGAGATAATCGTTAATGGAATTTTATGCGGCTCTGTTGTAGCTAAAATAAAGATAACATGTGCAGGAGGTTCTTCTAACGTTTTTAATAAAGCGTTAAAAGCTCCAATTGAAAGCATATGAACTTCATCAATAATGTACACTTTGTATCGAACAGCACTAGGTGCATATTTTACTTTATCACGGATATCTCGAATTTCATCGACTCCATTATTAGAAGCTGCATCAATTTCAATTACATCAGAAATGGAACCATCAGTAATTCCCAGACAAGTTGCACATTCATTACAGGGTTCAGCAATGGGTGCTTTTTCACAGTTAACGGCTTTCGCTAAAATTTTAGCAGCTGTTGTCTTTCCTGTCCCTCGAGGCCCAGAAAATAAATACGCATGCGAAAATTTCTCTTGGACAAGGGCATTTTGAAGTGTTTTGATAATATGTTGTTGACCGACTACGTCGTTAAAGCTTTGAGGACGGTATACACGGTACAGAGCCTGATATGCCACTACATCCTCTCCTTTTAATATAATTCATTAGTTATCATTATAGCGTATTATGAGGTTTTTTTTCAAAATAGTGAGAGATAAAATAAAAAGCCTACTCCAACAGAGTAGACTAAACTTATGTATATAACTGCCGTGCACCTTCCGTCGATTAGCCACCCCAGGCGTTACTTAAGCAGTTAGCTCGGTTCAGGCGACCCCATGGCACATGAGAGGTTCTGCTTACTGCTGCTTCCTTCCGGACCTGACAGGGTTCACAGATTCCCATTGCATAGGACCCAAACGTCAACACCACTTACTTAAGGCAGGCCCTAAGATGAGCTAACCTCAAGAAGGAATTCGGCCTCGCTAGAGCGGATTGCGAGTACAGGGCACCGCTACCTCCCCGCTTAGCACGGCAAAGTTGAAACCAATAGTTTGGGCATCAAGTTGATGCATTTACAAGTATACGTCTTTTCATTCAAAAATGCAACTGCTATAGAAAACTTACTTGTTCAGCGCTATTTTCCAGCCTTTTTTCGTTGACGCAACTCACGAAAAAAGGTAGTTAAGAGGCTCCCGCATTCTTCTTCTAGCATACCTCCTACTACTTCTGCTTGATGATTAAACTTTTCAAACTCTAATAAGTTTAACAATGTTCCTGCGCAGCCACCTTTAGGATCATAAGCTCCAAACACAACTCTTTTTACTCTTGATAATACAATAGCACCTGCACACATCGGACATGGTTCTAAGGTGACATATAACGTAGCGTCTTCCAATCTCCATGTTCCTAGTTTCTTACATGCTTCATCAATTGCTAAAAGTTCCGCATGAGCAACTGATCGCTGTTCTGTTTCTCGTAAGTTATAAGCTGAAGCAACCACCTCATCATCTTGAACAATAACTGCTCCAATGGGAACCTCTAATTTATCTTTGGCTTTTAATGCTTCATCAATTGCCAACCTCATATACTTTTCATCATCTAACACTTTTTATCCAACCTTACATATTATATTTTTTCTGAGTCAAACTATTTACTATGTACATCAGGAAAAGGAGAGACCTTGTGTGAAGAATGCTAAAACTGCTTTAATTATTATTGATATGCTAAACGATTTCCAATTTAAAAACGGCAAAATACTTGCTGAAAAATCTTTAACCATTGCTCAAAACATTGCCCAGTTAAAACAGTACGCATCGTCTCAACATATCCCTATTATCTATGTGAATGACCACTATAAGCTATGGCAAGCAAACTTAGAAACCATTTTAACACACTGTACAAATGAGGTAAGCTCACCTATTCTACATCATATTTCACCACAAAACGCTGATTACTTCTTAATTAAACCAAAGCATTCTATCTTTTATGGGACAGCTTTAAATATTTTGCTATCACAGCTCGATGTGCATACACTTATTTTAACAGGAATTGCGGGAAATATATGCGTGCTTTTTTCAGCCAACGATGCTTATATGCGTGAGTATAACTTAATTGTGCCTGAAGATTGTATTGCTTCAAACGCAGATGAAGACAATACCTTTGCTTTGAGAATGATGCATAATGTATTAAATGCTCGTATTTGCAAACATACCGAGTTGATGAATTAAGTAAAAAGCCTTCTCATATGATGGAAGTAAGTCATATGAAATGGAGGCTTTTTATTATGCAAATTTACACTGTTAAAGCAGGTGACAGTATATATAGTATTGCAAAACAGTTCCGCATTGACGCAGGGAAAATTATAAGAGCAAATGAATTACCTAATCCAAGTCAACTCGTCATCGGGCAATCTATGGTTATTCCAATCAACGGTACTTACTACACAGTAAAAGCTGGGGACACTATATGGAAGATAGGAAGAAAATTAGGCGTTAGCTATCAGGCTATTGCCAATGCGAACAATGTTTCAGTTACAGCACCCTTAACACCTGGCCGCCGCATCTTAATTCCCCCTTCTCCAAACAAAAGAAACGGTGAGTTTTTAGGGTATGTTGAAACAAGCAATCGAAAAATCACTCCTCAAACAGAGAAAATGATTAATCAAAATGCAAAATACCTTACTTATCTCGGGCCAGCGAACTTCGAAGTGCAAAAAGACGGTTCTCTAAAGGCACCTCCACTTAACAATTTAGGTTCTATTGCTAAAGAAAATGACGTCATTTTCTTAATGGTATTGGCTAATATTGAAAATGGTGCATTCAGTGACGAAGTCGGCCGAGCAATTTTAAATAATAAAGACGCTCAAGATACGCTCTTAAATAATATTGTAAAAACAGCGAAAGAACAAAATTTCAGAGACATTCATTTTGACTTCGAATTTTTGCGTCCGGCAGATAAAGAAGCCTATATTGCATTTTTACAGAAAGCAAAAAAGCGGCTTCAAGATGAGCAACTTCTTATGTCTGTGGCTTTAGCTCCGAAAACAAGTCGAGATCAAAAAGGCAAATGGTATGAAGCACATGATTATAAAGCCATTGGAGAGATTGCTAACTTCGTTGTTCCGATGACATATGAATGGGGATATAGCGGTGGGCCTCCTATGGCCGTCTCTCCTATTGGTCCCGTACGTGATGTTTTAGAATATGCAGTATCTGAAATACCTAGTTCAAAAATTATCATGGGTCAAAACCTATACGGTTACGATTGGACACTTCCTTACAAACCAGGAGGAGAATATGCCAAAGCCATTAGTCCTCAACGAGCTATTGAGTTGGCAGCTCGCTATAAAGTAGCGATTCAATACGACGATAAAGCACAAGCTCCTTTCTTCCGGTATAAAGATGAACAGCAGCGCACCCACGAAGTATGGTTTGAAGACGCTAGGTCTATTCAGGCCAAGTTTAATTTAATCAAAGAATTAAAACTTAGAGGAATGGCCTACTGGAAACTAGGCCTGGACTTCCCGCAAAACTGGCTCTTGATTGAAGACAACTTCAAAATTACAAAAAGAGTGACACAGCCATAAATAGGGAAAGCTTACTGTGAACAGTAGGCTTTTTGTTATTCTTCTTACTGAAAGAAATTTCTTTTCCCCTTATTCTCCTTCTCTATGTTAAAATATTTTTTGTCTGTTTTTTTTGAACGAGTGGTCATGAAGGAGGCAAATGAATGCAAGGCACACCTTTTATTTCAGTAGAAGGACCCATCGGTGTCGGAAAAACCTCTCTAGCTAAAGAGATTGCACAAGCATTTCAATTCGAAATTTTAAAAGAAATCGTAGATGAAAATCCATTTCTCGGGAAATTTTATGAAAATATCAACGAGTGGAGTTTTCAAACCGAAATGTTTTTTCTATGTAATCGATATAAGCAATTGGAGGATATTCAAAAAGGGTTCTTATCTTATAAAAAACCTGTTGTAGCAGATTATCATATTATGAAAAACATGATTTTTGCTGAGCAAACGTTAAAAGATGAACAGTATAAAAAATATGTACAAATCTTCCACATCTTAACGGCTGATATGCCAGCTCCGAACATTATTATTTATTTAAATGCCAGTTTAGATACCTTGTTAAAGCGTATTAAAATGCGCGGAAGAGAAATTGAACGAAACATCGATCCTCACTACCTTGCGAGGCTAAGTGATGATTATGAAAAGGCTATGACGGCGTTTGAACAAAATAACCCTGATGTAACCATTTTACGTTATGACGGTGATGAAATAGATTTTGTACAAAATAAACAACACTTAAATAGAATCTTATCAGAGGTTCAAGAGAGTATGTTAAAAAGGAGTATGTAATGGTAAACTTACGATCGAAATACAACATTCCTAATGATGCTGTGTTGACGATAGCGGGCACAGTTGGAGTTGGGAAATCTACAATGACTCAATCATTGGCTGATGCTCTCCAATTTCGCACATCGTTTGAAAAAGTAGATTCCAACCCTTACCTGGACAAATTTTATGGGGATTTTGAACGTTGGAGCTTTCACCTACAGGTATATTTTCTAGCTGAACGCTTTAAAGAACAAAAGAAAATTTTCGAGTATGGCGGCGGCTTCATCCAAGACAGATCCATTTACGAAGATACCGGTATCTTCGCTAAGATGCATTTTGAAAAAGGAACGATGTCTAAAGTAGACTATGAAACATATACAAGCTTGTTCGATGCAATGGTTATGACTCCATATTTCCCTCATCCGGATCTGCTTATTTATTTGGAAGGCAGCTTCGAAGATATTGTAGATCGCATTCAAGAAAGAGGGCGACCAATGGAACAGCAAACGCCTCTTGATTATTGGAAAGAGATGCACGCCCGATACGAAGACTGGATTAATAACTTTACGGCTTGCCCTATTCTTCGTTTAGATATTAGAGAATACGACCTTATCAAGGATCCTGATTCAATTGAATCAATTGTGGAAAAAGTAGCTCGCTTTTTACAACATAATGAAAAGTTAAAACGTCGTCATCTATAAAAAAATGCCGCTTTATCTATTAAAGCGGCATTTTTAACAAATAAAAAACCGTTACTTATAAGTAACGGTTTTCCAATCTCCAATTTATCGCGCTATGTTAATTGCATTATAAGTCAAATATGGCGGAGGAAGAGGGATTCGAACCCCCGCGGGCTTTAACACCCCTGTCGGTTTTCAAGACCGATCCCTTCAGCCGGACTTGGGTATTCCTCCGTATCGACAAGTATTAATTTATCATATAAAAATAATAAAGTCAACTCTTTTATTGATTTTTTTTAAAAAGATGTTCATTAAGGATTAATCCTCAATGAACATCTTCTATTTTTTATTTAGAAATAAATTCTTTATTTCCCATATAAGGACGCAGCACTTCTGGAATTTGAATTGATCCATCTTCCTGCTGGTAGTTTTCTAAAATTGCAGCTACCGTACGGCCAATTGCTAAGCCAGAACCGTTTAGTGTATGAACATGCTCTGGTTTTGCTTTTGTATCACGGCGGAAGCGAATATTAGCACGGCGAGCTTGGAAGCTTTCAAAGTTTGAACAAGAAGAAATTTCACGATACGTTTCATAACTTGGAATCCAAACTTCAATATCATACTTTTTGGCTGCTGTGAAACCTAAGTCAGCTGTACACATGCTTAGCACTCGGTAAGGTAAACCTAATAGTTGAAGAACCTTTTCAGCATGGCCCGTTAATTTTTCTAATTCATCATAAGAATCTTCTGGCTTAACAAAGCGAACAAGTTCTACTTTATTAAACTGATGCTGACGAATAAGCCCACGTGTATCTCTTCCTGCAGAGCCTGCTTCTGAGCGGAAGCAAGCACTATACGCTGTATAAGCAATTGGAAGCTGATCTCCGCTTAAAATTTCATCACGATGCAAATTTGTAACTGGTACTTCAGCTGTAGGAATTAAGAAATAATCTTCTTCTTTAATCTTGAAGGCATCTTCTTCAAATTTAGGAAGTTGCCCTGTTCCCGTCATGCTTGTACGATTTACCATATATGGAGGAAGGATTTCTTCATAACCATGCTCATCCATATGTAAATCCATCATAAAGTTAATAAGGGCGCGTTCTAATCTTGCACCTAGCCCTTTATAAAATACAAAGCGGCTTCCCGTTACTTTCGAAGCTCTTTCAAAATCTAAAATATTTAAATCTGTTCCTAAATCCCAATGCGGTTTTGGTTCAAAATCAAATTGTTTAATTTCTCCCCATTTACGAACTTCTACATTATCATCTTCAGTTTCACCTACAGGCGTACTTTCATGTGGAACGTTAGGAATTGAAAGCAGCAATCGTTCTAATTCTTCTTCAACGCTGCGAAGCTCTTCATCCAATTGCTTTACGCGGTCTCCTACTTCACGCATTTCAACGATTAAGTGATCAGCATCTTGTTTTTCACGCTTCAATTGTGCAATTTGCTGTGATACTTCATTTCGCTTGCTTTTTAACTCTTCTGTTTGAGCAATTAGCTCACGGCGTTTTACATCTAACTCTTCAAAGCGACCTAAGTCCGTTAAGTCCTCGCCACGAAACTTGAGCTTTTCTTTTACTTCATTAAAATTAGCACGTAAAAATTTTAAATCTAACATACTTAGTACCTCCTTTAGTATAAAAGGGCAAAATAAAAACTCTCATCCCCATGAAAGGGACGAGAGTTTACCCGCGTTGCCACCCTAATTGAAAGCTAAAATAAGCCTTCCTCTTAAACCAGATAACGGATGAACCGAAACTGCCTACTACTTTTTCGACAGCTTGCTCCAGGACGGATTCATAAGAATTGATTATCGATTCACACCAGCCATCGACTCTCTTGAAATCAAAAATCTTATTACTATTTCCTATCAACGCTTTATACCAATATCATTTTTATTAATCATAATGTACTACAAGTCTGTACAAGATGCAATTCATTTATACAGGTTTTTTTGAAGCTTCTTCAACCATTGCTACAAAATACTGCGCCATGCGAGCATCATCTGTTAATTCTGGATGAAACGAACATCCCAAGAATTGACCTTGTCTTGCCGCAACGATTCGGTCGTTATGCATGGCTAAGACTTCAACGTTTTCTCCTACTTCTACAATATGCGGAGCACGGATAAATACGCCTATAAAATCTTCACCGATATCTTTAATATTTAGGGCAGCTTCAAAGCTATCCCGTTGACGCCCAAACGAATTTCGAGCTACCATAATATCCATAACACCTAAATGGGGCTCTTCACGGTCAACGACTTGTCCTGCGAGTAAAATTAAACCCGCACACGTACCAAATACCGGTTTACCTGCTTGTGCAAACTGGCGAAGAGGTTCCATAAAGTCATATTTGTCAATCAGACGACGCATCGCTGTGCTTTCGCCGCCCGGTAGGATTAAACCATCTATTTCGTTTAGCTGTTCAACTTTTTTTATGATAATGGCTTCAGCGCCTGCTGCTTCTAATGCTTGTGCATGCTCGCGAAAGGCACCTTGTAATCCTAACACGCCTACTTTTACCATTTTGTCAAAACTCCCTTTAAATTACCATCCACGCTCTTGCATGCGGTTTTCTGGTAATAATGATGAAATTTCAATCCCTTTCATTGCACTTCCTAACCCTTTTGATAAGTTTGCAATCAGTTCATAGTCTTGATAATGTGTTGTTGCTTCCACGATTGCTCGCGCAAATTTTTCAGGGTTGTCCGATTTAAAGATTCCTGATCCAACGAACACACCGTCTGCTCCAAGCTGCATCATTAACGCTGCGTCTGCTGGTGTTGCTACGCCGCCTGCTGCAAAGTTTACAACCGGTAAACGACCTTCACGTTTAATTTGCAGTAATAACTCATAAGGTGCACCTAATAGTTTAGCTTCTGTCATTAACTCATCTTCGTCCATGCCCACAACTTTACGTACTTGAGCATTTACTTGACGCATATGACGCACTGCTTCCACAATGTTTCCTGTCCCTGGTTCTCCCTTTGTACGAAGCATTGCAGCTCCTTCAGCAATACGACGAGATGCTTCGCCAAGATCACGGCAACCGCACACAAATGGAACCGTAAATGTATTTTTATTTAAATGAAACTCCTCATCAGCTGGAGTCAACACTTCACTTTCATCGATGTAGTCTACACCCATCGCTTCTAGCACGCGTGCTTCAACAATATGGCCAATACGAGCTTTTGCCATAACTGGAATGGACACAGCATTCATCACTTCTTCAACAATTGTTGGGTCTGCCATACGAGACACGCCGCCTGCTGCACGGATATCAGCTGGAACACGCTCTAATGCCATAACAGCAACAGCGCCTGCTGCTTCTGCAATTTTTGCTTGCTCTGCATTGATAACGTCCATGATAACGCCACCTTTTTGCATTTCCGCCATTCCTCGTTTTACACGATCAGTACCTGTAATGTTATTCATGTTTGTCTTCCTCCTGTATCAAGTGTTTCACAATAATTTTTAGTGTATATACAAAATTCAAAACTTAGTGTCTATTTTACCGCATTTTTCGGAAAATTCCTATCTAATTTATAGATTATATACAAACAAATCTAAAAATAAAAAGAAGAGATACTCTCTTGTAGTATCTCTTCTTTCTCTTGAGTTATCATTAAAACCAGTTATTCACTGTATTTGCAGCATTCATCCAAATATCGCTGAAGAAGTTGCCAATACTGCGGATAGCGAGAGAGAACCATCCAGCTTTTTCAAAAGATTCGTTTGTCACAACCGGCGTCATGCTATCTGTAGTTTGACCTCCTACATAGCCTAAATCTTTAAGATTGCTGTTTGTTGCACTGACATAAGCAACTGTTTCTCCTTTTTTAATAGGAGCAACAACTTTTTGATCGTTCATAACTTTATCGTTTAACTTAAAGTTGATTTTAGTATGATCTTTTTGACCTTTTTCGGTAATAATCTTTACCGAATTCTTTGGAGAAACGGAAGCTTCTTTTGATTTTCCTTTAGCAACATTAATTGTTTCATGCCCTTTAATCTCGCCGTTAGCAGGCACTACTTCTTTTAACTGAAAATGACTAAAAGCATAATCCAATATCTTTTTTGTTTGGGAAAAACGAGCAGCTTCCGTAGACTTGCCGTTTTCCTTAGCATTCATTACAACTGTTATGTATCTTACCCCGTTACGCTCTGCAGTCCCAGTGAAACATTGACCTGCAAAATCTGTATGGCCAGTTTTTAAACCGTCTACGCCGCTGTAGGCAGCTGAAAAACCTGGGAGCATCTTGTTCCAATTGTTCATTTTTGTTTCGCCTTGTTGCCCTTGTCTAAACATCTTAGAAGGAGTTTTAGCTACTTCCAAAGATTCTGGATAATCATGAATTAAGTGATAAGCAAGGGTAGCAACTGCCCGAGCCGATAGAAGGTTCTCATCTTCTTCCTTCGTTCCTTTTGGATACATTCCTTTTAACAGAGAATTAGAAAGACCTGTGGAATTGACAAATTTTGATTCACCCATATTTAATCTTTTTGCCGTTTCGTTCATTAACTTAATAAAGTTTTCTTCAGAACCACTGACAGCTTCAGCTAAAGCGATTGCAGCTCCATTAGCTGAATAAATAGCCATGGCATCATATAATTCTTTCACCGTGTATTTTTGGTTTTCAATTAACGGTACATTCGATAATCCATAATCTTGAGAAATTTTAGCTGCATATTTACTAACTGGCACACGTTGATCCCAAGATAATTTCTTATCTTTTATGGATTCTAATACTAGGTATTCTGTCATCATTTTTGTCATGCTTGCAATACCTAATAAAGCATCCGTATTTTTCCCGTATAATACTTTCCCCGTACTTGCCTCTACTAAGATCGCTGCATCTGCTTCAACGCCAATATCATCTGTTTTAGGAGCAGCTGATGCTTGTGTAGAGACAAAAAATACGCTGGCCATTAACATAACAGCAATGACACAAATTAATTGTTTCTGTACTGCGTTTCTCACTCTATACCCTCCAAACGTAAACTCACATAAATGTAATTTTATCATACTAAAATTTAAAAAAATAGATAAAGAAGTACTGTTACATTCATGATCCATGACATAAAAAACACGTTTCCCTAATAGGGAAACGTGTTTTTTAAACATTCATGATTATCTCATAGAATAGTTAGGAGATTCTTTTGTGATTTGTACATCATGTGGGTGGCTTTCTCTTAAACCTGCTCCAGTCATACGAATGAATTGTGCCTGTTCACGTAACGCTTCTAAGTTAGCTGAACCACAGTAACCCATTCCTGCGCGTAAACCGCCGATCATTTGATATAAAGTATCTGCTACAGGTCCTTTGTAAGGCAAACGTCCTTCGATACCTTCTGGAACTAATTTTTTATTATCTTCTTGGAAGTATCGATCTTTACTTCCTTTTTCCATAGCTCCTACAGAACCCATTCCACGGTACACTTTAAAGCGTCTACCTTGGTAGATTTCTGTTTCTCCAGGACTTTCTGTCGTTCCTGCTAGAAGGCTTCCTAGCATTACTGTATGTCCACCAGCTGCAAGTGCTTTTACAATATCTCCAGAGTATTTAATACCGCCATCTGCGATAATAGCTACACCGTGCTTACGAGCTTCAGTTGCACAATCATATACTGCTGTAATTTGTGGAACGCCTACACCAGCTACAACACGAGTTGTACAAATTGAACCAGGTCCAATTCCTACTTTTACTACGTTTGCTCCTGCTTCAATTAATGCTTTTGTACCTTCAGCAGTTGCTACATTACCAGCAATAATATTTAACTCTGGATATGCCTCGCGAATGCTGCTTACCGTATCTAAAACGCCTTGTGAATGTCCATGCGCTGTATCAATAACGATAACATCAACGCCAGCTTGTACTAATTTTTCGATACGAACGTTTGAATCAGCTGTTACGCCAACAGCTGCTCCAACTAATAATCGACCTTGTTGATCTTTAGCTGCATTTGGAAACTCAATTACTTTTTCAATGTCTTTAATTGTGATAAGGCCTTTTAATACGCCATTGTCATCTACAAGAGGTAACTTTTCAATTTTGTATTGCTGTAGAATTTTCTCTGCTTCTTCTAAAGTCGTTCCTACTGGAGCAGTAACCAATTCTTCTTTTGTCATTACATCAGCAATTTGCATTGAATAATCTTGGATAAAACGCAAGTCGCGATTTGTAAGGATTCCAACTAGTTTTTGTTCTTCTTCGTTGTTGACAATCGGCACACCTGAGATACGATATTTGCCCATTAAATGTTCAGCAGCAAATACTTGGTTTTCAGGAGTTAAAAAGAAAGGATCCGTGATAACACCACTTTCAGAACGTTTTACTTTATCAACTTGTTCTGCTTGCTGTTCAATCGACATGTTTTTGTGAATGATACCTAAACCACCTTGTCTAGCCATCGCAATAGCCATTTCAGCTTCTGTAACTGTATCCATTCCTGCACTGATGAACGGCACCTTTAATTTTAATGTTTTTGTTAGTTCAACACTCATATCAACGTCTTTAGGTAATACCTCAGATTTTGCTGGCACCAGTAAAACGTCATCAAATGTTAAGCCTTCTTTAGAAAATTTGCTTTCCCACATTATAGAATCCTCCTTTAAACGACAGAATATTATTAGTAGATTAACAAGCAGATATGTACCTGTCAATAACTTCACTAGATATCAGATAATTCTAATAAAAAGAAAAGGTGATTTAGTTGCATAAATTTAATGATGTTTGGACGTCCTACAATTTATTTTTCTCCGTTCCTTTTGTACAAGACTTTTTAAAAAAGCGCTATCAAAAATTGAATTATAGCGATGCAGAGCAACATAGCTTTAAAAACAGTTACCCCTTTATTTATTATTTGGAACACAGTAAAAATTATTATCAAGTTGCGGCACAATCTCCTGTATCAGTTCAACCAGTTTTATTATTTTATGGAATGTCACAGCTGTTAAAAGCCTGTTTGTTAACACAAAATCCCGTATATCCAGAGAATACGGCGGTGTTAGCACATGGAGTATCAACACGAAAAAGAAAAAAACAAAGTTATGATTTTTTAGATGATGAAGTTAAGATCCAAAAAAGCGGTTTGTTTTCACAAGTAGGAGAAGAATTGTTTCATGTGAAACAACTAGAAGGTAGTAAATATACAATGAATTACCTGTTGTCGTGCGTACCAGAATTAGATACATTATTTTTAAATTTGGGTACTAGGTCATTTTCCCATTTAACAACTATTGGATTGCTTCCAGCTACTTCTTTGTCTATTCCTGAACAAGTTACACGGTGTTATCATATGAATCACGAAAGGCTCTACTCTTTTTTAAAAGAGCGTTCCCGTCTATCATTGTCTCTGTCAGAAGATCAGGTACGTATTCTTGACCCTTCAAGCCGTTTATATAATTGTTCACCTTTTATGTACAATTTCCAAGATAACACGCTGCATGCGCCCTTGGAAAAAGATAGCTGCTTATATTTCCCTGAGATGTTGGCACATTACTTATTACTTTATAATTTAAGTATGATTTCACGTTATGAAACGGAGTGGTGGTATGAATTATTGCATACATACTCTTCGAAAGATTACCCATTTATCTTGAGATTCCTGGAGGTTACAGCTCAAAAGATTCCTTACTTAATTTCTTGTTACTTAAATGAACATACAAAAAAAGACTAGCTAAAATAGCTAGTCTTTTTTCAAGTGCCTGGCAACGTCCTACTCTCACAGGGACAAAGTCCCAACTACCATTGGCGCTAAAGAGCTTAACTTCCGTGTTCGGTATGGGAACGGGTGTGACCTCTTCGCTATCGCCACCAGAYAAGAGATTGCTCTCTCAAAACTAGATAACAGTTCGCTGAGTAAAGCTTACGCTTTTAAAATTTGGTTAAGTCCTCGATCGATTAGTATCAGTCAGCTACACATGTCGCCACGCTTCCACCTCTGACCTATCAACCTGATCATCTTTCAGGGATCTTACTAGCTTGCGC
>NZ_JBFTZR010000032.1:0-22134 GCF_056406695.1 Priestia sp. P1_B12_1 | reverse complement strand
CGTGTTACTCACCCGTCCGCCGCTAACGTCATAGAAGCAAGCTTCTAATCAGTTCGCTCGACTTGCATGTATTAGGCACGCCGCCAGCGTTCATCCTGAGCCAGGATCAAACTCTCCGAAGAAATGTTTGACTTGCTCAATTTAAAAAAATAAAAWTTAACGTTGACGTTTGTCGCTTTGTTCAGTTTTCAAAGTTCAACCATTGCTCTGAAGCAACTTTATTAGTATAACATTCTATCGTTTTGATGTCAACATCTTTTTTTAAGATGTTTCTCTCAACTGCGCTGTTCATCAGCGACATTTAATAATTTACCATATATAATATATAGAGTCAATCGTTTTTCTAAAAAACTTTATAAATAAAAAAGTTAATGAAGTAAACCTTCAATATAATGATTGAATACTCTCTATTACAATATTAATCTAGCCGCTATGCAGTTTTCTTATCTTACCATAAAAAAAAGCCCAGTCATTAAACTGAGCTTTTTTATTTAAACTATTCTGCTAAGAATGCAAAATAGAGTATGAAGATGATACAGAGAGCATACATAATTGGATGAACTTCTTTTCCACGCTTGCTGCATAACATTGTAATAGGATAAAAGATAAAACCAACCGCAATACCTGTTGCAATACTGTATGTTAGTGGCATCATAATTACCGTGAAAAATGCGGGAACTGCTACTTCGAACTCTTTCCAATTAATTTCTCCTAAATTTGACACCATCAGAGCTCCTACCGTAATTAAAGCTGGCGCAGTAACAGCTGGTGTTACGACCGCTAACAATGGAGAAAAGAACAGTGCAACTAAGAAAAACGCTGCCGTTACGATTGCAGTAAATCCTGAACGTCCGCCCGCTGCTACTCCAGCCGTAGACTCTACATAAGCTGTTGTTGATGAGGTACCAAGAACAGCACCAACTACAATCGCACTAGAATCTGCCAATAACGCTCTGCCCGCTCGCGGAAGTTTATTATCTTTCATAAGCCCTGCTTGACTCGCTACAGCAACCATCGTACCTGCTGTATCGAAGAAATCAACAAATAAGAAAGTTAAAATGACGACTAGCATCTTTACAGTAAAGATATCACCGATATTTTGAAAAGCTGCCCCAAACGTCGGATCAAGACTAGGAACTGATGAAACAACTGCTTTAGGTGTATCAATTAAACCAAAAGCCATACCTGCTACAGCCGTTACAATCATACCGATAAATACAGCTGCATTTACTCGAAGCACCATTAATACAATAGTAATTACAATGCCAAAAACCGCAAGTAACGTTGTTGGGTTAGTTAAATCACCCAGTCCAACAAATGTAGCATCATCTTTGACGATGATTCCGGCACCTTTCATACCAATAAAACTAATAAATAAGCCAATACCTGCTCCAACAGCCATTTTTAATTCAATAGGAATAGAATTAATAATTTTTTCTCGCAGGCTTGTTAATGTTAAAAGAATAAAAATAACACCTGATATCATAACACCCGTTAAAGCCGTCTGCCATGGAATTCCCATTGTCAGAACAACTGTATAAGCAAAAAATGCGTTTAATCCCATACCTGGAGCTAATGAAATTGGATACCTACCAAGGACTCCCATAACAATTGATCCCAAAGCTGCCGCTAAAGCAGTAGCTGTAAATACAGCCCCTTGGTCCATTCTCATACTGTCAGGCAGATCCTTTACATCACTTAGTGATAGCACAGATGGATTAACAAATAAAATGTAAGCCATAGATAGAAAAGTTGTAAGGCCAGCTATAAACTCTTTTCGATAGCTAGTACCCAGCTCTTCAAAACGAAAATACTTCTTCACGTTTTTTCCTCCCTTTATAGAAGCCGCATGCACTTGGCAAGCCATAAAAAATGCCTCTACACTAGGCGCGTAAAGGCATAAGATCGACTAAAAGAGAAATGTATGAGCCAAAAAAACAAAAGATTTTTACACATACATGTATTACTTTCTCGTAGTCAAGCCATTTACGGTAGCTCGGTAGAAACTTTTGGGCCTTATCCCCAAGATTATACGACATTAAAGCTATATCTCGCTGTTTTATGTTACTATCCTACCATTAACTTTTTAAAAAAGTCAACAAAAAACGAACATTCTTATAAAAGAATGTTCGTTTGTTCGGTTTTCTTACATATTATTCCCATTCAATTGTTGCAGGGGGCTTACTTGTAATATCATACACTACGCGGTTAATATGCTTAACTTCGTTTACAATACGCGTTGAGATAACTTCAAGCACATCCCAAGGAATACGCGCCCAGTCAGAAGTCATACCATCAATCGATGTAACAGCACGAATACCGATTGTGTAATCATACGTACGAGCATCTCCCATTACGCCTACACTGCGGATGTCAGGAAGAACTGTAAAGTATTGCCAGATATCGCGCTCTAAGTCAGCTTTTGCAATCTCTTCACGTAAAATAGCATCCGACTCACGTACAATTTCTAACTTCTCTTCCGTAATTGCACCAAGTACACGAATACCTAGACCTGGTCCTGGGAAAGGTTGACGCCAAACGATGTTATCAGGGATACCTAATTCAGAACCTAATGCACGTACTTCATCTTTGAATAGCGTGTTTAACGGTTCGATTAGTTTGAACTGCATATCTTCCGGTAATCCACCTACGTTGTGGTGAGATTTGATCGTTTGAGCTGTAGCTGTCCCACTCTCGATAATGTCTGTGTATAGCGTACCTTGAGCTAGGAAATCAAACCCTTTTAATTTAGCAGCTTCGTCATCGAATACATAAATAAATTCATTACCGATGATTTTACGCTTTTGTTCAGGATCTGATACGCCGTTTAATTTTTCTAAGAAGCGATCTTTTGCATCGATTTTAATTACGTTCATATTAAAGCCTTCGCTAAATGTTTCCATTACGCTTTCCGCTTCACCTTTACGTAATAAACCGTGATCTACGAACATACATGTTAACTGATCACCAATTGCTTTGTGAATTAATACAGCTACTACTGAAGAGTCTACTCCGCCGCTAAGTGCGCAAAGTACTTTTCTATCTCCAACTGTTTCACGGATTTTATCCATTTCAACTTCAATGAAGTTCTCGATTGACCAGTTTGCTTCAGCATGACATACTTCAAACACGAAGTTCTTTAAGATATGGTTACCGTGCACTGAATGGCGAACTTCTGGATGGAACTGCACTCCGTACATATTCTTTTCTTTGTTACTCATTGCGGCAATTGGACAAGATGGGCTAGTTGCGTCCACTTCAAAACCAGCTGGTGTTTCTACAACTAAATCACCGTGACTCATCCAAACAACTTGTTCTTTTGGCAACTCATGGTACATTAATGAATCGTTTTGTACGTTAATCGCTGCTTTACCATATTCACGATGGCTAGCACCTTCTACCTTCCCGCCAAAATGATGAGTCATTAATTGCATTCCATAACAAATACCTAAAACAGGAATACCTAATTCAAAAATGTTTTCATCGCAGTGAAATGCGTTTTCACCGTACACACTGTTTGGGCCTCCAGAGAAAATAATTCCCTTTGGATTTAATGCTTTAATCTCTTCTGCTGTAATTGTGTGCGGATGCAATTCACTATATACTCCGAACTCGCGAATGCGACGCGTAATCAGTTGGTTATATTGACTACCAAAATCTAATACAACAATCATGCCTTCCATCTTGTTCACCTCTCCGAATGTGTAAATAATCACTTGTTATTATGCCCTAAAATATAAAAAAAACTAGACTTCTCCCTCAAAAAACAAAGGCAGAAGTCTAGTTGAGCACGACGTTCATTGTCAAATAGACTGTTCTGCCTTCATAGTCAGATCGTTTAAGGTGACCCGGTAGAGACTCTCGAACCATATTATCGAGGATATATGAAGGTATACGAAACATTTATAGTAAGTTCGAGAATATTCTATCAATCCGCGAAACAATGGTCAAGAACTCGTTTTTTTGATTAAATTTTCCCACAATTCAATCGACTCTTTCCATTCTTTTATGGAATCTGCATTTCGATACAAAACCCGCTCGTATTTTTCCGTTAATTGTAGCATATTTACCGTATTTAATTTTTCGTCTACTTCTCTTGCAAAGTCGCGCAGCGTCTGACTTTCTTGCCGCTTTAGTCCATTTGCAGCGAGTCTTTTAAGTAAAAAAGCATACGCTGATTCAAAGGTTTCCACACTCTCTTTCTTTTTATAAAAAGAGATATAAAAAGGTAAAAACCATTTAAATCGATTGAGATATATTACTATCAACATAACTACAATCAGTCCGCAGAAAAGTACTTTCCACTTCATAGACAACTTAGCATTTTGAAGAGAAGCTGTTTTTTCTTTCGCTCTTTCTTCTTGTGCCGGAAGCTCTTTTTCCTTAGGCTGCTCCTTCACTTGCGTTTCTTGTTTCTCTTCTTCCCTTTGACTATTTTCACTAGAGTCGTTAGGTTGGCTATCTACAAAATCATAAGGATTAGAAAAACTTTTTGTTGGTTCAAAAGGTACCCAACCCGCTCTTGGAAAATAGACTTCGACCCAAGAATGAGCATTATTTTGTGTGATTTCATAGGTTGTCCACTTACTACTTCCTGAAATGACGGTGGCATCACCTTCTGTATAGCCCTTTACCCACCGAGCAGGAATATCTAATGAACGAAGCAGCACAACCATAGAAGTAGAGAAATTATCACAGTACCCTCTTTTTGTATCAAATAAAAATTGATCCACATAATCTTTATTTTTCGTAGGAATTGGAACATTTTCAGTATCATATACATATGGATTTGATCGGAAGTATTCTTCAACAGCTTTCGCTTTTTCATAACGATTGTTCTTATTTTTTGTTACCTCACGAGCTAAATCCTTTACTCGTTTCGGCAAGTTAGCAGGAAGTTGTGTATACCTTGCTATAAATTCGTTATTATTCTCTAAACTCTCTGCCTTTTTTTCCTCTGCTTGCTGAAGAAGTCCAATATCAAATACAGGATATTTATACGTCATCTCATACGATTGAACAGTAACAAGCTTGTCATTTTGATAAGGATATAATTTTTCATTTGTCGGTGTAACATCGGTTTGAATGCCATTTTTTAAGGTTAGCGACAGCAGTTGAGGAACATGCATAAGATGAACAGAAGGCTGCGAATAGGTAACTTCTGCTTTTCTTACTTGTCCTGCTACACTTGAGTCATATTGAGGGAGTAAGTTTTCATTTCCTTTAAAGGGCACTTTTTCTTCCTCTTTAGACAGCTCCCACCCCTTACCTGTATAAACATCCTTCGTTTCAATACGCCAATAGTGCTCATCCTCTACTTTGGCTGTAAACACAACCGTATCATCATTGACAAACGATCCCCCCAATTTAGAATCGTCCATATCATAGCCAATTCGTTGACCGCTTGCAGATTCTCCCTGTCCTTGATTTGTTGTATGCGCTGTGATAAAAGGTACGGGATCTGGCCACTGCGGCCCTGGTTTAGGAGCGAGATAAGCCAGCACAATGACGATAGCTAAAAAGCTGCCTAGAAAAAGAAACGATCGTTTTCTATTTTCTAAACGCTCAGTGCCCGCAGCTTTTATGCGTTCAGGATTTATGCGAAGCATGGCTACTAATAAAAATCCGATAATCGTCACACGAATAATAGCAGCTCTCGCATCGTAAGTAGAAAATGTATCCAACACGGTAATATACAAAATGGTTAAGAAGAAAAAGAAGAAAATTCTTTTTTGATAAAAGATCCAATATCGAATTAAATAAGCCATAATCCAAAGCAGCACAAAAAATAAAGTGCTCCTCATTTCAAATGATAAATTCGCTATATCCCACTCCATGATACTTTGTGCATCTGACTGAAGAATCTCCAAAAGTCTCGGAAGCCAGTCTGAAGAAAAGAAGGCTCCTTGGAAATAGAGATTGTGAAGCGAAAACAAAATAAACAATATACTCCCTAACGTCATCACAATAAACGGCAATCGAAACGTTAAACACAAAAAACAGTAAGCAACAAACAAGATAAAGTACTGAATTTGATTGGTATCCGTCACTTCATTTAAAGGAAGAAGCCATTCCACTAATAAAAAGAATGCTCCCGCGTACAATAAGATGTTTTTTACATACAAAGCTGATTTATTCACTTATTTCCGCCCTCACTTCCTTTAGATGATAGAGGAAGAGGAATATTAACGACTTCAATCGTTAAAGCAGAAGATTGTATTCCATTAACAATAACCGTCTCTTCGTCACTAAGCCCTGCTCCTTCATCTTTAACGACAATTATTGATGCCTTAGCATGCAGACTCAGCTTAGATTGAACCTGCCCAATGAGAGTTCCTGTAACTTGACTGACAATGACCATAAAAGAATGCTGCTTTTGAATGGCAATACCCTTAAATTCTGTTTCGAATACTCGGTTGTTAATAGGCTGTGCACGCGCTAAGTGATACAACAGGTTATCAGTCTCACTTTGTTCAGAGGCTTTTGGTGAAAAAAGTGCATCTCCAGCTAAAAGAAAATCGATTTTTTTACGCTTGGTTTCTTCATGAATGAGCATGGATGCCAGAAAGCTCATTCGTTCTTCAAAGTATAGAGAGCTTATAACATCTGCAATGATAATCATACTCCGTTCATGATAATGACCGAACTCTTTAGAAATCAACGTAGCTTTACGAGCCGTCGCCTTCCAATCGATAGATCCTAATCGGTCACCCGGCTGGTATTCTCTAATGCCTGTCACTAACGTAGTAGATGGATTTCCAGCGGAAACTTCATTTTTTCCTTCTTCTATTCCCGCTAAAAGAAACGGGATATCTATCTCATGGATTTGAGGATACACGATAAACCGCTGCTGCAGCGGATAATAGGCCTTCTTTTTTACAATTCCTAATAAATCACTCAATTCAATCGAAATCGTAAAAAATTCATATTCTCCTCTTTCTACAAACGATCTTTCATACGGAATAACAGCGTTTCGTTGAAAAAGCGGATAAATTGTTCTTTCTTCTTGATCTAAAAGGTTACTCTCCTCTTTCACTGCTGCCATATAAACAGGAAAACCCGAGGAGCGTGTAATATGAATGTCATACGAAAGATGATCTCCAGCGAATCGAGGCTGTAGCTTCACATCACGAGTAACATTCCACTTCTTTAACGGATAAAGCAAAACGGCTGCCGCATATAATCCAAAAGGTAAGAAGCTATAAAATAAAAACCAGCTGACAAAGCCCCCTTGAAACATCGCGTAAGAAAACGTAGCAGCAAAGATGCAGAATAAAACGAACCAGTCTCTACATTTATTCCATATCACTTTTATATACTTTTTCATAAAGTACCTCTTACCTTTTAACAGGTACTTTCGTATCAGCCATAATTTGCTTCATCACATCACCCGCTGTTAAGCCGCTGTACTGGGTATCAGATCTTAGCGTTAATCGATGTGCACACACATACGAAGCAAGCTCTTGA
This sequence comes from Priestia sp. P1_B12_1, assembly GCF_056406695.1. Lineage (NCBI taxonomy): Bacteria > Bacillati > Bacillota > Bacilli > Caryophanales > Bacillaceae > Priestia > Priestia sp. P1_B12_1. Next base: position 14,667 of record NZ_JBFTZR010000032.1, on the reverse strand, counting down.
ACATCATCAGGAAGACAGTAATCTCTTCCCTTCACTAAAGCATATGCTTGAACGGCCTTCATAAATGAAACCGTCCCACGAGGACTGATACCTAACGAAACATGTGGATGAGAGCGCGTTTTGCGAATAATTTCGATGATATAGTGCTTGATCGCATCATCTACATAAATACTGCTTACAGTTTTTTGAGCCTGTACTAATTCTGGAATACTCATGACGGGTTTGACATCCTCAAGATTAACTTGAGTCGATACGCCGTTTAAAATTTGAAGCTCCTCTTCCTGCGTAGGATACCCCATGCTTAATTTGAATAAAAATCGATCCAGCTGCGCTTCCGGCAAATGATAGGTCCCATCAAAATCAACAGGATTTTGAGTAGCCATCACAAAAAAAGGCGCTGGAATTTCCCGGGTGATACCATCGGTTGTTACATGATGCTCAGCCATTGCTTCTAAAAGCGCCGATTGTGTTTTAGGAGAAGTCCTGTTAATCTCATCAGCGAGCACAATATGGCTCATGATAGGACCTGGACGAAAATGAAATTCCATGTCTTTTGGACTGTAAATAGAAACACCTGTTACATCGGACGGCAGCAAATCGGGCGTGAATTGAATTCGTTTAAATTCTGCATCAATCGATTTGGCCAGTGCCTTCACGAGCATCGTTTTCCCCACACCCGGCACATCTTCAAGCAAAATATGCCCCTCTGCAAGCAAAGCAACCAAACTCAACGTAGATACATGACGCTTTCCAATCACAATTTGATCGATGTTTTCTAATACTTGATTTAATTTATTATTAATATGATCCAGCTGAATCAATAAAGCTCCCCCTTAAAACTCAGTTAAGCCTTGAGTTTAGTATGTTTTTCAATAAACATAGTACTATCTTAACAAATTTTTAAAAAATCTGAAAATATTAACGCACGCAAAAAAGCGACCAAGTACTCACTTGGTCGCTTTTTTAGTTAGGGCAGTGATTACATCATGCCGCCCATTCCACCCATGCCGCCCATGTCAGGCATTGCAGGTGCTCCGCCTTCTTCTGGCTTGTCAGCAACAACTGCTTCAGTTGTTAAGAACATAGCCGCTACAGAAGAAGCATTTTGAAGAGCTGAACGCGTTACTTTTGTTGGGTCAACGATACCAGTGTCTAGCATATTTACCCACTCGCCAGTTGCAGCGTTGAATCCAGTTCCAACTGCTTCGCCTTTTAGACGCTCAACGATTACTGATCCTTCTAAACCAGCGTTGTGAGCGATTTGACGTACAGGCTCTTCAATCGCACGTAATACGATGTTGATACCTGTAGCAGTGTCACCGTCAGCTTCGATGCTTGCTACTTTATTATAGATATTTACTAATGCAGTACCACCACCAGCTACGATACCTTCTTCAACCGCAGCACGAGTAGAGTTTAATGCATCTTCAATACGTAATTTACGTTCTTTTAACTCAGTTTCAGTTGCCGCACCAACTTTAATTACAGCTACGCCACCAGCAAGTTTTGCTAAGCGCTCTTGTAATTTTTCACGGTCAAACTCTGAAGTTGTTTCTTCAAGCTGAGCTTTGATTTGGTTTACGCGCGCTAGGATATCTTCTGCGTTTCCTGCACCGTTTACAACTGTTGTATTTTCTTTTGTTACAACAATTTTAGAAGCGCGACCTAATTGATCGATGCCTGCTGTTTTTAAGTCAAGACCAAGCTCTTCAGTGATTACTTCTCCGCCTGTTAAGATTGCAACATCTTGTAGCATTGCTTTACGACGATCACCGAAACCAGGAGCTTTAACAGCTACAGCTGTAAATGTACCGCGAAGTTTGTTCACAACTAATGTTGCTAAAGCTTCGCCTTCTACGTCTTCAGCGATGATTAATAGAGGCTTGCCTTGTTGAACAACTTGCTCTAATACCGGTAAGATTTCTTGAATGTTACCGATTTTTTTGTCTGTGATTAAGATGTATGGATCATCTAATACAGCTTCCATTTTATCTGAATCAGTTACCATGTAAGGAGATGCATATCCACGGTCAAACTGCATACCTTCTACCACTTCTAATTCAGTTGTGAAACCTTTTGATTCTTCAAGTGTGATAACACCGTCGTTACCAACGCGCTCCATTGCTTCAGCAATTAATTGACCTACTTCTTCGTCAGCTGCTGAGATAGCCGCTACTTGAGCAATTGAATCTTTACCTTGAATTGGTTTAGAGATTGCTTTTAGTTCTTCAACCGCTACAGCTACTGCTTTTTCCATACCTTTACGGATACCCATTGGGTTAGCACCAGCCGTTACGTTTTTAAGACCTTCTCTGATCATTGCTTGCGCTAAAACTGTTGCAGTAGTTGTACCGTCACCAGCAACGTCGTTTGTTTTGCTAGCAACTTCGGCTACTAATTTAGCACCCATATTTTCAAATGCGTCTTCTAATTCGATTTCTTTTGCAATTGTTACACCGTCATTTGTAATAAGCGGTGAACCGAATTTCTTTTCTAATACAACGTTACGACCTTTTGGTCCAAGCGTTACTTTTACAGCATTTGCTAATGTATCTACACCACGTAGCATTGCGCGACGTGCTTCTTCGCTAAATTTAATGTCTTTTGCCATGTTCTTTGACCTCCTCAAGATGTTCTTAATAATCTATTTTTTACGTATGATAAGTTTGTGATTAAAATTAGCCGATTACAGCTAAAATATCGCTTTCGCGTAAAATTAAGTATTCAGTACCTTCGTATTTCACTTCAGTACCCGCATATTTTGAGAAGATGATACGATCGCCCGCAGCTACTTCTAAAGCTACACGCTCACCGCTTTCTAATACTCGGCCTGTACCAACAGCAACAATTTTACCCTCTTGTGGCTTTTCTTTTGCACTGTCCGGTAACACGATACCGCTTGCTGTTTTTTCCTCAGATTTTACAAGTTCAATCACTACGCGATCACCTAATGGCTTTAACAAGTGAAACAACCTCCTCAAATAATATGTTTGCATTTTTATTAGCACTCAACCTCAACGAGTGCTAACACAATTATTATATTAAAACAAAGTGGGTTTTTTTTGCAAGTATTAAACAAAAAAAATTTAAAATTTACGAAAACTACATATAATAGTCTTAGATTTCGACGATTTTGAGAAATAAAGCATTCTTTTCTCTGTTCAATAATATGTATGTTACAATACGAGCAAGAAGAAATTACTAACTTTACAGTACTTCTTCGACATATATACATAAAAACCTTTTAAAGGAGTATAGAAGATTGGAAAAACGTTATTGGTATGTTATCCTCACCTACATCCTTATGCAGTTTTCAGGAGTTGTTGGTATACCGCTGTTAAAATTAACAGGAGTGTTTGATCAATATCCAGTTCGAACAGCGAATGTCATGCTTTTGACTTATTGGACCATCATTAGCTTTATCCTTGGTTTACTTATTGTCTTACTGCTGCTGCGCCGTGACATGTCCATGCGTATAGAACATGCCGGATCAACGGTAACTGTGGTCTGGTCAGTCCTTGGGGTGTTTCTGGCTATGGCTGGTCAAGCTGTAGCAGGTATGATTGAGCACGCTCTTGGCATTACCCAAGTATCTGAAAACACACAAAATATTGTTAATCTTGTTAAAGCAACGCCGTTCCTCATTGTCGTTACGTCTGTTATTGGACCAATTCTAGAAGAGATTATTTTTCGAAAGATTATTTTCGGTTCTCTTCACAAACGATATAATTTCTTTATCTCTGCATTTATTAGTTCCCTTATTTTCGCTGCCGTACACTGGGATTTTAAACATTTGCTCGTGTATACAGCCATGGGATTTGTATTTGCATTCCTTTATGCAAGAACAAGACTAATTATTGTACCCATTATTGCTCACGTGTTGATGAATACAATCGTTATTTTATCTCAAACTATTTTTGCAGATAAAATTATAGAAATGCAAAAGCAAGCAGAACAAATGCAGTTTATTTTTGGAGGCATGTTTTTATGAAGAATATCCCTTTAACACGAGGGTTTATTTATATTATTATGGGGATTTTATTCACCTACCTGGCTATTCAAAATGCTCAGGAAACCGTGTGGAACTTCCCTACGATCTTATTTGCACTCGTAGCCGCATTCGATTTCAGATTTGCGGTTCGCATTTTTATCTTGCACTATAAAATTAAAAAGTTGCAGCAGCACTATAAAAATCAAGATGATTCATCTAAATAAAAAAACCACTGTTCCAGTGGTTTTTTTACATACTAACATCTTCTCTTTCTTGCTCTGCCCTTGCCTTTAACACTTTGCGATACGAAATGCGGGAAATAATGATGCTGATTTCATACAAAATTAAGAGCGGCACTGTCACCATCATGTGCGAGAGCAATTCTGGTGGTGTAATAAGTGCGGCAATAACTAGCAGTACGAAATAGGCATACTTTCGAATTTGAGATAAAAACATAGGCGTGATAATTCCTAATCGCGTCAAAAACATGACGACAACAGGAAGCTGAAACAACAGCCCAAAAGGCAGTGTGAGCTGCATTAAAAAAGAAAAGTATTCATTAATGCCAATCACTTGGTTTACATTCAGCTCATCAGAAACGCGCGTCATAAAATCGACGACAAATGGAAACAACACAAAATAAGAAAAAGAGACACCGCCGATAAAGAGAAAAATGGAAACAGGAATATATCCAAGCGTTACCTTACGCTCTTTTTCATATAAACCAGGACTAATAAATGCCCAAAGTTGATACAGTGCAACAGGAGCTGCAAGTACACAGCCGATAATAACAGCAAACTGCATATAAATCTTAACTGGATCTGTTAGCCTAAATGCATTCATCGTTAAATTTTTTGCCTCATCAGCATGCTGTAAATAGACAATAACCTTATCCGCTATAAAAAAGCCGCCAATTGTGGCAATCACAAAGAAAAATAAAACAATTAAAATGCGCTTTCGCAGCTCTCCTATATGATCATATATTGACATTTCTTGTTCGGTCATACTATGATCACCCTTTTACTCTTTGTCATCTACTTGACGCTGTTTATCTTTTTCACGATCTTCTGAGGCACCGCTAGCGGCATGCTTAAACTCTCTAAGCGTTTGCCCGACTGATCTTCCTAGCTCCGGTAACCGTTTCGGTCCAAAAATAAGCAGTGCTACAATCGCAATAATAATCCAACTGCCTGCTCCAATCCCCATATTCCCACTCTCCTTATTAATTTAGACTTAAGGAAATCGTAACATAGTCCGCCTTATTCAACAGGATAATTTTTCAAAAAGTAGACGAGCGACTGTAATTCTACAGCCAGATCAATATGATGCAGTCGAATCTCATCCGGTACGTTTAAGCGTGCAGGAGTAAAGTTTAAAATTCCTTTAATTCCGCAACTCACTAAACGATCGGTAATTTGCTGAGCAACAGTGGCTGGAACGGTTAAAATCGCTACTGAGATGTCATCACTCATATAATCTTCCAATTGGTCAAGATGATAGACGGGCACGTCGCCTACTTTTGTACCGACTTTATCTTCTATCACATCAAAAGCGCACTCAATTTTGGTGTTATTATTTTTAATAAAATTATAATTTAAAAAGGCCGTTCCTAGATTCCCTACGCCAATCAGTGCTACTTTCGTTACTTCATCTTGGTCTAACGTTTTACGGAAAAATGTAAGTAAATAATTCACATTGTAGCCGTATCCCTTTTTCCCTAATGCTCCAAAGTAAGAAAAATCCCGGCGAATAGTAGCAGAATCAACTTTCACTGCCTCACTTAACTCCGCTGACGAAACACGCTGTTTACCAGAAGCATGCAAGTTTTTTAAAAAACGATAATAAAGCGGCAATCGTTTAGCCGTTGCTTGTGGTATTTTTAATTGTTCAGTGTTCACGTTGTACCCCCTCAGTTCATGTATGTCATTACTAACATTTTCAAGTCATATTGCATTACCTTTCACAAAGCCTCAACCGCCTTGAGGTAGCGCTTCCAATTCTCTCTCTTTTCTCTTGTTTTATATATACTCCGCTTCACACCCCGACGCCTTTTGTCTATCCAGCACTACTTAAAGTCGGTAGCTAGAACGAAGTAATTAGCTCTTCAAAGGATCCGTTTGTTAGTCATGACGGGTTTTCTACATCCATCATATATAAGTTCAGAGATGCACTTATCTCTTATTTTAACATAGTATCCTGTATAAAATGTGCAGGTAAAATCATTTTATTTCATGAATCAAAACATTCGCTTCATCATTTGTCCTTGTCTCTCTACAAATTACAAACGCTTGTAGGAAGAACTTGTAGTTGAAAATATGTTAAAATACACTATGGATATACTACTAGAGGTGAAAAAATGATTATTCTACAATTGAACGGTATTACAAAATACTATGGGGCAGAACCCATTTTATCGAATATAAAGTTAGAAGTACAATCAAAAGACCGCATTGCCCTAGTGGGACGAAACGGTGCTGGTAAATCAACTTTATTAAAAATTATTGCTGAGCAGCTTTCTTATGACAGCGGAGAAATTATTAAACCTAAAGGTGTTTCCATTGATTATATGGGACAAGATACAGTTCTTGAGTCAACACTCTCCATATGGGAAGAAATGATGACGGTCTTTGCTCCGTTAAAGAAGATGGAAAAAGAATTACGTACGCTTGAAACGAAGATGGGCGATCCAGACATTTTTAATGATTCAGTTCAATACGAAAAACTAACCAAAGAGTACGATCAGCTTCAAGTAACGTTCAAAGATTTAGGCGGCTATCAATATGAAGCGGATACACGATCTATTCTTCATGGTTTCCGTTTCTCAAACTTTGACTATAGCACCCCTATTTCCTCCTTGAGCGGTGGACAAAAAACGCGCTTGGCTCTTGCAAAACTGCTTTTAACAAAGCCAGACTTGCTTATTCTGGATGAGCCTACCAACCACTTAGATATTGAAACTTTAGCATGGCTGGAACAGTTTCTGCAAGGGTATGAAGGAGCTATTTTAATTGTTTCACACGATCGTTACTTCCTTGATAAGGTCGTAAATCAAGTGTATGAAGTCACACAAAAAACAACGGTCAAGTACACGGGCAACTACTCTAAATACCTTGTACAAAAAGCAGAGCGATATGAAAAAGAGTTGCGTCAGTACGAAAAACAGCAAGATGAAGTCGCAAAACTGAATGATTTTATTCAGCGAAACATCGCCCGCGCATCGACTACAAAACGTGCGCAAAGCAGACGTAAGCAGCTCGATCGAATGGAGTTAATAAATCGACCTAACGACGGCGAAAAATCGGCTAGTTTTTCGTTTGAAATTGAGCGTCAAAGCGGAAATGAAGTCTTAAATCTCGAAAACGTGTCTATCGGATATGATGAAAACAAATACGTCGTCCAAGACGCAAACCTTCGGATTAAAAAAGGTGAAAGCCTTGCGTTGGTTGGCCCTAATGGAGTTGGGAAATCTACGTTATTAAAAGGTATTGTGGATAAACTAAGCTTCAAGACTGGAACCATTTCTTTTGGCTCAAACGTAATGGTTGGTTATTACGACCAAGAGCAAGCTAATTTAACGTCTAATAAAACCGTTTTAAATGAGCTTTGGGATGACTACCCATCCAAACCTGAAAAAGAAATTCGTACAGCGCTTGGAAATTTTCTGTTTTCAGGTGATGATGTACTGAAAATCGTTTCGACGCTTAGCGGTGGTGAAAAAGCACGTTTGGCTCTTGCGAAGCTTATGCTTCAAAAAGCTAATTTCTTAATTTTAGATGAACCTACTAACCATCTTGATTTAGATAGTAAACAAGTACTCGAGAATGCGTTAATTGATTACCCAGGGACTCTATTATTTGTTTCACATGACCGTTATTTTATTAATCGTATTGCAAACAAAATAGCAGAGCTATCTCCTGAAGGGGTAGAAGAATTTCTTGGAGATTATGACTATTATGTAGAAAAGAAAGCAGAAATAGAGGAAATCAAAGAATTAGAAAATATAAAAGCAAACGAAGAACGCACGGTAAAAGTAGATAAACAGTCCTATAAACAAGATAAAGAACAAAAGAAATTGATGAGGCAGCGAACGCGCCGCATTGAAGAAATTGAAACTGAAGTAAACAAATTAGAAGCCGCACAAGCGGAGAATGAAGAACTTCTTTGTGACCCTGAAATTTATCAAAACCACGAAGAAGTATCAAGATTAAACGGTGAAAACGAAAAAATTGCTTCACAGTTATCCACATTAATGGAAGAGTGGGAAGAATTACAGCTTCTTCTAGAAGAATAGTCTATATTTTTTCGTATTTATTCATCCTATTTACTTGTTCGTGCGCTTTAGAACAAGCTTTATCACTCTGTGAATAAATAGTGGATATCTGTCTGATTTTCATAATTAAAACTTGTTGATAACAGGTCCGTGTACTGAGTGCACGGACTTTTCCACATAATTATCCACAGTTAATTCTAAATTTATTGAATATTGTTGATAAATTATTTTTATCCACAAAAAAAGACGAATGAGAACTAAATCTCATTCGTCTCTTACTCTTCCAAGTCTAAACCGGGGTTTGCGTTTAATGACATATCTGAGCGTTTTCCTTGAGCAAATCGTACACTTGCTGCTGCTCCAATCATTGCAGCATTATCCGTGCATAGAGATAGCGGCGGGATAATAAGTTCAATGTCTGATAATGGTGCAAATGCCTCTTCTAGCGCTGCTCTAAGTCCTTTATTAGCAGCAACACCTCCTGCTACTAACACTTGCTTAACGTTATATTCCTTTGCAGCTTTAACGGTTTTAGTTACTAACACATCAATAACACTCGCTTGAAAGCTAGCAGCAAGCGTTTGTGGAAGAATTTCTTCACCTTTTTGCTTCGCGTTGTGGACAGTGTTAATAACTGCTGATTTTAACCCACTGAAACTAAAATCATAGGATCCTTCTTCTAGCCAAGCACGCGGTAAATCAATTAATGGCTCTCCTTCATGTGCAAGGCGGTCAATATGTGGTCCGCCTGGATATGGAAGGTTTAACGTGCGGGCTACTTTATCGTAGGCTTCTCCTGCTGCATCATCTCTCGTTTCACCAATCACTTTAAACTGACCGTGACTTTCCATGTATACAAGCTCCGTATGCCCTCCAGATACAACTAACGATAAAAGCGGGAATTCTAATTTTTTGATTAGCTGGTTTGCATAAATATGTCCTGCAATATGATGAACACCAATTAATGGCTTTTGATGTGCAAATGCTAGCGCTTTGGCTGCATTTACGCCAATAAGAAGTGCTCCCACAAGCCCTGGTCCTTCCGTTACAGCTATTGCATCAATATCTGCAAACGTCAAGTTCGCTTGATTTAAAGTTTCTTCAACTACCACCGTAATTTGTTCCACATGATGACGAGATGCAATCTCAGGTACGACACCGCCAAATCGTTTATGACTTTCTATTTGAGAGGCCACCACATTGGCTACAATTTCATGACCGTTTCGAATCACGGCTGCTGCTGTCTCATCACAGCTTGTTTCTAATGCTAAAATTAATTGATTTTCACTCATAAATTCACCCACATAACTAATGCATCCTCATTGTTATCAGAATAATAATTCTTACGAATACCTCCAGGTTTAAAACCTAGCTTTTGATACAATGATTGTGCAATATGATTAGATACCCTAACTTCTAATGTCATTGACGTAGCACCTAGTTTTCGAAGCACGTCCATCACGTTGCGCAGCAGCAATTCACCGAGTCCCTTACCTCGGTAGTCTGGCAATAGCGCAATGTTAGTTACATGTGCTTCGTCAATAACAATCCACGTTCCGCAATACCCAATAATATTTTCTCCTTCTTCCATCACAATGTAAGTTGAAAATTGATTATTGGTTAACTCATTTTGAAACGCTTCTGAACTCCAAGGTGTCGTAAAAGACTTCTCTTCAATTTTCACTACTTGATCAACATCTTTAACTTCCATTAAACGAAACTTAATTGTTAGTTTCATGTTTATACCTTCTTTTATCCTTTTTGCTGTGAAGCAAGCCAGTTGGCTTCGGCTTCAGCTAAACGAATGTAGTTCGGAACAAAAGTATGCACAGACTGCGGCTCTTTCTTCATTCCTAAGAAAGCCAATTCACTAGGTCTTGGATTAAACTGCTGAACATGGGCAAATACAGCTTGTTCACCCAGCACTTCTTTTAACGCCTCTTCATGCATAGGAAGATCATTGCCTATGAATAAAATAGGTTTGTTGTATGACTTTAAATGTTCCGCCCAGTCTTTATTAATAACAAGTCGATCACTTTCAACTTCTACAAGACCTCGCTCGTTATTCCATTCATATAGTCCTGTATAAAGCTGTTGACGGCGCGCATCAAATAACGGAGCGATATATCCATCAAAATAGCGACCGTTTGCTGCTAGTGCCTCAAGGCTAGATACACCTATTAAAGGAATATTTAAAGTCCAAGCAAGTGTCTTGGCAATGGTAACTCCAATGCGTACACCTGTATAAGATCCTGGCCCGTGTGCTACTACAATACGGTCTAGCTCGCTTGGCGCAATATTACAATCCTTTAACAAAGATTCCACAGCGTTCATCACACGAACGGAGTGATTCTTTTTTAGATTCGTAATAATTTCTCCAATTACTTTGTTTTCTTCAACGACAGCAACACCCATGACAAAATTGGATGTATCAATGGCTAACATTTTCATCTTTTAAAAAGCTCCTTACATATTTCAACGTACCGACTGCCTATCGCCTTTACAAGGATTTTACGAGTCGTTTCGTTTTCGTGGTAAATATTGATTTGAATATATTCATTAGGAAGCTGCTCTTCAATCAGATGAGCCCACTCCACGACCGTCACGCCATCTCCTTCAAAATACTCATCGAACCCTAGGTCTTCAAATTCATCCCCTAGACGGTACACATCCATATGATAAAGAGGAAGGCGACCGCTTTTGTATTCTTTAATGATCGTAAATGTCGGGCTATTCACATTGCGTTCAATTCCTAATCCTTTAGCTAAACTTTTTGTGAATGTTGTCTTTCCAGCTCCCAAATCGCCTTCAAGCAGCAGCACGTCACCAGCTTCTAATAAAGTTGCTAGACGAGCAGCCAGCTGATTAGTTTCATCAGGAGACGTAGACATAAACGTAAATTCGTTAATCTCTGTCATTCATTCAGAACCTCATTTCAATCTGTATATATATATTGTAAACGTTGTGGACTATACATATCCAGTAAGAAATCCAACAATCTTTAACATCGCAATTCTATAAAGAAGTTTCTTTGTATATAAAAAATTCCTTAGGATTGCTCCTAAGGACGGTAAAGTTTTATATAAAAATGGTTCAAACAATAAAAAAGACGAAACACATTGTTTCGTTTCTAAAACATGGCGGTCCCGACGGGAATCGAACCCGCGATCTCCTGCGTGACAGGCAGGCATGTTAACCGCTACACCACGGGACCATGTTGGTTGCGGGGACAGGATTTGAACCTGCGACCTTCGGGTTATGAGCCCGACGAGCTACCGAACTGCTCCACCCCGCGATGATAAAAAAAGCAAAATAAAAATGCCTAGCGATGTCCTACTCTCACAGGGACAAAGTCCCAACTACYATCGGCGCTAAAGAGCTTAACTTCCGTGTTCGGTATGGRAACGGGTGTGACCTCTTYGCCATTATCACTAGACATTTATATGATTTGGTTAAGTCCTCGATCGATTAGTATCAGTCAGCTACACATGTCGCCACGCTTCCACCTCTGACCTATCAACCTGATCATCTTTCAGGGATCTTACTAGCTTGCGCTATGGGAAATCTCATCTTGAGGGGGGCTTCATGCTTAGATGCTTTCAGCACTTATCCCGTCCACACATAGCTACCCAGCGATGCCTTTGGCAAGACAACTGGTACACCAGCGGTGTGTCCATCCCGGTCCTCTCGTACTAAGGACAGCTCCTCTCAAATTTCCTACGCCCACGACGGATAGGGACCGAACTGTCTCACGACGTTCTGAACCCAGCTCGCGTACCGCTTTAATGGGCGAACAGCCCAACCCTTGGGACCGACTACAGCCCCAGGATGCGATGAGCCGACATCGAGGTGCCAAACCTCCCCGTCGATGTGGACTCTTGGGGGAGATAAGCCTGTTATCCCCGGGGTAGCTTTTATCCGTTGAGCGATGGCCCTTCCATGCGGAACCACCGGATCACTAAGCCCGACTTTCGTCCCTGCTCGACTTGTAGGTCTCGCAGTCAAGCTCCCTTGTGCCTTTACACTCTACGAATGATTTCCAACCATTCTGAGGGAACCTTTGGGCGCCTCCGTTACATTTTAGGAGGCGACCGCCCCAGTCAAACTGCCCACCTGACACTGTCTCCCGGCCCGATCAGGGCCGCGGGTTAGAATTTCAATACAGCCAGGGTAGTATCCCACCGACGCCTCCACCGAAGCTAGCGCTCCGGCTTCTCAGGCTCCTACCTATCCTGTACAAGCTGTACCAAAATTCAATATCAGGCTACAGTAAAGCTCCACGGGGTCTTTCCGTCCTGTCGCGGGTAACCTGCATCTTCACAGGTACTATAATTTCACCGAGTCTCTCGTTGAGACAGTGCCCAGATCGTTACGCCTTTCGTGCGGGTCGGAACTTACCCGACAAGGAATTTCGCTACCTTAGGACCGTTATAGTTACGGCCGCCGTTTACTGGGGCTTCGATTCAGAGCTTCTCCCAAAGGATAACCCCTCCTCTTAACCTTCCAGCACCGGGCAGGCGTCAGCCCCTATACTTCGCCTTGCGGCTTCGCAGAGACCTGTGTTTTTGCTAAACAGTCGCCTGGGCCTATTCACTGCGGCTCTCTCGGGCTATACACCCTACCAGAGCACCCCTTCTCCCGAAGTTACGGGGTCATTTTGCCGAGTTCCTTAACGAGAGTTCTCTCGATCACCTTAGGATTCTCTCCTCGCCTACCTGTGTCGGTTTGCGGTACGGGCACCTCCCGCCTCGCTAGAGGCTTTTCTTGGCAGTGTGGAATCAGGAACTTCGGTACTATAATTCCCTCGTCATCACAGCTCAGCCTTTATGATGAGCGGATTTGCCTACTCATCAGCCTAACTGCTTGAACGCGCATATCCAGCAGCGCGCTTACCCTATCCTACTGCGTCCCCCCATTACTCAAACGGCGGGGAGGTGGTACAGGAATATCAACCTGTTGGCCATCGCCTACGCTTTTCAGCCTCGGCTTAGGTCCCGACTAACCCTGAGCGGACGAGCCTTCCTCAGGAAACCTTAGGCATTCGGTGGACAAGATTCTCACTTGTCTTTCGCTACTCATACCGGCATTCTCACTTCTAAGCGCTCCACCAGTCCTTACGGTCTGACTTCRCWGCACTTAGAACGCTCTCCTACCACTGACATCWAAGATGTCAATCCACAGCTTCGGTGATACGTTTAGCCCCGGTACATTTTCGGCGCAGAGTCACTCGACCAGTGAGCTATTACGCACTCTTTAAATGGTGGCTGCTTCTAAGCCAACATCCTGGTTGTCTAAGCAACTCCACATCCTTTTCCACTTAACGTATACTTGGGGACCTTAGCTGGTGGTCTGGGCTGTTTCCCTTTTGACTACGGATCTTATCACTCGCAGTCTGACTCCCATGGATAAGTCTTTGGCATTCGGAGTTTGACTGAATTCGGTAACCCGTTGGGGGCCCCTAGTCCAATCAGTGCTCTACCTCCAAGACTCTYACAACATGAGGCTAGCCCTAAAGCTATTTCGGAGAGAACCAGCTATCTCCAGGTTCGATTGGAATTTCTCCGCTACCCACACCTCATCCCCGCACTTTTCAACGTGCGTGGGTTCGGGCCTCCATTCAGTGTTACCTGAACTTCACCCTGGACATGGGTAGATCACCTGGTTTCGGGTCTACAACCACATACTAAACGCCCTATTCAGACTCGCTTTCGCTACGGCTCCGCCTTATCAGCTTAACCTTGCATGGGATCGTAACTCGCCGGTTCATTCTACAAAAGGCACGCCATCACCCRTTAACGGGCTCTGACTACTTGTAGGCACACGGTTTCAGGATCTCTTTCACTCCCCTTCCGGGGTGCTTTTCACCTTTCCCTCACGGTACTGGTTCACTATCGGTCACTAGGTAGTATTTAGCCTTGGGAGATGGTCCTCCCAGCTTCCGACGGAATTTCACGTGTTCCGCCGTACTCAGGATCCACTCAAGAGGGAACGAAGTTTCAACTACAGGGTTGTTACCTTCTTCGACGGACCTTTCCAGGTCGCTTCATTTACTTCGTTCCTTTGTAACTCCGTATAGAGTGTCCTACAACCCCAAGAGGCAAGCCTCTTGGTTTGGGCTAATTCCGTTTCGCTCGCCGCTACTCAGGAAATCGCATTTGCTTTCTCTTCCTCCGGGTACTTAGATGTTTCAGTTCCCCGGGTCTGCCTTCAATATCCTATGTATTCAGATAAAGATACTGTTCCATTACGAACAGTGGGTTTCCCCATTCGGAAATCTCCGGATCAAAGCTCACTTACAGCTCCCCGAAGCATATCGGTGTTAGTCCCGTCCTTCATCGGCTCCTAGTGCCAAGGCATTCACCGTGCGCCCTTTCTAACTTAACCATTAGCGAATAAATGGTACAAC
>NZ_JBFTZR010000031.1:0-20137 GCF_056406695.1 Priestia sp. P1_B12_1 | reverse complement strand
GTATAATCAGCGCTTTGCGACAAGATGTCATATTGGTTTTGATCAAGCTCGCGCAGAGCTACAAATGATGTTTAAAACAAACTAGTGAATAACATCTATAAGAAAAGGAAATTCGTATTTACACAAAATTATTGACGGTCCCAATTTTATTTAGATTTAATAAATGATTGTAAGATAAATAATTAAATTCCTTTAACTAAACAAACAGGGGCCACTGCTTATTAGCAGCACCCCTTGAGTTTGTGTAAAAAGTATAAGTTTAACGGATTAAATTAATTTCCAACTTTTGCACTTCTCGCTATATGAGAGGGCTTATTAGTGGATTGATTCGCCTTTGGATTTGTAATATCAGTCGTTCGAATAAATAGAGTGAAAAATAATCCTCCTAATAAAAATGATGCAGAACCAATTAGTGCGAATTGGTAAGGTATTAACTGGAAATCAGCCATTCTATGTGTATCAGTAGAACCAATACCAAATGCTTTAAGTAGGCTCGCTAATATCGCTATGCCAACGGCAGAACCGATACGGTTCTGAACATTAAATAATGTTGTTGCCTGTCCCATCGAAGCAGAGTTAATGTTATTAAATATAGTAGCCTGTACGGAAACTACAGTATGTCCTAAGAAAAAGCCAATACTAAATAATAACATTCTAATAATCCAAGGATTTGTTTCTGATCCAACCATGCTTAGAAATAAAAGCATAATTGCAGCACCTAGTAATCCAATCATAATAACTCGATGAACACCTAACTTTTTGCTTGACCAAGGCATCATTCGAGAAGCAACAATTAAACCTAATGCTTCAGGGAATGTAATAAGCCCACTTTCTAGGGCTGAAGCTTTGAGTGCATTTTGATACATTAAAGGAAACACATAAAGTATACCTAGCAAACCTGCAGCCGAAAGTAATGAAATAATGCTCATGGTTCGGAATAATCCATCAGATAATAAACGAAGATCTAGCATAGGCTTACTTACACGTAACTCAACTAATATAAAGCAAGAAAGTAGAGTGAAGCCACTTCCTCCTATGATAAGGATTGATGGGGAAATCCACCCTGTAATTGGACCCTGATTTAATGCATACATTACCATTGATAAACCTGCAGCTGAAAGCAAGAAACCTAGCAGGTCTAAACGACCTGCCTTAGGCTCTCTATACTCAACTAAAAATATTAAACCAAATAGCAATGCTAAAATCCCAAATGGGAGATTAATATAAAATACCCAAGGCCAAGAGAATTGTTCAACTAGAAAACCACCAAGGATTGGCCCAAGAGCAGGTGCAACTGCAATAGGAAGTATAAGTGTTCTTGCTATTTTAGGGCGCTCTTCTGGTGAAAATGTTCTATAGAGCATTGCCATACCTACTGGAGTTAGCAATCCTCCTCCAGCCCCTTGACATATCCGAAATAGATTTAGGGAGTGAAGGTTATTAGCTAACCCACACAAAACTGAAGAAATCGTAAATATACTCAATGCTATTAAGAAGATTTTCTTTGTACCACATCTATCTCCAAGCCATCCTGCTATAGGAAGAAATACAGCCAGACTTACTAGATAACCGACATTAATCCCACCAGTACTAGAAGGAGAAATTTGAAATTCTTTACTAATTGTAGGAAGGGCTACGTTTACAATTGTCCCATCCATTGCAGCCATAAACATGGCTATTACATATATAATACTAACCACTAATTTAGGGTTAAGTTGTATATTTACATTCAATTACCCTTACCAGCACTCGTAACAAGTTTTAAACTATTAGGTTGCATATCTTTCCATTCTGAGTTGATGTAATCTAGACAAAACTGACGACTATCTTCCCCATATACAACCTTCCAACCAAAAGGAACTTCAATAAATGTCGGCCACAAAGAATACTGACCCTCATCGTTAAGAATTACTACATAAGTTCCATTTTTATCTTCAAAAGGATTAGTCATTATTATCTTTCCCTTCATTATTTGCTCAATATATTATTTTTTAATGAAAGCAACTTATTTGCCAATATCTCTCCAATTTCAGCCAGAGGTTTTGGTTGACACATATCTTTATGACGGCAATTAATATCATATTGTTCAATTGACCCTTTAATAAATGGTTTCCATGTTTCAGGATAAATTGGATCAAACCATTCAGGAATAATTGTCGATCTAAAAAATAAGATATCTCCATTAAATGTCTTAGGTTTATACTCTCCTAAAATGCGCACAGAGTTTACATATGTCTCTTTAAGGTTCAAGATTGTTGATTCTTCCAGACTAGCTAAAGCACTCCCATCTTTTCGAAGGATTTCAATCGCACTAGAATCATCTAATGGTTTATCTCCTAAACTATCAGGATCATATCCTCCTAAAGCAAGTAACGCAATAAGTGCCTCCTCTTCATCAGGGGCATCTTTGATAGGTAAGAAATGACTTGGATAAGCATCTAGCATGGCGACGAGACTAACTTCCTCTCCTTGATTTTGCAATTGCGTGGCCATTGCGTGTACAACATTCCCCCCCAAGGACCAACCTAGTAAATGATATGGACCTGTAGACTGAATTGTACGAATATGCTCCACATAACCAGCCGCCATTTCATCCAGAGACTGGGGATATCCCTTTTGTTCAGAGATACCACGGGCTTGCAGTCCATAGATGGGATAATCTGAACCCAAAGACTTTATCAGCCCTGCGTAGCACCAACTAAGTCCTCCTGCTGGATGGACGCAGAATAATGGAGGCTGGTCCCCATTTGGTCTAAGAGGTAATAGAACATCTAAAGCGCTTTGACTTGCTCCCATTTCAAGGCGTTCGGCAAGCCCTGCAACTGTTGGAGCCTCAAATAAGTTGCCAATACTCAATTCTACCCCGAGAGAGTCGCGAATTTTACTCATTAATTGTACAGCAAGCAGGGAATGACCCCCTAGGTCAAAGAAACCATCATCAATTCCTACCTGGGGTAAATCAAGAACTTCCATGAATAAATTACATAAAATTTCTTCTTGTGGAGTTCTAGGACCACGCCCTTCAACTATTGGTCCAAAATCTGGTGCAGGTAATGCCTTACGGTCAAGCTTACCATTCGGCGTCAATGGTAAATCTGTCATCTCCACAAAAGCAGATGGAACCATATAGTCTGGTAGATTATCAGCAACATATCGACGCAAGTAGGATGGTTCAAAGCTATTTTCATAAGGGGTTACAATATAAGCAACTAGACGTTTATCCCCTGGTTGATCTTCACGAACAATAACTGCAACCTGTTTAATATCAGTATGTTGGGCAAGAATTGCTTCAATTTCCCCTAATTCAATTCGGAATCCACGAATTTTAATTTGATGATCTGCACGGCCAATATAATCTAAGGATCCATCCTCACGCCAACGAGCCAAATCCCCTGTACGATACATTCTAGTAATTGAGGAAGTAAATGGATTTGCTACAAAACGTTCAGCAGTTAGACTATGACGACCTAAATAACCACGAGCTAATCCACCTCCAGAGACATAAAGTTCCCCAACTACTCCTGGTGGAACCGGTTGTAAATATGCATCTAATACATACACATCAAGATCTGGTATACCGGTACCAATGAGGCTGTTTGCTCTCATGGAAGTACTACTTTTATTAAGCTCTAAATAGCTAACATGTACGGTTGTTTCTGTAATACCATACATATTAATGAGAGTTGGAGAATTTTCTGGATGACGGCTATACCAATCGTCTAAACGGCTAAGTTCCAGTGCCTCTCCACCAAAAATAATAAATCGTAAAGAAAGATTGCGACCTATATTAGAATTCTCTTTATCAGCCTGCATGAATTGGTAAAAAGCAGATGGAGTCTGGTTAAGAACTGTTACCTTTTCACTTACAAGCAACTTCAAAAAGTCTTCTGGTGATCGGCTAATTTCATGAGGCACTACTACAAGACGACCCCCATACAATAATGGACCCCAAATTTCCCATACTGAAAAATCAAATGCGTAAGAATGGAACATTGTCCATACATCACTTGAATCAAAATGGAACCATTGTTTCGTAGCTTCAAAAAGTCGAACTACATTTTGATGAGGAATAACTACCCCTTTTGGTACACCAGTTGAACCAGACGTATAAATAATATAAGCAGCGTTGTAGGGAGACAAAGGCTGTATACGATCAGAATCCATTGGGTTACTACTTGGATAGAGCTTTAATTCCTCTATGGTACTTATCTCGTCAAGTAATACTGTTACTTTATCATCCATTTTAGGCAGCTTAGATACCAGACCGGAACTAGTAAGTATGCATGTTGGTTTTGCATCACCTAACATGAACATAATTCGTTCATGAGGATATTCAGGATCTAAAGGTAAATATGCGGCTCCGGTCTTAAGTACAGCTATTAGACCTACAATCATGTCTAATGATCTTGGCAATGCTAGGGCTACAAATTGTTCTGGTCCTACTCCTTTAGATATTAGCAAATGTGCAAGTTTATTAGCTTTTATATTTAACTCTTCATATGTCAATTTAGTATTTTCAAACACTATTGCCGTATTTTGAGGGTTTTTAGTTACCTGTTTCTCAAACAATTCTGGTAAACAATGTTCTGATATACGCTCAGACTTCTTATTCCAATCTAAAAGAATCTTGTTCCTTTCTTCTATTGTCATCATTTCTAACTGACCAATTGATTGATTTGGGTTGGAAACTGCCGATTCTAATATTTTTAACAGTCTATCAATAAAGAGCTCAATCGTATTACGTTTAAATAGATCTGTACTATACTCAAGGAACCCACTCAGACCATTTGGTTTACCCTTTTCAGTATGTAGTTCTCTAAATTCCATTGTTAAATCAAACTTTGAGGCTCCTACACTGTTAATTTGAAGGTCTGTTTGAATATCTGGAAGATCTAGTTTAGGATTAGGCGTGTTCTGTAAAGCCAACATAATCTGAAATAATGGATGTCTAGAACGAGAACGCACTGGATTAAGAATCTCAACGAGACGCTCAAAAGGTAAATCTTGATGTTCATAAGCATTTAAGTTAACTTTCTTTACTCTATCAAGAAGCTCTCGGAAACTTGGATCTCCAGATGTATCCGTTCGTAACACTAAAGTATTCACAAAAAGCCCTATAAGATTTCCTAATGCATCGTCATTACGTCCAGCAATTGGACTACCAATAGGTATGTCATTACCTGCTCCAAGTCTTGTAAGTAGTACAGCAAGTGCAGATTGTAATACCATGAATAAACTAACACCATTTTCCCGTGCAAAATTAAGTAAGTTTCTATGCAATTCTGAACTTAATTGAAAATTTAACGTTTCCCCGCGATAGCTAGCCTCTAATGGACGTGGATAATCTGTAGGGATTTCTATCTGATCCGGAAGGTTAGCTAATGCTTTCTTCCAGTAATTAATTTGTTCAGCGACTAGGCTACCTTTGTCACTCTCACTGCCTAAAAGTTTTTCCTGCCAAAGAGCATAATCAGTATACTGTACAGGTAGTGGTGACCACTGTGGCGTAGCGTCTTCGCAGCGTGCTGTATAAGCTAGAGCAAGATCACGTGTAAGAGGTGTTAATGACCATCCATCCCCTACAATATGGTGTATCAGCAACAGTAAAACATGTTCATTTGGACCTAATACGAAAAGTTGGGCACGAATAGCTGGTTCTACCGCAAGATTAAAACTGTAGCGTACAGCCTCAACTAGTTTATTTTGAAGTTCATTGGCATTAATATCCGATCTCAAAAGTTCTACCTGTGCTTTTGTAGGGCTTAAAACATGTTGATATGAAGTACCCTTAGCTTCTGGGAATATAGTACGTAAAGTTTCATGGCGTTCTATCACGTCATTTAGTGCTTTTTGAAGTGCATCCGTATTTAACCTTCCAGATAGCTTCACCACAACCGGAATATTATAAGTCGGGCTAGGACCTTCTAAGTGATTAAGAAACCATAATCGGCGCTGTGCAAAAGAAAGTGGAATACTATCCGATTTTTTATATTTTTTCACAGGCAAACGAGCATTCTTTCCGTTATCTAGTTGTTTAGCAAGACCTGCAACCGTAGGTGCTTCAAAAATTTTACCAATCCCTAACTCTACTCCAAAAGCATCTCTTATACGCATCATTAGTGTAGAAGCAAGAAGAGAATGACCACCTAAATCAAAGAAGCTATCCTCAATTCCAATTTTGGAAAGGCCCAGAACTTCAGCAAATAAGTCACTTAATATTTCTTCTTGGGGTGTTCTAGGAGCCCGATTAGTGATCATTGCAGTTAGATTAGGAGCAGGTAATTCTTTCCGGTTAAGCTTACCATTAGGAGTTAAAGGCAACTCCTGCATAACTACGAACGCAGATGGTATCATATAGTCTGGTAGACTATGGCTCATATACTGACGAAGGTTACCCAAATCTAAGCTTTCTTCTAGAGAAGGCACTAAATAAGCAACTAAACGTTTATCACCTGGTTGATCTTCACGAACAATAACTGCAACTTGTTTAATATTAGTATGTTGGGCAAGTACAGCTTCAATTTCGCCTAATTCAATTCGGAATCCCCGAATTTTAATTTGATGATCAGCTCTGCTAATATACTCTAATGAACCATTTTCTCGCCAGCGAACAAGGTCACCTGTACGGTACATCCGGCTCCCCTTCGGACCATATGGGTTAGCAACAAATCGTTCAGCTGTTAAATCAGGGCGACCTAAGTATCCACGCGCTAACCCAGTCCCTGCTATATATAAATCTCCTACTACACCTTCTGGAACTGGATGTAAACCTTTATCTAAAACATACATTTGTGTATTCCAAATTGGATAGCCAATAGATGGTGTACCTTGTCCTTCAGCATCAAGAATAGCTGAGGAAGACCAAATTGTAGTTTCAGTTGGACCATATAAATTAGTAACTTCACAACCTAAATCATGTAATGCATGTTTTAGACTAATTGGAAGTGCCTCTCCCCCTACAAGTACTCTAAGCCCTTGTAGTTGACTAGGATAATTTGTTACAAGTGCATGCCAAAGTGTCGGAGTAGCTTGCATAATAGTAATGTCATTTTGATGAAGCATATCTGTCAAAGCTTTAGGATCCTGTACGGTTTCTTTTGTAGCTATTAAACAACTTGCTCCACTGACAAGTGGAAGGAATATTTCTAAAACTGATATATCAAAGGCAATTGTTGTTACAGCAAGAAGTCTATCTTTCATGGTCAAGGCAAATTGATTCTGCATTGATAAAAGGAAGTTAATTAAGCTTTCCGATGGAATAACAACACCTTTAGGTTTTCCAGTCGAACCTGATGTATAAATCATATAAGCTGGATTAAGAGTAGAAAGAGCTCCAGTAATCTGTGTATTTTTTACATTTCTATCTGAATATTTATTTAATATTAAATCTGTGTCTGGATCATCCAATACAATTAACTTGGTATTGTTACTAAATACTTGTAAGTCAACTGCTTTACTTGTAATCATGCAAACAGGTTGAGCATCACTAAGCATAAATTCAATTCGGTCTGCTGGATAATCTGGATCTATAGGTAAATATGCAGCTCCTGTCTTAAGAACGGCTAACATTGCAATAACCATATCTGCTGAGCGTGGAAAAGCTAAAGCTACAAATTTCTCTGGTCCAATCCCTTGATTTATTAACAGGTGAGCAAGACGGTTTGCTTTCTTATTTAAATCTTTATAACTAAGGGCATGACCTTGATATACTAAGGCAGTAGAATCTGGATTTGTATCAACTTGATTCTCAAATAATGTAGGTAAATTAACTGATGGCAATGCTTGAATAGTATTATTCCAATCAAGTAGTACCTTTTTCTTCTCCTCAGACAAAAGAAGTTCAATATTGCCTATTGGCAGATCATTTTCATAAGTTGCGATTTTCTCAAGTAATCTTACAAAACGATTGTGATGAATTTTTAACTCTTCATTACTATAAACCTCAGGGTTTGCGTCTATATCAATTCTTAGTCCATTCCCATTAGACTGGTTATAAACATTAATCGATAGGTCATCAACGGGTCCAGTAGATAGCTTATGTGTAATTCCTTTACTTTCATCAAAATCTAATCCGTATTCAAATGGCATAACATTGACCTGAGGGCCAAATAGTCGTTGATTATCTCCAATCAATTTTAGGTCACGACGCATTTCTTCGTGACGATATTTTTGATGACGTCTTACATTGCGTATTTCTTTTGATACTTGATTTAATAATCCTGTAAAACTCATATCAGGTCGTACTACTAAACGAAGAGGAAGTAAGTTCATTACCATACCAGGAGCATTTAGAGACTTTGTTCCCAATCGACCCATCATTGGTAAACTAAGAATTACATCTTCTGCCCCAGTCAGACGGCTTATATAAACGGCTGTTGCTGCAATAATTAATTCATGCCAACTCCCTTTGAAGCGACGCGCAGATACATATAATGATTCTGTCATAGAGGGTGATAAGTAGCCTGTTTGCTGAAGAAAACTTTTAGAAGTTCTAGGTGCACGTTCAGCTAAACTGACAACTTCAGGGTGATCAGAAAAACGGTCTAACCAAAATTGACGATCCTGTTCGAATTTCTCTGAATTACGATAAATTCTATCTTCTTCTAAAACTTGATGGAACGGATGGAAAACACCTTTGTCATATGAATGTTTACCTACTAGTGCTGTGTAAATAGTAGATACACGTTGTGCAATGAGTGAAAAACCGAAGGCATCCATAACAATATGGTGAATACGTTGATACCAGAAGAAACGATTAGACGCTAATTTAAATAGGGCTTGATTAAACACTGCATCATTTTGAAGATCTATTGGGCTAGAGAGGTCCTTTTTCATCCATGCTTTAGCCACTTGTTCAGGATTTTCTTCTGCACTAACATCAATATAATGTATAGGGAAATCAGTTGGTGGATCAATCACTTGCCATGGTCCATTTTGATCTTCGCCAAAGCGAACGTGTAATGTATCTGATTCTTTTATTGCTTGTCTCAGTGCAATTTCAAAATATTCTCGTTCAATAGATCCGTTGATTTCTATGTATTCACCCGTGTTGTAAATTGGATTTTCCGGCTCAAGCTTTTGAGCAAACCAAATACCAGACTGTGCGCCGGACAAAGCCCGGCGCATCTTTTGATCAATATTCATTATGTCCCCTCCTTCTTTGTTAATCGATATGAGATACCGTTTTTGACTTTACAGAAGAAGCTAGCTTCCACCAGTTTGAAATTGTCGGTTCTTCAGCAAGCTTCATAAAATTAACTTCAATTCCTTTACTTCGCCAATTCTCGACAAGACTCATGATTCTAATAGAGTCTAATCCTCGATCAATTAAATTTTCATTATTATCAATAGTTGAAATTGGCTCATCAAGCAATTCAGCGATTTGTTTCTTTACACCTTCCAGTGTTAAGCCATGCGAATTAACTTCAGATTCTTCTTCAGTTATAGTATTTTGATTATTTTTCAGTTCTTCAAGTAGTTGTAGTGTAGAAATAGTAACTGCACAACGGTCAGCAGCATATTTCATGGCCATTTTATGGTGTTCTAAAGAAAAATCTGCTACAGCATCAGCAATAAAAAATGATTGAATGTCCTGCATAAAAGCATCACTTGCGGTTAAAAGACAACCAATATGAGCATATACACCACAAATGATTAATTGATCGCGACCTTGTTTATGCATAATCTCTTCCAAATTAGTTCTTTTAAATGCACTATATCTCCACTTTGTAAGTACTATATCGTTCTCATTAGGCGCTAATTCATCCACTACCTTTGTTTGAGTAGGGTCATCTTCAAGCCCTGGCCCCCAAAAATCTGTAAGTAAAGCTCGATCTTCTGCTTTTTGATTGCCTGGCTGTGCTGTATAGACTACTGGAATACCAAGTGCTACACACTTTTCCTTTAAAGATTGAATGTTTCTTAGAAGCTCCGTTATTGGCGAAGCATCTAACGTGTAATTGTTGAGAAAGTACTGCTGCATATCATGAATAAGAAGGACTGCTCTTTCTGGATTAAGTTTCCAAGATACTTTATTTTCAGGTAAATCTGATTTTACAGGCATTACATATGGTGAGATAGCTGGAATAGCCATCGAATCACTCCCTTTGATTTAATATATTTTATAAATGAGTTAAATTACTAAATGTAAGTTTTTCTGCAATCATCTGACGTAATTTTTTCTTACTTACCTTTCCCAAAGGTGTATATGGGAATGAACTAACAAATTCTACTCGATCAGGGATTTTAAAGGTGGCTAGACCTCGTTCCTTTAAAAAGTTTTTAAGTTCATTAGTCGTGACATTTTGATGACGAGAAATTACAAAAGCGCATGATCGTTCCCCAAGGAATGGGTCTGGCATTGCAACAATAGCAGCATCATGTACCGCATCATGAGCAAGAAGCTGGTTCTCAACCTCTTCAGCTGCAATTTTTTCACCGCCGCGATTTATTTGATCTTTATCACGTCCTTCTACTACAAGATAGCCTGATGAATTTAAACTTACTAAGTCTCCTGTACGATAAAAACCATCGGAGGTAAATGCTTTAGTGTTGTGTTCTTCAGCCTTGTAGTAACCTCGGATTGTGTAAGGACCTCTTGTTAACAATTGTCCAACCTCACCAGGTTCTACATCCTGGTCGTCCTCATCTACTACACGAATCTCATCATATGAGGACATCGGTCTTCCTTGAGTATTAACAATGATTTCCTCAGGGTCATCCAATCTTGTATAGTTTACTAACCCTTCAGCCATCCCAAATACTTGCTGTAAATCACAACCAAATGCAGGTTTAATACGTCTAGCAACCTCAGCACTAAATTTTGCTCCACCTACTTGTATTACCTTAAGAGTAGAAAAATCGTAGTGTCGAGATTTTATTGCTTCTAGCCATATTAGCGCAAGTGGCGGTACAAGGGCAGTAATTGTTACTTGCTCTTTTTCAATAAGTGGAAAAGCTTCATCTGGACTAGGAGCAGGCGAAAGAACAACTCTGCCACCTGCATATAGCGTACCAAGTACCCCAGGCGAACTAAGTGGATAGTTATGGGCTACGGGAAGCACTGCTAGATACACACTATGTTGGTCAATATTACATATTTCATCACTAATCCGTAAACTGTAGATGTAGTCATCGTGCGTTCGTGGAATCAACTTGGACAAGCCAGTGCTACCTCCAGAAAGTTGTAGAAAAGCAATATCACTAGGAGATATACTTGGTTCATCTTTAATTGGATCCATATATAAGTTAGATAATCCTATAAATTCTTCAGGTTCACCCACCACGATTACATGTTGCAAGTTAGGAACTTGAAGTTGAGCTTCTCTTCCTAAAGAACGATAATCAAATCCTGAATGTTTATCAGGGATGATATATGCAACAGCTTCAGCAAATTCACAAAAATAGTTAACCTCACTGCTACGATGAGTTGGAAGAGCAAAGACAGGCAATGCACCTAGTCTAAATAATGCAAAACAAACTTCAAAAAATTCAGTTATATTTGGAAGCTGAACTACTACACGGTCCTCTTTCTTTATTCCTAATGTTTGAAACCCAGTAGCTAGCTGATCTACCCTTTTATCTAATTGAGCGTAACTAAGATTTTTTGCTCCACTAGTAATGGCAATACGATCACCATAGTCTTTTGCCCGTTCGCGCAACATCCCTCCGAAGGTTTCTCCTTTCCAGCACCCCTCCTTTCTATAAAATTCTTTAAACTCTTTAGGCCAAGAAGGGCATCCATTTAACATTTTTATTCCTCCAAAGTTGATATAAGTAATTCTTTGTCAATTCCCATAGCAAGAAGCATAGTACGAAACTTAGCTGACGTTTCAGCTAATTCCTCTTCTGGTTTTGATTCAGCAACTACTCCAGCACCAGCAAACAAGCGAAGTGAATGTTGTTCTACCTCAGCACAACGTATTGTAACAACCCATTCACCATCACCATTTGAGTCACACCATCCAACCATTCCAGTGAAAAATCCTCGTTCAAAAGGCTCAATTTCCTTAATTGCTGCTCTAGCTACTTCTGTAGGAGAGCCACAAACAGCAGGAGTAGGATGCAATGCAAGTGCTAATTGTAGGGAAGAAGTTAAAGAATCAGCAACCTCTCCTTTAATCTCTGTTGATAAGTGCCACATAGTTTCTGTATGTACTAATGACGGTTCGCTAGGTACATCTATCGTTTTGCAATATGGTTGAAGGGCTTCTGCAACTGCTTGTACTACTACAGCATGTTCATGTAAATCTTTAGCAGAAGAAAGTAACTCTGTTGCCCGTCGTTGGTCCTCAATTGGGTCTTTACTACGAGGTCTAGATCCAGCAAGTGGATTAGCCAGTAAGTTGCCACCCGTTCTGGAAACAAGTAATTCAGGGCTTGCCCCAATTAATGTTCTTGTGGATTCGGTATTTGTATTGGAATCCTCTGTTATATCTTTAGATAGGTCAACAGCAAAAGTGTAACCGTGATTATTATGCTGTGCTAGATTATGAAGTAGTTGGTTAATATCTACTGCTTCTGATGAATTAAGGTACAGTGACCTTGATAAAACAATCTTTTCTAGATGTCCTATTTTTATGTAATTAATTCCTTTTTCTACACCCTTTTCATATTGTTCAGGTTCTGGTATAGCTTTTATTTCATATGTAGGTTGCGTTGATGTTGTTAAGTGATCCCCCGAATTAAATTTTAAGGGAGTAGATTGCTGGACTGTTTCAGGAACAATTAATTGAGCAGAGCTTTTATAATCAAATGGTACCGCGCCTACAACTACTGGATTAATATGACCATGTTTTTTAGCACCTTCTAGTACATCTGAAACACGTTTCGTAAGACCCTGAACTTGATTATTCGTTTCTTTTTCATTTGGAACAACTGCAAAGGTGCCCTTTCCTAAAATTGTTCTTTTAGGGGAGGCTAAAAAAAAGTCTCCAGTTTGATAATCATTTAAAAGCTGTTTCTCTAACAAAATAGAACTACTTTTATGTTTCATAACTTTCATACTCCTTCTAATTACGAAATACTTTTTGGAAAAGTTATATAGGTAAGAAATTTAAACTCCTAAAGTTGCTCCCCCATCTACACATAAATCATTCATTGTAATATGATTTGCCTGATTAGATACTAAAAAGAGAACTGCATCTGCTATATCAGAAGGCATTGCAATTTTTTGTAGTGGGATTCCTACTTTAAATGCTTCAGGAGTACCTTCAATGGCTGTTCTGGCTCCATGCTCATCTTTCCATAGAGACCACTGCATTTCAGTATCTGTAGATCCAGGAGAAACTAGATTACAACGAATATTATACTGAGCCAGCTCTAATCCCAGACACTTTGTAAACATTGTAGTTGCTGCTTTAGAAGCTGCATAAGCAGCCATTGACATACGAGGAACACTAGCAGCATTTGATCCAACAGTTACAATAGAACCTTTTTTACGACTTACCATACGTTTACTTACAGAACGAGATACATTAAAAACTCCCGTGGTATTTACGGCAAAAGTATCTTGCCAATCCTCGTCACTGAATGCTTCCACAAGTCCCATTCTCAGTACACCTGCCACATTCACTAGAATTTCAATTGGTCCAACCTCATCTTCAATTTTAGTCACTACTTCTTCCACAGCTTTACTATTACTTACATCTGCAGGAAAAGCGATAGCATTCATACCTTCAGATTTTAGTTGATTTACAAGGTGCTTTAGCTTCTCAGAATTTTTATCTACTGCAGCAACGGTTGCTCCCAATTCAGATAATTTCCTTACTACAGCCTCTCCAATACCTTGGGCACTTCCTGTTACAAGAGCTACTTTTCCTTGTATTTCGATAAAGCTCATCTTATCAATTCCTTTCTTAAAACTAGATTTCTAGTTTCGTTCGATATTAAATACAGAAGTTAAAATGGACTAATGAAACTAAAGTAACTCACAATCGATAATGATAATCATTATCAATTAATTTCAAAATATATAATATACTTAACTATCTGACTAGTCAAGGGAATATATTGTTATTTATCAACATTCTTCTAATTTGGATACAATGCATATTTTAAAGTTATATTGATAAGTGGTAGTAATACCGAAAGATGACCCTCATCATTAAACTCTTTAAACTTTACGCAAACTCCACATTCCTTTAAGAGAGATAATCTTTTTGAAACTTCTAATGCATTACTATTCATTCCACTTTTATGCTCTCTCTCTAATTCCCCAACACCAATAAATACATTAGCTTTGATGTTTTCGTTACCCACTTTTTCATAAAATTCTTCTTCTTTCTCTAAAAAAAGTTCTTTATCCCAGTGAATAGAAGGGCTTCCAGCTATATATGTCTGGAATAGTGTAGGATTTGTAAAAAGAGTATTTAAAACAAAAAGCCCTCCAAGAGAGTGTCCAAAAAGGGTCTGCCTTTTTCGATCAATATCTATATATCTTTGAACTTCAGGTTTTAATTCTTTTTCAATAAAATTCAAAAAGTTATCTGCTCCCCCATGTGGAGGCCAGGGCTTCCCATTTGGTCGCTCAGGTAACTTTTCAGGTGAAGACGCCATTGTGAAATCATAATAACGGTTAGAGGAAAAGGGGGCATCAGTAGAGTAACCAATACCAACAATAACTGCTGGAATGACTCCCGTTTTTTCGGATCTCTTTGATTGTAAGCGTACGGCTTCTACTATTGTTCCAAACACAGAATTAGCATCTAATACATAAATAATTGGATATCCTGAAGGCGGTGGTTCATCCATTGGTTTGGAAATGAAAATTTGATATTCTCTTCCTTCTATTTTCGATTTCATTGCTATTCTTTTAGTTCCACTAATAGTTACTTTTTTATCTCCTATGTAATCTCTCGAGGTTTCTTTAGATTTCATCTTATAATCCCCTTCCTGCTCTATTTTTGCTTATAAAATATGTTTTCACTTACATAACAAATGAGAAAGATTATCATTTAAACATAACAAATGATAATCTTTCTCATTTGTTATGTCAACACTTTTTCTTCTTTTTAGAAATTATTCCTTATATTATCTAATTAAGTAAATAAATGAAAACATTATTTTATTTTTTGTAAAAATTACCTTGAAAAAACAGAGCTATAGATATATACTTTTGTATTGTTATAGATAATGATAATCATTTTCAATTAGGGATGGGTACATGTAGAAAAGAGGTGAAATTAATAATTTAAATTTGCTTATTTTATTAATAATTATGATTATCTTACTGAAGGAATAAAAAAAGGGAGTTAAGACAATGAAAATGAAAAAGAAAATATTTCTAGTTGGTATGGCGACTGTTTTTAGCATTGGATTAGGAGCTTGTGGTAATGCAGAAACTACTTCAACAAAAGCTACTAAACAAGAAAATAAAGTATCTACATCAACAAAACAGGACAAGCAAACAATTACTTATCTCAATAATAAATACACGGTGCCTAAAAATGTAACTAAGATTGCAACTGCTAGCTTAGAATCTATGGAAGACGCTGCTGCGTTAGGGATTAAGCCAGTAGGTGCTGTTACTGTCGGAGGGAAAATTCCTGAATATTTGGCCAAGGATTTAGATGGTGCAGAGTCAATTGGTGAGAAAATTCAACCAAATTATGAAACTCTTTTAAAATTAAAACCTGATGTAATCCTATGGACTTCTAAATCTCCAGCGAATGTCACACAGAAATTAGAAAAGATGGCTCCAACGTTTCCCTATTCACATATTTCAACCAATTGGGAAGATAATCTACACTTAATGGGTGAACTAACTGGTAAAAAAGAGAAAGCAGAAAAAATTATAACAAAATATAACGAAGATGCAGCAAAAGCAAAAGAAAAAATAAGTGAAAAATTAAAAGGTAAAAAGGTGATTGTAGCACGAGTAAGAGGTGGAAGCCTTTATCTTTATCCACAAGATGTATATCTAAACCCTGTTATATATAATGATTTAGGAATAAGTGTTCCTGAAGAGATTAAGCCTGTGAAGGCACAAGAACTAATTTCTTTAGAAAAATTAGCAGAGATAAATCCTGACTACATATTTTTACAGTTTTCAGAAAGTGAAAATGCCCAAAAACCTAAAGCTTTAGAAGAGTTACAAAACAACGCTATTTGGAAAAGCGTCACAGCTGCCAAAGATAACAAAGTGTTTGTGAATTCAGTTGACCCTCTTGCTCAAGGCGGTACAGCTTGGAGTAAAACAGCATTTTTAAAAGTGGCAGCAAAAGATTTAACTAAATAAATAATAAGGTGCGTTGAATGGTATGGGAAAAACAAATTGGTTACCAATCATAATTC
This sequence comes from Priestia sp. P1_B12_1, assembly GCF_056406695.1. Lineage (NCBI taxonomy): Bacteria > Bacillati > Bacillota > Bacilli > Caryophanales > Bacillaceae > Priestia > Priestia sp. P1_B12_1. The sequence continues at coordinate 3,844 of NZ_JBFTZR010000031.1, read as the reverse complement.
TGGTTACAGCACCAGTATTTATTTTTTTAAGTATTATAATATCAATTTTATACGGTGCAAAAGATATAGATGTTGAAACAGTATGGAATGCACTCTTTCATTATGAAGCAGGAAATGTCGATCATAATATTATTATGACTTCTCGATTGCCCAGGGCAATCGGTGCACTTCTTGTAGGAGGATTTTTAGCTATATCAGGAGCACTCATGCAGGGGATGACAAGAAATTATCTTGCATCCCCTTCTATTATGGGTGTGACAGACGGTTCTGCTTTTATCATTACAATTTGTATGGTTTTAGCTCCTAATATGTCTTCACTTCATATGGTTTTTTATTCTATGTTAGGTTCTGCTCTAGGAGCTGGTATTGTTTTTGGCCTTGGCTCCTTACTTCCAAATGGATTAACTCCTGTAAGGTTAGCTATTATCGGAACTGTCATTGGAACATTTTTAAGTAGTCTTTCTGCAGCAATTGCATCTTATTTTCAAATCTCTCAAAATGTTAGTTTTTGGTATAATGCAAGGCTACATCAAATTGATCCTAATATGCTGAAATTAACCATTGTATTTGGCTTGATTGGAATTGTTTTAGCTATTTCGATTTCGAAATCAATTACAATCCTGTCCTTAGGTGAGGAAGTCTCTATTAATTTGGGACAACGTACAAAACTTATAAAAGGGTTAGCTCTTATCTCTGTTATATGTTTAACCGGTACTGCGGTTGCACTTGTAGGGAAAATTGGATTTGTAGGATTGATTGTCCCTCATATTACGCGTTTTTTAATTGGTATAGATTATAAATGGATTATTCCTTGTGCAGGGGTAATTGGAGGAATTTTTCTAATTCTATGTGACGTAATAAGTAGATTTATTAATTATCCGTTTGAAACGCCTATAGGGGTAGTTACTTCATTAGTTGGCATTCCTTTCTTCCTTTATCTAATAAGAACGAAAGGAGGCAAAAAACATGTATAAAAACTTATGGCATCGATACCTTATTACAATGATAGTTACTTTATTTTTAATTATTTTAACTATTTATGTCAGCTTAACAAATGGTACATTCGACATGAGTATTAAGGACATAATTAGAACTCTATTTCGTTTAAATTCCAATACTGAATATGATCTAGTCATTTTTGATTTTAGACTTCCTAGAATAGTAATTGCTGGTTTAGTCGGTCTAGGGCTAGGTATCGCGGGAGCTGTTATTCAAGGGGTAACACGAAACGGATTGGCAGACTCAGGGATCTTGGGTGTTAATGCAGGAGCTGGGGCTGCAATTGTCATTTTTATGTTTTTCTTTCAAGGTCAAGTTACTAGTACAGGCTGGTTTTCCATTATGGTCTTACCGTTTTTTGGATTAGTTGGTGGCTTAGTAGCAGCTTTATTAATCTATATTTTCTCTTGGAAAGACGGCACATTAGACGTTGGTCGTCTGTTGTTGACAGGTATTGCAATCGGCTCAGCATTTAGTGCTTTCTCTTTATATTTATCTTTAAAAATGAAGGCATCTGATTTTGAAATGGCAACTGTTTGGATCTCTGGGAGTATATACGATGCTAATTGGAAATATATTGTTTCTATATTACCTTGGCTGCTTATTCTAATTCCTATTATCAAAAAGAAAGCTTATTTATTAGATTTATTTCAATTGGAAGAAACAAGTATAAAAAGTTTAGGAGTTTCAGTGGAAAAAGAGAAGTCTTTACTCTTGTTCAGTAGCATTGGATTAATAAGTGCATGTGTTTCCGTGTCTGGTAGTATTGGATTTATTGGTTTAATGTCTCCTCACATTGCAAAACGTTTAGTAGGGATACAGCATAACTATGTACTACCTGTATGTGGAGCAATTGGTGCCCTACTTGTTATTGTTTCTGATTTTATTGGAAAAACAGTTTTTGTACCAGCTGAATTACCAGTTGGAATTGTCATTTCAATTATTGGTGTACCATATTTTCTTTATTTATTAGTAAAAGCAAAAGACTAAAAGGAGAGATAATAAGTGAATATTCTTCGTATGGAAAATTTAGAAACAAGTTATGAGAAATCATCCGTGTTTCAAGACTTGAATTTACAAGTAAAAGAAGGAAAAATTACAACTATTATCGGTCCAAATGGTTGCGGTAAATCTACATTATTGAAAACAATGGGAAGAATTTTAAAACAAAAACAAGGAAAAGTTTATTTACAGGATCAAGATCTAAGCACTATTCATACAAAGCAAATTGCCAAGCATCTTGCTTTACTCCCTCAGCAACCTACAGCCCCTGCAGAATTAAAGGTAGAGGAACTTATTTCATATGGAAGATATCCACATAGAAATAATGTAAATAAATTAACAAGGAAAGATCAAGAGATTATAGAATGGGCAATGGATATTACTAATATTAAAGCTTTCCGAAGCCGCCAAATTGCTAATTTATCCGGCGGACAAAGACAAAAAGTCTGGCTTGCAATGGCTTTAGCCCAAGAAACAGAAGTTTTATTATTAGATGAACCAACTACATTTCTTGATATGGCTCACCAATTAGATGTACTACGAATTGTAGCAAAATTAAACGAAGAACAAAAGCGAACCATTGTTATGGTATTACATGATATTAATCATGCAGCAAGATTCTCTCATGAAATTGTGGCTATGAAAGAAGGAGAAATTATTAAAATTGGAACACCTCTCGAAATCATTACACCTAAAATATTAAAAGATGTTTTTCATATTGATGCAAGGATTATGATAGACCCTCATAATGGAGCACCTGTATGTTTCGGCTATGATAGTGTATTACCAGAAGAAGAAGCTTTAAATATATATATAACAAATTAAAAAAGGGGAACTATATGATGGATTGTAGCAAAGAAAAGAATATCGCTTCAAGATTTGAAGATTGGACAATAAATTCTGAATTTGATAATCGTTCGTATCAAATTTTTGTTTCAAAACCTAATCAAGCCCCCCCACCTTCTGGATATCCAGTTATTTATGTTTTAGATGGTAATGCTTTCTTTCAAACATTTCAAGAAGCAGTAAGATTACAATCCAGAAAAACTGAAAAAACAGGTGTTATCCCAGCAATTGTTGTAGGTATTGGTTATCTGACAGATAATGATTTCGATCTTACGAATCGCTTGTACGATTTTACCCCCTCAGCTCCTAATAACTTCTATAATAAATCATTAGGAGTTGAGGATTTTCAAAAAACGGGTGGCGCAGATACTTTTTTGAAATTTATTGAAGAAGATTTAATGCCTCAAATTAACAAAAGATTTAAAGTTAACTTACAGCAACAAACAATCTTTGGACATTCGCTAGGCGGATTGTTTACTTTATATACTTTATTCACCCACCCAAAGGCATTTCAAAACTATATTGCAAGCAGCCCTTCTATATGGTGGAATGACAGATATATTTTAAATAAGGTACCGCAATTTATGAAGTATTTTAGTGAAAAAAAGTTAGAAGTTAGTGTATTTTTAGCAGTAGGGTCATTAGAAAAAGAATTTATGATTAACGATACCAAAGAATTATCAAATCGCTTATCTATCTTAGAGAATAATAAGTTAAAAATATTGTTTAATGAAGTCAAAGGCGAAAATCATATTTCTGTTGTACCAACAATATTAAGTAGAGCGTTAAGATTTGTGTCTAAACATTAATTCATTAAGCTAATTATAACCAATATACAAAAAATAATTTTGGGACCGTCAATAATTTTGTGTAAATGGGAGTTTCCTTTTCTTATGAACGTTACCCACTAGTTTGCTTTAAACATCATTTGTAGTTCTGCGCGAGCTTGATCGAAACCAATATGACATCGTGTCGCAAAGCGCTGATTATACTATAC
>NZ_JBFTZR010000030.1:0-20143 GCF_056406695.1 Priestia sp. P1_B12_1 | reverse complement strand
GAACAAGATCTGTTGTAAACTGATTCATAGGAAGACCTTCTTTCTTTGAATTGGTTGTGGTGACTTAATTCTACAAGAAAAGGTCTTCCTTTTTGTATTTATTCATTTACACAAGATATTTTACGCTCTCAAATTAATGTTATTTAACCACCTTTTGAGTTAAAAGGTATTAAATATTTATTAAATTAATCATTTTAAATTATATTTAATATTTATTATTTTTATCTAAATTTTTACTTTGGTAAGGTACTCAAGTATAAGCTTTCCTTAACTTCTAACTAAGAGAATTGTCTGTTTTTCATTTAATTAGTTTAAAAAGGTTAAATTGTATATTTTCAACATAATAAACATAGAAAGCATAATTGGATTTTAAAGGAGTTCTCCTTCCTTTTTACCAACCTTATTAAGTGACAAGTGTGGAAAAGCTATGATATGTTAGCATCTCTACATATTATTTGAAAATAAGAGAGTGAGGTGTTTAAATATGAAGAAAACTGAACTAGTAGATGCCGTTGCAACAAAATCAGAACTAACGAAACAAGATTCAAAAAAGGCTGTAGATGCGTTGTTTGAAACGATTTCTCATACGCTTGCCAAAGGAGAGAAGATTCAATTAGTTGGGTTTGGTACATTCGAAATACGTGAGCGCGCAGAGCGTACAGGTCGTAACCCTCAAACAGGTGAAGAAATGACGATTCCGGCAACTAAGATACCTGCTTTTAAACCTGGAAAAGAATTAAAAGAAGCTGTTAAATAATATGAACTATAACAACCCTTTAGAGCTTTGACTCAAAAGGGTTGTCTATTTTTACTGCTAGATTATTAATAAGTTGAATGTTGATTTTTTCTCTAAATATGTAATTCAGTTAGTGCTAATACCTATAGGTTTATATTTATTGCTAGTAACTTTATTAAATTTGCAATATGAACAAGCTTATTAGTTTATACATGCGAAACAATCAATTCACAGGTTCCACTTATCTCAAAATTTCTTGTCTTTGCAGGAAGGATAAAATGGCTACCTTTATTAAAGAAATAGTCTCCTTCTACGCTTCTAAGAGTTCCGTTTCCATTTATTACACTACACAACATAAAGGGTTTGTCCATTGTTAGAGAGGCTCTTCCATCTATTTTCCATTTGTGAACAGAGAAAAATTGATTTTCTATAAAAGTAGTAATGAGTATATCTTTATATTTCGATATTAGGAATTTATTATCTACATCTATGTGAGGAATTGTCGTAACATCTATTGCCTTTTCAAGATGTAATTCGCGTTTTCTTCCATTTTCATCTCTTCGTTCATAATCATAAACGCGGTATGTAGTATCAGAACTTTGTTGTGTTTCAAGTACAACTGTTCCTTCGCATAGAGCGTGGATAGTGCCACTGGGTACATAGAAAAAATCACCTGGTTTCACCTTTACTCGACGAAGTAACTTATCCCAATCTCCGTTTTCAATCATTTTAATGAATTCTTCTTTTGTTTTTGCATTGTGACCATATATCATCTCAGCACCTTCCTTACAATCGATGATATACCAACACTCTGTTTTCCCTAACTCTCCGTTTTCATATAGATTTGCATAGAGGTTATCAGGATGTACCTGTACAGAAAGATCTTGATTAGCATCTAAAATTTTTGTTAAAAGTGGAAAGGTATCTCCTCCATAGTGATCAAAAACTTCGGGATTTTCTCTCCAAACTTCATTTAAAGTTTTTCCGGAGAAAGGACCATTTTCAACAATAGATGGTCCATTTATATGTGCTGAAATCGCCCAGCATTCACCGGTTCTATCATAAGGGACTTTGTATGCGAATTTATCCTCTAATTCCTTTCCTCCCCAAATTCTTTCTTTGAATATAGGTGCAAAAAATAATGGTTCAGTCATGATTAATAATCCTCCAGTCTATACAATTTCGCTTAATAGTTTGTATGCTTCTTCTTTTGTTTGAACGGCTAATAACTGCTCTCTATACCTGTCATCCATAAGTTTTCGAGAAAGCATTTGAAGAATTTTTAAGTGTTCATTCTCTTCACTTTCCTTGGGTACAGCAATCATAAATATTAATTTTGCTTCTGTTCCATCAAGACTTTTCCAATCCACACCTGATTGTTTAATTCCAAATACTACACTTGGTTTCTTAACAGAATTCGATTTCCCATGGGGAATAGCAATATTCATGCCAATACCCGTTGTACTTTCTTGCTCACGATTCATAATTGCTTGCTTAAATTCTGCTTCAGAATGCAGAGTTCCTACATGAAGCAACTTTTTTATCATTTCATCAATAATGTCATCACGTGTTTCTCCTGTTAAATTAGTTTCAATAAGTTCTAAGCTTGTAATGTCCGTTAGTTTTTTTATTTCTACATTCTCTACTTGCTTGCTTTCTTTTTGAGTTTCTTGTTGTACGTGGGGCTCTTCTATTGTTGCTGAGACTTCCTTCATTTCTGCCACTTCTGATATATCCAATTTTGAAATATCTTTTTTTAATACATTTACTAAAATGGCAGTTACCATAGAACCGCCAATTACAGCAACAAAGAACATAAATACATTGTCTACTGCTCCTAATACAGCAACAATTGGGCCACCATGCGCTACTCTATCCCCTACATGACCAATCATTGCAATAACAGAACCTGTCATAGAACCAGCCATAACACTTGGAATAACACGGATCGGATCTTGTGCCGCAAATGGGATTGCACCTTCTGTAATACCAAATAGACCCATTGTAAAGGCTGCTTTACCCATTTCTCTTTCTGAAACTTGGAATTTTCTCTTTCTTAAGAACGTAGCAAGTCCCATTCCGATTGGTGGAATACAGATTGCTGCAGCGATTGGACCCATAATCTCATAATTTCCTTCACCGATCATTGCGGAACCGAATAAGAATGCAACCTTATTAACGGGACCACCCATGTCAAAAGAAACCATAGCACCTAAGATCAATGCTAGAAGAATTGAACTAGACCCTTTCATACCTGCTAACCAAGCTGTTAATGAATCAAATACTTGTGCTACAGGTGCACCAATAATCAACACAAATGCCAGACCTACAATGAGTGAAGCAAATACCGGAATAATGATGATTGGCATAATTGGTTGAATTGCTTTTGGAATTTTTATTTTCTTAATTCCTAATGCTATATAACCAGCTAAGAAACCGGCGATAATTCCCCCAAGGAATCCTGCACCACTTTCACTTCCATAAAAACTTCCTGTAGCTGCAATATATCCGCCAATCATACCAGGAACAAGTCCAGGCTTATCGGCTATGCTATATGCAATATATCCTGCTAAAATTGGAACCATGAATGTAAATGAAGCACCACCAATTTGTTCAATTGTTTTCCAAAAAGACGCGTCTGGAATAACTAAACCCTGGGGTGTTTTCTCACCTCCAAGGGTGACTGCTATCGCAATTAATAATCCGCCAACTACAATAAATGGGACCATAAAAGATACACCATTCATTAGATGCCGATATATCGGATTTTGCTTCTTTTGCTGGTTATTCTCTGCTACAGTTTTTGATTTTGAATGATAGACAGGCACATCAGCATTTCTTACTTTCTGAATTAATTCCTCGGGTTTACGGATTCCATCTTGAACCCCAACAACTAAAAGTCTTTTTCCTATAAATCTATCTTTATTTACTCCTCGATCTGCAGCGATAATAATACCGTCTGCTTCACGAATATCCTCTTCAGTAAGTTCATTTTCTACCCCTATTCCACCTTGGGTCTCAATTTTCATTTGAATCCCTAATCTATCTGCTGCTTTTTGTAAATTTTCTGCTGCCATATAAGTATGAGCAATTCCATTTGGACATGATGTAATCGCTAACAGTTTCATTATTAGTCCTCCTTAGTTTTTGTAAGCGCCTACAAATAATATATAACAATGTCATAAGGTCAAAAGTTTAGTTTTTTACCGTAAATTCCGGAAAAATTAATCTTTTACTTTATCAAATAAAAAAAGCAAGGCATCTATGCCTTACTTTTAATAATGTAGATAAGATAAGAACTTCATTACATTTGTTTCTGTAGTAAGTTTTTGAATAAAGGATGGTTGTTCACTTATAAAAGATAATTCTTGAAATAGTTGCTTTGTCATTTTCTGTTCCTCATTTTTTACAGCCAACATAAATACAAGGGTCACCTTTTCAGTTCCCCAATCAAGTGGTTCTTTTAATGTAGCAATAGCAATTGCTGACTGTTTAATAAATTTAGAGTTTGCATGAGGAATAGCAATACCTGCTCCAATGGTTGTTGCTGACATTTTTTCTCTCATAATGGCATGAACAGCATATTCTTTTTCCACATAACCTTTTTCATATAAGACTTTGGCTAACTTCTCAATTATCATATAACGATGTTCTACATCGTCTTGTAACGAAACTAAAAAAGGCGTTGTATAATCTAGCATAGAAAACGCTGTTTTTTCTTGACGAACTGGTTCATCAAATTGTTTGATGAAATCTTCTAGTTTTTTTTCTTCTGTATATTCCAATAATGGCGATACAATAAGGTGAGGGATTTTCACCCCCGAGATGGATGTGGTAGAAATAACAAGTTCTACGTCCTGATGTTTTGTTAAATAATCTTCTAAATCATCTTTAGAAATACAGTCCATAACATAAATTTGATGGAATTTCCGTTCAATCTTTGTCCGTAATAACTGTGACATTCCGATTCCCATATGACACACTATGATTACATTCTTTTGCTTTTGCCTATTACTATCCAAACGTTCAATAGATGCTTGAAAATGTAATGTAAGATATGCTGCTTCTTCTTCTGGAATAAAAAGATCAAATAATTGATTAATTTCTCCTAGAACATCAATTACTATATCAAACATGTGGGGATACATCTTTTTAATGTCATTTAGCATTGGGTTTGAGACAGAAAGATCATAATTAATACGATTTAAAGTTGTATATAAATGTATTTTTAAGCCGTTTTTCAAAATTTGATCTTTATTAAAGTCTAACGCATTTAGCTCTGATACTCGATAAATTAAATGACATAGAATTTTAAAAAGCACTGAATTTTCTTCACTAATTATATCTAAATCCCATGATGCATCATTTTTTTGATAACGAACCTTGCCACCTAATATATGCAATGTTAAATACACTACTTCTTCTTCTGAGAAGTGTATAACGAAAAATTTTTCCAATCTCTCAAGAAATTCATATGTCCAATTGTATTCTTTTTTCTTCTGTAGAACAGTTATTTCTCTTTTAGAAATAGAAATAGATTGCTTTAATTTTGTCCTTCGAATCATCATCAGTGTATGTAATAGTAGACTTTCGAGCGTATCATCTGTGAAATATAAAGAATGACGCTTTTGTAATACTTTTAATTCACTTGCTATAAATTCTACCTCATGATACAAAAACTGCTTTTTAATAAATTGATTTGTAATGCTAGGATTATTAATCAAATCTAATATTCTAGTCAATGCTTTTCTTTTATTTTTTTCAGTTCCTTCGATTATTAAACCTATTCTTTGTTTTGAAACTAGTGCTAAACTAAAGCGCCTTAACCATTTTTCAATTTTATTTAAGTCTTTCTTTATTGTAGATCGATTTAAAAAATATTGATCAGCAAATTCTTTTGCTGTAACTGGCTGTACATTCATTAATAAATCATAAGCAATTTGCAGAATTCTTTCTTCATCAGATTGATACTTCGGCTCCTCCTTTACTGTATGGAGCTCATTACATAAACGCACTTTTTCATGTTCCTCTATATCTAAGTAAACACCTAATCCCGGTTTTCGAGTTAGATGAGCATCTGAATAATCATTAAGATAATCTTCAATTATTTTCAAATCATTACGAATCGTTTTTTCAGAGCAATTTACTCTATCCGCAAAATCTTGTACTAATGAATACTTATCAGGTTCAGATAACAACAGATATAAAATTTCTTTTTGCCTTGTGTTCATCAGTTCCACCTGTTTCTTTTATTCTTTTTAACCTCATATATTACTAGGTTTAATTCTTTATTAAAGAGCACTTTAATCTCTCCTCTAAAAGATGCTTGAGACGATGTATTTTATGAAATTTGGCTTATAATAAAGTTGCATAGCGTATCACAAAAAACCCATACTAATAAACACAAAAAACCCCAATAAAGTCTATCCTCCTAGGAATCTCATTTCTCTCATTTTTTTGAGCATAATGTTTTAAAAATCATATTATCTCTTTTGTTGTTATCATAGATAGAGTTTTCCCAAGTTGTTTCTCAATTTCTTCTCCTTCCCTTTCAATAATCGTACCTACCCATTTTCCTTCTTTATTTTCAGCTTCAATTACTGTACTAATTAAACATAAAATTACAGAATTATATAGTCGATATAAATATGGAACACATTCATATAATCTAATACTAATCTATACTTAATTAAATTATTTGCTCTAATAGGGAAAAAGGTAACTTCTGTTATGAAAAGAAAAGTCTTTACTCCTGCTGAAAAAATTTAATTATTATTCGTTCTCCAATCTTCTCCACTGTAGATTCACCTGCTAGTTGAAGCTAATAAAATCTTTTTCGTATATCTTTAATCAGTGTTTAAAAACGCTTTCATTTTGCATGTTCATTATATTATTATAGATATTTTTAAATGTCTATGCTTTTAGTAAAAGTAATATAGACATTTTTTGTTTCCTAGAATATCTGTTATGTTAACTAATAATGTATGGAGTATACAATATAGGAACTTTGTTTTTTGTGTAGAATTAATACTTGGAAAATGGTGAGTATAAATGAAATATGGCGAGAACGAATTCACGTTACAGCTGAGAAATAGAATTAATGAAATTGAACAACAGCTAAGAGATATTACGATTAAACTTGAACAAATATATACTTCTTTATTTAAGGAACAAAACTTAGATCTTTATATTAAGTTTGAGGTTACGAATAGTGATTTGTTCGAATCAGGTTATGAATCTGCCATAATTATATTTATCAATGATGATACAGAAGGAGATATGTTTAGTTTTTACAACGTAATAGTTTGGAAATGTAATCGTACATTCCTTGGTATAAGGACTTCGAAAAAAATCTTTGGAAGTAAGGTAATTGGGGATTTAGTTGATCAGCCAATTAAAGATATAAAATTTGAACTTGAAACACATTTAAAAGATTTTTTAGAACTTCCGGATTAACTGCTTTTTTGTTGAAATATTTTAACAGTGTTTTTCAAACCGTCATTAAAAATTATAATCACCTGTAATCATATTATGCGGACAGCAAATATAAGGTATAGTTAATGTATTTTTCTGCTTCTTAGTATCAAATAAAGGTAATTATATTGACTTGTTGAACTCTTATGTTAACTGGTAGTTAAAGGAGTGATACTAAACGTGAGTACCTATTTATATCGAGTAAATGCTTTTTCGCAAGATTTAACTTCAGGTAATCCAGCTTATGTGATTCGGTTAAGTAGTCCAATTCAAAAACAGGTTATGCAAGGGATTGCTAAGGAGTTAAATCTACCTATTACAGCTTTTCTCTTAGAGCAACAGTGTAACATTTATGAGTTAAGGTGGTTTACTCCTTCAGAAGAGATAAAATTGTGTGGGCACGGTACATTAGCAGCTGCGCATATACTTTGGGAGGAAGGTGTTATAGAGGTCCACCACCCTATTACATTTACGACAAAATCCGGTCATTTGAAAGTGGAAAAAGTAAAAAAAGGGATTCAATTAGCTTTCCCCACTGATGCACCTATCCCCATAGATATTACACCTACCATCCAACAGTTAGTAAACGTACCTATCTTAAAGGCTGCCCAAAACAGTGATCGATACATTATTGAAGTAGCAGATGAAGAATCATTGAAAGGACTTGTACCTAATTTAGACCTTCTTTCTACACTGCCCGTTACGGGTTTAGTTGTAACAAGCCCTTCAACTAGGTATGATTTTGTTTCTCGTTATTTTGCTCCTAGAATTGGAGTAGAAGAAGATTTTGTTACTGGTTCAGCGCATTGTGGTCTAGCTCCTTATTGGAGCCAAAGACTAAATAAAAAACAATTATATGCTTTCCAATCTTCTGAAAGAGGTGGAGAGTTATTCATTGATTACCAAGATGATTTAACTTACATAACTGGTAAGGCTATTACTATTTATAAGAGTCGTTTCAATGAATTGTTACTCTAAGGAAAAAAATTCACCAATAGAAAAAAGCGTTAGAATCAATTCTAACGCTTTTATTTACCCATTATCCTTCCACTTTGAGAACCTTGACATTATTTGTTATGGAAAAGGTAATCACCACGGGTCCTTCAGGTGGATTATGCGGGCCTGTAAACGTATCGTATTTCGCCTTTACCACGAAATCATAGTTCGAAGACCCACTCGATATACGCTTCACGCTCAAAATTTCCGCATTCCACAAACTATAACTRCGATCAGGGTATTTCTTTCGAATGGCTTTCTCCGCATAGGGGTTCAGTAGCATCAAAAAGGCATCATAGAAATCCGTATGCTTCTGCTTAATAGAGGGTTGTGGAGTAGCTTCTGTATAAGTGGCCATGCCTCCTRTTAACCATATGGCAAGAGCCGTGGCCATTAGTAATCGTTTCATATTTTATCCTCCCCTTACTKGTTTCAGCTAGTTTCCCCGCAAGAAWAAGGATGATACGGAGYGTCTAAAAGTAGGAAATTCTTCTACAATTTAAGTGATAATTAAATGCATTTTTAATTTATTATGTTATTTTCAAGTAAACAATTAAATAAAAAAGGCTGGGTTTACTATGGACAAAAAATTCGAAATAAAAATCTTAAAGCAACACTGGATGGATGAAAAGTTCAAAGATGAARATCTATGTTCTCACGGAGAAATTTATCTAAGTGTTAATAAGGTGATTATTACACAATCCGGATTAGATGAAGAGTGGGGAATTAATGAATCTGCTTTAGCTTTACTAAGAACGCTTGATAAAGATTATATTTGTGAACCTAATAGTGAGGAAGGACTAATTTTTCACGGCTGCGGTGCAATTTTAATGATGGGTTGCCCTATTTCGATTCATTGGAGTGTAAAGCATTGTGGTGATGAAGTYATTTTRTCTGATTTTGTCAAATTCACTACTACTAATCCACGGATTGGAAATATAAAATACAAGGGACTTAGGGTTAAATTAAGTAAAAAAGAATATACAGATGAAATAATCGCTTTTTCCCTAGAAGCGAAAAAACTATTTGATAATTCAAGAGAGAAAATAATAAATGATGACTTTGATAAAGAGATGTATACAGAGTTTTGGAACGAATACAATTATTTATTGAAAAATTCTTTATCTAAATAAATTTTGTATATGGTTAAGAAATTACCTTTTAATAAAAAACACTGCCGATAAGCAACATTGGGTTAAATTTTATGAAGGCTATTTGAAAGGAAATTATAAATTGAGTTTGGTAACTTATTTAGCTACTAATTTTATTTTACCCTTTACTGAAGATGATGATAAAAATGGAGGTCTTTATGAAAAATGCYCTTAATTGTTCAGTAACTATTAATCTAGATGGTGGAGATGGGGAAATTATTGTTTCAGATAAGAATCAAACTTTGATCATTTCTATTGGGCTTTCTGCTATAACATTGCGCAATTTCTTTTCTGACYTGAGTGATTTATATACATATAAGAAGACTAAATTTAAGTTAGAGCATTATGGGAGTGCTGATTATTATTTATTTGTTAGGGATTCGAACGTGATAAGAATCGAGGAGGTAAGAAAACCTGGAGGCAGGGATATATATAAATTTAATCTTATGGACTTTCTCCTTACATTTGAGAAAGGATTCCAGAAATTCTTTGCAAAGCTGAAAAAAGACGGAGTGCTTCCTTTAGATGATGGTATGGATGACTTTATGTACCCTGTAAATAAAGATGTTACGGATTCATTTAATAGTTTCTCCAAAAACTTAAAGAAATAATTGATATACAGAAAAGTTCTAGAGTATTAACTCAAGAGTTTTTTTATACATTAAACTTATTTCATTAAGTAAATACTAAATTACTTCATATATTATTAATGTTTTACTCTTTACTCTAATTGACGACAAATTGTGAGTTTTTCTACAATTGATATAAAGTATGAAACTATATTTTATAAAATACGTTAGATATCACTTAATAATATGGTGATAAGTGATAAGTGATATCTAACATAACTTGTTCCATATTAATTAAGATTATATATGATATACAGTACAAAAAGAGGAACCTCTTGACGAGGTAACAAGAGGTTCCTGAACTATTACAAGGATTTATATATGGCTTTGAATAGTTTTGTAATCTAAGAAAGTTGCTTGTAGTGTATTTTAATAAATTGCAGCCATATTATCTTCAGAATGATATTCCTTTAAAGCATCTGTATCTTTTAAAATATTTCCTGTTAGAATGCATAATGCAGTCTAAGCCTTATCAATCTTCTTCTCATCAACTAGCTTTTTCAACCCAGCAACTTTAGCTACAGAGGCTGGTTCACATCCAATACCCCTTTTATCTATAATAGCTTTTGCATTCATAAATTCAATTTCTGAAACTGAAACAGTAATTCCATTCGTTTCTTTTAGAGCATGTTGCGCATTCTTCCAACTTGGTGAATTTCCAATATTCAATGTAGAAGCTCTGGTATATGGAGATACATCAGGTATAAGTTCTTTCATTTTTTGATCTATCATTTGGTGAAACGGACTTGCCCCTTCTGCTTGTACAATTGCAATCATCGGAAGTTTATTCCATCAATCCGAGTGTAAATAGTTCTTAGATTCTGGATTAATTATAGATTCCGCAATGTTAACAGAATGGTCTGCTATTCTCTCTAAATTGCTAATAATGTCAACAAAAACAATTCCCGCATCTCCAGAGCATTTTCCTTCATTTAATCGCATAATGTGTTTCTTTCTTAGAACTCTCTCCATTTTATCTATTTTTTCTTCATAAGATATAACATTTTTTGCTAATGAAGCATTATTTTCAAAAAAAGCTGTATAAGCTGTTTTTAAAGTTGATATAGTTAAATCGTACATTTCATTTAATTCAGTTATTTCATCATTTGACAGACAAACTTTCTTATTTATTTTGTAGTCCACTAGTTCAACGACGTTTTCCATATGATCGCCAATTCTTTCAATATCTCGAATCGCATCGGCTATATTTGAAAACTCGTCTCTTTCTTTAACAGACAATGATTTTGCAGAGATATCTAATAGATAATTTGTAATCTTTTTATCTAAATTATTGATACCTTTCTCATACTGAAGAGCATGTTCTGCATGCTTTTTATCACTTGTTTTTAAAAACTGAAATGCTTCATTCAATCCAGTTACTGAAAAATCACTCATTCTTTTCAATTCTTCTTTAGCCTGACCTAATGCGATACCAGGTGAGTGTTCAATTAATATTGGATTTAAATGTTGTGGTTTCGTATCTATAAATTCATCTTCACCAGGAATTAGTTTTGTAACTAACCATGCTAAAGCGAAAATAAATGGAAACTGAATAATTGTATTCGTTACATTAAAAGTTCCGTGTGCAAAAGCTATGGTCATTTCTGGGTTAAGATTTAGTGCGTTCTGTAAAAAAGTTATAAAACTTGTGAAAGGTATTAGAATGATTAGAAAGATAACGGTTCCAAATAAATTAAATAATACATGGACAAACGCTGCTCTTCGTGCAACTATCGATGTTCCAATAGATGCGAGTACTGCAGTTATTGTTGTACCGATATTATCTCCGAATAAAACAGGTAAAGCTGCATCTAGAGTTAAGGCATTCTGTGAAAATAGTTCCTGCAATATTCCAATTGTCGCACTTGAACTTTGTACAATAATCGTAAAAATCGTTCCAATGACTACACCTAAAATAGGACTATTTGCCATGCTTACAGTTAAGTCTTGGAATACTTCTAGTGATCGTAATGGTTTCATTCCACCACTCATCAACTCTAGACCGAAGAAAAGTGTTCCAAATCCAAAAACAACTTGACCAATTGAGGTAATCTTTATATTTTTGAAAAAGAAAATAAGAATTGAACCGAGTGCAATGATAGGTAAAGAATATGCGCCAATATCAATACCTATAATAAAGGCTGTTACTGTCGTTCCTATATTAGCACCCATTATGACACCAATAGCTTGTCTTAATGTCATAAAACCTGCACTAACTAATCCAACCGTTAAAGCAGTTGTTCCTGAACTTGATTGTATGAGAACAGTGACAAGGAGCCCAGCTAAAACACCCATAAAAGGATTTGTTGTAAATCGGTCTAATATATCTTTTAGACGGTCTCCAGATACCGACTGTAATCCATCTCCCATATATTTTATCCCAAATAGGAAGATCCCTAGCCCCCCTATAAATTGAAAGATCATTTCTTGATAGTTTATATCCAAAGTTATATTCACTCCTATTTTTAAATTTCGACAAATCCTTTGATATCATAATTTAAGATAGGAATTCACATGATTTTTGAAAATATTTACAGGAAATTCACAATCGTTTTTTCTAGGCATGGTGCAAAAAATATTCGATAGAACATAAAGGGTCAATTTCCTTTCATTCTATTCACCCACATTCTTTCTAGTCTTTTATTCTATTAATATGAGGGTTACTACTAAATTATACGAAATTAAATAGACTACGTTTCCTTCGTAGATGTTAAGTGACAAAAAATACCTTTTTCTACAAAATAGATACTAAATGAAACTTATTCTTATAAAAATTTTGTAGATTTGACGAGTGTATACGATTTTTTATAAGAATATTTGTGTTCCATTTTAATTTTAAAATTAAGTTTTATTACAATAAAGAAAGCCACTAGATGTACTAGTGGCTTTCCGTTTAAAAATCGCTATATTCTTCTAAATCATCATCGTCTAATGAGCCAGATACTTGTTCTAAATCCGCAATCTTTCCTTCTTTAATTTGATGACCTTCTGAAGGTTTTTCTTCTTTATCATCCGGTTTGTTATTAAAACCATTCGTTTGCGCTAATTGTTTGAGCTCACGTAATTCGCAATTAATTTGTTCCAGGAGCTCTTCTGTTTTGCGGCCCGTTTCTAACTGGTCGGACGATGAACGATGGAGATCACGAACAATTAAAGAAGAAATATAATCCCCTAATTTCCGAGACTTGGCGTATTTTGCGAGTACGTCATAGACTTCATTACTTAACTTATTAGTTTTAATGGTAAATGCGTTCTGACGCTCTGACATGGGTATCACCTACGCTGTTAGGATTTAACGGCTTTCTTCTCGGCTTGTTTCTTCTGAAGATAACCAATGCTGCGAATCTCTAAGCCGAATAAATTTAAGTGACGGCTATCCTCTGGCACTTTATGATATTTTTCTGTTCGTTCTTCGCCGATCTTCTCACCCATACTATTCATAATGGCTACTTCTAGTGTAGGAGCGACACCCCCACAATATACGTATTTACGTAATTTATTCGCTGGCGGCGGAGCCACATCATTCAACTTAGCCAGTAAAATCTCCACATATTCTTTTAAGGAAGACTTAATTTGAACAGTTAAATCAATTGATTCACCTGTGTTTTCATTTTTTAATTCAAACTTTTGTTTGCTGTAGTTATCTAAAATAAATTGATCAAAAGCACGTAGATCGGTAAACAACTCTGGGAATTTCTCTTTTCTTAACTTATCGATATGTGCTAAATATGGAATACCCTCGATACTTTGGAATGATTCACGGCTGTTCGCAGCTTTTAATCCCTCAGGTAAGATTACGACATCAATTGATCCTCCACCGATATCGACCATTACAGTTTCACATTCCACATATTCATTGGCATCTTCACGGTCTTGAAGCGTTAAGTCTTTCTTTAACGCAAAGCGAGCGATTTCACCTTCTTTTAAGCAAGAACTTTCTTCCACATACACCTTTAATTCTCTTTCAAATCCTGGTGTATGGACGTGGAAAGTGTGATCACCTACAAAGCGATTGGCCATGGCTTTTTGCGCTTCTCCGAAAGTACTTTCTTTTTTGAGTAACCAGATTGGTAACATTGTAGAGAAATAGTCAATTTCAATACTAGTATCCTTTTGATCTTTTGCATGCAACGCGTTGTAGTAGGCAATTGCAGCTAAAAATGTCACGTATGGAATATGGCTTGTTATTTTATTATGTAAACGATTGATGTGATTGTTAGCTAATTGTTGGCTTGCTGCAATGTCGCCGACTAAGAAATAACGTTCTTTTTCTTCGTCTCCAATAGTTGTAGAAAGCAAGATACGCTTTTTAAATTCTTCTGGTGCTGTCACCGCATCTGTAAAGAATGAATCAGCAGCATCCTTTTGGAGTTCTACTACGTTGGTTGGAAAATCAAATAGGTACCCATCAATAATATTCATATCAACGGAGTTTCCACAGTCTTTATTAAAACGTGAAATTTTCATCTCTATACACCTCATTTTTTAAGTTGAACTTCTGTTGAACTAATTATACATAAAAAAAAGAGGTTATACAATCTTTTTAGGTGAACTTATTTATCATCAAAAACTTACATATATCAACAATCATGTTTATTTAGTTGATCTTACCTTGAGACGTAAATTAAATTAGGATAAGAGGAATCATGTTAATAAGAAGGTACTAAGTGGCTTATAATGAAAAATACTATGTGTTGACTACATAACCATCACATCAAGTATTTTCATACATCTAAAAAGAAAAAAGGAACACAAAAAACCCGTTCTTATTTAAAGAAATAAAATTTGCTACAATAGAAAAACTAACAACAAAAGGTTCTATTTAAATCTTTATATAGACCATTCAAGCACACTTGGGTAATTCCATACATACAGTAATTAGAAATCTTGTTCCTTCCACATTAGCCCAATTTCTTGTTCGCGCTGCAAAACCTTCTCCAGGTAACGCTCTGTTGTCTTACGATCACTGTGACCTAGTTCCTTTTGAATTAAAAAGATATCTGCTCCCTGCTGCCTACTGTAAATGGCATAAAAGTGACGAAAATAATGGGGCGTAATCCTGTCAGCTCGTTCTTTCACAAAAGGTAACTCTGTTCGTTCAATGATACGCACAATATAATTACTTAAGTTTTTATAGTGATAATACTCTCCATCTTTGCTCGGAAATAATGGGCCTTGATCACTCGTATTTAAGGCTGTACTGACATTACGTCTTGCTCTAAAGGCAAGAATTCGTTCATATAGGGATGGATGAAGTAACTTATCAAATTTCTTTCCACCCTTGCCTACTCCTCTTAAGCGATAATGCCCACTTAAGCTGTCTAGATATACATCTCCCCATGAAGCATTGGCTATTTCTTGTACACGTAATCCTGTCATAGCCAACATGGTTAACAATCCATGGTTGATGGGATGGTCTTTATAATAGTCTAGGATCTGCTTAACTTCATGATAGTACAAATCTCGATTTGGAATTTCTTGTTCTGATAGTGATGTGCTCAAAATTTCTTTATGCAACGGATACTGAATATACTTCGTTTCATGTAACCATTTCATAAAACTTTTTAAAATCGTCATTTTAGCATCTAAAGTTGCGGGTGAATAAGGTTTACCACCCTTACCTAACAATGCAGTACTTAAATACATTTGATAATTCCTTATGTGCCAAGGTCTTAGATTTTTAAAAATCGTTTCTTCTATATAATGGTCTACATCTTGTCGTAAGAATGACTCACTTTCTATTGCATACTGATAAAACTGCAATAAGATCCGTAAGTACTCTACTTTTGTGTTCTCTTTTCGTTCTCGATTCTTTCGGATATGCTTTCGTTGATGAACATAGTAGTACATCATGTCTTCGTCTGTAAAATTGCTAAACATGCCTTCGTTTTTTCGCTGGTGATGCTCATTTCTTTCTTCTAAAGCATCATAGTATGTAGTATTCAACATCAACGAAACAACTTTATGGAAATTCTCTTTTCTCTCACGTATCTCCGTTCCTATATTCATTAAAGATATATTTTGCATAAAACCTCTCCTTTCAATAATCCCGTTTTCTTATTCATATTTCTCTTTAGTGTTAAGGTAGTTTCTTCTCTACTTAAGATTATGTATCAATTTATGTGTATGTAAAAAGCAAGGGACTTCTAACAGTGGTGATAACGTTCATAACAAATTTAAAAGTGAAAAAATACTAGTTTAATATTAATTATTACTACAGTTAAGTACGCATTGAAATTTATTTTTTAGAGATATTACTTCTTTATTTTATATTATATAGAAGTAAAAGTGAAAACTTACTTTTTATAAAAATAGGATAAAATTTATATCATTTGTAGAAAAATGATCCATTTGTCGTCATTTAGAGTTATTATTAAAACATTATTTTTTATAAGTTAGTTTTACCATTTACACTTATAATACAATAACTTTTAAACTTTAATCTTATTTAAATATGATATAATACATTATTAGTTAATAGAAAAATATAAGGAGTGTGCATTATGATTGATAACCCCAGTAAAATCATTACCATTGAAGACGTGATGGAGATGTTAGCTATTTCATCTAAGAAAACAATTTATACATATATCCAGCAAGGAAAACTACATCCGATTAATAAAGATGACTGGCATATCGAAGGTCGTTATGAATTTGATCTAGTAGATGTGGTTCGGTTAAAAGAAGAATTAAAAAAGCCAGGACTTACGACAAAAGAAGTAGCGCAGCAACTGGATGTATCCGTTACAACGGTCAATAAGTATATTAAGCAAGAATTATTACCAGCGTTCCAAGAAGAATACCGAGGAATCAATTGTTATTTTATCCATGAAGAAGAGTTAGAAGTATTTAAGCGCACGCATGAAATCGGTCGTAAACCGAGTAAGCGTCATTTTTATCATGCCGAACAAAATATTGCTTTATTTCAGCTTTTTGTAAAGAAAGACGAGGAAAAGGAGCAACTTGCCCGTATCATCTCCGTAGAAGATCCGATTATGGCTGTTACAGAACAACATGAGGAGTTAACATTAGAGGAATTAATTGACCGAGGCTTTGAAGCAGCCTATACCATTGAGTCGAAAAAAATGATTACCAAAGAAGGCTATGCTACGTTTACCTTTAAGCAAACAGCTTATGCAAAATCACATCTTTATAAGCTCATGGATTTATTTTATCAATACCTAAGCCCGGCCAATATGAGGATTACACCTCAAGAAGAGAAAGAGCAATTTTTGATTGAAATTAAACCCATATTACTGAACGAATCCTCACACGAACTTATGGAGTTATTAGAGTCTGTTCTTGTCTCAGGTAAAATTAACAAGCGTAGCCGTGGCATTTATGTTGATAGCGATTTAGAAGTGGTACGAGTCAAAGTAACAAGTGATTTGAAAGAAGAATTGCAGCAAAAAGCGAAAGAATTAGGTAAACGAAGCATTGAAGAATTGTTACTATATGCTGTACAAAAATTATAAAATGAAATAAGAAACGTTCAACTTTAACATGGCAAGCCAATAAAAAGAGGCTTGTCTTTATCTATACCATGAAATAAAAAAGTTTAATACATTATCTTCTCATTATTGGGACTTTAGAAAGTAGATTAATCCTTCTGATAGATTAATTCACCTTCAATTTGATTTTAGCTATATTTCAAATATTTCTTCATACCTTCTGAATTTAAGTGCAACTTATTGGTCATTCAATACAAAGTTCAGTACTCTAGAAACTTTTGTTTTATTACTATGTAAAGTTAGCTACTACAATAAGTGTTATAAGTTAAAAAAGAGCATAAACCCGTTGGTTTCCAACAAGTGTATGCTCTTTTTTAATATGATTTTTAACAGTTATTTATTCTTTTAGTTCTCTCATAAATAATTCAAAGTATACGATTCCGATGCAAAACTGGGAAATGTGTCATAAGGATTTTCTAATATACATATGGATAGTGATGTAGCGATATTGTTACTCAGTGATACTTGATGCGCAATGAAAATCAGTGAGTTTATATAGATTCACATGAACTTTTATTGCATAGAAAAAACCATCGAAAGTATCTGAATGACAAAAAAAGCTAATAAACTACTTAAATATCTATGACGTACATTTTAGAGAAAGGAGTATCTATATGAGTGACTACTTTGAGGAGGTAATGAGGAAACTGACTATTGAAGATGTTAGCATTCTGGGATGGTTATTTCAGAATGAAGCAAACGCTGTGTTTAAAGCGATAAAGAAAAGTAGTATTGCAGATGAGTTTGAATATTCAACAGCTAACTTTCGTAAGACACTCAACAAGCTTGAAGCTATCCATTTCATAGGAACTGTTACTGGAGGAAAAGAACATAAATTGTATCTAACAGAATACGGTCAACAAGCTGTACAACAGGCCATACTTCAAGGAGAAGAAAATGAGGGGGTTAAGGAAATATGATAGGTATTGTAGGAATTGGTGCTGCAGGTGGGAATATAGCTGATTTAGCATTTGAAAATGGTATTAATGCTGTTGCATTGAACTTTTCAGAACGTGATTTGGAGTCATTAGATTTTGTAGAAGAGCGTCTAATGCTTATAGGTAGCGAAGGAGTAGGAAAAAATCGAGATGAAGCTATTAATCTTATGGTCGATAAAAACTGGGAAAGGGCACTGAAGTTTATTAAAGAGAACTTTTCAACACCTAGTACTGAAATTATTATGGTTTGTTTTTCTGCAGGTGGTGGCTCTGGTGGTGGTATTGGACCGATGCTTGTGGATCTTCTTGCTCAGGAAATGGATGACAAAGCAATTGTAGCTGTTCCTATCTTACCCGATACTACAGAAGCATTGGTTCATCAAGTCAATGCACTGTATGTTACTGAAGAGCTTTCACGTCAGGACCTTTGTGTATTACCTATTGATAACGAGCAGGTGAAAAAGAAAAATCCGAATGCAGGAAAAGCTAGAATCTTTAAAGAAACAAACGAAACATTTGTGAACTTAATTAGTACTCTTCCTAAATATACGGATAGACACTCTAAGCATGGTGTTTTAGATAAGAAAGACTTACGTACAATTTTTTCAACAAAAGGAATTTCTGCCATTTCATCTGCAAAAATAACAAAATTAGATGAAGGGCAAGCAGATATTAGTAATGAGGGTATTACAGAAGTAATTAAAAAATCATGGGAAAACTCAATCTTTGCACCACTTGAAATGCAAACTATACCAAAAGCAGGAATTATATATGAAGGTCCACTAGACTTATTTACGATAGATTCAGCCCAACTATTTAGTTCCTTTAAGGGGGGAGAGCCAACCCATCTATTTGAAGGAACCTATGAAAGTGATCATGCAAAGGTAACAACAATCTTATCAGGAATGCCTTATTATTCTACCCGATTAAAAACTATTGAAGAAAAAATTGAAGCACAACAGAAGGTAAAAGAGGAGTTATCTACCATAGAAACAGGTTATGAATCTAAGTTGAAATTGCCTAAGGCTTCTCATAAGAAACCACTACCTAGAAATAAAAAGAAGGCAATCAATTCAATTTTAGATAAGTATCAGAATCGTTGAGCATTTTTAGTATATCTATGAAGACAAACATATATATATAAGATGCACTTTTTATAGACTCTTTGTTTACACAGATGTGGAGAGATCACCTTTATGAATCACTTGAAACCCTTACTGCCACAAGGGTTCTTTTTTGTAGAGTGTTCCAGAAAAAGTTGTTGTTTAAATTGGAAATAAGTATGTAAACATTTGGTATAGAAGAATCTGAGTATAAGAATATACTTCGTATTTGTTACTCTAATATCAAAAAATTTTCTAATTAACATTTTTGCTATGAAACGATATAAATTCTATATTAATTAAAATCAATAATTTATCTCCTACAAATAAAAAAGCAGTTTGCATATGCAAACTGCTTTTAAGATGACCCGTACGGGATTCGAACCCGTGTTACCGCCGTGAAAGGGCGGTGTCTTAACCGCTTGACCAACGGGCCAATATGGCTCCACAGGTAGGACTCGAACCTACGACCGATCGGTTAACAGCCGATAGCTCTACCACTGAGCTACTGTGGAATATGGTGGGCCTAAGTGGACTCGAACCACCGACCTCACGCTTATCAGGCGTGCGCTCTAACCAGCTGAGCTGCTCTAACCAGCTGAGCT
>NZ_JBFTZR010000029.1:0-20520 GCF_056406695.1 Priestia sp. P1_B12_1 | reverse complement strand
CCTGGCCATCTGAGACCAATACTGTAAACTGATCCGTCCCATTAAAATTCAGATTCGGCTGGTAGCTAAATGTTCCGTTCGCGTTCACTCCCGCCACTCCGTTGGTAGGCGCAGCTTGAAGCTGATAACTGAGTGGGTTTCCATCCACATCTGTCCCTACTATCGCTCCTACCACGGGGCTGTCTTCCTGCGTACTAAACGTGTAGTTTGGCACCGTGGGGGCATCGTTCACTGGTGTGATGATTACCGTCACCGTCGAAACCGCCGTTCCTCCCTGACCGTCTGAGACCAATACCGTAAACTGATCCGTCCCGTTAAAATTTGAATTCGGCTGGTAGCTAAACGTTCCATCTGCATTCACCACGGCTACTCCGTTGCCAGGGGCTATTTGCAGGCTAAACGTTAACGGGTCTCCGTCGGGATCTACTGCTACTACTTGATTGATTAACGTGCTGTCTTCTGCAATCGTAAAGCTGACATTGGACGTAATTGGGGGATCATTTACCGGAATTACATTGATGGTTACGGTCGAAACCGCCGTTCCTCCCTGACCGTCTGAGACCAATACCGTGAACTGATCCGTCCCATTAAAATTTAAATTCGGCTGGTAGCTAAATGTTCCATCCGCGTTCACCACGGCCGTTCCGTTTGTTGGTCTATTTTGCAGCTGATAACTGAGGGGATTTCCATCCACATCTGTCCCTACTATCGCTCCTACTACGGGGCTGTCTTCCTGCGTACTAAACGTGTAGTTTGGCACCGTCGGTGCATCGTTCACTGGTGTGATGATTACCGTCACCGTTGAAACCGCCGTCCCTCCTTGACCATCTGATACCAACACTGTAAATTGATCCGTCCCATTAAAATTTAGATTGGGCTGATAGCTAAACGTCCCATTTGCATTCACCACAGCTATTCCGTTGCCTGGTGCCGTTTGTAGGCTAAACGTTAACGGATCTCCGTCAGGATCTACCGCCACTACTCGATTAATTAACGTGCTATCTTCCGCAATTGTAAAACTGACATTAGACGTAATTGGCGGATCATTTACGGGGATGACGTTGATAGTTACCGTTGAAACCGCCGTCCCTCCTTGACCATCTGAGACCAACACTGTAAATTGATCCGTCCCATTAAAATTTAGATTGGGCTGATAACTAAATGTCCCAGTTGCATTCACCACAGCCGTTCCGTTTGTTGGTCTATTTTGTAGCTGATAGCTAAGTGGATTTCCATCCACGTCGGTCCCTACGACTGCTCCTACAACAGGGCTATCTTCTTGCGTACTAAACGTGTAGTTTGGCACCGTCGGTGCATCGTTCACCGGTGTTACTGTCACTGTCACCTTCGAAATAGCCGTTCCTCCTTGACCATCTGAGACCAATACCGTAAACTGATCACTTCC
This sequence comes from Priestia sp. P1_B12_1, assembly GCF_056406695.1. Classification (NCBI taxonomy): domain Bacteria; kingdom Bacillati; phylum Bacillota; class Bacilli; order Caryophanales; family Bacillaceae; genus Priestia; species Priestia sp. P1_B12_1. The sequence continues at coordinate 19,115 of NZ_JBFTZR010000029.1, read as the reverse complement.
GTTGAAGTTTAAATTGGGGGTATACGTGTAAGCTCCACTATTAGTTACTACAACTGTACCGTTTGTTGGTGGAGATTGTAATTGAAAAGTAAGTAAGTCACCATCTACATCTGTAGCTTGTATCTGACCAACTAAAGGGGTATCTTCATTAGTGATAACTGCATAGTTTTGAGTAACGGGATTATCGTTTACAGGCGTATTTATGATGGTAACCACAGAGGTAGCTGTTCCTCCTTGACCATCATCTACAATAACTGTAAATTGATCCGTTCCATTAAAGTTTACATTGGGGGTGTAGACAAACTGCCCATTAGGGTTAACAGTTACTATTCCATTAGTCGGCCTCGTACCAACACGGTAAGTCAGAGAATTCCCATCAATATCGCTGCCAATGACTGTTCCAATTGCTACAGTATCCTCGGGATTTGTAATAGTATAATTTGGAACTGTAGGGGAAGTATTTATTGCTGTTACATTATTAACAGGAGACGCACCTGAACCAGTCAACACATTTCCTGGTGTACTTTCAAATTGGTAATCAATGAAAACTTGATTTCCAAAAGTGGAAATGGATGTGAGGGGACCAACCACTCTAACCTGATATGTCAAAACTCGAGTTTGATTAATATTTAATGTACCAAGTGACAGACCATTTCGAATGTCTACATTTGTCTGAATAACACCATCTATTTGTAAACTATTAGGAATAAATGTTGTTGCCGAAGACAATGAATCTTTAGCTATTAGAACATTAGCTGAAGCTGTGCCGGTATTACTTACTTGAACTGTATAAGTAATGATATCTCCTGTTCTAGCAGAGGTAACATTAGCAAATTTTGATATATTTAAAACAGGTGCATTAATATCTACTTGAAGAGCTAAAGCACTAATAACGTAAGTATCTCCATTTGTCGTCCCTCGTACCACGGCGCTAGTTTGATTATTTGATAAACGGGCTGACACGTCAATATTAGTAATATCCCATCCCTGTCTCGCACCAGATAAGCTCCCTCCTGGCGTACTATTTAAACTGCCAAACTGTCCAGTTGTATCTAATGCACCACTTTCGTTATTAATCTGAGAAGCGAAAAAATTATTTATTGGATTATTAGGACCGGAGACGGGCTGTAAAGCCGCAACCGTAGGACCAAATTGAAGTTGATCACCTACTATAGCCGAATCCCCTTCAATAGCGCTTACTAATAATCTTCCATTTACTGTTCCTGTAATAGGCGTTCCAAACCCAGTTACCGCTGCTGTAGAACTTCCTGTAGCTGAACTTGTTAATTCAGCTCCAACAAAAACAGACAAATTTCTAGACTTTTGTAAAGGATCTGCATAAACTACGGCCAGTGTCCACCCAGCTGCATTAGCATTATTTTCCGTTGTACTTTGTGTTCCAGGAACGCCAAGTACTGAATACGTACCTGCTTGAGAAATCAAATTTGTCACGTTTGCACTGCGCACATAATAAAAACTTGAAGTTGTTAAGGTAAAACGTGTTGCCGTATCTGGCTGCAAACTAACTGTTCTAGTAGGAGTAACAAAAGTTACAGCATTATTCAGGGCTGCGCTAACATCCTCTCCGCCGTAAAGATAGCTTCCACCCCATATTAATTCTGCATAAAGAATTTGAGTAGTGGTAGATGGGAGCCTTAAAACTGCACTAGAAGAGTTTTGTAGATAATTTGCTGTAGTTCCCGTAGGAAATGATCCATCTATAGAGCTTGGATTTACACTAAAAAAAGTTCCTATTGACCCTGCAGTTCCAGGAGCATTAGCGTTAGCTTGCTTGTTTAAGCCAAAAGTATTGCCTGTGAATGTAACAGCTCCATTAGCATTGGTTAAAAACCGATTAACATATGGCATTTACTCACCTCTGATAACAAAATAAATCGTAACAGTATATGTAAAGTACCAATAGAAATGTGTATATAGACCCGTCTTATTTTGGGTACAAAGATAAAGTTTTTTAGGTTGTTAAATCGTAACAACACTCATTCTGACTTAAAATATGTATAAATAATATTATTTGTTTTCTAATCTAGGAGTCTAAAAAGTTATAAAATAGCTTACTATCCCCGTTTCGCTGAACTTCTTTTCTACGCTCAATAACAAATATTCCTCGAACTGTTCCAAAAAAGTAAGCTGAAAAATTAGTTTTTATACGATTTCTTTTATAAGCAAAAACCGTCTCTTTAAACGCTTGAACAGGAAGAAAACTTACATCTTCCAAAGGCTTTTCTAAACGGCTCGCTTTGTAAGCTAGTCGAACTTTCCCCCATAAATCATAAATATCATCTGCACAAGGAAAAAAAGGTCTCACAGTATCTTTAAAAGCTTTTGGAATAAAAGACGGTACATAATCTGACAAGAGCTTAAAATTAACATCATTACGTATATATTTATTTAAATCTTTTAAAGATAAATTATAGGTAGACTGTTTTTTTGTCTCTTTACCCTTACTCTCCCAAGCGATTTCAGCATTTTCTGTTTTAACATCTGCTTCAACATCAGCTTCTAAATCAAGCTGTAAATATTTAACCCAATGAGTAAAATAAGGGTGATTTGCAAATAAGTGTACTGGATTCCCTTTTCCATTGTTACGAGGGCAGCGACGATATACAGTAATAATTTGTCCTTGTTTTCGTAGTTCTTTTAAATGACGATCTATTGTTCCTTTTGACTTTTCGTAGGTTTTACCTAAATATGTACTACCAGGAAAGCAAAATCCTTTTTCCGCAGCAAACCAGCAAAGCCGGTCTAAAGCTTTTCTAGTTCCTTCGTGAAGACGATAAAATTTTTCTCCATAAAGCTTAATAATTTCTTTAAGTAATTTTCGTTTCATTGATTGATGTTGAGAACGATTTTCTATGAAACTTTGATAATTTTTCATATAATCAAATTCTTCCGTCGTAAGCATACGCGTAGTAGACATTAGTCTATACTCTCCTTTTCAGGAACAAAAAAAGACATCGCATCCCAGAAAATAGGAAAACGATGTCGGATTTTTTAACAGACTACGCCCTTGAAATAAATCTAATTATCCGATAAAATAAAGGCGTAATTAAATTTATGTATTAGGACTTCGACAGGTGTTTTCCCTAGTGTCTTTAGGGTTAACGGTGTAAGGGTGTTGGCGCACCACTTGCACACGTTGGAGTCTTTTTATATTCCGCACTGTTTTGGTGACTCTATTATACCGTCTATTAATCTTATAATTCAATAAGAATTCATGAACTCCTCATAAAACCTCTGTATTTTAACTATGATTAAAAATTGCTTCGTTCGGATATACTCCTAATATTCTAAAGAACTCACTAAAAATTTATCCCTTTACCTAATTATTAATCTTGAAAGTTGTAAAACAGTAAAACAACTACTATCTTATGTTGTTTTACTGTTTTACATATTGTTTTATATATTTGTTTTATTGTTTTATTGTTTTAGAACGTCTATAGACACTGATATTACAACGTTTATAAGCCTAAACTATCACTAATTTTGCGCGAACTATCACTAATTTTGCGTGAACTATCACTAATTTTGCGTGAAACTATCACTAATTTTGCGTGAAACTATCACTAATTTTGCGCGAACTATCACTAATTTTGCGTTTAAAATGAAAATATGGCTTAAGTATCACTAATTTTGCGTGAACAATCTAGATGTGCTTAAAGTATCACTAATTTTGCGTTTAAAATGCAGACATGCCTCAACTATCACCAATTTTGCGTATTAAAATGAAGATTGAGTTTAATAAATCAAGAATGAGTAAGGTTTCTAAAGTCAACAAACCTCATGAAGTATCACTAATTTTGCGTGATATTTAATTTCTAAGGACAGATTACTCTTTAACATGCAATTTACACAGTATCACTTTTATGATATTTTAGTGATAGTTTAGAAAAATATGGGGGATTTTATGAAGAAAACGACTGTCGTTCAACCATATGATCTGGAAAGTATAAATATAAAAAATTGGGTAACTAAATCAAACATCCTCATTGAGAGTACATATAAATTGTCTTTACAAGAGCAAAGAATTCTTTTAATCATGGCATCTAAAGTGCAGCCTAATGATGAAACGTTGAAGACCTATAGGTTTCGAGCTAAAGATTTTATCGAAATCGTAGGCAATAAGAAAGGTACTGGTTTTTATTCGTACCTAAAAGAAATTGTAAATGGACTTCAAACCAAAATTCTTACGATAAAAGAAAAAGGCAGACAAAGAAATTACAACTGGGTAATCACGTCTATCTATGAAGAAAACGAAGGGTACATAACATTACAGTTTCATCCTAGCTTAAAGTATCTGTTTTTAGAGCTGAAGGAGAAATTCACATCGTACCAATTAGAGAATGTAGTGAGACTCAATTCGGTCTATTCCATTCGTATATATGAGTTGCTTAAGCAATATGAGCGTCTGCGAAAAAGGGAACTCACTCTTGAAGAATTACGTCATTTTTTAGCTATTGAACCTACTAAGTATAAACAGTATGGTCATTTTAAAAGCAAAGTATTAGCAGTAGCTCAAAAAGAAATTAATAATAAAACGGATATCTACTTTGAATTCGTGGAAATAAAAACTGGTAGAAAAGTAACCTCCATAGAATTTATTATTACCAGTTCGCCTGCATTGAATGGTTCTAGCTCTACTCAAGAGAAAAAACTAGAATTAAATCAATCCTTCTCGAAATTAGAAGACAACACAAACAGCCTTGAGAATGATTTAGCAGGCTTAGGGGTTAAGCCAGAAAAAATAGAGTGGCTTTTATCAGAATTTACACAAGACCACCTAGAAAGAAATATAAGATACACGCAAAATCGTTTGATTACAGGAGATGTGACTCACCCTCATTCCTACGTAGTAAAAGCGATTCAAAAAGATTATGCCCAGGTCTCACAGGAATCAAAACGCATTAACTCTAAAAAGGCTGCAAAAAAAGAATTAGTTCCAGATTTTATAGCACAAGCTAGAGATAAAGAACAAATTCTTAACGATGCAACTTTAAAAGAGAAGCAAGAATTATTTTTAAAAGAAAATGGAACTCAAATAGAATTTGAAGAAAAGCTCTTGCAGTTTCAAGAATTAAAAAGAATGCTGATTCTAAGTTCAGATCAACCTACCCAAGAAGAAATAAAAAAAGCCCAAGAAGCAGGCTTACAAGAAGTCATTCGAAATATGGAAGAAGATTATAATAAACGTGAAAAATTAGGCTTAGAACCAAGAATTGTTAAGGATTTTAAAAATAAAGAGTTAAAAAAAATGTATAAAAACTTTTTACAAAGTAAAGTTTTAAATAGAAATTAGCTATAGAAAAAAAAGAAGTGTAAAACCTTGCATTGCAGAGATGGCTTTTACGCGTCTTTTTTTTGAGCCCAGGTAAATTTAATATACATAAAGAAAAAGGAATCATTTTAGTAAGCTTGTTTAATCATTTTTGTTATAATAATAGTATATTAAATTTACCTAAAAGATTGGGTGTGTCTTATTTGAATAACTTTATTTTACTTGGAGATTTCTTATCTCATTTAGTTGAATCTAAGAAAAAAGCTTCTACAATATCAATGTACAAGCATGATCTAAAACAGTTTTTTGAATGGTTAAATCAATCTCACCCTAATATCCCTTCAGAAACTTTGCCAGGAGACAAGAAATATTACGACGAATATTTTACCTATTTAAAAGAAAAAAACTTGTCAGAAGCTAATCTGAGGCGTGTAGCATCACATTTAAATGGCATGTTAAAGTATTATAGCCTCACAGATGATATTGGATTTTTACAAGCAACAAAAAAAAAACAACGAGCATTAACTGATACTGATTTTATAACTGAATCGGATGCTTCAATCCTTTTAGATTCAGTTATAAGTCACAAACATTTAAATGATATTCAATTACAGATACATAAATACATAGGTCCGCGTAACCATTCCATGTTCATCTTAATGCTTCGTTACGGTCTTACCATTAACGAAGTTGTATCTTTAAATATACAAGACATTAACTTTGCACAGAATACATTAACGGTAAACACAAGCAAATCAAAACGCACCTTAGAGCTTTCTAAACAAGATAAGAAAATCATATATGATTACCTATTAACAATCCCTCTATTATTTAGACCTAAGGATTATACAAATGATCCGTTATTTATTTCTTTTCATCCTCAAAAAATGGTTTATTGGTATGATTACAATTTAAATAAACCTAAAAGGATTAGTATAATCGGTACAAAACGTATGATTGAAAGAGAAGTCAAACGTTCAGGTATACAAGCAATTGTAAGGTCTACTCACTTTCGAAACAGTTGTATACTTAACAAAATTCATGGTGGATATTCAAACGAACACATTATTTATTACTTTGGATTGTCCAGCCGCCATGCTTTATATCGATTTAAGCGATATCTAAAGACAAAATAAAATATTAAGTTCAACTTATTTTTTACCAAAACATCTTTTATATAAATAATTTTTATTTTACAAGTTAAACTTAATTTTATTTTCACCTTAGTTAATTTTAGAAAAAATCATTAAGTTTAACTTCAGTTGAACTTAATGATCCACTTTTTAAAATTTAACTGTTTTAAAAAGTGGATTGCGATGGAAACAACCTTCTCAAGGATTACAAATTCAGAATTTCGAGGCCATGTCTTGGTTGTATAACAACGAATTTCTTGTAAAATGATCTAGAATTTAATTAGATTTATTATTCTCGGCTAAAATCTAGAAGAAGTTCACTCTAGATTCGTTAAAAACTCTTTATTTTCAATGGTTCATTGTATTTCTAGCTTTTGCTATAAAATTTAAATAACTTAGAAAAAATTAAGATTAATTTTAACTCGAAAAATAATTCTATAAGAATTGTATAAACAAAAAAGAAGTTCCATTAAACCAACGTAATAAATCCAGAAGATATAGGTATATAGGATTTATATTATCTTACACAAAATACTTGAATTAAAGTTAGAGAAAGTACATTCTAGATTCGTCTGAAGCTATTTTATATCAAGCTTTCTAGGTACTCTAGTTTCTTTGGACCTTAGGAGAGGAAAAGATCTGAATCAGTTGTTAACAAAGATATTTCTTAACAGTTAATGTTGATCCTTAAGTTGCTTTTTTTTGAACTTTATATATAATCTATCTACATTTAAAATAAACAATTTTACTCTTGAAAAGTTTATGATTTCATCTAGAATTGAAAAGGAAGAATAAAAGGCCTAACGAAAGAAAAAGAAAAATGTACATAAAAAACAGGAATATAAAGTAATTAATAGAATTTTACTAGAAATATAAATCTTGAATAATATCTCGCAAAACCGCATTCTAGAATTGCCATTAACACTGATATATCAACTTCAAAGTATATCTAGATTTTTATACAGAAAGGAGAATACTAGAAAAATGCTTGAAAAAAATAAAGATGAAGTAGTCTATACTTTGAAAGACACAGTAAAGCTAACTGGATTAAGTGTAGATCTTATTCGCTTATATGAAAAAGAATTCAATCTCCAAATTCAACGAACAGAAGGCGGACATAGGCGCTATAACAAACAAAACATCGATTTATTAACTGAAATAAAAAAAAGAATTCAAGAGCAAAACTGGAGCTATAAGATGATAAACCAGTGGCTTCAAGGAGAAATTGTACCGGAGACAGTGGAAGTTCAATCAAACCTTGAAAAAAAAGTACAATCCCTTGAAGAAAAAGTTCAAGAGTTGCTTAATCGCTCTGAAAAAGATGAGCAATTTCAATTAGCGCTTATCCAACGACTAGATGAACAAGGAAGCCTTATAAAGAAACTTACAGAAAAACTAGACCACCAAGACAAATACATTGAAAACAATCTAGAAAAACGCGATGAGAAATTGACTAGTGCCATACGTGAAATTAGTGATACAAAAAAACTTATCGCGGCCGCCCAAGAAAATCTTGATTCAAAACCAAAAGGATTCTGGAGTAAGATTTTTGGGGGTTAATACGTTACTTAAACGATAAAAGCAGCAGGGTTTTTTGTTCATTACAGAAAATCCTGCTGCTTTTATCGTTTATTTTCGATGAATAAATAGTAAATTTAAAGATTTTATGTTTAGTTGCCAGAAGAAATTTATTATTGTTAAACAATTCTATAAGTTCTTGAAGGGGAATTTACAGGTGTGGCAGCTTTTACTAGTACAGTTTGTCCATTTGACGGCATCCTATTTTTAAACACATAAACTCTGGTTTATCCGCCTGGAGTACCACGTCCTCTAGAAGCCTTTCTTAGCACGATACTTCTTTCGTTATTTGAATCAAGTACCCAATGAAAATACCATAGCTGTCGTAGAAACTGCCTATTGGTATCTTGATGGCGTTCATCAAATATACAATGATTGATTTGCTCTGTCCAACATAAATATCGACCACTAGAAATTCTTCATTGTTTATGTGATCGGTATTTAATTCCTACGCAAGATTCACGGTTTATTATTCCTAAAAAGAAATGTGTGTCTTTGTAACATTTTTATTGTAAAAGATACGTAAAATTTATCAATAATCCATTTATGGAACTGATATTCTTATAGGCAATTAGAGGAGAGGTGCAATTTCAAATGGATGAAAAAGTTGTTATCTTTATGCACATTCCTAAAACAGGGGGAACCACACTTAATAATATTTTTAAAAAGTTCTACTCTGAAAATGAAATATACGATCATGTTCCTTTAGAAGAGATGAATAAACAGTTTAGCCAATTAAAAGAAGAAGATAAAAAAAACATAAAAGCTATATCCGGCCATCATTTCTATGGAATACATGAATTTTTTTCTCAACCCTATGTTTATTTTAGTATGATGCGTCATCCGGTTGAGCGTATCATATCATTATATTATTTTTTGAAATCGTATCCAGGGTATTATGAAGAGAACATGAAACATATGTCTTTTGAAGACTACATTGATTGGGACCCTCAAGCTACAAATGGCCAAACTAAACAAATTTGCGGGGTGAAATCTCAACTAAGCGTAGAGAAAGCGAAAGAAAACTTGCTGGAATTTGGATCAATAGGAATAACAGAAATGTTTAACGAATCGCTTCTGTTACTAAAGAAAAAATTCAAATGGGGAAATATTAAATATAAGAAGGTGAATGTGACAAAATCTCGCCCTTTGCTCAACGAAGTCCCCATTGATATCATTAAGAAAATAGAAAAGCACAATGAGTTGGATATAGAGCTGTTTCAGTATATAAAATCTAATTTCATCAAACAAATAAATGATTTATAGAAATAAAAATGAAAGCTCTCAATAGAGAGAGCTTTCATTTAATATATAAGAAAAGGTTACCTTATTAAAAAAAATGCGGTATCAAATCCCATATATAGTTAGTTCAATTTTTTATGATAAAGGGATTATGTCTCATTTAATTAATATAGCCATGTAAGCTTCATACGCTTTGTATAAGGTTCATATAGGTCTTTTAAATAGTTACGTGTTATTTGAATAATTTGAGGGCTCTTGTCATCCTTTTTAAGCCTTAGCATTAAATCATAAGCCTTTGTCCTTTCTTTACGTACCAAACGCAGCAAAACTAACAAATCATACGTATGAAAGCATGCAAGTTCATTAAAAGGCCTCTCAACGTCCTCTAAGACCACAAATTCTTTTGATTTAGGTCTTTTTATATTTAAAGTAGCTCCACAAAAAGAGCAGCTATCTTCTAATACCTCTGTCCCGCAATAACTACATATCAAACTGTATTCACCTCGTTTACTAAAAGGAAAAGTAGGCTTAAGCCTACCTAGCTAGCCTTAAAGGCTATTTTAGCTTTTAGGGTATTCCTTATCCAGCCGTTTTTGTCGTTGATTCACAATACGTTCATTTACAACTTTTTTAGCAAGTTTAGTTACTTCTAGTTCTAATAGATCTGTTGTCATAATTGCATCATAGCCGTGGTGAAAATATAATCCATTCATGAACTCGATAAGAATTTGTGTATTCTTATCTGCACTATTTGTTCCTAATCGAATCTTTTTTAGTTCGCTTTTTAATGCATCATTGAGATTTTCACTAACCGTTTCCGTAATATAATCTAACGACCATTCTTTCTTTTTTTCTTCTCGATACTTTTTACAGATATCCATAATCGCTTCTCCTGGGAAACGAAGTTTATGTTCAGCCATATAATCTTGGATATATTGATCCGTTTCTTTATCAAGTGTAATCATACGTCGTTGTGTTTCCATTACTCCTCTACATCTCCCATCAGTTCATAGATAATATCATTCATCTTTTCAATTGATATCGCACATTGTTTCATCATTTCGATGTTCTGTTCAATGATAGCTTCTAATCTTTTTTCTCTTTCTACTTGCTCATCAAAAAAAGCTAATACTTCAAATTGTTCTTTCAAAAATTGTTGACGAGACATTCCATTTTCTTTCGCTAGTGCATCAACTTTTTGCATAGCAACCGGATCAATATTTCGTAAAAAGATATCCATGAAATCACTCCTTTTCTGTCAAAGTACAAAATTTCCAGTACGAGTAGAGAAGAGCATAAGGGGTTTTTGATATCACATGGCTGTGATATGCTGGGCAAAGCCCAGCAAAACAACGTTTTCACCCTCAAAAAAGTGACCCCACGAAAACTTCCAGTCTGTCGACCTACTGTTGACCTGAAGAGCAAAAAAAGCGCGTAATGTCGACCTGGTGTCGATATCAAAACTTACACCTTTCTGGAAATGTTGACCTACTGTCCACTCACCGTCCCCTCAACTTTTATGAAGTTTTAACTAGTTTTTGAAAGATTTCTTGATGATAATTCGTGAAGTTTTGAGAAGAAGTTTGGGTAGTTTTTTTATAAAAATCGATTGCTTCTTTCATCGAAGAAACGTTTAATTTTTGCAGAATGCTGCGTCTCTGATTCTTAATTTTGCTCTCTTCTTTGAATAAAATGTTTTGCATTTCTGTAATTGAATGGCCATCAAGTGCAAGAGTAAAAATGTCTTGTTCAGACGACCTAAGTTGTTTTAAAAAAAGTTTTTCTTTAAGTATTTGGCATTCTTCTTCAACACGTTTAAGGCGATCTACTTCGTGTACTAAGTCGGAAGCTACACTCAATATATTCTCAATACCTATTAACAACTTTTCAGTTTGATCCATAATAAGACCCTGCTATTTCTAGAGGGCAACCCATGTTACAATGTAAGTGTCTATACATGTGATTCTACATGGGGGTGCTTCCTTTACAGAGGAAGTGCCCTTTCTTTGTTTACTTTTTTTTTCTTACTTTCTTCACATGCTCTTCTAATAAAGCCTTTACATACTTTGTAATACTTGTATCATTCTCTACAGCTAAGAAACGCAACTCCTTGTGTAACTCTTCTGGAATATCACATGTAAGTCTTCGATTACCTTCTTTAACCCTGCTCATATGCTCTCCTTTTCAAGCAACGTATTTAAGTTGCAACGTTGCTTTTGGTTAATTTTAAAGGATATAATTTCCAAAGTCAATAAAATAATCGTGCTGTCATTGGACAAGCATACAAGCAAATTATTAGCAATTACATAACTTGTACTAATTATATAAAAGGAAGTGCATTAATTGAAAAAATCAAGAAAGAGAAAATACAGATATAACTATAGTTACTCAGTCCAATCTCAGGGTGATCCTTCGGTTAATGTTTATGGTATCTTTACTCCCGGTTCTGCCCCCAGTGATAGTAATGGCCGGCAAAATAGATTTAATCGAGACATTGCCTCAGCTAATCAGATATGGAATAGTGGAGGTGAATGTAATATAAACTTTATTTCACAACCTATAATCGAAGTAAATACAGTAATAGATGCGACCGATTTAAGTACTAATGAAGCATTTAGAGGACCTGTTGAGAATCTCATCAATCAAGTTAAACAAATGAATGGGAATCAACCTGGCATATACGTTGTTTACACAAGTGGCAATGATTTTTCATCTCCTTCAGGTAATAGTCGACCTATAGGTGTTGGTGGAGTAATAATTGAGAATTTTAGAGTTGAAAACGGTGTACCTCAATTTACACTCTTTGGATCCATTGCATTGAGTAACAGAGCTTTGAGTGCTCCTTTTGCATTTGCACATGAAGCAGGACATGCTTTGTTTACTCAGCTTAATAACCAACCTGTTAATAATGTATTCATGTTTGAATCTATAGATCCTACGGGTCCTTTTATTGATTCTGCAGGAAATATTGATACAGCCCACAGTAACCTTACAGGTAATCTCATGGCTCCTATACTTCCTAACAGTACTCCAACTATTAATCCGTTACAGTGTCAAAAAGCTAGCATGAGTAGAATATTTCAATAATCTTAATAGGAATTTAAGATCGTTATTGTTAAAGAGTAGAGATTTTTAAGTGATTTTCTTGAAAATCTTACGAGTACCTTGTATAGACACTAGCATATATTGAATTAAATAAAGTTCATTTGTTTCAAGATATTCGTCATATAACATGACAAGTATACAAACATTATTTTTATTAGAGAATATATTATATAGAAAAACCAACAAAAAAGTGAATTTCTCAACGTTTAAAGGTATGAATGCTTTACTTGTTGCTAATGCTGAGGACCTTGTAAGTCCCTCAGCATTCAGAGCCACTAATCCTAATATACTACTATTCCTATTTCTCAAACTGATACTTTTGTAAAAGTTACATTTCCAAATGAACAATTTGATATAGGTAATAATGAATATAATGCAGCTACTTCAACATTTATACCTGAGTTTAATGGTGTATACGCGTTTAATGCATCAATCTTCTTTCAGCCAGATAATCCAAATATTGATTATGAAGTAGAATTATTTTTTTAGTAAATGGTTTATTATTAGATGCTGAGGTTGAGTTTCTTGGGGCATCTAGTCGTTTTGATGGTGTCATAGAAATCAATGACATATTTCAATTAAATGCTGGAGATAGAGTAAAAGTTTTAGTTGTTAGTACTACTCCAGGTAGAATTAGAACAGACAACAGAATATACTTTGCTGGAGCTAGATTCCCCTCTACAAAACAATAATTTAATTTTATAATTATACCCATAGTTAACATAATCAATTTTTCCGGAAGACATCACAAAAAAGAAACCTCTTGGGAGAAGGGTTCTAGATGAGGCCTTGTTTCTTCTTTATGCAGCTTTTTATACATCCTTGATTTATCAACGTTAAACGTATAAATCAAAAGCAGGGAGATGAATAAAAAGCGCACCTTTTATTCATATGCTCATACATAAAAACACAGTATTTATTGTAATATTATTTTTTTATGTTACATTATGTAAAAATAACATTATTATTTACTTGCTGTGTTATTCATTCTTCGACGAGTGTGAATCATAAAAAAGCAACCTCTCTCCAATGCCAATAGGTATGAGGTTGCTTCTCTTATTTTGAAACTCTTCTTATGCTTTCATTTTATTGTTTTCTAGAACTTAATGTTATACCTTCTAAAACATAATTCCACGTTTCCAGGTCATTAGGGAGTCTCGGTACTTTGACTGCACATACTTTATCAATTCCCCAATTAATTTCACTTACACCTTTGAATCCTTCTTCAGGGCATAGAATAAGAATATTAAAATTACCTTTAACAATCTGTTCTAAAATTGCTTGTAATTCTAAAGATTGCTCATAGGTAGCAGCCCATCTAATAAATAAAACAGATTCAGAAGTTGTGATTTTTTCTATAAAACGATTAATTCGATTTGTAAGTTTTTCTTTATAGGAGGTGTATGTGGCACTCCAATGTTGATGTGGAATGATTGGGAAATCGTGGACTGAAATAATATTATAATGAGTATCCTCTATTAAATAAGATTGCACCCCTTCAATTAAGACCCCATCATTGGCAAATGCAAACGCTCCATCAGTTAGTTGCATGTTTTCAAGTTCCATAAAATTGTTGAATTTATTTTTCAGTAACCTATTAACATCAGAAAGTGATAGAGATACACTCCAGTCTAGTGGTCCAGAGAATGTCCTTAAATTTAAGCGTTTTAATTCCATTGCAGGATTACAAGCACTGCCTAAGCTAACAATTATATCGTATGATCCCTTAATTTCTTTTAGGTTCAATAGAATTCTCCTTTTTTATGACCTACCTACTATATTAAATAATGAATTGTACTAGTTGTAAAAAATATTAAATGCAAAAGTAAATTTACAGGTGAAAAAATTCCTTTTTAAACATTCTTTAAGTGCTAATAGTTTGTTTTATAACCTTTCGTTTTATATATATCATGCACTACTTTTAAACTAGTTGATTTAATTAAAATATTTATAGAATAAACTATCGGGTACATTGGGCTTTTTAGGTTGATAACTTCTCATAACGCACATTGGACATTCAGAAATAAAATAATTTGTAACTTTAGGGTCGTCGTAACCGTCCCTATGGAGCCAAGCATGAAACATAGAGCCTATAAGCAGGCCGACAGTTACATTCGGTTGTTGGAGTTGATATACATTAACAATCATAGATAACGGAGTTTGAGTCTTAATGACTGTCGGTGGTAATTGTATGGTTATGGGAGAAGGGGTGTATATCCAATCTATCCTAGCTCTTTGGGATCGACGAAACCCATTGTCTTTAATGACTTCTGTCAATTGTTCCATAGCTAAATCTGTGGCCTGTTTTCCGTCTGTAACATTAACACCAAAATAACGTAAAGGCTGTAAGTTTTTCACCGCATATGTGTTCGTACAATCAGCCAATTGTGATACACCATTATTAAATCCATTGTTCCATTTTTGTGTTAAATGCAACGACCAGTTAAATAATACACCTTTAATAGTGTCTTGAATTTTTTGTACCTGGTCTGGAGTAAACTGCTTGGAAATATCAAAGAAAATAGTTGCTGGTAAGTCAGAGATGCCTTGGGGGATAGGGACTGTAAAAGCTATTTCTCTATAAATTTGTAGTGGAAGGTATTGTAAGAACTCTTTATCTTGATTTTTTTGAATAGATTTCTCTAAATTTTGTTTACTATTCGTTAGCAATGTTATGTTCCCCTTTTTAAAAAGGTATTTATATTAACAGAATATGCTACCAATCAAAAAGAGTTTGGACATGCTTAAAAAGAAAATATTTATTATTTTACTTCTCTTAAATAAAGAAGCATTTTTATCATCGTACAAGCATTCCTTGATCTAATGAATAATATATCAAGAACAATAGACAGAAAGGGTGGTAAAAATCATTAAGAACGATAAAGGTAAAAGAGAAAATGACTGCGTTCAAAATCAACCAGGACTCCCACTAGCTACTACAGTTAATTTAGCAGTTGTAGGTGATAGTCATGTAGGTTTTTTAAACAGTCAAAGTATGTTTAATACCCTTTTGCAAAGAGTAGTGAACAATGGTAATAAACGATATATTATATTTGGTGGAGATGATGTACACGCTTTAGGTGCTTCTTCAATACAAGTAGCTGAAACATATTACCAACAGTTCACTAATATTTTAAATAATGTTTTAGGATCAATTCCCTTCAGATCTTCTATAGGAAACTGGGAGGCTACTAACAGAAATAACAGTAGAGCTTTATTTCGACAGTACATCAATCGTTATTTAACTGGCTATAGAGTTATTCCTGGAACACAAGGGTTGGTGCGTCATGTTTGGTTAGATAATGGTCGAGGCGGGGTATTTAGCCAGGATAGCTTAAACTTGCTAAGTAACTTAGATCCTAACTATTATTACATTATTGATTTTCATTGGCCTTTGAGAGTTCCAGGTATAACTACGGAAATACATGGTGATCATGTTATGACTCAAATGCAGACAAACATGTTTTTTAATGCTATACCCTCTAACGTAAGGAACAAAATTTTAGCGATTTTCACTCATCATGCACATAAATTTTTTGCTAACTCAGTTACAATCAATCCTAACTTTCCTAATACCTCGTTTTTTGTAACTGGATGTTCAGGGGACTATGCATGTATATCCAGCGAGAGAGGATACTATGAATTAAATTTAACAGTCCAAAATAATATAGCTACTTTGCAAACCATAAAAACTCGCGTTCAATAGCTTGAGGAATAAAGAAGACTACATTAAGAGTAGGTAGGGTAACCTTAGGCAACTTTCCATTCTCAAAATACAAAAATCGCCAGCTTATATAACTAGCGAAAAGCTGCATTTATTATTTCATTTGTATAAGTTTACTTTTTATAACATATTATCTCCTTCATCTCACAACTTACTATTTCTTAGTACGTATGATCGTGTTACATTAAAAGATAAAACTATTCCTTTGATCTTTAAGGAAGATAGTTTTATCTTCTTTTTACAATATGTCTCCATCAATCCAGAAAGGGAGGATTTTATGAGTAACATTATTAACTTTAATAAGTTTCAAAGACATAAAATAATGAAGAAATTTCTTCGTTGCGCTTTAGTAACAGGAGCAATTATAATCTGCTGCATGCTTGCTTATTTACTAATCTTAATAGAAATATATTTTCCTGCTCATTATCCCATTTATATTGAAGCTAAACCATAATAATTGTGTTCTTAACCTCTTATGAAAGATACTCAGTCTGGTTTGTTTATATAATGACTTCCTATTTCTAATTATTTACTAAGATACAAATTTTAGTTCATCCGTTAAACGCAAAAAAGCTTCTTTGTCTTTATTCTTTAAGGACTGATCAATTTCTTCAAGAATTTTACCTCTTTTGAATTGTTTCGTTACTTGACTTAAAAACAATTCAGCTAATATTTCATCAGATATATTTTTTTCAAGTTGACTCATTTCGTTGGATATATTATTTTCCATAAACGATTAACCCCTTTATCATTTCTCTTTTAAAAATAGTGTTTCCTTTTTTCATTGTTTTAATACGAGGTTAATAGATAAATTAGTACATAGAAGAATGTGGAATAAAAGATATCTTGACACAAAGAATAATATTTATTTCAAAGCTCTAAAGGTAAAACATAAACTAGCTTAAACAGTTTACATATTCATTGCATCCTCATGTTGTTTTACTAATTTATAAAACGTTGTCTTTTTTACATTCGCTTCCTTCATTGCCTGTACGGCTGTAATTTCATTTCGTTTCCAACGGTTATAAGCCTCAATAAAATCTTGGCTAACTTGGGCTTTAGGACGGCCAAAAGATATACCACTCTTCAGCGCAGCATTAATTCCTTCTCGCTGGCGTTTACGAATACGATCTCGTTCTTCTTGCGCCATCCAGGACAAAATTTGAAGAACCAAATCTGCAATAAAGGTTCCCAAACTATCCTTATACTGAGTCGTATCCAGCAAAGGCATATCCAAGACAACAATGTCTGCCTCAATTTCTTTCGTAATAGCATTCCACTCTTGTAAAATTTCTTCTTTGTTACGACCAAAACGATCTAGTGAATGAATGTAAAGAATATCTCCTTTACGAATCATTCGTTTTAGTAATTGGTACTGTTCTCGATTGAAATTCTTTCCACTTTGTTTATCCATGAAAATATCTCGAGGAGAAATGCCCACTTCTTCCATGGACTGAAGTTGTCGTCCTTCATTTTGATCTCGGCTGCTTACACGGATATATCCAAATTTTCTATTTTCCATTTTTATACTCCCTTTTGTGTCTATCTTCTTTTTATTCTACCAAAAACGTTCGTAAAAGTGTATTAGATAAAGAGAACGTTCGTAATTAATTTTCTTACTTAAACGAACGATAAAAACAGTAGATTTCTTATATAAAAGGAAAGTTCGTAAAAGTATACTTTTACGAACTTTCCTTTTATATATTTATTAAATGTATAGAAGTATTTCCTTAGTGATTTAAACATTAGCCAAATAACTATGTCATGAACAATACATAGGAAATTGATATTATATTCCCTATTAAATTAATGTGATAAGAAGAAAGGTCTAAATTTATGCAGAGATTATTTAATTACAGCATTTATTAATAAAAAACATTAAATTATATGTCTTTAACGTGCAGAGAAACGCTCTGTAAGGAATTTAACTTTTGTTTTACACACAATGGGGGGATTAGATACAAATTTTCAGCAATTAAGAAAAGAGATTAGCACAACTTTTATAAAGGCATTTATATTAAGGAGAATATTTTATTTAAGGTTTTAAGTTATTAATACATAAAATGGTGGAGATTTTTAAACATTGTTTCTCGTTACAGAAGAGTCCATTCGGTTAAGGTCTATGAAAGTTGACCGTTTTTTGGTCATCACCTGTTTGTTCGAATCATCCTCTAAAGACCCCGTACCATCACATTGTACTATTGAGCAGATTCAAAGAACGCTTTTTCCGTTACGTCTCCTTCAACATCAGCAGCTTCTGCTGATCCAGAAGAACCTCCTAAATTCGGTAGAGCTAATGGAATCGCTAACTAAATAACTAAACCTACGGCAGAAGCTACCACAGCTTATTTCGCTTTTCTTATTCAATCTCCTCCTAATTTTATTTAATAGAAATAAAAAAGCAGTTTGCATTTGCAAACTGCTTTTTTGATGACCCGTACGGGATTCGAACCCGTGTTACCGCCGTGAAAGGGCGGTGTCTTAACCGCTTGACCAACGGGCCAGTATCAATTTATAAGTTAAATTCAATTACTATAAAACATGATGGGCCTAAGTGGACTCGAACCACCGACCTCACGCTTATCAGGCGTGCGCTCTAACCAGCTGAGCTATAGGCCCTTTACTTGGATTTGGAGCGGGTGATGAGAATCGAACTCACGACATCAGCTTGGAAGGCTGAGGTTTTACCACTAAACTACACCCGCATATTTTAAAGTGGCGGTCCCGACGGGAATCGAACCCGCGATCTCCTGCGTGACAGGCAGGCATGTTAACCGCTACACCACGGGACCAAAATAGAAAATGGCGGAGGAAGAGGGATTCGAACCCCCGCGGGCTTTAACACCCCTGTCGGTTTTCAAGACCGATCCCTTCAGCCGGACTTGGGTATTCCTCCGTGTACTGTATGGTGGAGCCTAGCGGGATCGAACCGCTGACCTCCTGCGTGCAAGGCAGGCGCTCTCCCAGCTGAGCTAAGGCCCCATAAATGGTCGGGAAGACAGGATTCGAACCTGCGACCCCTTGGTCCCAAACCAAGTGC
>NZ_JBFTZR010000028.1:0-22646 GCF_056406695.1 Priestia sp. P1_B12_1 | reverse complement strand
TTGACCAGTATAATCAGCGCTTTGCGACAAGATGTCATATTGGTTTTGATCAAGCTCGCGCAGAGCTACAAATGATGTTTAAAACAAACTAGTGAATAACATCTATAAGAAAAGGAAATTCGTATTTACACAAAATTATTGACGGTCCCTATTATATACAAACCCAGTTAACATAATCACTCTTTATCGGCACTAAAAGAGACCTTAAATTTCAAGGCCTCTTATTACTTTTAGCAATATGTTTACCTGCTAATGATTTAGAAAAACCCGTACTTTTATCTGTATATCCCATACTAAGATAAAATTTATGGGCAGCCATTCTCTCTTCCCTATTTCCATTGTTTAACATAATATGGGTTACTTCTTGTGTTATCGCCCATTTTTCTGCCTCACACATTAATTTTTCACCAATTCCTTTACGTCTATGATTAATCTCTACAATAAAAGCGACAATCCTGACATAACAACTGTCATATTCATAAAACAAGTTATGACATAGACCAGCCATTCCGACTACCTTGTTATTTAGTATAACTACTAATGTATGGTAACTAGGTTGAGAATGAATATTCTTCATTCTACTCTCTAGTTTTTCTAAAGAAGTTGCATACCCAAGTTGACTCATTAAATGTACTAATTGGGGCGTATCTTCTATTTGAAATTTCCTTACTTTCATAATTTTCTCCTTTATTTCTTTATTCTTTGCTCCTAGTAAATTCTATAGCCTTAACTAAAATCCTTTGAGATGGCTTCATAGGACATACAAGACTAGTGATCTTTGTTGCAATGATTTTTGCGTTTTTTCGACATAAAACCTCCTCGAAACTAAAATTAAAAAGAACGAATGTATTCTTTCTTTAAAATAAAAGAGTAAGAGGTGTAGATATTGAAGGTTGCATTTTTTGACAGGGACGGAACTATAATTGAAGATTATCCAGATAAGGAATGGACTGGAATAGAGCATCCTATATTTATAGAAGGTTCAATTAACACGTTAAAAGAAGTTATAAGAAAAGGCTATAAAATTATCATCATTACAAATCAATACATTATTAACGAAGGATACATTACAATTGACCAGTATCACGATATAAATAATCAGATGATAAATGAGTTAGAAAGACAAGGAATTGAATTACTCGATGTTTTTTATTGTCCACATGGTAAACATGAAGGATGCACTTGTATAAAACCTGAAATCGGAATGATTATGAAAGCAACTTATAAATATCCTGAAATTAAATTGGGAGAGTGTTTTATGGTTGGTGACTCAACAGTTGATATGGAGCTAGTAGTAAACCTTGGAATTAAAGGCTTCGGAATAGGGATAGGTTCAAATTATAAACAGGGAAATATACATCAATTGAATACTATAAAAAATTTGCCATCCTATATTTGAAAAGTCCGTAAAAGTATACCTTTTTAGATCATCTATATTGAACAAACCTGAATATTAGTAAAATAAAAAGCTAAAGCTACCTCAGCAGTAGAAACGAGGTAGCTTTAACAGGGATTTTCTTAAAAACATGTCGATAGACAAATTATAGCATATTTTTGCTATAAAGGCTACATTTTACCGAACGAACATATGTATAAAAGCTGCATAACAAGGTAATGTGCAACCTTATGAGAACCCTTGGAAGAAAGGGATTTTTAGCTTTGTCATTTTCAATACGATTCACTTTATGACTTGAAATATAATGGCTACAAAAAGTGAGATGAATATTTTTCAAGTAATAACTCTTTAATTTCAGCTGGAGATTTATTTGATATGTCTTCGAGAAAGGCATCAGATAGAATCTTCCTTCTTGAACTACTAGAGAATCCAAGGTCCAAAAGTTTTTGAATATCACTTTGATGTAGATAAAAATTCAATTTAATACATGAGTAGTTCTCGTCTTCTATTAAAGTAGCAATTCTGTTTGAAAAGGTAATAATTAAGTCATATTCTAAATTTTTAAGTTGGTGAAGCTCATTAATATTAATATTTCCAACAACTCTTAAATCGATATAGTGCCTTAAATTTTCAACGAAAAAGCTTGTTTTCTCAACAGCTGAATTAGTAACAATAACAATTTTTTTACTATTTCTTCCGATTACTTTGTTTTCCATGATAAATTTCCTAAATATTAAGGTCATAGTGGAAATCTGTATGTCTGAAAATCTAATATCTATTTTATCTTCAAGAACAGGTATAGCTCTACTAACAATTCCAAATAATTTAGGTAACTCTATATGAGTATGATCTAGCTTATCATCATAAAAAGTGTAATCATATTTATTTCGAATGATACTTTTATATAAGTACTTATAAATCTCATTAAAGACCAGGTCATAATTATGAAAAGTTGTAATTATGTTTTTTTGAATTTCATTTATAAAAGTGATAGCTACCTCTTGCAGTTGGTTATCTAGAGGCGGTGATTCATAAAATGTATAATCCAGCGATGAGATTAAATAATCTAGGAATAAATTTTCATCTTGGTTTTGTTCATTTAATAATTGGTACTTGCGTATCTTTAACTTGATTTTTGTAATACTTTCTATGCCGTTCCCTTCCTGAATCCTGTATAAAGTTAGAATTAGATAGATAAAACAAAACTTTTTAGATAGATAAGACATCCTCATTTTATTTACTTCAATAAGTTTATCCAATAACTCTTTTGCCTGGCATATTTGAGCCTCGGCCTTTTCAGAAAAGATCTTTATAATCATTTTTTGTAAAGGATTATTAGCTCTTCGATTGATAATATTACCGAAGGAATCTATTTCTAGAAGAGAAGCTAAAATAGATGTAGTCAAAATACGATAAGATCTTTCATGTCCTACAATTTCTATTCCTTTTTTGGGGATGATTTCCATACTTAAATTCTTTTCTTTTAAATATTCATTTAAGGCTTTTGTATCTTTTTTCTTTGTAGTTAAACTAATACCAATTTCCTCGTACAGTTTAGTCGTATTTAGATATTTATTTAAAAAAGACAAAACAATAATTGCAAAATTACGTTCATTTTGAGAAGAAATATAATCATCTAGTGAAAGAGTGCTGACAAAACTAATATAATCATTGTACTTTAGATTACTTATAACTGTGTTTCCAACTATTTTTATTTGCTTTTCAGGTGGTAGATACAAGTTAATGTTTGTTATATGTCTCTTTAAACTATTAGCACTTCTGCTAAAACGCTTATACGAATCTGTAAGGTCTAATTTACTTTTTTCTTGTAGGAAACTTATTATTTTTAAATCCAGTTTATTAATACTCATATAATCAACCCTTTATATTATGGAGAGGAAACACTCCTTCATTATATCCTGAATTTTTAAATTTAAAAGTTGTTAAAATTTATCTATTCAAGAGCAAATATATTTTTTAAAACATTATACTTACTTTCTTCTTCAGGGTAACTTTTTGAATCATTTTTAGTTTACAAAGTTGCCTTGAAGAAAGCGCTTAACAGAAATAAAATCAAAATTAAGAAATAAGCAATGATACATGTATCGTCAAAAAATTAGAAAGAGAATATTAAAACTTTTACGTAAAAACCCAATTAACAACTAAAGAAGCTAAAAGAGGAGGGTTTACATTGTTAACAAGAATGAAAGATGGAGTACAAACTTTTGGGAGGTCATTATTACTTCCCATTGCGCTTTTAGCTCCTATAGGATTAATTCTAGGTTTATCAGGGGCTCTAGCACAAGATTATATGATTGATAAAATACCTTTTTTAGGTAATGAAATACTTCAAACTATTATCAAAAATTTACGTACTATAACTGAGGTTATTTTCAATAATATTCCATTGCTTTTTGCAATGGGGGTAGCATATGGAATGTCCAAAAATGAAAAAGGAATTGCGGTTTTCTCCTCTGTTATAGGATATTTAACTCTGTTAATAGTCATGAATGTTTGGCTTACTGTTACGAACAACTTAGCTACTGAGAACATAACTGCAAAAGGGCAAGGACTTATCCTTGGAATTCAAAGCCTTGATACGCAAGCTGTTGGAGGTATTATTGCAGGACTTGTCGCTGCAAAGATAGCAGATCGATTTTATAAGTTGGAACTACCATTAGCATTCGCTTTCTTTAGTGGGAAAAAATCAGTACCGATTATTACATTTTTAGCAGTAATTCCTATTGGTTTATTTATCCCTTTTATTTGGGAAGCTTTAACTAAATTCTTAATTAGTATTTCGGTTGTATTTATGAATCCGTACTATGGTGTGGGATTATACTGGTTCGTTGAAAAACTCTGTATACCCTTTGGATTACATCATGTATTAAATGAATTACTCAGGCTCACAGCTGCTGGTGGAACCTATACAATAGATGGTCAAGAATATACAGGAATACTTAATGCTGTAAATAAGATATTGTTCCAACTGGGCCCTAATCATGAAAGTTGGAGTTTAATGCCTACCCTTACAAGTTATTTAGGTACTGGTCAAATGCTAGGTACATTATTCAGAATCCCTGCTATTGGTTTAGCTATGTATCACACAGCTTATAAGTCCAATAAACAAATCGCTAAAGGGACTATTTTAACCTTAGTCCTGACGGCTTTCTTAGGAAATGTAACTGAACCAATGGAGTTCTCATTCTTATTTATTGCTCCTCAATTATACTTTGTATATGCGTTACTTTCTGGTCTTACAGCATTGCCACTTAATTTGTTAGATATTACTACAAGTTATATTAGAGGAACTATATTTGATTTTGGGATCTTTGGCTTGCTCTATGACAAGACTAATTGGATTCATTTAATCATATTGGGATTATTCAACTTTATTGTGTTCTATTTCGTTTTTAAATTTATCATTATTAAATTTAATTTACGAACTCCTGGAAGAGAAGAAGAAGTGAAAAATTCTACATTATTAAAAGAGAAGAAATATAAAGAAATTGCGGTAATCCTTGTGGATGCTTTAGGAGGGCCAGCAAATTTAAAGAACGTTGATAATTGTATTACAAGACTACGAATTGATTTAAATAACCAAGATGTAGTAGATATGGAGAAAATAAAGAATTCAGGGGCATCAGGAGTATTTTTCCCTCAAAAAAATCATATTCATATCGTATTTGGTCCACACGTAGAATTTGTAAAAAATGCTATAGGGGAAGTAGCAAGCTAGTTATATATGTTAATACTTGAAAGCTTATATAGATAATTAAATAATAAGGAACCACTTTCTAGGAGTGAAATAATGAGAGCACTATATGATTCAAAAAGTAAAACGATGAACGACAGAGGGATAAAATATCTGTTGACAAATGAAGCAAAATATCAAGCTTGGCTTGATGTAGAGGCAGCTCTTGCAAAGGCTCAGGCTGAGTTTAGTATTATCCCAAGTGAAGCAGCAAAAAATATAGAGTTAGCATGTAAATTAGAAAATCTAGATTTAAAACAGATGGATATAATTCAGCAAAAAATTGGCCACGGATTTGTTCCTTTCTTAAAAGTTTTAGTTAAAGTATGTGATCAAGATAGTGGAAAATATGTTCATTATGGAGTAACTACTCAAAATATTCAACAATCAGGTCAACTGCTTATAATGAAAAGAATACACGATAGGTTTTTAAAAGTGGTTGGTGACATTTTAAGAAACTTAGCTATATTAGCTGAGGATAACAAGGACACCATTTTACCGGGGAGAACCCATGGAAAACATGCTATCCCTATAACATATGGCTATAAGGTATCTGTCTGGATAAGTGAGTTGATGGCCTCTGTAGAAAGAATGGAGGAAGTACAAAAAAGGGTCTTTAATATAATGATGGGTGGGGCTGTAGGAGCTTTTAATTCATCAGGAGAGGTAGGACGAAAGGTACAAGATAGGGTAGCTACATTATTAGGTATGCATTCTATGGATATTCCATCTAGAAATATGAGTACTCATAAAGTGGAATATATAATGAACCTCTCTTTACTAGCAAGTACCTGCCACAAAATAGCTGAAGAAGTTTATTATACTTCGATCGAAGAGTTTGGTGAAGTGTCAGAAGGTTTCCAAGAGGGCACTATTGGAAGTAGTACAATGCCTCATAAGATTAATCCAAAGCTATCTAAAGGAATCATTGCAAACTCTCAAAAGTTATATTCCTTAGTTTCAATGGGGCTTTATTCATGCCCAAGACCATTTGAAGGTGATAGTACTTCATATATGTTATTTGATGGAACATTAGAAGAAGCTCTCTCATTAACAACGGAGATCCTTTTAAGAGGCGAAGAATTGACTAGAACTTTAACAGTAAATAAGGAAAGAATGTCAAAGAATGCTTTACTAAATAAGGGTCTTGATAATAGCGAATTTGTGATGATGGAAATAGCTAAGAAATTAGGCAAAGATGAAGCACACTCTTTAGTATATGAATTAGTCATGCAATCATATTTAGAGAAAAAGAATTACCTTGATATATTAAGCGAAAATCCAATAATAGCAGAGAACTTTACAGATAAACAACTTAAAGAAATGCTTGATCCTAAAAATTATATTGGTCTTTCAAAACAAATTGCTGAAGAATTTTCTTTTAAGGCGAAAAATATGAGTAAAGTTATAGAAAAAAAGATATTAAATTAGTTGAATACTAATAATAAATATTCGTTGGAGGTTACATCTGTGTTTAAGAATTTATTTAAAAAGGATACAAAGAAAGAAGAAATTTTCGCACATGCTACGGGAGAACTGGTTAAATTAGAAAATGTTCCAGATCCTGTTTTTGGTCAAAAAGTCATGGGGGAAGGTATAGCAATTAAACCTTCAAATGGACAAGTTGTCGCACCCATAGACGGAGAAATTACTTTAATAGCTGATACGAAACATGCTTTTGGAATTAAGACAGAGCTTGGTGAAGAAATTCTTGTGCATATTGGATTAGAAACTGTCGGGCTTAAGGGTGAGGGGTTCAATGTACGAGGGAAAATTGGAGACAGAGTAACAAAGGGACAAACAATTGTTGAAGCAGATCTTGCATTTATTGAAAAAAAAGGATGTAATACAATCATTCCGATGGTTGTAACCAATAATATGGACGAAAAATTCAAATTTGAGTGGGAGAACTCAGATCAAGTAAAAGCCGGGGAGTCAAAAGTATTTACCACAAAACTAAAATAGAAGCTAATAGTGATTAGAATTTTATATTTAAAATCATGCAGCACAGCTGCATTTAGTTCATCATATTAGTTTAAGAAAACAATGGAAAAATGAGAGCTGGGATGAGTTTGAAACTAGTTGCAATTGATTTAGACGGCACATTGCTATCTCCTGAAAAACAAATCTCAAAAGAGAATATACAATCCATTTGGAAAGCACAAAATCAAGGTCATATTGTAATGATATGTTCTGGACGTGCACCTGAAGATATCAAACAAATACTGCAGAAATACGGGCTTACCTGCCCCATTGCAGGAAGTAACGGATCTGTGGTAGAAGTGGACAGTAAAATAATAAAAAATGTTTCAATGGATCCAGAAGATGTATTTTATACAGCACAACAATTAGATGATGCGGAGATACCGTATTATCTCTATACAAATCAAGGAATATTTGCACCAGATAATTGGCCAAATCGAGTAGTAAAATCAACTCCAAATATTGAAGATTTGCCAGATGATTTTAAACGTATAGCTGAAAAACCACGACAGTCTAAACTTATAAAGTATTTTACACATTATAATGATGTATTAATTAAAGATAATTTAAAGGTTAATAAAATTTTTATACTTGCTTTTAATGCTCAAAGAAAAAAAGAGATAGCTTCATCGTTAAGCCAAGTTTCAAATATTATTATAACTTCTTCTGGCCCATACAACATAGAAATTATGCATAAGACTGGTCATAAAGGAAATGGACTAAAAAGTATAGCTGATTATTATAATATACCTTTAGCAAATACAGTGGCTATCGGAGATAATTTTAATGACATTCCTATGCTTAAAGTGGCCGGACTTTCTATTGCAATGGAGAATGCAGATTATCAGGTAAAAAATATATGTGATTGCATAACCTTATCAAATTCAAAACATGGCGTATCTTATGCACTAGATATATATATATTATGAATTTTGTTTTGTATAGTGAAAATTCATCGCTAGTAATTTAAAGAGGTGCTGATACAAGTCTCATATTTTATCAAATTAGAAATGGAATATAAGGTTAATACCGAACTTTTTAGTTTATTGTATTATAAAAATTCGGTATTAACTTTTTCTTTTTGCTGAATATGTCGAAATGTAATGAATGTTGTATGGAAGGTGATTCTTTGAGTAAGAGTAATGAAATGATACGGTTAGCAAGGTTATTAGATCCTCATTTTAATAAAGAAAACCAAGAAGATAAACGCTCGATTTTAGATGTACATGCGCAATTAGAAGATGGAAGCCGTGTTAACATTGAAATTCAGCTTAATAATAAACATGACATGGAAAAACGAACACTCTATTACTGGTCCAAAATGTATAGCAGCCAAATGAAAGAAGGCATGGACTATGGAGAGCTTTGTAAAACGATTACCATCAACATTGTCAACTTCCGTTATTTATCGCATATCACTCATTATCATTCTACCTTTCAGTTATATGAGCGAGAACAGAAAGTACTCTTAACCGATATGCTGGAAATTCATTTTATGGAGCTACCTAAGCTATTAATTAAGTGGCGTCACAGAGAGGTAGACCCACGAGAAGATCAACTTGTGCGATGGTTATTATTACTTGAAGCATCGGAAGATGAAGAAATCACTCAGGTATTGGAGGAGATTGCGATGCAAGAAGATCAGGTATTGAAAAAAGCAATAGATGAATGGGAACGTGTCAGCCAAGACCCAGAAGTGTTATTAGCGTATGAGGCCCGAAAAAAGGCATTATTAGATGAAAAATCGGCTTTAAAAAGAGCTGAAAGCCTCGGGAAAATAGAAGGAGAAAAGATCGGAGAAATGAAAGGTGAGAAGAAAGGCGAAGAAAAAGCACTCAGAAAAGTTGCACTAGGTATGATTGAAAAAGGAATTGATGATGTAACAATTGCTGAGCTAACAGGGCTTAAGGAAGAAGAAATACAAAAACTTCGTCGTCAATAAATTAAATCATAAAAATAAGCAGTGTCTTTAAGACACTGCTTATTTTTATGTGTGAAGTAAAGGGGATATTTGGTTAATAATATACTTTTACAGTTGTGATGGTAACTAATCCAAAATACACAATTGTGATTTATCGTTGAGAACACTTTTATATTTTTGGAGTTTCTTATTAACATAAAAATTTCTTTTAATGAAGCAGGGGTATGGAAGTACAGAAGCTGCTTGGGCAGTAGGTGGATGGAAAGCCTTCCTAGCACAAGATCAATACGATAAGGTCCACCTTTGACTTGTGATAGGACCGGATATCCATGTAGAACCAAGGCCGTATATAAACGTCTTTCAATGGGCGACTCAACTTTTATGTATGAAGTAGATGGGACATCCTCTACTCTCTTGTCCATTTCATGAAAAATAAGGCGATTAGTTCACTCCTTAACATATAGAAAACGAACACATCTTCCATCACCTTCCATGCCTCATCTACTGCAGTAGATGAGGGAAACTTGCCAAAGTAATTACATTAGCCTTCTCCCCTTTTAAGTGTACATCCACTCATTATGTAGAGTTTTAATACTTTTTAGAATAGTATTTATACAACTTCTTCTATTTTATTCATTAGATTATTCACTAAAATAATAGATAAATATAACTAATTCATATATATATTTCTTCAATATAGGATCTTAAGATCTATTTCACATCCATTTTTTCCAATTGACAGCAAAATTAATAACAAGTATTATATTTGAGAATGATAATCATTAACAAAGAGAGGAGTGACCAAGATTTTCAACCCAATTTATATGTAAAAAATTCTTGATTATCATAACTATTCGAACAAGTTTAAACTATACTTTATTACTAGAAAGGGATTACATATGCATAAAAAACGAAAAATCTCATTTATACTAATGTTACTATTGTCATTTGTGGCAATCCTATCAATAGTTGGTTGTTCAAGCCAGTCATCTGAATCTGATGAAACAAAATCTACTTCTACAAAAACGGATTCGGAATATCCAATTAAAATTAAACACGCTTTAGGGGAAACAGTTATTGAAAGTAAACCGAAACGAGTAGTTACGATTCAATGGGGGAACCAGGACGTTGCTTTAGCTCTGGGTGTTGTCCCTAAAGGCTTCTCTGCAGCTAATTTTGGTGTCCAAGATGATAGTGGTCTTTTACCTTGGACGGCAGAAAAATTAGATGAACTTGGTGAAAAAAAACCTAATGTATTCCAAGATACAGATGGTCTTGATTTTGAAGCTATTTCAGATGCAAAACCAGACGTTATTCTTGCTTCTTACTCTGGTATCACACAAGAGGATTATGATACTCTTTCTAAAATTGCTCCTGTTGTTGCATATCCAAAAGCCCCTTGGGCAACGACTTGGCGTGAGCAAGTTGAATTAAATGCAACTGGTATGGGTATGAAAAAAGAAGGCAAACAACTAATTAAAGATACTGAAAATTTGGTTCAAGAAAAAGTAAGTAAATACCCTCAAATCAAGGGTAAAAAAGTTGTTTGGGTTAACTTCTCTGCAAAAGATTTATCTAAACTGCACATTTATACACCAGTCGATTCACGTGTCGCATTCTTACATGAATTAGGAATGGATTACCCAAAAAGTGTTACAGAACAAATTAAAGATCCTAACAGTTATTCCCTTGAGTTAAGTGCTGAAAATGTTGAGGCTCTTTATGACGCCGACGTCATTGTTGGATATGGCGATGATAAATTATATAAAGCGATTAAAGCAGATCCATTACTTGGTAAGATACCTGCTGTTAAAAGAGGTTCAGTAGCATTTATCGAAAGTGACACACCTTTAGTTGCTGCGGGAACGCCAACTCCACTTTCAATTAAGTACACTATTGATGATTACTTAAAGTTAATAGGTGAAGCTATTGATAAAGAAGATAAGTAGTTCCTCTGTTTCAAAACATAAGTCGCTAGACTTGCATGTTCCTAGAAGCTTTAGGCTTATAATTATCATTTCTATTATTTTATTAACTATATGCATTATAGCTTCACTTTCTTTAGGGGCTCGTGTAGTAAGCTTTCAGGAATTAATGGATGGTTTATTTAATCATAATAACGATTCTTATGGTGCAAATGTTGTACGCAAACGACTTTCACGAACAATTTTTAGCTTATTATGTGGAGCAGCATTAGGAATAGCTGGGGCACTGATGCAAGCTGTTACTCGAAATCCACTTGCCGATCCTAGCATACTAGGGGTAAATACCGGAGCAGCATTATTTGTTGTTGGTGGAATTGCCTTCTTAAATATTAGTACTGCCAATCAATATATCTGGCTTGCTTTAATTGGAGCAGCATTAACTGCAACATTTGTATTTGGAATCGGTTCAATGGGACGAGGTGGAGCTACGCCAATTAAATTAGTTTTAGCTGGAGCTGCTACAAGTGCAGCTCTTTCGTCTCTTGTCACCACTATTATGATTCCTAATTCTTATGCTATGGATCAATTCAGATTTTGGCAATTGGGTAGTGTTGGTTCTGCAACTTGGAATTCAATTACAACATTCCTTCCCTTTCTGATTATCGGGGTTCTGATTGCACTTATTACGGCTCCAGCGCTTAACGCTCTGGCATTAGGAGATGAGACAGCAACAGGACTTGGTGTTCGACCAGGATTTTTACGTCTTGGATCCGCCATTGGAGGTGTTATTTTGTGTGGAGCAGCTACTGCATTAGCAGGGCCTATCGGATTTATTGGTCTTTTGTCCACACATGTTACGCGTCTTATTCTTGGTCCTGATTTACGATTTTTGATTCCTATATCAGGGATTACAGGAGCAATCATTTTAACATTATCTGATGTAATTGGGCGACTCATTGCTAGTCCTGGAGAACTGGAAGTTGGTGTAGTTACTGCATTTATAGGCGCACCTATACTTATCATATTAGCTAAGAAATCGAAAGTGCGGTCATTATGAAAAATCAATCTGTTGAAATTAAATCTATTATGGAAGGGATGCAGCAAAGACGTCGTCGATGGATAATTGTTACTAGCTTACTTACGATATTAACTTTTATTCTTTGCTGTACCATGCTTCTACTTGGAAACACAATTTACCCCATTCAAGAGGTAATTCGATCACTTACAGGGGAACAAATTGCAGGTGTTTCTTTTGCAGTGAATACAATACGCCTTCCAAGAATGTTGGCCGGTCTTTTTGCAGGATTCGCGTTTGGTATTGCAGGTTACATTTTTCAAACAATGTTACGAAATCCACTTGCGAATCCAAACGTATTAGGTATTACATCTGGTTCAAGTGCTGCAGCTGTTTTATGTATTACTGTGTTTCATACAAGCAACACAGTGATTTCTATTGCTTCAATTGTTGGGGGTCTTATTACAGTATTCATTATGTATTTGCTATCTCGAGGAAATTCTTTTTCAATTGGTCGTTTAATCCTTATTGGGATAGGGATACAGGCTATGCTTGATGCAATAATATCTTACCTTCTATTAACTAGTGCGCAACAAGATATTTCGGCAGCACTTAGATGGCTTAATGGTAGTCTCAATGGTTCTCAACTAGAAGAATTGCCTCCATTGATGATAACAGTTATAATCTTCACTCCAATTGTTATCCTATTGGGCAAGCAATTAAATATGTTAGAACTTGGTGAGCAAATGGCTTCTTCTCTCGGTGTTGCTACAGATAAGACAAGAATTTTGCTTATCTTAAGTTCCGTCTTGATGATTGCTATCGCTACAGCTACCACCGGGCCAATTGCCTTTGTCTCCTTCCTTGCAGGACCGATTGCTAATAGATTAGTTGGTATTAGCTTCTCTAATATTATACCAGCAGGTCTTGTAGGAGCTAACTTAGTTTTAGTAGCAGATTTAATTGGACAATTTGCCTTTGAATATAGGTTTCCTGTAGGGGTCATAACAGGATTGCTTGGAGCTCCATATCTAATCTTGTTATTAATCCGAATGAACCGAAAGGGAGAATTATAATGGAAACAATACATAGTTTTCGAGCCAAAAAGGTAATGTCGGGCTATGACAATAAAACGATTATAAAAGGCATTGAACTTGAAATACCAAGCAATAAAATAAGCGTTATTATCGGAGCAAATGGCTGTGGGAAATCTACGCTCCTAAAAACACTAGCCAAACTTATTAAACCTTCAGCTGGAGAAATCACACTTGATGGAAAAGCAATTAGTAAGATTCCACCGAAGCAATTAGCTCGTGTTCTAGGTATCTTACCTCAATCTCCCGTTGTACCAGAAGGCATAACGGTAGCAGATTTAATTGGTCGAGGTCGATTTCCTCACCAATCTTTGCTAAGTGGATGGTCAAAAAAGGATTATGAAGCTGTTGCTGAAGCTATGGAAATTATGAATATCACTGAATTTGCAAATCATGATATTGATGAGCTATCAGGTGGTCAAAGGCAACGCGTTTGGATTGCAATGGCTTTAGCTCAGCAAACCGATATTTTATTTCTTGATGAGCCGACGACTTTTTTAGATATTACTTATCAAGTAGAAATTTTAGATTTGCTAACGGATCTTAATCGAAGATACGGAACGACAATTGTTATGGTTCTTCATGATATTAACCTATCAGCGCGGTATGCAGATTATATATTTGCACTTCAAGAAGGAAAACTTGTAGCAGAAGGTGAGCCATCAGATATTATTACAGATACATTAGTAAAAGATATTTTTGGGCTTAATTGTACTGTAATTCAAGATCCTATTTCAGCTACCCCTTTAGTTGTACCAAAAGGTAGATATCACGTTAAAGCATAAGTTGTAAATACAATAAATAATCTTAAAAACATCATGATTTCATCATTAAAAACCTTCAAAATTGAAGGTTTTTTCTATAGGTGTAAAACACGTTTAAGGATTACTTATTACGAATTGTTCTATAGTAATAGAGTACGAAGTTTTCGAGGAATAAAAACGCGTATTTCGTCCTCATTATATCCAACCTGTAATATTTTCTCATCTTGTATAAGGGGGCGTTTAAGGATAGTTGGGTGGATTTTCACCAATTTATATAGCTCTGGTAAGGAAAGTTCATCTATCTCTATATTTAGCCTTTGAAGTATCTTTGATCTGGTAGAAATAATTTCATCTGTCCCCTCTTCTGTCATGCTAAGAATATTTTTAATTTCGTCTTCTGTAATAGGTTCATACGATAGATTTCTCTCAATATAATCAATTTGATGTTTTTCAAGCCAAGTCTTTGCTTTTCGGCAAGAAACGCAGCTGGTTGTTGTATATAGATGAATCATTTTCACACCTCATCTGTATGTATTTTTTTCTATCTTTATTAATCAATGTAAATAAAAGTATATAGATTTCTAATAAGTAAAAGCCACTTGTATACTACAAGTGGCTCTTTTCTACGTTGAATACATTAGATGATTCACATATTATTCCCATCACTATTATAGCATAACTTATCTATCTGTTTACTATATTCTCGTCTTACTAGGGCTGAAAACAAGAAAAAGGATGACATTCTTGTTTGTCACCCTTTTTCTTAAACATGGCAAGTATTTAATCTTTATCACAAGGAAGTGAAGCAGATATCCCACTTTTTACAGTGCAATTTGCTTCTAAGATTTAGTATGTCAATCAGACGAGGAACTACCCATCCACTATTTACCATGTATACACCTCTCCTATAATAGGAAACTTAAAAGAAACAAGGAGGTGACACAACATGGCAAACAACAAAAGCAGCAACAACAACGAATTATTAGTATATGGTGCTGAACAAGCAATCGATCAAATGAAATATGAAATCGCGAGCGAATTTGGTGTAAACCTTGGTGCTGACACAACTGCACGTGCAAACGGATCAGTAGGTGGCGAAATCACAAAACGTCTTGTAAAAATGGCTGAGCAACAACTTGGCGGCGGACGTTTCTAATACAATTTTATAATTTATGGCTTAAGGGAGAATGGATATCCATTCTCCCTTTTTCTATGAGTAATTTTCTACATTATGTCATAAAAAAATAGATCTTTGAGACAAACACTAGCATATAAAAACCCATCACTTCTTACATAAGGTCCTACCCCTTGCCTACTGCAGTAAGGATTCTTTGTTATTTTTGGGTTGGACAGGCAAGCTTACTGCAATAGTTACATAGTATCTAAAGAATTACGCCTTCATTGCCTAATCAGTATCTAGTTCAGTAGCGTTACCCCGTTAATACAAGCTGTATACGCATCGTTAAGCCCTTTATGGAACCTGTAAGGGAGCTGAGCCGAAGAGGCGAAGGGGGCGACCGAATGCGGTGAACTGAAAAAACAGGTACGTCAAAAGCAAAAAAATTAAAAGAGTGAAAGAAGGTATCAACATGAGAAAAACAAAAAGGTTTCCTTTTCGAAAAATCTTTTCTCCATTCCCCAAACCACCTCTCGAGAGACTTCGTCCCTTCAAGGCTTATTCCTTTGTTCCGTTTAGTCTATTCGCCATGCTTGACCCCACTATTTTGACCATAGGGGGCATTGTTTTAGGAATCGCTATTATCGAACGAATATTAGAGCGATGGGGTGTCATTGATCTGGTTGATCAGTTCGCAAAGGTGATGCGTTTTATCCTACCTGTCACCTTTTATAGCGCCCTCATTTACTTTTTTGCGACCTTTATGTTTTAAGGAGGAATGTTCATGTTTGAAAAGCTAAAGTTACGTGGTCAGTTGATTAAAGCGTTTCGTACCGCAGAGATTTATCGAGTCATCAAGCGTGGGGATCGTACCTCCTATCAATTCCCGAAAATCCATCGGATTGATCATCAGAACACCTACACTCGGTATGCCTTTTCCTTACTGAATGGCATTGATCCCGAACTTTTAACGAAAAAAAGATGGGCTTTACGGCAAGTATTAGGCAGCAATATTGAAGTGAATGGTAGCTTAAAGAACTTTAGTATTACCGTTCATCACAAAAGCCTACCTAAGATGCTCAATTATAAGTATGAAGTCATTCATCCTCATATTGAGAAAATGAAGCTTCCTGTTTGTATTGGTCAAGATATCTATGGAAACCCTGTTTCATGGGATTTTGCTGACTTAGAAACCTTATTGATTTCTGGCGAAATTGGAGCCGGAAAAAGCAGTCTTATGCGTGTGATTCTCACCACATGGATAAAATATACGTCGCCTAATGATCTAAGATTAGTATTAGTCGACCTTAAACGAGCTGATTTGGGGCTGTTTCATGGGATTGAGCATGTGGATGCGCTTTGTTTTGAGGCAAAGGAAATGAGAAAACCTTTTGCATTATTACGAGCTGAAATGTATCGAAGAGGCGATTTATTGTTAGAGCACGGCGTAACACATATTAGTCGGCTTCCATTTAAGCTGCCTCGGATTGTTGTGGTAGTTGATGAAATGTCCATAGTGAAGAGAGAAACAGATCTCGTAGAGATGATTCAACAGTTTGCAAGCCAAGGCCGTGCGTTAGGTGTTCATACGATTATTGCGATGCAGCGTCCCGATGCCGATTTGTTGAATTCAGCACTAAAAGCAAACTTACGGGTTCGGATCTCTGGAAGGCAGGCCGATACGATAAATGCAAAAGTAGCTGGAGTCATCGGTGCCGAAGAAATTGACGCTGCAGCTAGAGGACGCATGAAGATTAAAATTGATGAGATTAAAGAGTTTCAAGCCTTTTTCTTAGATGAAGAAGCTTGTAAGGAAATACTTACTCCTTATAAAACGCTCGTGAAAGATCCTGAACTGGAACTAGAAGTGGCAGCCCAATCCATCTTTGGGTTATTAGAGAAGGAGGAACAGCGATGAGTTTCCGTTTATCTCAACGTGATAAAGACATTATAGCGTTTATTAACCAGTTTAGAGCCGTGGATCGAGACTCATTAGTTGACCTCTTCTTTAAACAGCTCAAATCGCCCGTAAATGCTTGCAATAGCGTCATGGTACGTTTGTATCGATTAGGACTCCTTGAACGGACACAGCAGTATTCTCCTACGGTCTATTTACCTGTAGATGCCAAAATTAAAAAGAACTCTCAAAAAATCCTCCATTTCCTTTCAATTCTAGATATCTATAAACAAATGTACACGTATAGTGCGCCAAAACAGGTCATTGTGGAGGATAAACCTACCGGACGAAAAGGAGGCATCGAACCAGACCTCTTTTGTATTTTTAAAGGATCTCCCTTTTGGATTGAAATTCAGCGCAATCAGTATTCAGAACAGAAAATGCAAGCAAAGATTAACCTTTATGAAGAGTTTTTCTTTTCAGATGAATGGAAAGCATTGCATTGGCAGCCAGAGGATCGGGCAGCCATATTCCCTTCCGTTATTTTGGTTACGCCTGTTCGTTATGCGGTATCTTCAGAACATATACGGATTATACAAGTAGCAAGTATTGATGAATTAATGGAGAAATATAAGAGTCCTACTAAAGAACAAAGAAAACCGATGGGAATAAGGAATTCTTCACCTGGAGGAATTAAAATAAATCTAACATAATTTTTATAGCTTTATGAGGTAATCTAAAAGTTTATCCTTTTCCATTTAACACATGAAGTAATAGGTTAATTTGGGTATATATGCTTTCCTTCATCCTATAATCGTTACTTCCAAAGTACTGTTGCATTAAGAGCACCAGTTCCCTGTTAAATAAGAGGGATTCAAATCTAGTTAGCATACCTATTCTCCCTTCTTCTATATAAATAACTATAGTTCTAATTATACACTTTTCATTTATTTTATGTAAATAAAATAGTTATTAAAGACTATTTATACTTTATGCATAAAAAAGAAGCTACCTACACGTTAAATGGAGGTAGCTTTAAAATAGGGATACAATATATAAAATACCGATGGGACGATAATAGCATATATTTATAACAGTAAAGAGGCAGACATGTTTCTTTTTATAACGATACTATTTCAGGTAGGTTACAGCATATGTATAAAAAACTACATATGCGATAAAAGGAACTCATAGGAAAACCATTTATTTGTTTAGGTTCTCTTTATCCCTAAACGTCTCAGTTAAAAATTACAGTTGAATTTATCTGTAAGGATTAAAACGAATGATAAGAAACTCGTTGAATCAATAGAATTATATTTTAAGATTATGTAGATAAGACAGATATGGAGGAAATTATAAATGCTGAAAGAAGAGAATGATATTGATTGGGAATGGATAGTACTGATGGAAGAAGCTTATCAACTAGGTCTTTCCGTTGTGGAAGTAAGAGCTTTTATACACTTAAATTCAAGAGAATCTGCTTCTAAATGATTTAGATGAATAAAAAAAGAAGAAAAACTAGTCCAAATTGGGAGGTGGATTGCTTTTCTTCTTAAAGGATTTTATGCCACATTAAAGATGTATAATATATATACCTTTAATACGTATTATTATATTATCAAAAAATTAGTAACTCTTAAAGTGTTAAATACTTCTTTTCATTTATTCTTAATATCAACTAAAATTAACTAATCTAAGTATAGGTAGCAAGCATTCCTGAACTCATGGAGAAATATAAGAATTCTTTAAACAATTAAAAGAGAAAATCCAAGAACACCCTTTTCCTCAAATGAATTTAGAATCAACTTAATATAGGTCTAGTAATTCTGATTGTTTATAATAAAGTTTGATTGAACAAGAAGTGGTTTAATAATAACACCGTTTGATTTAATTTGCCTAACGAATTCGGTGTTGTTATTGCTATACTAAAATTCGATAGGTTTTTATGGACTTAAACGTTCATCATGAAGAAGGAGAGAATTGAATGGTTACAACAAAGGCCCAAAAAAAGGTTGCAGCAAAAGATCTAGAAACTGATACAACAACTGTTGAACAGCTAGTGTATTATCGAATATTAGCTCCACTAAAAATTAGATCACTCTTATCTCATCTTAATTCAAGTGAAAAGAAAGCTATTTCCTTTGATTTTAAAAAAATGAAGAATGAGAATTTAGATCCTTTACATCACACATTTATAAAAGAGGTAGACAAACAGCACACACGCTCTACTGAAACATCCGAAAACAAAGAATCTACGCCTTACAAAGTAGATTTTGTTAACATACAACAGGAAGCTTTTAATTTATTTGAAGGGATGATCCACGTATATGGTATACCAGACGACGGTATTAGGTTACCCGTGGAGGAAGCTAAGTTAGATGAGTTAAAAATTAGAAAAAATGAAGTGGTTTACATGAACAATGAATCCACCCTTGTTAATTACCAAATCATTGAAACTGAGAAAGGATTCAAGGTCTTTATAGAAGATACTTTAACGTTGAATTTTGATAGGAGAAAGAAATCTGGTCTATTCCATCTAGAAAGAGTTAAAAGCCTCGGTTCCTATATGAAGTGTTTACGATTACTAAACTATTACATACAGCGCAATAAGTTTCCCTTTCAATCTTTACAGTTATCTGGCGGAACACTAAATGTAAAGGGAGACCTCCAACGACTTGAGGAAGAGATTGAATTTTACAATGAACTGATAGATATTTGCACTCAAATTGGAATAAGTGAAGATTATATATTCGATGATAAAGAAGATTTACCTCCCCTATTCAATGCTATAATCAATATCTTTAAAAATAAGCAATATAGCTTGCTGAATATTCGTCAAGAAAAATTAGAAAAAACGCAGATAATCAATATTGAACTTTCTAAATGTGTGAACCTAGCATTAGTGTATGCAGATGGATGTTTCCTTAACCTTTATAGTGAAGAAGCGTTAAAAATAATGAATCGATATTCGTTTATAAGAGGTGTAGCTAGTAACCACGGTCAGAATACTGTTAAACCTGTTATATTGCCTGATAACAGGGGGAATTATGACCAAAAAGTAAGCATTTTCTCTTCTCTAAAAATTGAAGAAATGGTGAAAGATACAAACTTTGATTTCGAAATAGTAAAATTGTCTTTTGCTGATGAACATCATGATATACAAGCTGACTTAACCATTACTAGTTCTTTAAGCTATATAGAATTTTATGATAAAACCCTTGATGCAAATTATTTAGAACTTTCTCTTAATCTAAATCAACGATATTTAGCGAAGTTTCCAGAAGATGATATTGCAAAGGTTAATATTTATCTTATTAAACTCAAGCAAGGTCATGAATTATCAAAAGAGGAACAAAACAATCTTTATGATATGCAAAAAAGAGCCGAGAGTAATAAAGAGCAAACCATATGTTTTGCATGTGAAGTTTTGTTGAAAAATAAGATAAAAGCGAAGAGAATACTTGGTACTCTTCCTAGTGAAGAAAAAGAGGAGATCATGGAATTTCCAATTTACCGTTTTTATCAAAACTTGGAGTAGTATGCTCATTTTCTTCTGTATATAGATTGCGAGTAAACTTTTATAAAGTTTTTGTCCTTAATACAATAAATAAGCCCTATTTGCCTATAGTAGGGCTTATAAATCAAAAAAATCTTGAATTTGCTTATTTTTATCTATTTTTCGTACAGTATCCATGATTTTTTTTAATGAGACAGGTGTGGGTATGTAGTCTTTTCTGTTACATAAACGCCAAATCGTACTTCTCGATACGTTTGCTCTCTCAGCAAAGTCTGTCTGAGCAATACCATTTCGGTCCAAAAATTTTCCGAATTTAGACCTTTTTGGGTTTTTCCACCATAATAACATATCTACATCACTCCTTTTCTATCATCTTGTCCACTTTGAGTCATCTTGAATCACGTTGATTCCAAAAAGATAAAAACATAGGCATAAAGGTCTGCTATACCTTCATATACTGAAAGAAAAAGAGAAAAAACTAATCTCTTTAGAATAATGTCGAGATTTTTGTCATACTCATATAGCATGAATACAGTTAAGACCGCCTTATAGACTGATACATAATGGGCGGTCTTTGTTATCGATATTCTTTGAAATTGGACTTCACACAAAAAAACCTTTTCCCTCTAGGTAAAGGTTTTTTTGTGTGAATATTAGATAACGAGATACCGCCATTTTAGCAAATTATCTTTCAAAAAAGGTTTTTAACCACTTATAAAAGCTCTTTTTTTGTTGTTGTGCTTTTTTTAACGCTCGAATTTCACGAGCCATTGAAATTAATTGACGTTCGCGTTCCTCAAATTTTGCATCGATATAGCTTTGTATCTCTTTCATTTGCAGCTCGCGTGGTTCTAGGTTAAGGGTTTGCTTTTCAGTTGAAATGTTAGGTGGAGTGGCTGATATTTGTATTAAGTTAAATTTTCTTGCAACGGTTATAACGGCTTTTTCTAAGGTCATTTCGGGATGAGCATAAATTCTTTTTAGTTCATGAAAGATGGTAACGTCGTCATTTGTATAAGCTAATCTACCGTGTTTTTTAGTAAAGTGCACACCAATTTTGGCAAAATGGAAGTTGTATTTTCGTATAGTTGATATGGGCAAACCAAGTATATCGGCTAATTCTTCGGTGGTATATGCTGCTTCTGCGGTTATGACTCTCAACATATGATCACCTCCTCTTATCAAGAGAACTATTCTAGGTATATACATAAAAACCTTCAAATAATAAGAGGACCCTATTTGGTATTTTGTCATTTTGCCGTTAATGTACCAAGGAACAGTTTTAGCTGCAGGTAAAATAGTGCGTTCACCTATTTATTTCATAAATTAAATAGGTGCCATACTTTCTCATTGCAATGCTTTCTCCTGCTTTAGCTTCTTTCTGTAATCCCTTTTCATCTTCGTTCACATTTTTCAATTCATGTTTTACCGTTAATAATCGACAGCCTAGTATTCTCATAGCCATGGGATAATCCAAGTCCACGTGCTCGATATTAGGGTTCTCTTTTTCACCTTGAGTCAAGATGTTCTCCCTCTACACCATTCTACTCTCACTCTATTTACTTTTTATATTCATAGACAACAGGAACTTGATCCATTTTGACCGTCTTGGCCACGATATAACGACG
This sequence comes from Priestia sp. P1_B12_1, assembly GCF_056406695.1. Classification (NCBI taxonomy): domain Bacteria; kingdom Bacillati; phylum Bacillota; class Bacilli; order Caryophanales; family Bacillaceae; genus Priestia; species Priestia sp. P1_B12_1. Next base: position 635 of record NZ_JBFTZR010000028.1, on the reverse strand, counting down.
ATAACCGTCTTTTAAGACATTCGACCCTTTTTCAATCGTCAACGGCTCATCTAAGCGACCTGTACGCTTCACAAAATCAATAACCTTTTGTGTTTTGTCAGGGTTTGGACGTGTCTTTAAGAATTCTTCAGGCACGATAATGTCATCAAAGCTCAAAAGATCCTGTGTTCCTTTTGGCTGATTTGGTAGTGCTTTGGGCTTTGGCTCAGTCTTTTTCTCTTTTACAGGTGTTTCTTTTATCTCTGTCTTTACGGTTTCTTCTTCTTTCTTCTCCTCTTTTGCTACAGGTTGAGAATCAGGTGCTTGTTCTTTCTGATTAGTAGATTCCGTATTCTTTTGTTCTTGAGAAGGCGCAGAAGCCTCTTGTTTAGGTTCTTTTTTCGTATCTGATTGATTCTTTTCTTTATCATTTTTGTTCGGGAGAACGGTAATTTGAAAACAAATCACGCCTACTTCACCAGGGCATTCATCAATCGGAATATCCAGCGTTGGTTCCCCTTGAATTAAGATCTTTTCATGCATGATGCTTTTCTTCGTGAGCCCTGTTTTATTAAAGGCTTTCTTCGCAACAAACACCGTATACGAAATAAAGGTACTCTTCTTTAATCCTTTAGGCGCAGATGGTGACCCTTTTT
>NZ_JBFTZR010000027.1:0-23577 GCF_056406695.1 Priestia sp. P1_B12_1 | reverse complement strand
AACTCACTAGCAATTTCATATTTCATTTGGTCAATTGCTTGTTGAGCACCATATACTAATAGTTCGTTTGTGTTACTATTTTTATTGTTTGCCATTATAAACAACTCCTTTATAGTTTATAACGTTAAGATGTGTAAAAGAAGAATGGTTTATTCATAAGATGAAAAGTTATTTTTAAAAGATGTTTAGTTTGTAAAGGTATGTTTGAAAAATAGAAAAATCTATCGGAGCTCATGAACTTTACCTCAATTGTTAGAAAAAAACTCAAAATTGAAGTTGAAGATAGCGCAGTGCTCATATTCTACAACACCTTGTTAAACAAACCATAATACAAGGACTAAAATAAAGCTGAACAAGATAGTAAGTAAAGCACCTTATAAAAGGTGCTTTTTTCTTATAATTAATTTTCTTATTTTTACAATATGTGGTACATTGGGTTAAAAAGGAAAATGGACGGTATGATAGGTCTTTTTAGTGTTATTGTGTTATTTAACTTTATTGCGTTTAAAATGAATAACAGGTTGACGGGAAATCAAATTCTTCATATTTGGTTTTTTACAATCGCTCTTCAAAGTAATTTCGACGTTTTTATCGATTTAAAATATCATGGATATTGGTATTTTACAGAAGGGGCAGATTGGAAAGGCATCCTTGTCCATACGGTGCTACTACCACCGGTGAATATGATGTTTCTGAACTGGTACCCTTTTCGACGATCAATTAGTAAAAAGATTTTTTATTTTATTTTTTGGATACTGGCTATCTTGCTTTATGAAATAATGACATTATTGCCTGAGCCTTGGGGTTACTTTCACTATGGTTGGTGGAATTTATGGCATTCAGCTTTTCTTGATCCTTTCCTTTTGCTAATCATATTAGGGTACTATAAAATCGTTTGTAAAATAGAGGAGAAATCATTATCAAGAAAGAACTAAAGATAAATTATATTAGTTAAATTAAAGTTTTTTTAAGACGCTTTGTTTAGGTTGTAAATAAGTGTTAACTTCTTGAGAATAAAGAAGTCAATCCTCTTAATTTTTTCATTCATCATGTTGAGTTATCTAATGACGTATGAATTAGAGTAGCTTTAGCTTCACTGTAAGAAAGCGACTTCTTATCGCACCATAATCAGAATTATCGTCAATTACATATTCCTTAAAAACCTTTAGAATAGTCAAAAACCTTTTGGGAAGATTAATTGATGGAGGTGATCGTAATGAATAATAACAAACACTCAAGCCAAACTTCAGCTAGAACAAATACTACAAAAGGGAAACAACAAGACGCTACATCTGTACCTAATAAATTTGGCACAGAATTTGCTAGAGAAACAGATGTACAAGCAGCAGAACTAGAAAAAGCTTACGTAGAAGCTAAAGAAAATCAAAAAGATGATCAATAGTATAAAAAGCTAACAAAGAGTATTTCCAGTAATTTATGTAATAAATTACTGGAAACAAAAACCTTCTGTGGAGTTTTTTGTTTTTATACGGTATACGATATACAAAGCCAATTTAGTCGGGTAAGCGAGGGGCATCACTGCCCGTAACTCCCCTGAGAACCATACGTGAGCCTTTCAATTCGTACGGATCAAACCTCCCATTGCGGGTCCATTTGCTGTCGTATCTTCTTCACACACCATAATGGTAAGTAAAACGTACGCCGAAGCTCCGAGTGGAGGTGTACATAACAGTACGTTTCTTTCGTCAAAAGATAGCCACAACCTTATGTGCTTGCGAGAAGTCAGCTCCCTTTCGGGCTTATCATGGGTTTGTCCGTAAGGACGGTAGTACCCATTCAGTTATACAGTTTCCTGCTTTTTTTATTTTAATAAAGAACTTCTTCAATAAAAAAGTGAAAAAATTAATAATGAACTTCTTATGAGACATATACATAGAATTTATTGAGACAGTAACCTTACCCTCCTAAAAATCTTCAAAGAGGAGGGTGAATATTGTAAATTTGCTATGTAAAGGTTGCATAGTACTTGCAACTTTTGAGCAAACTAATAAAGATGAACGGAATCATCACTTTACGACTAACTTTCAATAAACAGAAAAAGCTACTATTGAGACCAGTGGCTTTTTTCTGTTTTTAAGCTGTATGTCGTATATATGTTTAGTTATAATAATATGCGTTCTAGGTAACAAAAAGATACCCTGTTTAATTTAAAGATGTTTTGCTTATTAGCAGTATGTTAGGTTGAAGGAGAAATAAATAAATTATTTGGTTTCTTTGTATCGTAAGTTCTCTCATACTAAAAAGAGGTACTCTTATGAACATACTAGAAATAAAAAATCTTCATATTTATCGAATATGAAGATATCGTCATCATTAATACCGTTTCTGGCATAGTTGAGTTGCTTTATTGTAAGACATCTAAAGCATTTCAAGTGACTACACTTGCTGATCAAAAAACCTTAAATTATTATTACGATATAGAAAAGGTTTTTGGAATTTTATATAATGCCTTGAACTTATAAAAAAGATAATAAATGGATAAATTGTAAGCATCATTTTAAGAAAAATGGGTCAAAAAAAGAGTCAGGGTTATCATACATAAAAATTGAAAAAACTAAATTGGAGTGACTAAAAATGAGAGAAGAAAGTAAGTCTATGTTAGATGGTTTTATTGAAGATAATTAATTTGAACTAGATTCTTACCTTACTTATTTGTTCGAACAAATTAAAAATGATAGAGAAATTCTATAAGAAGGTTAATGACACTCTAGATATTTTATTATAAATAAAAAGACAAAAAGTAATAAATCAGAGTGTTTTCACCTTCATACTTTCTAAACAGCCAGTGAAGTGAAGGATGCAGTCCGCCAATACATACATTTTTATAATTACGAACGATTTCAAAAAAATTAAATAACCTGAGTCCTTATCAGTATAGAACTCAGGCTGCATAGGTAGCTTTCTTAAGACTGTCTATTTGACAGGGGTCATTCCACATTATATAGGGTTGCTTATTATTATGGGCAATGTTCAGAGATACACTATAAATATTTCTCTTTTTATCATCTCAACTTTAATTTAATACTACTAAATGAATAATGAGAACCCTCATTTTATATTCTTCACCTTTAAAGTTTCTCTTTTTATCAGACACAAATGTACATCTTTGCTTAGTCTGTTTTAGTTCCCTTCATATCAGCTATTAGTGTAATTGAATTTAACCTTATCCCAGCCAATGATACTGTGAAAATTAAGATTAAACAGTTCTTTTTCTTGTACTGAGGACTAAACGAGTACCACGTAAAAGAAAAAGGGTGACAAACATGTTTGTCACCCTTTTTCTTATTACAGTTCAGGAAATTGTAAGTAAGTTTAGTTTAGAAGTTATTCATACTAGATTTCTGTAGATATCAATTTGTTTCAAAAACAATTGAACCTGTTTTTGAAATATCATAACCTTCAATAGCCTGAATTTTATTCTTAAAATCAGTTGAATTTAAAATGGTAAGCAGAGATTCAATTAATTGACGATTTTCTTCTGATTTCATAATGACTAAGTCATACCGTTCCTTAATCAGAGGAATGAAATCTACATTTACCATCTTTGAGGCTTTCTCAATACCAACTCCTACATCGGCTATCCCTTGAGCGACGGCCGTAGCAACACTTAGATGGTTCTTCTCTTCCTTTTCATAACCTTTAATTTCTTTGGGGTTAATCTTATGAATACGCATTTGTTCATCAACAAGAACCCTTGCACCCGATCCTTTTTCACGATTAATTAGGGTCACATTAGTCTTAGATAGGCCTTCCCACGTTGTGATATTCTTAGGATTACCTGGTTTTACAAAGAATCCTGCCCACCTTGAGATTAAGTTTATAACTATGTAAGAATGACCTGTTAAAATTCGTTTGATGAAGGGGAGGTTGAACTCTTTGGTATCTCCATCGAATAAATGTGAACTGACAATGGTACATTTTCCATTATACATAGAAATTAAGCTGTTTAGGCTGCCGTTGTAATCTCTTAATGGTTTAAAGCCTTTTTCTTCAATACTGTTCGCTAGGATATCTAATGTTACATCCTGGCCACTTATAATAACGGTATCGTTAAGCTGAACGTTTGAAATGTTCTCCTCCTTTTCAAGAAGGTTTACGCTTGTACTTTTAGAGTTGGTAATATAGTTTTCTAGGTCATTTGCATCAATTCGATTCTGTCTTCCTACACGATAGGCTGGAAGTTGTCCTTTTTTGATTAAATCATACACAGTCAATTTCGACACGCGTAATAATTGGGCGGTTTCTTCCGTTGTATATGAACGGTGTTCTTTCATGATTCTGACACCTCTTTCTTTTATATTATTTTATCTTTTCCATTGAAAATTTCATACCTTTTTCAAAAAAAGATTTACAATTAATTATATTTATTTATAATTAATTATAGTTAATTGTCATTAGTTATAAGATTTTCTTTTTATAATAAAAAAATCATTGACCTAAGGTATGTCGAAAATGCCTCAGGTTCTGTTTTTTTATTATACATGGTGAGACGGATGTTCAGTATTAACTATGCTTAGTCATTAGCCCACCATAAAGTAAATGTGTACGGTACTCCTATTTATACATTTATTTTATGGTGGGCTATTTCTGTAACGTTATTTAGATTTTTTTCTTTAAGAAGTAGGTAATTTTAACATATAGGAGGATTATCAAATGTCTAAAATTATGAATAAATTCAACGACGTGATTTACAAACTACGCAAAGAGGTACTAGGAAAAGATGCAGATAAATTCCACACCGTTTTCACGGAAAACATAGCTATTTTAGCATCCAATGAGGACCTTACACCGGTTGAACAACGTATGTCTGATACGTCAGAAGGGGCTGAAATGGTGTATTTGGCAAGAGTGAAACTGCCTCAAAGTATGTATGCGGGTGATGTAGTAGAAAAATTGAGGAAGTAGTAGAAGCAAAGCTACTTCATGTATTCTCTGATGCCACGATACAAGAACCACAAGCTATTTCAGTGCTTGTTTTTGATAAAGAGATAGGTTGTTAACTTAAATTGAATGAGGATATGCATTTTTTTAAGCTCGTTCGCTATATATTTCAGAAAATTTAAAATAAATATATATTATAAATAAGCATAATATATTATATCTAATCAAACATAATATATTGTGTTTACATAAACTAACTACTAAAAACGAGGAGGAATTAGTTTGTTTAAAAGGTTTTCTTTATTTACCATTATTATGATGGTATGTATGCTGTTGTTTGGATGTTCTAATCCAGACGCAACTAAGGACACGAAAGAAAGGCAAAAAACAGAACAATCAGCATCCAGAGAGAAGGTAGAGGTAACAACGTCGGCTGCAGCCAGTTTGCAAGATGCACTAACTAAAATTGAGAAAAAATATGAAAAAGAACACACAAATATTGATTTAAAGTTTAACTTCGGTGCTTCAGGTGCTTTAAAACAGCAAATTGAACAAGGAGCTCCTGTAGATTTATTCTTTTCAGCAGCAGAAGATAAATTCGATGAACTTGTTCAAAAAGGGGAAATCAATAAAAACCAAGGTATAGATTTAGTAGGCAACGATTTAGTGCTTGTTGTACCAAAAGATACAAAAAAACCAATCAAAGATTTTACAGATCTATCGACAAAAGCAGATAAAATTGCGCTAGGCACACTAGATGCTGTACCGGCAGGGAATTACGCTAAACAAACACTAGAGAAATTAAATATTTGGAATGAGATAAGTAAGAAAGTTGTTTATGCAAAAGATGTACGTCAGGTTCTTTCTTATGTAGAGACGGATAATGTAGATGCGGGTATCGTGTATAAAACAGATGCTCTCATTTCAGATAAAGTAAAAATTGTGGCAACAGCTGATGAGAAGACCCATGATCCAATCATTTATCCAGTAGGTATTATCAAAGATACAAAACATCCAAAAGAAGCAAAAGTGTTTTATCAGTATTTACAAGGAAAAGAAGCATTAAATGTTCTAAAAGAATATGGCTTTGTCACAAAGTGAGAAGAAATCATGTGGAATGATTTTTTAGAACCAGTCCTGTTATCCCTAGAGGTTTCATTTACTTCTGGCATTATCGTAATCGTCTTAGGCACTCTTATGGGCTGGTTTATGGTCAACAAGAATTTCAGGGGAAAGGTCATCATAGAAACCATTATCTTACTCCCTTTAGTTTTATCACCAACAGTCATTGGTTTCTTGTTAATCGTCATATTTGGGAAAAATAGTTGGTTGGGAGAAATAATTGAGTGGGCCTTTCATCGTTCGCTTCTGTTTACCTGGTGGGCAGCTGTCATTGCTTCGGCTGTAGTGGCTTTCCCCCTTATGTATCAAGCTGCAAAAGCTGGGTTTCATGAGGTAGATAAGGATATAGAAGGCGCTGCTTTGGTAGATGGAGCGAATAAATTCCAAGTGTTTTTGTATGTTTCGATCCCACTAGCATCTAAAATGTTGGTTGCAGGGGGTATTATGAGCTTCGCCAGAGCACTTGGAGAGTTTGGGGCCACCTTAATGTTTGCGGGGAATATTCCTGGAGAAACACAAACCCTTCCTACGGCCATTTATGTAGCTATTGATTCTGGCAATATGACCATGGCTTGGTTATGGGTCCTAACAACGATTCTAATTTCATTCTTAATGTTACTGGTTATACAAGTCAAAAATGAATAAGTGTTTTATTGGTATAGAAGATATATCAGCGTCCAATCCAAGTAGACGATTAATTTATACCTAAATATAAATAGAAGTAACTAATTATATTTAGGTATAAGTATTTACAATTAGTTAGATATGTTATATAATTATTTTTGTAAGATATTTGGTTATAAAAAACAAATACCTTACAAGCCTTAAGGGTGAATCGTATGAGCGAACTTATACACAATCTGGAACAGAAATTCGCCAATCTTGTTCGATCCTATCGAAAAAATGAGATTGGAAAAGGTCCTGAAAAGATCAAGGTAACTTTCACTAGAAATTGGGCGGTTGTTCACATGAGTGGATGCCTAAGTCCGGTAGAACAGTTTATTACTCGGTCTGAAGAAGGACGGAATATGATCTTGAATGCGCGCACGCGCATGATAAAAGAGTTATATAGTGAATTAACTCCCACTGATATGGAAGAACTGGTAGGAGCGAAATTTATAAAATTTTTGACAGATGTAGACTTAGAGAAAGACGAAGTCATATCTATCTTTATTTTTGAACATCCCATAGATGGAACAGAAGATATGTTTTCCATTTGACAGGCGGATGGTATACGGTACGTATGTGCTAGTAACTAACCACCATCATTTTGGATAAAAGGAGTAGCCTAAGCTATCCTTTTGACCAAAATGTGGTGGTTTTTTATATTTTATTAATCCAAATGAACCTTATTCTAGGGAGGAATACATGATGAAAATTGTAGCAGTATTACCACCAGTAGTAGAATTACCAGAACCATCACCAAATTATTTATTTAACGTTGAGAAAGCCTATAATTTACATGAATATTTTAAAAGTAAAGGGCATGAATTTGTGACATTAAGTGATGCCAAAGAGTCATTAGAACCTCATTTGGCTGATATGTCGATCTTTATTTGTAGCCCGTTCTATCCGGCTTACCTAACAAAAGAGCTTATTGATCGTGCTCCAAATCTTAAATTAGCTCTTACGGCTGGTGTAGGATCTGACCACTTTGACTTGGAAGCTTGCGCAGCAAGAAATATTACAGTTGCCGAAGTGACAGGAAGTAACGTAGTAAGTGTGGCTGAACATGCAGTTATGCAAGTTCTTATCTTGCTTCGTAACTTCGTAGGTGGTCACGAACAAGCTGTAAATGGTGAATGGAACTTGCCTAAAGTTGGTGCGTATGCACATGACTTAGAAGGAAAAACAGTGGGTATCTTTGGATTCGGACGTATTGGACAACGTGTTGCAGCTCGTCTTCGTCCGTTTGATGTAAAAGTAGTTTATAACGATCCATACCGTCGCGAAGATTTAGAAGGTGAATTGGGTGTTGAATATGTGCCTTTCGATCAATTAGTCGAAACAAGTGATGTGATTACGATTCATGCTCCATTAACTGAGCAAACAGATACGCTATTTAACCGTGATGTCTTGGGCCGTACAAAACAAGGTGCATATATTGTTAATACAGCACGCGGAAAAATCATAGAAACAGATGCCCTTGTCGATGCGTTAAAATCTGGACATTTAGCTGGTTATGCGGGTGACACATGGTATCCACAACCTGCACCTGCTGGTCACCCATGGAGAAAAATGCCAAAAAATGCCATGACTGTTCACTACTCAGGTATGACGTTAGAAGCGCAACAACGTATTGAAGTCGGCACAAAAGCGATTCTGGATAACTTCTTTGAAGGAAAAGCACAAAAGCAAGTAGATTTAATTGTAGAAGGCGGAGAAATCGTCAGCCCAAGCTACAAAATTAAGTGAGCCTATAGCTCATCCATCTAATTATCGTACAGACTACTCTTTTTTTGTAATATGAGTGATTCAACCATGATGAATAAAATAGCCCCTCCTAAAGGAAAATGCCTACCATGCATAGAGTCAATTCCTTTCAGGAGGGCTCTTTTTATTGTAAATAAAAATCTTCAAGAATTTTGTATAGACTTTTAACAAAAAATATTAATGAGCATCAGCTTTTATTTGTTACTAAAACTCCCATTATGTTAACTGAAAATTTATAGATTATCATCTAAAAAGAAAAAGACTACTGCTCCTATATACAAGTAGTCTTTTTCTTTTAAACCTTGCCCTAAAGGTTTTTTATTTTGATGTGGTGACATCTTGAATAGTTTGCTCAAAAGATAAAAGAGTATTCATTTATAATAAGTAAAATTTCGATATTAAAAGGTTTTTTTATTAGTTAAGCAGAAATAACTTCTAACAAACAAATTGTATGGGATTTGAAGGGAGGTGAATATCATAGCGACTGGTGTATTGTGTGAAGTAAATACCTGTAAGAATTGGACGGATGGAAACAAATGCAGTGCTGATCTCATTTATGTTGTAAATTTTGACGGGAAACAAACATCTGAAGCTGAAGAAACAGGCTGTAAAACCTTTGAACCATCTCGTTCATAAGAAAACTTGATAAAAGATCCGTATCAACTACCTCCCATTTGTTAATCATAACAAATGGGAGGTGTGATAGGTGGAACAAAATATTCTTTGCGAAGTAAATAACTGTAAGTATTGGAATTCTGGCAACAAATGTACGGCAGATGAGATTTATGTTGTTAGCCATAAAGGCAAACAAGCATCAAATAGTAAAGATACAGATTGTAAAACATTCATACCAGAAGCTTAATAAATAAGGGTAACCATAAGGAAGATGGTTACCCTTATTTATTGATAGTATTGATAATAATAATCATTTTCATACGCAATTAGTTTAATTTTAGTCTTTTTTATTTTTAAATAACAAATAATAGGCTTTTTCTATTTTTTCTTCTACGTATTCAATTGAATAGTTTCCAAATGGATCTGTCAAGTTACCGAGTGCTCGTGAAAGATTATCTATAACTATTTTTGACGTAGCACAATCTGTGTACTCACTGTCCTTATTCATTTTATCCATAATTTCATGAGCTAGATGTTGGATTCGCTGTAACTGCATTTGTTTTGTTCTCATATTACTTTCCTCCATATATTTAGATAAATTTTTATCATCTAAATATATGGAGGAGACAGAAGGTTTATGAAATACTTTAAGTTTTTTGTAATTATTAGTGTACTAGCCCATCGTATTTTTATGTAAAGAATTCTAAATAATTCTCGTTAAAGCTCGTTCTGGTGCAAAAACTCCGGAGAAATTTGAAGTGATTTATAAAGCTTGAACACACTGACACTAGTATTTTTAAAAAAGATGTCATCAGTAACTTACTTAAGTGGAAACATTATCAGTCAGGCATGACTTCACTAAAACGTCAGATGTATCTGTGTTAAAGCCTTAGTTTCCGTAATTTATTAGAGATGATAGAAGAGAGAATGCTATCTATTGACTACACGATAATTATAAGTTGAGTTCATTAATATGGATCTAAATTAGATAAACGTGTAGGATATTGTCTTAAGACAAAAAACGATTTTTAATGAATTGACGGGACGTATGTAAAAATTAAAGAATAATGGATGTAACTTTATCGTGCCTTTGTTTCAGGGAGAAATACGAAGAATATTGGTAAGTCAAGAACTCAGCAATTCAGATTTCATTCATTGACTTAAGATATAAAAACAACCCTGTTTTTTCTGTATTTTTTAAAAGTCAGTGATTACTTTTTTTAAAAATACATTGTTATATATTAGCAACGTTTTGTCGACAGGACTTCAGAAAGTTTGCTTACTTAAAAAATAAAAAAGACATGGAGTTACAGTCTGAGAATGTCTGAGATCTCTAAGCTTAAAATCTAACTAAGATCTGTAATCATGCTTCATAATTGAATGTAGGATTCCCAAACGACTATTTTTCTCTACCTACTTTTGAAAGATGCTATTCTGGATCCCTATCCAATCGTTCAAAATGAGCAAACATGTTTAATGTTGGAATTTGCACTTGATTTTTATGGAATATAGACATTAGTTCAAACCTTACTTGTCTGGAAGATTCAAAATAATCTTCAGGTTTAACTAAACCTACAATACAAAATTCGTATCCAACATATTTAAGGTTCGGGTTTAAGTCTGTAATACCAATATATTGAAATGATTCAACAGCTTTACCATCAAGTTTATAGAGAGAGGAATCTAGTTTTCCATTGCAGATAACACATGTTTTTTCTAATAATTCCTTAATTTTTTTAGGATCTTCCTGATAGCTTACTGTAATTCGCTCAATAACCCTCATCCAGCCTTTATTAAAATTTTGTATCGTTTTAATCTCTCCGTGTGAGATGGTGAGTAGTTTCCCTGACCATTCTCGAATTTGGATAAAGCGAATACTGATTTCCTCAATAGTACCTGAATTTGTTCCGTTGAAAGCTACAAAGTCGCCAACACGAAACTCCTTGTCCGTTAATCTCGTGAAGCCTAGTATAACGTCTTTTAGCATCTGTTGTGCAGCAAACCCAATGACAACTCCGGCAATTCCTGCACCTGCCAGAATACCTTTTATATCTACAAATTGACTAATTAGATAAATAATCAGACTAATCATAATTCCATATCTAAAAATAGATCGAATTACACTTTGAATTGTTTGTTCTATTTCTTTATCAAAAAAACTTGACTTCTTAAAGAACCAATTAATACTACGATTTATAACGAAGGAGAAAAGTATGAGGACTAAAGTGAATAGTACAAATCTTAAAAGTAAAAATCTTTTTATATAATTGAAAAATTCCTCAGTAAAAGTTAATAAATCCATCCATTCACTTCCTTACAAATAAAAAATTCCTGAGAGTTAAATTATTATAAAAATTTTTAAAAATTAGTTTAAAATTTATCTCTGAATAATTTACTACCTTCTTATCTACTTTGTGATGCAATGTCAACGCATATGATTAAAAACAGACTCACCAAAAAGGTAAGTCTGTCAAAATTCGAAAAATTCATCCATAAACTGTTTGAGTTAGCTTGGTAAACAACAACTTAAAGACAATTAAAGTCTTAAATTTCTATGGCATATTTTTCACGCCAGAACCAATAAAGAAACCTACAAGTTATTAGGGTAATAAATACACTTCATAATTTGGTCTATCTGGCAACTTTTCCTTCTTTAATCGTCCTTCATTTAGTAATTCTAGTAACGTTTTCTCAATTTCTTCGGGCTTTACCCTAAATAGATCAGCAATTTTCACTGTAGAGAGGGCCATGTATTTTGGCTCTTTAGTTGAGGAAACAATCATGGCCTGTACGCGCTTATATAACGTTTCTTTATCCATTTTCCAACCTTCTTTCTCGTTTATATTAAAATCGTAATGAGTGAGGTAAATAATCCTTTATAATGATGCCCTTATCCAGTCTTTTTATGCTTTTTAGTATGTAAAATACTAAAAAGCCTTTGCTTTGCCAGTAGATTTAGTCACTAAAAGTAAGTTGTTAAATTGAAATAGCTGGTATATAAACCCTCTCAACATTCCATAATAAGCTGAGAAAACATAGCTAGGAGATGGATGAATGTATGGTTTTTTTTCGTCAATGGTTAAGGGGAAAAAAGAGTTTTTGTTCACAGGAACAGGCTGATCATGTTTTAAATAGTACGATTTCTTCTGCTCTTTCTATGAATTTAAAACAACTGTCTATGCTTTTTAGTGGAATTCCAGAACTAACCACAAGGAATTTTTCATTAAAAACAGGACAGAAAGCCGCAATTATATATATGGATGGCCTCGTGGATAAAACATCTATTAATACAGATATTCTTCGTCCTTTACTATTTCAAGAAGGGAATGAAAAAGACTTTTGGGAGTCTTCTATGTCGATTGGACCTATCAAAAAGGTAGAAAAATGGGCAGAAATTGAACAGGCTCTTTTAAGTGGGAAAAGTATCTTACTGATAGATAAACAGCTCGTCGCATTGGAGATTGAGACTCAAGGCTGGCCACAACGAAGTATTGAGGAGCCAAGCGTGGAACCCTCATTAAAGGGATCTCACGAAGGGTTTACAGAAACAGCTAGCCAAAATATTGCTTTAATTCGTCGTTATATTTCCAGTCGTGAATTAAAAATAAAAGAATGTACCATTGGGCTCCGGTCGAGTACTAAGCTTTCCGTCATGTATCTAGCCGATGTAGTGAACGAAGATGTTGTTCGAGAAGTGGAATCACGAATTTATTCTCTTAAAGTAGATACCATTCTCAGTACAGGTGAGTTAGCCGAACTGATTGAAGATAACTCCTATACACCTTTTCCGCAGCTCTATATAACGGAGCGCCCAGACACAGCTGCTCATCAACTTCTGAAAGGTCGAGTTGCTATTGTTGTGGACCGTTCTCCAAGTGTTCTCATTGGACCTATGAATTTTTCTTCTTTCTTTCATGTAATTGATGATTACAATGTAAGATGGATTCTGGCTTCTTTTATCCGTCTTCTAAGATTTGTAGCATTTTTTATAGCCATCTTTACTCCATCTATTTATATTGCCATGATTTCCTTTCATTATGAAGTTATTCCTCTCAAGTTGCTGTTAACCCTTGAGCAATCTAGAGAAAAGATTCCGTTTCCTCCCTTACTGGAGGCTATGTTCATGGAGTTGGTACTGGAAATGCTTCGAGAAGCAGGTATCCGTCTTCCAGCTCCTGTTGGACAAACCGTAGGCGTAGTAGGAGGAATTATCATTGGTCAGGCGGCCGTCCAGGCTGGGCTGGTGAGTAATGTGATGGTTATTGTGGTAGCAGTTACGGCAGTGGCTTCTTTTATTATCCCCGATTTAGAGATGGCAGGAGGGATTCGGATCATTCGCTTTCCTATGATGATTATCTCTTCTTTATTCGGATTAATAGGGATTGTCATTGGTATGATGGTAATAAGTATTCACTTACTTTCGTTAGAATCTCTGGGTTCACCTTACAGTAGTCCTCTCTCACCGTTGCATATGGCAGATTTAAAGGATACGTTTGTTCGTTTACCACAACGGATGTTAAAGAAACGACCGTTATCTGTTAAACCTCAACAGCTGAAGCGCTCAGGAACATGGAAGAAAGTAGGGAAGAAGAGTGAATAACAAACACAGGAGAAATGAAATTTCTTTATGGCAATTTATTCTGACGATTAGTGGCGTGCAAGTCGGTTTTGGTTTACTTACATTTCCTCATGAGTTAGAACAAGTAGCAGGCACAGATGGTTGGATCTCTCTTCTTATTGGAGGGTTTATTACAACCCTCATTAGCCTGTGTATTATAAAGATTATGGCCAAGCACCCCGGAGACTACTTAATAGATGTGTTAACACGCTATATGGGAAAATGGTTAGGGAAAGCAGCAATGGTTATCTGGATTCTATACTGTTTATTGGGCTGTATGTCATTACTTTTTTCGTTTATCTATGTCATAAGATTATGGGTATTACCTAAAACTCCTAGTTATGCCGTTATGGCTTTAGCAGTTATACCAGCATTCATGTTGGCTCGTGGCGGAGTACGGATTATTAGTCGATATGCGGTATTTGTTTTTTTCTTTACGATTTGGATGCCGTTCTTGCTCTTAATGCCTTTAAAAGAGAGTCACCTTCTGTACCTTCTTCCTATTTTAAAAGAAGGATGGATGCCGATTTTACATGCGGCCAAAATGTCCGTACTTCCTTTTTTAGGATTTGAATTCGCTTTTATCTTGTACCCTTATCTCAAACAGAAAAAAAGCGCAGGCAAAGGAATTGTCATTGCTAATATCATCACATTAGTGGCGTACCTTCAAATTACATTTGTTTGTTTTGTTTATTTTAGTCCAGATGAAATATCCCAATTTGTATGGCCCACACTTACTCTAGTGAAACCAATTCATTTTACGTTCCTTGAAAGATTTGAAATCGTTTTTTTATCCTTCTTTATCTTTATTTTCTCGGATTCTGTTATCCCTTACTTTTTTTCAGCAGTAGAGGGGATCAATCAGTTATATAAGAAAGAAAGATGGAACTTGCCTGTTTATCTACTATTAGGATTAATTTTTGCAGTAACTATCTTTTTTAAACCTTCTGTGGGACAAATGGCTATCTGGAGAGACTGGTGGGGAATAACGGGTTATTTTGTGTGCTATGCCTTTCCTGTTGTATTCCTTCTATACATAACAGGTTATACGTATTGGCAAAGGAGGAAGACCTAGATGCAATACTGTGTCAGACTCATTCTTGTGTTTTTAATGTTACTCACAATGGTAGGATGTTGGGATCGAACAGAGCTCGAAGAGCAATCTATTTCATTGACCTATGGTTTTGATGTGAGTAAAAATAATCAACTACTCATGTATAATGTAAGTCCCATTTTTGATAAAAGCGCAGGCCAAACCTATGAAGTGTTTGAAAAAAAAGCAATTACTCCTCGAGAGGCCAAAGAACAGTTTAACAGCTCAAGTCCATTAGTCGTGACAGGAAAGATACAAACAATGTTATTTAGCAACAAATTATTAAAAGAGGATGGGATTATGCCCTATCTAGATGTATGGTATCGTGACCCTAAAGATACGGGAAACACACGTATAGTCGCTGTAAAGGGATCTGTCTCATCTATTCTAAACAGTGAATTTAAAA
The DNA here is from genome assembly GCF_056406695.1 of Priestia sp. P1_B12_1. Classification (NCBI taxonomy): domain Bacteria; kingdom Bacillati; phylum Bacillota; class Bacilli; order Caryophanales; family Bacillaceae; genus Priestia; species Priestia sp. P1_B12_1. Next base: position 8,388 of record NZ_JBFTZR010000027.1, on the reverse strand, counting down.
ACAAACCAATGTTACCCGAGTATTTGAATAACATAGTTAATGTGAATAAACAATACAACCGTACAGCCTATACGACCCTACAAGATCTCCATAGACAATTATTTGATAAAGGAGTTACACCCTCTATCTCAGAAATCAAAAAAGGAAATAAGGATCTAGTTGTTACTGGAACTGCCCTCTTAACTAAACAAGGATTCTATAAAATGTCATTGAATCGTCAGGAAAGTGCTCTCCTTCTCATGTTGCAAAAAAAGGCCAAAATGCCCGTTAGCCTTACCATACGCATACCATCCGATTCATTTGAAACTAAGTATTCTCCTAGAAATGTAAGAGGGTCAAATTTTATCACCATAAATGTCATTAGTATGAAAAAGAAGGTTAAAACACATTACAATAGAGATCAATTTGCTTTTGATGTCAAAATGAAACTGAACGTTTCACTTGCCGAGCGTACGTTTAATATGAATATGAAAAAAGACCAAGAAAATTTAAATACGATTCTTGCCAAACAACTTAGTCGGGAGCTAACTACGTTAATCCAAAAAGTTCAGAAGGAGCAACTAGATCCGTTTGGATTTGGGGATTATGCACGTGCCTTTCAGTATCAACATTGGAAGAAAATTGAGGACAACTGGTCAACTACTTTTCCAAAATCTAATGTTCAGGTAACATCAACTGTGAGAGTTTTGGATCATGGTATTATTGAGTAAAAGAAATGTATTCATTATAAAGAAAGAAACTCTTTTTATCTATTTGTTATTTTAGCAAGCATAATTCTGTTTTAATTTGAGCAAACTACAAATGAGTGTGAAGAATCCATTCATAAAAATCCTTCTTTTGTATAATGAAAACACTGCCTTACATCAGTAAGGCAGTGTTTTCATTTATTGTTAGTATAAGATGTACGTAAGATAACTCTTACAATCGATATTCACAATAATTTTTTTAAATTTTATATTGTAAAGGCTATAGACGATCACTTGTTTATCAATCTAATCACAGTTTAATTCTTTCTAAGCAAAAATGAGTATCCACTCGCACTGTAATATCTCTTTTCTGCTTAGAAAGAGTACGTTATTGTGATGTTCCGTTGTTCTGAACTAATTTCACCATGCTGCTTGCAATTGCATGTTGTTCTTCTTTGGAAGAAACGCTCCAAAGGTCTGCTAAAATTTGTTCTTGTGTGTTTTTAGCATCTACTTGAGATGATAAGTAGCCACCAATTTGGAAAGCAAGATCATGAATAACCTCTTCTTGCATACCTTCATTTTGTGCATGGTGTAAACGATCTCCTAAAAAGTCCTTCCAATTATCCCAACTATCCAATACTGACATGCCTATTCCTCCTTAAAGTTTATTCAAATTATAGTTTGTACAATCTTCTTATTTCTATGTATAAATCACATTGAATTTAAGTTGTTAATTTACAAATAGTAGGGTGCATCCCTTACTCCTTTTTTACATGATCTAGATGATTAAAAAGTTGAATTAAGGGAGAGAATAACTGAAAAACCCTTAAATTCATCTACATAGAAACAATATTTTACACATTATTTTCCGGTTGGGGAATTTAGATAAATGAATAAACAAGTAATATCTAAAGAATAAAAGCGTCTGTCTCCTATTTACTTGTTTGTATAGTAATAAAATAAAACTAACTTAAAAGGAATGATAAGTATGCTAACACATGAACAAGTTATGAATGCATTACAACACGTTGAAGATCCTGAACTACATAAAAGTATCGTGGAATTAAACATGGTACGAAATATTAAAATCGAAGATAAGAACGTTGAACTTGAGGTTGTCTTAACCATTCAAGGCTGTCCTTTAAAAGCTCGAATAAAAGAGGACGTTGAAAATGCGTTGAAAGAAATTGGCGCTTCAAGTGTTTCATTAACATTTGGTTCTATGACCCCGGAAGAACGTGCTACRTTAACTAAAACGTTGAAGAAGAGTGCGACTACAGAAACGGGTATGCCTGCTATGTTACGGCCAGATTCAGGCGTTCAATTTATTGCAGTAACGAGTGGAAAAGGGGGAGTAGGAAAGTCAACTGTCACGGTAAACCTTGCCACTGCCTTAGCTCGTATGGGAAAAAAGGTAGGGATTTTAGATGCTGATATTTATGGCTTTAGTATCCCGGCTATGATGGAAGTAAAACAAAAACCAACCATGATTGATAAGACCGTTATTCCTGTTGTAAGTCACGGCGTAAAAGTAATGTCCATGGGCTTCTTTACCGATAATAACRATCCTGTTATGTGGAGGGGACCGATGTTAAATAAATGGATTCAAAATTTCCTTGCGAATACACATTGGGGAGAGTTAGATTATCTTCTTTTAGACTTACCTCCTGGCACAGGAGATGTAGCTATTGATGTAGCTGCCATGATYCCTCAGGCAAGAGAAATTATTGTCACGACTCCTCATAGTGTTGCTTCTTTTGTGGCATCAAGAGCAGGAGCTATGGCTAAGCATACAAAACACGAAGTGTTAGGTGTGGTTGAAAATATGGCCTATTATGAAGAGCAAGATGGTTCACGGAACTACTTATTTGGAAAAGGTGGCGGTGACACGTTAGCTCAGCAGATACAGTCTGATGTTATAGCTGAAATCCCTTTTGCAAAGCGAGAAGAAAATAAAGATTCAAATATCTATGATGAAGATTCACTTGTTGGCGAAATGTTCTCATCTTTAGCTGAAGACCTCATTTATAGAGAGAAGATTTCGTAAGGCTCTAAACATTATAGAAAAGAAAAAAATCAATTCAATAGCTGTTTATTTATATATGGTTGCTTAAAATTTTGTTAAAGTAATCAAAATAATAAGCTAGCGAATAAATTACTTCCAAAACGAAAGATGCGTCATTACTTCTCTGTTACTTTAGAGAAAAATGGCGCATCTTTTGCGGGATTTCTATATTTTAAGAATCACTTTTACTGGCAGAACAATTAAATATTATATATGGTCTGCCCCTACTTTTTTATTATTGAAGAATACGCATTTTATTTACGGTTCTCTCCTCGCCTTTCTATCACTTCATAAATATCAAAAGAAATAACATAATATTAATTAAATTTCTCGAGAGATGAGCAAGGAAGTTTTACTTAAAAACCCGCTCAAAAGGCAGAACCTTAATGATTGCATAAACTTAAATCACCATACGTAACGTTTATACAGAATACTTGAAAGTTCTACAAAGTTACAATTTATAAAGATTTTAACCTTTAGCCTTTTGAGAAAAGCTCTTTATGATGAATATTTATAATATCAGTGGGGCATTCTGTTAGCATCATGAATTTGAAGATAATAGTAAGGAAGATAAGAGATGTGCTATATAAAGACATTTTGAAAGTGTTCTACTAAAGAGTCAGCTAAGTCCTAGTTTCTTATCCAGAAATACTACTCTATTACACCTAGATAATTCGTTTTAAAAGGGAACAAGCTCGATTAGCCTGTGAACAATAATGTCTATCTCCTACTTACACTATCGACAAATTGTTTCAGAAGAATGGAGGAAAACAAAATGAAGGATTCATCATACTCAATTCAGATTGATGGTCAAACCATAAAAGCTGAAGAAGGCCAAACAATATTAGATGTTGCGCAATCTCAAGATATTTATATACCTCACATATGTAAACATCCTAGTCTAACGTCTATCCAGACGTGTGACACCTGTTATGTAGAGGTTGATGGACAAATGGTGCGCTCGTGTTCTACACCATGTGAACCTGAAATGAATATTACGACATCATCTGATTTGATTAAGGAAGCACAACTGGAAGCCATGTCACGTATTTTAGTAAACCACGAGCTTTACTGTACTGTTTGTGATAACAACAATGGAAATTGTGTTATACATAATACAGCTGAAGAGTTACAGGTTGAGCATCAAAAATATGAATTTCAACCAAAGCCTTATCCAACAGACATGTCGCATCCAATGTATCGTTATGAACCAGATCAATGTATCCTTTGTGGACAATGCGTAGAAGCCTGTCAAGATCTTCAGGTAAGTGAAGTTCTCTCAATTGATTGGGATCGTGAGCGTCCACGTGTCGTATGGGATAACGATGTACCAATCAATGAGTCTTCTTGTGTTTCTTGTGGACATTGTGTAACCGTTTGTCCATGTAACGCCTTAATGGAAAAATCAATGCTTGGAAACGCTGGTTATATGACGGGGATACCTGCTGATGTTCTAGCGCCTATGGTTGATATCACGAAAGTAGTAGAGCCTGGATATCAAGAGATCTTTGCAGTTTCTGAAGTTGAGGCAAGCATGAGAAAAAGTCGGATTAAGAAAACCAAAACCGTGTGTACCTATTGTGGAGTTGGGTGTAGTTTCGAAGTGTGGACAAAAGACCGTGAGATTTTAAAAATCCAACCGCAAGCTGAAGCACCTGTAAACGGTATCTCTACTTGTGTAAAAGGTAAATGGGGATGGGATTTTGTTAACAGTGAAGAACGTTTAACGAAGCCTTTAATTCGTAAAGGGGACAAATTTGTAGAAGCAACATGGGATGAAGCGCTTACCTTTATTGCGGATAAACTTAATAAAACAAAGGAACAGTACGGTCCCGATTCAATTGGTTTTATTGCCTCTTCAAAGTGTACAAACGAGGATAATTTCATCTATCAGAAATTTGCTAGATCAATTATACAGACGAATAATGTGGATAATTGTTCGCGTTATTGTCAATCACCGGCTTCTACTGCCTTACTACGGACTGTAGGATATTCGGGTGATTCAGGAACTATTGAGGATATTGCTAATTCTGGCTTAGTGCTTGTTATTGGAGCAAATCCAGTAGAGTCTCATCCAGTCTTATCAACTCGTATAAAACGGGCTCATAAACTATTTGGTCAAAAGCTGGCAGTAGTTGATTTACGGAAACACGAATTAGCTGCGAGAGCTGATGTACATCTTCATCCTAAACCAGGGTCCGATTTGGTCTGGCTTTCGGCTATCACTAAATATATCATCGATCAAGGATGGGAAGATAAAGAATTCTTGAAAAATAGAGTTAATGGTTATAAAGAATATGTTAAATCACTGCAAAAATTCACATTAGAATATGCAGAAAAGGCATCTGGATTAACAAAAAAAGAGTTAATCAATCTGGCTACTATGATTCATGAAGCAGATGGAACATGTATTTTGTGGGCAATGGGGATTACACAGCATGCTGGCGGAACCGATGCAAGTACAGCTATTTGTAACTTACTTACGATTACAGGTAACTTTGGAAGACCAAATGCTGGTGCGTTTCCGTTGAGAGGACATAATAATGTACAAGGTGCATGTGATTTTGGTACTATGCCTAACTGGTTCCCAGGTTATCAACCGGTACAGGATGAAAAAGTACGAGCTCGTTTCGAAGATGCTTGGAACGTAACCTTACCGAAAAATCCAGGTTACAATAACCATCAGATGGTAGAGGGAATTAATAAAGGAAATCTAAAGGCATTGTACTTATTCGGAGAAGATATGGCGGTTATTGATTCTAATATCAATTACGTCCAATCAACGTTTGAAAAATTAGATTTGTTCGTTGTTCAAGATGTATTTTTCAGTAAAACAGCTCAATATGCTGATGTTGTTTTACCTGCATCTCCTAGTTTGGAGAAAGATGGTACTTTTGTGAATACAGAAAGACGCATTCAAAGACTATACAAAGTGTTTGATTCACTTGGAGAATCAAAGCCAGATTGGATGATTATTCGAGACCTTGCAAATAAGATGGGAGCAAAATGGACGTATGATCACCCAAGTGAAATTATGGACGAAGCAGCGAGCCTGTCTCCTTTATTCTCAGGCGTTAGTTATGAAAGGTTAGAGAATTTTAACAGTCAGATCTGGCCTGTGAATCCAAGTGGAGAAGGCACGCCTGTCTTATGTCTAGATCGTTTTGGCTTTCCTGATGGTAAAGCCCGATTAGTCACTGTTGATTGGACTAAGCCAATGTTTGAAACAAATGAAGAATTTGACTTACATTTAAATAATGGTCGTTTGTTAGAGCATTTCCACGAAGGGAATATGACTTACAAAGCGCCAGGGCTAGAATATAAGGTACCAAGTGAATGGCTTGAGGTTTCTCCTGCATTGGCAAAAGAAAGAAAGATTAAAGATGGTGCATTAGTTCGTTTGACTTCTCCATATGGTGAGGTAGAAGTAAGAGTCATTGTAACAGATCGTGTGAAAGGAAATGAGTTGTATTTAACGATGAATACATCCAAAGAGAATCGATCTGTCAATCGACTTACAAGTAGTTATCACGATGATGTTACGCACACGCCTAACTACAAAGAAATGTCAGTGAACATGGAAATTCTTGAAGCAGAGGGAGTACCACCTCTTCCACCTTATAACTATCGTTTTGGAAATAAACAACCTCAAATCAGTGTTAGGGTAGAAGAGAAATGGAAAAGAGATGATTGGATTTCTATTCCTAAATTATTGCAAAAAGGAGAGGGTAACGATGGGCAAAGCGATCACCAACATTGAAAGGTATATACCAAGTAAGGAAGAAGAAAAACAAGAGTCGATCCAACAGATTCTTGATGCGTTGAGTGAAAACCGTGATGCAGTACTGACTCTCCTAGATATTTTGAAAGAGTTGAAGGAATTCGGCATGTTGGATATCGTTCAGGGAGCTCTCAAGAACCGTCATGACATTGGGGTGATAGCTGTGACACAGCTAAATAAACCAGGTATGCATCACATGATGAAAACGGGAATGGATGCTCTCCAATTTCTAAGTAGGCTGGAACCTCAGAAAATGCAAACTATTTTACAGGGCGTTGAAAAAGGGATTGAAAAGTTAGCTGATACTGAAAATAATAAGTCTATGGGTTTATGGGGGATGGGTAAAGCGATGTTTGACCCTAATGTCTCTTTAGCTCTAGGATCCATGATGAACTTTATGCGTGGAATGGGTGAAGGAATGAAAGGGTCTGAAGAGAACAAACATTAACTCTGATAATAAGGAGATATATGAATGCGCACAGAAATAAATATGGTTAAGGGAATTGAACAACAACAGGATAAAGATAACGTGACAAAAGCTTTGCATAATGTGTGGGGAGTACGTGAAGTAGACGTACATTTATCAAATGGGGAAGTAGCTGTTTCTTACGACGAGAATGCTACCTCACCCATTGATATTACACAAGCTATCCTCGATGCAGGATATCAAGTCGTAAAAACTAATAGCATCCTTAATGAAGATAACGTAAATTAAGGATGCACTAGGAGGCTAAATTCAATGGCATGGTTATGTGAAGTATGTGGAAAAGTCGAAGAAATGGAGCTTGAGAAAACGGAGGAAGAATCTCTTTCGCAGGAAATAAGTATGGGTACGCTTCATATATGTGAAAGCTGTATAGAAGATCGACAACATCCTGTTTTTTAATATGGCGATATTTCTGATTCGTGTTAAGAGCCGTTTATAGTTTAGTTAGACGGGCTTATAAGATTCGATTTTTAGAAACTACATGTTTTAAATTAAATATAACATCTTAAAAATATCTATAAAGAGCTCACTCTCTTTACTTTTGGGTAATCAAAGGTTCAAGAGAGTGAGCTTTACTTGTACAATTTTTCAGCTATAGATATCAATAGGTTTTTATTCCTATATGTGAGTAAAGTTCAATATAAATAAAACAAGCATTTTATATTGTTAAATAAGCATACTTGGCAACACCCATTCAAAATTAATAAGAAGCCAATATATTCATTCCTACTGTAAAGATAATCATAAAGCTCTTTTTTGCCAATTTACTCTTGAGCTTAAGGATTTAAAGTATTACAATAAATATATAAGAACTCATTGATATTAGGTAACAGTAAAGTGCTTTAATATCCTGGTTTTTACATTTTTATATGTGATGAGACGGATGACTAATAGGAAAACTGTTTAGTAATTAGCCCATTACAAAATGAATTGTGTATATATTATGCATAATTTATTTTGTGATGGGCTTTTTGTTTCTTGGAGAAATTTAAAGAATAAAAAAGTATGGGGCGGAAATGAGGCTTAATTACTTTAGAGAAAAAATCTAACTGAAATTCCGTATTGTCGAGCTAAAATTATAGATGTTTCTCGTATATCATATTGCTATGGATGGATAGTAAACCCGTAATAATTTTATTTGACAGAATATAATTAAATAAATATTTTTTTTGAAGTTAATTAACCATAATAAAAAGGAATGAATTTTATGTTAACAAATAAACAAGTTATGAATGCATTACAACACGTTGAAGATCCTGAGCTGCATAAAAGTATCGTGGAATTAAACATGGTACGAAATATTAAAATCGAAGATAAGAACGTTGAACTTGAGGTTGTCTTAACCATTCAAGGCTGTCCTTTAAAA
>NZ_JBFTZR010000026.1:0-26090 GCF_056406695.1 Priestia sp. P1_B12_1 | reverse complement strand
TTTCAGAACGGATCGCTTGAATGCCTGTAGCCACTAGGTTATAGATGACGTGATCGAGCATTTCCATTCTCTTTAGGAAATTCTTTATGTATAGCAGATTGATGTTGTTTAAAGTGGATACGAAGAACGTCTAAAAATTCTTCTTTCTTTTTCCGAAGCGTGGACTTGTGGGTCCATAACCATTTGAACCGTCCATTGAAGGTATCTACATCTTTTAAATAGCAGGTTAATATCTTTGTCATTTGTTCATCTTCTCCTTTTAGGAACAAAAAAAGACACTGTTTCCCTTGAGAAAGGAAAACAATGTCTGTATTTTTGATGAACTAAGCCCTTGAAATAGATGTCAATTTCATATAAAATAAAAACATAAGTTTTATTTTATAGAAAAACTAACTCTATTAACAAGAGACTTCGACAAGTGTTTTCCCTACCGTAATTAGGGTGAACGGTTTAAGAGTGTTGCTGCACTACTTAAACAGTTGAAGTCTTTTTTCTATTCCGGACATTTTTGTTAGTTTAATTATAGCGTTAAGTAGTCTCATAATTCAATAAAAAATTAGTAAAATATATCAAAACAAGTATATGTAGCTACGCAGATGCCATATTAGTGTAGAGATTGAGTCCATCATATATGAGATTTTTAGTTTTGGGGAGGGAAAAAAAAATTCCCCTCCCCAATTAGCTTAGAATGTGTTACAATTATTGTTTTTTTATGCAAAAAACGTTTGTATTATGTAAATCTTCAAATGAGAATAACCTTTTTAGTAGATGGAGACCTACCATATAAATAAAAGAACCCTAACGATTCGTTGGGGTTCTTTTACTTACCAAAGAGTTTTGAGAAGAAGCCTTTCGGTTCCTGCTGTTTGTCAGCATGAAGCTGTCGCATAGTATCTATTAACATTTGATCACGTTCAAGTTGTCGTTTTTCACGCTCTGCTTCTTTTTCTTCATTAGTTGCCGCCGTTTGTCGTATTACTTCAGCCATTGCTTGCATAGCATTTGCCATTTTTTTATTTTGACGTGCTAAATCTTCATTTTGTGATTCCAGCGTTTCAACTTTCGTTAGGATAGTTTTATATGCTTCAGTTAATTGTGTCAAAACTGGAGCATTCTCATTTGTTTCCCCTTCAACAACAATATCATGACCTTCCGAAGCAAGCAAAGCACGAATATAGTCATTAGGATGCCCTTCGGCTTTCAAGTCTTCTATAAGTGATAACACAGGAAAAATAGATTCTTTGTATTTCTTTGTCCGGCCTTTTCCGACAGTATGCGGTTCTACAAATTCCTTATATGTATGGAGCCAATCATAGACACTAGACCTTGAACGCCCTAGTTTGTCTGCTATTGCCGTTAAGGAATACACTTTTTCGTAGTCCATTAAAAACCCCCCCTTTTTGAAAATACATCATGACATAATGATAACATAATAGAAACGTTTTATACCGTACAAAACAACAATTTGAACAAATAAAGAAATTAAGAAAACAAATAGAGTCGTACAAAACGACATCTTGTACATCTTTCCGGCGAATCTTCGGACAAGTGATGGCTTTAGTTGAACTTGTTAGGGTGATGGTTTAACTTGTCCGGGATGTAGTGTATATGTCGGGTGAGTTAAGTTCACCTTCAGTTTAACTAAAGGCGCTTGAGGTGAACCTTAGGTGAACTTATTTAGGGTACGAAGCATAGTTTATATTCTATAGTCGTATTTATCTTTATTAAATATAAAATTGACACATCCTTAAATACAAGCTTCGGATTAAACACAGGTTAGTTAATGTACAAAAGATAAGTAGTGGACTGTTGGAGAATTGGATACTTTAAGTTAAGGTTAGGGTGTAATTAGTGATTTTTGTAAATGAGTATGATTATAGGTAGGTTAGAGGAGGGAACTATATGAAAGTACTGGAAAACAGTGTAACTAAAATCATTACATTTTCTCTTATAATTGGTTTGATTCTTGCTTTTTTATTTGCGATAGAAGATTTGCTGTTACAACTCTTAGGGGCAGCACTGTTTATCGTTGCAGCAATTATTTGTATTCTTTTATTCTTTTATTCTTTACTATCTTCGGCCCAATAATATTAGGAGTTCTTGCAATTGGAGGAGCAATCTTAGGTTTTTTCTTAATTATCGGAATAATAGAGTGGATTTTTATGTAGAAAACAAGACTATTGAACGTTGTTTGTTTGGTATAAAAAGTAAATTTATGAATAATATTCATTTTTGTGTTAATAAAAAACATTTATTCAGGTCAAATGTAATCATCTAACAACTATAGTAAATGTAAATAAAAGGATTTATGTTCTATTTGAAATTAAATGGTAGTTTGATACGATAAAACAAAACTAATGTTCTATAAATTTAAAAAGTTCTAGGAGAATTATATGAAAAAAGTTATACTGTTTAACTTCAATGGCACTATTGTAAATACGAGGCTTTTAGCAATTGATATTTTTAATGAAATTGCTAAGAAGCAGGGTTATAAGAAAATTAGCGAAGAAGAGGTATTACACTTAAGTACATTATCAATACGTGATCGTTGTAAAACGCTCAATGTACCTATATATAAGATGCCTCTTGTTGGGATTGCAATAAAAAGAAGATATCAAACGTTTATTCCTAATTTAACACCTGTACTTGAAATAAGTGAAATGCTCAAAGAACTAAAAAAACAAGGTTATAAATTAGGCTTTTTAACAAGCAATAAGAAAGATGCAACTAATAAATTTTTAATAAATAATTCCATTAATATTTTTAATTATAGTCACTATACATTTAACCCTTTTTCTAAATCAAAAGATATTTCAGTGTTCCTAAAAAATAACAAATTAAAAAAGGAAGAAGTTATTTATATAGGAGATGAGTTAAGGGATATTAAAGCTGCTAAGAAAAATGGACTTCTTTGTGTAGGAGTAGCTTGGGGATATGACTCATTAGACCTTTTAAAAACAGGTGATGCAGATTTTGTGGCAAAACAACCAAAAGATATTTTGGACATTTTGTCAGGCGCTTAAGAATGTTATTTATATTTGTTTTTAATTTGCTATTTGCCATTATTCTGTTTATTACCCAACCTAAAGAAAATGAAGCCAACAGATGGATGATTACTTTTGCAATGTCTGGGGGGATAGGAGCATTATCAGAGGCCTTATTAACTGACATTATACCTGGTGTACAAAGGTTTGGCATAGAGAATGCGTCCTATATATTATTTTCAGCACACATATATTTGCAATTTTCAGGTGAAGTTATTTCTCCCTATGCTATTCTAATGTATTCAATTGTCTATTCACAAAGAGTTAAAGGTAAAAAGAAAAAAGCTTTAGCTTATGTGCTTTCTTTACCAATGGTTTTTATGATATTTTTCACTGACTTTCACCCAGATATAGATATTAATTTTCGTGTCCTTTTGGTTTGGTCTGCACCATACTTTTTGCTTGCCAGTTCTATTATGTTTTGTACATGGCGTGACGAGATAAATGTTTATCAAAGAGAGCAAAAATTTCGAGTCTTTATTGTGCTCGTCCCTGCATGGTTAGGTGTATTTATATTTAATTACGTTCTTAGGGCTATTAATTTACAGACAGAGCTGTTTCGAATTGTACCTATGTTTTTCTTCGGGGCTTATATATTTTTTATTGGATATATCTTTCTAAATGGTGCCTTTGGAATCAAGGTGAAAGTAGAACAGCAGCAAATATTAGATAAGTCCATTCAAATAATGGATGGGGGAACAGCTGTATTAAATCACACTATTAAGAACGAAATAAGTAAAATAAAATTTTTCTTTAATATTGCTCAAAATTCTATTGGAAAAAGAGATCTAGATGAGGCCGAGAAAGCAATTGATGCAGTTTTTTCTGCAATTGAAGGGATAGATAATATGGTGGATCGTATTAGAGCAAAGACAGAAGAAATTGTTCTGAAAGAAACAAATGTAGAAATGGTAAAATTAATTACAGATTGTGTACGTGGAATAGAGAAGATTTTTATTGCCAAAGGTATCAAAATAAAAACTGAATTCATGGTTGATACAATATTATATGGCGATCCAATTCTTTTAAAAGAAGTAGTAAACAATATCTTAAACAATGCTATGGAAGCAATTGTTGTGACAGAAGGTTTAATCCACATTCAAATGTTCAAAATGAAAAAGGGTGGAATTAGTATTGAAATTACTGACAATGGAGTTGGGATCTCCAAAGAAGAATTAAATCGTATTATGGAACCCTATTTTTCTACAAAGAAAAACATTAAAAATCATGGTTTAGGACTTAGCTTTTGTTATAAAACAATTAGAGCGCATGATGGTGAACTTTCAGTACATAGCGAAGTAGGAAAAGGGACTTCAATGATTATTAAACTTCCTAAATCTAGGATGATCTCTACAAAACTTAGCTCATAACCAAATGGGAGGTAAATCTACATGAAAGATAAAAATATAAAAGTAATTCTAGTAGAGGATGATCCTTTTTGGCAAAAAAATATATCCATGTATATTGAAAAAGAAGCAGATGATATTGAGGTTATAAAGGTTGTTGATTCTAAAGAGAAAGTTCTAGAAATTGTAGAAAATGAAAGTCAGATTGATATAGTTCTCATGGATATCAATCTAACGGCAGCTAATCTTGATGGAATTGAGATTATTGAAATATTGAGTAAGCAAAAAATCAAAGCAATCGCACTTACTTCAATTAATGAGCAAGATGTTATTGTTGAATCCTTTGAATCAGGAGCAGTTAATTATATAAATAAGAGTAGTATTTATGATATTATCTTGGCTATACGTGAAGCAGTTGAAGGTAGGAATCAAATACACTCGGATGCTGCTGGAGCTCTATTAGGGAAAATGAGAGAAGAAAAGAAATTGCGTAGTCTTACATCTTCTGAAAGGGAGGTATATAATCTTGAAAAGAAAGGTTATAAAAAAAGGGACATTGCTGAACGTCTATATAAAACTATAGATACTATAAAAAAACACTCTCGGTCATGGAGACGGAAACTAAATGCTTAAAAGGGATCTTAGTATTAATACTAAGATCCCTTTTTTGATGAAATTAAATTCGAAAAATAAAATAACTTTCAATTATAGCACATTTTTTGATGTTTGAGGAGGGGAAAAAAGTTTCCCCTCCTGCAAATGAATAAATTCTTATAACATATATTTAAGGGTTATTTATCTGATATTGAATGAATGAATTTTGTTAAGTATTCTTTTGCCTCAGAAGTTAGATTATTGAAATCTTTCAAGAACGACATGTGATTAAGTAAAAGGTTCTCTGCTATTTCAATATCTTCTGGTGCCATAGTACTTAGTATGATATTAATTCTTTCATCATTACGATCGAGGACGTTTAAATCTAAATTCTTAGTAATTTCTGAAGGAAGTACATCGTATAAAGTAATTCCTAAAACTTCACAAATCTTTATCATTACTTCAAAAGAAGCAAATCTGTCTCCACGCTCAATCCCACTAATTGTGGTTTGAGATGTATTAGAGAGCTTTCCTAACTCGACAGAAGTTATTTTAAGTTCTTTTCGATAATTTTTTATTTTTGTACCTATATACTTCTTTAATTCATTCATATGATCTACTCTCTTTAAGGTTTTTTTTAATTTTATCAAAGACTGAAAGTAATGTGAAATCAACAAATTAAACAAATTTATAAAAATATACGAATTTGGTTAATGAAACGTTTACAAAATATTTGAAAATGAATATAATGTAATCAAGGAGGCGCTGGAAATAAAGACCATAAAAGAAAAGAGTTTGGAGAAAAGTGGAGTAAAACCTATCTAGCTCAATTATCAGGAGTTCCGCAATCCACTATTTCTCAAATTGAAAACGGGACTCGTCAATATCCAACGTTTGAAAATATGAAGAGGATCGCAGAGGCATTGGGTCTTAGATTAGAAGATATTTTCTTACCAGGTCATAAGGATATGAACTAAGTTTTTAAATACTTAACGAGGGGCGATGAACATGGAAGCACAAAAGCGACTAGCATTCTATGATATATCAGACGCACGGGCGAAAAGTGCCAAAACCTTTGATGGAAAGTTGTATACGTTAAAAGGAGGGGTAGCTGTAGAAAAAGGAACAGGTGATATCAAACGTGTAGCTGATATTTATTATGAAGTACGTTCAGTAATGGATCAGGCTCATACCATCGTCGCCAAGCGAAGAAAGAAAGATGAAGAATTGAAGGAAGTTTTACAAAAGACCTGCTAGTTCTTAGATGCAGCATACAAGCGATTTTGAAACGTGCCGGGAGCACGAGTAAGTGAACCTTGACAATCTTATATTGCGTGCCTCCCCTCAATGGATCACAAGGGGGTTAAGGTATACGATAACGATAAGGTTCGATGAGTGCGTCCTAAAACTCATCGGTGATCTAGCACCAAAACAGTGACGGTATATCCATGATCTGTGAAGGGGTTCGTCGTGAGGGTTACTCCGAAGAAGCGACAACACTCCAAACAGTAGATATACGAGGTTCTTCGTACATGCCGAAAACGTTGTGCATTATTGGGCTTAGTGAAAACTATGCATGCCAATATAGGGTTTGCCCTTCCAGCCAGAAACGGGTATATATTTCCTTTCATAACCTTGAAAAGACAGAGATGATCGCTAAACCTGTGGTAAAATATTACTCTCGGTAGGTTTCAGAATCGCTTGTTATGTCTGAATAGTAAGAACAAAGGAGAATGGTTATGAAAAACAAAAAATGGTTACTTTCTGCGGTAGCAGGAATCGTTGTGGCTCTTGGAATAGGCACAGCGTTTGTCTCTTTCCAAAATTCAAGTGAAGTGAAAGGAAATGGTGAACTAGAAGAATTACATCCTCTTCAAAT
Organism: Priestia sp. P1_B12_1; assembly: GCF_056406695.1. Taxonomy (NCBI): domain Bacteria; kingdom Bacillati; phylum Bacillota; class Bacilli; order Caryophanales; family Bacillaceae; genus Priestia; species Priestia sp. P1_B12_1. Next base: position 19,227 of record NZ_JBFTZR010000026.1, on the reverse strand, counting down.
GAAAAAGTTTATGAAAGAAGACGGTACAGGATTTGTAATGTATTCCTTTGAGGAAAGTAAACGAGATGTTTATATGAATGAAGTCAAAAAAGCCTTAAAAGAACAGGAGGTAGATGGAAAGGAACTAGATAGCAACGATCCTCAATATGATGGTTCAAAAAACCAAACGGATTATGGATTAACACAAGATGCTGAAACTTTAGCTGTCTATAAAAATGGAGAATTAAAACAGCAAATTGATTTAGCTGAGTATGATTCATCGCAGTTAGAAACAGAACTTTCTCATTTTATTGAAACATCCAAAGAACTGTATTTCGAAGAATAAGAGATTTGCTTTGAAAGGTGGTGGTATCTTGACGATCTCCCAAAAGGAATTAAAAAAATCGAAAGATCTTGTAGAAAAGTTGTTAAAAGTGAATGGAAACAAGTACAACGATTGGCTACATCAACAGCATCAACAGTTTATTGAAGAAAATCAAGATTTAATTCTTCAAGCATTAAGTGCCTTTACAGGTCAAGAAGAAGAGGAGGAGGAGAAAAGCGAACCAAAGGCAAATGAACAATCTGCTGTAAAGCCAACAAGCATTCCGGTAGCTCAAGTTTAATCGAAAAAAGGAGTGGAAAATATGTTAGATTTATTGAATAGTGTAGATGTGACGCAGCTAACCTCTCATTTAACCCTTGGGGCGGCTGATGGGATGAATGGCCTCATAGAAAGTGGAAAGTCCATTATCAAATGGATGCAGCGTATTGCGATGGTGGCAGCAGCTCTTGCCTTTTGTGTAGGTGGTTATCACTTAATCTTAGGTGGGGAACGAGGTCGTCATAAATGTATCGCATGGTTTGTTGGGGGCGCAGTTGGGTTAGTGGTTGTTATGGGTGCTTATGCATTAGCTGAAGGTGTAAATACAAATATCCGATTCGGAAGTTAAGAAAGCTATACAGTCGATTGTATAGCTTTTTTCTATGCTCATTTTTAGACGAAAGGAATGGAAAACATGCTGTCTGTCATGTTTATAAAAAGTGAAACGAAAGAGTTAAAGCCATTTCAAAAGTTATCAATTCCCGAAGCATGTGAGTTAACAGAAACATTAGAAACACAGTATCAACGTACTAGGAAAAAGGCTTATGCTGATTTTTTTATCCTCGATGAGGAAGATCATGAGGTATATGCAGGAACGTTTTCCATTGGATCAGGTCTTGCTCGTCATGTAGTCGATCATATTAAGAAAAAGTTAATCTCTTTAGAAATGGATGATATACAGGAAGCTCGAAAGAGAAGTTTTCTTGAACAACTTGAAAAGGAAGTACCGGACCATCTGAAAACAACAGATGGTTCCTCTTCTTTAGAGGATGCAACAGAAGATTATGTGCAAATGAATCAAACATCTGTCCTTTCTACTCGTAATCGGAGGATGATTTATGGAGGGGGCATCTTATCGCTTATTATCCTTTCAGCAACGTGTTTTTCAACAGTAGCTACTTCTCAAGATCGAGCTCAAACGATTCAAGATTTACAAAAACAAGTCAAATTGGAACAAAAAATAACAGAAACATATGAAAAAGCACTCTTAGGGGACTCAGAAGGGGCTTTAAAACGACTTTCTTCTATTGATGAACAAAGTCTCACGAATGAACAAAAAAACGTCTACATGAGCCTTCTTATCGATCAAAAAAAGTATGGGAAAGCTGTTAAGCTTCAGGGAAACCATCCAGAAGCCGTGGAAAGTATGATTTCAAAGAAGGGAGATGTCAATGCGTTAAAAGAGTTTCAACAAACGTTTCCTTCTCCAAATGGAGCATTTGATCTTGCCTATCACGAACAACGATGGGAGGACATGATAAGCCAATCAGGGGTAGAAATGACCGATAAACGATATGAAATGAAGGCTTATGGATATCTGAAGCTAGATAAAGTGAAGGAGGCCAGAGAAGAAGCAGCTCATATTCAGAATCAGGACTTGAATCAAAAAATAGAAACCTATGAAAAAACGAAAAAGGAGGTAGAAGAAACGAAAAAACAAGTGGAAGAGGAGAAAAGGGAAGACAAAAAGGATGAAAACAGAATCAAGTCGTTAACGGAACAACAAAAGAAACAAGAAGAAGTCCTCAAGAACATATAAAAAGGATGTGTTAGAGGTATGAAAACAGTAGGGGTCATTCTCCTGTTCCTGCTTATCGTCTATTTTGTTTCTCTACAAGAAAATGGGGATGAAATTTTTAAATCTTTATATACTCCACTTTCATTCGGAGGTTAATATTTAAACCAACTAACAAACCATTTCAAAAGAAAGGGTGAACAGCATGTATACACAAACGAAAGTTAAAAACCAGAAGCAAGCCTTTGTAGTAGGGGTTGAGTACTATGAAGAAGATTTGTTTCTCGAAATCGAATTAGGAACCTTTTACACGACTCAGCTCCATGCCCAACGTATTGCGAACAGTATCCATAATGTCATTCTTTTGGAAAACCAGATTGTTATTATCTTTAAGAATGCCGATTCTATCACTCTTACGGATGATTTTCTGAAATATGCGTTCAAGTTTCGATTATGCACGAAACCAACTATGCCACCTCTAGATATCTCCAAGCTCACTCAACAAGAAAAAGACGACTTAGTTTTTAATGAAGCCTATATGGTAACAGAGGAGGGTATGAAAGAGGTACAATGGGACATTAACACGGCTTTTCGTTATCTTCAACATCAGTATGAGGCAAGAGATCAAACCTTCTTTTCTCTTTCATCGAGTGCCTATTATGTGATTCCTACATCTGAACAGATTGACCAGGAGGGAATGAGAAATGCAACCTAATAAATCCATAAAATATCTGTTCGCTGAAAAACAAGTACTTATTCCTTTAAGTGCTTGTTTTTTTGTGTCTATTCTTATCATCTTAAACTTTCTATTTAACATGACGCAGAACCTTGTCCAAACCACGTTTAGTGATGTATTTGAACCGCAGCCTTTTCATTTGGAAACATCTTTTTTGACAGAGATTCATCTTCAACAGTACTCGCTTTTATATGGTGCCATGTGTTTAGTCGCTGCCTTATTAACAGCTAAATTTGCTTATAATATTCGATCCAACTTCAAAGATTTAAACCACAATCAAAAAGGATCAGGGCGATTCACAACAAGACGTGAACTGCAAAAGCAATATCGAAAAGTACCTGAAAAAACGAAAATGTATCAAGGTGGAGGTGGCGTACCTGTTTCACGTATTCAAACCTATGACCTGATTCAGAATTGGAAGGAATATAAGGCTTTAAAGGGAATAGAGAAGCTTCTCAAAGCTCATAAGCTTTTTTCGAAAAGAGGATATTTACTTATCGATGATTCACCCGTTAATAATTTAATCATTGGGATTACACGATCAGGGAAAGGGGAAACGTTTGTTTTTCCAACAATCGACGTGTACTCTCGGGCTGAACAACAGCCTGCTCTTGTACTCAATGACCCAAAAGCTGAGATCCTTGCAGCTTCGAAAGAGATTCTTGAAAAGAGAGGGTATCATATTGAAGTTTTAAACTTATTAAATCCGTTAGAATCGATGAGCTATAACCTTTTAGAAATGATAAAAGAAACCTATAAAGACGGTGATTATTCTACTGCTCAAGCATTGTGCAATACGTTATCGTATACGCTTTACTACAATCCGAATGCAAAAGATCCTTTCTGGCAACAATGTGCCATGAGTTTATGTAATGCCATGATTCTCGCTGTCACGGATAAGTGTATTAAGGAAAAAGAAGAGGATAAAATCACGATGTACACGGTGGCGAATATGTTATCGGAGTTAGGTTCGAAAGAGGTTGTGATTAATAAGAAAGGAGATACTCAAAATGCATTGGATTTGTATTTTGATGGGCTGCCAACAGAGAGTGTCGCTAAAATGCAGTATGCGACATCGAACTTCTCAAAAGGCACAACAAGGGGTGGGATCTTCACCCAAACGATGAATGGATTATCCATTTTTACCTTTGATGAAATTGCGAAAATGACTTCTAAAAACAGTGTTGATTTAAAACGCGTGGGATTTGGAAAAACAATCAAGGGAACAGCAGCACCCCTTACTCGCTTAGAAATGACCTTTCCAGATGGTCAAAAAGAAACCATTAAAACGGATGCCAAAGGGCTATTCGAAGTCAACTTTACAAGCGAATTAAAGCAGAACGATGAAATTATTCTAACTGAAAAATTGAGTGATAAGATTGTTACTTCATCGAGACTAGAAACTGTGATTACCATTAATAAAATCACGAGAGAGACCGGAGCTACGACGTTTACAGTAGAGAAACAGCATCCAACCATTTATGTAAAGGAAGTGACGTATTTTACAAAACCAATCGCCATTTTTATGGTCACACCAGATTATGATTCTAGTAATCACGTTATTGCATCCATTTTTGTTCGTCAGTTGTATTATATACTTGCCAAAAATGCGTCATTGGCGCGAGGAAACAAGTGTCATCGGGAAGTCATTTTTTTACTCGACGAGTTCGGCGTGCGCCCATACGGGCATATAGAGAATCTCCTTAGACAAGAGATGGGAGTCTGCGCTTAACCCAGTTACCACCTTGCTTACCTACAAGGGGAAACCCGGAGGGGACCAGAGCATGCAAGGAAAGCCCTAAGTTACCAAAATGACCTAGGTACGACTGAGTGGCAAGGTAAAAAATGTTGTGAACAAGGATGAAGGCTAAACTGCTTCAACCATAGTCCAAAGTGGAGTATCGTCGCCCGAAGTGAAGGGTCATTGAAACGCTTCGCAGTCAAAGAATGGAAATGTTTCCGAAGTTTCCATTGAACATACGTAATACGTATGGCAGACCAACGACTGACTAACTTGAATAACAAGTAACGGACGAAAGTGGCATCCAACATCATAACGAGTCTAGTCTCTATATGTACTAAATGGGGATTATCTAACCTGGAGCGCCTCGTAAGGAGGCTATTGAGGATGATACCAAGTGTAAAAAGCAAGGTATGTGGCTCATGAAAATCCAATATGGTAACGGAGTTCTCGTAGTAGTCAGAGCGAGGGAAAGCCTCGTACAAGGCAAAGGAGAACAGTCTTTTCGACTAATATTAAATTGGGAAGGGGCGTGAGGCTCTTGCGAAGCCCAAAAATCGTATTAGAAAACCTAGCATCTCACAGTAACAAAGCAGGATATAAATACAAGAAGTTATATCGAAATCTGTATAATCCATTATTTTTCCTTGATGCCTATCAAAACATATACGCCAGCGAAGGAAACATGACTGCTGGAACAGATGGAAAGACCATTGACGGAATGTCTACAAAAAGAATCTCAGGGTTAGTCGATAAATTACGAGATTTTTCTTATCAGCCACAACCAGTAAGAAGAGTTTATATTCCAAAGAAAAATGGAAAAAAGCGTCCATTAGGCATACCTTCAGTAGAAGATAAATTAGTTCAAGAGGTCATCAAAAACCTATTAGAATCCATCTATGAACCAACTTTTAGTAAGTTCTCTCATGGCTTTCGCCCTGAAAAGAGCTGCCATACAGCTCTGATTCAGGTTAAAGGCACATTTACGGGGAGCAGATGGTTCATCGAAGGTGATATTGAAGGCTTTTTTGACAATATTAATCATCATATTCTTATCAATATCCTAAGGAAGAGGATTGATGATGAACAATTTATTTCGCTTATATGGAAGTTTCTTAGAGCTGGTTACTTGGAAGATTGGAAGTTCCATAAGACGTTTAGTGGTACACCACAAGGTGGTATTCTTAGCCCTCTATTAGCAAATATCTATCTAAATGAATTAGACAACTTTATGAGTAGATATAAGTCAACTTTTGATATAGGGAAGGCTAAAAAGACAAACCCAGCCTATTCTAGAATAAATCATCAGATAAAAAAGGCTAGGAAAGAATTATGGGAAGCTAAGGGGGAAGATGAAATACAGGAAAAAGAGTTAGCTATTACATTGCGAAAGTTATTAGCTGAAAGAGAACGCATTCCTCAAAGGTATCCAATGGATGAAAACTACAAACGAATTCAATATGTGAGATACGCAGATGACTTTCTAATAGGAGTCATCGGGAGTAAGGAAGATGCGTACAGAGCAAAGAAAGACATCGCTAATTTCTTGAAATCTGAACTTAAGCTAACGTTATCCGAGGAGAAAACACTTATAACAAATACGAGGCACAAGGCACGATTTTTGGGTTATGACGTTAAAGTTGGGCGAGATTTTCACTCTAAACGACGAAGTGATGGAATAAAAACAAGAGCATTTTCGTTAAAGTGCGAACTATATATGCCTACTGATCTTGTTTATAGTCGCTTATTTAAAAAAGGGGCAATAAAGGTCAACCAAAAGACAGGAAAATGGAAACCAATGCATCGTCCGGAATTAATTAAATTGGTTCCTCTTGAGATTTTAAGGAACTATAACGCCCAAATACGTGGAACCTATCAATATTATCAACTGGCAGTGAATGTATGCCACTTAAATAGTTATAAGTATCTCCTTGAATATTCTATGTATAAAACCTTAGCAAATAAGTACCGTACGACCTTAAGTAAAGCTAAACGAAAATTTATGGTGAACGGAATTTTCCAAGTCAGTTATATGACAAAGTCCGGTAAGAAAACGGAAGTGCTTTACGATAAGGGATTTCGTAGGAATAAAGCTCCTATAACTAAAAAGGATATAGAAAAACTTCCTTCGGAAGTATCATACCAATCCCGAACATCGCTTATTCAAAGGTTGATGGCTAATCAATGTGAATGGTGTAAGGCTGAAGAAGGTTCAATGGAAGTTCATCATGTTCGAAAGTTAAAGAACCTTAAAGGGAAAAAGAAATGGGAAAGACAGATGATAGCAAGGAACCGTAAAACAATGATACTTTGTCGAAAGTGTCATCGTGACCTGCATAACGGGAAGCTAGACTGAAGAGACGGAGAGCCGTATACCTTGAGAGGGGTACGTACGGTTCGGGGGGGAGTTCTCGGAAACCTAAGACCGAGAGGTCTTAAGGCGCCGGGTTCTTACCCTACAACATGCCGGCAATTGAAGGAATGTCCAACATTATCACGGTTTGTTTAGGTCGAAACATACGTTTTAATTTAGTTATTCAAGCATATCCGCAGCTGAAAAATAAGTATGGAGATGACGCAGCAACAATTGAAGGGAACTGTGGGAATACGATCTACATTCTCACAAATAACTATGATACAGCGCAAGAGGTTTCGAAAAAGCTTGGAGAAAGCACGATTAACTCAACATCTCGAAGTGGAAAAGGACTTTCTACTGATAAGAGCAAGACGGAGGGTGTTGATAACAAGCATCTTTTAACACCTAATGAGTTAATGGAATTAAAAGAAGGAGAAAGTGTCGTCATTCGGGTTGTCAAAAGGCAAGATAAAAAACGTCGTAGAGTCAAAGCACATCCCATCTATAACACTGGAAAAACATCGTTGAAATACCGTTGGGAATACCTTGGAGATGACTTTAACACAGATCGTTCGATTCTAGATATCGATATTTCATCCTTACATGAAAGAGTTAACCCAAGATCCTTGGTGATTCATAATTTCTTTCCTTTTCAATCACAAGCTCAATCAGTGGAAAAACAAGAGGAACTAGCCGAAGATCCTTTTTCTTCTCTAACTCATGAGAACTATAGAACTAAGACGGTCAAAGAGTTTTTTGGTGGCGATAAGAATGTCTCTATTGCTCTAAAAGAACATTTACCAAAAGCGATGAATAAAACGGTGGAAGAGATTGAACAACAGTCCATGAGTGATTTTGAAGAAGAATTGAAGATGTTAGGAGTTAGCGATCAACTGAATAAAAATGTCCACCAACTTCTTGAAACAAAAATAAATACCATTATCAAAATGTTAAAAAATGAGATGGGAAAACAAGAAGCCTAATATCAAAAGGGGGAGAAAGAATGACTAGTATTTCAAAGGAACTAGAGCGTATTTTAGAGGACTATGCACCGATTGTGAAGGAAGGTCATCAGGTGTTAATTGGCTTATTAGATGGCACTATATACTTGGAAAAAGGGCAGCAAGGAGAAGCGCCCGTGCAAATTCGTGTTTCTCCTCTGGATGAACGAATAGAGATGACCGTTGATGCTTTATTTCAAGGCATGTAATACCTTCGTAAGGAGATGAGCAGATGAAGGATGAAGAAGTTCTAAAAAAGCTACATGAGTTCTCAGAGTACTTAGATGTTGGAAATATTCTCAGCTATTTATTGCGGAAATTTGGATGGGCGTGTATTCAAGTTCTTTCGTTTCTAGTGGATGGGTTAGAAGGGATTACAGACAGTATATTAGGAGTTAAAGCGTTTTTTAATTCACCTGACATTCAAGACTTTATTACTAAGATTCAACCCTTTTTATATGTGTTACTGGCTTTTTCCTTTCTGTATATAGGCTACATGTTGATTATTCAGAAAAAAGTCAATCGTGAACAGATTATGATTAACATTTTTATTTCGATGGCAGTCTTACTTTTATTAAACACAAGTATGTTAAAGGCTGATAAATTCACAGATCAAGCTATTGATGCTATTGATTTAAACGAAAAAGGCACGGTAAGTGAAAAAATCATTAAAAGTAATCTAACAGATGTAGCACAATTTGACCTTGCAAAATGGAAAAGTCCAAAACTAAAAGAACCGAATAAAGTCCCGCAAAAAAATATAATGATGATCGATATTACAGAAAAGATCGATAAGGATTTTAAAGTAAATGAGAAAGATAAACTATCTAAAGACGGACAAAAAATCATTAAACATAAAGCAGCTCTTACACCTGATGGAAAAGAAGGATTAGTTGAATTAGATAATGGATGGTTTGATTTCTTTCCAGAACTTTATTATCGATGGTCATGGAACTTCTGGACAATTGCTATTTCCCTTTTTGTTATAGGGATGACACAGTTGTTTACCTCAATTAAACTAGCGAAACTGTGTTACGAAATAGGATTTAACTCGATTTTAGCCCAATTAGTTGCGCCTGCCGATGTATCAGATGGACAAAAGTTAAAAGCTGTACTAAAAAACATAGTGAATACGTTCCTAGTCATCATTATGATTTTCATTTCCATGAAGGTCTATTTGATGGGAACGGTCTTTATCAGCGATAAATTAGAAGGTATTCCGTACCTTATCGCATTGATTGCCTTTAGTATTGCTGTTGTAGATGGCCCTATCATGTGTGAACGTCTCTTTGGTATTGATGCCGGCCTCAGTGCGACTTGTTGCTAGACAAAAGTAATCGCAGGATTACTACAAAACTGGCGTAGTTAACTGATTAAATTCAGAAACTATAACTATTATTACGATTGGTAGAATGAGAGGGTAACGCCTTAAAATGCCATCCCAAAGATACGAATAGCGTAGATATGAGTAAACATATTTAGGTTATAAGCTCGTTGCGATGCCTTAGAAATCACCCTAACGGGTTAAGCCGAGGAAAACCGAACCAGAGGTGGTCGAGTGATATAGGGCTAGGGTCTATAAATTATCTATGGTTAGGATGTTCTGAAAGGAACTGACGAAGTCGGGAATGTACGGGTCTAAACGGCGGATACTTAGAAATGGGTATGACACATGAGTGTAGTAAGTGTGGGTTAGTAAGATTTTAGGCTATGAAACCCCATATAGTGTTAAAGGCACTATCTAGCTTACAGGCTTATACCGACGACCTACGGATATATGCACAGATAGTAATAATGGAACAAGGGAAGCTTAGAATGTGGAGGTTTTACTACCGACGAAACATTGATGAGGAAAGGGTTTACCTATAACTTATCTTAATCTAAGTGAATGTAGTGGCATAAGCGTTGAAGTTTCTGTAACGGGAACTGAGCAATAGCCACAAGACAAGTTAATGAGAAAACATTAAATGCTAAATAATTTCAAGGTTCGAGTATGACTAAGAGATGCTAAACTCCTTTAAAGGAGGATTAACAGACTTGAAGGAAAGCCAAATCTTAAAGAAGAGACAATTACTAAGAAATAATGAATATTACACAATGCAAGATGTATTTGACAGGCTATATGAACGATCATGCAAGAATTTTAAATTCAGAAATCTAATGCAGTATATATTCAATGAGAATAACATCTTACTAGCCTTTAGAAACATTAAAAAGAATAAGGGATCAACCACCGTTGGCACGGACAATGTAGATATTTCTCACTACATGAAGATGGAGACAGACGAATTAGTAAGCTATTTTAAACATGAGCTTACCAATTATGTCCCTAGGAGTGTCAAAAGAGTGGTTATACCAAAAGCGAACGGTAAAACCAGACCACTAGGAATACCATGTATGAAAGATAGAATCATACAACAATGTATTAAACAAGTATTGGAACCAATATGCGAAGCTAAATTCCATCAACATAGTTATGGTTTTAGACCTAATAGGTCTACAAATCACGCAATAGCTAGATGCATGAAACTAATGAATAAAGGACAACTACATTACGTAGTTGATATCGACATTAAAGGTTTCTTCGATAATGTCAATCATGCAAAACTAAAAAAGCAGTTATGGAATATGGGTATACAAGATAAAAATTTAATCAGCATTATTGGGAAAATACTTAAGTCGGAAATAGAAGGGCAAGGTATTCCAACTAAAGGTGTACCGCAAGGTGGCATAATCAGTCCTCTCTTATCGAACGTGGTATTAAACGAATTAGACTGGTGGATAAGTTCGCAATGGGAGACTTATGATACTAAACACAAATACTCCTGCTTACACAAATATAGAGCGATGAAAAGCACAAATCTCAAAGAAATATGGCTAGTAAGGTATGCAGATGACTTTAAAATCTTCTGCAGGGACTACAAAATAGCTCAAAGGATATATAAAGCAACCAAACAATGGTTAAAAGAAAGATTGGATTTAGACATAAGCCAAGAAAAGTCCAAAATAACCAATGTAAGGAAAAAAGGAACTGAATTTTTAGGCTTCGTCCTTAAAGTTAAGAAAAAGAGAAATAAATACGTCTGTCAAAGCAATATGTGTGATAAGGCAAAACAACATACAATCAATAAAATCAAAAGTCAAATCAAAGTAATTCAGAAAAATTGCAGTAGGATGGAAGTATCTAAACTCAACTCTATCATACTCGGTAGCCACAACTATTACAGATGTGCTACAAATGTGAATTTAGACTTTTGCGAAATAAATTTCTTAGTATTAAAAACCTTGAAAAACAGATTAAAGAATCATATAACGGATGAACCTAAACTATCCGAAACCTACAAACGGTTATACGGAAATTACAATGGTAAAATCAGAACCGTACAAGGTATTACCCTGTTTCCTATCTATGGGTGTAGAACCAAACCACCCATGTGTTTTAGTCAAGACATAAATAACTACACAGTTGGTGGAAGGTTAATTCTCCATAAAAAATTAGGAGGATACAATCACTTGATAGAACATTTGTTGAAAAGTAACTTCAAAAACCAATCAATGGAGCTTACCGATAACAAAATATCTCTCATTGCGGGTCAACGAGGCAAATGTTATATCACTAACAATAATTTGAAAATAGGGTATATGGAATGTCATCATAAGAAACCTAAAAATCAAGGTGGTACAGATGAATATAAAAACCTTGTGTGGTTGTGCTACGAAGCTCATAAGCTAGTTCATAGCACGGAACAAGAAACCATTGATAAGTATCTAAAACAGCTAAACTTAGATAAAAAAGGTTTAAAGCGTATCGATTCTTTAAGAAGGCAAGTAGGAAATTTAGCTATTTAATCGTAGTAACATTAGCTTGTTGGACTGCCGTATGAGGGGAAACTCTCACGTACGGTACGGAGTGGGGGAAAAGATGGAGATAACCTCAAAATCTTACCTATCACTAAGAAGTGGTTGGGGCGCTGTAGCAGGAGGCTTTGCGATGGCAAAAGGTATTGAAAGTAGCATTGGCATGATAGGCAGAACAGCAAAAGGAGGAGCCAACCTTGCAAAAGGCATTGGTAATGTAGGAAAAGGACTTGGTAGTGGTGCTCTTCAGACAGCAGCAGGAGTTGGGGGTCTTGGTAAAGGGTTAGCTACACAAGGAAATAAAGAAAAACAACCAGCTCTGCATGAAGAAATGAAAAAGGCAGGAATGGCAGGTGAGAAAGGAAACACTGCCTCTAAAGGTCAAAACTCAGGAAATGAGCAGAAAGCTCAACAACAGGGATTATCCTCTACTGAGAAACAAGAAGGGGGCAAAAATACTGAAGGAAATTCTTCGGAAGGAAAAGGAGCAGGTCAAGGTCAAGGAAGCTCTTTACAGGATGAGATGCAAGCAGCAGGTGTTTCTACTGATAGTCAAGGATCAACTTCCTCTGTAGAAGGAGGAAACACATCTCTACACGATGAAATGGGGGCTTCTGGTTATAGTGAAAGTGAAAATGAAGGTACTGGATCTTCTGTAGAAAGTGGAAGTGCTTCTCTACATGATGAAATGGAGGCTTCTGGTCATAGTGAGGGCACAAATGAAGGCAGCTCTTCTGTAGGAAGGGCAAGTGCCCCTCTTCATGGTGAAATGGAGGCTTCTGGTCATAGTGGAAGTACAAATGGAGGCAGCTCTTCTGTAGGAAAGGCAAGTACYCCTCTACATGGTGAAATGSARGCTTCTGGTCATAGTGGAAGTACAAATGGAGGCAGCTCTTCTGTAGGAAAGGCAAGTACTCCTCTACATGGTGAAATGCAAGCTTCTGGTCATAGTGGAAGTACAAATGGAGGCAGCTCYTCTGTAGGAAGTGTGAGTACGCCTGTTCATGAAGAAATTCAAACTTCCGGTTACGGTGGAAGTACAAGTGAAGGCGGATCTTCTGTAGGAAATGTGAGTACACCTGTTCATGAAGAAATCCAAACTTCCGGTTACGGCGGAAGTACAAGTGAAGGTAGCTCTTCTATAGGAAATGTGAGTACACCTGTTCATGAGGAAATCCAAACTTCCGGTTACGGCGGAAGTACAAGTGAAGGTGGATCTTCTGTAGAAAGTGTAAGTTATCCTACACCAACAAGAGAACCGTCTGTTTCCATACCGACAGGGATGGATCAAGCCCAAGCACAAGTGGCAGCTACACAGGAACCTCGCCAAGGAAAACAACAGATTGAAAAAGATACAGTTCCTGCTTCAACAGACGATATTCCAATGCCAGATCAGAACCGGATAGAAACACGCAATATTGCACAAGTGGTAAAAGATAACTTTAAGGGAGGGGTAGGAAAGGTAAAAGAACGTATTGATAATTCGCAAACAATCCATAAAACAAAACGTTCTTATCAAATTGGACGAAATACAGGGCAAGATTTACGAAACCTTGGATCAAAGAAACGAAATAAACCAGAAGAGAAGTAACAAGCGTTACTTCTCTTTTTTATAGGGAGGAGAAGAATCATGGCAAACTATAACATTCCGAAAGAAATCTCAACGGAATTAAAGATTAATAAATCTCTGTATCTCTTTGATTTGTTGTTCATTATTGGCTTACTTATGGTCACGATGATGTTACGCTTTTTTATTCATCCTACACTTCAAATCCCCTTTTATATCTTTATGGGCATATTTGGGCTATTGATGATCGTTAGACCAAGTACGAACCCTAAAAAACGGATGTATGAGGCGTTATTGCTTACATTGGTACGAAAGAAGAGCACGTATTGTGCGGTAGATCGGGGTCAAGAATAAAGGAGGGTATGATTGATGGCATTATTTGATGAAAGAATCCTAGAAAAAGAGAAACCTATTTTAAAAGAAAAAAAGACAAGTAACTCCCTTCTCTTTGATGAAAAGGAACTGGATAAACAGATCGCTCGTACAAAGAAAAAGAATCCTTTTTCTTTGTTACAACTTCCGAAGGCTGAAAAGGAAAAAAAGAAAGAGAAATTACCGGAGGTGAAAAAAAGTGTGGCTGATATTATTCCCATTATCGATCAAACAGATAGTCGATTATTTCAGCTAAAAGATGAGGGAGGCTTTTTTGGCATCTGGCAGCTTCAAAGTACAGATATCAATGCCATGCATGACCAAGAGGCAGGACGCAATATTTATACACTGGCTAAAACATACCAGGGCGACAAAGATCCTTTTAAAATCATCTCATTAAACTTGCCCGTTTCAACACAAAAGCAACAACAGTATCTTGAAAAGAAGATTCGAGAGGCCAACAATGCGTTATCACTTCGATTCTTACGAAAAAAGTTAAAAGAGCTTCAATATTTAGAATGGGGGCGAACCAATCGAGAATACTTTCTTTTCCTATATGGACCGACTGAACTCGCTGTAAAAGAGCGAAAAGACCAATTTATGCGAGATATTCAACTGGCTATCCCTCTGTTATCTGTTTCGGATGAAAAACAAATTAATCTTCTTTACAAACTCTACAATCAAAATGCCAAGCTTGGTAATAAACAATAAGAAAGGATGATAAAACCATGATAACTTTACCTTTTCGTAAAAAAGAGAAAACACCTCAAGAAATCAAGCAGAAAAAAGGATACAATCCCTATTTTGTGGCACAGATTCAACCACAAGGAGGCGTGAGCTTTAAAGAAAACCTTGTTCGAAACGGGGATGGATATTCGACTTGTATTCATATTTATGAGTACCCAACGAACGTGAATGATTTTTGGCTGGAACCGATCATGAATATGCCAAATGCCATTACAACCTTAGATGTGGTAAGCGATGAGCGAAAACAAGTCGTGGAAGCGATCAATAAAAATATGTCAGAACAAAATGCACGGCATGTGAATGCCAAAGAAAACATTGATCGTATGGATGCCCAAGAACAGTATTTAGATATGAAAGAGCTATACCGTCAAGTCACAAATGGTGAAGTGATCAAACGGATACACCTTCGCATTTATATTGCGGAAAAAACGATTCCTGACTTAGAAAAGCGATTAAAAGAAGTCATTCATCATCTTGAAACGCATAACTTCAGAGGATCCATTTTCTTAAATGAACAAGAGTATGAGTGGGAATCGTTAGTGACGCATTTTGATATACAAAAGAAATACCCTAATAAGCGAAAAGGAAAGGAAATCCCCGCATTAGCACTAGCCGGAGGATTTCCTTTTCATTTTACTCACTTAGATGATCCATACGGCACGTATCAAGGAACCACTCGTACAGGTGGTAGCGTCATCTTTGATTTGTTTCATAAAGATCAACAACGAAAAAGTTATAATGCGGTGTTGATGGGATTAATGGGCGCAGGTAAGTCCACGTTTTTAAAGAAAGTCACCACGGATAATGCGATTAAAGGCTATAAGATTCGAGGCTTTGATATCGTTGGAGAATTTGAAAGTCTCGTCAGAGAGTTAGGAGGTAAACAGATTGCACTAGATGGATCAGAAGGGCAAATTAATCCCTTACAGGTATTTAAAACACATGAACATGAGATTAATAGCTTTACGCAGCATTTATCCAAACTAACTGTTTTTTATCGCTTTATCGCACCAGAAGCAAAAGATGATGAATTAAAAGAGTATGAAAAGTTACTTCGTAAACTCTATATTCAAAAGCAGTTATGGAACGATGAAAAAGGCGCAAGCAATTACATTACAGGGCTTTCACCAGAAGCCTATCCAACGTTTAGTGAGTTTCTACAGCTCATTCGACAAGAGTTATATGCTGATGAGAAAACACGAGAGCACCATCCGAACTTAGGGGAGTACCGGAAACGTCGACTTGAACTCATTGAGCTAAACATTGAAAACTTGGTTGAAACGTACGCTCATTTGTTTGATGGCATTTCAACCATTGAAGATTTCAACGATGAACAAGTCGTATTCTTCTCCATCCGTCACTTATCGAAATTAAAAGACGAAATTGCCCAAGCACAGCTCTTCAATGTCATGAGTTTATTATGGGATGGCATGCTGCAGAATGGAGAACCACAATTGGCAGCCTATACGAAAGGGACATTATCCTTTGAAGATGCCATTCGTTATTTGATTGTCATCGACGAGGCGCATCACATCGTAAACACGAAAAGAGGCAATGAACATGCCTTAGATTTCTTAACCGAATTTAGTCGAGAAGCACGTAAATACTTCGCAGGTTTGATTTACGCAAGCCATTTAATTAGTGACTTTGTGCCAGATGGTTCCGAACAAACAGCGATTGAAAAAATTAAAAAACTTTTTGATTTAACGCAATATAAATTCATTATGCAGCAAGATGATAACAACTTAGATACGATTCAACGAGTGTTTAAAACAGGGATTACGGACAGCGAATTGGCTGAAATTCCGAAGCTACCAATTGGGGATGTGCTGCTTTGTATTAAGTCCGTAAAAAACATTCTGTTTCATATTGAAATCGATGAGGAAGAAAAAGTGCTGTACGGTGGAGGTGCATAAGCCTTGCATATCGTTTTACAGCTCATTCCAAAGAAATATTTGATTGGAGGCACGTTGATCCTGTTAGGATTATCGGGCCTCTTAATCATGAGTACGATTGTAGCCATTACAGGTGAATTTGAAAAAGATAGTCAACAAAGTGAGGTAACAGAGATTGAAGGCGGAGGCATTGGGGTAGGAACAGCTAATGTGTCACCAGAGGTCATGAAGTATCAACCCTTGCTTGAAAAGTACGCACAAAAACATGGGCTAGACGCTTCGTATGTGCCAATTATGATGGCACTTATGATGCAAGAAAGTGGAGGAAGAGGAAACGATCCGATGCAATCCTCTGAGTCTAAATGTGGAAGAGTTGGGTGTATTCAGAATCCAGAAGCGTCCATCGATCAAGGGGTCAAACATTTCAAGAGTGTGCTTGAAAAAGCCCATTACGATTTAGAATTATGTCTGCAAAGTTATAATTTCGGGCCAGGGTTTATTATCTTCGTGAACAAAAATGGAGGGCACTATACCAAGGAATTAGCCATTAAGTTCTCGCAAATTCAATACCAAAAAGTCAAGCATACAGGAAACTATCATTGTCTTCGACCAGAGGCTGTTCCCTATGAAGCGTGCTACGGCGATATAGCCTATAAAGATGCGGTTTTGAAATATTACACAGGAACAATCACAGCTGATGGAAAACCGGCTGCTTCTGCAAGTGGTGGAAGTGGCGGGAAATCGGGTGTGAAAGTGATTGACGCAGGTAAAACGTTGATTGGCAAAACACGCTACGTCTTTGGTGGTGGGCGCTCTCAATCTGATATTAATGCAGGACGTTTTGATTGTTCAAGTTTTGCCAGATGGGCATTCGAACAGGTAGGCATGAATGTTGGTCCAATGTCGGGCGTGACAACTGATACACTCAAAACCCAAGGGCAAGCGATTAATCCAAAAGACATGAAGCCTGGGGATGTGGTGTTTTTTGATACCTATAAAAAAGACGGCCACGTTGGGATATACGTTGGCGATAATCAGTTTTTAGGCTGCCAAGGAAAAACAGGTGTAGCCATCGCAAGTATGGCAAAAGGAACGTATTTTGGTGAACGATTTAATGGAAGAGTAAAACGATTCTAAAAGGAGAAAAGGCGATGGAAAATAAAGCAGCACTACTATTTGGAGCGCTTGCCGTTGTGGTGGCAGGCGTAACCATTTTCAACATTTATCTGAACCACAATATCTCCAACACAACAGCTTCGAAACAAATTCAAGTCACGAATGAGAGCTTACAAGAAGAAAATAAAGAGTTGAAAAAACAATTAAGTGAAGTTCGTCCTTCTGCCCAAGAACAACAAAAAAGAGATTACTTGAATACGGTTAAACAGTTTATTGATGTGTCTTATCATCGTGAAAAAGAAGAATTTGAGGAACGAAAAAAAATTGCAAAATCCATCATGGACAAAGAACTTTATGAGCAGTTTTATCCTTCTGAAAAGTTCATATATGGAGATAGTTATACCTCCACTCCAGACGATTTACAGCTCTATGTTCAACAATATGATGGAGGACAAGAAGAAGTGGAGGTCATTGCGGAATTTACGAATCATCTCGTGATAAAGGATGAAAATGTGGACGATCAAACGCATGACATTGTTAAAGTTTCTCTACGAAAAGAAGAGAATAAATGGGTGGTTTATAGTATTGAAGAATTGAAAACAGAAATGATGAAATGAGGTGGAACAGGTGGCATTTAAAAAGCAACTCGAAGACTATCGGTTTAGCTTAAGTCGCAATCGATCATGGAAATATACAGCGATGTTGATCTTTTTCTTTATCGGTTTTTTATCCTTACTGACATCAAAGTTTTATTTACAAACAGAAGATCCGTTATATCATACCAAAAACTATGAGGCTGTTTCTTCAAACATAACAGGAACCGTAACCATTGAAAATCGTGTGTATCATCCGGCTACTAATTCACTGGATATGGTCATCAAACTGGATCAAACCGATGAAGAGGAAGTAAGTTTTGTTGCACAAGAAAAAGCGAATCCAAGCGTAGAATTACCTGTTCAATTGCTGTATGAAGATGATGGTTATTATGTGGTAAGGGTCAGCGATTTATCTCCAAATTGGGAAGCACTTGCCTTTGATCTGTATCAAGAAAATGAAGAAAAAGAAACGGTAAACGTGGATGATGTAACGAGTGATTCAGAATCAGATTCACCAGAAGAAATAGATGCTCATGCGTTAATTACAACGCTCTATTCTGACCAACGAAAAACGAAAAGTGAAGAAGGAAAAGGAACAAAAAGCAAACAAGAATATGCACTTTTGGTCAATGATTTAGAGAAACAGTTTGTCAAAAAGAAAATGAAAAACTATGAAAAAGCAATTAAGGTAGAAGCCAAACATAAGCGTCAAACGCAACAAGAAATGAACGAGCTACAACGTGATATGAAGTACCAAGTACAGGAGGAAAAAGCAGATACGGAATCAAAAATTGCGATGAAAAAGGATGCCATTCAATCGAGTGATGCAAGCATTCAGGTCTATAAAGATGAACAAAAAAGCTTACAAGAAAAGCTTCAAAAATTGAATGAAAAGCAACAAGATTTAGCCATGAAGTGAAAAAACACATGTCAACAGTAGGTTAACATGTGTTTTTTTGAGGTTCACAGTAGGTTAACATCATTAGTTTTTCATGTTCACAGTAGGTTCACATAGAGGAGTTTAGGTCAACAGCAGGTTCACACTTTAGAGGTTTTCGTGATATCACGGTTTTGCTAGGCTCTGCCTAGCCTATCACCCCGTGTGATAGCAAAAACCCCTTATGCTCTTCTCTCTTTTGTAGT
>NZ_JBFTZR010000025.1:0-28156 GCF_056406695.1 Priestia sp. P1_B12_1 | reverse complement strand
AAGCAAAAGAACCCTTGGGGCAGTAAGATTTCACCAAGGATTCTTTTTCCGGAGTATGCATCTTTTTATACACTGTTCATTTATCAACGTTTTTTCAGTAGGTGGTTGAGAAACTAATGTATAAGAAGTGCACCTTTTATACATATGCTCGCATGAGAAAATATAGTATTTTCAGCAAAAATCTGTTATTATATGTCTGCACATGCATTTTATAGTAAAAAGCCACCTGTCCTGCAAATACTGGGTGGCTTTTTATTTTGTTAATGATAATTATTACTTTAACACCTTGTAATAGATTTAAACATCTTGTCCTTGAAAGTATAATTAGGAGAAGAAAAAGGTTTGTCGACAACTGCAATTTAATACCACGAACATTGAGAATAATGGAATATACATATATAATAACAATATCTAAAGCGCTTTCTATATCTTTAAAATAAAAGATGCTATAAATTGTTTATAATATCTTTTGTTTAACATATCTAAAGCGCTTTTTAAGTAATGATTATATTAATTAATAAGTATTTGCGAGTAAAAAAGACGAAAAACAGAAGCTATTACATCAATTGTATAAGGTTATAAAGCTGATTAAGGAAGTTACTATGAAAGTAACTGAACTGGTGAATCGTATGATAGAAAGAAGGTATATAACAAATGAAATCAACTATCTATGATGTAGCAGAAAAAGCAGGGGTTTCTATATCTACAGTATCAAAGGTTTTAAATAATCAACCAGTAGGAAAGAAATCAAAACAAAAAGTTTTAAAAGTAATGCAAGAACTAAATTATAAACCAAGTGTCGTTGCCTCTGCCTTAACAGGGAAGCGAACATCTACCATTGGATTTCTGCTACCGGATATAGCTAACCCTATAGTTGCGGAAATGGCTCGTAGAGTAGAAGACCGGGCACATGAATATGGATTTAATGTTGTGGTTTGTAGTACCGATTTGAAGTTAGAGAAAGAAGAACGCTACGTGTCCTTGCTAAGGCAGAAACGTGTAGATGGATTTATTCTAGCCGGTGGCTTTAGAAACAGAGAAATAGCCTTAGAATTGGTAAAGGATAAGATTCCAGTTATACTTCTTTCTGAATCTCAACCGTATTCATCTCTTACCACCGTAACGGTTGATAATTTTATTGGAGGATATGAGTTAGCTTCTCATTTAATCTCTTTAGGTCATAGAAGAATTGCCGTTATTGCAGAGGATAATTCAAGTAGTCAGGAGCGTATACGCGGATACAAACAAGCGTTAAAAGATAATGATTTGGATATTCCTGAAGAACTGATTGTGACTAGTAATTCAAGTCCGGAACATGCACAGCTTTTAACAACAAGCTTATTGGATTCTTTCAACCCGCCTACTGCAATTATGTCTTGTAACGACGTATTAGCAATTGGGACCCTGTTGGGAGCGCGAGAAAAAAGTTTAAAAGTTCCTGAAGATCTGTCCATCACCGGGTTTGATAATACCTTGTTATCTAAAAGTTGTGATCCTCCTTTAACAACAGTAGAAGTACCTGTTCAAAATATGTGTTCTCAAGCTGTGGATTTACTTATCGAAGAGATAAAAGGAAAAAGAATAGAGAAACAAAAGATTTTAATGTTACCTAAGTTGATTATTAGAAAATCAACGAGTTTTTGTCCGGTACAATCTAGCAATGTAACTTCTATACAAGGTGAATGATTTAATAGTATAGTGGTATTTGAAAAGAAAAAATGAATAAAAGAAGCCAACAAATTTATGTTCAAAAGAGCCATCGAAGTATTATGAACCTAGCTTAATATTTGAAATTTTATATTATGGTGATGTTGCACATATATATATGCTCAGCATCACTTTTAATTATAGATTGAAGCTCAATAAATCAATTTATCTTTCTCTCAAATATAGTGGTTAAATAATATGCTTCTACATCTCCAAGTTGATACTTTAAGGTTAGTGAAGTGTGTACAATAGGGCGGTAATAAAAAGTGGTCGATTAATTTCTTGTAATAGCAATATATAAAGCGCTTTTGATTCAAATTTATCCATTAGATAAAATAGAGTATCTTTTTTAAAAAGGGTAGTTATCATTGAACTGCTGCTACCTTTCACCATAAGTGAAACCCACCTTATAATAAAAATAAGAATATAGTCCTCAAAAAAACATTTACAAAATATACTGAATATTATACAATTAGCTCACAAACATAAAGCGCTTTCGATATTTTAGGTAAATAAAACATTTTAATGTTAAACGGTTAGCTTTAAATAAAATGTAAAGCGCTTTACATTTTTATCTAGTCTATATGTTTGTAGTGTTTATTTAGAGGAGGCGATAAATATAAAAGGGTGAAAAAATTGAAATAAAAGTGAGGGGACAAATGCTATATAATCTACCTACTTACATAGTTAAAGACGGGAAACAAAATTGATAATTATAGAGAACAATTTGTTATAAAGGAATTTAAGGAAATAGGATCTAGAGTAAGTTTATTTGAGATACTTCAGTTTTACCTACAAGTGAGTGATGATTTTCTTTTATCAAGAGAAATGGAAGCGCTAACTTTATGTGTTGTCAAAAGCTATATTTTTTATCTTATTAGTTTGAGAAATAAGGACAAACGAATTAATGCATTAATTGGAGTTAATAAAATATGACCAATGAGGATGATAATGCATGAGTAATCAAGCAATTAAAAGGCCAAAAAATCATAAAAGTTATTTACAAATCATTATGGTTTCTGCTACATTTGGTGGACTTTTATTCGGCTATGACACAGGGGTAATTAATGGAGCCTTACCTTTTATGTCTAGAGCTGATCAACTTAATTTAACACCGTTCACAGAAGGTTTTGTTACAAGTTCATTGCTTTTTGGGGCAGCAATCGGTGCATTTTTAGGTGGACGACTGGCGGATCACTATGGACGTCGAAAAACAATTCTAAATCTTGCCTTATTGTTTTTGATTGCAACGATTGGCACAGCTTTTGCTCCTAACGTTCCAATTATGGTATTTTTCCGATTTATGCTAGGTCTAGCCGTTGGAGGAGCTTCCTCAATGGTACCGGCCTTTTTAGCAGAAATGGCACCAGCAGAGAAAAGAGGAAGAATGGTTACCCAGAACGAGCTTATGATTACTGGAGGTCAATTATTGGCCTACGTTTTTAATGCTATTCTTGGTGTAGTATGGGGAGATGTTGGACATGTTTGGCGATATATGCTTATCTTGTGTGCAATTCCAGCTGTAATGTTGTTTATCGGTATGCTAATTGTTCCAGAAAGCCCACGTTGGCTAGCTTCCAAAGGTAGAAAAGATGAGGCCTTACGCGTATTAAAACAAATTCGGAATGAAAAGCAAGCTGAAGCTGAGTTTGAAGAAATACAAGAGGCAGTAAAACGAGATTCAAACCTTCCGAAAACTTCCATTAAAGACTTTTCTACACCTTGGCTGAAGCGTATTTTATTCATCGGAATTGGAGTGGCTATTGTTAATCAGATTACCGGTGTTAACTCAATTATGTATTATGGTACTCAAATTCTTCAGGAATCTGGTTTTGGTACAAAAGCAGCTTTGATTGCTAACATTGCTAACGGGCTAATTTCGGTAATTGCTGTTTGTTTCGGTATATGGCTGGTTGGAAAAGTGAACCGTCGTCCTATGTTAATCGTTGGGCTTTCTGGAACTTCATCTGCGCTTTTACTGATTTCAATATTTTCTAATATACTTGAAGGCTCTGCCTTACTTCCGTATGTTGTACTTTCTTTAACTGTTTTATTTCTTGCATTCATGCAGGGATGCATAGGTCCAGTGACATTTTTAGTTATTGCAGAAATATTCCCACAAAGATTAAGAGGCCTTGGTTCGGGCATCAGCATATTCTTCTTGTGGATAGTAAACTGTATAATTGGATTTTCATTCCCAGTCTTACTAAGCTCTATTGGTTTGTCCGCAACATTCTTAAGTTTCGTATTCCTTGGATTATTAGGCATCTGGTTTGTATATAAATTTATGCCGGAAACAAATGGCCGTTCACTTGAGGAACTAGAAGAAGAGTTTCGTTCAAAATACGACAAGAAAAGTAATGGTACTCCAATAAACAAGGCTCAGTAGCATTAAACTGTGAGGTTTATAAGAACACTTGAACAATAATATGAAAGCGCTTAATTAAATATATAGAAATTAGGAGTGTTATAGATGAGTATAAAAATTTCAGGGGCGCCTTGTTGTTGGGGCGTCGATGATCCCAAAAATCCCTATCTTCCACCTTGGGAAAAAGTTTTAAATGAGGCCTCACAAGCTGGTTATAAAGGGATTGAGTTAGGTCCTTATGGATATATACCCATGAACATTGAAAGAGTACAAGCAGAGCTTGCTAAAAATGATTTAACCATAATAGCAGGAACTATTTTTGATGATTTAGTATCAGAGTCTAACTTAGAAAACTTATTGCATCAGGTCGATGATATTTGTTCGTTAATAACAAAACTACCTTCAACTCCTCAAGAAAAAGAACAAAAATTTCTAACTCCCTATTTAGTAATTATTGATTGGGGACATGATGAGAGAGACTATTACGCGGGTCACCCTGACAAGGCAGTGCGATTATCTGAAAGAGACTGGGATAATATGATGGGCCATATTCGTGCACTGGCAGAAAGGGCATGGAAAAAATATGGAGTACGTTCTGTCATTCATCCACACGCAGGTGGTTACATTGAATTTGAAGACGAAATTGAAAAACTTTTAGAAGATATACCTTATGAAATGGCGGGTCTTTGCCTAGATACGGGGCATTTATACTATTCAAAAATGGATCCATTAGAGTGGCTACAAAAGTGTTCAGACCGATTAGATTACATTCATTTTAAAGATATTGATCTTGATATATATAAACAAGTAATGGAAGAACGTATTCGCTTTTTCGATGCTTGCGGTAAAGGGGTTATGTGCCCCATTGGACAAGGCGTCATTGATTACAATTCGATTCATGAATTGTTGAAAGAGATCCATTACCATGGGTACATCACAATCGAGCAAGAACGAGATCCTAGAAACTCTGACACAAGTTTACGTGATGTGAAACAAAGCGTTGATTATTTAAAAAGCGTGGGGTATTAATAAAAATTTGATTGAGTGCAAAGGGGATGTAGAGAATGATTTATGGAGAGAAAAAGGTAGATAAACCAATTCGTTGGGCAATGGTAGGCGGCGGAAAAGGAGGGCAAATTGGTTATATTCACCGTTCAGCTGCATTGAGAGACAATAATTTTCAATTAGTAGCTGGAGCGTTTGACATTGATCCAGCACGTGGGAAGGACTTTGGTGTCAATTTACATGTTGATCCGGAGCGTTGCTACCCTGATTATGAAACCATGTTTGAAGAAGAAGCTAAACGTGAAGATGGCATTCAAGCTGTCTCAATTGCTACTCCGAACGCAACACATTTTGAAATTACTAAGGCGGCATTACATGCTGGCTTACATGTGGTATGTGAGAAACCGTTATGTTTTACGAGTAAAGAGGCAGAAGAATTAGAGATTCTTGCGAAAAAGAAGAATCGTGTTGTTGGGGTTACATATGGTTATGCAGGACATCAAATGATAGAACAAGCACGTCAAATGATTGCAAATGGAGATTTAGGTGAAATTAGAATTGTTAAAATGCAATTTGCTCACGGTTTCCATTCATCCGCAGTAGAGGAAGGTAATGCAAGTACAAAGTGGCGTGTTGATCCTAAAGTAGCTGGACCTAGTTATGTATTAGGTGATGTAGGAACTCATCCTCTTTACTTATCTGAGGTAATGTTGCCTAACCTAAAAATCAAGAAATTAATGTGTACTCGTCAAAGTTTTGTAGAAAGTCGCGCTCCACTTGAAGACAACGCTTTTACAATTATGGAATATGATAATGGTGCGGTTGGAACCGTTTGGTCATCATGCGTAAATGCTGGTTCTATGCATGGCCAAACTATCCGTGTGATTGGTTCAAAAGCTAGTATTGAATGGTGGGATGAGCACCCTAATCAATTACGCTATGAAATCCAAGGTAAGCCAGCTCAGGTTTTAGATCGAGGAATGGATTACCTTTATCCTGAAGCATTAGTTGATGATCGTATAGGTGGAGGACACCCTGAGGGGCTATTTGAAGGCTGGTCAAATCTATACGCACGTTTCGCCTTAGCGATGGATGCTGCAGACCGTGGGGAAACATTAGAGAATATGTGGTATCCAGATATTAAAGCAGGAGTTGAAGGGGTTCGATGGGTAGAGAATTGTGTACGTTCTGCTGATAATGGTGCTGTTTGGGTAGAGTACCAATAACTTTTAAAAGTGATTTAATTTATTCTATATATAACTGATGTATAGAGGAATCAATTAAAATTTAAAAATGTGCTTTACTTCAATTAAGAGGTAAAGCATTTTTTAGTCTTTTATTCTCTGGATAACCAAGCATTAACTTAATACCTCTTGATGAAGTAAATAATTCTCACTCGAAAAAGCACAGGGTTATTAATGAAAAGTAAGAGATCTCCAGCAGATATAACTATGGACTCATTTGAGGGAACTGACTTTAAATTTACAATTTGAGGATGAGGATGGCAATGTTAAAAACTAAGCGAATTCAACAAATTCAGGAATATGTTTTTGAACACCAATCTGCCTCGTTAGATGATCTCACTACTGTTTTTGGTGTCTCCAAGACCACAATTAGACGTGATATTCGAAAGCTAATTAAAGAAGGTATGGTTCAAAAAGTATATGGCGGAGTAGCTATAAACCATGCAAAACTTGAATCATTTAACGAGAGAAAAGCACGAAATCAGTTTCAAAAAAAGGTAATTGCTAAAACTGCAGCTGGTTATGTAGAAAATGGAGATGTAATATTTATAGATTCAGGTACAACCACATTAGGAATGATTACATTTCTAAAAAACAAACAAGTGACTATTATTACTAATAACCTGGATATTATAATCGAAGCCTTACCTTTTGAAAATTTAAGTGTGATTTCAACTGGCGGTTTACTCGAACGTGCTACTAAATCATTTTCTAGTCATAGTCATGCAGATTCTTTTAAGAAATATAATTTTGATAAGGTATTCATGGCTTCAACTGGTGTTTCAATATTAAATGGAGTCACAAATTCATCGCCCATTGAAAGTGGAATTAAAGAAACAATAGTAAAAGGAAATGCAGACGTTTTTTTATTGGTAGATCATACTAAGCTTAACAAGTATGCCATGGTCACTTATTGCGGGTTGGAAGAAATTGATTACTTAATAACGGATGATTTTCCAGATGAAAGTTATGAAAATTATGCTAAAGAAAATAATATTGAGCTTATCGTTACTAAGGAATAAACAATTATTATTTTATCTGTTTGATACTCTAATCTAATAATTCAATTAAGTAATAATTAATTTTTTTAATTAAAGCCAAAACCTAATCTAAATCCGGATTAGGTTTTTTTGATTGTAAGGAAACCTTTAAAGTCTTAAAAAGAAGTTAAACAAATTCTTATTTTAGTTATCATAACAAGCATTATCAAAAGTAAATAACTTAATATAACAGTAGACGCCATCCTGCCTCTTCTTATTGAGGTCTCGACATAAACAAGGGAAAATATGTACTAAAAGAGAAAAACCTCAAGGATTTTCGTTTAATTTTTTAATTATACTAAAAAATACTGAAAAATGGAGAAAAGACACGAAATAGTAAGAAAACACTACATTTCACGCGCTTTAAATGCCAATGTTTTCGCTTTCATGGCTGTTGTTTCCGTTTTCAGTGACTTTGCTTAAATAAGACCCTACATGACATAATTAAAACAACAAATCATAAAGGAGGAAAACAAAATGAGAAAAATAATTGAATTAGTTTCTAACGTAAGAGAAGCATATATTAAATCAATGGATAGTTATGGAAATACAATTTTAAAAACAAAAGTAAAGTAAGGATGATTTTAGTTGAAAATCTATATAGAATATAAAACTGATCCACCAACCGATTCCCAAAGATGAAAATGAGAATCGGTTTTTTTATTAAAAAATTCCTCGACTCCTCTCCATGCTTTTAGTTATATCTCCTAAATTAATACCGTCACAAAAAAGTTATGTATTCACTCTTACCTTAACTTAATCAAAGTCACAAACAGTTTTTTGCCTATCATAAATAAAGTACAATAACTAGAGCAAAATACTTACGATGCATTAGAGCATCAGCCAAACGTTTATATTTCAACGACTAGGAAAACTACAGAGTTAGACCACTAGTTGTTCATTTTTAGAGTTTATAAAGAGCTGCCTATCCTGAAGCTCGGAGGCAGCTTTTTATTTTATTAACCCTAATAATTACTTTAACGTCTTGTAATAGATTTAAATATCTTGTCCGTAAAAGTATACTTTTACGACCTTTCCTTTTATATAAGAAATCTACTGTTTTTATCGTTCGTTTAAGTTAGAAAAATAATTACGAACGTTCTTTTTATCTCATATACTTTTACGAACGTTTTTTAACAAGGTATTAGGTCGAAAAGTCTGCTTCCTATAATCAAACTTATGTAAACTCAAAAAGAAGAAGCCTGTATCTAAAAAGATACAGGCTTCTTCCCATACTGTTTAGGAATTTGTTCATTTGCCCTTGTGAGGCCCTTTCGTTACGTATATCGGTTCATAACCAAAGTGCCTTGTGTAAGGTACGAATATCTACTTTCAATTTGAGGTAATACGTTTGTTGAAGTCGCTGTTAATTCTTTCAAAACTAATCAGTCCCTTCATAAATTAAGTATTTACCTTTTCACAACAATCAATAATAATATTGGTGTTGTACTGTATGTGTACCACATGTTTTAAAGTTAAAACGTTAATCGTACAAATTCTTATAGATTTTTTCTTCTTAATGAAACGCCTCGTTTATATTAAAAGTCGAACAATAAAATAAAAAATCATCTAGAGTATAATTTAAAGAGTACAGATATTTAATGCTATGCCTATCTGTACACCTTTTAATAACCATTATAGTGTGAATAGAAGTTAATTATAGAAAATATATGGAAAGGAAGACAGCAGTGATAGGAATTGATTTCTGTATTGCCAATAATGAAAAAGAAGCAGCTGTTTCTATTAAGACTGTAAAGTTCGAGGAAAATATACAGGATTACCTGTTAGAAAGGAAGTTAGGGGATTCATTCGAATTATTAACAGGATTAGATCAATATGGTGACAAGTTGTTTTCTGTACAAGAAATAAATCAATTAATAAAGATATGTGAAGTATTGCAGACTACCTGTCGACAACCACAGAAGATAGATCTAAAAGCGAGAACATTTGCTGAATCATTAAAGGGTCTTTGCTTAGAGGCACTGGAGCTAAATAAATTAGTATTTGCAGCTGGCGATTGATGTAGGATTAAAGTTGGAACCAACGTTGTAGTCCCATCGCTTCGATAATATGAATTAATAAATTCAAAGGGGAAAACATCTTGAAAAAAACATTTTTAAATAAAAATAACACACTTATCGGACTAGGATATGAGTTTTTAGTGGTTTGTCCTCATTGTGCCTCTTGTGCAAAAGTCATAACTTTAGATGACCCGAGCCCCTATGTTGCTAACGTCAGAAGAAGGTTTGTTTGTACTGCTTGCGGAGCAACAAAAGACAAAGTTATAAAAGCAAATGGTTACGGAGAAGCTAGAGTCTCCTATGAACCTAAAGCTAATTATGAAGTAATTTTAACTGGGGACCCCTGTGACTGGTATTTTAAACTTCCACTCTACTTGCAAATTGAATGTGGTGGAAACGTCTTATGGGCATTAAACTTAGAACATTTAGGTTATATGGAAAGCTATATAGAAGCTGAAATTAGGGAATCACATCCCTATTATTTGAGTGTCGAGAGTCGACTGCCAAAGTGGATGAAGCTTGCTAAAAACAGGAATGAAGTATTAAGAGCTATTCAGAAACTAAAAGGGAGGTTAAATGAAAAGAACTAGTAAGTGCTACTTTTTTTGTCTCTATGATAAAGCAATAGAACCCTATATACGAATTGCCACAGGTGATTATGGAGAATTTGTATCAGGCGATATTTAGACTATAAAAGAATCCAGGACTTGAATGGTAGTTGTTATTATTTGTTGCATGATTTTAGCAGGATTTTTTATTTATGCAGGGAAGCGTTCATATAATGAAATTAGTTCGCCCCCTTACATATAGATGCTTGAAATCTTCTTTATTGCCCTTGAAAAACTATTTAAGGTTTCAACAGAAAAATTTATGCGTATCTCATTTAAGGTTGTAGGGAGTGCTTGGTCCCTCCTTTTCCTTTTAATATTAATTGCACACGCATATTAGAATAAAAAAAGAAGTTACCTAGGAGTGACTTCTTTTTCGTTTATAACTATTCATGCTGGTCTTGCTTCTCATTATGTTCTACTTTAAGAGCGTATTTCAATTTGAAAATTTTCTACTGCAGTATCTAACTCAATAATCAATTTAGATAAGTGGTCCGTATGACTTGTTAGCTCATTTGAAGATGCAGATTGCTCTTCAGCTATTGATGCTATTTCTTGAGCAGATGCCGTAGTTTGTTGAGAAACGGCACTTATTTCTTGAATCATCTGAATAACGACTTCTTTTTGTTGATTTATACTGTTAATGGATTCAGTTTCTCTAACAATAGAATCTACTGCCTTAGTTAAAGATTCAGTAATAAACGTCATAGATTCACTCACTGTTTTTACTGCCTGGCTTTGTTCAAAGTTAGTCTGAGTTGTTTCTGTCATCATATTAACAAGTGTGCTATTTTCTTTAAGTATACTATTTATAACTTCGTTAATGTCTTTAGTAGCTTGTTTAGAATCTTCAGCTAAACGTCTAACCTCTTGAGCTACTACGGCAAATCCTCTGCCATGCTCACCTGCTCTGGCAGCTTCTATGGAAGCATTTAAAGCTAATAAATTAGTTTGTTCGGCTATTTCAGAAATGCGATCAGTCACATTTGCAATAGTCTTTGATTTGTTATTTAAATTTGAAACCATTAGTGTAATATCTTTAAAATTCGAGTCTAATTTTTTATAAGAGGTTTTTAATCCCTCAACTTGTTCCTCACCTACTCGCACTTGATTGGAAGCCTCTTTCATTTCTTTTTCAACCATATTAGATTGCTCTAATAATAAATCAATTTCAATACTTAACTTTTTAATAGTATGTAAACCATTTTCAATTTGATTTGATTGAGCTGATGCTCCCATTGCGATTTCCTCTATGGATTGGGAAACTTCAGCAATTGCGACGTTATTTTCTGAAGCAATTGTGCTAACACCATTAGTGGTTGTTTCGACAGAGACAACATTGTTCTTCACTTTAGAAATTAATTGTCTCATGCCAGCAAGCATTTCGTTATAACTCTTCGCTAGATCTCCCAACTCGTCTCTTGATGAAATACTTAGTTCAGTAGTTAGATCTCCACTTGATGTCTTTTTTAAGACTTCTTGAATATTAAGTATAATCCTTTTTAGCATTCCAGAAAGGTAATAGGCACACAACGCCCCAATTATTAAACCGATAACTATTGAAATAATTCCAGTTTGTTTAATATCATTCATCTTAGAAGAAAAGATGTCTTTGGGTGTTAAAGAAATTACTTTCCAATTTAAATGAGGTATTGTTGTCACTTGTCCAGTATAACTCTTCTTATTTAATTCCACATCAAGAGAATGCACAGAATCATTCTTATAAATCTTTGATACCCAATCATATTGTGAATTAAAGTTTTCTCTGTGTGATATTAAATCACTAACGCCCTCTACAGTACCACTTTTTTCAGGGTTCATATTTTTCCCGTCAGAATTTTTTATAAAAGCACTAACCACAAATCCTTGTGAGTCTAAGATGACAAGATTATTTTCAGTATATTTTTCTATTTTGCTTCTAGAAACTCCAATTGTAGTTAAGTCTATGTCATAACCTAAGGCTCCTACCATTTTTCCACTTACGATGACCGGAGAAACGACGGAAGTCATAATTTTCCCGGAAATTTTATCTTTGTATACATCCATCCATGTTACTTTAGGTGCCTTTGTTAAAGTTTTGTATGTTCTAGTTTCATGTACATCCTGCTTAAAATCAGCATAAGGGGAAATATGAAGCTTTCCCGTCTTTCCATCCATATAGTAGGCTGAAATAATGGTAGAATCATTTTCCTTAACAGTTTGTAATAATTTGTCGATGCCAGTAACAGAATCTCTGGTATTTATTTCGTTAGATACTACTCCTGATAACTGTTTTAATGAATTTTCATAGCTTTTTAAATTTAAACTTATTTGTTCAGAAGCACTTTTTGCAGTAACCTTGTTCGAACTCAAATCATCTTTTTTTAAAACGTTACTTATACTTATCTGCATAAATATAACTGTTCCTATAAGTGCTACAAAGGTGGTTGTACAAATAAATAAAATCCATTTGGTTCGAATAGATAGCCTTCTATCATCTTTTTTTCTGAATGAAAATTTTTCTCTCATATAGATACCTTCTCTTTTTGAATTTAAATTTACTTTTTACAAATAAAAATTGAACTAAATTACTATCGGGTTATTTCTTTCTTTCTTAACAACGTTTCAATAAATTTTATTTTTCAGTTTATTTACACAAGCTGTCATTTGTTTCAAAGTAAATCTAACTGTACAGTTGGTAGAAGAGTATGAAAGTCTTTACGAAAAGGTGCAAGATATGAAAAGAAGCACAAGTTATTTTGAAATTTAAAGGGGTAATCACAAATAAATACTTATTTAGTCTTATGTCACCTTATTTTGTAATCAAAGAGTGAAAAAAGATTAAATTTAAACTAATGACGGTTTTTATAGATTTGAATTCATAGTATGAGAGACAAACCATGAAAAATTCAGTATTATTGAATACATTTTCCAATACAGGGAAAAAGATTAAAGTGATCATTCAAAGGAGGTTTTCATTTTGGCAGAAAATAAAGACGTTAATGCTTCAAACGAGGATGATATAAAACGTGAAACGCTGACTACACGTCAGGGCCATCCTGTAAGAGACAACCAAAATATTCGTACAATTGGTAATCGTGGGCCAGCTACACTTGAAAATTATCACTTTATCGAAAAGATTTCTCATTTTGACCGCGAAGAAGTTCCAGAACGAGTCGTCCACGCACGAGGATCTGGAGCCTTTGGCTACTTTGAAACATATGGAAAAGTGGGGGACGAACCAGTAGAGAAATATACTCGGGCAAAGGTATTTTCAGGTGCGGGCAAGAAAACACCATTGATGGTTCGTTTCTCCACAGTTGCCGGAGCAAAAGATTCTCCAGAAACAGCTCGAGATCCACGCGGATTTGCTGTGAAAATGTACACGGAAGAGGGGAATTGGGATTTAGTTGGGAATAACCTAAAGATTTTCTTTATCCGTGATGCAATGAAGTTTCCTGATATGATTCATGCGTTTAAAGCAGACCCAGCTTCGAACGTACCAAACCCTCAGAGAATGTTTGACTTTGTTTCCCGTACACCTGAGGCTACCCACATGATTACATTTTTATTCTCTCCATGGGGGATTCCAGCGACGTATCGTCACATGCAGGGGTCTGGTGTAAATACCTACAAATGGGTGAATGATAAGGGAGAGGCTGTACTAGTAAAGTATCATTGGGAACCTAAGCAGGGAATTCGGAACTTAACACAAGAAGAGGCAAATACGATACAAGCCAAAAACGTGGGACATGCAACGCAGGATTTATACGAAGCAATTGAGGGTGGAGATTATCCAGAATGGGAGCTCTTCGTACAAATTATGGAGGATGGTTATCATCCAGAGCTTGATTTTGATCCCTTAGATGATACGAAACTTTGGCCGGAAGATAAGTTTCCATGGTTGGCAGTGGGCCGTATGGTTCTAGATCGTAATCCAAAGGATTTCCATGCAGAAATCGAGCAAGCCGCCTTCGGTACAGGAGTTCTTGTGGATGGAATGGACTTCTCAGACGATAAAATGCTACAAGGACGTACCTTTTCTTATTCAGATACACAGCGCTACCGTGTAGGTGCCAACTATCTAAAATTACCTGTGAATGCACCGAAAGTGCCTATTCATACGAATCAGCAGCGCGGTCAAATGGATATTCGTGACCCAAAGGAATCTGGGGATAATCCACATATTAACTATGAGCCTTCAATGCTTGGTGGCTTTCAGGAAGAAAATAAGAAAGACCGTGTTCCACATCAACCAACGTATAATGCAGCCGCAATGAGTGCACCAATTGACCGTCCTAACGATTATGGGCAGGCAGGTCACACATACCGTAGTTTTGAAGATTGGGAGCGCGATGAATTGATTAAAAATCTATCGGATGCACTTGCTATTTGTGATAAACGAATCCAAGAAACGATGATTTCTCATTTTACACAAGCTGATGAAGAATATGGTCGACGTGTGAAGGAAGGTATTGAAAAGAAACTACACGAAATGCAGGATATGAAAAATACAAGTGAGGTACCTGGTCGTAAAGCAGGTAAATCAAAATATGGACAAGGTACATTAGCTGCAAATGAAGCAACAGAAGATGCTGTAAAGAAAAGTCACGAAGTCGATCCTTATTAAGTGAATTGCTCCATTTTAAAAATAGGGAACCGACGTATGGGTATAGTATAATCTTAAGGGAATACCTTGCCTAAAACCTCATGATTTAAAAGATACCTCTCCTAATTGACAGGAGAGATATCTTTTAAATCATTCTTTAGTTATTTGTCCAGACATCTTGAGCAATTTGAATTACGTGATTAATTTTATTCCATTGCTCTTCTTCTGTTAATTCGTTTCCTTCTTCTGTACTCGCAAAGCCACATTGAGGACTCAATGACAAGTTTTCTAGAGGAATATATTCACTTGCTTCTTGGATTCTTCGCTTAATGACCTTAGCATCTTCTAATGTAGGGAATTTAGATGTTACCAATCCTAATACAACGGTTTGATTGTTACGTGTAAAACTTTTTAATGGTTCAAAATCTCCTGAACGGTTATCATCATATTCAAGGAAAAGTCCATCTACATGTAAGTTAGCAAAGATAGCATCAGATATAGTATCGTAGCCACCACTTGTGATATACGTAGATCTAAAGTTTCCACGACAAATATGCATCGTAATGAGCATATCTTCAGGCTTTTTAGAAATAGCATCATTTAAGCAACTTACTCGATTATCGATAATGTCTTTTACATCCATACCAAGCTTCTCAACAACCTCATTGATGCGTTCTTCAGAAACGAAATCAATCCAGGACGTATCATCTAGTTGTAGATAACGGCAGCCTGCGTCGTAAAAGGCTTGAATAGCTTTTTGATAAGCAGCCACAGTATCATGATAAAATTGATCTCTGTTTCCCTTGTAATATGTATCTTCTTGAATTCGAGTAAATAACATGTTTGGGCTTGGAATTGAGAATTTAGCGACTTGGCTTCCATCACCATGTCGTTCAACAGCTTCTTTTAAAAACGTGAAGTGTTCCACCATATAATGATGATCGAAGTCCACTTTACCTACTACCTTAATTGCGTTATTTTTGGTTTTTGCACCTTTGAATTGGCTGATATATTCTGTTTCAAACTGCTCCACACCTTCTAAGCCTGATAAGAAGTCCAAATGCCACCAAGAACGTCTAAATTCACCGTCCGTGATCGATTTAAGACCCAATTCAATTTGCTTCTGAACAAGCTTTTCAATTTCTTTGTCCTCTACAGATTTTAAATCAGCTTTATTAATTGTACCATTCGCATACGCTTTTCTTGCTTCTTTGAGGGGAGTTGGTCGTAAAAAACTACCTACGTGATCAGCTTTAAATGGAGCCTTCACTAATGTCTTAGTCATGGTTTTGTTTCCTTCTTTCTTTTCAAAATAAAAAACCTCTTCTTACAAATAAGAAGAGGTTAATAATCGTTATGGATTCTCTTCTTATCTTCAAGCAAATTGCTACTGGAATTGGCACAGTACTTTAACAGTCTGTTGCCGAGGCTTCCTAGGGCCAGTCCCTCCACCTCTCGAGATAAGAATATTCAATTTATTTAACTAAAAAAAGGTTACACTTGTTTTCTTAAATTGTCAACAAAAATTCGAAAAATCAGAAATAATACACCTCTTACCTCATTACCTACTGCAGCAAGGGTTCTTTGTTATTTTTCGATTGGACAGGCAAGCTTACCGCAGTAGCTACATAGTATCTAAAGTATTGTAACTCCGTTATCTAATCAGTAGCTAGTTCAGTATCGCTACCCCATTAATACAAGCTTTATAACCCTGTTGAAGCCATTTGTGGAATCTGTAAGGGAGCTGAGCCGAAGAGGCGAAGGGGGCGACCGGATGCCTTGAGCTGAAAAAACAGGTACGTCAAAAGCAAAAAAATTAAAAGAGTGAAAGAAGGTATCAACATGAGAAAAACAAAAGGATTTACCTTTCCAAAAATCTTTTCTCCACCTCACAAACCACCTCTTACGAGACCTCGTCCCCTCAAGGCTTATTCCTTTGTTCCTTTTAGTCCACTAGCCATGCTTGACCCCACTATTTTGACCATAGGAGGCATTGTCTTAGGAATTGCGATCACCGAACGAATACTAGAGCGATGGGGTGTCATCGATCTTGTTGATCAGTTCGCAAAGGTGATGCGGTTTATCTTACCTGTCACCTTTTATGGGGCCTTATTTTACTTCTTTGCGACATTTATGTTTTGAGGAGGGTTTCAAATGTTTGAGAAACTAAAATTACGTGGAAAGCTTATTAAAGCGTTTCGTACAGCAGAGATTTATCGAATCATAAAGCGTGGAGATCGTACCTCCTACCAATTTCCGAAGATCCATCGGATCGATCATCAGCACACCTACACTCGATATGCTTTTTCCTTACTGAATGGTATTGATCCTGACCTCTTAACGAAAAAAAGATGGGCCCTACGACAGGTATTAGGCAACAATATTGAAGTGAATGGCAGCTTAAAAAACTTTAGTATT
Source organism: Priestia sp. P1_B12_1 (assembly GCF_056406695.1). NCBI lineage: Bacteria > Bacillati > Bacillota > Bacilli > Caryophanales > Bacillaceae > Priestia > Priestia sp. P1_B12_1. The sequence continues at coordinate 11,157 of NZ_JBFTZR010000025.1, read as the reverse complement.
ACCGTTCATCACAAAAACCTACCTAAAATGCTTAATTATTGTTATGAGGTCATTCATCCTCATATTGAGAAAATGGAGCTCCCAATATGCATTGGTCAAGATATCTATGGAAACCCTGTTTCATGGGATTTTGCGGATTTGGAAACCTTACTGATTTCTGGCGAAATTGGAGCTGGAAAAAGTAGTCTCATGCGTGTCATCCTCACCACGTGGGTGAAATATTCCTCTCCTGAAGACTTGCGCTTAGTCTTAGTGGACCTTAAACGAGCCGATTTGGGCTTATTTCATGAGATTGACCATGTGGATGCGCTTTGCTTTGAAGCAAAAGACATGCGAAAACCTTTTGCATTATTACGAGCTGAAATGTATCGAAGAGGCGATTTATTGTTAGAGCATGGCGTAACACATATAAGCAGGCTTTCATTTAAGCTTCCTCGGATCGTTGTGGTAATTGACGAAATGTCCATCGTGAAGAAAGAAACAGATCTTGTAGAAATGATCCAACAGTTTGCCAGCCAAGGTCGTGCATTAGGTGTTCATACGATTATTGCCATGCAGCGCCCCGATGCAGATTTATTAAATTCAGCATTAAAGGCCAACTTACGGGTACGGATCTCTGGTAGGCAAGCTGATGCAACCAATGCCAAGGTTGCCGGAGTGATTGGAGCAGAAGAAATCGATGCTGCGGCTAGAGGCCGTATGAAAATAAAAATTGACGAAGTGAAGGAATTTCAAGCGTATTTCTTAGATGAAGAAGATTGTAAGGAAATACTTTCACCTTACAAAACACGTGTGAAAGACCCTGAACCTCAACTGGAGGTCGTACCACAGTCTATCTTTGGATTATTAGAGAAGGAGGAACAGCGATGAGTTTTCGGTTATCTCAGCGTGATAAAGACATCATTGGGTTTATCAATCAGTTTCGGGCTGTAGATCGCGACTCATTAGTGGAATTGTTCTTTAAACAGCTCAAATCACCTGTCAATGCGTGTAATAGCGTCATGATACGTTTATATCGATTAGGGCTTATTGAACGCACACAGCAGTATTCTCCGACGGTCTATTTACCTGTGGATGCGAAGATCAAAAAGAACTCTCAAAAAATATTACATTTTCTTTCTATCTTGGATGTCTATAAACAAATGAGTACGTATGGTATGCCTAAACAAGTCATTGTGGAAGATAAGCCCACTGGAAGAAAAGGAGGAATTGAGCCCGATCTGTTTTGTATCTTTAAAGGATCTCCATTTTGGATTGAAATTCAACGCAATCAGTATTCGGAGCAAAAAATGCAGGATAAGATCCACCTCTATGAGGAGTTCTTCTTTTCGGATGAGTGGAAAGCGTTGCAGTGGCAGCCTGAAGATCGAGCAGCTATCTTCCCTTCTGTTATCTTAATTACGCCTATTCAATATACAGTATCTTCAGACTATTTCCGTCTTATACAAGTAGCAAGTATTCATGAATTGATGGAGAAATATAAGAGTGTGGGTAAACAACAAAGAGATGGGAAGCCAAGAGCCTCAGCTTCTTCCGGTAGGATTAAAATTAATCTCACATAATGACGGTCAACATAAAAAAGCTGCCTCAATACAGGGAATGAGGCAGCTTCTTTGATGTCACACTCGTTGAAATGTGAACGTTACAGCAATTAAATAATATCAAATTTATTACAAAAATTCTATATTTTTCATTAATTTGTGTAAATTCAACAATACTGTTCACACCCTTATTTCCCGATTTCGAACTATTAAGCCCGTTTTACAAGTTATATAGCTGCCCCTTTAGATATTAGCTGTTGATATATGAGCCTAAGACATTTATTGTTAAATAGATTATAAATATTAACATTTTTGGTAAATGGGTGAGATGGTCATTGCAGGGGTATAAAGGTGTTCTAAAACAAACTTTGATTATAGAGATAGAAAAAGCCAGGGAGGATATGGTTCAAGTAGCATTAGAAGAAGGAATGACAAGTAACAATACGCTTGAAGTTAGCCAGTTCATTGATCACCTGTTAAATGAATTACATAAGATTAGCTTAACGAAGTAGGTTTTATCTTTCTTTATACATAGCAAGCTATCGCATTCTATCAGCATTGGCCTAGCATGAGAAAGCGATAGCTTTGTAGTAAGTGGTGATTAACTTACTAATCGACTTGTAAATTATAAATAATTTGGATAATAAAGTAAAGTTATTTTGTATCTTTATTTCTATATAAAAAGCTACCTGAGCAATAAGCCAGATAGCTTTTTATATGGAATGCTAATTATAAAGTACCAAAATATAACCGCAAGTAGACAATAGCATATTCTTGCCACAATGGCTATTTTTGAAGGAATCAACATATGTATAAAAGGTAGTCTTTTTATACGCCTTTTCTTCACACACCTAGAGAGAGCACCGTCATATCAAAGATGTATAAAATACTGTATACCCGACTAAGGCACCCACGAGAGAACCCTTTTCCTTGTAAGGGTTCTTTTGCTTCCTTGAAGAGGCATTATGTTAACTATGGTTGTATATGATATACAGCGTAAAAACAGAAAAAACTCCCCAGCCGGTAGGGAGTTTTTTCTGTTGAAAGGTAGAGAAAGTATTTTAAAGAAAAAATGGTTGATGCTTGGGAGCATCTTGTGTAGTTTACTCAAATGATAAAAAAATATTCAATTTAGGCAAGTCACCTAATAGAGAATGAAAACATACAGTGTAGTTAAACCGACTTCAGCTCTGAATCCGTATCTTTTTAGCCTTCCTTATCTATAAAGTCAAAAGGCCCTTAGAATAAATTATTTCAGGGGTCTTTTCCGATAAAATCCATTATGTTAACTATTGTTTACGCCCTATTACGAAGCGTTTATAGCTACTTTTACAGATTTGTTATAAAGTGGTTTATAGAGGTGAGTTAGTTGAGATTGGGTAATCAATTACAGAGGTTAAGAGAAGCAAAGAATATGTCTAGGGAAGAGCTTGCTCAACAGATTAATGTATCTAGGCAAGCCGTTTATAAATGGGAAAATAATAAAGGATATCCTGACATTCAAAATCTTTTAAGATTGAGCGAGATATATGAAACGACAATTGATGAACTTATTAAGAATGATCCTACGTTACAAAGAAAAGTCGATAATAACCAAGATGAAAATAAAGAGCTTGACGATGAGGAAATGTTGAATCCAGGTTTTTATATAGGTATAGTCATTATCTTTCTTGGTATTTTTCTTGGTATTGCTTTAGGAAATTTAATTGTTTCTACTTTCTTAAATATTATTGGAACGCTAATTATTTGTTTCTATAAAGATATATTAAAATTTTTGAAAAACATAAAGAAAGATTTTAATGAACAGTAGTAAAGAGCTTTGGTTTTGATAATCAAAGCTTTTTTGGTGCCTAGAAGCTGTTTTATGCTAACTAAAAATGAAGATATATGTTTATATAGCCAGTTTAGATTCTGTTTATTTGGGATAAGAATAGAGATGTCACCTTCCGAGGGTTGACTAGTGACAGGCAGGTACTAATTAATGATCTTCTATTTGTTGATATAGAGGGTCATTATGTTTAAATGTAAATGATAATAAGCAAAGGCACAGTAATCGTGCCTTTTTATATGTCAAAGAAATCTTCTGCTTTTGACTTAGGATCAATAGTTTTTAAAACATTCATTATTCTTTTAATAGTTTGACCAGATGGTATGTAAGTGGAATCAATAAACACCTTAGTAATTGTATTTTTATTTAATCCAGTCTGCCTGGCTAATTTACTTTGGCTATAACCTTTTTTATCTAAGAATCTTCCTAACTTACTTCTACTTGGATTTATTCTCGGCATGAGATTACCTCCTTTTTATGCAGGATAGACATGTTAACAGAATTCTATTCGTGTGAAAAAAGGTTTTTATTCATAAAAAAATAGGAAATAAAAGCGAAGGTAAAGCATAGAATAAAGCATGTAGCAAGGAATTATATAAAATTAATATTATCGGAAATGAGTTAGAATAATGTCGATATTTTTGTCATAATCATATAGCATGAATACAGTTAAGACCGCCTTATACACTAATACATAATGGGCGGTCTTTGTTGTGAATATTCCTTTGTAAGCGAAAAGTTTGATGAAAAAGAGACTGGTTTCTATACTCTAGAAACCAGTCTCTTTTATATTTGAAAACGAATAATTCCAAAAAGCGCATATCGCTTTTTCTGCGCTTTTTAGCGCTTTGAACGTTGCTGTTATAGGGATATGTACGCTTTTTAATCCTTCCCAAAAAGCTTCTGGAACAGTCCTTTTTTTCCTTCTGCTTGTGAAGCACTTATTTGTTGTTTCAACTCTTTAATTTCATTTAAGATGATATCTGTATGTTCATTTTTATAGTCATCTTTATTATCATCGTTAATGCTCGTTTCTATTGCCTCTTTACTAGCAGTAACTTGTAATTGCATCTTAGTGATCGCCTCAAGAAGTAGTTTATCTCGCTTTTGCATTTCTTCTAAAAATAAAGCATCTCGTTTGGCTATGAAATCACTAAATTTCCTTTCTAAATTATCAATATAATTATCTAAATCACTCTTAGAAAGCGTTATAGAATTTTCATTTTCCTCTTTTTCTGTAATAGCGTTTATCGCTTTTTCTGCGCTTTTTTCCTCAATAAGCTTTGCTGCTACGGCTTTTGTTGCGCTTTCTAAACTCTCTCTTTGAGCCAAAAGAGTCTTCAAATTCGCAAGTGCGAAAATCTCGCGCTGGTAATAAATACGTTGTCCTTTATGATTTTTCTCAAACTCATACCCATGACTCTCAATCATAGAACTCCAGTTTCGAAGGGTTGCAGGGTTGATATCTAGGTGCATATATACTTCTTTAGCGAATACACCGTATTTGTTGTTCATATTCTTCCTCCTGAATGCATAATATCTAATCTTATTCTCTGTATATGTATAGAATCCTTTATATTATATCATAGCGCTATTTATGCGCTGTTTAGTTTAACTTGTGTTTAACTTACAAGAAATAGAATATTGTTCACGAATAACAAGTTCAACTATAGGTGAACTTGAGTTGGTTTAGTAATTCATTATTTTTTAAAAAAGAAAATGCCTCTGTATAGAATAACATACAGGGGCATTTTAAGATTATTATATATTTGTATTGTGATCTTCTTTCAATAAGAGAATCTATAAGCAGTAGATTTTAGTTTTAAATGTATTTCTTTAATAATTTTACTACTTTACTTTCATTTGCAATATTATGCTCCAAAGATGCTATTTTCTCTTTAAGTTCTTTTTCATTTTGTTGCTGCTTTTTTAATTGATGCTCTAACAAACTTATTCGCTCCTGGAAAGGAATTGTAGTGATATTCTTTAATAATTTATTTGGATTAGTTAAATCTAACTGTATCTCTCCACTATCTCCTGCTGAGTTCATTTTTATATCAAAATCATTCTTTTTATAAAACGAGATTAGTCTAGGAGTGTGATCAGAATCACGTGATGATATACAACCTGTTATTCTTAAATACCCCTTGTTAATACAATGTATCATTAAAGCTCGTATTGCGACTGATCCATAGCCTTTATTTGCGCCGCCACCTAGAGTATTAATATCAATAATGTGAGCTCTATGCTTCTCTATTACCTTAAAGTAAAGTACACATAAGTTAATTGCATGTGAATCCTTTGAAGGTGATTGTTTTACGTATATGGTTCCACGTTCTTCTTCCCTCTTAAGATAATAAGGATATACTTTCTCCCCATATTTCGTGAAAGCTTCATTCAGGGATTTCATAAGAAAAACTCCTTTCATGAAAAGGGATCTTACAACTTTATTAGAAAAGGTTTATAAGCTATTCTTGTTATTCATAAACGACAGGGACTTTGTCCATTTTCACGGTTTTGGCCACAATATAACGACGATAGCCATCTTTCAAGATCTTCGATTCTTTCTCAATCGTTAACGGCTTGTCAAGGTGTCCTGTACGCTTCACAAATTCAATGACTTCTTCTGTTTTCACAGGGTTTGGACGTGTCTTTAAGAAGGCTTCAGGAACGATAATATCATCAAAACTCACGACATCCTTTGTCCCTTTTGGCTGAATAGGTTGCTGCTGCTTCTGTGGCGCAGCCTTTTTCTCTTGAACAGGTGTTTCGTTCACTTCTGGCTGTACAGGCTTCGCTTCTTTTGCTACAGGCTCTTGTTTTTCTTCCTGCTTAGTAGCTGCAACCTCTTGTTGAGCCTTAGAAACCTCTTTTTGGGCTTCTTTCTTATCTTTTGACTCATTGGTTTCTTTATCGTTTTTATTCGGGAGAACGGTAATCTGGAAACAGATGATACCAATTTCTCCAGGGCACTCGTCAATAGGAATATCTAACGTTGGTTCCCCTTGAACTAAGATCTTTTCATGCATAATACTCTTTTTTGTCAGTCCCGTTTTGTTAAAGGCTTTCTTCGCAACAAACACGGTATACGAAATAAACGTACTCTTTTTTAATCCTTTAGGCGCAGAAGGTGAACCTTTTTCTCGCATATCAAAGGCAACGTAACGGTCGTATTCTCGTAATGGTCCTGTCGCAGATCCTGTTATTGTCATTTTATGTGGCATCGTAATCTCCTCCTACGTAGTTTTATATATTGATTATTTAGAAGTATGTTCTAAATAATAATACTCTTATTAAACATCTGCTTCCAAGGGGGTTCTTCACTTTTGAATTAGGAAGCTGAGCCTTTTAACTGGTCCTGTTGGTTCAATAAAGCTTGGTCCTGTGGTGTTAAGGCTTGTCCTAGATCCTGTTTTAGCTGCGCCATTTCTAACGAACTGTACATAGAACTGTGCTCTTTGAGTACGTTTTCTTCTTCTGGCGTGAGTTCTTGCCCTAAATCTTGCTTTAACTGAATCATTTCAAGTTGTTGATCCAAAGAAATAGTTTCTTCTTGTGTACACTCATTTTGCTCCTGTTCAGCTTGTAACCAAGCAGGAACCAATTCTTTACGGATGATATGTTTAGGCGTAGATAAGGCTGTCTTAGCTTCAGTATGTATGTCTGACTCAGATGTTTGTTGTTCTGTATTTCCTTTTAGTAGATTTGTAAATTGATTGAATGCAATTTGATAAACAAGACGGCACATTTCATCCAGTGATAGGGGAGTACCCTTGTGATTCGCTTCATGGACATATTTATCTAAACCAACAATGGCTGTATAAGCAACTTCATGTACTTGTTCTTTGACAATCTCAATCTCTGTATCTCGTTTTACTGCCTTTGCTGCATTTTGAATACGAGCATAAAAGTCTTTAAGTTGATGACCATATTTACCTGCATACACATTATTTACTTTCTTAGGCACACCTTTGATATAAGCAAACGACTGTGAAGCAGATATTAAATGATTATTTAAATGCTTTTTAGGTAAATCAAGGTTAATAAAGGGGGACGATGTTTTTTCGTCCTCAAAGCTTGGTGTATCAACGTTTTCAGCACGTTCTGGACTTGTCACAGGAGTTGTCACAGGAGTTGTCATTTCTTCTTGTTGAAGTGTTTGAATACCTGTTGTATCGTGTGCAAAAAAGATTTCCTCACAAATTTGATTAAAATTCGTATGGCTTTTAAGGATAAACACATAGCTATCGGGATGAGCACCTGTTGTATCTTCTTTGATATAACGGGCCACGATCATAAACGGTGTTGCTTTTAACGATTTCACAAAACGAGAAACGGTACTTTGGGATACATCAAACTTTTCCATCAGTGTTTTGGAGTGAATCGCTTGAATGCCTGTAGCAACAAGGTTATAAATCACGTAATCTAACATTTCCATCCGTTTTTTAGGGAATACTTTATGTAGGGCTTCTTGTTGTTGTTTAAAATAAGTACGAAGGGTTTCTAAAAAAACTTCTTTCTTTTTACGAAGGGTCGGCTTTTCTTTCCATAACCATTTGAATCGTCCGTTAAAGCTATTTACATCTGGTAAATAGCAAGTTAATATCTTGTTCATTTGTTCATCTTCTCCTTTAAGGAACACAAAAAAGACATTATCTCCCTTGTAAAAGGAAAACAATGCCTCAATTAAGATAAACTAAGCCCTTGAAATAGATGTCAATTTCGTATAAAATAAAACCATAAGTTTTATTTTATACAAAACTAACTCTATTAACAAGAGACTTCGACAAGTGTTTTCCCTACCGGATTTAGGGGGAACGGTTTAAGAGTGTTAGCGCACTACTTAAACAGTTGAAGTCTTTTTTCTATCCGCACATTTTTGTTAATTTAATTATAGCGTTAAGTAGTCTTATAATTCAATAAAAAATTAGCAAAATATATCAAAACAAGTATTTATGGCTAAAATCTTTTTGTTATTTCTTTAGGAGTCGACTTCATCATAGCTGAATTTGTGGAATCTAGGGAGGGGTATTTTTTTACCCCTCCCTAGGTATTTAAAAGTATGTTATAATGCTGTATTTTTGATAACGTTAAAGCTTCGATAATCAGTACACCTTTAATGATAATGGTAAATATCTATTCTGGGTAGGGTGATTTTTTGTAGTCCTTTTTTGTAAAAAGGGTGAGAAAAAATCACCCTATGCAGCATGTTAAAAATATGATAGGAGCAGTTTTTACTTTATGTAGAAGCTGCTTTTTTGTTGAAGTATGAGATTGGATATTGTCCTAAAATTTTCACAGCACTCCACCATTTTAGTGCCGGCCCTAATTAAAATTTCAAGGTGTCCTTCTCAGTCGTATTATTAATTTAAAATAGCTCATTCACGAACCTGTTTTTTCAAAATTTCTGTCATGATTGTTCGAATTTCTTTGCTTCCTCATCAATTTTTTTAACAGCAGTAAGGTTAACAGTTCTCATTTTACTTTCTGTATTTTATTTGAAATTCCCGAAATAGTGGTGCCCTTTAAAAAATAGAAAAAAGAGCATAAGGGCTTTTTGCTATCACAAGGTATGATAGGCTAGGCAGAGCCTAGCAAAACCGTGATATCATGCAAAATCTTCAAAGAACCCCCTCAGCGCACCCTCAAATTAAAGAATAGTCCCGTCACCAGTCCTTCAGTAATCACAACATTTATGCCAGGAACCCCTTCAGCGACCCTTCATGTGTGTGAAATGTCCCCTCAAGAGTCAATTTATTTTGAAGTGTTTTTTTGAAAAACAATACAGAAGCAAGCAATCTTTTTTTATTTTCTTTCGTACATTCATGGTTAAAACTGCAGTTTATTTTCACTTACAATAAAAGTGATTTACGCGTGCATTTTTATCATTTATAAATCAATTTTTATCCTATAAACGATTATGGTAGAAAGGGAAAATAAGCGTCAAACGCAACAGGAAATGAATGAATTACAACGTGATATGAAGTACCAAGTAGAAGAGGAAAAAGCTGATACGGAATCAAAAATTGCGATGAAAAAGGGTGCCATTCAATCGAGTGATGCAAGCATTCAGCTCTATAAAGATGAACAAAAAAGTTTACAAGAAAAGCTTCAAAAATTGAATGAAAAGCAACAAGATTTACCATGAAGTGAAAAAACACAGGGGGACGCAAAGGGGACATGGCTCTAAAATAGGGGGACATAAAGGGGACATCGGGATTTTAAAAGGGGACGTAAAAGGGACGTACACCAAAAAAAGGGGACGTAAAGGGGACATTTAGCGATTTTCTTTGTACCCACGGTTTTGCTAGGCTCTGCCTAGCCCCACACCTATGGTGGGGGCAAAAACCTCTTATGCTCTTCTCTCTTTTGTAGTGGGGAACCACAATGTCCAGGAAAGGAACGAATGTCATGGATATGTTTTTACGAAATATTAATCCAATGGCAGTTAAAAAAATAGATGAAATAAAAAAAGAAAAAAGATCTGTTATCAGGATTTTTTTGAAAGGCGGCTTAGAAAAGAGGGAGGTACTGAGAGAGAGAAAGGATTGTGACAAAGGGAGAAAAGAGAAATTATAAAATGGATTTACGAATTTTTTTGCACGGAATAGTGGAGCATAATCTTAAAAGAACGGAATACTGCACAAGAAACGGAACGTTAAAAAAAGCAAAAGTTTGAAGGCGAAATGAAGGAGGAAAAGTCTACTTTTTCATATTTGGAAGGTATAAGGAGGAAGAAGCAGCGAGCAATTGAAAACTGTTCCTACAATTCCTCTTTTTAATGATTGGTTGAGATAGATTATGTAACACAAACGGGATGTAAACGACTATACATCCCGTCATGTGAAGAAGGAAAAATCAGCTTTTAATGCAGCATATGATCTTTAAGGAACACCTCATTTACGTAATTCCATTGCTTAATGACACAGTAACTTGAAAAAGTATATTCTCTTTAACAAACACCTCATTTAAGCATTGAGCTAAAAAAATATACAATGTGAACGAAATTGTTCTTGGTCTGGAACAAACACCTCATTTATATAATTAGTTATAAATGAACATTATTGTCTACCCATTATATATATCCTTACTACGTTCATGACTACCATCCCCTTATGAATCCAACATACATCGATTTACAATAAGGTTTTCTGAAATATGCCTGCTGTAGACACCTCATCCCAAATGTAAGAAGCTTTGTAATGATTAGTTTAATCAATAACTTGTTTTCCCTCTTCCTTATATAGAATGTCTCAATAGCCTATTTATAATTCAGTAAAGCTAATAGAGATTTTTTGGGATACATGCACTCTTTATTTACAAGGTAGTTTAACTAATGAAGTCTTATATATATAGAAATTAGTCTTATTGATTAGTGACTAATAAAATGTATGCTAAAAGTATAATGAAATAAATAAAAAAAATCGAGAAAATGTATTGACCTTTTAGTGAATATATTTTATTATTATAAAGCGTCGTTGAGACACAACAGTAACAATGAAGCGAAAAAAAGTTTTTTGGAAAAGTTGTTGACATTAAGTTGATGATTTGATAAAATATAAAAGTTGCTCAAGGGCAACGCTTGAACTTTGAAAACTGAACAAAGCGACAAACGTCAACGTTAATTTTTTTATTTTATATGAGCAAGTCAAACATTTCTTCGGAGAGTTTGATCCTGGCTCAGGATGAACGCTGGCGGCGTGCCTAATACATGCAAGTCGAGCGAACTGATTAGAAGCTTGCTTCTATGACGTTAGCGGCGGACGGGTGAGTAACACGTGGGCAACC
>NZ_JBFTZR010000024.1:0-29233 GCF_056406695.1 Priestia sp. P1_B12_1 | reverse complement strand
CGCCAAGAGGGAGCGGATTTAATTGTATCGACAACGATTTTACCTACAAAGTACAGCATTCCAGCATTAAGCGCAACCTCCTATATCACAGGGATTGGCATGGAAGCACTAGATCAAAAAATTCTGACGCATTTACAAGCATAGGGATCACGCGTTGCCTCCATTTTAGGAAATGACAAAAGAAAAATGAGGGATGGATATGGATAAACTTCTATCAGGTGTGCAAGCAGTATTAAATCTAGGACCTACAGTTATTTTACCAATTGCCATTTTTATCTTAGGCCTGTTATTTAAAACAGGAGCAAAAAAAGCGTTTAAATCCGGAATCACAATAGGAATTGGTTTTGTCGGCATCAACTTAGTTATTGATTTACTTGTAAAAAACTTAGGACCAGCAGCACAAGCAATGGTTGAACGATTTGGATTAAATCTAACTGTTATCGATACGGGATGGCCTTCTGCCGCTGCAATATCTTGGGCATCTCCCGTTGCAGCTATACTAATTCCTGTTTGCTTGTTTGTAAATATTATTTTGCTTTTGTTAAAACTGACTAAAACGCTTGATATTGATATTTGGAACTATTGGCACTTTATCGCTGCTGGCGCAACGGGATACGTTGTCACAGGAAGCTGGTGGTTTGCAATATTGTGTACCGTTCTGTATGAAATTGCTGTTTTATTTGTAGCAGATAAGACAGCGCCAATGGTTCAAAAATTTTACGGGTTAGAAGGAATTTCTCTTCCTACGGGTTCTACAGCTGCATTTGGACCAATTGGTATTTTGGTAGGTATGGGTGTATCAAGGATTCCAGGGATTAAAAGGTTGAACGCAGATCCCGAATCTATTCAAAAACGTTTTGGTATTTTCGGTGAACCAATGATGATGGGTTTAATCTTAGGGTGTGTAATCGGTATATTAGCAGGCTATGACCTTGGTAAAGTTTTTCAAGTAGGTATTTCAATGGGAGCGGTTATGCTTTTGATGCCTAGAATGGTTAAAATCTTAATGGAAGGACTTATTCCAATTTCTGAAGCAGCTCGTTCTTTTCTTCAAAAACGATATGGTAATCGTGAAATATATATTGGATTAGATGCCGCTCTTGCAGTAGGACATCCATCCGTTATGGCTACAGCACTGTTACTTGTCCCTATTACATTACTTTTAGCTGTCATTCTACCTGGGAATAAAGTATTGCCGTTTGGGGATTTGGCAACCATTCCTTTCTATGTAGCTTTTGTTGTGGGCTCATTAAAAGGGAATATTATACACTCTCTTATTTCGGGCACTGTTATGGTAGCGCTATCACTTTATATGGCAACGAATTTTGCAGATGTGCATACACAAATGTTATCAGGAGCTCAGTTTTCTATGCCGGAAGGTGCAACACAAATTTCAAGTTTAGACATGGGAGGAAACTTATTTAACTGGCTTATTCTTAAATTCTCTCAGCTGTGGGCTTCTATTTTTTAAAATAGGCATAAACAGGAGGTAAGACAATGAAAGCAGCTGTGCTACATGAAAAAAATAAAATCATTTATCAAGATATTGGGATTGATTCCTGCCGAGCGAATGAAGTCAAAATAAAAGTAATGGCAGCAGGAATATGCGGATCGGATACACACAAAATGACAAGCAGATGGAAGTATCCGCTACCTGCCATTATGGGACATGAATTTGCTGGGTATATCGTTGAAAAAGGGGGAAAAGTAGTAGATTTGAACGTTGGAGACAGAGTAGCTGCTATTCCGTTTAAACCGTGCAGCACATGTGAATATTGCCAAAAAGGGCAGTATTCACTATGCGAAAACTACGGAATGATTGGTGCGCAATCATTTGGCGGATTTGCTCAGTATGTCAATATTCCAGCTTCAAATGTTATACAAGTAGGAGAGATGGACTTTGAAGAAGCAGCTATGATAGAACCTTTAGCAGTAGCGCTTCATGGAGTACTTAATATTCATCCGCAAATAGGAGACACTGCAGCTGTCTTTGGAGCAGGAGTCATTGGCATGCTGACGATTCAATGGTTGAAAATTGCGGGTGTAAAAGAAATCATCGCCATCGACATTTCTAGTGAAAAGCTTGCAGAAGCGAGGACCATGGGTTGTGAAAAAGTAATTCATGCCCGTTATGAAAATGTCCTTGAAAAAATTAATGAATATACAAAAGGAAGAGGAGTGGATCTTGCACTCGAATGTGCGGGTTCCACTGTCACTCAAGAGCAGTGCCTGCTTGTTACTCGTAAAAAAGGGAAGGTTGGATATTTAGGTATTGCTTATTCAGATGTGTGTTTATCTGAAGCAGCATTTGAGAGTATTTTTAGAAAAGAGCTTACATTGCAAGGTTTCTGGAACTCTTATTCTGCACCGTTTCCCGGGAAAGAGTGGAAAACAAGCGTTGACTTTATTTTAAATGGAAAGATTAGATTAAAAGAATTAATTTCTCATCGATTTAAGTTAGAAGACACGCAAAAAGCATTTAATATGATTATTAATCGAGAAGAAGCTTATGGAAAAGTGTTAATAATTCCAAATAAGGAGTGAAAAAAATGAAGGCAGTCATGAAGGTAGAGCCAGGCTACGATAAGATGCTGTTAAAAACAATCCCTGAATTAGGAGTTCAGAAAAACCAAGTGAAGATTAAAGTAGCGTATACCGGAATATGCGGTACGGATATTCACACGTTTACAGGTCAATATAAAAATTCCCAGACGCCGGTTGTGCTTGGGCATGAGTTTTCCGGTATAGTCGTTGAAGTAGGGGAAGATGTAACAAAAGTAAAAGTTGGCGATAAAGTAACCAGTGAAACAACATTTGTGACGTGCGGAGAGTGTGATTATTGCTTAGAAAAAGACTATAATCTGTGCGCTCATCGAAAAGGGATAGGTACACAAATAAACGGCAGCTTTGCTGAATATGTTATTTCGCGTGAGGAAAGTGTCCATGTGCTGCCAGATACAGTCGACCTAAAAGCAGCTGCTTTAACTGAGCCTCTAGCTTGCTGCGTTCATGCAGCTTTAGAAAAAACGGTTGTTAAAAAAGAAGATAAAGTATTAATTTTTGGTCCAGGTCCCATTGGTTTACTGCAAGCACAAGTTGTAAAAGCACAAGGAGCGTTTGTTATATTAGCAGGTATAACAAAAGATCAGAAGCGTTTAGAGTTAGCTAAGTCGTTAGGAATCGACGTAACTGTAGATATCCAAAAAGAAAGCTTAGAAGAAATTGTGCTGACTTATACAAAGGGATATGGTGTTGACAAGTTATTTGAGTGTTCAGGTGCTGTTCAGGCGTTAAACCAAGGGTTGCCTCTGGTTAAGAAAAAAGGAACGTTTGTACAAGTAGGAATTTTCTCCGAAAAATTAAACCTTTTAGATCAAGAATCTATCATCCAAAGAGAAATTACATATATTGGAACACGTTCTCAGAAACCAAGTTCTTGGCATATTGCTTTAAAACTTCTTGAGGAAAAGAAAATTAATACAGAGAAAATGATCACTAAAATTGTACCTCTTGATTATTGGCGTCAAGGATTCGAAGCCGTTCTATCAGGTAATGAAATAAAAGTGCTTGTTCAGTCGTAGAAACGAACTATATAAATAATGTAAATCAGGGGGGGAGGAAGTGTGAAAGATACCCAAATGGAAGCAGGTTTATATTGTAACAGTTGCAAAGAAGAGCTTCCTCACCACGTTTATTATATTAACGGCAAAATTGTACGCGTAGAGTGTCAAGAATGTAGGCGTACAATGGTATTTAAAGTTGATGTTTTGAAAGAGTTCTATAAAGAGGTCTACAAGCGTGTCTTTACTAAACCTAACCGAGTATCAAAAGAATATAAAAAAGATATAAATAGATTTTTAACTGGAATTCCGATAAGGTTAGTGAGCAAGCCTTATCGTCTAATGAAAGATTTTAATGAATCCATGCATACTATTCACCGTTACAAAAAACGAACTGCTAGAAAATAAAGGGCCGGTTGCCTGTTGTTATAGCTGGTGCATCAATGCATTTTTTCTAGCTACATAAAAAAGCTGCTTTCTATCCATGTAATGGATAGAAAGCAGCTTTTTTACGTGACAGTTTCAAACTTCAGGGTGTGAGGTGGGATAGTTTGTGTTTACCCGTCTATATCTAAATAAAACAATCTAAATGATAATGAAGTAGAAATTATTTATTCCGTTTGTTTATAAATTGTTTAAATATAAGAAGAAGCAGTTTAGCTTTGGAAAATAAGGGAAGAAGCATACTAACTTGCCTGTGTATATTTAGAAAAGGAGGGATAAAGATGTCGTTAGCTCATTTTGATGATATTTCAGAAATTTGCTATGCATGTGAAAAACAGCCTCTTGGGAAAAGACAAAAACGCATTGGCGTATGGACGGAAAAAGAAATGAGAAAGCCTGTTGAAGAGAGAGTAGAAAATCAGAAGGTGGTCGCACTTTCTCGTTAATGTAAAAAAGCCTTTAGCTCACCTAAAGGCTTTTTTACGTATTGGCGTTTGGACATGTGTGAAGGGTCATAGAAGCAATCGTTATAAATCTTCTAGTCTTTGAACTTTTTTGCCTTCTATTTTATGCTGTTCCATCGTTTCTTTTAACTCTTTGTTCGCCGTTGTCATCGTTGTTTCATTTGTTACGCCCATAAATGACCAGCCGTGAGATTCAAGCCAGTACTTGAATTCCCGCAAAAACTCTTCCTGCGTTCCTCCCGTATGATAAAAAGCTCCTTGAATTGTAATAGCCGGTTTCTCCGTGTTATACGTCACATACATTTTATTTGCACACATCCAAATAGACCTCCTTTATTAATAAACAAACGTAAATTGACAAAGAAGCGCTGAATCATTCCTCAATAGTTACACTATTTCTCTATTTGACTGCTGTTTTCCTTTTTATCTCTGCGATTAATCATAATTAAATCAAGTTTTTTACAGAAAGAGGAATGTAAGTAAACAGATAAAAAGCTCGTTTCGCAATGAAATCGTCATATTTCTACATATTCTTTAAGGGTCATGTAAAAGTTGTAACATAATGAATGGCACTGTAAGAAACTTAATCCAATTAGAACAAATGTTACTGTTTTTTTTAATGAAAAGGCGAATCTATGTGCTAAGGTAATAACAGGTTCAAATTTTAGGAGGTAGTTTTTGTGAGTAAAAAACGTGTAAAAAAATGGGCAGTTGCTTCTGCAGCGTCTGTAGCATTTCTAGCAAGTCAAGGAACAGCATCAGCAGCAGCTTCGCACAAAGTCGTAAAAGGAGATACCTTGTGGGGGCTTGGCCAACAAAATGGGGTTACGGTAGATGAGCTGAAAGGTGCTAATAACCGCCAAAACGACATGATTTACGTTGGAGAAACATTAACGATTCCTGACCAGGGACAAGCACAACCTGCCGCCAGCCCGGCAACATCTTTACATACAGTAGCACAAGGCGAAACGTTATATCATATTGCAACACAAAACGGCATGACTGTGGATCAGTTAAAAGCTGTTAACGGTTTACAAAGTGATATCATTACCATCGGACAAACGTTAAAACTTCAAGGAGAAGCACCGGCGCCGGCACAAACTGCTCCGTCTACATCGGTTTCTGCACAAGATCAAGATTTACTAGCTAGATTAGTAGAGGCAGAAGCAAAAGGTGAGCCGTACCAAGGAAAAGTAGCGGTAGCAATTGTGGTATTAAACCGTGTAGCTTCACCGGAATTCCCAAATAACATTCACGACGTTATTTATCAGCAGCTAGGAAACGGCGTATATCAATTTTCACCAGTAGCAAACGGAGCAA
Organism: Priestia sp. P1_B12_1; assembly: GCF_056406695.1. Lineage (NCBI taxonomy): Bacteria > Bacillati > Bacillota > Bacilli > Caryophanales > Bacillaceae > Priestia > Priestia sp. P1_B12_1. The sequence continues at coordinate 23,445 of NZ_JBFTZR010000024.1, read as the reverse complement.
TTAATCAGCCTGCATCAGAAGAATCAAAACGAGCGGTAAGTGAAGCATTATCAAACCCGCATGAAAACGATGCGCTGTTTTTCTATAATCCGAAAATCGCTGAAAGCCAATGGGTTGCAACGCAGCAAGTAACGGCAGTTATCGGAAACCATGTATTTGCAAAATAAGTAGATTTCTTTCAAATATAAACATATATTTCATATATATGTAATATTGATACAGAGGGACTTCCACAAAAAGTGTTTTACTTAAAGTTAAATCCGAACCATTAATAGTTATTAATGGTTCGGATTTTTTTGTTGTTATGGTGAACATAGATTTCATGTATGTAGTTGTTTCAATCTCTTATGTATGAAGAGAGAAATAGCTATTTTTAAGTCTAATTAAACCTTGAAATGCCTTAACAGATCCATCTGTTAAGGCATTTTTTTGCTTAAATTTTAAGAAAACCATTGATTATTTAGAGAATAATGATATGATAAAGAAAGTCAATTGATAATGATAATCATTTACATATGATGTAGAGGAGGAGATAACTAGACTTCTAGATGAAAGAAAGGAGCAAGGAAAGTTGAAGTTTTATCAGTTAATTCTTGTGTTTGCTGTACTATCGATTTTGTCTCTTTTTGTAGGAGTACAAGATCTGTCAGCGATGGATCTGTTTCATTTAACAAAAGAAGAAAGCCAAACGCTGTTTTTTAGTCGTTTTCCTAGGCTTTTGAGTATTATTATGGCGGGAATGAGCCTTAGTATTTGCGGATTAATTATGCAGCAAATTACGCGAAATAAGTTTGTATCTCCAACAACGGCAGGAACGATGGACTGGGCAAGACTTGGTGTGTTGATTTCTCTACTAGTATTTGCTTCAGCAAGTCCTCTATTAAAAATGAGCATTGCTTTTATTTTCTCACTGGCGGGCAATCTATTGTTTATGAGAATACTAGACAGAATTAAATTTAACGATACGATTTATATTCCGCTAGTCGGTTTAATGCTCGGCAGTATCGTAAGTTCCTTAGCTACCTTCATCGCCTACAAATACGATTTGATTCAAAACCTTTCTTCATGGCTGCAAGGCGACTTTTCGCTAGTAGTCAAAGGGAGATATGAACTTTTATACCTGAGTATACCGCTCTTAATAATTGCTTATCTTTACGCAGATAAGTTCACGGTTGCTGGTATGGGAGAAAGCTTTTCAATCAATTTAGGTGTGAAATACAAACAAATCGTAAACATTGGATTAGTCATTGTGTCGCTTATTACGTCAATTACGATTTTGACCGTTGGCATGCTGCCTTTTTTAGGATTAATCATTCCAAATATCGTATCGATTTACCGTGGAGATCATTTGCGAAAAAGCCTGCCTCATACAGCGCTGCTTGGAGCTGTGTTCGTACTGGCGTGCGATATTTTAGGCAGAGTCATTATTTTCCCTTATGAAATCTCTATTGGGCTAATGGTCGGTGTAATAGGAAGTGCGATCTTTCTTTTTATGCTGATAAGGAGAGGTCGTTATGCATAACAAACATAAAATCATCATTCTCGCCGCGCTGGCCGTTTTATCAGTGGCGCTGTTTATCAGCTACGATTTAGGCTACTGGCAGTACACGCTGCCGCGAAGAATTGAAAAAGTCGCTGCGATTGTTTTAACCGGAGGAGCCATTGCGTTTTCATCCGTTATCTTTCAAACGATTACCAATAACCGAATTCTAACTCCTAGTATTCTAGGACTGGATTCACTGTATTTATTTCTGCAAACGTTTATTGTGTACATTTTTGGCTCGACGAATATTGTCATCATGAACAAAAATCTTAACTTTCTTCTTTGCGTTTCGCTGATGATTATCTTTTCGGTCTTGCTTTACATACTGATGTTCAAAAAAGCCGGTAAGAATATTTTCTTTATTTTACTGGTTGGAATTGTGTTCGGCACGTTATTTAAAAGCATGTCTTCATTTATGGAAATGCTGATTGACCCGAATGAATTTCAAGTTGTACAAGATAAATCATTTGCAAGCTTTAACAATGTGAATACCGATTTGCTATATATAGCAGCCGTCATATTTATCCTGCTTGGCATTTACGTGTGGCGCTTTACATCCATTTTTGATGTACTGTCGCTAGGGAGAGAACATGCGGTAAATTTAGGGATTGATTATGACGGGCTCGTCAAAAAAATGCTGATTGTGATCGCCATCTTTGTCTCAGTGGCTACAGCGTTAGTTGGGCCGATTACCTTTCTTGGACTGCTTGTTGTGAACCTTGCGAGAGAGCTGTTCAAAACGTACAAGCACACCTATTTAATGATGGGATCACTTCTGCTTAGTGTTATAGCCCTCGTCGGAGGAGAATTTATCGTTGAAAAAGTGTTCACCTTCAGCACCACGCTGAGCGTCATCATTGACTTTGCCGGCGGAATTTACTTTATTTATTTGCTGCTAAAGGAGAATAAATCATGGTAGAAGTAACAAATGTCAGTAAAACATACGGAGAGAAAACCGTTTTAGAAAAAACATCCGTCGTGATTCCAAAAGGGAAAATCACGTCATTTATCGGTCCAAACGGAGCGGGGAAAAGTACGCTGCTTTCAATTATGAGCCGTCTCATTAAAGCCGACTCAGGATCAATATCAATAGAAGGAAAAAATATAGAGAATATTGACAGCTCAGATTTAGCCAAAAAAATGAGTATTTTAAAACAGTCCAATCAGCTGAATATCAGGCTTAGCGTACGTGAACTCGTAAATTTTGGCCGGTTTCCTTATTCAAAAGGCCGGTTAACAAAAAGCGATGAACAAGCGGTTGATCAGGCGCTGAGTTACATGAAGCTTGAAAGTATTCAAGATAAATACTTGGATGAACTGAGCGGGGGACAGTGTCAGCGGGCTTTTATCGCCATGGTCATCGCACAGGACACGGAGTATATCTTCTTAGATGAACCGCTCAATAACTTAGATATGAAGCATTCTGTTGAAATTATGAAGCTGTTGAAACGTCTTGTAGAAGACTTAGGCAAAACGATTGTGATTGTCATTCACGATATTAATTTTGCGTCTGTCTATTCGGATTACATCGTGGCGCTTAAAAACGGTGAAGTAATCCGTGAAGGCCCAACAGAAACCATCATTCAAACGTCTGTATTAAAGGATATATACGATATGGATATTCCAATCGAAACGGTTAACGGACAGCGTATTTGCGTGTATTTTTCATAAAATTTATTCATGAGGTGACGAAAGTGAAAAAAGTGTTAGTAATGTTTGTAGCAGTTTTAACTGCGATTGTTGTAGCTGCTTGCGGTAATCAAGGAGCAAAAGAAACAACAGGTGGAGAAAGTAAGCAAAAAGAGACGGTAACAGTAACCGATCAGTTCAATAAAGACGGAATTAAAATTAAGAAAAATCCTAAAAAAGTTGTAGTATTCAGCATGGGTGCACTTGATACACTAGATAAACTAGGGGTTGAAGTAGCGGGCTTGCCAAAACAAGCGATTCCTGAGTATTTATCAAAGTATCAAGATGATAAGTATGCGAATGTAGGGGGCTTAAAAGAACCTGATTTTGAAAAAATTGCAGAATTAAAGCCAGACTTAATTATTATTCAAGGCCGCCAAGCGGATTCATTTGATGAATTTTCAAAAATTGCGCCGACGATCTATATCGATACGGACAACCAGCACTATATGAAGTCATTTAAAGAAAATACAAAAGTACTAGGACAAATTTTTGATAAAGAAGATCAAGCGAAAAAAGAGCTAGCAGCAATTGATAAGCAAATTGCAGATTTGAAAAAACAAGCGGACAAACTAGATAAAAAAGCGCTTGTAATGATGGCAAATGACAGCAAAATGACAGCGTTTGGTCCGGGTTCTAAATACGGATTAATCCACGACGTATTCGGTATCAAAGCAGCAGACGACAGTTTAGATCCATCGGCTAAGCACGGCCAAAGCATTTCATACGAATATTTAGTTAAGCAAAATCCAGACTACTTATTCGTCGTTGACCGCGGTGCAGCGATTGGTGAAAAATCATCTGCTAAACAAATTGTTGAAAACGAGTATGTAAAAGAAATCAACGCGGTGAAAAACAATCACGTTGTGTATCTTGATCCAGGCCTTTGGTATTTATCTGGAGGAGGCCTTGAGTCAATGGCTGGCATGATTAAAGAAATCAAAGCAGGTATAGACAAGTAATAGAGAAAAGAGAAACTGAAACAAAAGTATTTTAATTGAAAGTAAATCCGAATGATTAATTAAATCATTCGGATTTTTTATTGTGGTGGAGAGAATATAGGTTTCATATCTGCAGCTGCTTCTAGCTGTTGATTGAAGTGATTAGTTATGTCTCAATCTCATTTTTAAGTGAACATTTTTCTGTCTGGCAGTGGTTTTGACTATAAAACGTTATAAACTGAACGAATACTAAAGAGCAAAGCGCAGGTATTTCTTTCTCTTTAGGTGTCTTTCTACTTATTAAATTAAGTTTATTAATAGGTGATTTTATCCATTTTCGTTCCAGTAGGAAAAAGATACAAGTTTAGTGATTAATTGAATAGCGAGAGGGAACGGAAAAAAGAGGAAAAAATCTCTAAAAGGAATTTAGTATATTAAAGGAGGAGTTAACATGTTTCGTCATCAAAAAGAACTGCAATTTGAAGTCAAAGTAGATCGCCCCGATCCGATGCTTGCTCGTCAGATTCAAGAAGTACTAGGTGGACAATTCGGTGAAATGACGGTAATGATGCAATACCTCTTTCAAGGATTTAACTGTCGAGGAGAAGAGAAATATAAAGATATGCTGATGGATATAGGTACAGAAGAAATTGGACACGTAGAGATGCTCTGTTCACTTATTAGTCAATTACTTGATGGAGCATCTCCAGAAGATCAAGCAGAAGCTGCGAAAGATCCTGCAACAGCAGCTATCATGGGAGGAATTAATCCTCAGCATTTATTAGTGAGCGGCCTTGGTGGTTTGCCTACTAATTCAAATGGAGTTCCATGGAACGGTTCATATATCGTAGCAAGCGGCAATTTATTAGCAGACATGCGTTCGAACTTGCATGCAGAAAGCCAAGGTAGACTTCAAGTAGCTAGGTTATACCATATGACAAAAGATGAAGGTGTACGCGCGACATTCCGCAAAATGCTAGCGCGTGATCGCTATCACCAGTATCAGTGGATGGAAGCTATAAACGAACTAGAAGAAAAAAATGGAGTAGTTGTTCCTGCATCTTTCCCTCCTGAGGCTGAAAAAGAATCACAGCCAGAAGCTTATGAGTTTTGGAACCTCTCAGAAGGCGCTGAATCAGAAGAGGGACCGTGGGCTACTGGAAGTGCCCCAGACGGAAGCGGTGAATATGTATATATCAAAGATCCTGTAGCAAAGGGACAGGTTCCCAATCCGGAAATTCCTGATACTTCGTTGCATCATGATTTAACTCGTAAAAAAGTTTCCTCTAAATAAAAGAAAGAAAGGCCCTCGATATGTGCGAGAGGTCTTTTTTTTTGCCTATAACAAAGGGTGTTATTCACGTGTTTCAATCAAGTTATCTTTTAATATCCAGAATAAAAAAGCCGCACAGGGAGAAAGTAGGTATGTGCATATGTTAGTTTAAGAAAACAATCAAGACATGTCAGTAAAAGGAGTGTTTGATATGTATTATTACAAAGAAGGATTAATCAATGGCATTAAACCGGATAAGCCCGATCCTGCGGCCGCGAAGGTACTGCAAGAAGCCTTAGGCGGGCAGTTTGGTGAAATGCGGACGATGATGCAATATTTCTTTCAAAGCTCTAACTTCAGAGGAAAAGAGACGCAGTATCGCGATTTAATGAAAGGCGTTTTTTTAGAAGAAATAGCTCACGTAGAACTCGTTCAAAATACCATTAATGCATTGCTAGATGAATCCGGCGGAGCCGGGGTAGGAAGTCAAGGTTCAGATCAGGCTCCTCTTGATGAAGCTGTAAAACACGCTAATCCTCATCACTATATCATGGGCGCTCAAAGCTCACTGCCAGTGGATGCGGGCGGGAATCCATGGAACGGCTCATGGGTTTATAATCACGGAAATCTAGCGGCTGATTTGCTGAATAACGTTGTATTAGAATCAACCGGCGTTTTACAAAAAACAAGAATATACGAAATGAGTTCTAACCAAACGTTAAGAGAAACGCTAGGTTTCTTAATCGTTCGAGATAATGCTCATCAAAATGCGTTTGCAAAAGCTCTTGAAACATTAGGCGTGGACTGGGGAAAACTATTCCCTGTACCAAATTATGATATTAACAAATACCCTGAATGCAGAAAATTTGTCGAGATGGGGTATCATAACACGCAATTTGATTTTAGATTAGATCCGCACCGAATGGGAGAAATATTCCAAGGGCAGACGCCAAGCAGAAACGGCGGAGACCTAAGCGTAACACCTCCACCGGAAGCTTTTCCAGTCCCTCATTTATCTGAAATGCCAAATGAGCACGCTCCAGGTCTTGGAGACATGAACGCATAAAAATATGCAAATTAGCTCTTTAATGAATTAGAGCTAAAGCAAATAAAAACATTGACTGAGAGCTAGTAGTCAATGTTTTTTTATGTTTCTTCAGCTGTCGTTCCTCTAAATGCAACAACATCCCGCCGTTTACATAAACTCGGGATAAGCGGTTGTTTTACATCTATTTGTGAATTTACTTGTTTTTTATAAGAAGAAAAGGGAATACTTTCTTTAATCACTTGTGATAGAAAGCTAATAAGGGGCATGCTGCTATGAGTAGTCAACAAGATGAATTTTTATTTAAACGAGAGCTCTATCGCTTAGTACAAGAATACAAACGCTGTAAAGTTGAAGAAATTAGACGGGCAATTAAAAAGGATATTCTTCTTCTGAAGAAGGTTATAAATAACTAAAATAGATAAGCACCGGCAAAAAAAGCTCATGTTAGTTAATAAATGAGCTTTTTTTTGCTGCTTTAAACTTGTTCAAACGAATTAGTATGTCTGTAAATAGTTTCAGGAAGATTATGGACCATGTTAAACAGAGCTAACGCAGTTGTTTCTAGTTCCTCATAACGATAAATGATATCGTTTTCAATATCGCAGATTTGAAAACTGTTTAATTGTTTTGAATAACTTAGTGTAAACCTATTGGCAAGAGTATGGGTAATGTCGCTATCTCTATAATTTACTAAATTTGCTACCATGTGCTTAATTTCAGTTAGGTTCATCCACCAAGTCACCCTTTCATGTTATTGAAGTTATCATACCATGTACAGGTAGTTTGAATGCTTTTTTTTACAATTTGTAACAACAATTTTCAAAATGAAACATAAAGGTAATAAAAAGTTAAAACGAGCAGTTTAACGCAAGCCGAACATTTCCTATGAGGAGGTAGGTTTTTCTTTGCAGTAGGTCAACTCCAACTTTTTATCTGCGATTTCTTTTAGCCCAGTACGAATCATACTGAATACTAAAATCCATAATATAACCGTTAAAATTGTATGTCCAGCAGGCAACATACCTAGTATAGGTGAGTCCCAAAGAGCGTGCATAAAAACGACAAGCAAAAATACACCGAGAAATTTTGGTTTTATCAACATGCTCCACTGAAATTTCTTATTTCCTTGGACGATGCAGACGGCAGCGCCAGTCAAGGCAGCCCACGCTACATGTCCTCCAGGAGCAAAAATACTGCGCCAAAGTATTGTAGAATAAAGCATGTGAAAGCTGCCGGAAAGAAGTGCCCGTAAAGCATAGCCAGCGGTTTCAAAAGCAGCAAAACCAGCTCCTATTGCAGCTCCTAAGAGGAGTCCGTTAAGGATATATCTATATTTAAGATTGCGCACAAAATAAATAACCGCGATAACTTTAGCCAGTTCCTCGCATATTCCAATCACGATCACGTTTGTGTTATTTCCAAGAATATCATAAAACACAAGTGCTAATAAAAGTGAAAGGATTCCGCCAATAAAAACGACATAAACAATTTTGTAAATAGCAATATTCTGCGGAGCGTTCATTTCCCAAAAGAAAATAAGCGTAGTAAATGGTACTGCAAAAGCACCGACTACAATAAGACCGGGTATGAAGTTGATGTTTTCGAACAAGCTTACCCCTAGATATAGCCCTAAGTATGCGACAAGCGCAATAAGAAAGACTCTTGCAAAAAGCCAAGGCTTTGGCCATGTATTTACAACTTCTTCTATTTTAGGAGTTGTAAGCCCTGTCCCTACAATAAAAAGCCGTTCAGCTTCCATTTCACTGTGCTGTCGGAAGACTCGAGAGAATATATTTCGAAATTTAGGTTCAACCGAACGTTCATTTCTTGGGATTTTATCAACACGATGGGCAAACAAGTAGAATATGCTGTAGTTTTCGTCGTGGTCCACGATTTCATGGCCGCAATTTAAGCAGAATTTTACCCCTTCCGGATTAGAATAAGCGCAATGGGGGCATTTCATTTATCTTCCTCCTTTTTCTAGATACAAATCGTTTGACGCTTGTCTTATGACATCTTCTACATATATTATGTGAACTGATGAAAAAAGCATAAGAGGGTTTGATAGGTAATTTGCTTAAATAATGGAATGGTATGTATATAAAAGACAGAAGCTATTGCTAAAAGAGACCTCATGAAACCAAAAAAAGGCTGCGTCATAAGCCGAACATTCGACTTACAGCACAGCCCTTTATATGATTAAAAATGTGGATTTAAGCCTGTTTTCTTTACAATGCTACTACGCAATAAAAAAGCTTCCTGAAATAAAAACGATGACACCAATGACCATCATTAATGTTTCGCGGTCTTTTTTTCCTGGTTTTTTATTAGCAGGAAGCAGCGATTTTGAAAGAGGCTTGGCAAAAATGATGACAAGCATGCAAACAGCAGCAAAGATGCCAAGCGCCACCTGAAAATTACCTTCAATAAAGACGCATGCCATTAAAAGTACAAGACTTATTTTTAGAAAAATTTTTGATAGGTTCACTATCAACACTCCTTTAGAACACTTAATACGAAAGACTTAGTGATTTTTTTATATGCCTGTTGTTTTCTACGGCTTGAAGAAGAAAGTGAGCGACGTCAGAACGGCTGATGTTGCGTCCGTTTTCTGGTATGCTAGCTTCTCCTATACGATAATACGTAGTTAATGGACCGCTCGTTAAACCCATTGGCCGAGCAACAGTCCAGTCGAGCCCGCTTACCTTCAAGAGCTTCACGGCTTCGTGATGATCGCGAAGCACATTTTTTAAAATACGCTGAGCAAGCCAGCCCGTCATGCCTGGAATTTCTCCGTCGATTCCGGCAGAAGCCGTGTAGGCGATACGCTGAATTCCGTTTTCATTCATACATTGAATCAGCAGATTTGTCGTTTCTACTAAAAGGGTAGAATGCCCTAGATTTTCGGTTCCAAGACAAGAAATTACTGCATCACACCCTCGCATTGCCTGACACACTTCATAATAATCAAGCACGTCGCCTTGTATGATGTGTACGTTCGCATGCGTTATCTTAAGCTTAGATGGATTTCGCACAAATGCTTTTACATAATGTCCGTTTTTAATCGCTTGCTTTATTAATTCCTGTCCGGTCCTGCCGCTTGCGCCAATCAAAAAAATGTTCATACGATCAACCCTTTCGTTTCAATGTAGGTAGTAAAAACGAAATTTTCTTTTACCATAACACATTTTTCTCGATTTAGCTTGTCAAAACATAAAAGCTGCTTACGAGATTCACCAAAGTAAGAGGTATCCTCTGTTCTTTTTTAAAACTTATGTCATAGACTGTCTAGAAAACAAAGAAATGTACGAACGGTTTATAAAGGTGTTTAATGCTATAGAAGCGAAAGGGTATTATAGGAATAAGGGACGAACAGAAGGGGCGATGCACTATGAAAAAATCGGTAAGCCGAGCACGTATCATCATAGTACTAATAGGTTTTCCGCTCATCTTTTTCATTATGGCGCTTGTGACGGGTGAGTGGCGATATATGACTTGGACCATTCCGCCTGCACTGATGTCATGTTGGACGGCACTCTTTGTATTAAGGAAGCAAGAAGAAAGATAACAGGAGATTTGAACTATTGCATCGAATTTATAGAAAAAGTATAAAATGATAGAAAGCTATAGTAAGAAAATTTAATGAAGGACGGTGTGAAGATGAACGGACAACAGTTATTGTATGGGTTGCTTACGTCTAAAGGCGATATCCTAAGAGCTGCTTATGTGTTATGTGACCACCGCATTTATACGGAAATGTCAGCACAGTATCAGCAAACGGAGCATACGGATTTTCAAGCGTCATTGGTAGAAGAAATGAAATTGCTTGAAAAACAGCCTGAAGTAGACATGCATCTGCATATTTTGCTTGAAATGGCGAAGTTTTTTGAACTTCCTGTTTCCCATGCTACAACAAATGGCGAGCTGTACGAGCTAAGCGATAACATTGGAAATTTGCTTGTATCTAAATACAATGAGCTGTTTTCAATTGCACGCTGTCATACGCTGGAAGACGTAATGCGCCATCAAATCCGACTGTTCTTTCATCTTATTGATTCGCAATACATGATTGCTACAAATCGTCAGCAAGCTGTGTTTCAGCAGCAGCTGATGAATTGGATTGAACAGCTGCCCCCCATGTATCAGGAAAGAATGATTGATGCATTAGGAGAATATCAGCAGGAAGCACTTGTGAAACTGCTGCAGAAAAAAGGGACAATTGAACTGTACAAACAGCTTCCTCCGCACGCATACCCTGCTATTTCAGGCCTTATGGCAACCGTAATGAGTATCTTTATTCCCGTTAATTACCCGCCAGCACTGCTATTTAGTATGAATGCGCCGCTGTTTTTAATGGCGAGCTTTGAAAGTCATGAAATTATTGCAAAACGCAAAGAAGCTGGAACTTTTTTACCGCTGTTATTGGTAGTTGTTCAGCTGATGTGGACGTACAAGCTTGAGCATCAGGATGAGCTGTTGAATTATCAGTCTCTGCTGATCAAGTGGTCATCTGTACACACAGCGTATCAAGATTATATGAAAAAGAAAGAGCAGTCACTGTTTGACCGTGAACGGTTAGACAGCTTTATTTATAAAACAGAGCAGTATGTTAAGCAGCTCCGCGCTACGGAGAAAAAGACGGTGAAGCAAATTGAAACACTCAAAACAGCCATTCGCCATCAGCTTGATGAAATGGAGCTCACATCGTTAAACGGAGGGCTTGTGCTTCAAAAAATGATTGAAGAGCATGAATCATTAAAACAAGATGTAGAAGAACTGCAGCGCAAGCTTTCGATTAAAGGTGACTTTTTCTCTAAAGTAAGGCTGACGTTCCGTTCTGCAGAACGAGCCGTCAAAAGCAAAGTGAAAGAAGTAGAGCGTAAAAAAGTGCTTATGCAAATGACGGACTTTATTTTAGCAAATCGCTTGCCCGTATGCGTGGATATCCAAAATGAAATTTATGATTATCAAGACGAGCTGACGACGACTATTTTTCAAATTAATCAGCAGGTCGAGCTGCTTGAAGAAACAAAACAAAGCCGTCAGCTAGCCGATGCAAAAGTACGCCGCTATGATCAAGAAATAAAGCGATTTGAACGGAACTACTATGGCTTGAAAGAAGGAACCGTTGAAGAGGTGGCACAGTAAAACTGGGACAAACACATTTTATCCGAACGAGTTTGATTCTTGATGGAGAATCGAACTTGTTCGGATTTTTTTATGGTGGTCGTGAACATAGGTTTTATATATGTAATTGCTTCTAGCTGTTGATAGGAGACCAAAGCCCTGCACGGAAATCAACAGCGGTGTCACAAGCGATCCATACGAACTCATTTACCTCATTTGTCTGCCTTTAGATTGGCGTAATTAGTTATGTCTCAACCTTATTCTCTGTCTGTAGGAGAGGACAGCTGATCTTTATACTCATCTACATAGAGCATGCCGTTTGTTGACACAACTGCATACAGCACTTGGTTCAACTGAAGCTGACGATTTGAAAGCTCAAGGTTGATCCACTGTTCGGTATAGTGAGATGTTAAATTTTTATGAATAATTTCTCCGTCCATGATGAGTTCTACCGGTAAACTCATTTCTTTAAACGGCTTAGACAAAACGTCCTGTTTGGCAATGTTTTGATAAGCAGTTTTCTTTAATACCGACAGTTTTCCGCTTACTTCTAAAACAGCAAATTCTACTTCAGCAATGTTGAACGTTCCTAGTTCTCGTAAATGCTGATTCAAGTCGTCAATAGAATATTTGACTTTTTTCATATTTGCTTCAAGAAGCTTTCCTTTTTCCATAATAACCGTCGGGCGTCCTGTAATCCATTTTCGCAAGCGCCTGCTTTTTAGAGCTGTTGATGCTAAAAGAAAATGAATGGCCACAAGAAAAGCAAAAGAAGCGAACATCGGCAGAAATTTTAATTTTAAATCAAATCCCATATTTGCGATGAACGACCCAATGATGATGGACATCGCAAATGTAAAATGATTATTATGCGTGTTAATTTGTTTTCCAATCAGGAAAGTTGTAATGCTTAAGATAATAAAAGAAACAAAGGTTCTAAGAAGGGACATGAGAATGTCTTCCATAAGTTGTGATGTCACCTGCTTCCTCATAAATAGAAAGAGTATCTATCTCTATAGCGTTATCCATTTAAAGGATCGTTATACAAGAAAAAACATCAAGAAAAATTGCGAATAATGCGTTCACATTCAGCTGCTTAAAAAGGGGCAGAAAGGCTGTAGGTAAGGGATAAAACCAAACAAAAAGAATGTGCAAATTCCTTTGAAATTTTTTGGAGGATTTGTTACAATAAAGGTGCTTATTTTTGTTCGGTAAGGATAGTTCGAAGTGTTCGTCTTGACTTATTGTAAGAGCAGGAATAGAGTAATACACAATGTGTGGATTGTCACACAAGGAGGAAAAGAGATATGTTACAAGGTAAAGTAAAATGGTTCAACGCTGAAAAAGGTTTCGGTTTCATCGAAGTAGAAGGACAAGACGATGTATTCGTTCATTTCTCTGCTATCCAAGGCGAAGGTTTCAAAACTTTAGAAGAAGGTCAAGAAGTTACATTTGAAATCGTTGAAGGCAACCGTGGACCACAAGCTGCTAACGTTCAAAAGTAATTTTTTTTATAAAGTTTAAGCCGATCAGCAGAACGTTTCTCTGGTCGTTCGTTAAACTAAACTGGGAGAAGGCCCCTTTTATAAAAGGGGTCTTTTCTTGTTCGCTTTTTACACCTTGTTGACGATTTCTTTGATTTTGTAGAAGTATTCAAATATGAAAAAAACTAGTCACGCAGTATAAAAAAAGCGTATAATGAAATGATGAAAATAGGAATTGTAGAGCAGAAAGGATTTTAAAACGTATGAACAACCAACTTCAAGAAACGATGGTCGATTCACGTCGTACATTCGCCATTATTTCTCACCCGGATGCCGGGAAAACAACGTTAACAGAAAAAATGCTGTTACTGGGCGGAATGATTCGTTCAGCCGGAACGGTTAAAGGAAAAAAATCAGGTAAGTTTGCTACATCTGACTGGATGGAAATCGAAAAACAACGTGGAATTTCGGTTACATCAAGTGTTATGCAGTTTGAGTATAAAGATCACTTTATTAACATCTTGGATACACCAGGACACGAAGACTTCAGTGAGGATACGTATCGTACCTTAACGGCTGTAGACAGTGCGGTCATGGTTATTGACGGAACAAAAGGGATTGAAGCACAAACGCTTAAACTTTTTAAAGTTTGTCGTATGCGTGGTATTCCTATTCTAACATTTATTAATAAATTAGACCGTGAAGGAAAAGAGCCGCTTGAGCTGCTTGAAGAAATTGAAGATGTACTCGGTATTGAATCATACCCTGTAACGTGGCCAATTGGCATGGGGAAACGATTCCAAGGAACGTATGACCGTTTTTCAAAACAAATTGAAGTATACCAAGGAAACAAAGAGTCATATTTTGCAGACTTTGACGGTGAAAATATCGACGATGAAATTAAAAAACACGTCGATGAAATGTATTTACCAGGCTTAGTGGATGATTTATCTCTATTAGACGAAGCAGGTAATGATTTTTCAATTGAAAAAGTAAAGCAAGGCCTGTTAACACCTGTTTTCTTCGGGAGTGCGATTGCAAACTTTGGTGTACAGTCTTTCTTTAATTCATTTTTACAATTAACATCACCGCCGCAGCCTCGTGAATCAACGAATGGCACCGTTCAGCCTACGGATGAAAACTTTTCAGGTTTCATCTTTAAAATTCAAGCGAACATGAACCCGGCTCACCGCGACCGCATTGCGTTCGTACGCGTATGTTCAGGGAAATTCGAGCGTGGAATGAACGTGACGTTAGCAAGAACGAACCGTAAAATGAAGCTAGCGCAGTCTCATCAGTTCTTGGCATCAAGCCGTGAAACAGTAGACATAGCGTATCCAGGGGATATCATTGGCTTGTATGATTCAGGCACGTATCAGATTGGCGATACCATTGTAGGAGAGGGAAAAGTATTCGAATTTGATGCTCTTCCAAAGTTCCCGCCTGAACTGTTTGTAAAAGTTCGTGCGAAAAATGCAATGAAATCTAAGCACTTTGAAAAAGGAATTAATCAGCTTGTACAAGAAGGAGCCGTACAGCTTTACCGTACGCCGTTCTTTGGAGATTATATTTTAGGAGCAGTCGGTGAACTTCAGTTCCAAGTGTTTGAACACCGTATGAAAGGTGAGTACAACGTCGATCTTGAATTCACGCGCATGTCTCATAACATTGCAAAATGGGTAGACAAATCAACAATTGAAGATCGCATGCTAGATTCTCGCGTGATGCTAGTAGAAGATCGTGATAAACATGCCGTTCTTATGTTTGAAAACGATTTTGTATGGCGTTTGTTCCAGGACAAATATCCATCTGTTAAATTCCTAGATCCGTTTAATCTATAAAAGAGTATAAAAAAAAGGAAAACGATACATACTACTTTCATAAGTAGACAGTCGATTTTCCTCCTTTGCTTAAGAGTCAGTATTTACTGGCTCTTTTTTTAGTGAGCCACTGATTTTAAATTTAAAAGAATGACTCCTGCAATGATTAATACGATGCCAAATACCATCGTGAGACTGCCGCTTTCTTTCCAAATGACTACGCCAATCACAGCTGTTACAGCAGTTCCTACACCAGACCAAATGGCATACGCAACGCTGAGTGGAATGTGTTGAAGCGATGTGGAAAGCGCATAGAAAGCAAGACCAAACCCTAATAAAACACCAAGACTAGGCCAAAATTTTGTAAATCCGTTTGATGCTTTTAACATAGATGTACCAAATAACTCTGAACTAATAGCAATCGCTAAAAATAAATAGGCTTTCATCGAAAACCCTCCTCTGTTAATTTCCGAAGTTGTTGTTGAATCTGTTTTTGCATGTCTGGATCCACGGGTGCGAGCCCAAACATTTGACTGAACCATAATCCGTCAGCTGCTAAGCGCACAATGGTAGCAAGGACTGGATCAATGTCGTCTTGTTCAATGTGCTGCTGCCACTTTTCGTATTGCTTTTGAAAATGCTGCAGGAGTTCAGGATTGGTTGCAATACCTGCAAGTAACCCCGCGCTCATCACTTGTTCACGCTGAAGGTCATGAAGCGTCTCAGCGAGATAAGCCCGGCTCCATTTGCCAGGAGAATCGTCATGTTCAACTTGTACGTTTAGTCCGTCATCATATTTCTTTGTGACTGAATACAGCATTTGCTTAATCAATTCATCTTTTGAAGAGAAGTGATACAACAAACCGCCTTTACTGACGCCGGCTTCTTTTGCTACTTTTTCAAGCGTCAAATTTCCAACGCCGTCACGCTGTACAACCTGCGTAGCTGCAAGCAATATATCATCAAATGTAGACACATGAATTTCCTCCTTTTTGATTTTCCCTAGAATACTTTACCGTCTGGACGGTTTGTTTGGCAATACTTTTATTTCGAATTTCAAAAAAAATTTTTGTGCACACTAAAATATAAAGTATAAAAACAAAAATAAATGAGTAGACAAAGGGTTAATCCCTTTACTATATGAAGAAAAAGGAAAAATAAAGCCTGGGTATATGAAGATAAAAGAAAGGTGTGAAGAAACAGATGAGGGATGTGTATCAAAGTTTTCAAGAATTATCTCAGTGTGAACGAGCCGGAATCGATTACGAAATAGAATGTGTCATTCGCCGGAGGGAAATTGTCGTGCTTGCGATTCATGGAGGAACGATGGAAATTGGGACAGAAGAAGTAGCGGAAAAAATAGCAGAAAAGCTGAATGCAACCGTGTACGTATTTAAAACGCTGAAAACAGAAAATCCGTTTGAATTGCATGTTACGTCTGCAAACTACGATGAAGAAATGGCGCGTCATCTCGTTAAAAAATCAGAAGTCACGATTTCTCTTCACGGTGCCTATAGCGATGTCTGCACGACTTATATCGGAGGAAGAGACGAAGAGTTAGAAAAAGCGGTGCGTCATGCGCTCTCAGGTTTTCCGATCAGTGAAACGCCCGTGCATTTAAAAGGCGTTTCACCTCGAAATATCGCCAACGGCAATCAGCGGCATAAAGGACTGCAGCTTGAAATCACCACTCCGCAGTATGAACAATTATTACAGAATAATCAGCTGTTTAACGAGTATGTGAATGCGGTAGTATCAGCTGTGAACTCAGTGATGTAAAGATAAATTCAACAGCTTCCTGTATATTAGCTGCAATAAAGGCTGCTTGTACGTCAGCCCATTTTTCCCGTGCATGTAATGTGTCGTGCCCAGCTCCTGTTAACACTAAAATACATTGTGCCCCTGCTGCATGGGCCGCTACGAGATCTTTCCACCGGTCGCCAATCACGATGCAGTTAGCCAAATTCAAGCTGTGCTCCTCGGCTGCTTTTAACAGCATGCCTGGCCTTGGTTTGCGGCACGAACAATTGTCCGAATCTTCATGAGGACAAAGGTAAACATCATCAAATCCAAAAGATAAAAGTTCAGAGAAAAACTGTGATTTCTTTACCTTTCCTTTTGCAATGTCGGGCTGATTGGTAAAGGAAAACAGCGGAATGTTTTGTTTCTTTATGTCGATAATCGCTTGCTTTGCTTGGGGGAACAGCTGAAAATCACCTGGATATTGTATTTCATTACTGCCGCCAATGGTTCCGTCTCGGTCTAAAAATATTGCTTCAATCATATTCTTCACCTCTTTTTCTATCATAATATAAAAAAGGATTAATTTGGTAAAAACTTTGTTTTTTGAAAAAAATCAAAGAAATATGACTGTCTTTTTACTTCTCATCATATGGATAAGTTAAATAGAAATGGTGAGGAGGGGAAGACAAGTGAACGAAGAATCGTTTTATTCACCATTTATAAGCGAAGAAGGAAAGAAAAAAACAATTGGAGAAATTGAGTTTTCAGATGTGCAGCGCATGATGGAAAAACATTTAGAAGAAGGCTATCAGCTTGAGTTCAAGCGCGAAGTAAGCTCAACGGTCAAACGGAAAATCCCAAATATCATCGCTTCGTTTGCCAATGAAAAAGGAGGGTGGCTTATTTTTGGCATAGATGAAGACGACCATTCCATTAACCTGCTCGAGCGCACGGAATATGAGCTGTTTATTAATAATATGCTTAAAGATGTCACCAATCCCATTCCTCGTATCGTTACGCGTTTTTTATCACCTGAAGATCACCCCGGGCAAGGTGTTTTTGTTATTTGGATTCCTGAAGGTCCGAACCCTCCGTACATGTCTTACGGGAAAATTTACAGAAGAATTGGAAGCGGCACATCTCCTGTTACGGAAATCGATGACCGCTATCATTTAGATCGACTCTATCAAAAATCCGAGGATCAAACGCAGCGAATAGAGGACTTTTGCACAAAAGAACTGTCTATCTATAACAGAAAATGGCAGATGCACGGGAAAAGCTATATTCATTACGGGATGTGTAATATGTACGTGCTGCCACTATATGATTTGCATTTAGTTGAACAAATGGAAGAAGAACGGTTAAAGCAATATATTTTAAGCAAGTCTAGCGAACCCAAACACTATTGTTTGGACGAGGAAAGTACGGTGATGCTGCATACACCGTTTGTTAAAGCCTCTTATTCAGCGGAATCCATCATTTTTCGAAGCACAGATGTGATTGATGCGTATGATAAAACAATTGCGTGGGAGCAGTTTTATAACGGATCAGCTAAGTTTCATATTCCTATTCCGTACATGGAAGAATCAAAACAAATTCATGACGTATTAAAGTCAAGGATTTCAAGCTACATCGATGAGACGATTTTTGAGCAGTTTCAATATATAAACGGACCCTTTTTTCTCACATCTTTAATCAGCTGCATCGGCGGATACATCGATTGTATGATGGAATTAAAAGCAGAGCTGGAAGATATGATTATTGTCATTGACTTAGAGAACGTTCGAAACGATGTGCTTTACTTTCCGCATGAGCAATTTCAAACATTTCTGGAAGGAGAAGGGCTCGTCTTTTCAGATAAAAAGCAATACCGATTTAATCGATCATTTAAAACGACAAAATTAGGAGGGAATTTGGAGCTTCTTGCCTACGTTGATTATATCGTGACAGCGTTTGGCCTTTCAAAAAACCAGTCCATTGACTTCCTTAAACACTCGTTAAATCAAGGATAAAATATACAATTTTTTGACAATAACTAAAAAAATGACAAAAGTGAAAAAAAGTATGATAATATCTTTCGTAAGTAATGAGCAAGTAAAGAAGAGAAAGGGGACTCTTTTTTACGGATGCCGTTGCTAGGTAGGGTTAAACATAAGGGGAGAAAAGGCAATGAAAAAAGCGACATCCATACTTCTAATTGTCCTAGCACTGGCTGGGTTAGGAGGAGTATGCGCTGCTTATTACCATCTGGAGCAGCAAAAGCAAACGGAAGAAATGACGTATGAACAGAACTACATAACCGTAAGAAATGCATGAAAAAACCAGCCGATCGGCTGGTTTTTTTGGGTTTCAAGTCATAGTAAGTAAAATAAAGATTTTGCTTGTTCAGTTTTTTTAAATAACTCCAATGATGTATAGACGCAAAATAGAAAGCCAACGCTTGAAAAAACAAAAAACAAGCGGAGAAAAGGGCGTTTTTTTTGAATGCGAAAGTACGTAAAAACAAAGAGTGAACATACAAGCAGTACGCTCATAGCAGCAAATCGAATCGCGAGGTCTGCTAAATCATCAACCGTACGCTGAAACAATTTTAGCGTTTCATCGTTCAAATCAGTCTCAGGAATGTTCGTTTTGTCTTGCTGATTTAACACCCCTACATCCCATTTTTCTCGACTATAATCATGAGAAACCGTGTAGTAAAACGGACCAAGCTTTTTTTCATCTGCACCGTCGTCAGCAAGTGCTGAAGCTGGATGCATGAATGCTAGAACAAAAAATAAAAAGCTCCACTTTCTCATTACCAAAGCCTCTTTCTAACTCAGACTATCTCCCATTATAAACCAAAAATTTTTATGTTTCCATCATCCCTCTTTCCTATTTCCATTTCTATATATAAAGTGAAAGGGGGAATAAAAGATGGCAGAAAAAATTCAGCATTCAAGCCAGCTTCGCTTAGTATTAGAACAAGGAATAAAAGAGGATGGAAAACCCGATTTAAAGACCAAATCCTATATGAACATTCAGCCTGGAAGTTCTGCAGATGCACTCATTACAGCAAGCGAAACCATTGCCAGCCTGCAGTCGCTGCCGCTTGTTGAAATCAACGAAGTTGTCACGTTTTCACTTTTAAAATAAGAAAAGAGGTAGAGTATGAAAACTTTAACGATGCAGTTTTTAAATGAGTCACAAAAAGCAGTAAGTCTATCGATTGAATCACCAAAAGATACGTTAGACGCAGCAGCCATTGCAGCAGCAATGAACGCGCTGATCGCAAGCGATGTCTTTACTTCAAGCGGCGGAGCGCTCGTTGGCAGAAAAGGCGCCCAAATTGTCGAGCGAAATGTAACCGAATTTACGATTTAAAAATGAAAGTCCTTCCACTTCGGTGCGAAGGGCTTTTTTAAAAGGAGAGAGGAAGATGACAGAGTGGTTTACGCTTATCTCAGACGTTGGTTTTCCCGTTGTGGTGACGCTTTATTTACTTCACCGAATTGAAGCCAAGCTCGATACAGTTGTGCTATCCATTCAGCATTTAACCGACGAAGTAAAAAAGTGATTATGACAATTGTAAGGCAGTTGTCATGGAAAAGTTGACGGATTTGACACCTCACACTACAATTAGTAGTGTGAGGTGTCAAATATGAAAATTGAAAAATTCAAATTTAATGAAACCGGCCTTAATCGCTTTTTTGGCCCGCTGGAAGCAAAAATTATGACGGCTTTATGGGACGGAAGTGAAATGTCCATTAAAGATGTGCAGCACGTGCTTGAGAAAGAAAAAGCAGTGAACTTCAACACCGTTATGACCGTTATGAATCGATTGGTGGAAAAAGGCGTGTTGCAAAAGCGTTTAAAAGGACGTACGTCGATGTATCAGCCGATTCTTTCTAAAGAGGAATTTATCGACGCTCAGTCGAAAGAGTTAACGCACGAATTGATCGACGAATTTGGCTCGCTTGCTGTTACTCATATGCTTGATGCGTTAGAAGAGGTCGATGATTCACTGTTAAGCATGCTCGAATCAAAAGTCAAACAGTTAAAAAAGGATGAATAATCAATGAATCAAGGAATACTAAAGCGTTCTAAGCTTATTTTTAACCTGTGCTTTTTTATTGCCGTGACGTTGCTTATGCAAATGGGCATGTATGTGCTGCATTTGCTGTTTGGATGGAATTTATCGTTTAACTTAATTTTACTTTGTAACAAAGTAGCCCACTTTTTCGGCTTGTTTTTTATTGAATACATGCTGAATGCGGTTATTTTTCATACGATGTTTGTACTGTTCATTAAAGCTGTAAAGCAAGTGATTCAAATGCGGAAAGTCCGTAAAATGATTACGAAGCTGCGAAATGAAACAACAACGGCTCGCCTGCAAAAAGCGTACGGAATGAATGTAACAGTTTTAACAACAGATCAGCCCATTGCATTAACAATGGGGTTGTTTACACCGCACATCGTTCTGTCTACAGGGTTGCTCTCAGTGCTTGATGAAAATGAACTAGAAGCTGTTATTTATCACGAGCAGTCACACGTTGCAAACAAAGATCCGCTCAAAACATTTTTACTCAGCACGCTTGCTTCTGCATTATGGTATATTCCGTTTATTAAATGGAGCCATAAACGTTTCAAAGTCATGCGTGAAGTGCTGGCTGATCAAGATGCCATTGTGAAAAACGGTACGTCTGCTCACATCGGCAGCGCCCTTTTAAAAATGGTTAAAACGGGACAGACAAGTCTTTCGTGTGCGCACGTATCGTTTGCTGATACGTCGGTTAATTATCGCATTCAATATATTTTAAATCCGGAAACGAAAATGCCGATGCAGCCTCCTGTTATTTTAACGCTGACGTCGCTATACGTGTTTTTTATTTTGTGCGCGCTAATTTTTACAGCTCTAACAGCTTTGTAAGTTTGTAAGAGAGAAAGAAAAGAAGGAGATGAGATTGTGTCAAAAGCAAAGAAAAAGAAAAAAGTAACGCCCAATCAGCAAACGTCCTCGAGTAAGTGGATTTTTTGGGTGATTGGAATTATTGCGGTCTGTATTTTAGGGTTAATCGTCCTTTCTAATATGTCAAAGGGCGGAGGAGATGAAAAGGCCGCTCTTACATATGATAATCAGCCGTATCTTGGAAAAGAGTCAGCTCCGGTAGAAGTAGTAGAGTTTGGAGATTACAAATGCCCGGCTTGTAAAAACTTTACGGAATCCTTTTTCCCGCTGATTCAAAAAGATTATGTAGATACAGGCAAAGTCAAATTCTACTTTATGAACTATTCGTTTATCAACAATGACTCATCTCGTGCAGCAGAGTTTGCCGAGACGGTATACAAAGAGCTTGGGAACGATACATTTTGGAAATTCCATGAACTTCTTTATAAAAAGCAAAACGCAGCGGATGAAAAGAAAGATGTCTTAACGGAATCTTACTTAGAAGATACGCTGAAAGAAGTATCTAGCGATGCCGATGCGAAAAAAGTAGCGAGTGCTTTTAAAGATGGAAAAGGAAAAAATGCGTTTGATCAAGATATGAAGACAGCCAATGATTTAGGCATCACAGGTACACCCACCATTTATGTAGGCGGCAAAAAATTCGAAGGAAAAACAATCGATGATTTTGATCAAATGGTCAAAGATGCGGCTAAGGAGAACAAATAATGAACAAGTCTTTAGTTGTCGGGTGGCTTACAGCGCTTATCGCGATGCTTGGAAGCTTGACGTTTAGTGAAGTTCTTCACTTTATCCCGTGTGAACTTTGCTGGTATCAGCGAATTTTAATGTATCCGCTCGCGATTGTGCTAGGTGTAGCCGTGTACCGGAATGATACGTTCATCTACAAATACGTTCTGCCGTTTTCTGTGATTGGTATGGCGCTTTCAGGCTATCATTATTGCCTGCAGAAGATACCGGCTCTTAAAGCATTTGAAACGTGTACAAGCGGTGTTCCTTGCTCAGGTCAATATATTAACTGGCTTGGGTTTATCACCATTCCTTTTTTAGCATTTATTGCTTTTACCATCATTACGATTATGATGCTTGTTCTTCGCAAGCAGACGAAAAAAGCTTAACCTCCGAGTTAAGCTTTTTTGTATGGAAATAAAAAAAGGCCCGCTTACAAGAAGCGGGTGCAAATAGGGTACATCTATGAAAAATGATGAAATTGTTTTGACAAGAACAGTATATAAAAGAAAAGTGAAAAAACGGTGAAAAGAGAGAAGCTTTTTTAAAAAATATGCTTTTCTTATAAAAAAAGCCCCGCTCACAAAAAGCGGGGAATAAATAGGGGTCATTTATGAAAAATGATGAAATTGCTTTGACAAACTTAGTATACAAAAGAAAAGTGAAAAAACGGTGAAAAGATGGAAGCTTTTAGAAAAAAAAAAGACCTGTTTTGGGGAAACAGGTCACTAGAAAGGGAGTAAAACTATAAAAAATATGCTAATTGGCTTTACACATACTATCTTACCGCCCAATAGTGAAAAAACAGTGAAAAGAAACATCAAATAAAAAAAGACCTGCTCTGGGGAAGCAGGTCTTCACAAAGGAGTAAAACTATGAAAAAAATATGCTAATTGGCTTCGCAAGTACTATCCTATACCTTTATGGTGAAAAAATGGTGAAAAGAGAAACGGGATATAAAAAAGACCTGCTCTGGGAAAGCAGGTCTTCACAAAGGAGTAAAACTATGAAAAAAATATGCTAATTGGCTTCGCAAGTACTATCCTATACCTTTATGGTGAAAAAATGGTGAAAAGAGAAACGGGATATAAAAAAGACCTGCT
>NZ_JBFTZR010000023.1:0-34208 GCF_056406695.1 Priestia sp. P1_B12_1 | reverse complement strand
TTCCGGAAAGAGACATTATGGTGCGACAAGAAGTCGCTTTCTTACAGTGTAGCTAACGCTACTCATCTAGACGTAGAGATGATCTCCATCCAAAACGGCATTCTTGGTAACGAGTTTGTCGGTTGCATGAGGAAATGCGGAAACAGAGGACAAATGCATGGTCCAGAATACTGCTAGGAGAAGATAGGCATGGTAAACGAAAGTGAAGGTTTGTAAGCTTCGTTACTCTTAGCTCAAGATAATGCATAGATTCGCTTGGGTCTTGGTAAGAGGAACAGTAGAATCATAATGCTACTCTAATGCGTCCCGCATCTTACCCGGAGTAAAGAACCTACCTACCCCTATCGTATCTGTAGAATGTGGAACTTGGTAAGCCCTATGTCATCTGCATCAGCAGTAGGATGACTGTAAAGTCAAACGATGTGGCAGAGGGTATGGGATATGAGAAAAAGCGAAAGCCGTTACCCTGAAAAGGAACAGGAAAGCAGAAACATCGTATAACTGGACGGATACTGTCGTCTCTATTGACAATGACAGGCTCGAAAGAGCGCTCACTTCTCGTGGGTCTTCAACACGAAAATAAATTTGTGGCTATCTTCTAACGAAAAGGAGCGTGCTGTTATGAATACCTCTCTACGAGCGTCGGCGCACGTCTCGCATAAAGATTGGTACTCTATTGATTGGAGTATTATACAAAAATATGTAGCGAAGTTACGACAAAGAATTTATCGTGCCGAACAACAGAATCAACGAAGAAGAGTACGAAAACTTCAACGTTTACTCCTTAGGAGTAAAGCAAATCTACTACTCTCTATTCGCAGAGTGACGCAACAAAATACCGGAAAGCGAACACCTGGTGTAGACGGCTGTACGGTCTTAAAATCAAATGAACGTATCACACTATATCAACAACTGCTAAAATATAATGTCTTTAAGCATCGCCCAAAGCCAGCGAAACGAACATTTATCGCTAAAAAAAATGGGAAGCTAAGACCTCTCGGTATTCCGACGATACGAGATCGAGTGTATCAAAACGTAGTAAAGAATGCACTGGAACCGCAATGGGAAGTTAGATTTGAAGCCACTTCCTACGGTTTTCGTCCTAAAAGAAGCACCCATGATGCTATAAGTAACCTCTTTAACAAGCTGAACACGAATAGTAAGAAAAAGTGGGTATTTGAAGGAGACTTCTTAGGATGTTTCGACCATCTTAGTCATAATTGGATAGTAGAACAAACATCTTCGTTCTCAGGAAATACTCTCATTAAAAGATGGCTCAAAATGGGATACATAGAGCAGGATATGCTTCATAAAACAACAGAAGGAACTCCTCAGGGAAGTATTGTGTCCCCTCTTCTGGCCAATATCGCGTTATGTGGGATGGAAGAAGAGATTGGTATCGTCTATAGGAAGACATACAAATCAAATGGAGGATATAAAATTGATCCAAAATGTAAAATAGGACGTATTCTCTACGCAGATGACTTCGTCATCGTAACGGAAACGAAGGAACAAGCTGAAAGTATGTATCAGAAACTCAATCCTTACTTACAAAAGCGAGGAATTAAACTGAGTGAAGATAAAACCAGAGTTACACATATCGAGAATGGGTTTGATTTCCTTGGTTTTTCACTCCGACAATACAAAACGGAACAAGGCAATAAGTTATTAATCAAACCCAGTAAAGACAGTATCAGAAAAGCAAAAAGCAAGATAAAAGATACGTTCGCAGTGATGCGAGGACGACCAGTAAAAGAACTAATACGTGTTTTAAACCCAATTATTCGTGGTTACGGACAGTATTGGAAACATGTCGTTTCTAAAAAGACGTTTGGTTATATAGACAACTACGTCTTCTTGAAAATAAGGAAACATCTTAGACAATTGCATCCAAGGAAGTCTTGGAAGTGGATTAATAAGCGCTATTTTAAGAAACCCCACCATGGCGGAAATAATAAATGGATTCTCACATGTCCACTTACTAATATTCAATTGTTGAAGATGTCTTGGATTAAAATAGAACGACATGTCATGGTAGCCTACAAGAACAGCCCAGATGATCCGAATCTAAAAGAGTATTGGGAAAAGCGAGACCGAAAGGTCTTTAATAGCGAAAACACTTTAGATAGGATGAAACCTATAGGTGAATTGGCTAAATTAGTACATGTACCATGTATTAAATAAGTTGTTCGGATAAAAAGAAGGCTTGAGCCGTATGACGGGAAATCTGTCACGTACGGTTCTTAGGGGGGCGGGCGCTCGTGAGAGTGCCTGCCTACCCGACTTGACTGGAAGTATAAGGTGCTTTTTGTGAATCTTTCTGCTTCTTAGTATCAAATAAAGGTAATTATATTGACTTGTTGAACTCTTATGCTAACTGGTAGTTAAAGGAGGGATAATCAGCATGAGTACCTATTTATATCGAGTAAATGCTTTTTCGCAAGATTTAACTTCAGGTAATCCAGCTTATGTGATTCGATTAACTAATCCAATTCAAAAACAGGTTATGCAAGAAATTGCTAAAGAGTTAAATCTACCTATTACAGCTTTTCTCTTAGAGCAACAGTGTAGCATATATGAGTTAAGGTTGTTTACTCCTTCACAGGAAATAAAATTGTGTGGGCACGGTACATTAGCAGCTGCACATATACTCTGGGAGGAAGGTGTTATAGAGGCCCAACATCCTATTACATTTGCGACAAAATCCGGTCATTTGAAAGTAGAAAAAGTAAAACAAGGGATTCAATTAGCTTTCTCTACTGATGCACCCGCCGCCATAGATATTACGCCTACTCTCCGACAGTTAGTAAGCGTACCTATCTTAAAGGCTGCCCAAAGCAGTGATCGATACATTATTGAAGTAGCAGATGAAGAATCATTGAAAGGACTTGTACCTAATTTAGCCCTCCTTGCTACTCTGCCTGTTACGGGTTTAGCCGTAACAAGCCCTTCAACTAAGTATGATTTTGTTTCTCGTTATTTTGCTCCTAGAATTGGAATAGAAGAAGATTTTGTGACAGGTTCAGCCCATTGTGGTCTAGCTCCTTATTGGAGCCAAAGGCTAAATAAAAAACAATTATATGCTTTCCAATCTTCTGAAAGAGGTGGAGAGTTATTCATTTATTATCAAGGTGATTTGACTTACATAACTGGTAAGGCTATTACTATTTATAAAAGTCATTTTAATGAATTGTTACTCTAAGGATACAGAAAGATTCAACAACAGAAAGAAGCGTCAGAATCAATTCTGACGCTTTTATGCATGCGTATTTTGCCTCTGTAAGCTTATCTTTGAAATTTTTTCTGATTTTGTATCAAAATGAATAGTAACTATAACTTCAAACTTCTTGTTATTTTCCTCAAGCCATAGTTTGAATGTCTCAACTGAATAATTCCCTTTCTGTTCTCGCTTTACGTGAAGGTAATCATAAATTTTAGCTGATGGATATCTTTCTCTAGCTTTTTGCATAGCGATCTTTCCCCACTTTGCATGTGAGGGAATCGCTTCTTCCGCATTTACTGTGTCGATGTTATGAGGATTACTCAAAAAAGGTATGAAAATAAACAGAATACATAAACAAGTGGTTATTAAGGGTTTATTCATTAATTAATCCTCCTGTTTTATTATATTCTGTTCTTATTTTATAAGTATTATCCTTAATCTGTACCGATAAAGTTGATTATGGTACTTACGATTGCATGTGATACTAATCCTTATTTATTAGGTTTTTTATCTATTTCAAGCGATTCTATGATTTTATCAAGTTTTTTTCAATTTTAATTTCAAAAATTATTTGTTAAAATTTTCAGAAAACTATTGCAAAAAAAACTAAATAACAATAAACTAATATTAAAACTACCATATTAATATATTAATATGACAGGTTATCACTAAAAAAGGAGGTTCCACTCGATTCCTCATTTTTAGTACAACTAAGTTTAGAGAAGAGGAAATGTAGTGTCACGTATTAGTGTAAAAGCGAAAGAGTTTGCTTATGAGCAAATTAAAAAGGATATTTTACAATTAAACCTTTTACCTGGAACAAAAATCTCTGAAAAAATAATCTCAGATCAATTAGATGTCAGTCGAACTCCGATTAGAGAAGCATTTTTAAAATTGGCCCAAGAAGAGTTATTAACGATTATTCCGCAAAGTGGGACATTTGTTTCATTAATCCATTTGGATCATGCAGAAGAGGCACGATTAGTGCGCGAGCTTATTGAAGCAAATATTGTCGGGATTTGCTGTGAAAATCTTACGAAGGAATCAGCTTTTAGCTTAGAAGTTAACTTAAAAATGCAAGAGCAACTAGTCAGTCAAGAGCCTGGAGAGGAAGAAATTAAAAAATTCCTTGAATTGGATGAAGAATTTCATAAAGAACTGTTTGTCTGTTGTGGAAAGCAACGTACGTGGAAAATGATCCAAAGTATGGTGGGACATTTAAATAGGCTTAGATTGTTGAGATTACAAGACACTCAGGATTTGGATTGGAGTGTAATTATCAATCATCATAAGGAAATTTTTGAAGCAATTTGTGAAAAAGACAAACAGAAGGCAGAAAATCTTATGTCTGAACACATAAGATTAATGATTACTGAAAAAGATATTTTACTTCAAAAATTCCCAGAATATTTTTTAGTCTAAATAAACAAAGGGGAGAGAAATATCATGCAAATGACATTTCGTTGGTTTGGGGAAGGAAATGATTCCATAACATTAAAGCAGATTCGCCAAATCCCGGGAGTAAAGGGAATTGTATGGGCACTTCACGACGTACCTGCTGGAGAGGTTTGGTCTGCTGAACGTATAGAAGAAGTCGTTAATCAAGCAAAAGCACAAGGGTTAAATACTGATGTTGTTGAAAGTGTCAATATTCATGAGGATATAAAGCTGGGCTTAAATACAAGAGACCAATATATTCATGCCTATAAGGAGACATTAAGAAATTTAAGAAAATTTGGGGTTAAGGTTGTATGCTATAACTTTATGCCAATATTTGATTGGTTTCGTACTGACTTATTTAAAGAAACCGAAGATGGCAGTACGGCGTTATTCTTCGATGCCGAGAAAGTGATCTCACTTACACCTGAGAAGGTTGTAAATAACATGGAAGAGAATTCAAATGATTTAACACTTCCTGGCTGGGAGCCTGAGAGATTAAAAGATTTGAAAAACTTATTTAACCAATACAAAGACGTTACAGAAGAACATTTATTAGAGAATCTGATTTATTTCTTGGAGGAAGTGTGTCCTACTGCGGAACAATGCGGCATTAAATTGGCTATTCATCCTGATGATCCGCCGTTTTCAATCTTTGGATTACCTCGGATCGTAAAAAATAAGAATGATATTAAGCGTATTTTAAATGCTGTTGATAGTCCTTCGAATGGGTTAACATTTTGTTCGGGATCATTAGGGGGAAATCCAAATAACGACTTAGTTGATATTGTGAGATCCTATGCTAGTCGAATTCCATTTGCACATATTCGGAATGTAAAACATTTTGAAGATGGCAGCTTTATAGAAACTTCACATCGAGATGAGGATGGTTCTATACCTATGACAGGTATTGTAAATGCTCTTTATGAAAGCGGTTTCGATGGCTATGCTCGTCCAGATCATGGTAGACATATTTGGGATGAGATGTGTAGGCCGGGCTACGGCTTATATGACCGTGCTTTAGGGGCAATGTATTTACAAGGTGCATGGGATACGAATGTCCTGTTAAAAAATGAATCTATCAAAAAAAGACAAATTCAAAATAATTAGGGGCTTTTTCACCATGATAACCAGATAGAAGGAATAAATCTATTTTATTCCTTCTATTTGGAACTTCTTTTATTGTAAGCGCTTTAAAACGGAGAACGGGGATGGGGGAGTCAGGATGTCGAGAAAAAATAAAGAAATCAGCCTCAAAACAAGTATTGGTTTTGGTTTAACAGATATGGTAGGCGGAGGGGCCTTTACGATTATTGGAGCATGGCTATTATTCTTCTACACAACGTATGGGGGCTTATCAGCTGTTCAAGCAGCATCGATTATCGCGATTGCCCGAATTGTTGATGCAGTGTTTAGTTTATCCATGGGGAGTCTTTCGGATAATTTCCTTAAATTTAGAATGGGAAGAAAATATGGTAGACGCAGGTTTTTCTTGCTGATTGGTTCGCCGTTAATGCTTCTTTACGCTTTGTTATGGGTATCAGGAATGAATTATTTCTACTATCTGATTACCTTTTTAATGTTTGAAATTATTGCAGCTTTAGTATTAATTCCGTGGGAAACACTTCCGTCAGAAATGACAAAGGATTTTAATAAAAGAACGAAATTATCAACAGCTAGAATGTTTATTTCAGGTCTTGGTACATTTTTAGCCACATTTATTCCAGGTCAATTATTCAACATTTTAGGTCAAGATAATTCGATGGCTTTTCTTATTAATGGGGCATTTTTTGCCGTTATTTATGCCATTTGTGTTTTTATTTCGTTTCGTTCAACTTGGGAAAGAGAATTTTCTCCTGAAGAACTTCAGGTTTTATTGAATCAAAAGAATGAGAGAAAAAGCTTTTCAGAAACTTTAAAAGCAATCGGTCAAACACTTGCTGATTTTGGCTCAACGTTTAGAGTAAAAAGTTTTCGTAAGCACCTGCTTATTTATATTTGCTCGATGACTGCCAAGGATGCATTTAATGCAGTGTTTGTTTTCTACTGTGTCTTTGCCTTGCATAGTACATCAACAGTTGCAGCAAACTTGCTTTCATTCAGTATTATCGGGCTTCCAGGTGCAATCGTATATGGATTTTTATTAATTAAGATTGGACCAAGTAACTTATTTAAAATTTCATATTCGACAATGATTCTTTGCATATTAGGGTATGTAGCTGTCTATTTTTTACAACCTAGCAACTTAATTCTAACTTTAATGATTATCTCGTTCGTATATCAAGTCGGAAGAAGTATGCTAGAGTTTATCCCTTGGAATGTATTCCCGTTTATTCCAGATGTCGATGAAATGATTACGCGGAAAAGAAGAGAAGGATTGTTTGCTTCCATCATGACATTCTTTAGAAAGTCTTCTGTTGCATTAGCTACATTTTTAGTTGGGGCAATCTTAGAAGGTGGCGGATTTGTACAAGGTGCTGAAACTCAGCCAGAAGGTGCTGTAAACACGATTTTAGGCATTATGATCTTTGGAGTAGGCGGATTGTTGCTCATTTCATTAATCGCAGCTTTTACATTTAAGTTAAATAAACAAACGCACTCCATTCTTGTTGCAGAAATAGATCGTTTAAAAAACAATGGAAGCAAAGAAAGTGTTGATCCAAAAACAAAAGATGTAGTAGAAACGCTCACGGGTTATAAATATGAAAATCTATGGGGCGGTCCAACAAGGAATGACATTCCTCATGTAGAGGCTAAATAAGGAGGGAGTAGTTGAGATGAAAGCTTTTATGGATAAAGATTTTTTACTACAAACCGGAACAGCGAAACGATTATTCCATGATTATGCAGCTAAAATGCCCATCTTTGATTACCATTGCCATTTAGATCCTCAGGAAATCTATGAAAATAGAACGTATAAAGATTTGACGGAATTATGGCTTGAGGGAGATCATTATAAATGGCGTGCGATGCGGGCAAACGGCATTGACGAATATTATATTACTGGAAATGCCGATACGTACGAAAAATTTGAAAAATGGGCAGAAACTGTTGAAAGGTTAATTGGCAACCCGCTTTATCATTGGACGCATATGGAATTAAGACAATATTTTAACGTGGATACCATTTTGAAAAAGTCGACTGCAAAAGAGATATGGGATACTTGTAATGAAAGACTAAGCAATCCTAATTTTTCAGCAAGAGGTTTGATTGAGCATTCGAACGTCACTTTCATTGGTACGACAGACGACCCAGTTGATGATTTGAGATTTCATAAGCTATTACAAGAGGATGAGGACTTTTCTACAATTGTTTTACCATCGTTCAGGCCAGACCAAGCAATGTGGATTCAAAACGAGTCATGGAAAGATTATATTGAAAAGTTGGAATATATTACCGGAATTAAGATAACAAATTTTACGCAACTAGTTGACGCCTTAGAAAGCAGAATGGATTATTTTCATGACATTGGTTGTAGAGTATCAGACCATAGTTTAGAGACAGTTGTATTTGAAAGTGCTACATTGCAAGAGCTAGATGCGATAGTGAAAAAAAGATTGAATAAAGAAACTCTGTCATTAAAGGAAACGTATCAGTTTTTAACGCAATTGCTCGTAAGTCTTGGGAAAGCCTACAGTAAGCGTGACTGGGTGATGCAATATCATATCGGGGCATTAAGAAGTGCCAACTCTCGTCTGTTCAGTGAGATTGGTATAAATATTGGGTGTGACTCGATGAAGGATGAATCCATTGCGAATCCCTTGTCCAGATTGTTAGATGAGCTTGATAAGGATCAACGCCTTCCGAAAACGATTTTGTACAGTTTGAACCCTACAGATTATGATATGCTGGCTACAATGGCAGGCAATTTCCAAGGCGGAGGAACTCCATCGAAAGTTCAGTTTGGTTCTGCCTGGTGGTTCAATGATCATATCGATGGTATGACTGCTCAAATGAAAATCCTTGGCAATGTCGGGCTATTAGCTAGATTTGTAGGGATGTTAACAGATTCACGCAGCTTCTTATCGTACAGTCGCCATGAGTATTTCCGGAGAATCTTGTGCAATATTTTAGGGAATTGGGTTGAAAATGGAGAATATCCATACGATTTAGAATGGTTAGGAGAAATTGTTGAGGATATTTCATATAACAATGCTGTCCAATATTTTGCAATCAATTTAAAGTGAATGATGTTCGAATTAGAAGAGGGTGAAAAAATGCTGCGTTTAGGAAAAGAAGAATTAAAAATGAAGAAAGATCAATTTGCAAAGCTAAGAATTAAAACACCAGACTTTGATGTTGAAGAAGTCTGGGAAGCTACGAAAAAAGACCCGACTTGGGTGCATTTTGGGGGCGGCAATTTATTTAGAGCCTATCATTCTGTCTTACAACACCATTTAATTGAATTGAATGAGACAAATAAGGGAATTATCGTTGTTTCAACTAGCAATGATAGCAAAATCGAAAAAGCTTATCATCCGTATGATAATTTATGTCTTGATGTGATAATGAAAACTGATGGAACATTAGATATGGAAGTTATCGCAAGTGTTGCAGAAAGTATTGCAGCGAATCAGGAGACAACTTCCTGGCAACGATTAAAAGAGATTTTTCAAAATCCTTCCCTTCAATTTATTACACTTACGATTACGGAAAAAGGATATGACTTGGAGGATATCAATGGTGAAATTAGAGGGTCTGTTCGTGAAGAAATTGAGCAAGGAATCGAGCATCCAAAGCATACAATTGTCATATTAACAGCCCTTCTTTTTGAAAGATATCAAAATGAAAAAACACCGCTAGCATTAGTTAGTACAGATAATTTCTCCCACAACGGAGATAAGTTGAAAGATGCTGTCATGACGGTGGCCTCCATCTGGAAAGAAATCGGCGTTGTCGAGCAAGGATTTATTGATTATTTAAATGATGAAAATATTATTTCGTTCCCTTGGAGCATGATTGATAAAATTACTCCACAACCATCTTTGGACGTACAGAAAAAACTGGAAGAAATCGGCTTTGGTAGTGTAGAGCTAATTCAAACGAGAAAAGATCGACCGGCATCAATCGCTCCATTTGTAAATACAGAGGAATCTGAATATCTTGTGATTGAGGACCGTTTTCCAAATGGAAGACCGGCATTAGAAAAGGTCGGCGTCTATTTTACAAAAAAAGAAGTTGTTGATCGTGTCGAAAGAATGAAAGTATGCACTTGCTTGAATCCGCTTCATACTGCATTAGCCATTTTTGGCTGCCTGCTAAAATATAAATCAATTGCTGATGAAATGAAGGATGAAGATTTAAAGGCGCTTATAGAAAAAATTGGCTACGATGAAGGAATGAAGGTCGTAACAGATCCTGGTATCATCAATCCAATGGAATTTATTAAAGAAGTCATTGAAATGCGGTTTCCAAATCCAAATATTCCGGATACGCCGCAGCGAATTGCAACAGACACTTCACAGAAGCTAAGTATCCGTTTTGGCGAAACATTAAAAATGTATGTGAATCGAGAAGGTTTGGACGTCAATGATTTAACATTTATCCCATTAACAATTGCAGCTTGGTGCCGCTATTTAATAGGGATTGATGATGCAGGCGAAGCATTCGCAATTAGTCCTGATCCACTGTTAGAGGATTTACAGCAGCACATACAAAAAATAGAATTTGGCAATCCCGATTCTGTAGGCGAACACTTGCAGCCGATTTTATCAAATAGGAGAATCTTTGGTATTGATTTATATGAAATTGGCTTAGGGGAAAAAGTGGAGGGGTTTTTTAAACAACTTATTAAAGGACCTGAAGCGGTAAGAACAACTTTGCATGAAAATGTTGAGGGTACGATAGAGGTTCGATGAAACAATAAGACCGAAAGCTAAATTTAAGCTTTCGGTCTTATTGTTTTGGGGGCTTGATGAGTTTACTGTCTGGATCAGAGAATTTGCTTGCCAGATTTATTATTTTACTATCCGGATTGCTCGAGCAAACGTTTATGGTAATGGAACGGATAAAAGCGATAGTTATCGATTATTCTCTAAAAAAAAATAACTTTTTGATATTAAATATCTGTTCTGATGCAAAGTTTGGATTCACTTCCATGTACATCTTTAAAACTTATAGATATTTATATGGTCAGTCCAAAAGGAGACTTGTATAGGTATGAAAACTAAGGTTGTAATCGGTTTGAGTATGTTTGGAATAATCATAGTTATAACTGCTTTGAGCTCAGTATATTTTATACTAGGTATTCTTTCTTGTATTGATAGAAGGGTGAAAAAAGACGTTAAACCTAAAAAACTTACCTATCTGACAAGGTAAGTTTAGAATTTTATTTCCTATAATTTTGATTATGGTAACTAAGATTTTATAAGGTATGTACARTCTTATTARGATTAATTACAAMAAGAATCGATTGTGTAGATATCTTATAATTAGCAATCCTATATAAACAATAAGAACTGAAAGGAAAAAGGGGGTTTTATGGAAATAAATGCTGCTGGTATTTTCCAACATGTTAAAGCTGATAGTGAACTTATGGGGATAATCCACTGCATAATCTTCGTAAGTAATCATTAAATCTTGTTGAGCAAATGGAAAAGGATAACCAAACATTGCTACGCTTAGCTCTTCACGTTCATCAATAGTAACTGGCATGAGGATAGAAATAAGAACTAAAAATACGCTTACAAACAAGAGATACAGCCATATAAATAGTCTATCTAGTAACTCACTCATTATTTTTGACCCCCTATCACCTTTGGCAGTTCCTTATAAAATGATATATAGAATCATTAAATTCTATTCATGTGTTTTGCTTCTGATAATAGGTTTTATGTTAACTAGAGACAGAAATCATATATATCTTAAAAACAGAAAAAACTACTGGCTCATCAGGGACCAGTAGTTTTTTCTGTAACTATTCAATTAATTTTTATAAAAAATATTAAGTTTATCCCATATTTCCTCAAGAGACTGTAGTTTACCTTGAAAGTTTTCTTCTTTTTCTTTTCCTACAGATATAATTAGTGCATTTATAAGACTAAGTGGAGCTACAAATGAATCAATAAAAGTCGGCATCTGACTAGATGCTGTTAATGGGATATCTGCATAAGGTATTAGGGGTGATAATAGATTATCTGTTATTGCAACGGTTGTTGCTTCTTTTTCCTTTGCATATGAAAGAACTTTTAGTGTGCTTTTTGTATATCGTGCAAAACTAATTCCAATTACTACATCATCTTCATTTAAATCATATATACGTTCTGATACATTCTCAATTGAGTGAATAAGCTCAACTTGTTCTAAAAGGAATTGCAGATAGTACTGTAAAAATACACCTAAAGCTGTAGCACTTCTATTTGCCACAATATATACTCTTTTAGCTTTGACTAGGCTCTCTACCGCACTTTTAAAAACCTCTATATCTAACTTATCTAAAGTGGATCTAATGTTTGAAATATCGTCTAAAAAGATATCGTATACGCTTTGATTTTCATCATTATATACTTCTTTGGAAATCTTGAGCCTCTCAGTTGTTGTCAACTGTTGTTGGGCAGAGCTTTGCATGTATTGTTGAAGTTCTGGATAACCGGAATATCCTAAAAAAGTAGAAAAGCGCACAACAGTCGCAGGGCTAACCCCTGTAATCTTGGCTAACTTATCTCCAGTTAAAAAAGGAACCGTATTAGGATTTTCTAAAATGTATTTAGCTATCCTCAAATTAGATTTACTCATAGTAGGCATCTGTTCTGCAATATGCTTATAAACATTTTCCATTTAATTTAATAATCTCCTTCGTTCTGAGCGAGTTGTATATGCTGAAAAATTATTTTAAATTATATATTTACTATTATAAACTAAAATGCCCTTCAAAAAATTGATCAGTTTTAGAGTAACYTTCTAGTATATCCTTCRAAATTTTCAATAAATCACYAATAACGGCTAGTCTATGCTTTTCTAAAACCATTTACACGTTAAATTTAGGTATATATTAAAAAAAGAACTACAACAAATTATGCATCTGCATAGTTGTTATAGCTCGCAATAAATTCAGGATTTATTTATTGATTACACGCTTAATTGCTTCGTCATGTGCTGATACTGTACGTTGGATATCTTCTTCTGTGTGAACAACGGCCATAGAGTAACGGTTAAGTGGCTTCGTATAGACACCTAGTTTCAATAACTCATAATCAATTTTTTTACGTAATTTTGTATCTGCTTTACTCATATCACGATAATTTTTGATATTTCCTTCACCGAGAATAATATTAAAAATACTACCTATACCCACGGTTTGCATAGTCAGCCCGTGGGATTTATATACTCCTTCTAATTGGTCCCTTAATAATTGAGTTTTGGAAAATAATTGGTCCATTGTACTTTCCTGCTCCAATACATTAATTGTAGCTAAACCTGCCGCAAGTATAGTTGGATGACCATTGTATGTCCCACTATGGTATAGAGGATCTTGTTTATTCTTATTCTCTGCTCCAGCTGTTAAAATATCACGTCCACCTCTAGCAGAACTAATCATCATAATGTCTTTTTTACCACCAATAGCTCCTACCGGAAACCCTCCCCCAAGTACTTTTCCTAAGGCAGTAATATCTGGTTTAATTCCATAGGTTTTTTGTGCTCCCCCAAGCGAAATTCTAAAGCCTGTCTTTACTTCATCAAAAATTAACACAATATCAAGTTCCTCTGTAATTTTACGAAGACCAGTCATGAAATCTTGATCAGCTGGGATAAATCCACCTTGAATAGGTTCTAAAATTACACCTGCCAGCTCGTGAGCATGAGCTTTTAAAATCTTTTCTGTTGCTTCTAGATCATTAAATGGAAGAATCACTGTATTATCAAGATAATAATTTGGCAGTCCTCTTGATTCCCCTACTGCTTTAGGAATTGTTGCCTCCCCTGCTTTATCTATATCAGGATTAACACTTACTAAAACTTGATCATATCCCCCATGATAATGCCCTTCAAATTTCGCAATCTTTTCTTTACCTGTATAGGCAACGGCTGTTCGAATAGCTAAAAGTGTAGCTTCTAACCCTGAGTTTGTATAGCGAACCATTTCAATACCAGGATATAACTCAACTAATTTTTCTGCCATTGTTGTTTCCATTTTGTGTGGTGTACCGAAAATAGTTGTACCCGACTCCATCATCTGTTTCGTTACAGCCTCAAATACTTGTGGATGCCCGTGTCCTAAGATGAGAGCACCATAACATAAGAGATAATCAATATATTCGTTTCCATCCACATCAAAAAGTTTACTTCCTTTTCCTTTCTCCATCATTAGGGGGTGTGGATCAAAATACTTAATATTCGCTGTGACACCTCCAGGAATTACTTCACATGCTTTGTTGAATAAGCTTGCAGACTTTTTAGTCTTTTCGGAAAGTAATATCTCCTCTTGCATTTTCATAAAAAAACCTCCACTGTTTTATTAAAAATAGGGAAATTAAAATTTCRAAAATTATTATATCATGAAATATACATTTCAAAATGAGAAAATTTTATTTATTTATAGAAAATAAGCTTAAATAACAGACCCTCTATCGAAAAAAACATTGTGTTATCTAATATGTATATTTTACGGGCAGCTAATTTGATTTGGGTCCAGTACTTTTAAGATATAAAGCCTCATTCTAATTACTTAATTTTTTTAAGTATTTATAAAAATATTCCATTATATCCTTAACATTGTTAAGTGATCAGAATATTATGTTATTTTTAATTTAAATTGTAAACGTTTTCATATATAATAAGAATTAAGTTGGATAGCAAGCGTGGCTATCATTGTATATGGCGTAGGCGGGGCCAGTACAAGATAAAAGTAGTTTATCATACAAAATACGTTGTTAATTTGTATGTATAAGAGATTGCTAGTTGGGCAATAATAAAAAATAGGAACTTACATAAAGGAGGTCAAACTATTGAGCCAATATAAACAGGTTTTCTCTACGTTTATTAATGAAGAAAGATTTGACTTACATTCCTACCTTACTTATCTATTTATCAATGAATGTCAGGAGGATGTCATAAATCAGTTAGAACAGGAACATGTAAATCAATAAATTACCAGATATGAAAAGGTGAAAGGATAACTAATAATGAATAGAAAAATTTTGTAGGTGACTTTATCTTTCTACACAGAAGGATTAGGTCGCCTATTGATGTTTTGTCTAAATATTCATTTTCGTTGGAAAGACTACTAATTTTACTTCTTATCAGCTACTATTTCATCTTTCACTTCCCYCATAAGAAATTATTAAAGAGATAGTTATCAAATATAAATTCCAGAATGGATTATATTTGATAAGTTTTGAACAACGTAATCTTCACTGAAAGTAAATGAATAATGTATTTTATAAAATTGAGTAAATATATAAACTTATTTATAAAATTAAAGTTTCAATATTTACACTATCTGACGACAAATATGGGCTTTTTCTACAATGTGTGTAAATGATAAAACTATTTTTTATAAAATACATTGACTATTAATCTTATGCATAACATAAAATCAACTATTATATATAATTAGTATATAAACTTACTGGTTATTCTAGTATATATATATATTTTATATATACTTATTGGTTATTGTTTTTATGTAGATGTTTATCTTAAGACTTATATAAAAGAAACTTGTTAAACAGGAATTCTATAAAAACTGTAGAAAATATTATGGATAATTGATTGTGTAAAAATTCCCAGTCAAAGGTGGGGTATTCGTGGGAAACGAGAAGTTGGTTGAGGTACTTGATAAGTTAATTGAAAGGTCGGAAAGATGGTCTAAGGATGCAGAAAAAAGAAAGGATTTAAACAGCTCCATATTTTACGAAGGGCAAACAAAAGCTTTTGAAGAAGTAAAACGAATGGTTAAAAGAGATATAGATAAATATTTACATTCATAGAGTAAACTATTCATCTAATTAATGGTTTTTATAGGATACGACACAAGACTTATTATTGAATGTATTTAAGAAAGGGTGAAAACATGAAAATTCATCACCTCAACCTAACAGTTACAGATGTTCCTGCTACTCAAGAATTTTTGAAAACATATTTTGGTATGACATGTAGGGCAAACAGGGGGAAAGGTTTTGCTATAATGTATGATGAAGATGGTTTTGTACTAACTTTAATGAAGGGGAGCGAAGTTAATTATCCAAAGACCTTCCATATTGGATTCCCCCAAGAGAATGAAGAGCAGGTAAATAAAATTAATCAAAGGTTAAAAGAAGATGGGTTTAATGTCGAAGCTCCAAAACAATTACATGGTTATACATTTTATGTAGAGGCACCTGGAGGATTTACAGTTGAGGTATTTTGTTAAATTATCAAAGTCTTTCTCATATATTTTTAGTTAACATAATGGATATTATAGAGATTGATCAGTAAAAAGGCCCTTGAAATCTCATAAGGGCCTCTTCTCTGACAATAACTATTATTTTATATACATATATTTCAAAAACAATTAATTATCTACTGCTTTATAAGTAATGATTAATATATTGAATAAAAAATTTTTCACTCATTGTACATCTTTTAAAAAAAGGCGCTATTCTCCTCTATTTTCAATATATCGATAAACGAAATATTATACAATTCCAGTTAAACTATAAATTCCAATGATTATGAGAACAGTTAACGTTTTCAAAATAGTGATAGCAAAAATATCACGATACGATTGAACATGTGTCAAACCACAAACGGTAAGGATCGTAATGACTGCTCCATTATGGGGTAGT
The DNA here is from genome assembly GCF_056406695.1 of Priestia sp. P1_B12_1. Lineage (NCBI taxonomy): Bacteria > Bacillati > Bacillota > Bacilli > Caryophanales > Bacillaceae > Priestia > Priestia sp. P1_B12_1. The sequence continues at coordinate 17,783 of NZ_JBFTZR010000023.1, read as the reverse complement.
GAATCCATCCCTCCGGAAGCCATTGCAATTACCCGGTGCATGACTTCTGGAGGAATGTTATATTGGGCTGCCGCCTCCATATACTTTTCACCCATCACGCTTAGTGCAATCCCCATTCCTCCGGAAGCTGATCCGGTAATTCCCGCCAAAACATTAGTTGTTACGGCTCCGTTGACAAGTGGATTCGTAAATATATGCGAAACACCATCTCGAACAACGCTAAAGCCAGGAAGTGCAGCAATAATACCGCCAAACCCATATTCGGAGGCTGTATTCATAGTTGCTAGTAACGCTCCACCAATGCTAATACTTATCCCTTCTTTAAATTTGGATTGTACTTCTCTCCAGTTATATAATATCGTAGAAATTATTCCAAACAATAAGGCAAGTTCTACTGACCAAATTCCAGTAACCTGGGAAAGTTCGACCTTCCCAAAAGAATCTAGACCGATGGAAGAGAAATCAAATCCGTTTGGATACCACTTAGGAATAATCGTAGTGAAAAATTTATTAGTGACCCCAACAAGAATTAGTGGAACAAATGCAAGAAGTTCACGAGAACGGCTGTTTGAAGTCTTGAGGTTTATTGAATAATTCTCCTCTTCAGCCTGGATAGTGGCTGCCATTTCTACTTCATTACCTTCAAAACCTGAATATCCTTCTCCAGCTTTGCGAGCCTTTCGAGAACGTGATTCTAAATAAATCATTCCAACAGAAAAAACAATAACCCCACCAATTATCCCTAGCATTGGAGCAGCGTAAATATCTGTCTTAAAAAAGGTAGTAGGAATTACATTTTGTATTTGTGGCGTTCCAGGTAAGGCATCCATCGTAAATGTTGCGCCCCCTAAAATAATAGTTGCGGGGAGCAGGCGTTTGGGAATATTTGATTCACGAAATATGTTGGAAGCAAACGGGTAAACAGCAAAAGCAACAACAAACAAACTTACACCACTATAAGTCAGTATTGCACTTAGTAGTACAGTAGCTAAAATTGCTCGTTTAGGTCCCACCCAACTGATTATAGTTTGAGCAATAGATTTTGCCACTCCAGACATTTCAACTATTTTTCCAAATATAGCTCCTAAAAGGAACACCGGAAAATATAACTTAACAAAACCAACCATCTTTTCCATGAAAATATTAGAAAAGAAAGGGAGTACGTATGATGGCTCAGTCAACAAAACTGCAAACAACGCACAAAGCGGCGCAAAAAGAATTACTGAAAATCCTCGATAAGCAATAAACATAAGCAGTCCTAAAGATAAAAGAATAACAATAAGATCCATACAATCCTCCTTATTTTTAATAAATAGTTAGTTTCTACAATATAAAACGCATGAAACAAGGACCGTTTACGAAGTTTTCAGAAGCCTATAAGTGATCTAACATCTATTATTTAAAGTCCCATAAAATACACAATCTATTTATTGGTTGCTCCTCTTCCCTATTCTGTAAATCCGTGGAGGCTTTACTTCAGACTATATAGCACGCTATTCTCTGAAGCTCATTTTACGCATACTTGATAAATTGGGATTAAAGTGCTTTATATTGTCTGTAAATCTTGGAGAACTACCTTTTTTTTCAGCTTCCTTCACTAATTTGACAACTAAATCATTATAAGGAGTTTTTATTCCTGCCTCCCTCCCCTTTCTACAAATAAAACCGTTGATAAAGTCAATTTCAGTTTTTCTTTTCTTTTCCAAGTCTTGTAACATGCTCGCTTTTGTATTACTATGTGGTCCCCAAACTTCTTGATAAAAATCCATTTTATTAGATATATCATTTTCATCTTGAAGTTCAAGAACCTCCATATCTTTTCCTTGAATCCTCTCCAATTTAATTCCATAAGCATGGGCAACCTTTATAGTTTCGTCTGCAATGTAGGCTAAGCTAACCATTGCTGGATCACTGGATAAAACCTCCCCAAAACAACAGCCTAATGCAGCTGACATGCCACTAAATGTTGCATTCATTAATAATTTTGCCCATTTTATTCCCATGATGTTAGAAGAGATATCACAATGACCAACTAAATCTAAAATTCTTTTTACTTCCTTGAGTCGAGGAGTTATTGATCCATCTAATTCACCAATATCAAACGCATATTTTTTTAAAATGCGAGTTTCTGTTGCAAGTTCGGATACACCTGGACCAAGCCAGGTAGCACCAAATCCTACAACACCACCAATGGTTCTTTCATGTCCAATATAAGAAGCAACGAAGTCCTCAGGTATACCATTTTGCAACGTACAGACGATACTAGTAGAGTGAAGATGCGGAAGCAATTGTTCTAAAGAAGCCTGATTGTAAACCTGTTTAGTTAATAAAAAAACTAAATCATATTGACCAGTAATTTCATGGGGTAACATGGCCTTTACAGGAACACAAAGATCCATAAAGCCAGTAATCTTTGCACCGGAATGATTGAGCGCGGATACATGTTCCTTATTGATATCGATTAAATCTACTTTTTGTCCTCCTGCAGTAATTAAGGCTCCTATTATAGTTCCTAAGGAACCTGAACCCATTATTGCAATTCTCATATGTATTCCTCCCTGGAGAATGATTAATTTATTGAATGAACTCAAGTTTATTAAGTGCATTTTCTTCTACTAAAATTGATAAATAAATAAAAAGGCTATTAAAATTTTAAGTTTCAGAATAATTATAATACTCTCTTTTAATGCCTTTTTTGTGTCTTCTTCAATCCCACACGATGGGTCAAAAATTATTCAATCTACAATATTACTTTATTCAGAGGTGCTCATCCTCTCCTTTTACTCATTTTAAGGAGAATTAGAAGAATCTAACCGGATTGATGCTTGGAAAAGCAAAGAGCAGCCAAGATTTCCTAGATTATTTACCAATGCTACTTAATCCCTTCAAGCGCTTTGAATTATCCAAACCTAAAATTTCTCTAGCTTGGTTCGGAGTAGCGACATCTCTTCCTAAAGTTTGAGATAAACCTACAATTCTTTCTACAAATTGAGCGTTGGTTTTCGCCAATTCACCCTGTCGATAATAGACACTGTCCTCCATTCCTACGCGAACATGTCCCCCCATTATAATACTCATTGTGTTGATAGCTAATTGATCTTTACTTGCTCCAATTGCCGACCAAGTTGAACCGGCAGGAATACTTTCAGCTAAAAATAATAAATTCTTGAGTGTAGCTGGCATCCCTCCCCTTATACCTAAAACAAACTGAAAATGAAATGGGGATTCGATGAAGCCCTTTTTAGCAATCCGCAAGGTATTATCAATCATACCGACATCGAATATTTCAATCTCAGGCTTTATCTCATACTCCTTCATTTTTTTTGCCAAGCGCTCCAGAAAATTAGGTGAATTAAGAAATACATCACTACCAAAATTCATTGAACCAGCATCAAAAGTTGCCAACTCAGATCCTAATTCACATACTCGAAGACGATCTTCATCGTTCATGGCCACTCCACCAGCTGTCGTTAAGTTAATAATAATATCGCATTTATCCTTTATTCGATTAACGACTTCTACATAGGTACCTAAATCAAGAGAATTATTTCCGTCTTCATCTCTTACGTGAATATGGGCTATAGACGCCCCTGCTTGCCACGCTTCATAAACAGAATCGGCAATTTCCTTTGGAGTAAAAGGTACATAAGGAGTATGTTTGCGAGTTGTCTGAGCCCCAGTTGGAGCAACGGTAATAATTAATTTCTCCAAAATAATCCCTCCATTTGATTAACATTACTGGTATTTTAGCGAAACGTTTCGAGGAAAAAATAATGCGAAAACTATATAAATCATTAAAAAATACGAAGTTTTCTTTATTAAATAGCTATTTTAATGAGGATCAAAAAGTTATAATTAAAATTCGATGCATAAAACAACGAAACGTTTCGTTGATACTTATTATAATTTGTTAACGCTTACAAAATCAAGGGATTTCTAACTGATTTTCAGAATATTATTAGTTATTTATCCTCTTCTATTGAAATAATAAGCAGGTGTGTGCGATGATACTTTCTATTTGTTTACTAGTTTAGTTACGTATATTACGTACTATTGCTTATAAAATATACAAAGTTTTCCTAGAAAAAATTTAGGATCTTAGAGTCTATAAAAACAAGAAAATTAGTATGAACTTCCTTGTCATTACATCTACAAAATATTAAAAGAACCAGGACCATCAAGCGATTTAATAATCATAAAAAGATGAATACGTACATTGGTATTGATTGATATTCTGTGGTTCGGTTCTACGACACTTTTTTACAATGAAAAAACTAATAAGCAAGCTGTTAAATATTAAGACGCATTAAAGACGCGCCTCTATAACAAACGTTATAGAGGCGCGTCCATCAAATATGTGAATAAGTTTTTGGAAACCGATTTTTAGCTTTTAAATCAAGATTGTGTTTTTTACTTCATAGTATCTGGGGTATTAAATTAATTTAATACCTTTAACTTTCTTAAATCGTTGCCCTAAGATTGATTTAATAAAGATTATCAATCTTATTTCTTTTATATCCACAGCTTTCGCGAACTACTAAAGATGGGGTAAGTATGATTTGTCTAGCCCGAGTTTCATCTTTTTCTTTGATCATTTCTAATAGAAACTCCATGGATAGTTTACCCATGTCATATGTAGAATGGTCAATACTGGATAAAGGAACAAGAAAATTTTCAGAAAAGGAATTGTTATCGTTTCCAATAACCGAAATGTCCTCCGGAACACGAATACCAGAATCTCTTAGCCCCTTTATCACTCCGAAAGCTATTATGTCACTTGCAGTACAAATGGCCTCTGGTAATACTTCCACTTGCTCAATCATCTTTTTCACATTGGTATATCCTGATTCTAAAGAATATTCTCCATCATAGATAAGCATTGGATCAATATCTAATCCAGTTTGAGTCATGCAGCTTATAAATCCTGCTTTTCTTTCTCTGGCAGTATTGATATCCAGATCACCTCCGAAAAAAGCAATTCTTTTGTAACCTTGTCTTACTAAATGATTAACTGCTAGTTCAGAAGAGAGTGGATTATTAACTCCAACAAAATTTTTATCATAAAATGGGGGTTTTCTGTTGATTAAGACATATTTTAATCCTGTTTTTTCAACTTCATTTAAATCCTCTGAATTAGCAATATTGGCTAATAAGAGACCGTCAACCTGCTTTTCCAGCATTAGTTCTAAATAAGTCAAAATCTTTTTATTTCCATTTGATACATTACACAGAATTACATTGAAATTATTATTAAACGATACATCTTCGATACCTTCGATCAATGGGGGATAAAAGGGATTTGAAAGATTTGAAACTATAACACCAACCGTGTTGGTTCTCTTTTTTTTCAAGCTTCGTGCTACTGCATTTGGTTTATAATTTAATTCTTCAATTGCCTGCATCACTCTATTGGTAAGTCCCGGACTGACGTATGCTGATTGATTAATTACAGCCGACACGGTAGAAAGTGAAACATTAGCTTTTTTAGATATGTCCTTCATCGTAGCCATGTAAAAACCTCCAGGCGAAACGTTTCGATATCTCTAATCTATAATAAGTTGAGAGCGATTGCAATTTAATAGTATTATTTCCAATTTAAAATAGTTTTTTCACTATTTTTTGTGAAGCTTATCCTAGGTATGTATAATCTCTTCTTATTATCTCTATAGCATTACTGACTCTCATCGCTATAGAAAAAAACTCTAAGTGATTATGTTAAGTAGACAAATACAAAATTTTTCTACATTATTCCGTTGAATACGAAAATCCCTTGCCTCTAACAGCAAAGGATTCTTTTTTCGGGTTAAGAATATTTTATTATAAGCTTTAGCTTTAGTATTCATCTAGAGTCCAGTCACTAAAATGATAAGAAGTAAAGAGAACTATAATATTAACTTATAATTTGTCTACATAATTAAATTGTATTTAAAAAAGATTGAACGAATGGTATAGCAGCACCTATAGGAACGCCATTTTCAGGTGAACGGCTAATATGGATAAATGAATCATTATTTGGAAACGGGGTTTTATCATAAATTTTTTTATGAAGGAGTTCAATGTCTTTTTCTTTTAAGTAAGGAGATATATGTCCACCTAGAATAAACTCTCTGTTAATAACAAGATTAATATTATTGATTGAAAATGCTAAATCATCTAAAAATGAGTTCCACCTCTCTTGATAAGAAGCGTTCCCGGATCGTAACTCTTCAAAGAAAAATTCTAATGATTCATCTTCTTCTAGCAGGGCACTAACAGAACAAAATGTTTCCATACATCCTTTTTTCCCACAGTAACACGGGTCTCCATGAGGGTCGACGGTCATATGTTCTACCGTACCACTATGCCCTTCTCTTCCCATATAAATTTTATTATTTATAATAAGAGCCCCCCCAAGATGGGTACCAATTGACAAATAGATAATGTCTCCAATATCATTTCTAATCCACAGTTCTGTAGTAGCTGCACACTTTGCATCATGGAAAAACACACAAGGATAATCTAGGTGCTGTGAAAATACCTGAATATCTAAACCTGTACAGTTTAATATTTTTCCATATGTAATACTCTTCCCGTCAGTTGATGTTAAAGCTTGTACTGCAAACCCAATACCAAGAACTTGCTCTTTTTCCACATTAAGAGACGAGATAAAATCATCTACAGCATCGCTAACTTCTTTAAAATAACGATCTGTATTCGAATATTCGATTGATAGTTTCGTTTTTTTAAATGTAATACCAAGCAAATCGATTGCTAAAATGCAAACTGTCTTTTTTAGAATTTCAACACCAATGCTAATACGAGCCTGAGGGCATATTGCATAAGCAACTGCACGTCTACCAACAGAGGATTCAAACTGTCCACTCTTTTCAATTAATTTTTTCTTTTCCAAACGAACTAAATTTTGGGTTACGGTTGGTAAACTCAGATGAAGTTGGTTCGCAATTTCTTGTTTAGACAGTCTCTCGTTTTGATAAATAAGGTGGTAGATCGACGAGTAATTACTTTTCTTTATATCTTTAAATGTAATGTTATTATCCATGAAAAGAACCTCATTATATAAAATAATTTTATAAAATTTCTTGATTTAACTTCAAATAAAATATATCACAGAAGCTGACGCAATAACAACTTTCATAAAGTAAATAAAGGGTAAATTCACCTTTTTCTATTTCTTTATATTGACTCATACATAAAAAGACTATATTATATAAATTGATTTTATAAATACATTTTATAAAACTACTTTCTTGAAAGAGAGGAAATTGAATATGGGAATCATTGAAAAAATGAGATTGGATGAAAAGAAGATTTTTGTCACAGGTGGAGCAAGGGGTATTGGAAAGAGTGTTGCAATCGCTTTCGCAGAAGCAGGAGCCGATGTAGCGATTGTAGATCTGGATTTTGAAGCAGCTCAAAAAACCGCAACTGAGTTAAAAGAACACCATAAGGTTGAAACGATTGCTATTGAAGCCGATGTCACAAAACCAGAAGATGTAGATGGCATGATTGAAAAAATACTTAACGTTTTTGGTCGTATAGATGTTGCTTTCTGTAATGCTGGAATCTGTATGAATATACCTGCAGAAGAAATGACTTTTGATCAGTGGAAAAAGGTCATTGATATTAATCTAACCGGTGTGTTTTTAACAGCTCAAGCAGCTGGAAAAGTAATGTTAAAGCAAGGTGGCGGTTCTATTATTAATACGGCTTCTATGTCAGGCCATATTGTAAACGTGCCTCAGCCGCAGTGTTCCTATAACGCCTCTAAAGCAGGAGTTATTCAGTTGACAAAATCTCTGGCAGTAGAATGGGCTACAAGAAATGTACGTGTAAATTGTATTAGTCCAGGCTATATGGGTACGGAACTTACATTAAATTCTCCAAGTTTGCAGCCTTTAATCGAGCAATGGAATCAAATGGCACCTCTTAAGAGAATGGGAAGACCAGAAGAACTTCAATCTATATGTGTCTATCTTGCTGGAGATACTAGCAGCTTTACCACAGGAGCAGACTTTGTAGTAGATGGCGCCTTTACTTGTATTTAATAGATTAACAGATTCTGGTTTTCAAGATTGGAGGACTATATATGCATTATTTACTCGGTACAGATATCGGAACATCCGGTACCAAGACAGTTTTAATGGACACAGAAGGTAATCTAATTGCTCAAGATTTGCAGGAATATGATGTATTGACCCCAAAACCATTATGGGCTGAGCAATGGCCTGAGGTATGGCTTCATGCCGCAAAAACCTCTATTAAAAATACAGTGCAGAAATCAGGAATTGCTGCGGGGAAAATACAAGGACTTGCTATTAGTGGTTTGTACGGTGGTTCTGGTATTCCATTAGATGAAAATATGGAACCGGTGAGACCTTGTATGATTTGGATGGATCGTAGAGCAGAAGAAGAAACAAAATGGGTTTTAGATAACATTGGAGAAAAAAGACTTTTAGAGATTACTCACAATGGAGCTGACCCCTATTATGGTTATACCAAAATCTTATGGATGAAAAACCATGAACCAGAAAACTGGAAAAAAACAAAGCTATTTTTGCCCCCAAATGATTACGTTATTTATAAACTAACAGGAGAAATTGCGATTGATTATTCTTCTGCAGGAAATATCGGCGGTATTTTTGATATGAACAATAGAAGCTGGTCTAAAGAAATGATGGAAGAGATGGGTATTCCTCTGTCAATGATGCCGGAGAAGATTGTAGAATCAACAGACATTGTCGGTAATTTAACGAAAGAAGCTGCAGTTGAATTGGGGCTTTCCGAAGAAATGCCAGTGATAGCAAGTGGTATTGATTGTGGTGCTGCAAACATTGGACTTGGGGTATTTGAACCAGGTGTTTATGCAGCAGCGATCGGAACTTCAATGTGTGCAGCATTGGTTTCAGACAAACCAGTGAAAGGAAAAGATCTGATTGTTTGGCCATATCTATACGATGCAAAAAAGCTTTCTTATTATTTTGCTGGTGGTGCTACCGCAGGGGCGATTGTAAAATGGTTTCGTCAAACAATGTGCCAATTTGAAGTTGAAGTGGAAAAATCCGGAGGAAAGAATGCCTATGATGCGTTAAATGAACAAGCAGAAACCATTCCTGTTGGTAGTGAAGGTCTAATTGTACTTCCTTACTTTATGGGAGAAAGAAGTCCTGTTTGGGATTCAGATGCAAAAGGAACGATTGTGGGACTTTCATTAGCTCATACAAAAGCTCATATTTACCGTGCATTTTTGGAAGCGGTCGCATTTTCTTTACGAGATGCAATGGAAGCGACCGGGGAAAATCTGGGTGAGTCTATCCTGCTTGCCGGGGGAGTAACAAAATCAAAATTGTGGAGACAAATCTTTGCTGATGTCACGGGCTATCCAATTGTTTGTCCAATACATGATGTAGAGGCAAATATGGGAGATGTCATGCTAGCTGGAATTGGAACAGGGCTGTTATCTTATGAAGATGTGAAACAATGGCAAGTGTTAGATGAAAAAATCATGCCAAATAAGCAGAGTCATGAGAAGTATAATGACTATTACAAGGTTTACAAATCTATATACAATAACTTAAAAGATGATATGAAAACGCTGACAAGTCTTTCGATCGAAAATAATGCAGATCCTATACTACAAAAAACAATTTAAAATTGTGGGGTAATACACATGGAGAAATGGAAAAAAAGAATTGGATATGGTGTTGGCGATTTAGGGTGCAATTTGGTATTTAGCACAATGGCATCTTACCTTTTGTTCTTTTATACTGATGTTTTTGGAATAACAGCAGCAGTTGCCGGTACTTTAATGTTAGTAACAAAAATAATTGATGCTTTTGCAGATACTGGTATGGGATTATTGGTTGATAGGACACATACGAAATGGGGTCAAGGAAGACCCTATTTCCTGATAGGAGCTATTCCTTTTGCTATATTTACTGTACTGACCTTTATTGTTCCTGATTTCAATATGATGGGAAAAATCGTTTGGGCTTATGTCACTTATTGCTTATTAAACATTGCTTATACGGTGGTAAATATACCGTTGAATACAATTGTACCAAGGTTAACTTCAGATAACCATGAACGTAATTGGTTAGTATCTACTAGAATGATTTGTGCGTTGATTGGAACTGCTTTAGTAATGTCTATTACAACACCTCTAGTAGATTTCTTTGGACATGGAGATACACAAAAAGGTTTTTTAATTACAATGAGCATTTATGGCATTGCCTCGGTGTTAATATTTGTAATCACTTTTATGAGTACGAAAGAGGTTATTCCACCGTCAACTCAACCTGGAAAATCCTCTTTTAAACAAGATTTTAAAGGGCTGACAGACCAAGCATTTATTTTTTTCATTTTAAACTTTCTCTATTTCGCTCTTTTTGTTATAAGAAATACAACCGTAATATACTATTTCACTTATAATCTTGGCCACAAGGATTGGTTAACTTTTGTTGGTCTATTCGGAATTCTTTCAGGACTACCGATGTTAATTATTTTACCTTGGCTTCAAAAAAAGATGACGAAGAAAAATGTACTGCTCTTCAGTACGTCCATTTATATTGTTGGGGATTTATTAATATATTTCGGGAAGTCTTCTCCTCTTTTACTCATAGTAGGACTGGCGATAACTGGCCTCGGAATTTATGGTATCTTTGGTATCACATTTGCGATCCAACCAGATATTATTGATTATTCAGAATACAAGAACCATAGGAGTATTGCGGGTATGATTGCTGCTTTTCAAGGATTTTTTGTAAAAGTAAGCCTCGGATTAGGGAGTGCGTTCGTAGGGGTTATTCTAAAAATGGGTGGTTATGTTCCAAATGCTATACAAAGTTCCACAACTTTAAGCTATATTGAACTGGTTTTTATATGGGTACCCTTGGCTATTTGTTTACTTATCGGAATAACCATGTGGTTCTATAACCTCGATGCTAAACGTGCAGCCATGGATGTTGAACTGGAGCGTCGACGCTCATTAACTAACGAAAAAGTTATAAACTTTTAGTGAAACACATTCATTAAAGAGGAATCCAGATAAAGAGGGATAAAATGGCTTTGCAGAGGTGGAAATGCAACCTACATTAAATTCTACTAATTTAAAATAATAGAATTTTAACTAATGAAACAAAGGTTTATACAGAACGTAATCAGAATATTTCGCTTTACAAATTACGATTAAATAAATGAAAGCGTTTAAATGCTGTTTGATAGCTGTGCTAAAGACTTAAAAAGAGTTTTATATAAAAAGAAAGCATACGGTTAAAAAAGCTTTGCGATATCTTTCGCAAAGCTTTTTTAACCGTATGCTTCAACTTATTAATAGCCTTATTTCTTCTATACTAACTCTGTAAATTTTACGATATCCTCTAAAGACATTTCTTTTATATGTATGCCGCGAATCCATTAAATTTCCCCTTCTTCACGGTTACGAGCAAACTTAGCTTACTTATCAAGTAAATGTTCAGGAGCCAGTAATAATAAGAGCATAATTAAAAAACAATTGGAAGTTTAAGCGAGAATATAGCTAATAACTTCATTAGATTGAGTCAAAATAAAAATACCGTATATTAAAACCATCCTCCTTAAGCAGTAGAAAATCGATACTCCATACCAATTCTTTAAAAGCTTTGTCTTTATAAAATGCGCCAAAGTCAGTTGTTCTATTTATTGAATATATATTTTTTTTGTTTTAAAGTTTCAAAAGTAGTTGCTATATTATTTCATACTAAAAATCTAAATACAGCACAGAAAGGAAGATAGCATATGGCTCAGTCAAATATAAAAGTAGCAGTACAGAAGTTTGGAAACTTTTTAAGTTCAATGGTTATGCCAAACATAGGAGCATTTATTGCTTGGGGATTAATCACAGCTCTTTTTATCCCAACAGGCTTTTTTCCAAATGGAAATCTTGCGAAGTTAGTTGATCCAATGGTTACGTACTTGTTACCTTTATTAATAGGTTATACAGGCGGAAAATTAGTGCATGATCAACGAGGTGGAGTGGTAGGTGCCATCGCCACAATGGGCGTAATTGTTGGTTCTGATATCCCGATGTTCCTTGGAGCAATGGTCATGGGGCCACTCGGTGGTTATATTATTAAGAAATTTGATCAGTCAATAGAAGGCAAAGTTAAAACAGGGTTTGAAATGTTAATTAATAACTTTTCAGCAGGTATTTTAGGAGGTATTCTTGCCATTTTAGCGTTTTTAGGCGTTAGTCCTGCAGTAGATGCTTTTACTGGATGGCTTATTGTAGGTGTAGATTGGCTAGTTGCTCACCGTTTGCTTCCATTAACAAGTATTCTGATTGAACCAGCTAAAATTCTATTCTTAAACAACGCCATTAATCATGGTATTCTTTCACCAATTGGCGCGGAACAGATCAGAACGAGTGGTAAATCAATCTTGTTACTTCTTGAATCAAACCCTGGCCCTGGCTTCGGTATTCTACTTGCTTATAGTGTCTTTGGTAAAGGGACGGCCAAACAATCAGCTCCAGGTGCAGCAATTATCCAGTTTCTTGGAGGAATCCATGAAATTTATTTCCCTTATATTTTAATGCGTCCTCTGTTAATCATAGCTACAATCTTGGGTGGCATGAGTGGTGTTTTCACATTTGTTCTATTAGGTGGTGGACTACAAGCAGTTGCATCCCCAGGAAGTATTTTGGCTATTATAGCTGCTTCTCCATCAGGTGGATATCTTGCAAATATTGCGGGTGTACTTGTAGCAGCTGTTGTATCTTTCATTGTTTCCTCTCTAATCTTAAAAACTGGAAAACAAACAGAAGATCTACAGGAAGCATCACGTAAAATGCAAGAAATGAAAGGAAAGAAAAGTTCAGTTGCAGGAACACTTACTAATGAGCAAGGTGACCTTCCTAAATCTGTAAACAAAATCGTTTTTGCTTGTGATGCAGGAATGGGTTCAAGCGCAATGGGTGCTTCCTTACTCCGTAAAAAAGTAAAAGAAGCAGGATTAGATATTAATGTTACCAATACAGCAATTAGCAACATTCCAAACGATGCGCAAATTGTTATTACACAAGAAGAGTTAACACCAAGAGCCCAGCAAAAAATCCCAAGTGCTTATCATATATCTGTAGATAACTTCTTATCTAGCCCAGAGTATGAAAAGCTAATTAATAATCTTAAGAATGATAATAATGATGAAAAGTTAGAAGAGATAGTAGAAGAAGTAGAAGAACAATCTAGTGGACAAGAAACGACAGATGATGGGCTACTCCTTGAGGAAAATGTATTTTTAAATCAAGAGTTTGCTACTAAAGAAGAAGCCATTCGTTTTGCAGGAAGAGCTTTAGTAGATGCTGGATATGTTGAAGAAAGCTATATTGAAGCAATGATCGAACGTGATAATATGACATCAACCTATATGGGGAATGATGTTGCTATTCCTCATGGAACAGAGGAAGCGAAAAAGAATGTATTAAAATCAGGTTTTACCGTTATTCAAGTCCCATTAGGAGTAGACTTTGATGGACAAAAGGTTCGTTTAATCTTCGGTATTGCTGGAAAAGATGGTACACATCTTGAAATTCTATCAGGCATTGCTATCTCATGTTCCGATATGGAAAACATCGAGAAAATGGTAAAAGCCCAATCAGCTAGAGAGTTAATGGATATTATTGAAGGAAAGTCCAATTAAAAAATAAAAAGTTGACAGAAAGGCAGGAATCTAGCCTTTCTGTTATTGCCTTTTACAATTTTCATATTAAATATTTTGAGGTTATATAGTCATCAATTATAAACCCATACTATAAAAAATTAAGAAATTTTTGTTTTTAAATAAGTTAAAAAAGGAATGATCTTATGAAGCAAGCTATTCATTTTGGAGCCGGGAATATTGGAAGAGGATTTATCGGAGCGTTATTTTCTCAATCTAGATACCATGTGACGTTTGTAGATATTGCTGAGAATATCATTAATAAATTAAACGAAGAAAAAGGTTATAACGTAAAAACAGCTGCAGATGAACCTACAATTACATATATAAACAATGTATCAGGTTTAAACAACTTGACTCAAGAAGAAGAAGTTATTAATGTCATTAAAACCACAACTTATATTACAACAGCTATTGGCCCTAATATCCTACCTCGTATTGCGCCATTAATAGCAAAAGGTTTAGCAGCAAGAGTGAAAGAAAGCGATGAAGATGTATATGTTATCGCTTGCGAAAACCAGATATCAGCTACTGATTTATTAAAAGGGTATATCTTTGATAATCTTGATGAAGAAACAAAAGCATTACTGAATGGAAAAGTACATTTTTTTAACTCCGCAGTGGATCGAATTGTACCAATTCAGCATAATGAAAATCTGTTGGATGTTTTAGTAGAGCCTTATTATGAATGGATAGTTGAAGCATCTCAAAGCATACCTGACGTTGAAGGAATGAAGATTGTCCCTGATCTTGCTCCTTTTATTGAAAGAAAATTATTCACGGTAAATACAGGTCATGCAGTTATTGCTTATTTAGGTTATTTGAAGGGAAAAGAAACCATTCATCAGACATTAACAGATGAGGAAATTTATGAACAAGTGCAAAAAACTCTTCAGGAAACCGGTGCTTATTTAGTGAAGCAATACAAGTTAGATGAAGAAGAGCATCAAACTTATATTAATAAGATCACGGAACGTTTTAAAAATCCACACTTAAATGATTTAGTAACAAGAGTAGGTCGTTCCCCTATTCGGAAGTTGGGTCCTCAAGACAGACTTGTTCGTCCAGCAGTTGAGGCCCAAAAAGCCGGGTTACCTTATGCTCATCTTGCAAGAGCAATTGCAGCAGCCCTTCTTTTTGATACACAGGAAGACCAAGAAGCAAAAGAGTTACAAGGTATGATAAAAAATCATGGGGTAGAGTATGTATTAAAAGAGATTAGTCATTTACATCAAGATGATGCCCTTACTAAAGAGATTATCCATCAGTATGAATTGTTGAACCAATAGGAATCTGTTTATAGTTAAACAAGAATAAGCGCCACATATGTTCATTCATATGTGGCGCTTATTATGCAGCTAGAATTTTAGTGAATTAAGATTAAAAGCTGTCTAACTGATGGTTAGTGCAGATGTAAAATCTATAACCCTCTTAGTGAGTGAAACATATTGCTGTTTAGGAGTGAACCCATTGAGTAAGAGTAATGAAATGATAAGAGTTGCAAGTCAAAAAGGATACACCATTAATAAAGCTGGTGACATACTTAATCCAAAAGGCCAACTTGTAAAAGGATCAACTCGTAAATTTAAAGCTTCTCTATATAAAACGTTTGGAATTAATTACAGAGGAATGTCTAGACCGATACTAGTTCATCGGTTTGTAGCTTATAAAAAATTTGGCGAGGTTGCTTTGGAAGCTGAATGCATTAGACATTTGAATCAAAACTCTTTAGATAACAGACCGGATAACATTGATATAGGAACTTATAGAGATATCTATATATCGGTAAAAAAGGGTGTGGGTACAAAAAGATTAGATAACAAAACTCAGATGAATATTAACTAATAAATCTGTTGTAGAATGTGAAAGTATATAAACAAAAAAGATTACCTATTCGATGATAAGGTAATCTTTTTATTCTTTATTTTATTAGTGTCGGAGACTATTGATTTCTTCCTGTGACAAACCTGTAAGTTCACTTATCGTTTCAGTGTCTATCCCTTTATGAATCATGCTTAGAGCCATTGTTTTAATGGTTTCTTTTCTACCTTCTTCTCTCCCTCTCTTCTCCCCAATTTTCTCTCCTTCTATTTTCCCAAGGCTTTCAGCTCTTTTTAAAGCCGATTTTTCATCTAAAAGAGCTTTTCTTCGCGCCTCGTAGGCGAGTAGCACTTCTGGATCTTGGCTAACACGTTCCCACTCATCCATCGCTTTCTTTAATACTTGATCTTCTTGCATCGCAATCTCCTCCAATACCTGAGTGATTTCTTCATCCTCGGATGCTTCAAGTAATAATAACCATCGTACGAGTTGATCTTCTCGAGGATCTACCTCTCTGTTACGCCACTTAATTAATAACTTAGGTAGCTCCATAAAGTGAATTTCCAGCATATCGGTTAAGAGTAATTTTTGTTCTCGTTCATATAACTGAAAGGTAGAATGGTAATTAGTGATATGCGATAAATAACGGAAGTTAACAATGTTGATGGTAATCGTTTTACAAAGCTCTCCATAGTCCATCCCTTCTTTCATTTGGCTACTATACATTTTGGACCAGTAGTAGAGTGTTCGTTTTTCCATGTCATGTTTATTATTAAGCTGAATTTCAATGTTGACACGACTTCCACCTTCTAATTGCGCATGTACATCTAAAATTGAGCGTTTATCTTCTTGGTTTTCTTTATTAAAATGGGGATCTAATAACTGAACCGTTTGAATTTTTTTCTCGTCGGGAAAACGAAGCGCTGCATTTAAAAAGGCAGCTAGAATGGATTCATTTCCATGTGTGCCAAATAACGATTTAAAGGCAAAATCGACACGTAAATCTAATCGTTTCGTCATAATATCCTCCATCATCTCCATGTTTGTTATTAGTATACCATGACTGTATAGGTTCTTTCTATTTCACGCTTTATAACGTAATAAAGTGGCCATCAGGTATCTCTCTTCCTTCATTACTAATAATGATAAAAAATTAAAAGCTAAAAGCTCTTAAGTACTTGTGTTAAAATAACACATCAAAAAAAGTAATTCTCTTTTAGATAAAGTTACATAATTGATAAAATGTAGGTAAATGATCGTTTTAGTATTTTGCTTAAATTATAAAAGGCACTTGCTATATGCAAGTGCCTTTTGCTACGTTGATATTTCTAAACAGCTATTATAAAAATAGATGCTCTTAAAGAGGTGACAAGTTCATGTCGGAAAACAACGTCATCTCTTATTATAGACCAACTTTCTTTATCCTGATACTAAAGTACAATAGTAAAAACACTATTTAGATCACCTTAAGTCCAACTATAACAAAATAGATAGCCTTCGAGATAAGTCAGTGTTAATCATTAGAAACTTATAGAAAGGATTTTAGGGTTTATTTACCTTTAAAATGCTCTTTCTTTGCTCCTGTTTAACGCGTTTTAAGCGCAACTCTATTTTTGGTTCTGGTGCAAAGATTGCATTTACTTAAAAAAGGTATATAGTCCCTTATTGGTATTAAATCTTATGAAGCTATTCCAAATAGTTGGTGAATGAACCTGACTTCATTTTGGACAGATTTCACCTCTTGATAAACCTGTTTCTTTTTTATCATATGCATGATCTCTATTCCAGAAATAATGGCTTTTGCTGTACGAAACGATTTTAATCCTAACATAGAGCGAACACGTTTTTTAATAAACCGATGATCCTGTTCTACGATGTTATTCAGATATTTGACTTGCCTTAATTGGATGCCTACAGGCATCTTTTTTTGGTTCTTTAATTCTTCAATCGCCATAGGATAGGCTGGGTTCTTGTCTACTGTAATCACACGGGGCTTGGAAACATGAAAAGACCGCAAAGCTTTCTTGAAAAAGCGCTTTGCAGCCTTCGTGTCTCTTGTTTTGCTTAAATAAAAATCAATCGTATTTCCTTCAGAATCAACGGCACGGTAGAGGTACATCCACTTTCCTTTCACTTTCACATAGGTCTCATCCACTCGCCAAGAATCATTTGTTGTCTTAAGGTGACGTCGTACGCGTTCATCTAATTCTGGTCCATATTGATGAACCCACCGCATAATGGTTGTGTGGGCAATAGATAGACCTCGTTCT
>NZ_JBFTZR010000022.1:0-32135 GCF_056406695.1 Priestia sp. P1_B12_1 | reverse complement strand
CAATACCTGATCTTCTTGCATCGCAATCTCCTCCAATACCTGAGTGATTTCTTCATCTTCCGATGCTTCAAGTAATAATAACCATCGCACAAGTTGATCTTCTCGTGGATCTACCTCTCTGTTACGCCATTTAATTAATAACTTGGGTAGCTCCATAAAATGAATTTCCAGCATATCCGTTAAGAGTAATTTCTGTTCTCGCTCATATAACTGAAAGGCGGAATGATAATGAGTGATATGCGACAAATAACGAAAGTTAACAATATTGATAGTAATCGTTTTACATAGCTCTCCGTAGTCCATACCTTCTTTCATTTGGCTGCTATACATTTTGGACCAGTAATAGAGTGTTCGTTTTTCCATGTCATGTTTATTATTAAGCTGAATTTCAATATTGACACGGCTTCCATCCTCTAACTGCGCGTGTACATCTAAAATCGAGCGTTTATCTTCTTGGTTTTCTTTATTAAAATGCGGATCTAATAACTGAACCGTTTGAATTCTTTTCTGGTCTGGAAAGCGAAGTGCTGCATTTAAAAAAGCAGCTAAAATAGATTCATTTCCATGTGTGCCAAATAACGATTTAAACGCAAAGTCGACACGTAAGTCTAATCGTTTAGTCATAATATCCTCCATCATCTCCATGTTTGTTATTAGTATACCATGACTGGATAAGTTCTTTCTATTTCTCGCTTTATAGCATAATAAAGTGGCTATCAGGTATTTCTCGTCCTTCATTATTAATCATGATAAGTAGAAAATACTGCGCATCAATAAAAACTTTATAACTATGAAAGATCCCCACGAAATTAAATAATCTAAGCTCTTATCAGTATAGAACTTAGATTACATAGGTAGCTTTTTATTTTAGTTAAAGCTATTTATCATCTGTACTTTATTAAACATTGTTCACATTTCACCATTGATAGTAATTAATCCATTCAGCATGTGAACCTATAGACACATGGCTCACTTTTCTTTTTCTTAACTCCCTTAAAAATTGTTGCTTTTGCTTTATATTCTTCAGATATCCTTCATCTATTTGGTTATCCGTAAATACGCACCTTATAAAGGGAGAAATTTCATAAAAATAATGCACTCTCTCAAGATATAGATCATGTATAAATATAATAATCTTCCTTTTAGATCGGAATATTCCCTGTTTAAACGTAGAAACTTGGATAAATGGTTGAATTAAATAACGTAGATGTTCTTCATTCACTACAGCATATATGTAACAACCAAAGGGATAAATACGTTGAATGACGTCCAAAAATTTATACTCTTCTATCTCGTCTTCTAAGAAAATTTTATATTGTTTCACTTTAAGCTTCTCCTATGACCTTTTAAATAGTCTCATGTTTGTTGTTTTATTGTAAGATACTCTTTTTCTAATTCTGTTAAGGACAATTCATAGAGGTGTTTAGTGCCTTTTTTATACACACCTAATTCTAATAAAAAATTGATCATATTATTTTTTTGAGAGTCTGTGTCAGGTTGGAATTGATTGCTCATATACCCACCACCCAATTGATAATGATTATCAATATCGATTATAACCCATTTTCTTTTTATTTTCAAATCAAATAGTGATAATCTCAAAAGGTGCACTTTTCGAGATAGCAAAAAAGCTAATAGTAAAGTATCTATTTTAAAAACAAAAAAACTACTGCTCCTGAACAGTAGTCTTTTCTACTTACATGTAATTTTGTACGGAGTGATGATTTACATCACCTGTAGTAGTATGCTCTAGGGATTAAATATTATTCACTGAGAATGTGTGTCTAATAATCTAATCTCTTACGGTCATCTGCTTGGGGAGGTTGTTCCATCCACTGATTATCAATCATATCTTTCCCAATACGACTATATATCCATAAGCTATTCAAGGCTGCCTTTTCACAATGGGCTGCAATATCAGCTCTCATACTTGCGATGAGGGATGCGTTATAATAAGTTACTGCTACACCAAATAAGAAACCTGTTTGGAGAAGCATAAGCCGATCTGAAAAAGGAGAAACAGTAGAATTTGTAATCTCTGTTTCGCATGACTTAGGTAAATGAAGGTTGTCTTTTGTTAATAGGGATGAAAATATATCAATGTGCTTGTTTTTTACTTGGAGGCTTTTTTCTAATAAAGCTCGTACATTTTGATTTTTTGAAACTTGTGAAAAGCCAAGAATCATCGCTTTCACAATCATTGTTTTATGTAAATTAAAATAAGTATGTCCAGCTTCTATTGCATTCATAGGTCTCTTCTTACCGAAGACATCTGTTACATAGTGATATTGTTTAATCAGTTCCACCTTCTTAGGTGTTATATAGGTAGGTGGTTGCTGATAAAGTTGTTTTGAAATAAGCAGGTCCTTAGATTTTTTATAAATCTCCATTGCATCAAGATTACATTGATAATAAAAATCTACAACATCTTGACGTAGGGAAGTTGTAAAAGATAAGCTCATTTCATTGTGTCCATGTGTGCCCATCATATAAAGGGATTTGAGACACAAAGCGTCCGTAAATAAAGGAGGAGCTTCTAAATTAAGATCCTCTTCTGTTAATCCTTTAGGAAGAGGAAGCTTCTCTTTTTTAAATAACGCTTTCAAGGTATCTATATGGTTAAGTGAATACTGAAGAGCTGTTTGAAAAAGGCTATGTATTTCAGGATCTTGGATCGTGTGAAGCATATATTTATTTACACATACAGATAATGTTTCCCGGGTATAATGTGTCCATAAGTTTGCAATTTCAGGAGATGTTAATAGATTCTTTTTTTGCAATTTTCTGTTCCTCCGTATAAAAACCAATTTTCCTTAGCTTCCCCTCCTTTTAAGCTTTCATACAAGTTAGCTTTTCTTATAATATTTCCGATAAAAAATATTACATAAGCCAAGGCTGTATAGCTTTTACAGTGTAAGAAGAGAAAAACTTCTGCTGTAATTATCTATTATTATCAATGTAGAAAAGGTCCAAAAGGCGACAACATCATATAAATTAATTTATACTTATAATATTCCATTCACACTTATTACAAAGGAGTGAAACAATCTATGTCTACAAGTGAACATGTAAATAATAATAATATCGAACGCTTTACTGGTTTTGCTAACCTTTACGATCGAAATCGCCCTAGCCCTCCTCGGGAAGTGATAAAAATTTTACATACTTACTTAGGGGAAAAACCGAGAAATGTTGTAGATATAGGGTGTGGAACTGGCCTTTCTTCGTTCTTATGGATGAATGACTCTGTAAACATTATTGGAGTAGAGCCCAATGATGATATGCGTAAAGTAGCTATTACTAACTGGGAAAGAATAAATAAACCATCTAATATTCATTTTACCAAAGGTTTGTCTCATCAATTAGAACTAGTATCAGAATCTATAGACATTATAACCTGCTCTCAATCTTTTCACTGGATGGAACCCCAGAATACTCTTCATGAGTGTGCACGTGTACTACGTTCGGGAGGCATATTCGCTGCTTATGATTGTGATTGGCCGCCTACTTTTAACTGGATAGTTGAGGAACAATATAAGAAGTTAATTAATCTTGCTGAGACACGGGCAAGACAATTAGCAGACGTAGAAAAACATCCCCACAAGTGGAATAAAGAAAAACATCTTCAGCAAATTGAAGAGTCAGGCTTATTTCGATTTTCAAAGGAGATCGTCTTTCATAACTGGGAACTATGCAATGCAGATCGATATGCAAATATTGCATTAAGTCAAGGTGGGTTACAAACAGCTTTAAAAAAAGGAGCAAATGAACTTCATAAAGAAGTTGAACATTTCAAAAACAATGTAGCAGAAGCATTTGCTGGAAAAGCTCAAAATGTGTTATTTAGTTACCGAATGCGCCTAGGTATAAAATAATAATGAACAGCTTATATCAAAGTGAATGATTCTTACACATAAGCCTGAAGATACTAAAAAAACCTTTAAGAAGGGATTATCTTAAAGGTTTTTTTATAAGCAATCGAATAAATTCAATGGTCCTCTTGCACAAATTTAAGTTTTTTATCAGTAGTTTCAGCATATAACTTGTAAGTTATATGCTGAATTGAGCTTGATGTAATTTGCTATAAGCTCCTTGAGTGGCTAAAAGGTCCTCATGTTTCCCTTGTTCAATGATTGATTTATTTGCCACTACAATAATCCGATCTGCATTTTTAATCGTTGCCAAACGATGTGCAATAATCAAAGTAGTACGACCTACTGACAGTTTTGATAATGCTTCTTGTATAGCATTCTCTGTTTCTGTATCTAGAGCAGAGGTAGCTTCATCTAAGATTAAAATAGAAGGATTTTTCAAAAACATTCTAGCAATAGATAACCTTTGCTTCTGTCCCCCGGAAAGTTTCACACCTCTTTCACCAATTAATGTATCGAGGCCTTGAGGAAGTTTTAATACAAAATCCTCCAGCTGGGCTTGACGTAATGCCTCTAAAATATCTTCATCTTTTGCATCTAACTTACCATATTGAATATTCTCTCGAATCGACCCATCAAATAAGAATACATCTTGTTGTACAATTCCAATATGTGAACGTAAGGAACTCAACTTTATTTCACTAATATTTATTCCATCTATTAAGATCTCCCCTTGGTCAACATCATAAAACCTTGGTAATAGATTACATAAGGTGGTTTTGCCTGCCCCAGATGGACCAACTAAAGCAACAGTTTCTCCTGGCTGAATAGACAAATTAATATTCTCTAAGATTTGATCATTTTTATCATATCCAAAAGTTATGTTATCGAAGATAATCTTTCCTTTCAATTCTTCAATATCCTTAGCATTTGGTTTATCTGATATATCTGCTTTCGTTTCAAGAAGATCCAAGAACCTTCTAAAACCTGCAATCCCCTTAGGGTATATCTCAATTACTGCGTTTATTTGTTTAATCGGAGTTAAGAACACATTTGATAACATGACAAAAGCGATAAATTCACCATAGGTCATATTTTTTTGGATAACAAACCATGAACCACATACAAGAACAAATAAAGAGATAATCTTCATCAACACATAACTAATGGAAGCATTCCATGCCATTATTTTATATGTTAATAACTTTGTTTTGCGGAACTTACCATTGCTTTCGGCAAACTTCTCTATTTCATACTCCTCATTTGCAAATGCTTTGACTACTCTAATACCACTTACATTATTCTCTACACGAGCATTATAATTGGCAATATCACTAAACATCCCTTTAAAAGCTTTAGACATTTTTTTACTAAAATAGATAGATAAACAACTAACTAACGGAACAATAATAAATGTTAGGATAGCGAGTTGCGGATTGATACTAAACATTATTCCAAAAGCACCTATTAAGGTCATAATAGCTATAAATAAATCTTCAGGACCGTGATGAGCAATTTCACCGATATCCATTAAATCGTTCGTCATTCTAGAAACAAGATGCCCTGTCTTATTATTGTCAAAAAAACGAAAAGATTGCTTTTGCACATGATTGAATAATTGTTTACGCATATCGGTTTCAATATTGATTCCTAATTTATGTCCCCAATAAGTAACCACAAAGTTCATACCTGCACTAATTACGTAAATCATTAGTAACCCAATACAACCCCATAAAATCCAAGACCAGTTACCACTTGGCAATAAATCGTCAACTACCCTGTTTACAGCCAATGGAAACACTAATTCCAACAATGCAGCTAGAATGGCACAACAAAAATCTAATAAAAATAAGTATTTATATGGTCTATAGTAAGAAAAAAACCGCCGTAACATCAGCATCCCCCTATTCGAAAATTTATATCTTTCAACACAATGTAAAAAGAAAAAATAACCACTACTTTTTAGAAAAGCGCTGGTTATTTTTCGTTATAATTCACTCGTATCTTATATGAATGTAAATAATCTAAATCTGATTTATAGTTATTTAACTAATAATTGGTTTATTTTCAAAATGTCAAATGAAGAAAAAAACAAGATGTTTCATTATTTAATAGTTTTTAGAACATCATCAATAATTTGATCATTTGCAATAACCCCTGTATACAGCCAACTAGAGGATCTAGGAAATTCAGCTACATGATTATTCTTTACGGCAGGAATGTTTTTCCAAATAGAATTACTTAATGTACTTGCTCCATTTTTATCACTATTTACTAAGAAGATATAATCTGCATCTAAATCAGCTAACTTTTCTAAAGAAATTGGATTCCAATTGTTTTCTGTATTCTTGGATATTTCTTCTACTACCTTCGGTACTTTTAATCCTAAATCGTTATAAAGGACGTCCCCACTTGATAAGTCCTTCGAAGAGATAAATAATTTATTATTTACTAGCCAAACTGCTGCTGCAGAAGGAACTTCTTTATTTTCAGCTAATTTTGCTTTTGCATCTTTTACTTTTTTATCATAATCGTCAAGAAGTTTTTGTGCATCATCTTTTTTATTCAATACTTTTCCTACTTCTTGTAATTCTTTACGCCAGTCATTATTTTTATCTTTACCCACTACATATGTAGGTGCGATTTTACTGTATTGGTCGTATTTTCCGCCCTCTACCATACTAGACGAGTCCATAAGTATTAGATCTGGTTTAGTCTTTTGAACAGCTTCAAATGGTAAATCATAAGAGATTTTAGGCACATTCTTTAAATCATCTTTTAAATAATCTTGAACACCGTTACTAACAGACCATTGTGCTACAGGTGTAACACCTAAAGCTACCAGTGGATCTTCTAGATAAGATCCTAATACGCGTTTTGGGTTCGTTGGAACTTCTATTTTATGTCCAACTGCATCAGTTACCGCACGATTTTCTGAGTGTTTTTCAGAAGATTGATTATCTTGGCATGCAACCAGACCAACAGACAATAATCCCACGCTGCAAATTTGTAGAACTCTTTTTATTTTTACACCATACTTCATTTTAATCCCCCTATAACTATGTTAAAATATTATCTGTCTGATTCATTGATAATAATTATCACTATTAATTAAAGCGAATTCATCCTATAATGTCAATGGCTATTACATTTATTCTAAAGTACTTTGCAAAATTAATTAATATCCATTATCTGGTACATTTAGTTTCGCGTGCAGGAGGAAAAAATTTATATGGATAAAACAAATAAAGTGGCTGATAAACTACAGGATGAAGCTAGTTACAAAAAAAAGATAGGGATTACGATCATTTTATTTGGTTGGATTGCTGTATTACTATCAGTTATTTTTTCTATTCATTTTGGTGCATCTCATGTTACCTATCGTACGGTTTGGGAGAGTTTATTTTCTTATAATGATAATAATTCAGCACATGTCATTATTCATGATTTAAGATTACCTCGAGCATTAGCAGCTGTTTTTGTGGGTGCTGCTTTGGCTGTTTCGGGTAGTCTTATGCAAGGCATGACAAGAAATCCTCTTGCCTCGCCTTCTATTTTAGGTGTAACAGCAGGAGCTTCTTTTTGCATAGCTCTTGCCTTTGCTTTCTTCCCTGACATTACCTATGGTAAATTGATTTTATTTTCATTTGTTGGAGCTGGTTTTGCCACAGCCTTAGTATTTGGAATTGTTGCTATATCAAAAGGTGGAAATACATCAGTAAAGCTGGCCCTTGCTGGTACAGCAATTAGTGCGTTATTTACTTCATTATCTACTGCAATTGGTCTTAAATTCAATGTAGTAAAGGAAATGAACTTTTGGTATGCCGGCGGCGTTTCAGGTATTCAAATGAATCAATTAAAGTATGCTATACCTGTCATAATAATAGGAATTATTATTTCTATTTTTCTTTCACGCTCTATTACGATCCTCAGTCTTGGAGATGAGGTTTCAACTGGGCTTGGACAAAACACTAGAATTGTACGTGTTTTAGGCATGATTGCTGTACTATTATTAACCGGTGCAGCTGTATCAATTGCTGGAATGATTGGTTTTATTGGATTAGTTGTTCCGCATATAACGCGCTTTATAGTTGGCATCGACTATAGATATATTATCCCTTGTTCAGCTATAATAGGAGCTGTTTTATTGTTAGCTGCAGATATTCTTGGAAGAATGATTAATCCACCATTTGAAACTCCCGTTGGAGCTGTAACTGCTCTTATCGGTGTTCCTTTCTTCTTATATCTAGCTCGTAAAGAAGGGACGAACTTATAATGATTCAATTATTAAATAAAAGTAAACACGGATATAAGCTATTATGCGTAACCTTACTACTATTACTGTTTCTAATTTTAATTGTTAGTATTAACGCGGGATTCATTAAGATTCCTCTATCACAAGTTTGGTCTGCTTTTTTCGGAAATGATATAGGGAATCAAAGATTAATACTGTTTAATTTTCGCCTTCCTCGAATTGTATTAGCTATTTTAATTGGAGCAGGTATCGCTGTATCTGGAGCTATTATGCAGAGTATTTCTCGAAATGAGTTAGCAGATCCAGGTATTCTAGGAATCAATGCAGGTGCAAGTTTCTCCGTTGTACTATATATGTTTATTTTTCATGGTTCTAGTTTTTTAACAGGCATTTTGTCAATCTTTTTGATGCCCTTTACAGCTTTATTAGGCGCGTTTATAGCTGCGGCTTTAATTTATGGATTTGCTCGTAAACGGGGTAAAGTAACGCCTATCCGACTAATTCTAGTAGGTATTGGAATCAATGCTGCTTTTGCTTCAAGTACAATGGCCTTACAAATGAAAATGGAACCTCAAGATTTTATGAAAACTTTAACTTGGATATCGGGTAGTATATGGAGTACAAATTGGTCATTTGTTATATCCACTTTATTATGGCTAATTATTTTAATACCAATCGCTGTATATAAATCACGTTTCCTTGATATTTTAAGCTTTGGGGATGAAGTTTCTATTGGGTTAGGAGTATCCATTGAAAAAGAAAGATTAAAATTATTACTTATTGGTGTTGCTTTGGCAGGAGCTTGTGTTTCTGTTGGAGGAGGAATTACATTTTTAGGTTTAATTGCACCGCATATCTCTCGAGCATTAATAGGACCCAATCACAAAAAAGTTTTACCATTATCTGCTCTTTTAGGCTCATTAATATTATTAGGAGCCGATACAGTAGGACGTATTGTGATGTCTCCTACAGAAATGCCCGTAGGGATTTTAGTTTCTATTTTAGGAGCTCCGTATTTTATCTACCTATTGATGAGAACTAAATAAATTAAAAGATACTTCATTATTAAACTTTGTATATAAAGAAATGAAATTAAAGCTATACTAATCAATCATAAAAAGGGGCAATGAAATTGGCTATCCTGGCTACTGAAAATTTAGATTTATCTTATGACGATATACAAATTGTGAAAAAGCTTAATTTACAAATACCGACAAGTAAGATAACTGCTATTATTGGTTCAAATGGTTGCGGAAAATCCACTACTTTGAAGGCTCTTGCACGTATTTTAGCGCCTAAAAATGGAACTGTTTACCTTGATGGAAAAGCTATTAGCAAACAATCAACAAAAGAAATTGCAAAAAAAATGGCTATTCTCCCTCAAAGACCAGAGGCACCTTCTGGAATTACTGTTTTTGAACTTATTACTTATGGGAGATTTCCTCATCAAAAAGGGTTCGGCAAGCTGTCTGATCAAGATAGAAAAATTATTGAATGGGCTCTAAATATTACTGAAATGACTTCATTTAAAAATAGACCTATTGATGCTCTATCCGGTGGACAAAGACAACGTGCATGGATTGCAATGGCACTTGCACAACAAACTGATTTAATTTTATTAGATGAGCCAACTACCTATTTAGACTTAGCTCATCAGTTAGAAATACTTAAGCTTCTTGAAAACCTAAATAAGCAAGAGGGAAGAACCATTGTAATGGTATTACATGATTTAAACCTTGCAGCAAGATTTGCTGATTATATAGTGGCTATGCGTGATGGAGTAATTGTCAGCGAGGGAAAACCTGAAACAGTTATTACTTCACAGGTATTGAAGGAAGTTTTTCAAATTGACGCTGAGATTGTAAAAGATCCGAGAAATGATACACCTGTCTGCCTTACCTATGACTTATTAAAAAGTCTGCCCTCTAAATAAAGAAAATTATAGGTGCATGAGAATAAATAATGCCTTTGTGAAGGATATTCTATTTCCATGCACCTATTTCAAATACTATAACAAATAAGTACTAACAGTTTTTAATAAGCTTTAACAGATTTCTTGTAAACCTTTCCTATAATACTTTGTTTCATATAACCCTGCTACAATGTAGTTTTCATTTTCGTTGCATATTCTCCAGCCATGTCCCCGAATAAAATCGCAGGAAACTAGCTCTTGATTCTCAAGATATACTCGGGAAATAACGCTGTATCCTTCTTCATTTTGACTTGAAGTTGTGTACAGAATGCCGTTATGGGCGCAAACATCTAAATAACTCCGATGTCCATCACTACTGTAACACACATCCCAATTTAATTTATTTTCGTGTTTAATACTATTCAATGGAAGAAATTCTAATGATCCATTCTTTCCACGGCATGCTCCACTCACTGCTACTAATAGATTTTCGTGCACCAGCATAGATGAAATCATTCTCGAGGTTTCTATCTTTACCCTTCTTATTTCATTTGTGAATAAATCAACCATCCAAACACCCCCATTTTTAGGGTGTACCTTTGTCCCAATAAATAAATTATTTTCATATAAACATATGGAACGGATAGAAGGAGGATTAGAATACTCAAATGGATATAGAGTATTCCAAGTTTCCCCGTAGTTAGTGGATATGTAAATTACTTTTTCGCCATGTGCGACTACAAGGCCTTTTGAATTACAAGAGATACTCCATACGCTTGCTGACGTCGGAAAACGCTCAATTATCCAAGTTTCCCCTTCATCAGTACTTCGAATAAATGTTCCTTTATCTCCGGCACCATAAATGATTTCACCAGTACATTTCAAATCACGAATGTGATAGTTTAATTGAGGTAAGACATTCAGCCATATACCATTCTTTTCAATGATAAGGCCTTCGCTTACAGTAGCCACAACGAAACTATTGTTTTCAGTTCTAGTCACAGCTGTGGAACTGGACATGTTTTTCATAGTGAAGATTCCTCGAGGCTTTTGGAAAAGCTGATTGCAAAGGAATTACAATGTTCAATGTCTTCTTCTGTTTCCGGAGCAAGCTCGATTTTTAATCCTTTTTGTACAATTTCTGATCCACAAAGTTCTAGTTTTTCCTCTAATAAATCAACAGCTGCACAAAATTCAGGATAAGAACGATCACCAGAACCAAAGATTGCAGTTTTTTTACCCGTTAAATCAACATTTTCAATTTCATCATAAAAGTCTTCAACCTCGTATGGTAGGTCTCCATTTCCCCACGTATAAACACCTAATAAAATACCATCGTACTCTACTAGCTTTTGTATATCCAAATGTTCAATCTCCTCCATGTCTATATGGTAACCAAAAGGTTCGAGATTTGATTTTATCAGTTCAGAAATCTCTTCAGTATTCCCCGACATGCTTGCGTATGCAATAATAATTTTAGTCATACTGTTTCTCCTCTTGAAGTTTTTCAGCTTGTTTAAACATTCTGCACATGAGCATAGTTCATTTTACTCTTTACCTGTTGTGCATGGCGCAGCTCATTAGAAAGAGAAAGAAATGCCTCTCTGTCGTGTGTATCGAGTGCTTTGTTTATTTTAAAGTTCAAATAATTAATCTTTAGGTCTAAATCCCAGATAGAGCAAATGCTACCCTTAGCATGTAACTCCTGAATATCATCAACATAGATAAAGAACTGAAATTCGTTATTAATATCGATTAAACAGTACCATCCTAAGCCATCGACGTACTTCCGGTTGTTTGTAATTGTCCAAATATCTCCTTGACGGAAGTTAATCATATGTTGATGCTGTTGTTCTGGACAACAGCACCCTACTTCGTGGCAAAATGGCTTCATTATTATGAAATGCGTATCCATATACAATTCTCCTTTACGTCTATATACTTTCTTGAAACTTTTTTCATTTATCAATGTCAATTATATTCTAGTTAAACTCCTTTTTCTTGTGAAAATAATTATTAGCGAGAGAAAATTTGCTTGGTTTGTCTATTTTAAAAAGTAAAATGTATTTTTTAAATAAAGCTCTTTATGTTTGGTACGTTTCACTTTAACCCTATTACAAAAGGCTACAAATAATCGTTAACCTTAAATATCACAAAGAACTAGACAAGGAGGTTAAGTGAATGATACAATTCYTTTAATTGGTAATGATAATCTTTATCAATTAAAAGAACCCTTCAACCCTTAGTTTCGACTGATTCCCATGACAGTTGAATATAGGAGGCTTCCCTTTAGTCTCTTTTACCCCACTTCTGTGTAAAGGCAAAAAACCTACTCTATTGAGTAGGTTTTTTGTTACCAGTAGTTATAAAAGAAAGTTATAATATATTGTAGTTACGTGACCTATTCAGCTGAGAAGAAGAAATGCAACCTTGACCTATACTACCCTGAACCTTCAGTTCGTTTTTTTAGATTTCCAATAACGTATTTTACGTTAAGCCAATCGTAAAGTATTTAATAACAATCATTAGTTTAAATGTTTACTCTTATTGAGAACATATACATTCTTTTACTTCTTATCATATACTACTCTATCCTCTACTTACTTTCTAATAAATTCTTTTATTTATGATAACTCAAAAGAAAATTTTCAAGTATTTAACTTTTAGGTATGTTTAATGAGATTAATTCAATCAAAAATAAATAAATGAATTCTTATTTATAAAAATAAAAGTTTTACTATTTATACTTAGAGACGACAAAATTGTGGGTTTTTCTACAAGGTATGTAAATGGTATCACTATTTTTAATAAAATAAGTTAAGCATTACATACATTGATGAAGTTAAATTACATTTACTAAGAAGTATACATTCCTTCTGATCTCGTATTATTTTCAGTAAGATTATACAATTTATACATAGATAGAATAGTTGTGAGTAGTTCACCTTACTGCTAAAAGGTATATTTAATAAAATAAGTAAAATTAAAATCGAAGGAATAATTCTAACAGTCATGCTCTACCTTAATCGCCTGAATAACACAATTAATAATAATGTAAAGAGTCCTCAATCATATTATGCTTATTGCGAAGTTGTATTTCCACATTTACTAACAGAACAGTTAACTAACAAATTGTTTATGCCTTCCATAAGCAAATGCAACCATTAGAATTCCAAATACGGCACAGATTGTATACATCAGCGAATAAGACAAAGCATCCGCAATTGGCCCCATTACAATACTTCCTAGTGATACACCTAAATCGGCCGTTGCGATAAATAATCCAAGCAGCGTATTACGATTATTGACTGGTAGTACAAAGGTTAAATATGTTGTTAATGTAGGATAGATAATCGCTTGAGCCACTCCCATTAACACGGCCGCAGTATAAAAGAAAAAAGCGCCTCCAACATTCGCAAAGCTAATGGACTGCGCTGCTAAAGTCAGCATTAAGAGCGTGCCCATCATATAAAAAGAATGCCACTTTCCATCTGAAGGGATTTTTTTCATTAATGTAAATCGCGCTGCCACTACCGTTGCAGCTTGAATCATAAGGTATATTCCTGCGTGCCCATTTTTCACTTGCTCTGCATAGAGAGGGACAAAGGTCGTTACGGCTCCAAAAACCATGGAAGAAACGAGCATGATAATGCTACATCTAAAAAGGTAGCGATTTTTAAACAGTTGACTAAACGAAGCACTCATCCCAAGAGGTGGTTCCGTTCTCTTCACTTCATTATGTGAATTTCTTGTTGAACCATAACCTACTAGGCCTGTTAAGATAGCAATGGCTACCATTACAACAGCAAAATATGTTCCATTATCTTCTTGCCAAATTCCGATAGCTAACAGAGGGCCAAGAATACCCGGAATATATGAACACAAAGAGTAAAGAGAAATTCCTTGAGAGCGATCTTCTTTAGGTAAAGCATCAATAATCGCGATTTGCAGCGACATTGAGAAGAAAGCCGTACAAACTCCCTGTAGTATCCGAGCTGTAAAATAGCCCCCTAGGCCTGTAAACGTATATAAAATTAAGGCTGCAGCGTTAATAAATAGAATAACTCGCAACACTTTAACCGGACCATATTTATGAATGATATAACCTGCCCAAGGTCTAAAAAACATCGTTGTAAATAAGTAGGCACCCATAATGATGCCAATTGTTGTATTAGTTGCCCCTAAGCTGCTTCCTTTTAGAGGAATAACTACGTTTAAGATTGCATTTGCGCTAAAATAAAGAAGCACTAGTGCATATAAACGTAAGAAGGGCCAAGATAATGCTCCGTTCATTGTTTTCTCCTCCTATGATACTTACATCTATAAGATAATTGTTTTTTTCAATAACGCTTGGGCATATGACGATTTCACATGCTTAAGATTCTGCATTGCTACTATCTCTTCAATTTTTCCACCCTTAAAAATCATAAGTCGATCACAAAGATATGTTGCAGCTTGCAAATCATGAGTAATAAAGATATAGCTCATATCGTAAGTGCTTCTTAACTTCTTTAATAAATTTAAAATTTGAAACTGCACAGATATATCTAACGAGCTGACAGCTTCATCAAGTAGAAGATACTTTGGCTTCGTTGCAATCGCTCTTGCAATACAAACTCTTTGCGCTTCTCCTCCTGATAATTCATGCAAATATTTGTCTTTATAGGATGCAGGAAGCCCTACCTGATTAAGTAGGATCTCTACTTGCTTCTCTTGGTCTTCTTTTCTCTCTTTTATCATTCGAAGTGACTCCATAATCGCTTGTTGAACGGTAAAAAAAGGGTTAATGGAAGATGCGTAATTTTGAAAAACCGCACTCATTTTTCCTACCCGGGCTTTTACATGAATTGTACTTACTCCATCAAGAAGGACACTCCCTGTATCAGGACGTTCAATTCCTAAAATCAAACGTCCAAGAGTCGACTTGCCACTACCACTTTCACCAATAATCCCTAAACATTTCCCGATCTCGCACTCAAAGCTGACGCCTTTGATTACCTTTCTTTTATCTTTTGATAAGAGCCCCCCAGCTTTATATGATTTTTCAACATTACATACTTTAAGCATGTACAGTTCCCCCTATCATTTTCTGAAAATGCTCACTAAGCGTACGCTTAGTTGAAATCAGATACTCTGTATACTCATGTTGAGGTTTTAGAAAGACGTCTTGTGCAGCTCCTCTTTCCACGATATGCCCATCTTTCATCACGACAATCTGATCAGCTAATTTGTTCACAATCCCTAAATCATGTGAAATAAAAATCATGGAAGATCCAATATTTTCTCGTAAAGCCATCAATTGTTCTACAACTTCAAACTGTGAAATAGTATCTAGTGCTGTGGTTGGTTCATCTGCAATTAAAACGTCTGGCTCTAGTAGTAAAGCAAGGGAAATCATCAATCTCTGAAGCATACCTCCAGAAAGCTGATATGGGTATTTGTTCATTATTTCTACGGGATTTTGTAGCCTCACACGCTTCATCGCATCAGCAAGATGCCTCTCAATTTTCTCATAGCTCCAATCTGTATGCTGCTTTAAAGTAGCTACCAAATGGTTTCCGACAGGATCAGAAGGGTTAAAAGCACTCATACCATTTTGCATGACCATACAAAGCTTCTTCCCTCTTTTACTTTTCATTTGTTTTTCGGATAGTTCGCACAAGTCTTCACTCTTTAACCAAATGTGACCATATTGTTTAATATCTCTCTTATGCAGTCGCATGATGGACTTACACGTCATTGATTTTCCACTACCACTTTCTCCTACTAAAGCTAAGCATTCCCCCTCATTAACCTGAAATGAGCTGTTATGAATAATTGACTTATTGGTTTTACAATCGAATACCTTTAGCTGTTTTACTTCTAATAAACTCATAGCTTTATTTTGCAGCCCCCTTTTCATTTAACGTTGGCATTCCTATTTTTACTTCTTCTTGCAAGTTAACTTTCGTTTTAGCAAGCTTTGGATTTAACGCAACTTGAAGCGCATCTGATAAGAAGTTAAAAGCTAGAACAATCGTAATAATAGCTAGGCTTGGCGGTAGTAATAGCTCTGGTTTTGTAAAGATAACGTCTCTGGCTTCGTTTAGCATCATTCCCCACTCCGGGTTTGGAGCTTGAATACCTAAGCCAAGAAAGGAAAGCCCTGAAATTTGCAGAATGGTGGAGCTAATCGAACTGCTTGAAATGACGGCAATATCTGCAAAGGTGACCGGCAGCATATGGCGGTAAATGATTGTGAAATGATTTAGTCCAGCTGCTCTCGCAAACTTTACATATTCTAAATCACTATATTGCATCACAGAAACGCGAATCACGCGTGCAAACCATGCCCACTTCATTAAAATAAATGCAATCAAAATGTTCTCTAAGCCAACACCTAAGATACCAACAATGGCAAGCGTAATGACGTACACAGGAAAAGAAAGCATAATGTCACAAACTCGCATAATAATAGAATCCGTGAATCCCTTAAAGTACCCTGCTATAAACCCTAGCACCGTACCGAGTACAACCGATAATAATAAAGCGATTAAGACATAAATAATGCTAGGGCGAATACCATAAATGAGCCTGGACAGTACACATCTTCCTAAATGATCATTTCCTAACCAGTATTCAAGTGAAGGATCTGCGTATCGAAGGCTCATATTGACCTTAATAGGGTCGTTCGGAGCAATGAAAGGGGCAAAAACACCAACTATTAAAGTAACTACTATAATAAAAAGCGCAATAACACCTAGCTTATCCTTTGCTAAATTTTTTAGTATCCGCATGTTATTCACCAACCCTTAGCTTTGGGTTTAATGCCGTATTAATAATGTCCGACGTTGTATTAAATACAACAAAAGCAACAGCAATAATAAGTACATAGGCTTGGATTACTGGGAAATCTTTACTTAAAATTGACTTTACGCTTAAGCTCCCCAACCCAGGCCATGCGAACACATTCTCAATTACAACAGTTCCACCCAAAATAAGGGGTATCGACATACAAAAAATAGAAATAGATACTTGCAGAGAGTTTTTTAAAATGGCTACTATTATTTTTTTCTCAGGTAGCCCTGAAGCTCTTGCATACAGTACATAGTCTTCATTTAGGTTTGCAAGCATTGAGCTACGTACCGTCCTGAAATACAGCCCGATATGAGTAAGAGCAATAACCAAAACAGGCAGGATATAGCTTTGGTATGATTCAAGTCCACTTGTCGGAAGCAAATCAAGCTCAACGGAAAAATACCAAATTATTAAAATCGCAATTAGGTACGCTGGAAGTGCTGATAAAAAAAAGAAAAGTCCTCTAATAAAACGATCAAGCACTCTATCTTCTGTTAAGGCACAAACGACTCCTAAAATTATAGAAGAAGCAATAATCACAATTGATGAAACAAACGTTAATTTTAGCGTATTAAAGAAAGCCGGCCCCAACAGGACCCAAACCGATTCATCTTTAACATAGGAATTTCCAAAATCTAATTTAAGACATGATATAAGCCAATTCATATATTGAACGATAAATGGATCGTCTAGCCCTAGCTCTTTCTTCGTTTGATCGATAAGCTCATCGGTAATGACCGGTACGTCTTGTGCTTGTAAAACTAATTTAGCAGGATCTTGAGGAGATAAATTAATTAGTACAAATGTAAGAAATGAAATAACTAATAGTAGTGGAACCGTTAGCATTAGCCTTTTTACAATGTAAACACCCATGATTCATCTTCCTTCCTATATTTTTGTCCGATAAAAAAGGGAGAAAACTCCCTTTTTTCATTCAAACTTCATTTGTTCAAATGGCAATTCATACTGGGTTTGCTTAAATGAAATCCCCTTTAAGTTTTTCGGAGCTACCACCGTTACGTTTCCATTCGTAATTGGAATAAACACTGCTTCATCATGTACAATTGTTAAGATATCCGCATATAGCTTTTGACGTTCTTCCTCAGTTGTTGACACCATGACTTGTTGAATTTTTTTATACAGCTCATCAGCTTCTTTAATTCCCTTGGTTGTGTGCAAGTATGAAGAAGCCGAATTAAACGATGCAATAGTACTTTGTGGGTCATATGCTAGCCCCCATGTTTGATTAAACAATAAGTCATAATCCCCTGTAGCTCTTCTATTTGCAATTGACGTTGACTCTTCTCCTGTAAGCTTCAGCTCTATCCCTACCTCTTTAAGAGAGTTTTGAATAAATTCAGCCTGCATTTTTTGTGAAGCAGAGTTACTGTCGTAATAAAGCGTCATAGCTAAAGGCCGATTTCCTTTTGTGCGAACGCCATTTTCCCCATCTACTTTCCATCCAGCTTTATCAAGGATTCTCTTGGCTTTTTTTATGTCATACCCGCGCTTTTTGAGAGAGACATCTGCATAATTTACGTTTTTGGAAAACAAGGTATTTGCAGGGAGTTCTGTTCCTTCGAAAATCGTTTCGCTAATGGTCTTGCGATCGATAGCGTACCAAATTGCTTCACGCACTGCTGTTTCATTCACTGGACTATCAGACTTACTGCTGTTAGCTACAATCATTTTTGTGTTCATTTGTTTACTTCTGACCAGTTGGTAATCACCAGAATCAACAAGTTGCTGCATTGCTTCTACATCGATACTGTCTGCGCCTCTATCATCCGTAAACACAAAGTTCACTTCACCTTTTTGTAAAGCTAGAAACGTTGTGTCGCCTTCTGGAAGTACTTTTGCCGTAATCTTTTTAATTTTTGGTTTTCCTGCCCAGTAGCTTTCATTTGCTTCAAACGTCGCATATTTGTCTACTTTATGACCTTTTAATACATATGGACCTGTACCGTGATAACCCTTCACGCCATCTTTTGTACCACCGTTTTTAAAGTCATTCGGAGAAATAAACACGTAAGGTCTTGTCATTGATAACTCATCTAGTGTTGGATAATAAGACTCTGATAACACGAGCTTTATCGTATATTCATCAATAACGTCGCAGCTCACAATTTTAGTAGATAGCTTAATCCAAGAGTGTATCTGTGCGTTTTGTTGCACCGCATCAATATTCTTCTTAACTGCTTCTGCGTTAAACGGCTCTCCATCATGGAACTTTACATCTTTTCGAAGCTTGAATGTATATGTCTTTCCATCCTCCGATATTTTCCAAGACTCAGCAAGCAAAGGTTTAATTCCATCTTCCGTATTCTCTACGAGTGATTCGTAAACCATCCCTTGTGCTGACATCGAACCTGGGTATAAATGCGGATTCATATCATTAATATCTTTAGAAGTTGCATAGGTAATTTCTTTTTTGTCCGTTGCATCTGTACTTGCCTTCTCATTGTTACTACAAGCACTTACTATAAGGAAAACTGTGCAGGCAAGAGCCACTAAAATAAGCCGTTTACTTTTTCTCACGTTAATTCCTCCACCATTCTATTCTGTCACTACTATTGTTAAACTAGGCTTTTATCAAGCTCTTCATAAATCATCTGTATATCCTCTTCAAAAGCTAGATTCGAAAACGCATTTGAAAGCTTCACTTCTTTATTAGCTTCTGAAAAAGCTTTTACTTTATCTTCATAAGCTGTTAAAAAACAATCGATTGTTGGACAATCGATTTCTACATATCTAGCAATAGATTGAATCATTTTCAAACGGTAATAATCCTCTTTTGGCATTCGCGGAATATCCATTTCCTTTTCTTTGTTCATAAACACCGTTTGAATCGGAACTGCCGAAAAGTCGAAATAGCGTCCCTTTTCATCTGGCTCTGAGAAAGGGTCTACCAATAAAGACGCATAGCGAACATATAGCAAATATTGCTGGTGAATGCTGTTAAGTTCATTAAAGTTTTCAATATCCTTAAGAGACACACTTTCTCTTCGAATCGGATAATTATCTTCTGTCATAAACTTCAGCAAATTCATTTGTTTAACGTTAAGTTGTGAAAGCACCTTCATAATTTCTTTCCATTGATTAACCATATTCTTCATTAATAAAGGTGTAATTGGCCCTTCCGGATAGATTTTATATACATATTTCTGGTGCTTCTCCTCTTTAAAAATATATCTGAGTGAAAATTCATTCATAAACAACGGAGGATGTACGTATAGTGAGATATTTCGCGTCTCTGCTTCAATTGGTTTTTTCATAATTTCAAAAATTAAGCCTAAATCTTTATAAAGGTTTACCAACTTTTCAACCGCATCAGAAGGAAATTGTGTAGACCCAATATAAATTTTCTTCTTAATAGCCGTTGTTAGCACCTGGTTTGATGGCTCAGAGCTCAACCAGCGCGTATCTCCGTAATATGTAGAAAAACTCATTACCTCAACCTGAGGATTAAACTGCTTCATATAATGATGCACTAAATAATTTGAACCAAGGGTCGGCGATATTAATATAACTCTTTGTACACCTTGTAGTATGCTTTTTGGAAGAGCCTTTAACACATCTAAGTAAGCATCAGTTGTGACTGCTAGAACGAGGGTATCCCATGTCCCAATCACTTCTTCATACTTAAAAAATACATCATCAACTATAAAATGTCCCTGCATCTTTTCATGCTTTCGATTTTGAATACTTACTTCAACAAGGTGACCATGCTTCACTAAGGAAGAAAAGAATTTTTCTGAACGTATAGAAGGTCTTCCTGCGATACCTACTTTGCTATTTAAAGCTTTCTTGAAATTCAATCCAAGCTGTAAAGTTGTGGGGCCGGTTCCTAACAACAGAATATTTTTAAATAACTCCAACTTCTTCACCCTTTCTTTGCTTTTGATATAGTGCAATATCAAAAACCTGATTTGGGCGTAAAACACGATTAATTAACGTCCACTTTGCTAAATTAACTTTTCTTAACGGATAGTTAAAAAGTGACTTTAAGTCGTTACCATACCTCATCGCAATCGTCACTTCGTCTCTCGTTAAATCATGTAACTGGTCTAATATGTCATATTTTTCTTTTACGGTAGAGCTAAAGATAATATGTGTCACATCTTTTATAAAACCTAGCTGATCTAATTCACTATTTTGAACTCGAACATTCAACCCGTCCCCCAATATACTTAACACTTTTTGGCCTAGATCGATTGCCTCATCATCAATATCGATTCCTACTACTTCGGCTCCTGTTTTTTTAGCGATCAGTAACGGGGTCATTGGAAAAGCCCCAGAACCAATTAAAAGCACTTTAGACTCAGGTGTTATTTGGAAATTCCCGAACTCTTCCTCAATACAAGACTCAATATTTTTAAAGTAGTCTGTAATTTCCACTTGTCCATTAATCAATTGAAGAGCTCGATATTTTTCCATGATAGAAACACAGCGAGAAGAGATATGCTGTAATTCTGGAAGCAGTTTATCATCCATATGTCCTGATTGAAGTAATACCCACGTTTCTTTATTTTTTTCGCTAAGAATAAAAGCTGTATACTCATTAATTAACTCTTCTAGCGCTTCAAAATGATGAACGGTACCATCATATTTTTCTGACCAATAGTTGAACCCTTCTAAAAAATCTAGTATTTTTTGTTTAAATCTCAATAATTCTTCCACAGATTCTCCTCCTAATTTAATTAATTTACAATGTAATAAATGCTTCTCCCTGAGCCACAATATTAACAGTTCCTTCAATCTGAAGACTTTTTAAAGTTTTGTTTTCATGCTCTCCGAATACATGAATACTGCCACCAGGTTGCTTAATTCTAACGCTTACTTTTCCTTTACGTAAAAATGCAAGGTAAGCTCCAATTGAAGCCGTTCCAGATCCACACCCCCTTTCCCATACCATACTGTTTAGCTTTGGGATATAAATGAGAGGAGCAAGGTAGTGTGATTCTTCCTCGTAAAGCAAGATACCAATTAGAATATCCGGATATATCTCTCCCATTGACTGAGCAATATTCTCTGCTGTTTCTTTTATTTCTGCATTAATTCTTTTTACTTTGAGTACAAGATGAAAAAAATCCTCATACTGAACGTTATAAGCTTCTAAATATGTATTCTTATATTCTATGTTTCTAGGTTCAATCTTTTTAGGTAAGGGCATTGAAATTCGACAACGATAATTATTTGCTACTTTCTTCACTCGGCATCTAATTAAGTCGTCAGTTCCTGAAGTCTCAATTAATAAATGAGATTCATTATTTTCCCTTAAACCTTTTTGGTGAGCAATGAATACAGCTAAAGACATACATGCGTTTCCACAGAATTCATTTCCTGCCATCCGGAGATTACCATCAACATTCGATTGTTTCGGTTTTTCGATAAAACCTACCTGTTCTGCATATACATGGTCGTATGCCATCAACCTTAAGGCAATTTGTTGATAGTCCTCTTTTAAGTGCTGACCATCTACTAAAATTGTCATATTTTGAGTCGGACTAAATTTAATAAACTTTACATGTCGTTTCATTACAAATACCTCTACTTATTTTTTAGTGAAATCAACCTTTATTCATAATTCATGATAAAACAAGGAAATATTGTATATTCTTATTTGTCTCAACTTGATTGCCTTTTACTTGTTCTGTGTAGTCAATCCATTTATAACTTTTTATTTTTCTTTCTAATTTTTCGTTTATTTCATCTTCAATTTCGTGCATCAATTTCATTATTTCATCTAACGACATACTAAAGCGATTTGCTGCCTGAAGGTGGGGTAATTGCTCTTTGAGAAGGGTTAAAAATTGCTTCTTTGTTTCGGATTGCTGTGCTAAACTATCTTCAATACCCTCAATAAACTGATAAAGCTTTCTTTTATTCCTTGGTAGATGATTTACAATATTCCTCGCAAAAATCTCGATTATCTTCTCATTCATTACAAACGACCACCTTTCTCTTAGTGTTCAAAATCATTTATATTAAGGTTATGGCTGTTCTTTCTAAATTTCCAAATGGTATTCTTAACATAAATCAAACAGGAACCTGTAAGCATCACACTCACGAAGTTCCTGTTGTTTAACTGCTTACCAGCTAGATTTTTTAACTCCAGGTATTTGTCCTTTATGTGCTAATTCACGAAAGGCGATACGAGACATCTTAAACTTTCTTAAGTAGCCTCTAGGTCTTCCAGTAATTTGGCAACGGTTATGAAGCCTAGAAGGTGCTGAATCACGAGGAAGCTTACTTAATGCAGTATAATCCCCTTTTTCCTTTAGTTCTCTTCTTAGATCCGCATATTCAAATACCATTTTTTGTCTCTTTAGTTCTTTTGCAATTTTTGATTTTTTTGCCACTTATATTTACCTCCTAAATAGACTTGAGTAATCGTAACTATTACGATTTAAAGATTAGACTCTTTAAAGTGAATAGACCCATATTAACTCTCTTTCTCAACTATCTAGATTAACAAATAGTTAACTACAGTATTAAGTGAACGGATCATTTCTTTTCTCTCATATTATATTTTTGAAGAAAACGATCCACTCTTCCACCTTTATCTGCAAACTTCTGCTTTCCTGTGTAAAACGGATGCGTATCAGAGCTGATCTCTACCTTAATCAATGGATACGTGTTTCCGTCTTCCCAAACGGTGGTTTCATTCGATTCTTGGGTAGAACCTGTTAAAAACGTATAGCCACTGTTTGTGTCCATAAACACTACTTTCCTATAGTTTGGATGTATGTTTGGTTTCATGCTATCACCTCACGGTTAAATTCTTTTTATTAATGATAATCGAAATCATTACGTTTTTCAAGTAGAGAAGTTAGGATCCTAGTGTAAAAAATACATCTAACTTGCAATTAATCTCTAAAACTTGGACATACTGATACTATTATTTATTAAAAAGGCAGTATTCCGTAATAAAGTATAGAATACTGCCTTTTTATCAATTATTTTTCAACTTATAGCCTTTGAACTGATACCCATATACTTTTGTTAAATCAACAAAGCTCTTATAGGAATACGTAATGGCAACCGGTGTACCCACTTGGACTTTCTCATAAAGCTTTTCAATATCTGCATTATGCATTCTCACGCAACCTTGACTTACATATTTTCCAATGCTACTTTCATTGTTATTGCCGTGAATGTCGTATGTATCACCATACGTACCGTTAGCATTTAACTCTAACCAACGTTTTCTTAAAAGATTTCGGGGATCGCCCCCAGGAATATGT
Source organism: Priestia sp. P1_B12_1 (assembly GCF_056406695.1). NCBI lineage: Bacteria > Bacillati > Bacillota > Bacilli > Caryophanales > Bacillaceae > Priestia > Priestia sp. P1_B12_1. Next base: position 8,012 of record NZ_JBFTZR010000022.1, on the reverse strand, counting down.
CGTGTATAACTTGAAACAGTCGTTTTAATTATTGGTCTATTTGTAAGTGAAAAAGATAAAAACAATCATACAAAGAAAACAATGTACATAAGAGCCTGATCTGATATCTTATAAATTCAGCTTAGGCTTCTTTTTGTTTCTTGTTATAGTTACTTATTTGCTTCATAAGCCCTTACCTTATTGTAAAACGTCGCTTTCTTCATGCCTATTTCCTTCATAAATGCTACAGCTGTAATTGTTCCAGACTTCCATTCTTTATATAACCTATCCCATTCTTTAGGAAAAGCAATGATGGGACGCCCTAGATGTTTTCCTTTGGCCTTAGCAACGACTATTCCTTCTCGTTGGCGCTGTAAGATGGTTGCTCGCTCCTGTTCCGCCATAGATGTATAAACCTCTATAATGATGTTATTAATCATGTCTATAACCCACTCTTGACCTTCAGGTACTTCTTGCATAGTCGTGGGTAAATCAATAATTTTGATTCGGATTCCTTCCTTTTTAAACTGCTCTAAATATTTTTTTATTTGTGCTTTATTCCGGCCTAGACGATCAATCGATTTAATATACAATGTGTCGCCCTCTCTCATTGCTTTAAGCATATTTTGAAAGCCGTCGCGTTCCATGTCCTTCCCACTCGCCTTATCACTGTATAGATATTTTTCATCTGTTAAATAAGGTTTTATTGCTTCTAACTGTCTATCTAAGTTTTGTTCATTAGTGCTTACACGAATATATCCAAAATTAATTCCCATTGTGAAAACCATCCTTGTTCATAATAGATAGTTTAAGTATAGAACAAAAAGTATAAAAAGGTCTATTTATTTTAGAACGTCTAAAAAGTTTTATTTTTAATATTAAATAGACTTAATATCATTGATTTCCCTACCGTATAAAAAGGTGTACCTTTTTAGACTAAGTAGATTGAATAAAGCTAAATATTAACAAACGCCCCCGATTTGCTTTATAACTAATTTAGAAACTCGTTACGAGTAAATATACCCCAGTAAACATCAAAATTATATACGTGACAATGCGAAATATTTTTTGACTAATCCATTTAAAAAATAACTGTCCTAACATAATTCCTGCAAATAAAGGGGGGATAGCTATAAGAGAAAAAATCCATGTCTCTTTGCTGGTACCTCCAAATGATATTTGAATAACTAAACTAACAAAGTAAACAAAGAGATAATAAGCCAATGTTGTACTTCGAAGTGTGGTTTTATCTACTCCGGCTCCAGAAAAATATAATAAAAGGGGTGGACCTGGTACACCAATACTTGTCGTTAGTAATCCTGATATTCCCCCAGTTATGAAGTCCTTGTTTTGTGTTCGATTTATCGTCAACTTTAAAATAAGTAGTATTGTTAAAAAAAGAATAAGAGCACCAACAGTCATTTTTAATAACTGAATATCCAAAAATAGATAAATAAAAATACCTAAAATCAGACCCATCACACTACCTTTAATCAATCTGACTAACAAAGACTTGTCTATTTCTTTTCTAATTTTAAAAATCATAAAAGCAGAAAGACAAATAGAGAGTATAATATTAATTTGGATTGCCATGTGAGCAGGATAAATCAATAATAAAAAGGGAGTACCGACAATAGAAAAGCCATAGCCAGTGCTTGTTTGTAACAATGATGCTACCAACACAATTATAATCAGCACAATTAAATCTTCCATCGTACGATTTCACCTACTTCAAACATTAAAGTTAACTTTTCTCTTCTGCTGCATAAAATCATGTATAAACTAAGCCTTTATATTGAACTTAAACTCTATTTCATTCTTTAAAATTTCTGCCCCTCTTGGACTTAGCACTAAACCTTTTGCATATTCTCTATTTTGAGGAGTGATGTCACCTGTAATAATGCATTCATTATAAGGAAAATATTTCTTTAAGATAATTTGTTCTCCATTAACAAAGATTTCGATAGGGTCTTTTTCTTTAATAGAAAGAACCTTTCTTAGCTCCACGGGAATAACAACACGCCCTAATTCATCTACTTTTCGTACAATACCTGTTGACTTCATGTTATTCGTATCCCCCATATTTAATAGTTTGTTTTTCTTCAACAACAATTCCATATAATAACAATTTACACAATAAGAAAGCAGGCTTAAGCCTGTCTATTTGACAAGGATCACTACACTCAGTTCACCTAAGGTAGTTTTTTTAGTTAAATTAAATTTCTACAATTCTTTTTTTCTTTAAGTAAATAGTAAAATACTTTGTTTATATATTGTAGAATAAGATAGCATTCACTCTAATTCTTTCTGCGGTGTTTCTGCTGCTTCTCTTCCCTCTTGTTGTATCATTTTCTTATTCTTACGAATAAATGAGGGGATTTTGCTAAAGTAGTGTCTCTTCACTTCGCCATAAGGTATCCAAATTTCCTTTTCCCCAATTAGGTCATATACCTCATCTAAAATTTGGTCTCGTTTCCTAGGGTGTAATTTGGTATAAGGATAATTAATTGCGCTGATATAACGTTGTCTTAATTCGTTCGTTATCCACTCTTTCTGCTTTTGCTTCAATGCTGAAAACTTTTTATTTGTTTGAATTAGGCGTCCATTTTGATAAACATGATTTTTCATGCAGTTTTCCCCCTTTTTTCCGTAGTCTCATATAAAATCATTGAATCTTCATTTATCTAGTAGGCTTTTTTCCTAAATTTCTCTTTCACATATATACAATTTCGTGTATGCTCACGGGAAAAGAAATGATCGTGTTTATAATGTACTTTGACTTCACATGAAGGACAGACAAAGAAACCCATTCTTATTTTATCTTGATTGACCTCATGCGCATAAAACTCTCCCGTAGCTCTAAACATGACCACATGTTTAGCCTTTTCGATTTTTGCTCGCATAATCATATCCTCCTTCACCATATTTTTCATCTACTTCTATGATAAGGGCTATATGGAAAGAAGACAAAGAAAAAACAGCATTCCGTAATAACGGAATGCTGTTTAGATATTAGTTGTTTTTTAAGTTGTAGCCTTTGAAATGATACCCATAAACTTTAGTTAGATCAACAAAGCTCTTATAGGAATACGTAATCGCAACAGGTGTACCCACTTGAACTTTCTCATAAAGTTTTTCAACATCTGCATTGTGCATTCTCACGCATCCTTGACTCACGTATTTTCCAATGCTACTTTCATTGTTATTGCCGTGAATGCCGTATGTATCACCATACGTACCGTTTGCATTTAACCCTAACCAACGTTTTCCTAACGGATTGTGAGGATTGTCCCCAGAAATATGCCCTGTATAATAAGGGCGGTTTTTAATCTTGTTCACTACTTTAAAAAAGCCAACTGGTGTTTTGTCCCATGTTTTCCCCGTTGCAACTGGATCAACGATTTCAATATAACCATTGTGAAAATAAGCTAGTTTGTTGTAGTATTTATTGATAATAATTAAATCGTGATTTGTTGGTTTGCTTGCTGCTTCTGTTTTTCCTTCATTAACTCCACATAATGCGACCATTAATAATGTAAGAACGGTCATTGATTTCATAAAAATGTTCTTCATAAAAACTCTCCTCTTTTTTTATATTTTTATGGGAAACGAAAAAGCACCTTCCAATTAAGAAAGATGCTTTTTCATCACAATTATTTATAAATAAAAACCTAGTTAATCTACGACTTTGATATGCAGAGAAACTCTCTCTGACGAAATTAACTTTTGTTTTACGTATAAATGCCCATTTGATGCAAATTTGAGCACTTTAAAAACGTTTGTTAATCAATATTTAGAAAGTAATCAAAGTCACTTGTTATTTGAACTACATATTCCACTTCATGACTATGATTTCCCTTGAGTATACGATCATTTACTTTTTTTCCTGATTCATAATAATAGTTACTTAAAAATCTCCTTGTTCCTTCTTTATCACTGTAATAATCACCCTCCGGACTTTCGACTTTCTGGAAGTCACCTTGAAAGTAAATTTCAGGTTCTACACCTCTTTTATCACTTTTAGGGTATTTAAATAATCCTGCTTTTTGATAATACATCAATATCTCTTCTTTGCTTAGTCTGGTAGATAGCCTTACTGACGCAATAACTCCCCAATAACCACCACTACCACCAACAAGATGTTTTCCATTAGCTTGCTCATTTTCAATAACTTTTGTTTTAGGTGGGAGGGGATATTTAAATAATTGTTCAGCAAAATCATTGGAGATCCTGTCCTTATCAGTCCAATTTGTCAATCCTAGAACTAATACTACAATCAATATTATTGCTACTAAAAGCAGCATGCCTAACTTGCTACATACTGTTTTTCTTATAAAATTCATATATAAGAGACCTCTTCTGTTGCGTTTTACTCGTTTAGATTTCTACATTTACTTACTGATTTTCTCTGTATGGCGACAATCTGGAAAAGAGGAACAGCCAAAAAAACGCGTGCCGTTTCCATCTCGTACCACTAGGTCTTGCCCACATTTCGGACATTTACGAGGTTCGGGTGTAATGTTTTCAAAGATTTCTCGTGCCTTAAAAACTGGATTTACCTCTTTAATAAACTTTTGAAGATCCGCACGATCTACTAAGGTCACATCACATGCAGCTGCAAGCTCTTTTGCTTGTTTCGTGAAATAACTATTGGTCACCACCCACGCTTGATTAGCTTTATAATACGCTTTGGCTGCGTATACTTCTTGTACAGCTGAAAGACTGACCCTATTTTTAGCACTATACCGTTTGGCTTGAATCACAACTCTTTCTTTACCTTTCATTACTAGATCAGCTCCAAAATCGCCTGATTTTGGCGTTATCTGTGGCTTGTATCCTAGTTGTTGAAAAAGTGCTCGCAAATATACCTCAAATTGATATCCATCCATTTTATCAATATAGGGCATACCCGATTGGGCTAACTCTTTCATATACTTCCGTTCACGAATCACACGGTAAGCAAATGTAGAAAGTTTAAATAAAATCATGATAAGAAAAAGATAAAACACACTTTGAAACACCTTATCCATTCATTGAAAGCTCCTGTTCTGTTTGTTTATTCCGGAGACGTGATGCCACAGGTTGAATGGTTTTTCCATCCTTCTTTAATGCGTCGTTCCAATCTTTCGCTCCCTTTGGAATATCTACTCTTATTAAATCAGCATTAACGATTTGGTTCATTTTGTCAATAAATTCTTTTCCTCCTTGGTCATTATCGACAGCTAACACCATTTCTTGAATGCCTAAGCCTTCTCTTCGAGCTTCGATATAAGATTGAGCAACAGTTTTAGGTTTTAAGCCATTCATACTAATAAGGCGTGTATTCTGCAATTGGTTTTCTTGTATACTCCAATAAGAAAGTAGATCAATTGGACTTTCAAAGAAATGAATCTTGTTTGGGCGACCAACATCAACTGAAAAGCCTGTATGTGGGTTATCGTTCGGTAAGACTTGTTTAAAAGAACCTCGTTTATTTTTTATCGAAGCTGTTCCTTGTCGATCTGCCCCAATTACTTTTCCTTTGCCTCCATGTTCACGCCATTTAAACACCACATTGTTCCGTTTGTCCTGGGCGATTAAATCTTTTTGAACGAGCCAGTCAACTAATCGAGGATCTATTTTACGTTCTTTTATGAGATAGTCTTTTGCTTTGCTTTGATCCTTTACCTCTAACTCTTTTGGATAACGAAAAGGCTCTTTTGATGGTGAAACCGACGGTTGCTCATGTGACTGAGAAAGCTCTTTATAATCACCTTTATTGATATCTAATACAGCTTGCGGAAAAGACATCCCATAATACATTTGAGCGAAACTGATCGCTCCGTATCCTGTTTCATTCCGGCTATTCCAAGCGTACATATTTCCTTTGATGAGTAAGCTATCATGTTCCGTATGACGATAATACTTTCCTTCTTTTACAAAGGTTTCGCCTTTGGCTTCCAGATACGACAACAAATCAATATCTCTCGCCTTCATAACCTCCTCCTCCTTGACATGTTTTCGTTCTCCCATCTAATCCCTCCTTCACTCCACGATATGAAAAAGGAGAGCTTTTCAGCCCTCCCATTCCGTCTAAACTTTTGCTTTTTTTAACGTTCCATTTCTTGTGTCTCTTTCTGTTTTTTTGAAGAATTTGTTCCACTATTCCGTGCAAAAAACTTCGTAAATCCATTCTGTGATTTCTCTTCTTTTTTCTGCTTGTCATGATCCTTTTTCTCCGTGTCTAAAGCCTTTTCAAGTTTGGTTAATTTCTCACGTTGAGAATCAGTCAAATTGAGCTCTTTTAATTCCTGCAGCACTTCTTTTTTTAATTTGTACACCTTATCAAAGGAATGCTTTTGTTCAAACTCCTTCATTTTGGCCAAACGCTGCTCTTTCTCTTGAGGTGTTTCTTGCTTCAGCTGCTTTTCGACAGGGGCTTTTTCTGCTTCGGCTTCTTTTTTCGCTTCTTTAAAAGAATCTTTTTCATCTGATATGCCTAATTGGGCTAACAAGTTTTGTTTAAATAGCTGCTTATACTGTGTTTCTTCACTAGGCTGCTGCATAACTTCTAGTACTTCTTGTTTGTAATCTTCTTGATATCGGTCCTTTTCTTGTGTCTGTTTACGTGCTTGAAACTGATGAGAAAGCTCATTCTCCATACCTTTCAATTGGTCAGAGGTGAACTGCTTTTCCTTTAAGGCACTTGATTTCAACATGACATAATCGTTTTCTGCATTCACACGGGCTAACATGCTATCAATATCTTGAGGTTTTTCTTTGTCATGAGCCTTTAAAAACGTAATGTAGCTTGTTTTGAGCTGTGTTTCTCGATCTTTTTCTAAAACAGGATTCACATCATGACTCTTTAAAAAATCAAGTGTTGCTTCACTTTCATAGGCTTGTTTTTGTCCTCTTTCATCGGTGGAAACAAACAAAACCTGCGGCTTTTCTTCCCCTATAGCTGATTGTGTTAAGTAAACAGCACCAGAAGGAATCTCTTGCAGCTGTTCACCACTGATATTTGCCCAACCTGTCTCGATTTTTTCATTTTGTGGGTGTTTCATAAACTTCTTTAATTCTCGTTTATCGGAAATAAGCGTTTTAAATTGGTCATTTGAAAAAGACGTAATTTTTTTCATCATTCTTCCTCCATTTAGATAGTATTTGGGCAATAAAAAAGAGAGCTTTTTACGCTCCCTTACCTTTCGAGTTCCTGTTCGTCTTTTTTCTTTTTGACGGTGCCTGTACGTTTTTGGAATTGCATGTGATTACCCACTTCAACACGCTCTTGAAAAGTAAGAGATTGTTCTTGAACTTGACCATTGATGATCCCCTTCTCGTTTTTAGTCATAGTTGAATCAATCTGATGCTCAAGTTTCACGACTTCCTCCTTTGTCATCCATCCATTTTTGATCGCTTGTGTTTTGGTTGAATAATATTTTTCTTCAGCCGTGACACGATCTAAAATACTGTCTACATCTTGCACGGATTCCTTTTGCTGCTTTTGCTTATAGTCCTCATAACCTTCTTTCATTTTCTCATGCACGTTTTGAGAAGAAAGAGGATCTGCTTGCTGCTGTTTTTCTTCGTTTTTTTCTGGTGACTGATTTTTTTCCCGTTCTTTCACTAAGGTATCTTCGATTGTTTCAATAAAGCCAACGGACGTTTCATGAACTTCTTTTAAAAGCTTGTTTTTATCTTCAAAGGTCTKWCCTTTCGTCCAATKTGASAGGTAATCCAARGARTAAGAASTGGTGTCGATTCCAAAATAAGAGGAAACCGTATAAGCTGTCATTTCTGCCTGAAACTCTTTTTCCGCAGCYGTATAGTTTAGATRTGTGTCYTTKGTRTGAAGTTTSGCRTGYGTGAGTAAATCCAAACGTTTGGATTTACTCACTTATCCCAACTATTTTTAAATCCAAACCTTTTTTCTGAATCGGTATAAGAGAAGATTCTTATGAATAAAAGGTTTGGATTTTGTTAATAATGTCTTCAGGTTAAAAGGAGGACATTATTATGAATGTAGAAAACTTGCAAAACACATACACATA
>NZ_JBFTZR010000021.1:0-32640 GCF_056406695.1 Priestia sp. P1_B12_1 | reverse complement strand
GTTTCCGCATTTCCTCATGCAACCGACAAACTCGTTACCAAGAATGCCGTTTTGGATGGAGATCATCTCTACGTCTAGATGAGTAGCGTTAGCTACACTGTAAGAAAGCGACTTCTTGTCGCACCATAATGTCTCTTTCCGGAACACACGCAAAAAGAGAACCCTTGGCGTATAAGGATTCTTCAAGAGTTGGTTTCTCTCCAATATGCAGCTTTTTATACATCCTTGATAAATCAACGTTTCATTAGGAGATGAGTAGCCAGAGAATGAATAAAAAGTGCACCTTTTATTCATATGCAGAACGGTTCAAATAATTGATTTTGTATACAAATATGATATATTAAAAGTCAGACTATTTTTTACAAATTTCAACGTAACCCTATTTTTGAGCAACCTCCCGTCCACTGCAGAGGTTGCTTTTTATTTTGTTGATTTTGGAAATGTTTTGTTAAAATTATTATGTCTTTCTTCTGAAACCAAAAAGAAAATACTCCATAAATACTAATTGGCTTGAAAAATAACGGTTCCTGTTCTAAGGGCATCATATCCCTCAATTGAATTAATTTTATTTTTAAATTCGGTTGAATTCATGATTTCGATTAAACATCTAATCAATTCGCTATTCTCTTCCGTCTTCATAATGACTAAATCATAACTTTCTTTAATTAATGGAACAAATTCTATACCTACCATTTTTGCAGCCTTCTCAATTCCAATTCCTACATGTGCAAGTCCTTGTGCAACAGCTGAAGCTACACTAAGATGGTTAGTTTCTTCAATGTGATAACCATCTATTTCTGTTGGATTGGCGTTGTGCATGCGTATTTGTTCATCTAATAAAACACGTGCACCAGACCCTTTTTCTCGATTAATAATGGTTACAGGTTTATTAAATAAATCTTCCCATGTTTTTATATTTTGTGGATTCCCATTTTCTACATAAAAACCAGCCCATCTAGACACTAAATGAATAACCATATAGGAATGACCTGTTAAAATTCGTTTTATAAAAGGAAGGTTGTATTCTTCTGTATCTCCATCAAATAAGTGGGTACTTACAATCGTACACTTTCCATTATACATAGCAATAAGACTATTTAAGCTGCCATTATAATCCCGTAATGCTTTAAAACCTTTGGATTGAATACTAGCTGCAAGTATATCTAATGTCATATCTTGCCCACTTATAATAACTGTATTTTCGGTTGGAATATGTAGGTCTCCACTATCATTCTTTTCGTAATTCATTCCCTTATTTTTAGATTGGGTAATGTAATTTTCTAAATCAACTTGATCAATTCGATTTTGTCTTCCGACACGGTAAGCAGGCAATTCCCCTTTTTTAATCAAATCATAAACAGTTAGTTTTGACACTCTTAATAATTTTGCAACTTCTTCAGTTGTATAAGATCTTTCCTTTTTCATATTTTTGTCACCTCTATTTTTTATTTTACCTTGTTCAACTGAAATATGCCTTTTTGAAAAATCTAAAAATTTTATTTTATAACTAGTTATATTTAGTTATAATTAGTTATAAAATTCAGGAGGTATAAGTATGTTTAAAAGGTTCAATTTATTCATTATTTTACTATCACTAGCTTTATTATTCGGATGCTCTAATGCCAAACCATCAAAAGAAGATAACACATCTCAAGATTCAAAAGAAAAAATAAAATTGACTGTGTCTGCTGCAGCTAGCTTACAAGATGCTTTAACAGATATTGAAAAAAAGTATGAGAAAGAACACAAAAATATAGATTTAAAGTTTAATTTCGGGGCTTCAGGTACTTTAAAACAACAAATCGAGCAAGGTGCACCTGTAGATATATTCTTCTCAGCAGCAGAAGATAAATTTGATGAACTTGTACAAGAGGGGAAAATTGATAAAAAACAGGGTGTTGATTTGGTAGACAATGATTTGGTGTTGATTGTCCCTAAAGATACAAAGAAAAACATTCAAAGCTTCTCTGATTTATCAAAACAAGCTGATAAAATTGCTTTAGGTACACCTGAATCTGTCCCTGCTGGAAGTTATGGAAAACAAACATTAGAAAAATTAAAGCTTTGGAGTGCAGTAAACAGTAAGATTGTCTACGCGAAAGATGTACGTCAAGTTCTTTCTTACGTAGAAACAGATAACGTGGATGCGGGTATCGTATATAAGACGGATGCTTTGATTTCAGATAAGGTCAAAATTGTGGCAACGGCTGATCGAAAAGCACATGACCCTATTGTCTATCCTGTAGGTGTAGTCAAAGATACAAAGCATACTAAAGAAGCATCCTCATTCTATAAGTATTTACAAGGAAATGAAGCATTAGATATATTAGAACAATATGGTTTTATCAAAAAATAGAACAACGCCAGTCCAATTTTCATGAATAATCTTTACATAAAAGAGGAGTTCACTTAGATGAGCTCCTCTTTTAACATTAGATACGCTTTAATCTTTATGAAATGAAATAAAATAAACAGTTCGTAAAAGTATACGTTTACGAACTATACTTTCGGATAAAAAAACTATCATTTTCGTCGTTCATTTACGTTAGGAATTAAATTATGAACGTCTCTTAATGATCACACACTTTTACGAACGTTTTTGGAATCATAGAACTGCAAAAATGCTCAAAATATATTTGAGCATTTTTAATCTAAAAACTTAATTAATCAATATTTATAACTACCCAACCAGCATTAATAGCCTGTTTTTTCTTCTGTTCTAAATCTCCTCCTAAACTCTTTTTACTAATTGCTACTACTGCTAGATGTGTAGGTCTACTTAAAGCTACATACGCTGTCTTTAACGCATCCCTGATTACTTCACATAACGGTCCTCTTTTATTATTATAATTTGAATATTTTCCAATTAAGAAATCAAAAATTTCTGCACAGTCATAAAAAGTTTCTTTGTTCTCGTCAAATCCTTTTTCAACTTCAGACTGTACTAACAATGTTGCTTTATGAGTTTCACCTTTTACAGCATGAACAGTACCAAAGTTCACATCTTGTATCGAAACATACTCACCATCATTTTTTTCAATACTCAAATTTTCTTCTTGCTTTTGATAGCTTAAATAATTTATTTTAAATTGCTTCTCAATATATTTTAGGGACTCTTCTAACAGATTTTCTTGAGTAAGATATATTCCCTCTAATTTAGATATTCCTTCGTAGATAGTAACTACCTGATTTTTAGTAGTAGCATTTATAATACCTTTATTGAGATAAACATCTCTAACACAGGCAGCTATAAGACACTTAATTTCAAAGTATTCTTCTTTAGTTAACATTTCATTAAAATAACTAAGTGAGTATATTACTTTTTCATGTTTTAATAAATCATCTGTACGCTTTATATAGAACAATAACCCTCTCAATAGTACTTGAACGAAATTCCTTACTATTGTTTCAGATTTTACCTTCACGTCATTTTTCTTTTCATACACCGGATAGTATCTTTTTAATTGATCGTGTTTTAAGCCCACTACTCCAATTTTCTTCTCGCTAATTCTAAATTCCTCGTTATTTTGAGAAAATTCATTTATCAATTTTAGATATTCTTCAACCACTTTATCCGTTGAACTATAAATTAATAAGTGTGGCTTAAAAGAAACACGATTTGAATTTCCTTGAAGTGTTTTATACTCCTCTATACAAGTGGTCTTTAACACATTAGCTATAGTGTTACCAAACCTTGTACTATAAGATAATTCATCTTTGTCTACTTTTTCGTCTGAAGGTACCCATGCATCTTGGTCATTACCAAACATAGTATAAAGGGATTGGTACGGATCACCATATTTTTGTAGTTTTATAGAACTGTTTCCTAACACCTTTATTAGCAAATCATACTGCATAGCACTTGTGTCTTGAGCTTCGTCGATAAAAGCCCAGTCAAAACGGTTTTTAAAGGCATTAATAATACTGTTTTGGTATTTAGTAATATACCAGTTAGAAAAAGATAAGCAGTCATTATGTCTAAATACCCCAATCTCTAAAAGACTTTTAAAAGTATTAATCAATGCGTCTTTATAACTATCTGAACATTCCCCAATCAAAGTAACGCTATCTTTACTGTCAAACTCTAAGTAAGTATTTGTAATTTTGGTGGTAGGTGCCGGATAACTATAATATTCAGGTCTATGATCCTCGAACATGACCTTAAACCTCTCTTTATAAACTTCTTCCTCAAATATAGTAATCTCACCTTTTCCATATATTTCTCGGTAAGCTTTATAAGTAAAGAAATGATTAAAAAATTCATGTATTGTGCCTAAGAAGTGAGGATATTGCAAATTTTCTATGCCCATATCTTGCAATTTATTTTTGATCTCCTCTACAGCAACGTTAGTATGAGTGATTATACAAATTCCCTTACTATTTTGTTTCTCCATTTGTTTTAAAATGTAGGCAATTTTCGCTATTAGTACTGTTGTCTTTCCACTTCCAGGTCCCGCAACAATATTGGCACTTTTTTCAGATAAAATAACATTTTTTTGTTGCACAGAAAATTTGCAGTTAATTGGCAGTAGTGATCGTTCAATTTCCCTTAAATTAGCTATTTGAATTTTCTCTAACTGTTGGTTTTTCGATAATTTCTCCAACCCTCTTACCTCCTTTCGGTGGTTCCGTAACATGGTATATTGCTTTAACTAAATAAGCCAAATAAGGATCTTCAGAAATAGCCTTTTTTAAGTCCGGTTTTGAATTTTCTAATTTTTTAGCTAAAGCTTGTGCTACCACTGCTTTAGAAACGATCTTATCATTTAATGGTTTATATATTTCATAAGCAGCTTTTTCTGTTTGTTCAGACTCAGCCAGAATTTCAAAAATACTTTCCAGCTTCTTTTTATTTTTATCCGTATAAGGATTCTTATAACGTATCGAATGAACTACCTCAGCAAGTTCCTTTCTTAAAGAGCTTAAGGCCAACTCATACTCTAAAGTCCAATTAGATGCAACAAAAATTTCTAGATTAGGTTTAAAAGCTTCGAACTCTAATTCAATTTGCTTCTTTTTATTATCTTTTAATGTAGTTATTAATTCTTTATTTATAGGGGCAGAAAGAACTTCTTTTATCTCATCCTTATTATTCTTGTCAAATTCCAATGCATACTGATCCATTTTTGTTATGAAATCAGTAAACGAATTAAAAGTCTGACCAATTAATTCTTGTAACTCTTCGACTTCATTAGAAGTAGGCTCAATGGAAAGGGAGATTATTTTTTTTAATTTTTCCTTGTCTTGGATAACTAATAACTTTGTATTTTCCTTGTTTTTATCTACATAGAATTCTAAAGGTCTTACATCTACATCTGTAACAATCGAAACAGGTAGCTTTAATGGTGAGTATCCCTTGGCTAACCACTTTTTAGATCTTGAAAAAATTTTAGCATACCTTTTAAAAGCTGTATTTCCAATATTAACAATTGAAACCCCGTACTTATGTAAAGGCCTATCAATTAATTCAGCCAAAGTAGGTAACAATAAATTTTCAGCATCTCCTTCTACAAAAATTACTCCTTTTGCAAAGAACAGGTTCGCCTTAGTAGCATCTAAAAATCTCTCCAAAAATTTATAATCTTCTTCTGCTAAATTGGTATAATCTGATCCCATTGGATAAGCTTTATTATCATGAATTAATATAACGTGTTCTAAAGAAGTAGAGGCTGCAAGAGTTGTGCTATGAGTAGATAATATAAATTGACCATTATTCACCGTTACGAGATCAGAAGCTTCTAGATTTTTTTGTAAATATTTTATTAATCTAAGTTGTGCTTGTGGATGCAGGTGAGCTTCAATTTCTTCAATCAGGGTTAAATTGGCACCTATGCTACCATTGTCGTTTAATAAAAGCATTTCAGCAGCAATAAATAATAAATTTAAACTACCTAGTCCAGAAACTTTATCGTCTAATTCTAAGCTTAATTTTCTTAAAATATCGTTTAATTTCGCTGGGGTTACTTCAAACTTAGGTCTATACGTACTTTGTCCTTCTTTGGGGATATGAAAAAATTCCTCTAAATATTTCGAAACTTCACCTATTATGGTTTTTTCATCAATAGGCTTTTCAAAAAATTCTTCTATTTTTTTGTTTGTGTCCTTAACTATTTCTTCTAACTGATGATTTTCCTCTGTAGTTACCTTGAATGCTGAATAACTCTTTAGAATTTGAGCTAACCTCGAACGAAAACCAGGCTTTAGTTCATTCTTTGCGTCTCTTAGTGGTTTTAAATATGTCGCTTTTAATAATTCTTGTACAAGTCCTTCTAGCCTATTATCCGCATCAGCAGGACCAGCCTTTATAACTCTTTCAATACGATCACCGGTAATTTTACTTTCTACTTTTTTTGCTGTAAGCCTAACTATTAGTTCATAATTATCTTCTTCATCAAATGATAACCACTCTAAAAATAATCCAGCTTCTTGCTCACTTAATTCAGCAAATATACATTCTATTTTCATCTCATCACTTGATATACCTGAAGTATTAACATAGAAATCGTCTTCTGTAATTTTTAAACTTTCAGAGCTTACAGTTCCTAAGGTAAGATGGATTGCGTCGATAATAGCACTTTTTCCAGAATCATTTTCCCCAATTAATAAATTAAAATTTTTATGGAATTGCAATTCTAATCCGGGCTTACCTTCTTTGGACTCACCAAATTTTCTGAAATTCCATATTTTAATTTTCTTTAAAAACATATCAATGCTCCTCTTTTAGATTCTAAATTTTTATCATGACCAAATTTCTATATAATTACCTTTGAATCCTAATGATAGTAATCCAATAGACCTACCATCAAGAATATATTACCACATTTTTGATGTTTTTTTATTATTCACACTATAATATTTATATAATTCCCTCCCCAATAAGTAGCTTTAGTAGTTGGAGAACAGGTAGTTCATACAGCGATTTCTTGAGCTGTATAGACTTTTATTATGGGAAAAGTTGAATTTCCACAATTGTTTTTTCTAGTAGTTTAATAGATATTGACCCGTTAAATAAGCAACATTGGGGTAAGAAGATGGTTAAGTGCAGGGCTAATGAAAGAGGATTATACTTAGTTTTTTTTGTGAGCCTATTTGTTATAAATGTGAAGAAAAGGAGCAAATGCGCTTATTTCAAGACATCGATCGGCGTGAAAGAGCCTATGTACTTGTCAAAACGATTGATGACATTCGGCTGCGTTATGGCAAGAATAGTGTACTAAGTGCGTCTGGTCACCTTCCTTATTCCACAGCTCGTTATCGAAATGGTCTTATAGGTGGGCACAAAGCTTAGAATAAGAATCATATTCGAGAAATAAAAAAAGAGTGTTGCCTAGGTTAGGCAGCACTCCTGTAATGATAATTTGCATGGCCATTATAACATTTATTTGACTCTGACTAATGCAACACAATTACATTGTGTTGCATTATTTAAGTTACTGCTTAACTATTAAGTAGTAACTTTTTTTGACTTAACGAAAAACGATAGATAACGTTAATTTATTACCATCATTAGAAATAAAAGAATAAGGGGGCCAAGTCGCGAAATAGTTGGGTCTTATTGAACTTTCATATGGAACCCAAAATCTTTAAAAAAAGGATACTTTTAGGTAACTCCTTAAAAGTATCCTTTTTTACATGCTTTTCAATTTAAAGGTATGGTATTTTATTGCTTGTTATTACACGTACTTAATTCACATCGCTAGAAAAGATCTCCATGACATGTGCACAGAAATCGAAAGGCATTTTTACTATTTATGCATGCTTTTCTAAAAGGTAAAAATATTAGATTGTTATTCTTCTAATAGCTTATTTTTAATTTGTATAGTATGCAATGGATGTAATTCTTTATACTTGTAAATAGAAGCAATAATTACCTGATTTTCTGTAAATTCATCCATCAGTATATTCATTGTTTCACTAATATTTTCTTGATCTACCTCTCGACCACTGGGGGAATCAAGAACTATAGGTAATTTAATACCTATAATTTTTTGAATTTCCAAAATGTAGGCCATTTTAAATGAAAAAACTACTTTATGTAATACTGCTCCACTTAGTGATTTCAAATCTGAAGTAAATATATAATCTGTGCTAGGGTTTATAACATCAATTACTCCTAACTTTCGGGCGAATTTTGTGATTGATTTATGTAAATTATCGACGATAGCATTATTAATAATAGTCTTATTTAGAATAGACTTCTTTAGCTTTTTATTCTCTTTACTTAGCTGGTTTATTATCTTCCTTATTTGTTCAGGATTAATATCCAAATGAACTATCTGACTATCAAGCTTCTCAACTTCAGATTGAACATCTATAAGATTATAGGAGTCTCTGAGCTGCTGTTTTAACTCGGATAGCTTTGTATTTAAGTTAACAAGTTTTATTTTAAGCATGTTATAACGTGTATCTATATATCTTTGATTATCATCAAAGTGTAAAATAGTACTTTTATTAACTGGTACGGTGTTTCCGGTGTGTTGATCTTTAACCACTAATTTCATTCTTTCAATAAAGTTGGTAAACTGAGTGTTTTCATTTTTAACTTCTTCAATAGATTTTAACTTATTTTCTAGTTCATTTTTATCAAAAGTAAGCAATTGAATTTGATTCTCTAGTTCAGATGTATAGTTGGGAAAGTCGATATTATTAGCAGACTTTGATACATGCTCTTTATAATCAATAATATTCTGTAATTGTTGATATTTTTTCAGTTCTAATTCTACTGCTTTTTGCTTTTCACGTAGATCTGTTACATCCCTATCTGATAATCCTTGTACTAACTCTTCAATATTAAAATGAATACTTCCTATAACGGTACCCCTATTTAGTAAGGTCCAGCCTTTGTCTTGATCCATATAAATCGCACCCAGAAGATTTTTTAAAATTGCTTGATTTGTTGTGCCCCAAATGAGACTTTGTAAGTTTATTTCCTCGTTTGGTAATATGAATGAATAATTATCCTTTTTATTAATAGTTAGTGTAATAGAATTATTTAACCTTCTCGTCTCCATATTTTCTTTCTCATTGTAAAAATTACAAATAACAGTACAATTGTGGAATTTAATCCTTTTGGTCCCTGGCACATTGTAACCTAGAGCGTAAAATAAAAATCGTAGTAAAGTAGATTTTCCTACACTGTTCTTCTTACTATATATCAAATTAAAATTAGCATTAAAATCAAATCTTTTTTCAAATCCATCACTGATTATGATTAAGTAGTTAATTTTCATAGCAATCCAGCCGCCTCTTTTACATTATTTATTGTGAATCGATTTTTTAGTATTTTTATAATTACCAATTTAGTAACACCCTCTTTTATTTCTAAATCGATAGGCCCGTTAATAATAAAAGAGACATAAGATTGCCATTTTGTTTCAACAAACTGCTCAAAAACTTGCTTTCCTTTTAATTTACGGTGTGCATTGGTATAGTTTTTGAAATCATTCATGACACGTGTAACAAATTCAAACTGTTCAGTTTTTTTCTCTATAAAAGCACTATACTTTCTATTAATTTCTTTCATTGCTCCTATATCATATTCATCAAAGAAATCTCCATAAGAAGGAGGTTTAGAAGATTCTAAAACGACAATTGGCCAAATTAACTCTTCTTTCTTCAGTTCTACATGTCTAGTTGCAGCATTTTGAAAGAATATACTTTGCCAATAATTCATTACATCATGCGCTACCCCATCTGGTGCACTTATTTCTGCATTAACTAAGAACTTTTGTACGGCTTCATAGATTATTCTATATCTTGTTTCATCATTTTGGCCAAAAAAAGGGAATGCACAGATTTTAAGCTTATCATACTCTAAATTCGATATATCTAATTTATAATTCTGAACTGCGGCATTTATATACTTATTTATAATGTTTTTCGCTTGATCATTTAACTCATTATAAGAATATATTATGAAATAATTACCCCAAAAGTAATCCAGCTGCTTGTTTTTTAACGGGTTCATTATATTTGAAATATAAATTATTTGTTCGTATTTACTCTGATTAGTAGCATTTATTAAAGTTTTAAGAGCATCTTTTAACTTTGTTAATGTATTTGTACCTGGTGTGGGATCTTCTTGTGACTTTGCTTGGACAAAAATTTTTTTATTATCCTTTAGATATAACTCGATATCATCAATATCGCCTTCAACTTTTAATCTCTCTAAATCTTTTATGTTTTTAAGGGCCAACAAGATAGCTGCATTACTTTGAAAATCCCAACCGAATGCAGATGCTGTTGCATTGGTATCAATAACCGGAGTAGAACCTGTAGAATTCACCATTTTGATCACCTAGTCCATTCTTAATTATTAAAATTATTTTTATTTTATCTGCTTGTAAAACTTAATTACTATTATAAAGAAGTATATTGGTATTTTGTACCTATGAAGGGATATTTTAATTTTGTAATTAAAATATTTATTTTTTCTTTCAAGCACGAAAATACTTAAACATAAAATTTTATGTTATCCGCGGTGACTTTAATTATGTAATCTGAATCTAATTTTAAATTTAAATGAGATATAAAATACAATATTAAAAGGTTAATTTATATTTTATCTTTAATTAGATAGCAATAATCGGGAAAACTTTAGAGTTTTTGTTGAATGAAGAACGTTTGTTCTTATATAATGGATAGAACAAACGTTCTTTTATTTAAGGAGTTCTTTTAATGGATTATGGGCAGCTACCAAACAGAATCATTATTTGTATAGACATGAAATCGTTTTTTGCCTCATTTTCCTCTGTCATACGGGGATTAGACCCATTGAAAACAAGGCTTGCGGTGGTAGGAGATATCAAAAGGTCAGGATCGGTTGTGTTAGCAGCCACACCCTTATTAAAGAAAGAAGGGATCAAAACAGGAAGTCGCCTCTTTGAAATTCCTAAAAGGAAAGATATCCATGTGGTGAATCCATCCATGGAGAGATATATTAAGGCTTCGAACTATATTTCGAGTTTGGTGTTACAGTATGTGGCTCCTGAAGACTTTCATGCGTATAGCATTGATGAATTGTTTATTGATGCGACAGCTTCTTTGCATTTATTCGCTAAAACACCAGAAGAACTGGCCCATAAAATTATCAACGAGATTTATCGCAAGACACGGCTAACAGCTACTGCAGGTATCGGTCCGAACCTCTTACTGGCGAAGGTGAGCTTAGATCATGAGGCCAAGCATAGCCCAACAGGAGTTGCTTATTGGCGATATGAAGATATTCCCTTTAAGTTGTGGTCGATTCATCCAATGAAGGATTTCTGGGGGATCTCGTCAGCTACAGAAAGACGCTTAAACCGTTTAGGCATCTATACCATAAAAGAGCTCGCTCTTTCTTCTAAAGAGATGTTACAAAAAGAATTTGGCATCATGGGCGGAGAACTTCACCAACATGCCAACGGCATTGATTACAGTCGTATTTCCGATGTGTATATTCCTAGCTCTCGTTCTTTTGGAAAGAGTCAAATTCTATTTCGCGATTATACAAACCGAAAAGAAGTGGAGTTATTGCTGTTAGAGCTATTGGATGACGTGTGTTTTCGCTTACGGATGCATCAAGTGGTGGCTCAAACGGTCCATTTATCGATTGGCTACAGCAAACAAACAGGTGGAGGCTTCTCCAGACAAAAGAAAATGGGGAGAGCTTCGAACTTAAGCCAAGATATCTTTCCGTACTGTTTAACCATTTTACATACCTTTGATAGTGGCATGCCGATTCGTTCCATTGGCATTTCATTATCAAACACTAGTATTCAAGAAGAGGAGCAAATGAGCTTGTTTGAGGATATTGATCAGCGTGAAAGAGCCTATGCTCTTGCCAAAACGATTGATGACATTCGGCTGCGTTATGGCAAGAATAGTGTACTACGTGCGTCTAGTCACCTTCCGTATTCAACAGCTCGTTATCGAAACGGCCTTATAGGTGGCCATAAAGCTTAAGGAGGAAAAAGAGATGGAACATAGAGAGATGAAAAAAACAATAGCATATTATAAGAGTAGATACGAAGCATACAAAGATTGCTATTCATCTATTGTTTTTTCCGTGTAGGATAAATAACAGTACTCAAAATATACAGTATCTATAGTATTCGTAGTATAAGTATTTGGAGACGAATTTAAATATTGGAGTGCAAATGGTAGTTAGATGTTAAACAATTATTGAGAGGCAGGAGAAAAATATGGATATATCCATTCGAAAGGCTAATAAAGACGATTACGAATCTTCATTGTCTTTATTCAGGCAAGTTCATGATTTACACGTTTGCGAAAGGCCAGATTTGTACAGAGAGAATTCCACTCCAGTAAGTGAAGAATTCTTTGAAAGTCAGCTAAATGATCTCAAACAACATATTTTTGTGGCTACCATTGGTACTGAAATAGTTGGAATTGTTGTGATGAAGGAAGAAGAAATAATTGAAAATTCATTTATGAAAGCAAGAAGGGTATTATTTATAAACAGTTTATGCGTTGCTCAAGCACAGAGAAAGAAGGGGATAGGAAAAAGGCTTATGAAATATGTTTTTGATTTTGGGAGCAGTCTGAAAGTTGATAGTATTGAACTAGGAGTATCAGAGAAGAATTTTTCTGCAATTGAATTTTATGAATCCATTGGTATGACAACAAAGAGTAGAAAAATGGAGATTATATTAAATTAACGAGTGCTTATCTTTAATAAGTTAACATTGTAGACATGGATACATCGATAAAAATCATCAAAACGACAGCTCTTTTAAAGGAAGGTCTTGATAAAATGAAAAAATGGCATCCATTCGCCACTATGCCAGAGCAATACATAGAGTTACAGGAAATAATAAATAAGCAAGAAGAAGTAGCTCAACCTGTTTTAACAGAAGAGCAAATGGAACAGATGAATTTCACCTTGATTGAAGCCTTACATACAAATAAACAAGTACACCTTACATATTATAACAAAGGACAATGCATAACTGAGAAGGGATTCATTCAGTTTGTTGATTCTCTTGGGAATTTATTTATTTTCATTGATGATGTATTTGAGTTAAAGAATAAAATGAGATTAAGCGAGCTAATTGATGTTCGCTTGGCCTAGTTCCTGAAGAAATCGTGTGCAGGAATCATTTATTTGGGTGGAGGTACATTCATGTACAATTTTAGAGTCTACACGTTACGTGACGGTTCAAAGAGAATCCTTAAACTAAAAGAAGGAGAATCCTTTAAAGAGGAGCTCCAAAGAGCAGGTATTCAGAAACGCAAATTTTTCAGATGCAACTAGTGGCAAAACCAGAGTAATTTCAGCATAAACCTTTTATATGAGTGGAATTGTGTTAGTCTAATAAAAGCCAAATAGAAAAGAGTGATCAACCTGGAAGAAATAGAGGAGCAAGAAATCGATCTTGATAAAGTGTACGACTATGCTGAATTTCCAGATAAGGTTAGTGGCAGATGCGATAACTGCAAATCAGCTTACTTTAAAAGTTCGGTAAAAGGTGGCGTTTTTTACGCGAATGTCGGGAATGCAGCATGAAGAAGAGTATCTAAGTATAGAGGCTTATATAGTAAAAGGAGAAGGGTTTTTACCCTTCTCCTTTTTATGTAAATGTAGTTGTGTTTACTCATTTTTAGAATCTGAAATATATACCTTGCTACACTGCTGATGTCTTTTATTACAATCTACTTTAGAAGTTAAGGCATCCGTTGATCGTTCTCCTATTACCCTCTAATGATTACCTATTACTTCTTGTTCTGTCATCATGAAAGTACGAAGTTTCCGAGGAATAAAAGCTCTTATCTCTTCTTCTTTATATCCGATTTGCATTATTTTATGATCTTGTATAATAATAGGTCGTTTAAGTATAAAAGGATGGCTCTTTATCAAATCATACAGACCCTGTAACGACAGTGCATCTATCTCTATATTTAACTTTTGAGGGATCTTTGATCTTGTCGAAATAATTTCGTCTGTACCCTTTTCTGTCATACTAAGAATAGTTTTAATTTCATCTTCTGTAATAGGTTCATACGATAGATTTCTCTCAATATAATCAATTTGATGTTTCTCAAGCCAAGCCTTTGCTTTTCGGCAAGAAACACAGCTGGTTGTCGTATATAGATGAATCATTTTTCACACCTCGTCTGTATGTATTTTTTTCTGTCTTTATTAATCAATGTAAATAAAAATGTATAGATTTCTAATAAGTAAAAGCCACTTGTATACTACAAGTGGCTCTTTGCTACGTTGAATGCATTAGATGATTCACGTATTATTCCCATCACTATTATAGCATAACCTATCTGGTTAATATATCTTTGTTTTAATGCTAATGACAGCAAATGAAGCCATCACATATCCATCTGCTACTGCATTTTGATACGCTGGATGACACATGACTAATCTTGATGAGGAATATGTATAGCCTCTACCTCATATTAAAGATTCTGTTCACATTTAAAGATAAGAAAATGATATGTTGTAAAATATGAAGATAGAAAAAAGATTACCTATTAGATGATAAGGTAATCTTTTTTTCTTCATTTTATTAATGTCGAAGGTTATTAATTTCTTCTTGTGATAGCCCTGTAAGGTCACTTATCGTTTTATTGTCTATCCCTTTTTGAATCATGCCAAGAGCCATCGTTTTAATGGTTTCTTTTCTGCCTTCTTCTCTTCCTCTTTTCTCTCCAAGGTTCTCAGCTCTTCTTAAAGCGGATTTTTCATCTAATAAAGCCTTTCTTCTTGCTTCATAAGCGAGTAAGACTTCAGGATCTTGACTGACACGTTCCCATTCATCTATTGCTTTTTTCAATACTTGATCTTCTTGCATCGCAATCTCCTCCAGTACTTGAGTGATTTCTTCATCTTCCGATGCTTCAAGTAACAATAACCAACGTACTAATTGATCTTCCCTTGGATCAACTTCTTTTTTACGCCATTTAATAAGTAATTTAGGAAGTTCCATAAAATGAATTTCTAACATATCCGTTAGTAACAACTTTTCTTCGCGCTCATACAATTGAAACACTGAATGATAATGATTGAGATGAGATAAATAACGGAAGTTGACAATGTTAATGGTAATAGTTTGACACAGCTCCCCATAGTCCATGCCTTCCTTCATTTGACTACTATACATCTTAGACCAATAGTAAAGTGTTCTTTTTTCCATATCATGTTTATTATTAAGTTGAATTTCAATGTTTATACGAGTTCCATCTTCTAATCGAGCGTGAACATCAAGAATAGAGCGTTTATCTTCCTGATTTTCTTTATTAAAATGCGGGTCTAATAGATAAACCGTCTTAACTTTCTTTTCTTCTGGTAAACGTAGAGCTGCATTTAAAAATGCAGTTAAAATAGATTCATTTCCATGCGTTCCAAAAAGAGATTTAAAGGCAAAATCGACACGTAGGTCTAATCGTTTTGTCATTATATCCTCCATCAGTTGTTCTTTTCTCTTAGTATAACATGAGTTGTACTTTTTCTTCTTCAGAATGTGTTTCATTCATCATGAAGATGATTTTTTCAAAAAAAGCATTCAGCACCTCAATTGAAACAGCTTAAGGGTTACTAAAGCTATAAAGGTAGTTGAATTTACATAAATCAAATAACTATATGCACTTTATGTTTATACTGATATAAATAAAAAAATACACTCTCCCCAGAATTATATTTCTTTTAACAGACAATAAGAAAGAAGCAGGTTCTTCAAATAAATGTGTGAAATTTAAGTGTAATGAATATTCAAAGCAAGCTAAATGATTACAGAAGAAGCTGAGGATAATTATTCTTAAGTATTAGCTAATTAGAAGGTTGAAGAAGAGTGTTTCTTAATAATAATTAGTTTTATATTAATATAAAAAATTAATTATTATTTCTCTAATAAATGGTATTATAAGGTAGTTAAAATAAACTGTCTTGGAGGATGACGAACCTCAATGAACCTATCTCAGCTGGAAAAGGAGATTAAAACTTTACAAAAAATCATCTATAGCTTAGCAAAGGACAATCACGAATATTGTGATGGAGACATCCTTAAAATAAGTCAAGAACTCGATAAGAAAATTTTCATTTATCAAAAAATGATAAATTCCATTGACTAATATATAGCTAGATATCAAACTAGTCATAAAGTAATACCTCGTGAGAGAGTCGATTAATGTTTAAAACTGTACTTTATAAGAAGTGTATTCGGATATATAAATTTGGGAGGCATCAGCTTTGGAAACTACAGAAAAGTATATAATACAATCACATGAAAGATGTGAAACATTATATCATTTAAACCCTAAAGATATACCAATTCCCAAAGTGTGTTTAATAAGAAAAGAATTACAACGACAAAATTCTAAATATGAAAGTATTCTCCAAGTAACAAGGTATTTCATGGAGAAAATTTTAGAATATTCAAAAGGAATCCCTACATTAGTGGTAGTTTCTAATGAAAATGGATTTATCCTAGACATGTATGGAGATAAAACTATTCAACAAATGGTTGATAGCCTAGGAATAACACCTGGGGTACGATTTGATGAGAGAGATGTTGGAACTAATTCTATTTCATTAGCCCTTCAGTTAAAAAAACCTGTTGAAATTATTGGTAAAAACCATTTTCAAGAAGTACTACATAGCGCAGCATGTTTTTCTGCACCTTTTTATTTTTCTCCTTCTCAAGTATTAAGTGGTACTATCTCATTAATGACGACTATTGATTATGCTAGCTCTTTACATTTAGGGCTTTTATCTTCAGCTATTGATTCAATTGAACGCGAATTAAAGCTCCAAGAACAAAATTACAAGTTAGATTTATTGAATCAAATACTTATGCATTCAACTCAAGATGGTATTTTGATTACAGATACAAAAGGGAAAATAAGAAATTTTAATGAGGCTGCAAAGAATTTATTTGAGGCCCAAGAGAATTTCACAGGTTATTTTGAAAACAAACAAGTGGAGATAGTTGAGAAATATATTGACTCTGTTCTCCAAACTAAAAAACCTCTTAAAAATATCGAAATTGAAATAGATAATGAACATAAAGAAAACTTAATAAGGTGCCTGGTAGATGTCTTACCTTTATTTGATAGTTATCAAAAGTTAAATGGGGCTTTTCTACAATTTAGAGATATGAGTGAATTTTATAAACTACAGGAGCAAGTTATTGCATCGGAAAAGCTATCTACCCTAGGGATACTGGGAACTGGCTTTGCACATGAAATTAAAAATCCTCTAACAGCTATTATTGGATTAATTCAACTTTTACAAAATCCAGATATAGACCTTAATACTCAAGAAAAATATTTGAACATTATATCTAAAGAATTGGAAAGAATAAAAGATTTAACTAATCAATTTGCTTCACTAGGGAAGCCTACGTTATTTAAACGAAAATCATGTGATATTGATGTATTAATAAAAAATACAGTTTCCCTTGTAAAAAGTCATGCTTTATTACATAATATTGAAATTAAATATGAAAATAAGAAAAATTCGTTAAAAACTGAAGTGGATGAATCACAAATTAAACAAGTGCTGATTAATCTACTTCAAAATGCTATCGATGCAATGCAAGAGGGTGGAGAAATAACAGTATCTCTAGATTTTAACGAAGAAACAGAACAAATAAAAATTGTGGTTCAAGATAATGGGGTTGGAATGACCGCAAAAGAGTTAGAAAGCATATCTAAGCCCTTCTTTTCTACAAAAGAAAGAGGAATAGGGCTTGGCTTACATATTTCTTATCAAATTATTGAATCCCATGGAGGAAAAATTCGGGTTAACTCTATAAAAGATAAGGGTTCAACTTTTACGCTTTATTTGCCAGCTTACTCTCAACAGGAAGGTATATGACTAACATGAAAACAGTAGTTTCTTTATTAATTGATCATTTTAAAGAATGGGGAGTTACTCACATCTTTGGGATTCCAGGTAAACCTATCGTTCCTATATTAACTGAAATAGAGGATAACGAACTAGAATTTATAGTTACTAGACATGAAAATGGAGCAGGTTTTGCAGCATCAGGCTATTCATTGATAAAAGATACTATTGGAGTTGCAATAGGAACCTCTGGTCCTGGAGGAACAAATCTTTTGACATCTGCTGGGCAGGCTAAAGCTTATCATCTTCCTGTTTTGTTTATTACAGGCCATCCGTCCATAAAAAATACAGGAAAAGCTTTAGGGCAAGATTCCTCAATGTTTGGTACAGATTTAGTGAAAATGTTTGAGCCCGTAACGTTATTTAGTGCACGAGTTGAGCGTAAAGAACAGTTTGAATTATATTTTAAACATGCTATTGAAAAAGCATGTGTGGGGGTTAAAGGTCCGGTCCATCTTTCTATTCCCTTTGAAGTGTTAGTAGAAGAAATTAATCCTTTCAAATTTGAATTACCGAGAGAAGTTCCTGTGGTATCAACACAATTGGAGAACGTAATCCATCAATTAAATCAAGCAGAAAATCCAATATTATTTTTAGGAAAAGGTGTACAGATTTCTAAAGCTTATGAGGAAGTAAAATGGCTTGCTGAAAAATGGGGGATTCCGGTTATTACAACTCCTGGTGGAAAAGGTACTTTTTCTGCTAATCATTCTTTATCTTTAGGTGCATTTGGCTTAGGTGGTACAGAAAGAGCGACGAAGTATTTGCAATCTCATATAGATCTCATGATTGTAATTGGGAGTAAATTAAGCGATATGTCTTTAGCAGGATTCAAAGAGAGTTATAAGCCTAAGAAAATTATTCAATTTGATATAGACATCACCTTTTCAGGGAAATCAATTTCAGTTCCAACCCTAGTTATCCAAGGAGATGCAAAAAGAAACTTAGAAGAACTCAAAAAGAAAGTGAATGACATGGATTCAGCTTCCTTAGCACCAATTAATTTACTTGCCCAAGAACAAGGGAATGAAAAAAATCAAACTGAAGAGCTAAGTGAAAGTTCACATTATATATCAGCAGCTAGTGCAATTAAAGAGCTTCGTAGACATTTACCAAATGACACAATATTATTTGGGGACGATGGAAGTCATACTTTTTTTGCTATTAAGCACTACGATATCTACGAGCCTGGCACTTTCTTTTTTGATGATGTGTTTGGGACTATGGGACATGCTATCGGTTATGCAATAGGTGCTAAAATAGCTTCACCGCATAAACCTATTGTATGCCTCACTGGTGATGGATGTACACTCATGCACGGTACCGAAATTGCAACAGCTGTAAATGAAGGCATTGCAGTAATATTTATTGTATTTAATAATGGTGGCTTAGATATGGTTGATAAAGGAATGAAACAATGGTTAAATCGCTCGGTTGGAGCGAAGTATAAAGAAAAAACTAATATTAAGAAGTTTGCAGAATCATTAGGAGCTATTGCTTATAGGTGTAGAAATAAAAGTGAAATAGAGGATGCTATTAGACAAATGTTGGAATATAAAACTATCCCTTCAGTTATAGAAGTGATAGTTGATCCCAATGAAATACCACCTATCTTAAACAGAGTATAATAAGAAGCCTTAGTTCAGATTATAAATTTAAACTAAGGCTTCTTATTATCTTTGAAGAATGGGATTTACTCTTTATTTATTTGACGTCCACTCTTTTTCTGGCTCTGTGAATTCGTGTTTCCAACTTGAAATTCATTGCCTAATTCAGTATCATTTCTTTTGTCTTGTTGAAGAGCATGAATAGAAGGTTTAGAGCCATCAAATGCTACTTAAATCTTGTTATACATATCAATTTTCACCTCAATAGTATATATTTTATTATCTCATGAATTATAAAAATAAAAGCTTATTGCTTATTTATTAGACTCCTTTAAGAAAGACTTCCATAAATATTGTAAAAAAGGTCTGTATCTATTTTGATACAGACCTTTTCACATGAAATTTCACGTAATGAGTATCCTTATAAATTCCTTTTACTAAGCAGGTAAATAGCCCTTCATTACAGGCAACGTTTTAGGTTAACTTACTACTAATTCTTCCAAACTTCATCAGCCCCCATATTGTATACAGCCTTTAACAGATACTCTTCTACACCTTCATCCTTTATATAAACAGTGAAGCATTCCTTTATTTAATAGCTGTCCTATTTCATTTCATTCCCGTACATCATCTTCCAAAACGTAATCCCAAGTTTTAATCCCTACAGCTTTTGATTTTAAAGAGAGGGAAGTAATTTAATAGATGACCTGAAACATAGAATGGAAGAACTTGCAGCAAGATTTTTAAAATTTATTATTGAGTATAAAAATGATTTTTATTTCTTAGAAATGGGTACATATTATTTAACTATAAAAGGAGGTTGTTTTATGAAAAATGTAAGAGTAGTAGAAAACGGAGTTCAAGCAAAAGAAGTAATTGAACAATTTCTAAATCGAGGATATACAAGAGACGAAGTATATTTATTAGCTCATGATAAAAATCGTTCTAAAGATTTAACGGAAGCATTGGAGACAAATGATGTCGGTGTTTCAGAACAAGGAGCATTCGATTTAATGGCCAACGTTTTCCGATCCCGTGGAGATGAATTACGTTCTAAAATCCACTCTTTAGGATTATCAGAAGTAGAAGCTCAGCAATATGAAAGGGAATTAGATCAGGGACGTGTACTAGTAATTGCAACAAAAGCAGGTTAATGAAAGAGGACCTACTAAGTAGGTTCTCTTTCATTAACCTTTGATTACATTCCCTTTAGTAAGATTAGATTATGACCATCGTTTTCACATATTACATCGTTAAATCGGTTTATTTGTCACATTTGTTATCAGCTTTTAAAAGATTAAGGAGTTAATTTTCAGTTCCATATTGAAAGAAAGGAAGTAGGCTAATGAATAATATCGAAAAGAAAAAATGTGAAATTATTAATTTAAAAAAGCAAGATGAAGTGAACAAAAATTTGATAAAAGTCTCAGAGTCTCTTATAGCTATGTTAAAGCAACTTAAAGAAGAACCTCAGAATCCAGAAGCTTTGACTGCAGTTGCGGATTTGGAAGGTCAAAAAGAACAACTAAAGGCTAAATCAAAAAAGTTATCTGAAGAACTTGCTCAATTATAAGAATGTATAGAAACAATTTGAATAAACGCCCAAAGAAACCTTATACAATATGTAAGATTTCTTTGGGTGTTTATATTAGAAATTACTTTTTATATGTTAAATCATGATCTAATAGCAAATTTGAAATCTCGGGTTTAAGGACTGAGCCGTTTACTAAAAACTTTAGAATATACGCATAAACATTTATCTTCGGATCTGGAAGGTTCCACGCTTTATGCACTGCTAATTTCGTCTCAGCTTTGAAAAGGTTGAGGGCGACTCAGTGAACCTATCCGTCTGGAACCCTTATTTCCCCTGTCATTAATACTGACGATAGGGTTTATTTATAGATAATTCTTAATGTCTCTTTTTACTCTACTTCGTTTATATCTATTTCTTTTTCTCATAGAAAGAAGATAAATAAAAAAGTTATTAAAAGAATGATCGCAGGAAATATAAATGACCAATGCGAGCAGAAAACAATTTAGTCAAGCTAATCAGGTCTTTCAATTTTATATTTAGTTAAATGATTTATAAGATGTTTTTTCTTAAATACCCTTCGTTGTAAAGGAGAAACATCACGTTAGTATCTAACATAGCAATGGTGGGTTACTCTAAATTGTTATGTTGGGTGGATAAGATTTCTCTTCCCCTCTCTTCCATTCCGTTCCGTGAAAAATATAAGTGACTAGTCCAATACCCAAGATATAAAAAAGAGTACATACTCCATAATCATCTACTCATCACCTACTGCGAGAGTATTTAGTCTTACTTTGTGATTTTATGTAAGTTTAAAGGAAGTTTTGTAGAAAGTATTTCATTAATCAAAAAAGGATACCATAATATACCTAATACTAGTTTTTATGGGGAGTTATTACAGTGAATAATGAATACAGTCTTTTGTGTTTTAGAATCGCTTGAGAGAAAAATCCAAGAATTGTGGAAAGGAACTTCTTAAAAGTGAAACTCATAGGGACATTTTTTTACTATGGGTTGAGGCGATAAACATTGACTTTAAAGTAAATAGATAGGACACATATACACACTTATCTAATCGAATTTACTTATTTATTACATCAGTTTTACTTTATTTTCATTTTCTTGTAACTAGCGAGCTGTATAATGAATTAAAATAGTTCGACAATCATACCAAAGACCATTCTGAAATTAGGCGGTGGAATAATGAGTGAACAAATCTACCCTGATATACAACGTAGAAAAAACTCGATTATAGATTCTTTAATCCATTTAGGAATCTATAAAAAAGGAAACAAACAGCTTTATGAATTAACCTTACATGAGTTAGAAACAGAGTATCAAATAGTTAATCCGGCAATCCAAGATCTATCTTTTTAGATTTTTGCTAATTGCAATTCATTTGTTAAAAGGAGGGTTAATCTATGTTTTTGAAAAAGCTAATCAAAAATGGGGCAGTTACGGTTCATTATTATGAAAATGGGTCACTACAAACGTGTAAAGGTCGTGTTTATAATCTTAATCTTCATGAACAGACCCTGTCTTTAAAAGATGAAAAACAAAATATTCTTTTTATTAATTTATCTGGCATTGAAGATATTTATTGATTTCAATTTAGTAGAAAGTGTTCTACATTTTTTTACAAATGGTCACTCTGTACGTGCAAAAGATTACTAGCTAGAAAACCGTAAAGATAAAGAAATGAAATAAAAAAGGAGGAGAAAGAATGGGCGAAGACAAACAAATATGGTCTGCCTTTATTCAAAAGGACCGATTTGAACTGCATTCGTACCTTACTTATTTATTTAATCAATGTCATGATGAGAGTCCAAGGCAGTTAGAAGATGAAAATATAGAGGAATAAAGCTATTGATAAAGTAAGCTGAAAGGATAAAAAAATGAATATGAAAATAATGTAGGCGACCTCACGTTTCTAATCCGAATGAATAGGTCGTCTATTGCTGTTAAAAACCTCTTTCAATATATATAGTAGATGCAACAATTATGTTTATGATCTTATCCAAGCAAGCTTATGTGAAATTCAGTTTTTACCCGTATAAAGCTTAGAAGGAGGCAGAGATTGTGAATACAACTGTTAATGAGTTGTATGATTTTGGAATAATTTTAAGAAGGAAGCTATTGAATAATAATCTTTATGCTTACTATTTAATTGATGCAATGAGAAGAGAAAATCATTTTGATTTTTTATATTATTTTTTGACAGCAACTGTAGATAGTCAAACACCTATACCTGAACATGTCTCCAATGTTTTTTTGAAGATTCTTAGCGATAAAGAAAAATTGAGTGACCTTACTCCGTTTGTCATGGGTCTGGTTGAAAAATAAATAGAGTTAAAGGTATATATATACGCTTCCTCAGATATCTAAATTTCTTTATTAAATGCAGTCATTGTTTTTGGTGCTAGACATTAGTATTGGCTTTGGTCCGAAATAAATCAGCTTGTTACTTAAATATTATTTTTGCGCGGTATGGATTATATATTTTTGTTTATAGTTTAATAAAATTCGAGATATGCACCCAAATCATATGAATTAAAACCCCAACTGAAATTCCTTTCATGCTATCTGTAATAGTTGTTATAAGAACTAGAAATGAAGAGGTTGTACACTATAACTATATAAATGAACAAACTAAAGGAGGATACCTATCTTGAAAGCAACAAGCATTAAATTTTATGAATTCGGAGAGCCTCAACAAGTTTTACAAATAGAAAATAAACAAGTGAAAGATCCTGGAGTTGGCGAAGTGCTAGTACGAATGAAAACTCGACCAATCAATCCATCGGATTTAATTCCTATTAGAGGGGCCTATTCAAATCGGATTTCTTTACCTGCCATTCCGGGATATGAAGGAGTTGGTACCGTAGAAGAAGTAGGTCCATCTGTTTCTAAATGGTTTCTTGGCAAACCAGTATTACCCTTACGGGGTGAAGGTACATGGCAGGAGTTTGTAAAAACACCAGCTGAACTAGCCATTATAGTTCCAGATTATCTAGAGGATTACATAGCTGCACAGCTTTATATCAACCCTATCACAGCATGGGTGATTTGTACGGAAGTATTAGCGTTAAAACCAGGAGATGACCTAATTGTAAATGCCTGCGGCTCTTCTATTGGTCGTGTTTTTGCTCAATTATCCCGTATTTTGGGGTTTCGTTTGATTGCAGTAACTCGAAATAATATCTACACAGAGGAATTAACTCAACTTGGTGCTTCATATGTAATTAATACAGGGACGACCCCACTCTACGATACGGTTATGGAATTGACGAATGGTCGTGGAGCCAAAGCAGCAATTGACTCTATTGGTGGACCTTCTGGTACAAACTTAGCCTATTGTGTCAGTCCAAATGGAGTATTTTTCATAAAATGCAAAATAATGATATTAAGATAGTTCCTTTAAAAAGCGAGAGAATGTTTATATCCTTGGCTGTTCAGTAAGTTTCTTATTTATTTTTTGAATGGACAGCAAGTTTACTGAATTAGCTACATGTATCTAAGAAATAATCACTACATTTATTAATTAGTATCTATTTCGTTAGTGTTACTGTATTCATAAAACGTCGATCTTCATCAATTATCGGTGCAGGTTAGTTGATGAGATTATAAATTGAATATTTACATTTATAGAGCATTTCTTTGTCATAAGAAATGCTTTTTATATTTTAAGAAATGAAAAGCATATTCCCATCTCAACAATAATACAATAATAAACAGAAAAAATTTATTGTTAAACGATAAATATTATGTTAAATTCAAATGGATAATAAATAAGTGAGGTGCTTTACTATGAAACAAAGTTCAACAATATTTTTGAAAATAGCTCTTTTTCTTATGGGAGTCCCAGTTCTTGCTTTAGGCATATTTGGCTTATCTTATTTAGCTAATAATATAGCAAATCCAGATTATTCCTACATACTATATCCTGCTGTAAGTATTATGTATCTTTCAGCTATCCCGTATTTTTTCACGTTATATCAGGCGTTCCGACTTTTAATCTATATTGACAAGAACAAAGCGTTTTCTAACATCTCAGTAATAGCTTTAAAGAAAATAAAATACTGTGCAATGACAATTAGTGGCCTGTATGTGGTAATGATGCCATTTGTTTTTCTTATGGCAGAGAAAGATGATGCTCCAGGTCTCGTAATAGTTGGAATGGTCCCAATCTTTGCTTCATTGGTAATTGCAGTCTTTGCTGCGGTTCTTAAAAGACTTTTACAACAAGCGATTGATATAAAATCAGAAAATGACTTAACGGTCTGAGGTGATTAACATGGCAATAATAATTAATATTGATGTGATGTTGGCTAAAAGGAAAATGAGTGTTACAGAACTTTCGGAAAGGGTTGGAATAACAATGGCCAACCTTTCTATTTTGAAAAATGGAAAGGCAAAGGCAATTCGGTTTTCAACTTTAGAAGCAATTTGTAAAGCCTTAGAGTGCCAACCTGGGGATATTTTAGAATACCGAAGTGATAAAGACACCCAGGATTAATAAAGTAGGAATATTTAATATGGAAAGGAAAAGAAAGTTATTCGGTGATGAACTTATGTATACAATCCAAAATCTATTTAGCTACTATACCAAGCAGCACTTACATATATACAGAAAGAACCTTTGGAGGAACAAGTCATGAGAGCACTAAAACAACTGGTTCGTTTTGGTTGGGAGCAGGCCCTATCATGTTTGTTTCCTGTCGTTATTTTTGCCTCTCTGGCTCTTACGCAAGCTATTCCACTTCCCTTCCTACCAAGGTATGACTGGCTGCTCATTATCTGCCTTCTGATGCAGTGGTGGATGGTGCGTTCTGGTCTTGAAACCCGGGATGAACTAAAGGTTATCACAGTCTTCCATCTTATTGGACTTGCTCTTGAACTTTTCAAAGTACATGTGGGCTCTTGGTCTTATCCGGAGGCAGGATATTTCAAAATTTCAGGAGTGCCTTTATATAGTGGTTTCATGTACGCAAGTGTAGCGAGTTATCTTTGCCAGGCATGGAGGAGGTTTAAGGTTGAGTTGGTTAAGTGGCCACCGTTTTTGGTAGTTGTACCTCTTGCAGCTGCGATTTATTTGAATTTTTTCATCCACCATTACTGGATTGACGTTCGTTGGTGGTTATCTGGACTTGTAATTATCGTCTTTTGGCAATCGTGGGTCACATACGAGGTTAATGGAACTCGCTACCGTATGCCAATCGCACTTTCTTTTGTTCTCATTGGATTTTTTATATGGCTAGCTGAAAATATTGCAACGTTCTTTGGAGCTTGGGAATATCCAAACCAAACTGATGCATGGAATCTCGTTCATTTAGGGAAGGTAAGTTCATGGCTCTTATTAGTGATTGTTAGCTTTCTTATAGTAGCGACGTTAAAGCAGGTTAAGGAGAGAAATTCTACTAGGATAGAGACTAGTCAATCTTTATAACTGAAAACAAAAGCCACTAGTCCAACCCTCAGCATATAAAAGCCAAGCACATGTTGCATCACCACCTACCCCTTACCTACTGCGGTAAGGGTTCTTTTTTATTTTTCGATTGGACAGGCAAGCTTACTGCAGTAGCTACATAGTATCTAAAGGACCTTACCTTCATTACCTAATCAGTAGCTAGTTCAGTAGCGCTACCGCGTTAATACAAGCTTTGTAAGCGTTAGGAAGCCCTTCGTGGAACCTGTAAGGGAGCTGAGCCGAAGAGGCGAAGGGGGCGACCGGATGGGCTGAGCTGAAATAAATGATACCTAAAAGGCAAAAAAAATTAAAGAATGAAAGAAGGTACCAGCATGAGAAAAACAAAAGGATTTACCTTTCCAAAAATCTTTCCTCCACCCCACAAACCACCTCTTACGAGACCTCGTCCCTTCAGGGCTTATTCCTTTGTTCCTTTTAGTCCACTAGCCATGCTTGACCCCACTATTCTGACCATAGGAGGCATTGTCTTAGGGATTGCTATTATCGAACGAATATTAGAACGATGGGGTGTCATTGATCTTGTTGATCAGTTTGCGAAAGTGATGCGCTTTATCTTGCCTGTTACCTTCTATAGCGCATTGATTTACTTTTTTGCAACATTTATATTTTGAGGAGGGATATTTATGTTTGAAAAGTTAAAATTACGTGGCCAATTAATTAAAGCGTTTCGTACGGCAGAGATTTATCGGATGGTGAAACGTGGGGACCGTACCTCCTATCTGTTTCCGAAAATTCATCAGATCGATAACCACCATACGTACACTCGTTATGCCTTTTCCTTACTGAATGGCATTGATCCTGAACTTTTAAACAAAAAGAGATGGGCCTTACGACAAGTATTAGGCAGCAACATCGAAATAAACGGCAGCCTAAAGAACTTTAGTATCACTGTCCACCATAAAAACTTACCGAAGATGCTTACCTACAAGTATGAAACCATTCACCCTCATATAGAGAAAATGGAGCTTCCAGTATGCATTGGTCAAGATATCTACGGAAACCCTGTTTCATGGGATTTTACGGATTTAGAAACGTTACTGATTTCTGGCGAAATTGGAGCCGGAAAAAGCAGTCTGATGCGTGTCATTCTCACTACATGGGTGAAATACACCTCACCTGATGAGTTGCGACTAGTCTTAGTGGATCTCAAACGAGCCGATTTAGGTTTATTTCATGGAATTGAGCATGTGGAT
Source organism: Priestia sp. P1_B12_1 (assembly GCF_056406695.1). Classification (NCBI taxonomy): domain Bacteria; kingdom Bacillati; phylum Bacillota; class Bacilli; order Caryophanales; family Bacillaceae; genus Priestia; species Priestia sp. P1_B12_1. The sequence continues at coordinate 4,964 of NZ_JBFTZR010000021.1, read as the reverse complement.
GCGCTTTGTTTTGAAGCCAAAGACATGCGAAAACCTTTTGCCTTGTTACGAGCTGAAATGTATCGGCGAGGGGATTTATTGTTAGAACATGGGGTAACTCATATTAGTCGGCTTCCGTTTAAACTGCCTCGAATTGTCGTGGTAATTGATGAAATGTCCATAGTGAAGAGAGAAACGGACCTTGTAGAAATAATCCAACAGTTTGCCAGCCAAGGTCGTGCACTAGGTGTTCATACGATTATTGCCATGCAGCGTCCGGATGCGGATTTATTAAATTCAGCGTTAAAGGCTAACTTACGGGTACGAATCTCTGGAAGGCAGGCTGATGCCACAAATGCGAAAGTAGCCGGAGTAATCGGTGCAGAAGAAATCGATGCAGCAGCTAGGGGACGGATGAAAATTAAAATTGATGACGTTAAAGAGTTTCAAGCGTATTTCTTAGATGAAGAAGCGTGTAAAGAAATGCTTTCTCCTTATAAAACACGCATAAAAGACCCTGAACCTCACCTAGAGGTCGTACCACAGTCTATCTTTGGATTATTAGAGAAGGAGGAGCAGCGATGAGCTTTCGGTTATCTCAGCGTGATAAAGACATCATTGGATTTATTAATCAGTTTCGAGCTGTAGATCGAGACTCATTAGTAGAACTGTTCTTCAAACAGCTAAAATCGCCCGTAAATGCATGTAATAGTGTGATGATACGTTTGTATCGTCTAGGAATGATTGAACGCACACAGCAGTATTCTCCGACCGTCTATTTACCTGTAGATGCCAAAATCAAAAAGAACTCTCAAAAAATACTTCATTTCCTTTCAATTCTAGATGTCTATAAGCAAATGTGTACGTATAGTGTACCTAAACAGGTCATTGTGGAAGATAAGCCCACGGGAAGAAAAGGAGGCATTGAACCCGATCTCTTTTGTATTTTTAAAGGATCGCCCTTTTGGATTGAAATTCAACGAAATCAGTATTCTGAGCAGAAAATACAGGCCAAGATTACTCTGTATGAAGAGTTTTTCTTTTCAGATGAATGGAAAGCATTACATTGGCAGCCAGAGGATCCGGCAGCCATATTCCCTTCCGTTATTTTGATTACGCCTATTCGTTATGCGGTATCTTCAGAACATATTCGCATCATACAAGTAACAAGTATTCATGAATTGATGGAGAAATACAGAAGTTCAGCTAAACAGCAAAGAGATGGAAGACCAAGAGTATCATCATCCTCTTCAAATGGAATCAAAATTAACTTAACATAGGATACTAAGAAAATATGCTTTCAGATAAAAAAGAAAGCTACCCCATCGTTGCAGTTCAGGACAGGTAGCTTTTGAGGGAATGCCTAAACTAATTTATAAAAAGTCTGAATGATTTTACAATAAATTAAGAAATAAATCAATATAAGATGACCTTGAGCATACATATATAACGTGCACTTTTTATACATCCTCCTCCCACTTGGGTATCGAGTAAACGCAGTCATATCAAGGATGTATAAAAAGATGCATACTCAAGGAAAAAGGTCCAACTAAAAACCCTTATGCCAAAAGGTCTCTTTTTTAGTTGGGTTCCGGAAAGATGCCTTTTGTTAACTAAAGGTGTAGATCATATACTGCTTAAAAGACAAAAAAAACTCCTGGAGCCTGTTCAGGAGTTTTTCTGCTACATTTATTTAACCAAAGGACGGAAGCCTTTCGACCTCTTGAGTAGTTTGCTCAAAGTATCAACAATAATTCTTTGGATTTACTTTTTTCTACATTAAACCTTAATTATTTATATAAAAAGACTTATATTGCAGGAATTTAGAAGAAATTTGTTGAATAAATAGTCTTAATTTTCAATATTTTATCTTTAAATGATAGCGTCTACTTAATCTCAATTAGGACAGATGGTGGAATCATGAGTGCTAAAAGAAGAAGATAATAAGTTTGATAAGGAATGGATAGGTCTCATGAAAGAAGCATATCATCTAGGTCTTTCAATCATAGAAGTAAAGGAATTTATATATTCAAATGAAAAAGAGCCTGTTTCTAAATGATACAGGCTCTTTTTCATTTTGATAATACTTGTTATGTGAATTAACTTTATTGAAATACATAATAAAAAAACCTTCATACAGTAGGTTTTTTTGTTTTTTCAAGTTTAAAAATCATTAGGAATAATAGCAAGCCAACTGGACTCAATGTACTTAAGAGCTCATACTTAATATATGTATAAACTTATTATACTACAACTAATCTAGTGAGATATGTAACTGTTTTACAGTAACATAATTTTTTATTTTTTATAAATGTTTATATATTAAAGAAATCATGAGATTGCTTATTTTTATCAATTTTTTTAATTGTATCCATTACCCTTTTCAACACTTTTGGAGATGGAGAATAATTTTTTTCATTACATAAAGTTGAAATGGTTGTCTTCGATACGTGACTTTTTTTTGCAAATTCTGTTTGAGTAATCCCGTTTTTGTCCAAAAAACGTCCGAATTTACTTCTCTTCGGGTTTTTCCACCATGACACAATCCACCACTCCTTTTTGTACACATCCTTTCCATTTTTGAATTATTTTATACGATTCTTGTTTATTTTGATTTGTTTTGGTCATAATGGACAAGCCAATACCATATCATCTATTAAGACATCAAAATACTACATAAGCACAACGAATAAATTTAATACGTATTTTTAAAACCTTTTAGAATAATGTCGATATTTTTGTCATAAACATATAGCATGAATACAGTTAAGACCGCCTTATACACTGATACATAATGGGCGGTCTTTGTTATAGGTATGAATAGTTTTTGAGTATCATAGAAAATAAAAAACAACCCGTCATAAAGCAGTCTGCCCAAGAGAAAGTAAGAACACTGCTAACAACAGCAATTCCTAAATTATCAGACCAGAAAACACAATTTAATCAGTGAAGGAGAAAAGAGAACTCCATTTATCCTTATAGAGACCTCTCTTTTATGGCATAAAACAATAGATACTATTAAGGTGTAAAATATAACATTTTCAAGCATAATATAAATTTCTATGCTTCTATAGAGCTACCTTTCTTATAAAAAAGGCTGTTTCACAAAATGAATGTGCAATGGAAAGGGCTAATATGTGGGACCAGTAAGAACAATCACAAAAAGGTAGAATTTATTGAGGCAACTTCTTTTTCCGCAGTCGGTGTAATCTCCGTTGAATGCCATGGGCTGATCTACCGATTAGTTGGCCAATTTCTTGTTGAGTACGACCTTCTTGATAAAACATGTACCATAGACGGGCATCTTCCTCTTCAGTCCACTTTTTATTTTCATATTTAGGTCGATTAAAATAATCATATTTTCTTTGTTCCTTTACCCAGTCGGGCTCTGGAATAAGAGTATTTAGGGATATCTTAGAAAAATTAATAAGTTCCTTATTCTGTTGTGCCCATTTCCAAAAAGCTGCTACGTCAATTCCTAAAAATGTTCGTGTGTTTGCTCTCAAGATGTTATAGGGCAATTCTCTTTTCTGAATCCAGTTATAAATGGTATGAACATCAACTTGCAGGCACTCTGCTAGTTCATATACTGTAACATTTCCTAGATGAGCTCTTACGCCACGTATACCTAAACGATATAACCTAGACTCTAATGCTTGTGTACTTCGTTGTAAGCGTCTAGATAGTTGGTCAAGTGACTTGACTCCATACCATTTTACCAAGTATTCATCTTCTTTCTTTGTCCATCTACGTAATGATGTATTTCGTACTAACTTTAACAGTCTAATTCGATTTGCAACAGAAGAAGGGCTCTTGCCTAAATGTTTTCCAATCTCTCGATTGTTCATCCTATTAATATTTACTTTTAAGAACGTATCTTGGTCAGGGGACCATTTTTTGCGTATGCCATTCTGTTTGTTGCGAAGTTGTAGTCGTGAGACCCTTTTATTAACCGATTCTTTACTACGATTTAAACATTCACCAATTTTTTGGAGTGTCATCCGCCCATATTGTTCTTTTAGAAATAAATCTTCTTCCTCTGTCCACAGTTTTTGATTTTTAGTCATTATATCTCCCTCCAATTCGCGACTTAGATGTATAGAAAGCTACGTATAGAGAATAGTAGTGGAGATGTTCATCTTTCCTCAACAGAGATTAAATCCTGTTTCATTTACCTTGTTATTCATTGGACACAGTTTATCACTTTATTTAGTCTATTTTTGTCTGATTTGTCAGTGGAACGATAAACAATCGTTACTTTTTCTTTGAGTTCTTACTTTTGATACTCATATACAACAGGAACTTGATCCATTTTGACTGTTTTGGCCACCACATAACGACGGTAACCATCTTTTAAGATCTTTGACCCTTTTTCGATCGTCAACGGCTCATCTAAACGCCCCGTACGCTTCACAAAATCGATCACCTTTTGCGTTTTTTCAGGGTTTGGGCGTGTCTTTAAGAACTCTTCAGGAACGATAATATCATCAAAGTTTAATAGTTCCTGAGTTCCCTTCGGTTGGTTAGATAGTGTTGTCTTTTTTTCCTCAGTCTTTTTCGCTTCCGTAGGAGCTTGTTGTACTTCTGGCTGAATAGGATTTACTTCTTTCTTGGCTTCTTTTGCAACAGGTTGAGAAACAGGTGCTTGCTCTTCTGCCTGTTTTTTAGGTTTCGTGTTCTGTGGTGCTTCAGAAGATGCAGAAGCCTCTTGTTTAGGTTCTTTTTTCGCATCTGACTCATTCTTCTCTTTATCATTTTTATTCGGGAGAACGGTAATCTGGAAACAAATGACCCCTACTTCACCAGGGCATTCATCAATGGGAATGTCTAACGTTGGTTCCCCTTGAATTAAGATCTTTTCATGCATGATGCTTTTCTTCGTGAGCCCTGTTTTATTAAAGGCTTTCTTCGCAACAAACACCGTATACGAAATAAAGGTACTCTTCTTTAATCCTTTAGGCGCAGATGGTGACCTGACCCTTTTT
>NZ_JBFTZR010000020.1:0-32829 GCF_056406695.1 Priestia sp. P1_B12_1 | reverse complement strand
GACCAGTATAATCAGCGCTTTGCGACACGATGTCATATTGGTTTCGATCAAGCTCGCGCAGAACTACAAATGATGTTTAAAGCAAACTAGTGGGTAACGTTCATAAGAAAAGGAAACTCCCATTTACACAAAATTATTGACGGTCCCACACTTTCAAAAAAAAGATTGATTTTTCTAAAACAATAATTTATTATAATCTTATTAACTAGTTAAAGCGTTTTCATTAAATCGATTAATAAAATAATTAAATCTATCTATCAAGGCGTGTTACTGTTCGGCAGGCAAGACCTAGATTAGGTGGAATTCATTAGTACGTGAATTTCACTTAATCCAGGTCTTTTTTTGTTGTCTATTACTGGAAGAAGGTGGAGTTAGAAATGAATTATAAAACTTTAGCTCAGTCAATACTCAAACATGTTGGCGGAAAGGACAACGTTCAAGATGCCATTCATTGTATGACAAGATTAAGATTAACACTAAAAAATCCTTCTTTAGCAAATTCTGAAGAAATTAGCAATCTTGAAGGAGTTATCAAAGTAGCAAGTACACCAGGACAGTATCAAATTATAATTGGAAGTAACGTTGGATATGTCTACAAGGAATTTGCTAAGCTTGTGGACGTTGTACCAGAATCAGATTCAAATATTGAAACAATGAAAGATAACAGTTTAAAAGGATATTTTAATCGGTTCGCAAACTTAATTACTGGTATATTTGCTCCAATTATTCCTGCTATTGCGGGGGCAGGGATGTTGAAGGCTCTCTTAGTTCTACTACCAATGCTCAACCTTATGAAAGAAGATAGTCAAACATATCTGTTATTAAAAATCATTTCGGACGCTGCTTTTTTCTTTTTGCCAATGTTATTGGCTTATACGAGTTCTCAAAAGTTTGGTACAAATCCAATGGTTTCAATTACCTTAGCAGGAGTGCTATTGCACCCAAATCTAACGACACTATTTAATAGTGGAGAATCTGTATTATTCGCTGGAATACCAGTAAAAGCTGTTTCATACGGAGCTTCCGTTATTCCTATCATTCTTGTCGTTTGGCTTATGTCTTATGTAGAAAAACTTGCTGAAAAGGTATCGCCGGGACCAGTAAAAATATTTTTAGCGCCATTAATCACCATGATTATTGTCGCTCCAATTGCATTAATAGTATTAGGCCCTCTTGGAATGTACCTTGGGGCAGGATTAGCAGCAGGAGTGTTATGGATCCACCAAACAGCAGGTTGGGCAGCTGTCGCTCTTCTCGCAGTATTCTTACCATTTATTATTATGTTTGGGATGCAAAAGGTCTTCTATCCAGTTGTCATTGCTTCCTTGGCTTCACCAGGATACGATTCTCTTATTGGTGTAGCTATGCTTGTATCAAATATGGCACAAGGTGCAGGATCATTGGCAGTATCATTTAAAACAAAAGACCCTAAATTAAAACAAATTGCACTATCTGGTGGAATTTCAGCACTATTTGGTATAACTGAGCCTGCTTTATATGGCGTTCATTTAAAGCTTAAGAAAACTTTATTCGCTTGTATGATTGGGGCAGGAATATCAGGTATTATCGTGGGAATTGTAAAATTAAAAGCTTTTGTTATGGTTTCACCAGGAATTGCAACGATGCCTATTTTTATTGAAAAAGGAACATCAAACTTTACGTATGCTGTTATTGGGGCAATAATTTCTATAGCGATCACGTTTGCAATGGTGTACCTAATTGGTTTTGATGATGTAAATGTAAAAGACGATAAACAAAAAGATATGAATTTAGACGAGGAAAAAATACAAAGTACATTGAATAGAAAAGTGATTTACTCACCAATCAAAGGAGACGTAATCCCTTTAAAACATGTACAAGACAAGGTGTTTTCAGAAGAGGTAATGGGAAAAGGAATGGCTATCAAACCTATTGAAGGTAAAGTAGTAGCTCCGTTTGATGGAACGGTTGAAATGGTTTTCCATACAAAACATGCAATTGGCCTAAAATCTGCCCTTGGTGTAGAAGTTCTCATTCATATTGGAATTGATACGGTGAACTTAAATGGTCAATATTTTACTTCTCACGTACAAGGTGGGGACCATATAAAACAAGGCCAACTATTGATTGATTTTGATTTAGAAAACATTCAAAAAGCTGGTTATGATACAACAACTCCGGTTGTGATTACAAATTCAGCTGACTATCTGGAAATTCTTTCACAGGAAGAAAAGGTAGAGCGTGTTTCTGATAAACAGCAGCCACTATTAACTATTTTATGAAGATAGATTTTTAATGTAATCAGGAAGGTGAGACTGTAATGAAAATTGTTAAAGTGCTGAATACCAGTGTGGTTCTGGCAAAAAGAGATGATGAAAAAGAAGTCATTGTTATGGGGAAAGGTATTGGCTTTAAAAATAGGCCTGGACATATTATTAATGAGGCAGAAGCAGAAAAAATATACGTGCCGGAAAATAAAAGTACATCGAATGATTTAGTAGAGATAATGAAAGAAACCCCAAAAGAATACTTGATCTTAACGGATGAAATTATCTCATACGCAAAAGTTCGGTTATCTAAGCACTTAAATGAGCATCTTTATATTTCTTTAACAGATCACCTTTTTATGGCTACAAAGCGCTTCAAAGAGAATTTGACTATACAAAATCGGCTCCTTTGGGAAGTGAAAAAATTTTATCCAGAAGAATTTAGTATTGGTTTGCATGCGCTAGATTTAATAGAAAGGCAAATCCGACTTCAATTACCTGAAGAAGAAGCAGCGAATATTGCTTTCCATCTAGTAAATGCACAGCAAAATGAAGATAATTCAAACCACATATTACTAATGACAAATACGGTTAAGGACATTCTAAACATTATTAAATTTCACTATAAGGTTGATATTCCTACGGATACTATCAATTTTTCTAGGTTTCTTACACACCTGCAATTTTTTGTAGAACGTTTACTTGATAATAAGATGTTAAGCACGAGTGATAATGATCTACTTGACCAAATTAACCGAAAGTACCCACAGGAAGTCAAGTGTGTTGAAAAAATTCAAAAATATATTCGTACCAATTTTGACTACACGATTTCTAACGACGAAAAAATGTATTTAATTATTCACATTAATAGAGTTGTATCGAGAACTAACGAAAAACCAATAGGGGGATAAAGCATGTCTAACAATATTAGAAAGTTTCCAGAAGGTTTCTTATGGGGAGGAGCAATAGCAGCAAACCAAGCAGAAGGAGCATGGAATGTTGATGGAAAGGGTTTATCAACTGCTGATGTTGCTGTTTTCAAAAAAGGAGTCAGTAAATCAGATTACAAAAAGCATAATAAAGTAGATGAAGAACAAATACAAAACGCGATGAGTTCAAAGAGCACTGAGGAATATCCAAAGCGCAGAGGAATTGACTTTTATAATCGTTATCGTGAAGACATGGCACTTTTTAAAGAAATGGGATTAAAAACATTACGTGTATCCATTGCTTGGACTCGTATTTTTCCTAATGGTGATGAAGAACAACCCAACGAGGCGGGCTTAGAATTTTACGACCGTTTATTCGATGAAATGCATAAAAAGGGTATAGAGCCATTAGTTACCTTATCTCATTACGAAATGCCACTATACTTAGTTAATAAATATGGGGGCTGGTCGAATCGAATTGTAGCTGATTACTTTGTGAAATTTAGTAAAGTTGTTTTTACTAGATATAAAGAAAAGGTGAAATATTGGCTTACTTTTAATGAGATTGATAGTATTGTCCGTCATCCATTTACAAGTGGTGGAATTGTATCCGAACGCTTTGAGAATGTAGAACAGACGGTATATCAAGCGTTACATCATCAATTTATTGCTAGTGCTTTAGCCGTAAAATATTGTCACGAAATCATTCCAGGCTCACAAATAGGTTGTATGTTGACCAAGCTAATGACGTATCCATATTCTTGTAATCCTAAAGATGTCCTTAAAGCTTCTAAAAACAATCAGTACAATCATTTCTTTACAGATGTTCAAGTACGTGGTGAATATCCACGTTTTATCAGTCGTTTATTCAAAGAGAAGAAAGTTAAGATCGATAAGCAAGAGGGCGACGATGAATTACTAAAGGTACACACTGTGGATTTTATCTCTTTTAGTTATTACAACTCACTTGTAGCTACTGAAAACAGTGAAGGAATGGAAACAGTTAGTGGAAATACAATAGGAGGTGTAAAAAACCCTTATCTAGAAGTCAGTGAATGGGGTTGGCAGATTGACCCAATTGGGTTGCGTATTGCTTTAAATGATTTATATGATCGATATCAGATACCACTATTTATTGTTGAAAATGGGCTCGGAGCTCATGATAAGATTGACGAAAATGGTGATATTCAAGATGATTACCGTATAAATTATCATGAGCAACACTTAGAACAAATGCTAGAAGCCATTGAAGATGGAGTGGAGTTAATGGGTTACACAAGCTGGGGAATCATTGATTTAATTAGCTATTCATCATCTGAGATGGAAAAAAGATATGGTTTTATTTACGTAGACCAAGATAACGATGGAAATGGAACACTAAATAGAATCCCAAAGAAAAGTTTTTATTGGTACAAAGATGTGATTAAGAAAAATGGAATAATATATAAAGAAAAAGAACAGTTAGTTCCCTAAGTAAAGAGGAAGTGGAGAATCTCCACTTCCTCTTTATGTTTTTCTCATTTATCTTTGCAAAACCTTTTAGCAAAAGTAGTGAAAAAGTTCATATTTGTTGTCAGTGAGAGTAAATGATAAAAGATTTATTTTTATAAACATGATCACCTTTTTTCAAAGTTGTAACACTTTGACCCACACTTTCAATAATTCCTGATCCTTCGTGACCTAGTACAGCTGGAAAGGGTGCAAGGGCTGCATCACGAGCAACTGCATCTGTATGGCATACACCTGTAGCCACAATCTTCACTAATACCTCATTTTCTTTTGGAGTAGCTAGATTCACATGTTCAATCTTAAAATTCTCTCCTTGCTTATGTGTTACAGCTGCCTTGATTTTCATAGAAAAACTATACTCCTTATTCAAAATATTTAAAGTGAAAGACAAAGATTCTTGATTCTTTTATTATATTTAAAACGGATAATTTCTTGGATTGTTCTGTATAGATATCCATTTGGCATTTGTAAACTCCTCAAGCGCCCAACGTCCTCCATATCGTCCTAAACCAGAAGATTTTATTCCTCCAAAAGGTACCATGCTTTCATCATTTACACTTTGATCATTTACATGAGCCATGCCACTTTCAATCTGCCTTGCTATTTTACGACCTTTCTCAATGTCTTTTGTGAAAATTCCAGCACTTAGACCATAAGCTGTATCATTTGCAAATTTAATCACCTCTTCTTCATTATCAAAAGGAATAATAGTAGCGATTGGACCGAATATCTCACTTTGAGCAATCTTCATATCATTTGATACATCGGCAAAGACAAATGGAGTAACTACATTTCCCTCTATAGTTCCTTCTAGAACTATAGTAGCTCCTTCTTGTTTAGCTATTTGAACCAGATCCCTTACCTTGTGAACTTGCTTTTCATTAATGAGTGGACCAATAATAACAGAAGGATCTTCAGGATTTCCAAAAGGTAATTTAGACACTCTTTCTACAAATCTCTCAACAAATTCTTTGTAAAGGCTACGATGAACTAACATTCGATTAATAATCATGCAAACTTGTCCTTGGTGAAGGAACTTTCCAAATACAGCTGCATTTACTGCTTCTTCAATATTAGCGTCTTCCAAGACAATAAAAGGATTATTACCACCCAATTCTAAAGCGACTTTCTTTAAAATAGTCACTTTCTCAGTTGAAGGAACTTTTAACCATGATTTTTGAGCTTCTTTCGCAATTTCGTACGCTTCATTTACATCTACTTCATTTGCTAATGTTACTTCAGCTAGTACCTCATTATTAAAGGGATTATGAATGGTACCTTTCTTTTTAGACGAACCAACTTCCCAACTACCTCCAATAAATTGATTAACTGCTTTAATTAATATGTTGTTCATGTGATATACCCCATTTTCTTTTAGAATAAAAAAAGCATGACATTACTATTTTATTTCTCATTTTTTATACAAGCTAATACTTGTTTTATATAAATTTAATACTTAATAGGTATAATATTAAAACAACATATGATCCACCAAACCTTGGAGTGTATTGTGAAATGTAGGGTTTTATTTCTCGTGGCTACTCTTATAAGAGGGTTTTATGATAGGTGTAGTTTATAAAAGGCAAAGTATATATATACTTTGCCTTTTATGCTAAGGTTTTATAATTTAAAAACATTTTAAGATGTGAATGATATGTTTGATAAAAAATCAGATTGAAAACTAACGGTTAAAAAATTGTAAAAATTCTCTTGTAGAAGCTGATAAGTAGCTATTCCCCCTCCACACTAAGGCAGGTTCTGATATCCATGGACTATCTTGAATTGAAAGGATTTTAAACTCTTTGGTTAGTTTTTTGTTTACCATAGATAATGGTAATATCGTTGCTCCGAATCCCATTTCTACCAGATTTAACAACATAGCAGAATCATGACACTCGCATAGGATATTTGGAGTTAAATTCAACTCCTGGAACGCGTTAATAATTTGATCAAATAACCCAGCTCCTTCTGTAGGACGTAATAGTAACAGAGGAATCTCAGAAATCTTATGGATACTTATAATTTCTTCATTTATTGTGTAATCATTAGGTACAACTAATACACATGGGTCAACCTCCAACTTTTTCATCTCGATATCTTTTTGAGAAAGAGGTCCGCCTGTAATAGCAATATCAATCTGACGATTCTTCAATAAGTTCATCAAATGAGTAGAGTCACCTTCCCAAATGTTAAATTTGATATGTGAGTATTTCCGCCGAAATTCCTTCAAATTAGAAAGTAAAATAGGAGCACAATAAATCGTGGATCCCACTGAGAGTGTTCCACTTATTTCCTCACTGAATTCTTTAACTTCTAGTATTGCTTCTTCCATTCCATGTAATAATTTTTTTGCTTTTTTCAGAAACAATTCTCCTTGAGCAGTTAGGGTTACTTTTTTCTTTTTATTTCTATCAAATAAGACAACACCTAATTCATCTTCCATCATTTTTAATTGTCGACTCAGTGGTGGTTGTGCCATATGTAGATGTTCTGCTGCTTTAGAAATAGTTCCTTGTTCTGCAATAGCTATAAAATAGCGTAACTGCTTAATGTCCATGGTTACCCTCCAGAAATAATTATACCTTTAAGGTATTATATATAAACAATATAGATATTATCAATATAATACACTGAAGAGTATAATCATTTCTAGAGGTAACATTAGACTAACGATAATAGAAAAAAGGAGAAATACAAATGAAAATAATCATAGGAATGTCGGGAGCAACGGGGGCTATTTTTGGTATTCGCCTTTTAGAACTTCTTAAAGAGACGGAAATAGAAACTCATTTAGTGATGTCCTCATGGGCAGCTGCAACAATTCAAGTAGAAACCCCTTATACAGCGAAGGAAGTAGAAGAATTAGCCGACTATACATATTCTTATAAAGATTTAGGAGCCAAAATTTCTAGTGGATCCTTCCAAGTGGATGGCATGATCGTCGCTCCTTGTAGTATGAAAACATTAGCTTCTATTCGTATGGGATTAGCAGATAACCTTGTGACACGTGCAGCTGATGTAATTTTAAAAGAACGAAAAAATCTGTTATTGTTAACACGCGAGACACCTCTTAATGATATTCACCTTGAAAATATGTTGGCGTTATCACGTATGGGAACAATGATTTTCCCTCCGATGCCTGCTTTTTATAATCATCCTGAAAATATTGATGATTTAATTAACCACATTATATACAGAGCATTAGATCAGTTCGACATTCATCTACCAGAAGTGAAAAGATGGGAGGGCATAAAAAAGGGAAAAATAAAAAAATCTTAAATTATTATATGGAAAAGGTTAGTCGTTGAACAAAGAGACTAACCTTTTTATCTGTATATAAATATGTCCATTAAATAGTTAACTAAAGAGAAGGATAATTTATATGCTCATATACTAGAATGTAAGCTTTTTTTAAAATAAGAGACAAACAAATTTGGGAGGATAAAAGATATGCTAGAGTCAAATTCTCAAAAATGGGATGAAGCTAAGTATGTTATTACGATAAATTCTAATAAAATTCATTTACCGGATTCTGAATTCTTTAAATGGTGTCACTCCCTTTATGGCATTAACAAAGGAATTTATAACACTATTGACTTATGGTTTTATGAATCTAATAAACGAGATATATTATCTAGAAGGCGTTGTATTGTTGAATTTTTGACCTTTATCGCTAGCTGTAAAATGAATCGAAATCAGCATCATTCTCTTCGATTTGGACATGGAGGCCTTGTCAAAAAGCTTGAAGAGTTTTTTGACAAACAAGAGTATGAGGAGAATTTAAGGAAAAGAAACCATAATGATTAAAAAAGGCAGCTTTTATAAGTTGCCTTTTTTATTAAATTCCTAATAAGAGAAGTATAAAAAAGTTTCTAACAATTTTATACTGTTTTCTTTCTTCAATTACCTTTATAAAACAAGAAAGTGTATTTCTCATTAAACTGTAGCATCTAATATTATACCTTTAAGGTATATAATAAATACATAATAGATATTTCCAATATTAAAAATAGGAGAGTATACTCGTAATTGTAAGGCAAACAAGCAAATTAAATTAGATTAGATAATACAACGTAGGAGGAATACTTAATGGCTTACAGAGATTTAAGAGAATTTTTAGACTTACTTGAATCAGAGAATCAATTAGTCCGTATTAAAGAAGAGGTTATGCCTGAACCAGATTTAAGTGCGATTGGAAGATCTGCTCCAGACATGGAGAATGCACCCGCAGTTCTTGTGGAAAAAATAAAAGGGTATAAAACACCAGTTGTTTTAAATGTTCATGGGTCATGGCAGAATCATGCTTTAATGCTTAATATGCCAAAGGACACACCAGTTAAAGACCAATTTTTCGAGCTAGAAAAAATTTGGGATAGATATCCTATCAAACCTGTTTGGGTTGATAAAAAAGATGCGCCGGTCAAGGAAGTTGTAATCGAAGACGATATCAATTTATTTGATGTTCTACCATTATTCCGCATTAATGAATTTGACGCTGGATTCTATCTCTCAAAAGCTTTAATTGTAAGTAAAGATCCAAATAAACCAGAGAGTTATGAAGAACAAAATGCTGGTACGTATCGTATTCAAGTTAAAGGTAAAGATAAAGTAGGTATTCAACCACTTCCATTCCACGATATTGCAGTTCATCTGAAACATGCTGAAGAAAAAAATGAACCACTACCAATTGCTATTTGCTTAGGTAACGATCCTGTATTAAGTTTTATGGCTAGTACGCCAATTGAATATGCTCAATCTGAGTATGATTTTGCTGGAGCTCTAAAAGGTGAGCCGATTGAATTAACAAAAAGTGAAAACGGTAATTTAGATATCCCATCACGCAGTGAAATCGTATTAGAAGGTTACATCATGCCTCGTGAAAGAGAAATTGAAGGACCGTTTGGTGAGTTTCCAGGTAGTTATTCAGGCGCTCGCTTACAACCCATTGTTAAAATCACTAAAATTACTCATCGTCAAAATCCTATCTTTGAAAATTTATACTTAGGAATGCCATGGACTGAAATTGACTACTTAATGGCATTAAATACAAGCCTACCATTATACAAACAATTAAAACGTGATTTCCCAGAAGTTGAAGCTGTAAATGCAATGTATACACATGGTATTGGAACCATTGTTTCGACAAAATCTCGTTTTGGTGGATATGGAAAGGGAGTTGCTATGAGATTATTATCTACGCCTCATGGAATGCCTTATACAAAGATTGTAATCATCGTAGACGAATTTGTTGATCCATTTAACTTGGAACAAGTTATGTGGGCTTTAACAACACGAGTTCGTCCAGATAAAGATGTTTTCAAAGTTCCATATGCACCTGGTATGCCACTAGATCCGTCTTCTGAGCCTGCTGGTATGCATACAAAATTAATTATTGATGCTACAACTCCAGTTGCACCTGACTTTGCTCGAGATACTGAATTACTAGCTGTTCCAGAAAAAGCAGAGGAATGGTCAAAAATTCTTCGCGATTTAGTTAAAGAAGGAGGAAATAAATAATGAAATGTCCTAGATGTGAATCTGAAAAAGTAAATCTCTTAACAAAAGCTCCAGTGGATGACGCTTGGGAAGTATATATTTGTGAGACTTGCACCTTGTCATGGAGAAATACAGAAGGTCCTAATATAACTGACCCAGAAAAATATGATAAACGTTTTAAGCTAAACCCTGCTGAATTCAAAGAATTGGATCAAATTCCTCCAATTCCTGAGTTAAAAAAATAATCATTGAAAAAGATCCCTATTCACAAATTAAATAGGGATCTTTTTCAGTCTATCAGAGAGTCTAAAAGGCATGCGTATTAATGGATATGCCTTTTAAGATTTTTTATTTTTATTAATCCTAATTTATTATAGTTAAGTTTACATAAAACCCGTTATCGGCAATCTTTATTTTACTGGCGGAATAATATTAGTAACTAACAGAATAAAAAAGATTAAACCGATTAAGAGGAATAGCAAGGAAGCCTTAAATGCCGGCCCAATTCGAAATCTTAAAGGATCACGCTCTTGAACAATTCCAGTTAGTGCACTATTTTGAGAATCTATGTATTGAGAGACTGCTCCACCTTTACTTGTAAACCAAAAAATGAAAAAAGAACAAGCTATTCCGATAAAAAACATAAGTTCAATGAATCGGATAGATAACTTCTATGATATTAAAAGTGTAATAACAGTCTCAATTACCAAAATCGAAATTGAAATTAAAATACTCTTCTTCATATTGCACCCCTTCTAATATGTAATTAATAAGATATGTATCTCAATTTTAACAAAGTATATCTGATTATTGGATAAATTATTAATTAATACCAAAAATGTATTTATTTAACATAATCACTTTTCCAGGAAGGCGGTTTTCCTGAATGTAAACACAACCACAATGTAAAAAAAGGTCAATTTTATACATATGTTGTAACTTGTTTGAAATAGTCCTGTCATACAGATATGTTATGATTTAGGGGCACTATACAACTAAATAAAGAATATAAGTAACTTAACATTTCATCATTATCAATACACTTTTCAATATACTTAGTCCTCTAATCCTCATCTATTAGAGGGCTATTTGCTTTTTAAGATAAAAGGAGGGACACTTTGCAGTATATACAACAAGAAAAATTACATGCAATTAAAGAAATAATTTTACAGCGAAAAGAAGAGTTAGCTGAAGATAAAAGACTAGATCTTGCAACGTCTCATAATATCTATACAGAGTTGACTATTTTTCGCTTGGACCTTCTTACCACTTATGCCGATTCTCTTTTGTTGGAAAAAGAGGCAGCAAATGAAGTCATGGCACAATGGGGAAACAATATGGCTAATTTATTAGTCAATCATGGACTACCATTAAACCTAGCTTTAGAGGAGATTAGCTATTATCGAGACGTTATTGGAGAAATAATAAAAGAAGAAGCAAAGAATAATGATTTCTCCCTCGATGCTTTTTATCAACTTATTTCTCACTTTAATAGCATTGTAGATAACGCCATCCAATTTGTAAGTAAATCGTATGTAAAAGATTACGGT
Source organism: Priestia sp. P1_B12_1 (assembly GCF_056406695.1). Classification (NCBI taxonomy): domain Bacteria; kingdom Bacillati; phylum Bacillota; class Bacilli; order Caryophanales; family Bacillaceae; genus Priestia; species Priestia sp. P1_B12_1. The sequence goes on along the minus strand of NZ_JBFTZR010000020.1, from coordinate 21,099 downwards.
GAAAAAATAAATTATGCTCAATATGCCATTGATGAATTATCTGTTCCCGTTGTTCGTATGACAGAGGAAATAGGCATCCTTCCTTTAGTAGGTGATTTAGATACCAAACGGGCACAATATTTGATGGAGAATGCTTTAGAGAAAGGAAGCCAATATAAATTAAAATGGCTTATTATTGATTTATCAGCAGTTCCTATTATTGATACGATGGTAGCAGATCAATTGTTTAAAGTAATAGACGGGCTACAGTTAATAGGAATTGAAGTAGTCATCAGTGGGATACGTCCAGAAATCGCTCAAACCATGGTGAACTTAGGAATAAAGGTTGAGGAAATTAGAAGTTTTTCTAGCTTACATCAAGCTGTTCAGTATACGAGTTCATTTACAGGATCTCTAATGTGAATATTTTTATGTATTATGAGCAAACTACTCAAGATGCTGAGAAGTATCTCCAATCTATAATCTCATTAACCTACAGAAAGACTCCCTATTTCCATAGGGAGTCTTTCTGTAGGTTAATTTGTATATGTTATAAATCTGTAGTTACCATAATCGTCCTTATCGGAAATCACATGCAAAGAAACCTTCTATAAGGGGTTTTTATTAGTTTTTCACTAATCCTATTTTGAAGCTAAATTTTCTCTATCTACAGCCTCTGGTGGAATTTCCATCCATCCCTTTTCCATCATGATATTTGATGCATCCTTAACAAAATTTGCTATATTCATTAAAGATCTCCCATAAAGTAATGCTAAATCATGTCTTCCATTTACAGCTAGTGAGTTCCCAAATGCTCGTATTTTCATGGAAAACATATCGACCTTATGAAACAGCATTAGTTTATCCGAAAAAGGTGCGAAAGTTGAAGTTGTGACTAAATGGTCAATAAATTCTGGAGCTGGCAAGTTCTCGCGATGAAGTTTTTCTATGTAATGTTCAACTGCTTTATGCGTAAGGTCTTTTCCTTTTAAAAATATGTCTCTAACTTTTTGGCTTTTGGCAACTTGACTAAAGGCCATGATTAAAGCTTTACTTGTCACGTTGTTTTCAATATTATCGTATAAATGAGCAATTTCTAGCGCGTGTAGAGGACGAACATCTCCAACAAAACCACTCAAATAATCAGTGCTGGCAATTTTCACTTGTTCTGGAGCTGGAATAATAGGTGGTGCAATAATAAGGCTTTTATCCATTAAAATAGTTTTAATTTCTTCCACTAATTCCATGGTCGAGTTCATACAATACGTTAAGAAATCGCGTACATCTTCTCTATACATTAAAGGTATAGCAATACTATAAATGCTAAGTCCTGCTTTTGCTGCATACTTTAAATAATGTACATAAAATTCATCTGCAAATAATCTTGGAGCACCTAAATTAACGTCTTCCTCTGTAAAGCCATGTGGAATAGGTATATTTTCTTTGATAAATATCTGTTTGACGCTACTTTGAAATTCTTCAGTTAATCTTTTCCCATGTTCTACTAGCTTTTTTATGTCTTGATCTTCAACATGTTGTAGAAAATAATTTAGAATACAATTAGACATGCTATTACCCATGTAGGTTGCCCAGAGTTTTCCCATTTCTGGAGCTGTCAATTTTCTATTAGGATTTGATTTTTTTAAGCCTATCTTAATTGGTTTAATTGTTCCCATTTATAGTCTCCTAAGTTTATTTTTCTTGGGCTTGCCTTTTATATGGTTTTTATTCTTCATAACCTGTAAACATTACAAGTCCCTTCAGATCTTTTTTAAGCTATACATGGATTGTTAGGAACAGTTTAGGTTGGTAATGTTAAACTGCTCCTATTTTATTTTTATAAAGTGGGTAAGTTCAATGCTGTATCGATATTATTTAAATCTAAACTAATTTGTTCATTTGTATCCCAAGCATGGTACCATCCTTTTTCCACCATGTATGCAGAAATTTGTTCATGCATATCAAGAGCTTCCACTAAATGGCGAGTGAGCATTTCTTTAATTTCAGGCGTACCGGCCTCCGTAACTGCCATGGCGTAATTTCTAACTCCACTTTTAGCTGCAATCAATAAATCCATTGCAACCACTTGATCCGATAGGGCATTCATGCCAGTTAAATTTTCAATAATTGGATTCATGTTCATTCATCTCCTCTTTTACTGCTTAGCGTTGGAAAGGATAGAAGTATATTCTTGTAATTGTCTCGTAGATAAATCTATGTCTTGCTGCATAATATCTTTTAATTGCTGATCTGTAACTAATCCTCTCATCGTTTTGGACTTAGTCAAGCAATTGGTCTTAAATGCAGCTATTTCATGGACCTCAAGAACTTCATGTAAAGCGTAATTCATTTTTTCTACCTCCTTCCTCAAGGTTTTAACAAGACTTTTATACAATTATCCATTTTAGTGTCAAAAATCTCATAGCCACGCTTTGCCTCACTAAGTGGAAGTACATGACTCACGACATCTCCTGGATCAATTTTTCCGGTCGAAACTAATTCAAACATATATGGCATATAGTGGATCACAGGTGCTTGTCCAGAGCGAATATTGACGTTTCGGTTCATAATATCTCCCATTGGGAATCCATTATATTTGCCACCGTAAACGCCTGTAACTTGGATTGTCCCGCCTTTACGTACTGCTTGTGAAGCCATGATAAACGCACCAAATGCTCCACCCTGCAGTTTCATTCCACTCGCAAGGAACTCCATATCAGTCATTTTACCGTCCATACCAACTGCATCAATGACAACATCAGCGCCGCCCTTCGTCATTTCTTTCAAATGCATTCCTGCATTTTCAAAATGTGCGAAATTTATAATTTCAACTTTGTTAGTACGTTTGGCGTGTTGCAAGCGATAATCTACATAATCTACGGCAATGACACGCTTTGCTCCTTTTAGCCAACAGAATTTTTGAGCAAAAAGACCAACCGGACCACAGCCAAGAACAATAACTGTGTCTCCACCTTTTACGCCTGCATTGTCAACACTCCAATAACCAGTAGTCATTGCATCGGCAATAACTGCTAACTTTTCATCTGGTTCTTCACAAGTCTCTGGAATTTTGAAATGAGTAAAGTTGGCAAACGGTACTCTTAAATATTCAGCTTGCCCACCTGGATAGCCACCCGTCGTACCAGAATATCCGAAATAGGCACCCATATCACCATTATCATTGGAATTATCACATTGGCTTTCCAAATGGTTTTTACAGTAAAGGCATTCACCGCATGCTATATTAAAAGGAATAATAACACGATCTCCCTTTTTTACTTTCGTCACATCTGGACCAACTTCTTCGACGATTCCCATTGGTTCATGGCCAATTACATAGTTTTCTTGCAGGTTAGGAATCATGCCATGAATTAAATGTAAATCAGACCCGCATATAGCTGTACTGGTTACTTTAATAATCATGTCATCTCGTTTTTCAATCTTTGGATCTGGAACTTCTTTGACTACAACATTTTTAATGCCTTGATACGTTACTGCCTTCATGATAGATATCCTCCAGTGTTAGTGTTCATCAGGTGTTCGGTCAAACAGACCTTTTCTATTGGTCTCAACAGGAAATAAATTCATTTTGCCAATCATCAATGTATTGTTGGCAGAGAGTTGGTCTAGTTGATATTGTTCACTTAATTCGTATGGATGGAACCATTTTTTACTAATCATTAGTTCTGTAATTTCTTGGTGCATGGCAATCCCTTGCATTAACTGTTCTCGTAAGAGGGTTCTAACATCAGGTGATGCGGACTCCGTTAATGCGACTGCGATATTGCGAACACCTTCCTTGGCACGAAGAAGAAAGTCCATCGCAAATGTGGTATCTGCAAGCTCTGGTACGTGTAGCGAGTTTATAGGATCTAAATAGTCATGATTCACTGAATTTACCTCCTTTTCAATTGATTATTGGTGTTGGCCGGTTTTGAGGAACAGGGGCTTCAAAAGGTGCACGTTGATAAACTGCCTGTAATTCTCCCAGCGCTTGTATCGATTGTTCAACATCTTTTTTCATCAATGCTCTCAAATCATCATCAAATACAAGTCCTTGCATTAGTTTTGATTTCGCTAAGCAAAGAGTTTTAAAATTAATAACTTCATGTAGATCCAATGACTCATGATCGGCTAATTTTTGAATATCCATTTCTGATTACCCTCCTTTTTTACGTAAATACAATGTTAGTGTTCCGATTATTGGAGGAAACATTCTTTAATGTTTTTATAGGTGAATTATATTAAGTAGTTATAATGTACATATAATCCGGAAAATTAATTGGTAATAGTTAGGGCTAAACGCTTTGGTGGTCCTTTTTCTTATTAGCTAACAGATAATAGGTTAGTCGAACAAGAACTCTTTTAACTACATCAAGCTTTTTGATTTGAATATGGCATGGCAGAAGGCTAGGCTAAAAAGTATCAAGGGAAATAGTGGGAGGTAAAAAGTGCGGGCCTTGAAGTTCATGCTTTAAATCCTAATGCCGTAAAAACAATGAAAGAAGTAGGAATCAATATCTCAAACCAAACATCTGATGTAATCAATCCTGAAATTCTTAATAATGCTGCTTTAGTTGTGAGACTATGCGGACACGCAGTAGAGCATTGATCTGTAACTTTTCTACATGTGAAACGAGTTCACTGGGGCTTTGATGACCCGTCAAAAGCAGAAGGAAAAGATGAAGAAAAATGCATTCATCATTCGAAGTCTTTATATAAAGCTCCATAGAAGGATTAACCACATAAATATCTTTCCTTTTAGTAATGTCAAAAAGACGACTCCTTGTTTTGATCCTTTCCTTCTTTAATAAAGGTGTGGCAGCCCCATGGGTAAGTATTGTTAGACTAATCAATATAGTGAAGCTTATAATAAGAAAAGTATAATTTGTAAAGCGATTACAACAATCATTACAAATGAATAATTGGTTTCAAATTAATCTTTAAGCACTGTAAAGAACATAAAGTAAGGGATTCATCATATAGAATCCATATTATATTTTTTTAACTAACTAGGGGCGAAACGAATGAAGGATTCCAGATATATTGCACAGCCAGGCTTTACTGATACCGGGATGATTTTTAAGTTTGTACAAAAAAGTAACGAGTTTATTCATACTTTTGCCGAAGGGGAATTACTGTATAGATTGGGGTTTAATCGAGAGGATATCGTCGGAAAGACGCTTCATGATTTTTATTGGGATGATATTGACACTGCCAATTTACTAAACGGTTACTATAAAAAAGCGTGGGAAGGACAGTACATTGAATATAAAAGTAAATTTAGAGGTGTCTGTTATGTAATTTATTTAAGACCTTTATTTCATAAGGATAAAGTAGCTGAAGTAGTCGGAACTTGTGTGGAGATTACTAACAAAAAGATTATGGAAGAGGACATTCTTCAAAAAGAACAAGAACGAAAATTAATGAATTCCTATGCATTTCAGCGTAGTTTGATTGATCGGTTAGATAGTGGGATTGCAGTAACAGATTGCAATAAAAAAATAAGGCTCTTAAATAGGAAATTTTATGATCTTTTCCAGTTGAAGGGGGAAATTGATTGCCATATTGGGATGCACGCTTCGGATTTACATTACCTTTTTGATAAAGAAATTAATAAAATTAAGCTCGAAAATACAGAAAAACGAACGAGAACTACGAAAGAAATTAAAATAGATACAGGTATGACACTACGCTACAATTGTTTTCCTTTAAATGAGGAAAATGACTTTGTAGGCTACTTTTGGGAGTTTGAGGATATCACAGAACAAAAAAAAATGGAAAGAGTTATTATTCAGGCAAAAGAAGAAGCTGAAAAAGTGAACATGGCCAAATCAAGTTTTTTGTCTAAGATGAGTCATGAACTGCGTACGCCGCTGAATGGAATTCTGGGTTTTGCTCAATTATTGGAGATGGATGAATCTTTAAATGAACAACAGCGTGATTTTATACAGGAGATTTTAAGTGGAGGAAGCCATTTATTAAGTTTAATTAATGATATTTTAGACGTGTCAAGAATAGAAACAGGAAATTTAAAGATTTCTATAGAGGAAGTTCATCTTCTAACTGTCATCAAGGAATGTATCAATATTGTACAACCATTGGCTAAGAAGAAGAATATTAGTATTTATAGCCAACTGGATCAATGGGAAGATATGATCGTTCTTGCTGATCCTATACGTCTTAAACAAATATTGCTGAACCTACTTGATAATGCTATTAAATACAATCAAGAAAATGGAAAAGTTATCGTTTTCTGTCGTTTACAAGAGAATAAGCAGTACATTCATATCGTAGACACAGGCGTGGGCTTTTCTGTAGAGGAATATACTAAAGTGTTTGTTCCATTTTATCGAATTGAAAGTACAAAAGAAGAAGGTACAGGGATTGGGTTATCTTTAGTTAAACAGCTGGTGCATCTAATGGGAGGGGAGATTAATGTAACAAGCAATAAAGGAACAGGAAGTGAGTTTTGCTTTAGTCTTCCTCTTCCAAATGATTTAAAGACTGTCATACAATGGGGTGAACAAACTGAATTTCCTCCAACAAATAATAGGAAGGAAGATAACTATTGTTTGCTATATATTGAAGATAACGAATCCAACTTGCATCTAGTAAGTAACATCATTAAATCGCAGCCTTCCTATACGCTCTTATCAGCTCGTACAGGAAAAGAAGGAATAGAAATTGTAGCAAACGAAAAAATAGATTTGGTTCTTCTTGATATTAACCTCCCAGATATTAACGGATATGAAGTATTTGAAATTTTAAAAGCAGGCAAAGAAACGAAAGATATTGCTGTCATCGCTGTAAGTGCAAATGCAATGCCAAAAGATATTCAATATACATTGGATAAAGGCTTTGATAACTATTTAACAAAGCCCATTCATGTACAAGAGTTTTTGACAATCCTAAGTGAAACGCTAAACAATACAATTAATCAAAATATTCCAGATCATAAAATTTTAAGTACAGGACCACATGGCGAGGAAGCTGCCTCAGCAAAAACACTTCGTTTATCTTTGAAAGAACTAAAAAAAATTAAGAAAAAGAAATATAAGGCTGCTATTGCTATGCATTATACTCGAAGTGATTGGTCAAGGTCTCAATTGGAAGGAATGCAAACTACTTTTGAGAAAATGGGCATTGAGGTAGTAGCTGTGACAAATGCAGAATTTAAATGGAAAAAGCAAGTAGCTGACATTGAAAGCATTTTAGCTAAAAAACCGGATATCCTGGTGAGCATTCCAGTTGATCCAGAATTGACTGCAAACGTATATCAAAAAGCGGCCCAAGCTGGTGTGAAGCTGGTGTTTATGGACAATACACCGAATGGTTTGCAGCATGGGAAGGATTATGTAAGTATTGTTTCTGCTGACAATTATGGAAATGGCATTGAATCGGCCAACATCATGGCTGAGAAATTAGATAGAAAAGGTAAGGTTGGGATTATCTATCATGATGCAGATTTTTTTGCAACCAAACAAAGAACGGAAGCATTTGAAAAAACTATAAAGGAAAAGTACCCTAACATTCAAATTGTCGATCGGAGGGGAATTACTGATTCGAATGATGGAGAAAAAGTGGCATCCGGTATGATTGCTGAACATCAGGATTTAAATGGTATTTTTGTTGTATGGGATGTACCGGCTGAAGGAGCTTTGAGGGCAACTCGTACTGCAAAAAAAAGCAATTTAGTCATTACGACAATGGATTTGGGTATGAACGTAGCCTTGGAAATTGCACAGGATGGACCTATTAAAGGACTAGGTGCCCAGCTACCATACCAGCAAGGAGTCGCCGAAGCGATTCTAGCAGGGTATGCCCTACTTGGAAAACAAGCGCCACCCTATGTAGCCGTTCCGTCTCTAAAAGTAATGAAAGAAAATGTAATTGATGCTTGGCAGCTCGTTTATAATGAAGATGCTCCAGATATTATTCAAAGTGTTGCGAAATCAAGAAACGCTAGGGAAAAGGGGGAACAACAAGATGAAAGTATTGATCGCAGACGATGATGTTACCTCAAGAAAATTGTTAAGGTACTTTATTGGGAGTTTATCCAAATATAAAATTGTCGGAGAGGCCGCCAACGGTGAAGAATTGATACACTATGTTACGAAAGAAAAACCAGATCTTGCTTTAGTCGATATCGGAATGCCCTTATTGAATGGGATGGAAGCGATTAAAGCATGTAAAGAACTTTTCCCGACTTTACAAGTTATTTTTATTACTGGTCATGATAATTATGCACTTGAGGCATTTAACGTAAAGGCAGTAGACTATATTTTAAAGCCAATCGATAGAAATCGTTTATATGGTGCTTTAGAGAGAGCCTCCCAAGTGTCTATTTCACTAGTGGATAAAGAACATTCATTTAAAAAGGATTTAATGATTAAACAGCAGAAAAATATAATTTTTATTCCATTAGAAGAAATTATCTTTATTGAAAGACTTGATCGGAAATCTGTCATTCATACTAAAAATGGTAAATTCGAGACAAATGAAGCTTTAACTAGCTTGGAAGGGGCCGTTGATTCTAGGTTTATGATATCTCATAGATCTTATATTATAAATGTGGAACTTTTAACAAGAATCGAAGCAAAGGGTCAAATGTATAAAGCCTATTTTAAAGATTATAAGGAAACTGCAAGGATTTCCAAGCATAAAGTAGATAATCTGCAAAGGTACAAATTATTATAAAACATAGAGCTCAGCAATAAGTGCTGAGTTTTTTAATTTGTTGTTTTTTTGTTTATATGGATAAAAACGACGCTTAAAAGGAAATTTAAAGAGTTTGAATCTCAGGAAACGTTGTCTGAATCCAATTAGACAATACTTTTGTATGCGGTTACAATTCTGTTATAGAGAAGAACAAGAAAAGAGAGTCGTAAAATGGTGCGAATAATAGATGTAGCAAAAAAAGCAAATGTTTCAACTGCTACAGTGTCAAGAGTGCTAAGTAAACCTAACACTGTAACGGAAGAAACGACTGAGAAAGTATTACAAGTAATTAAAGAATTAAACTATCAGCCAAATGCATTAGCTCGCCAGTTAAGAACATTAGAAACCAAAACCATTCTAGTCATTGTACCTGATATAACAAATCCTTTTTTTTCGAAGGTATTAAGAGGAATTGAGTCTGTAGCTGTCATAAACGGATATCAAGTTCTGCTTGGGGATACGGGCAATGATTTGGAAAGAGAAAATGGGTATTTAAATATACTTCTGCAAAAAAAAGCTGATGGAATGGTTTTACTAACGGCGAGAATGAAATCGAAGAACATTGAGGAAATGGCTCTCAAATATCCTGTAGTTTTGGCATGTGAATATATAGAAGGTTCAGCCATCCCCACCGTTTCTATTAATAATATCAGCGGGGCTCAAAAAGCAACAGAATATTTGGTTAAGCTGGGACATAAAAGGATAGGATTTATATCAGGTCCCCTAGGTGGAGTGATAGGCCAGGATCGATTAAAAGGATTTTATCAGACAATGACACGATACAACCTGACAGTTGAGTCCATTCTAGTGCAGGAGGGTGATTTTTCTTATGAAAGCGGTTTTAATATAATGAATCAATTTTTGGATCTTAATCATCCTCCAACAGCCGTGTTTGCAGCAAATGATGAGATGGCATTTGGAGCTATAAATGCTATTTCTTCAAAAGGATTAAGTGTTCCACATGATATTTCCGTAGTAGGATTTGATGATATAAAATTTTCATCTATTTTCAAACCGGCTCTTACAACCATCTCACAGCCAGCTTTTGAGATGGGCACGATGGCAATGAAATTACTTATAAAGTTGATGAATAAGGAAGAAATTGAAAGACATCAATATTTAATGGAAGATCAGCTTATCATACGTGATTCATGCTCAACACATCTTTCATAAGGGAATAAGAGTTCTTTTGAAAATGTGTCTGATGATTTAAATCTTCTTGTTTTTTAAAATTAAGATGTAATCGATTACAAATGGTTGGAAAAAGAATTGCTTAATATCCGATTAAAAAGGGATTTTTAGTTTGGGTTTTTGATAAGTACAATCAATTACAAGTACAGGTAGTAAACACAGCTTCTTCTTATAATAAATTAAAAAATATAGTCTTTTTCTAGAATACTTTGTAATCGATTACATGTATTTTGATTCAATTATTTCTTATCTAAATTAATTTAGGGAGGTGATGAAATCCCAGTATTAATACACCATGTACTCATAAGGAATCTTTAAAGATAGGAGAGAAACCATGAAACTAGGATATCAGACAAATACGTGGGGCGGGGTAGTAGGGCATCCTGCCGGAGTCACTTCGATAAAAGACCTTTATTACCTTGCAAATGGATCAACAGAAGAAGCTTTAAAGGATATTGCAGAAGTTGGATATAAAGGATTTGAAATGTTTGACGGAAATCTAATGGAATTTAAAGATAGAAAAGAAGAATTCAGAGCATTGCTGAACCGTTACTCTTTAGACTTTATTGGAGTTTACACTGGAGGGAATTTTATTTTCCCGGATATTTTGGAAGAGGAATTATTGAAAATTGAAGAGGTTGCAGCTCTTGCTTCTGAACTAGGAGCGCAGCATCTAGTAATTGGTGGAGGAGCTATCCGTACGAATGGTATTTTAGAAAGCGATTACGCTGATTTAGGCAATGCACTTAATCGAGTAGTAGTAATTGCAGAGAAATATAATCTTATTCCAAGCTATCACCCGCATTTAGGAACAAACGTAGAGGCCCCAGACCAGCTGGACAAATTAATGGCACTAACAACGATTAATTTATGTCCGGATACAGCGCATATCGAAGCAGGTGGAGGGAATCCGGTAGAAGTAATTAAAAAATATGCAGATCGCATTAAATATATTCATTTCAAAGATTATTATAATGGAGAATTTCTTCCTTTAGGAGAAGGACATCAAAAGTTTGATCAAATGATCCAAGTTCTGGATGAAATTGGATATGATGAATGGCTTACAGTAGAATTAGATAGCTATAATGATCCGAAAAAAGGAGCAGAAACCAGTTTTAACTTCTTATTAAGTTTTGAAACGGCCAATAAGTCTTAAGGTCAAGAAGAAAGTAGCAGAGATAATATATTAGAAACTTGAAGTCTAATTTACCATAACGATATAGAAAATGTTATTTAAAAGATAGTAGATCGGAATAAATAGACTACTTTCATAGGAGGAGAATAAAAATGAAAAAGTTAAACGTAGGTATGATTGGCGGAGGATTTATGGGGAAGGCGCATGCACTCGCTTACGCAGGTATGCCAATGTTTTTTTGGACGGCGCCAGCAGTTCCTCAACGACACACAGTCGTTGATGTGACCGAAGAGTTAGCAAAAGATGCAGCGGAACGTTTAGGATTTGAAAACTATTCATCTGATTGGAGAAAGGTAGTAGAAGATCCTGAAATTGATATTATTGATATTGTAACACCAAATGACTCTCATGCAGAGATTGCCATTGCAGCTGCCAAAGCAGGTAAACATATCATTTCAGAAAAACCGTTAGCACGAACTGCAGCAGAAGCAAAAACAATGCTTGACGCAGTAAAAGAAGCAGGTGTTAAACATATGGTCGCATTTAACTATCGCAGAACACCAGCCGTTGCTCTAGCAAAAAAATATATTGAGGAAGGAAGAATCGGAAAGATTTTAAACTTCCGAGGCACATACCTGCAAGACTGGTCTGCGGATCCTAACTCGCCTTTATCATGGCGCTTCCAAAAAGAGCGAGCTGGTTCAGGTGCATTAGGTGATATCGGAACACATGTGATTGACTTTGCAAGATATCTTGTGGGTGACATTTCAGAAGTAATGGCTATTGCAAAGACATGGATTGGTGAAAGACCGATTCAAAGTGGCGGGGTAGATAAACTAGGAACTGTAAAAGCAGAAACTGATGTACCAAAAGGTAAAGTTGATGTAGACGATGAGTTTTCAACTTTAATTAAATTTGATAACGGCGCAGTAGGAAGCATTGAAGCGACCCGTAATGCCTGGGGTCGCAACAACTTCTTAACATTTGAAATTCACGGAGAGAAAGGTTCATTATACTTTAACTATGAACGCCGTGATGAGCTTCAAGTATGTTTCTCCGATGATCCAAGTGATAGCCGCGGATTCAGAACGGTTTATACGGGACCTGCACATCCATATGGAGAGGGTCTATGGCCAATCCCAGCATTAGGAATTGGGTACGGGGAAACAAAAATTATTGAAACATATGATTTCCTCAAATCAATCGCTGAAGATACAAACGTATCACCAGATTTTGAAGACGGTTATCAAATCGCCGTTATTTCAGATGCTATCCTTGAATCAGCTGAAAAAGGTGTATGGGTTAATCTTACAGAAAATTTAGTGAAAGCTTAAGCAATACTTTAGTAGTGGCTAGTCCTAGTAGACTAGCCTTTATTAGAAATAGAGTTGTTGATTTGTGATTCGGATCAATAGAGGCAGGTCAACAAACGGCTATATATAAAGGTTTTAATTCTCTTTTTAGCTACTACGTAAGTAAAAGAAATCATGGAAAATAAAGTTTATTAAGGTGGAGAAAGAAATGGAAAAAATAAAAGTTGGAGTTATTGGGACAGGGTTTATTGGACCTACTCATATTGAGGCTATCAGAAGACTCGGTTTTGTAGAAGTAGTTGGATTAGCAGAACATGGCCAGGAAGTAGCAGAACAAAAAGCGGTTGAACTTGGAATTCCGAAAGCTTATGGGGATTATCGTGACATGTTAAAAGACAGTGAGATTCAAGTTGTTCATAACTGTACACCTAATCACCTTCACTTTCAAATTAATAAAGACATTATTCAAGCAGGCAAACATGTTTTATCGGAGAAACCATTAGCTATGTCTAGTGAAGAATCAGCCGAGCTATTGAAATTAGCTAAAGAGCACCAGGTCGTACATGGCGTAAACTTTAACTACCGCCAATTTCCGATTGTAAAACAATTAGAAACAATGATCAGAAACGGTGAGTTAGGGAAAGTCAACTTAGTGCACGGAAGTTATTTACAAGACTGGTTATTGTTCGAAACAGACTTTAATTGGCGTTTAGCTCCTGAAGTCGGAGGGAAATCACGAGCGGTAGCGGATATCGGTTCTCATTGGTGTGATACAGTTCAATATGTAACAGGTAAAAAAATCGTCGAAGTTTTTGCTGATTTAGCAACTGTTATACCAGTAAGAAAAAAATCTACTTCTCAAGGATCTACTTTTGGGGGACAAAAAGGACAAGAAGAAGCATATGAAGATGTTCCGATTAACACAGAAGACTATGCATCTGTTCTTGTACGTTTTGAAGACGGGGTAAAAGGCTTATTTACTGTGTCTCAAGTAAGTGCAGGGCGAAAAAATAGACTAAGCTTCGAAATCGCTTGCAGTCAAAATTCTGCTTTTTGGAATCAAGAAGAACCAGAAAAGCTGTGGATTGGCTATCGAGATCAACCAAATCAAACTCTTCTTGCAGATCCTACTTTATTTAATCCTGAAGCAAAATCGTCCATTCATCATCCGGGGGGCCATAATGAAGGCTGGCCAGATGCATTAAAAAATGGATTGTTGAATTTCTATACCTTTATTCGAGAAGGTAAAAATCCTTTAAGTGATAAAGCCACTTTCGCGACATTTGAAGATGGACATATGTCCATGTGCATTACCGACGCCATTTTGGCAAGTCATGAACAACAAAAATGGATGAAAGTGAAGGTAAAGCAGGAGGTACGTGCATGAAATTAGGGGTGTTTACAGTTCTTTATCAAAACTTGCCTTTTGAAGAGATGCTGGACAAACTATGTGAAATGGGTTTAGAGGCCGTTGAATTAGGCACAGGCAATTATCCAGGAAACAGTCATTGTAATCCCGATGAATTACTAGAGAGCCCAGAGAAATTAAAAAGATTTCAAGCTGCCCTTACAAGTAGAGGACTTACAATAAGTGGTCTAAGTTGTCATGGGAATTTACTGCATCCAAATAAGATAGTTGCCAAAAAGGCTCATGACGTGTGGAGAAAAACAGTTTTATTAGCTGAACGTTTAGAAGTGCCGGTGATTAATGGATTTTCTGGGTGCCCAGGTGACCACCCAGGTGCCAAAAATCCGAACTGGGTAATCTGCTCTTGGCCACAGGAATATACAGAAATCCTGGATTGGCAGTGGAATGAAGTAGTCATTCCTTACTGGAAAGAGGAAGTGAAATTTGCAGAGTCACACGGTATCCATCAAATTGCGCTTGAAATGCACCCGGGGTTTGTTGTGTATAACCCTGAAACTCTCTTGAAATTAAGAGAGCATGCTGGGCAAAGTATTGGAGCTAATTTTGATCCAAGCCATTTGATTTGGCAAGGGATTAATCCAGTAGAAGCCATTAAAAAACTTGGTCGAGAAGAGGCTATTTTTCATTTTCATGCAAAAGATACGTATTTGGATCAGGCAAATATTAGTGTTAATGGGGTATTAGATACAAAACATTACAGTGATACTTTGAATCGTTCGTGGACATTTAGATCCGTAGGATATGGGCAAAACGAAAAAGTATGGAAAGATATGGTGAGTGCGCTTCGTGCGGTAGGATATGATTATGTGATATCCATTGAACATGAAGATATGCTAGCTTCGTTAGATGAAGGATTAAGTAAGGCCATCTCTTTATTAAAAGGCGCACAATTTAAAGAACAATTAACTGAAATGTGGTGGGCGTAACAGTATATTTTCTATGTAATTAATGATAAATACCCAGTCGGGTATTTATCATTAACCATTGAAGAGAACCATCTAATGAGTAAATGTGACTATCAGCATTGTTAAATATATAATTTTGAGGTGATTAAAATGAATGCGATTTCAAAAAGAGAGCAAAACACCAAAGGTCTTCCATCAGCTATGATTTGGGGCTATATCGCAACTCTAATTTTTATGGTAGGAGATGGTCTCGAACATGGTTGGCTTTCACCATATCTTATTGAACATGGCTTAACCGTTCAACAATCTTCTACTCTCTTTGCAGCATACGGAGCTATATTAGCAATCGCCTCCTACTTTTCGGGTGTCCTTACAGAAGCATGGGGACCAAGAAAGGTTATGATAGCAGGCTTGGTTATCTGGTTAGTAGGTCAAATTCTTTTTATTGAATATGGTCTAAAACCGCATAATTATGCAGTTATGTTACCGACTTATGCTATTCGAGGATTTGGTTATCCTTTATTTTGCTATTCGTTTTTAGTTTGGGTTACGTATCGCAGTCCTGAACGTATTTTAGCTACGGCAATAGGGCTATTTTGGGCAGCATGGAGTGGCGGTCTTTATGTTGTTGGAAGTTATTTTCCAGCTTATATGATTCCGAAAATCGGATATATCGGATTAATGTGGAGTGCGGTCGTATGGGTGTTAATCGGTGGATTAATTGGAGTTGTTGTTGTAAAAGGCCAAGTACATGAACGTGAGGGTAATGGCAAGGAAAAATTGAAAAGTTTACTCAGTGGACTAACTATTTGTATTGAAAAGCCAAAAATCGCAATAGGCGGAGTTGTTCGTATAATAAACTCCACCGGCGTAGGTGCTCTTCCAATCTTTTTCCCTCTATACTTGTCCTCTGAATATGGATACAGTACAGAAGAATGGTTACAAGTATGGGGAACTATGTGGGTGGCCAATATCTCTTTTAACTTAGTCATTCCTTATATCAGTGACAAATGGTTAGGCTGGCGAAAGACAATTATGTGGATTGGCAGTGTCGGTTGCGGTGTAATGACTCTGGTTATGCTTTATACTCCTCAAATGTTCGGGCATAATTTCTGGGCATTAACTGTGGTAGGCATAATTTTTGGAATCGTTCTATGTGGTTATGTACCACTCTCTGCTCTAGTAAGTTCATTAGCACCCGAAAAGAAAGGCTCAGCTATGGCTATTGTAAGTTTTGGGGCTGGAATGTCTTACTTTATTGCACCTGCAATTGTAGGAACATTCATTGGTAGCATGGGTGTACACGGAGTCATGTGGATATTTGCTGGTTTGTATTTTGTTAGTGCTATTTTGATGATATTTATGAAATTACCAGGTGAAAAAAAACAAAACAAGAGCAGTTATTCACCTGAGAAACAAGTCGGTTGAAAGTAAGGACAATCAATATGGCAGACAGGATTTTATACTGTTTTAACGAATTACTAAAGTGAGTGGATATCATATAACAAACATAATAAAAAAGTCCTTGAAATTCAAATAATTTCATGGATTTTTTTATTTTCCTAATGGACAAGTTAACAAGTGAATTCTTTAGAGATGTTAGCAATGCATGAGTTATTTTATACTCCCATTTAAAGAATCTCTGTCTAAAGTGTGTGAATCAAATGAGATAATTGCAGAAATAAAGTATCCCTTGTATTAAGGTTGTTCATATGCAAAATTAATAAATAACTCTTCTTTCTTAGCCCTGCTGCTCTAATTCTTAGTCAGCGATCTCCTCCACATTTAATAAAGCAATTACCTATTTGCTCTTGTAGAGTAAAGCTCTCTTTTTTGATGTGTTTCTTCTATTGATGATAAAGAAAGAATAAATAAACTCTAAGATTGTAGCTAAAGCTAGAATAGGCACAGTAACCTTAATTATAATACCAAAAGTACTTGCTGTATCAACTGATAAAAGAAACAATCGAATTGTAACTACATACAAAATTATCGAAGTGACTAAAGAAACGATTGATATCTTTAACGCATTAAAAAAAATTCTCCATATAACTGACCGTTTTTGGTGTTTATTAACAGAAAATCAGTAGGATATTTAAGTTAATGTAGAGAAGAAATTGCGAATAATTGAAACAAATAGGCTGATTTAATCATTCTTCAAATGTTCCTATATTTTTTTGCCTCTTGTTGTTGATTAACAAGCACTATCTAAGATAAATCGTACTCATTATTAAAAATACGTCTTATAACAGACATTGTAAATCTAACCAATAATAAGGAAAAAGAGAGGGAATAAAAAGTAGTTGTCCAATTCCATCCATTTTTATATTTAATAAGGCGTGTATTTTTTTCTAGCCACAGCTCAGCAATAGTCATAGGTATACTGAAATACAGAACTTTTAAAAGGCACTGAATGATGCGGGAATCCTTAGTTAGTTGATTATAAAAGACACAAGTAATTGGGAAAAGTATGTAATCAAACAACACGCTTGTTTTAACTTGTCTTGGAAATCGGGTGGGATATTGAACATAGCCTCTTTTTACAATCAGATTATCGACCAATGATGCATAGTAACTTTTTATAAAGAAAACAAGGAGCCATTCCTTTGCAAGTGGTTTTTTTATTAAATATATAAAAGAACTAATACCAAAGAGATAAAGGAATTTTATAAGGTTTATTTCAAATTTTCGACCCAATGTTTAGCACCTCCACAAAGATAGTTTATCTTTAATGCAGAAGGTTATACTAAGGAAATTCCATAATTAGATTAGTAAACAGTGAATAAGCAAGGTTCTATTTTGATATAAAATTGTTTCCTGGTTATGAACATTTTCACTTAAACTAACGGGTAGCAAATGCTTAATATGTACAATCGCTTTCTCACTTATTTGAAATAGAAACGGTCACCGTGACTCTAGACAAGCTGGCGAGAAGGTTTGCTCTTTAGTCTTCTTGACGGATTGGCTGATACCCGTGCTGGAGCTGGACATTCTATAAAATATAAAAGAATAATCATAGGGACAGCTCTACTTTTTCAAAGAGGAAAGGATCCGCCCCTGTGATTAAAAACTTATTTTCTTTTAAGAAGCCAGTCTTGAAAATCGGTGGCAATTATTCTTTCACCTGTGATTCCCTCTGCAGCAGCTGAGGCTAAAAAAACAATCGGCTCGGCCATAACCTTTGGATCTAATAGCTGGAATTTTGATTCAATCTCTTTTCGAACTTCGTCCGGAATCATCCCGGTAGTAGTGGCACCACCCGGTAAAAGCATATTCACCATAATTCCATATTCCTTTAAATCTTCGGCCATTATATATGAGAGTGATTCAGTAGCTGCCCTCGATGGTCCATAGGGTACAAAACCCTTTCTTTTCATAGTCTCATGGTTCATAGAAATATTAATCATTCGCCCATGACCTTGTTCCATCATTAAAGGAGCAAACCCTCGAGCTACTAAAAAATAGCCTGTGAGATTGATGTCAATTAAATCTCGAAACCCCTCTGGTGTTACTTTGAAAAATGGCTGAGGCTCGACTAAAAAACGCGGGTTTACTGTCCTCATCCCAATTCCCGCATTATTGACGAGAACATCGAGTTTCCCCCATTCTCTTTTCACCCATTCGACCGCGTTATTGACGGATTGTTCTGATCGAACATCTAAAGGAATTCCAACAGCAGGATAACCCTCGCGCTTTAATTTCTCTACTGCTTGATCCAATTTAGTTCCACCTCTAGAAGCTAACGCCACCGTGGCGCCACCTTGAAGCAAAGCCTCCGCCATGGAAAATCCTAGGCCGCTTGAAGCACCTGTTACGAGTGCATGGATATTTCTTAACTCTTTTGTATTCATTGGCATTTTCCCTCCGAAATGTTATTAAACCACTGACTGATACAGTATTCTATGTAATCATCACTTTATACGAAATTTCTTTAAAAAGCAAAGCTATGATAAAAGAGT
The DNA here is from genome assembly GCF_056406695.1 of Priestia sp. P1_B12_1. Lineage (NCBI taxonomy): Bacteria > Bacillati > Bacillota > Bacilli > Caryophanales > Bacillaceae > Priestia > Priestia sp. P1_B12_1. The sequence continues at coordinate 2,467 of NZ_JBFTZR010000020.1, read as the reverse complement.
AGGAGACTTAAATTGCTAAAGAGGCGGTTTAGCTTAAATACATTTCTTCATAAAGTTAAAAAAGAAAATTTTCCTAATTTCTTTTTTATAACAGCTTACCGTTGATTTGGGAATATTGAACTTCGCTACCTGCTAATTGAATTCTACTTCATCTGGAGACCTTTAAATTAAAATGTTTCCTTCCTTCTGAGAGACTTATTAAATTTCGAAAACAATCAATTCAATCATCTTTTCGTATAGAAAACCTTATTAAGAAACATGCATTAGAAAAAATATAAATCATATATATGAGATATCCCGTTTGAATGTTTGAGGAGGATATTATGAAACCTATGTTACCTAGTGAAAAATATTTCGGTAATTTAGAACTAGTTTATGCATTTTATGGGGCTATGCCTACAGGTGTTACTGTTTCAGAAACCGGTCGTATTTTCATTTGCTTTCCGAAATGGGGAGACGATGTTAAATTTACAGTGGCGGAAATTGTTCAAGATAAATTGCAGTCTTATCCCAATTTACAAACCAATTTGGTTAACTCCGAAAATATCACAATGACTTTCATCAGTGTCCAAAGTGTAGTCGCTGATGGAAGGGGAACGCTTTGGATATTAGATACAGCAGCACCCAATTTTTCTGAACCTATTAAGGGGGGAGCGAAATTAGTCGCTGTTGATTTAGAAACCAATACAATAAGAAAAGTATATACCTTTACAGAAGATGTTGTTCTACCTACAACTTATCTGAATGATGTCCGTTTTGATTTTCGTGTTGGAAAAGCAGGTTATGCCTATATAACAGATTCTTCTTCAAAAGGACCAGGAGCTATTATTGTCGTAGATTTATCAAATGGAAACGCGTTTAGACGGTTAAATGGAGCAAAATCAACTTCACCCGATCCCTATTTTTTACCGAAGGTAGAAGGTGAAATTTTGATGAATAGAAACATAGATGGCTCAACTTCCACATTTAGATTGGCTTCTGATGGAATAGCGATTTCTCCCGATGGCAAAGTTTTATTTTTTTGTCCACTAACCAGTCGTCATCTTTTCTCGATTCCAACAGAAGTTCTAAGGAACCGAACTATACCAGATAAAGATTTAATTTATCATGTGGAGTATTGGGGAGAAAAAGGTGCTTCTGATGGAATGATCACCGATGCAAAGGGAACTGTTTATGCTGGAGATTACGAAAACAACAGTATTCGTAAGATATTTCCAAATGGCATAATGGAAACTATCGCACATGATCCGAGAATTTTGTGGCCGGATACTTTTTCAATCGGTCCGGATCAATATTTGTATGTCATTGTGAACCAATTACATCGACAGCCTAGATTTCATTATGGAAAAGACTTACGAGAGAAACCTTATAGTTTACTTCGTATCAAAATTGATGAATTTCCTGCTCCAACCTTTTCATCATAAAAATAGTCAATTAATTGTTTTCATTATATAGTGTAAAACAAACACGAGTAAGCAAGAAGTATTAGCTTTATTTACTTTTGCCAAATAACATCAAAATGGTTTAATAGAAACAGTTTATTTGGTTAGTGTTAAAATGCTCCAAGGATTTTTTTATAATATCGGTAAATTTAATGCTGTATTGATATTATTTAAATCCAAACCGATCTGTTCGTTTGTATCCCAAACATTGTAATCCTTATAAGCTTATTTAATAACATGAATACTGCATACATATCTAGTTAACATAATGGATTTTATAGGTAGTCATAACACAAAGTGAGAAACATAGAATACAAAAAGGAACTATCAGCCTGATCTTTCCTTAAGAAAAAACAATTCAACTCCCAGGGATTGTTTTTTCTCTTTTTAATAATAATTATTTTTTTACATATTGAGCAAACTATCTAAGACGCTGCGAAGCTTCTAATTGGAAATCCTCACTACTTTCTTGAGTTCACAACATGCTTCATGAAAAGACTACTGATCCCTGTTCAGTAGTCTTTTCTTTTGAATTACACTTAAAATAAACCAAATAACTATTCTGTTTTTAAACATCCATTTATCTTCCTTAATAAATTATATATTATTCATAATTTATTCCAAAACAAAAGTCCGCAAAAGTATACCTTTACGAACCTATCATTTACATAAGAAATCTATTATTTTTACCGTTCGTTTAAGTTTAAAGATGACATATAAACGTCCTCTAAAAACATAGACTTTAACGAACTTATTTTCGTAATAATATAAATATTAATTTAACTTAATTATAAAAGTACAAAAGAAGGAGCATCATCTAAATATATAGGAAACTCATAAGAAGAGTCTTTAACTTATAAAAAGTAAAGACTCTTTTGGGACCGTCAATAATTTTGTGTAAATACGAATTTCCTTTTCTTATAGATGTTATTCACTAGTTTGTTTTAAACATCATTTGTAGCTCTGCGCGAGCTTGATCAAAACCAATATGACATCTTGTCGCAAAGCGCTGATTATACTGGTCC
>NZ_JBFTZR010000019.1:0-33564 GCF_056406695.1 Priestia sp. P1_B12_1 | reverse complement strand
AATACACATTGGGGAGAGTTAGATTATCTTCTTTTAGACTTACCTCCTGGCACAGGAGATGTAGCTATTGATGTAGCTGCCATGATCCCTCAGGCAAGAGAAATTATTGTCACGACTCCTCATAGTGTTGCTTCTTTTGTGGCATCAAGAGCAGGAGCTATGGCTAAGCATACAAAACACGAAGTGTTAGGTGTGGTTGAAAATATGGCCTATTATGAAGAACAAGATGGTTCACGGAACTACCTGTTTGGAAAAGGCGGGGGTGACAGGGTATCCCAACAACTAAAAACGGAAGTCATTGCAAGAATTCCTTTTGCAAAGCGAGAAGAAAATAAAGATTCAAATGTCTATGATGAGGATTCACTTACTGGTGAAATGTTTACTTCGTTAGCTCAAGATATTATTCATAGAGGACAATTATTACAACGCTAATTCTGCATAATACTAGTGAATTTTCATATATGGAAGGTTATAGAATTCTTTTATCAAAATATATTTTGAAGGAGGGGTGTTATATGAAACCAACAGTGGAAAAGAGAGAAATCCTTAAATTTGAAAATGGGTATATTCAACATGCTGAAGACATAATTGTTACAGAATTTCCTGTTACAGTAAAAATTAATGAGCAAGAATTTGTTACGATGGTCTGTACGCCAGAATATATTGAGGATATGGTTGTCGGTTACTTAGCATCAGAAGGAATTATAAGAAAATATGAGGAGATTAAAGACATTTGGCTTCAAGAAAAAGAAGGATATGTACATGTGAAAATAGATAAGCTAAATCCCTATTACCAAAGCTTTCAAAACAAGCGTTACATTACTTCTTGTTGCGGAATGAGTAGACAAGGGTTTGTCTTTGTTAATGATGCATTAACTGCTAAAAAGATGAATGAAATTCAAGTTCGTATTTCATCAGATGATTGTCTGAATCTAATGAAGAAATTACAAGATTCAGCTACTATTTTTCAGGATACAGGTGGGGTTCATAATGCAGCCTTATGCGATACGGAAGAGTTTATGCTAAGTCGCATGGATATAGGAAGGCATAATGCCTTAGACAAAATATACGGATATTGCCTAAAAAATGATATCTCAATTAGAAATAAGGTTATTGTTTTCAGTGGACGCATATCATCAGAAATTCTATTGAAAGTAGCGAAAATCGGTTGTGAAATCGTTCTTTCGAAATCCGCACCTACTGCATTAGCACTAGAGTTAGCAGAAGAACTGGGAATTACGACAGTAGGGTTCATCCGAAACCGATCTTTTAATATTTATACATGTCCAGAAAGAATTTTATAAAAACAAGAAAAATTAACTGTAGATATTGTTAGTTTTTATATTTTGAAAGAGAGGTGAAGAAGGTGGAAGGTATTATTTTAGATAAATTACAACGCCCATTAAAAGATTTACGTTTATCTGTAACTGATCGATGCAATTTTCGCTGTCGCTACTGCATGCCAGAAGAAATTTTTGGTCACAATTATCCTTTTTTACCTTCTGATAAGATTTTATCTTTTGATGAGATGGAGCGCTTGACTCGTATATTTGTTTCGTTAGGCGTCAGCAAAATTCGAATTACGGGAGGAGAACCTCTGTTACGTAAGAATCTTCCTGAATTAATTTATCGTTTGAATTCCATAGATGGTGTAGAAGATATTGCTATCACAACCAATGGATCTCTTCTTAAAAAGTTTGGACCTCTTCTATTCGATGCTGGTTTAAGACGGATAACAGTCAGCTTGGACTCTTTAGATGATGAACGCTTCAATCAATTAAATGGAAATAAAAGCAAGGTTGCAAGAGTTTTAGAAGGAATTCAGGTAGCTTCTGATGCAGGGCTAAAAGTAAAAGTAAATATGGTGGTTCAAAAAGGGAAAAATGATCAAGATATCGTTCCAATGGCAAGATATTTTAAAGAAAATAAACATACGCTACGTTTTATTGAGTATATGGATGTTGGGAATTCAAATGGTTGGAGAATGGCAGAAGTTATCACCAAACAAGATATTTTGAATCAGATTGGAGCAGTCATGCCACTTGAACCAGTTGAGCCTAATTATATTGGAGAAGTAGCAACTAGGTATCGATATGTAGACAGTGATCAAGAAATTGGAATTATTTCATCTGTGACCGATTCTTTTTGTTCAACCTGTTCAAGGGCTCGAGTTTCTGCTGAAGGAAAATTGTATACATGTTTATTTGCATCAAAAGGGTATGACCTTCGTCATTTGCTGCGTTCGGAAGAATCAGACGTAGTAGTTACCAATAAAATTACTGATATATGGAACCACCGTAAGGATCGTTATTCCGATGAGCGAGCAAAGGGTAGTAATAGAGGTAACATTTCAAAGGTGGAAATGTCACATATTGGTGGTTAAAACTCTAAGCATGTTGATGAAGATTTACTTTATATCTTTATTAATTTTTCGTAATGTATTGTATTTTAAAAATAAATACTATTGAAGAAATAAGATTAGTTTTATTCACCTAGTGTTTCTACTTTTACGAATAATTGAAAGCCATAACTTTAGTAGATAAATCATTTTAGTTAGAAAAAGAGACTGACTTGCAAAGTATGTTTATAAATCTTGTGAGTTAGTCCTATTTTGTGGGAGGCAAATGATGAACACTTTTTCACATTGGAATGAAGAAGGCCGACCTAAGATGGTCGATATTTCTCTAAAAGAAATTACAACAAGGGTAGCTATTGCCCAAAGCACCATTTCTTTATCAAATGAACTATTTGAAGCAATTGAAAATGGATTAATAAAAAAAGGAGATCCTCTTCAAGTAGCACAGATTGCCGGAATTATGGCTGCTAAAAAAACAGCAGATATTATTCCAATGTGCCATCCAATCATGCTTCAAGGAAGTGACTTCACATTTAATTATCAAAAAACAGACAATGGATATGACTTAATTATACAAGCCACAGTTAAGTGCAGTGAGAAAACAGGGGTCGAAATGGAAGCTTTAACTGCCGTATCTATTGCTGCTCTTACTTTTTATGACATGTGTAAAGCTGTTGATAAAACAATGATCATTAAAGAAACATTTTTAGTGCAAAAAAAGGGTGGGAAAAGTGGAGACTTTTTTCATAAATTGTAATTGCTTTCTTGGCTGATTTACATGTGAACATAGTGTAATCACTATGTTCACATGTTGTGCCAAACTAATTTCTTTATTGATATTTATGCCAATCTTTTGGTTTATTAATATTGATAAACAACTCATCTTCAGTAGGGAAAGAAACGGTTAATACGGCTATTTCATCTAGCAATAATTGCATTTTTCGCTTGTCTTTTGCTAATAGTTGTTCCATTTTCAGCAGACTCCGTCGATGGTAAAGAGCTAAAAGTGGATGTATGCGACCTGATTGAGTTGGCACAATAGCATCATAGTAATTGTTTTTCGTTAAGTGAATCATGTTGTCTACAAAAGCAGAAGTAATAAAGGGAGTATCACATGATAACACAAAATACCATTCTACATTAGAAATCTTTGATAGTGCATTATATATCGCGAATAAAGGACCTTGGTATGTTTCCGATTCTTTTTCGACAATAAAATCTACATCATCTTGCTCAAAATAAGAGATTAAATTTTCATTTGTAGCAATGACAATGGGAGAAAGTGAATTTTGCTTTAATGCTTCTACACTATGTTGATAAAAGTATTTACCCTGATATGTTTCAAACATTTTGGGTTTGCCGTAACGTGAGGACTTTCCGCCAGCTAAAACAATGCCTGCGATTTTCATTGTCTATGCAATTCCTCTACAAAATGTTGACATGTCGGCAAAATAAGTTTGTTCACGGCTAATTTTACAGCATTTGTAGAACCTGGTAGTGCGTAAATCGCTCTTTTATTAAAACTTCCTGCTATGGCTCTACTAAACATAGTTTTAGGGCCAATTTCTGTGTAACTTAAAGAGCGAAACAGTTCTCCAAATCCCTGCATTTCTTTTTCAAGTAAATTTGAAATAGCTTCATATGTAACGTCTCGAGGCGTGAATCCTGTGCCTCCGGTTATAATAATGACTTGAATATGTGGGTTGTTACACCAAGATTTAACTGTGGAAGTAATAGATGAAATCTCATCTTTAACAATGCAATATTCATGTATGATGTGCTGTTGCTTTGTTAGAAGATGTTGAATTTCTTTTCCACTTTTATCGTCGTGTGGTGTTCTTGTATCACTAACTGTTAATACTGCTGTGCCAACTGGGATTGATTGATTTGAATCATGGTTATGCATAGTTCTCGAGACACTCCTCTTAAAGATAGACAGATTTTTAAACATATGGTTACTTTAACATCATCATTAGATTCTTTCTTTTCGTAAATACATTACGTAAACACTTAGATTGTTATTTTATACTTAATATAAGGAGATTATCAAAGATTAAATATCAATTTCAGAATGTGTATAAATAGGTGATGTAACGTGGGATAGAATAAATATTGTTCAAAAGAAAGGAAGAGAGTTCGTTGACTGATCGTTATTCACGGCAACAACTGTTCAAACAGATAGGCTCTACGGGACAAGAGAAAATTGGAAATAAGCATGTACTAATTGTAGGGGTCGGGGCATTGGGCAGTGCTGGAGCTGAAGCATTTGTACGAGCAGGTATTGGAAAGTTGACTGTTATTGATCGTGATTATGTTGAATGGAGCAATTTACAACGTCAGCAGCTATATAATGAGAATGATGCTGAGGGTCAAATTCCAAAAGCCATAGCTGCCGGAAAGCATTTGAAACAAATCAATTCAAAAGTTGAAATTAAATCGCTTGTTATGGATGCAACTCCCAATAATTTAGAAAACTTGTTAAGTGATGTCGATGTGCTGATTGATGGTACAGACAATTTCGACATTCGATTTATTTTAAATGATCTTTCACATAAATACAATATTCCATGGATTTATGGCTCATGCGTGGGAAGTTATGGAGCTACCTATACGGTGATTCCCGGTAGAACGCCATGTTTGCATTGTATTCTAAAGAAAGTTCCTATTGGCGGTGCAACATGTGATACGTCAGGTATTATTAGTCCTGCTGTTCAAATTGTCTCTGCTTATCAAGTAGCAGAAGCGCTGAAAATTCTTGTAGATGATTTTGCAACGCTGAGAAAAACCTTTTTGACATTTGATGTATGGAGTAACCAACATTACACTTTTAAATTAGAGAAAATAAAGAAAGAAAGTTGCCCAACATGTGGAACAGTTAGAACTTACCCTTATTTATCGTATGAGAATCAAACAAAAACAGAAGTATTATGCGGACGAAATACAGTTCAAATTAGGGCTGCTAGAAATATTGAATATAGCTTTGAACAAATAGAAAAACAATTAAAAGCTCACGGTATAGTAACTAGAAATCCTTATTTAGTATCCTGTCAGCTTCAGAATTATCGTTTAGTTATATTTAGAGATGGACGTGTGTTTATTCATGGAACCAATAACATACAGTTTGCTAAAAGTCTTTATTATCGCCTACTAGGCTAAGAGAAGGAGTGATAGTTATGGTAGAAAAAAGGACCCCTATTCCTGTAGGAGAATGTGTACGTAAAGTGATGCAATATGCTAGGCATGGTAAGATGGAAATGGTATCGCTCGAATTGGCCAATGGTAGGTTTTTAGCCGAAGACCTTATAGCTGATCACAATATCCCTTCATTTAATCGTTCGCCATACGATGGATTTGCTGTTCGGTCAGAAGATACGAAAACGGCTACTTCACATCATCCAGTGTCATTAAAAGTGATAGGAGAAATCGGTGCTGGCACAGTTTTTAATGGAAAAGTTGGAGAGCTTGAAGCTGTTCGAATTATGACGGGTGCTCAAATCCCCGAGAACTGTAGCGCTGTAGTCATGTTTGAATTAGCGAGGGAATATACAGAAAGTAATCAAAAATTTATTGAGGTTAAACGTTCTTTCAACAAAGGGGATAACATCTCCTTTGAGGGAGAAGATACAAAAAAAGGTACGATTTTAGCCAAGAGAGGCACCTATATTAATCCGGGCATTCTAGCGTTATTAGCAACGTTTGGATACAACGAGGTACCTGTTGCCAAAAAGCCCGTAGTAGGAGTCTTAGCTACGGGGAGTGAACTTCTTGAAGTAAGTGAACAACTTACACCAGGAAAAATTAGAAATAGCAATGCGTATATGATTCTTTCTCAAATTGAAAGAGCTGGAGGAGAAGGTAAGTATTTCGGAAAATTAAGTGATGATTTTGATACTTGTTTTATGGCTGTTAAGCATGCTCTATCCGAAGTAGATATGCTCATTACAACAGGAGGGGTATCAGTAGGCGACTATGATTATTTGCCAGCTATCTATGATAAACTGGGAGCTTCGGTCCTTTTTAATAAAGTGGCGATGAGACCTGGAAGTGTAACAACCGTTGCGCAATTAAATGGAAAACTATTATTTGGTTTATCAGGAAACCCATCTGCTTGTTACGTTGGGTGTGAATTATTTCTTCGACCTGTCATTCGATTGTTCTTATTTAATGACCGTCCGCATCTCAAAAAAGAAAGCGCTTGGTTAGGGGAGGATTTTACAAAACCTAATCCCTTTACCCGATTTATAAGAGGAGAACTCTCCTATAATAAAGGGAAGTTAATTGTTGTTCCTTCAGGTTTTAATAAATCTAGTGCGGTTTCTTCTTTAGCGAGAACAGATATATTTATTACTCTCCCAGGTGGGACAAGAGGCTATCAAAAGGGAATGGTTGTGGATATTCTATTATTGGAAGATGTGCAAGGGAGTGAATGGCCTTGGGAGGACATTGTTCCATCATACAGATTGTAGGATATCAAAATAGTGGTAAAACGACTCTCGTGGAAAAACTAATTGCTAAAGCTAAACAAGAGGGAGTGAGAGTGGCATCAATTAAACACCATGGGCACGGAGGCGTTCCAGACAATATATGTTCTTCAAAATCTAAAGATAGCATACGTCATTATAAAGCAGGTGCTATTGTGTCTAGTGTAGAAGGTGACGGAGTTTTACAATTATCTGCTAAGGTTGACAATTGGAGCCTTGAGAAAAGTCTTAAATTATATGAGTTTTTTTCTCCTCAGGTCATTTTTATTGAAGGATATAAGCAGAAGCATTACCCGAAAGTGGTGTTGGTTCGAAGCCAAAAGGATCTTTCATTGCTCCATTCGTTGACAAATATTAAGTGTGTGATTAGTCATATTAAGTTGGATAAGGAGGCGTTAAAAAAATATAGAGTTTTTCAATTAGATGAGGAAAAGTTTTATATAGATTTTTTGATAGAAGAGGTAGTGAAAAAAAGTGGACCAGAACTTGTTTAAAATAGTACATGACCCTATATCGGTAGAAGAAGTAACCAATCAAGTTTCGAGAAGAGAAGCAGGGGCCATTACACTCTTTATTGGAACGGTGAGAGAGCTTACAAAAGGGAAGAGAACATTGTCCCTTGAATATCAAGCATACGATACAATGGCGGTAAAAATGTTGAGTCAAATAGGTGAAGAAATTAAAAATAAATGGCCAGACAGTTGGGTGGCTATTACTCATAGAGTAGGTAAGCTAGAAATAACAGATATAGCCGTTGTTATCGCAGTGTCCTCACCTCATCGTAAAACTGCATACGAAGCCAACGAATATGCAATTGAACGAATCAAACAAATTGTACCTATTTGGAAAAAAGAATTTTGGGAAGACGGGACTATGTGGATTGGAGATCAATTAGAAAAGAATCTATACGCAGAAGGAAGACCAAGTAAGGGGGAATAGAATATGATTACAATTTTATTTTTTGCGGGAATAAAAGAAGAGATTGGTTTAGAACGATTAATAGTTGAAAAAGAGAATATAACTGTTTCGCATCTAAAGCAATATATTCAAAGTACGTACCCTTCTGTACCTTTTAATCACTGCATGATAGCTGTTAATGAGAACTTTGTAGCAGATGATGAGATATTAAAAGATCAAGACATAATTGCCTTTATCCCTCCAGTAAGTGGTGGATAAAGACAACTATGTTCTTTAGCTTGGGCTTTAACTAATCTAAGGTTTAGAATAAATAAAGATCATCCATTAATGAAATGATGAGATTTTAACGTGAGTTTGATTGATGATATCAAAAATAAAGGAAATTTCTTATTGAGTATAGCCATCTAAAGTATTATAATAAGAAATGAAAATAAGTAAAAAATCATCGATGTTAGGTAACGATAATTTGCCTTGATATCCTGTTTTTTACTATTAGATGGTGAGATGGATTACTAGTAGGTAAAACTGCTTAGTTATTAACCCGCCATAAAATAGAATGTGTATGACAAGTACACCCTCTATTTTATGGCGGGTTTTTTGTGGTTTTTTTAGAAAAGGAGAATGTAAAATGGCAGAAATCATCCGAGTGAAAATTAATGGACAGCAACATGAGGTAGAACAGGGAACTCGAATTCTTGACTATCTTTTGAAACAGGGAGTAGATCATCCACATATCTGTTATTCAGAGGTTTTGGGTCCTATTCAAACTTGTGATACCTGTATGTGTGAAATTGACGGAAAAATTATGAGAGCTTGTTCCACAGAGTTTGAGGAAGGGATGGATATTTTGACTTCCTCAGAACTGGCCAAGAATGCGCAAACTGAAGCAATGGACCGTATCTTAGAGAACCACTTACTTTATTGTACGGTTTGTGATAACAATAACGGAAACTGTCGTGTTCATAACACAGCCGAGTTGTTGGAAATTGAACATCAAACTCGTCCATACCGAGAAAAAGGATACGAAGTGGATATGTCACATCCTTTTTACAGATATGATCCCGATCAATGTATCCTTTGCGGGCGCTGTGTCGAAGTTTGTCAGGATCTACAGGTGAATGAAACTTTATCAATTGATTGGGAACGTGAAATGCCACGTGTAATGTGGGATGATGGCAAGTCTATCAATGAGTCTTCTTGTGTATCTTGTGGACAGTGTGCAACTGTTTGTCCATGTAACGCATTAATGGAAAAATCAATGCTGGGCGAAGCTGGACTTATGACAGCGATTCCGAAGGATTTATTAGATCCTATGGTTGATCTCATTAAAGAAGTTGAACCAGATTATAAAACAATTTTTGCTTTATCAGAAGTGGAAGCAGCTGCGCGTGAGAAACGTACCAAAAAAACAAAAACAGTTTGTACGTTCTGTGGTGTAGGATGTTCATTTGAAGTATGGACAAAAGGACGTGAAATATTAAAAGTTGAACCAACTGAAGATAGTCCCGTAAATAGTGTTTCAACCTGTGTCAAAGGAAAGTTCGGATGGGACTTTGTAAATAGTGAACAACGTCTTACAACGCCTTTAATACGAAAAGGAGATGCATTTGTCCCTGCCACTTGGACCGAAGCCTTAACATTAATTGCAGAAAAAATGGGCAATCTTAAACAAGCCTACGGAGGAAATGCACTAGGTTTTGTAAGCTCCTCTAAAACAACAAACGAAGACGCATATCTTATGCAAAAGTTAGCGCGTCAAGTATTCGAATCAAACAACATTGACAACTGTTCAAGATATTGTCAGTCTCCTGCTACAGATGGATTACTTTCTACAGTTGGATATGGGGGCGATTCCGGTACTATTAAAGACATTGCTAGTGCAGGTCTTGTCATCATTATTGGTGCAAATCCAACTGAAGGCCACCCAGTATTAGCCACTAGGGTAAAACGTGCCAAAAAATTGCACGGACAAAAATTAATCGTTTCTGATCTTCGAAAACATGAAATGGCTGAGCGTTCTGATTTGTTTTTACATCCAAAACAGGGAACGGATTATGTATGGATAACAGCTATTACCAAATACATCATTGATCAAGGCTGGCATGACGAAAAATTTATTAAAAAACATGTAAATCAATATAGTGAGTATCTTAAACTTCTTGAAAAATACACACTTGAATATGCAGAAGAGGTAACGGGCCTTTCAAAAGAATATCTTATTAAAACAGCTGAAATGATTTATAAGGCAGATGGCACATGTGTTTTATGGGGAATGGGCGTCACTCAAAATGTTTCAGGATCCCATACATCAGCAGCTATCGCTAACCTTTTATTAGTAACAGGCAACTTTGGCCGTCCTGGTGCAGGGGCATATCCTCTTCGTGGTCATAACAATGTGCAAGGATCTTGTGACATGGGTACCCTTCCACAATGGCTACCAGGAAATCAACGTCTATCAGATGATAAAGCGCGAGAAAAGTTTGAACAGGCATATGGAGTGAAAATTTCACAAAATCCCGGGTTAACAAACATTGAAATGTTAGAGGCAGTAGAGAAAGGTACATTAAAAGCCATGTATCTAATGGGAGAAGATATGGCTTGGGTAGATTCAAATTCCAATCATGTACATGAAACGCTTAGCAAGTTAGAATTCTTTGTTGTTCAGGATATCTTCTTAACCAAAACAGCTCAATTTGCAGATGTTGTCTTACCTGCAGCTCCATCACTTGAGAAAGATGGCACATTTACAAATACAGAGAGACGTATTCAACGTCTGAACCGTGTACTTGATCCATTAGGTGAATCGAAACCGGATTGGTGGATTATTCAACAAGTTGCCAAATATATGGGCATCAATTGGAACTATGAACATCCAAGAGAAATTATGGGTGAGGTTGCAAGCTTGTCTCCAATCTTTGAAGGTGTATCGTATGAACGACTTGAAGGGTGGAAAAGTTTAATGTGGCCAGTACAAAAAGATGGTACAGATGAGCCTCTGCTTTATACGAAACGTTTCAATTTTCCAGATGGAAAGGCTCGTTTTTCTCTCGTAGAGTACATTCCACCTATTGAATTTGCTCATGAATTTGACCTTACATTGAATAATGGAAGACTTTTAGAACATTTCCATGAAGGAAATATGACTAATAAATCTAAAGGCATTCAGTATAAATTACCCGAAGTATTTGTAGAGGTTTCACCGGAACTTGCAAAGGAACGCGGTATAAAGGACGGTTCGTTAGTACGTCTTGTTTCACCATATGGTGCTATTAAGCTTCGTTCAGTAGTAACGGATCGAGTACAAGGAAAAGAGTTGTATGTGCCAATGCACTCAGTGAGCCATGAAAATGCTATCAATCTATTAACCGGAAGTGTCGGTGATGTTCGCACACAAACACCAGCCTATAAACAGACAAAAGTGAAAATGGAATTAATAAGTGCAAAGGGCAGCATACCACTTCCTTTGTACAATCCTCGTTATGCAAAACGAAATCCACAGCTAGGTGTACAGGTAGAACGTAAATGGGCGCGTAAGGATTATGAACCGATTGCAAATGTCAATACGTCAGGAGCTAACAAGTGATGGAAATATTGAAAGAAGCTTTAGATATAAACGTTTTAACTGAAGAAGAGCGTAAACAATCGCTTACAGGGATTGTCCAACAATTATCTCAAGATGCAGATGTTATTAAAGAAACTATTCTACTTCTTCAAAAGCTCTATGATACGGGTATTCTTGGAGCTCTCGCAGATTTAAATGCATCAGGAGGTAACAAATAATGGCAAAACCTATAACTAAAATAGAAGAACCAATATTGACTGAAAAAGAAAAAAAAGATCAAGCACTTGAGAAAGTCTTACAAGATTTATCTCAAAATACCGATGGAATCAAAGAAACCATTAAGCTAATCCAAGAACTCCATGAAAGTGGAATTCTTGGAGCCATCACTAATCTTGTTGAAGCAAAAGAAAGTGTGGCTAAAATTGCAGTAGGACAAATGTTGCGTCCTCCTGTAACAAATGCTCTTAACAATGCCATGGCTGCAGCAGGAGTGTTAACAGAATTAGATCCAGAAATCACACAAAAATTAGTGGGCGGCTTATCAAAAGGGCTTCAAAAAGCAGAAGAAGGATTTCGAGCAAACAAAAAAGTTAGTGTTTTTGATTTAATGAAACTAACAAGAGATCCTGATGTGAATCGTGTTATAAGATTTTCCATTGACTTATTAAAAGGAGTAGGAGAAGGCCTTAAAAATTAACTTAAATGAATAACTATAAAACTTCTTCCAGCTCTCTAAGACCTTACTAGTAGTGACGGAAATCTTACAATTATTTGGTATGATTTTCAGAGGTCAAGTACAAAATAATAGTAAAATGATTAATTTGGTATTTGATTCAGCAGTAGCTAGAAGTTTATTTATCTTAATACGGTTAATTTATCCGAAGAAATCTTTGAATTTTAAGGAAGAAACTCTCTCATGGATACTCATAGATTTCCTGACTTAGGAAGCTGTGAGTATGTTCTTTAATAACTATATTTTTCCTTATCGGTGTTAGGTTGGTAACTAACTCATGATTCAGGATTTATGCCATGATGTTAACCAGTAGCAGGAATCTTACATTGCTCTTTGCCATTGGACATTTTTTATATATCAAGGGGACATAACAAGTAACCAACTTTTTTAGAAAGAACTTAATTGAGATAAAAAGGGATTTAAAAAATGGAGGAGACAGATGGGGCGCGGATATGAAAAGTGGTTGGTGAAAATTTATCAACTCGTGTTGAATGTAGCATTAATTGTTCTTAGTATCATTCTTACTTATTTTCTTTTTAGAGAACTATCTTATATTTTTAAAGATATTTCTTTAGGAATTAAAAATGTTCATGAAATTTTCAGTAAAGTTTTAGTTTTCTTCTTATATTTTGGATTTATTTCAATGATTTCAACCTATTTTAAAGAGAAACATCATTTTCCATTAAGATATCTTTTGTATATTGGAATCACAGCTACAATCCGATTTATTATTGTAAATAATGGAGATTCAATTCAAAATTTTTGGCTATCTATCGTCATTTTAATGCTTGTAATAAGCTATTTAATCTTACCTCCACCAGAAACAAAAAATAAAAGAGCAAGCTAGGTGAAGCGAAATGAAAAAAAATATAGAGCACCAATTTAATATGTTAGTTCGTGAAATTCGTAAAGATTATGTAGGAAATGGACCAAAGGAAATTCACACACGTTTTATAGACAATTGGGTAATTAGTGAAATGAAAGGGAATATCACTAATGTAGAACATTTCATGATTAACTCAAAAGAAGGACAACGTATGGTTCATGAGGCACGAACTAAATTAGTAAAACAAATCTATAAAGATCCTGCGGTTTTGGAAAGAATTGAGAAGTTAATGAATGCTCAAATTGTAAGCATCTTTACAGATATTGATCTAGACGTTGATGTAGCTATGACAATTTATGTGTTTGATAAGCCAATTCAATTTTAGATATAGAGAGGTTAAATCTTTTAAATATTTTAATACTGTATTGACTAGCTGAACCAATAAAACAACCTATGAATAGCCTTTGATAGATGTATATCTCCAAATAGTCTGTTAAAAGGTCTAAGAATCGAAGATTATCTATGTATAAAGTCTTTAACCACATAGAGGTGTGTAATATATATAATTAAGGGAGGCGATGTAATGGATATCAAAAAAATGATAGAGATAACAGAGATAACGAAAATTGATACAGAACAACTTGTCTCAAAAGTTAATGACAATTTTATAAATCTTTATAAAGAAAAAAATCTTAAAAGTTATCTTGAAACGTTAAATAATATGCTAGAGCTAGCTGTTCATCTTAAACTTGACTTTGTTTTAAAGTATTTTGGTACAGTGCCTATGGTTGCTGCAGATGAAAGAATTCAATTTCAGGAAATATTTAAATGCTTAGGCACGAGAAAAAGTAATAAAGATTGGTTTTTAAATTTATTTGCTTTATTGTTAGGAGCAGCTTTTGTTTTTGGATTTGATATGCCTCAGATTGAAAAAAATTTCTTTGAAAAGAAAAGTAGTTAACGTTGTTCTTTTCAAAATTAGAGGTGAAGGTACATCTCTAGAAAGGATAGTATGATGAAATCAATTGATCTTATCGTTACAGAGTTAAAGAAAAAGGGAGTCAAAGCTCAGAAAATTAATAAGAGAAATTTGAGTATAGAATTTTACTCTTCTTATGAGAAAAACCTCAATTTAAAAATCAGTCTATTTAATTCTAATATACAGTATTTAATCGTTAAATAATTCATTAACTTTTTATAACATAGGTGAATATAATGACAATAACAAACAAAAGCTTAATTCAATGTATTCTAGAAGGAAAAGAAAAGTCTACCTCACTACAAAAAGAGCTTTTGATTACCTACTCTGAACAAATTAAATCAATCAACCCAATTGGCGCTTTTGAAGCTGCTAAGATGCAAAGTAATGGAAGGCGGTTTTTCTGGTCCAATGCATCAAGAGATTTAATCTTAGTTGGATTTGATAAATGTTTTGAACTTGAAAATCAATTCTCACATCACTTTGAAATTCATGATAAAAAATGGGATTCATTATTGGATGATAGAATGACTTTCCCTCAGAATAGAGACGATTTAGTTGGTCCTATGTTGTTAGGAGGATTCTGTTTTGACCCACTCAAGCCCAAAACAAATCTTTGGAGGGAATTTCCTTCTTCACGCCTTACTTTACCAAAATTTATGGTCATAAAAAGAAAAGATACGACTTGGTTCACATTTAATATGTTAGTTTCTAAAGATACTGATGAAGAGGTAGTAGTGGATAACTATATGAGTATAAAAGAACAAATACTTAAGGAGTCTCTAAAGTCTATAGATGATACCTCTTTTTTAAACGTTGAGTATGAAGAAATTGATTCTCATAAGTGGATGGAGACAGTAGATCATGCAGCTCACAGAGTTCGTTTGAGAGAAATAGATAAAGTCGTTTTAGCTCGTAGTCTAAAGATTAATGTGAAAGGTAACGAGGTGTTTTCTGCTTCGTCAATCTTAAATAATTTGTATATACAACAATCCTCTACTTATCTTTTTGCTATAGAATATGAAAATGACTGTTTTATTGGTGCATCACCTGAAAGGTTAATCGAAAGTCGAGAAGATGTATTTGTTAGCGAAGCTTTAGCTGGGACCACTAAACGCAGTTTAAATAAAATAGAAGATATTAGATTGGGTAATGAATTATTAAAAGATGAAAAAAATTTGTACGAACATAAAGTCGTTGTCGATATGATAAAGAAAGTGATGGAAGAAACTTGTTATAAGGTGAAAATGCCAAAAGAGCCTATGCTTTACAAGAATCAACATATACAACACCTCTATACACCTATGAAGGGATACAAGCGTGCGGGAATATCACTTTTAACAATGATAAGGATGCTACATCCTACGCCTGCTATGAATGGATACCCTCCCCAAAAGGCTCTTCGTTTTATTCGAGAAAAAGAAAGTTTAGATCGTGGTTGGTATGCTTCACCTATTGGTTGGATAAGCCCTTATGGTAAGGGAGAATTCGTAGTAGGCATTCGCTGTGGACTCATTAAGGATAATGAGATATTTCTTTTTTCCGGATGTGGCGTTGTAGGTGATTCGGAGTCGGAACTTGAATATGAAGAAACAAAAACAAAATTCTTACCAATGATCTCGGCAATTTTTAATAATAAGCTGTAGAAAGAACTACATATAATCTTTCCTTGGTGTTAAATAATATAAATATTTTTACATTATAAGGTTTTATTGAGAGCGTAATATATCTAATCTAAGGGTCTTCTCTTAAAAATAAAAAATAGGTATACACTCTAATATACTGAGTAAACTACTTAAGAAGGCGTAAGTTCTCTATACTGAATGTTTATTTACAGAACAAAAAAAACTATCTTTGAGTTCATGAAGGTAGTTTTTTTGTTTTGTATCATATTTAAGCTTAATCCTGCATCTTCTTGTACTTTATTGGTTATCTTCATTTCATAATCAGCAATTATGAAATGAAGATAACCAATAAAGGCGATTTTATATTCTGATTAAGGAAGTAATTTTATATTCGGTTTATTAACATGTTATTCTCAAAATAAAGCTGTTCTTATCAGAATGTCTGGGACAGAAAGCCATCGTAATCCTATGTCGAAAAGCTTCTTCAGCAATTTCAAAATTACAGCCTTTCATTCACAAAACATAAAAATATATCCAACCTAAAGGTAAAAGAACTTGTGGTAGAACACATTCATTCTTATAATCAAACGCGAATTTAACAAAATGTAAACAACCTGTCCCAATTTAATATCAGAGACAGGTTGCCTAAATACTTTGGTTCATGTTTCATTTTAAGGATGCTAATGAAATGCTTATGGTTATCTTTAATATGGCTTCTTTTTACTGTACGCTTTATTATCTTTCATAAATAGGCGCCAGAAATAAAAGAACCCAGGAAATAAAATCGCAAAGCCCACAATATACACAATAAATAAAGCATGGAACGCATCGGGATGCGTAAAGCCATTCTCAATCGTTACGTTTGGATAGACAATGTAGGGTAGATGGCTTCGTCCGTACACGTAACTGGCTAGGAAATATTGAAGGACAATGGATACCACGGCTAAACGAGGCATTCCTTTTCCTTTTGTAGAAGGCAACAACAGGGCAATTCCTGCTACTACAAATAAACCTACCGATACGTACAGTAACGGCTTAAACTGCATCATCTTATCATATAACCAGCTTGCTTCTGATTTCATCGTCATCATAATAAAGATAGCCATTAGGAGTGAAAGTGGCCCTGTAATAAGTGCGTCACGGCGATAAATCCAATAAGCTTCCATTTCATCAGATGACTTTGAGTAATCTGCTAATAGAAGTGAGGACAAAAACAGCGACGAAGTGACCGCAAATCCAATAAATGAGTAAACATGGGGACTTGAAAACACTCTGACCAAATTTAATTGCTGCGTGCCATTAATCATATCAATAAATTCACCTTGACTTACGGGCAGTACAGCAATTAAAAAAGCAGGGATTAATACGCCAGATATACCCGATATATAAACCAATGCTCTCCGGTATTTAAAACTGCTGGCATAGTGCGAAAACACTAAAAATCCACTTCGAATAGATAAAAGGAGTAAAATGATACTCCCGGGTACTAGTAGCACTGTTCCAAGCGTAAATGTCGCTCGGGGAAAAAAGCTAAACAGCGCAACAACAATCGCAACAATAAATACATTGGTTACTTCCCAAGTAGGTGATAAATACCTGTTAGCTACATCTGTCGCATTTGTTTTTTTGCGATTAATATAAACCATCGACCAAAATCCAGCTCCAAAGTCCATCGTTCCCATGACGGCATAGATAAAAATGAAGCCCCATATTACAGTGATTGATAACAATGAATCAGCCATATTCTCACATCCTTTTTAATCTGCTTGTGCAGCAAGCTCTTTAGAAACTGGGTGACGTCTGAAATAAAATACCAGTACAAGGGCTACCGCAGCCACAAGTATGATATACACCAGCAAGAATAAGAAAAATAAAATATGCAAATGAGCAGAAGTGGTAACGGCTTCTGATGTGCGCATAATGCGGTAAATGACCCAAGGCTGTCTTCCTGTACATGCGAAAATCCAGCCGAATTCAACACCCATGATCGCGAGAGGACCCGTTGCAACAAATGCCCACATGAAAATTTTCGGGAAGCTTTTTTTCTTTAGAAATTTGTACCAAACAAGCCCAACTAGTGCAACTAAAATTAAGAGTGATCCAATCATTACCATGCCGTTGAACAAGGTATGCACAAAAAGGGGTGGCCAATAATCTCTAGGAAAGTCATTGAGTCCGGTAATCACAGTATTAAAGTTATTACCGGACAAGAAGCTAAGCAACCATGGAAACTCAATTCCATACTTGACTCGCTGTTCTTTTTCATCCGTAAATCCGCCTAAAGCTAATGGCGCATGATCTTGGGTTTCAAATAAACCTTCAGCTGCTGCAAGTTTTTCGGGTTGGTATTCATATACCCTTTGCATGGATTCATGCCCATTCAAAGCCGTGACAAAAGAAAAGATTCCTCCAACAATTAATCCCATCATCAATGCTTTATGATGAAATTTATATTCTCTGGCATTATGTTTTCGCGCACGGAGCATTTTAAAAGCAGCCACTGAAGCGATGACAAAGCCACCGGTTGTATAGGCAGAAACAGCTACGTGACCTGCCGTTACAAAGAAACTCGGATTAAAGAAAGCTGCCCAAGGATCTACACTTACAACTTCTCCATCTACAATACGGAATCCAGCAGGCGTTCCTTCGAATGCGTGCACGTTTGTAATTAAAACGGCAGAAGCAAGAGCTCCTAGTGCTACTAAAATTAAACTGATAACTCGCATTTTTCGAGAGATACGGTCCGCTGCGTATACATAAATAGAGAGAAAAAGTGCTTCAATAAAGAAAGCATAAATTTCAATCTGAAAAGGAAGAGCCATGACTTTCCCTACAATGTCCATAAATCCTGGCCAGAGAAGTGCTAATTGCACACCAGCAATTGTTCCTGTAGGAATGGCGACTCCAAGGAGGACAGCAGCTCCTTTTGTCCAGCGATGTGCCATGAGCTCATAATCTTTATCGTTTGTTTTGTAGTAAATTAGTTCAGCCAATAAAATCATAAGAGGAATGCCCACGCCAAGTGTGGCAAAAATAATATGTACCCCCATATTTAGACCAAACATTGCACGTGCAGTAACTAAATGATCCATTCATTTTTCAACCTTTCCAGTAACCTATTGATAAACCTTATTGTCCACTTTTACCCCAGGTTTATACATCAGAACTGGTAAAATATATATTTTAAATGGTAATCATTATAATCATACTGAACTAATATTTTAAAAAACAAAAAGAGAAGGACTTATAAGAGTAATCTCACTGCATCAATTACATTTATAGCTGTAGACTGTCTTACTGAACCAGCGTTAACAAAAGTACTCTACCCTTTTACTATCAAGTTTATTAAGTAAGGTGTCTCTTTCAAAATGTCTCGATGGTATGTTAATAAGATTCCACCTGCACCTCTAGAAGTTAATAAAGTATCAATGTATTTAGTTTACTTTGATGTAAAAAATGTCAAGTGATGCAAAAAAATAATACTAATTTACAAATGAATATATAGCACAAAYACAGACAAGATAATCCATTAATATTCAGTGGATCATCTTGTCTGTAAAAATTCTTCCTTTAATATTTAATTTTTTCATGCAGCAAAATTTTTATAGCTTTAACATCTTGAAGCGTTAAATATTCTGTAAGAAAATCGAGAGGAAGGTTATTTTCTAATCCAGATTCTAGCCAACTTTGAAAACTTTTTTCTTTCATATTTACTTTTTCAGCATTGATAAAATACTCTCTTCCATCAGTTAGTTTGAAAACATATATCATGGACTACACCTCCTCTATATTTAATACTAGCCTATATAATGAATTACCTGTTTTTCAAACAAAAAATAATTTACTCTTATTAAACTTTAATCATTAAGGTTAGTCTGAATTCACCAAAAAATAAAAGATAAAGCTCCTTTATTTTCTGAAAACAAAGAAAACACTTGCTAAAACAGAAATATACAATTGTTCAAGCAATTAAAATACAGTTGAGTCAACGAAGAATTTTATTACTTTAATTACATTATAAAAGGCACTTGGTATGTGCAAGTACCTTTTCTACTTTGAATTAGTCCAACACACATTTATAAACACCTATTATCAAAATATATTGGAGAAAGTTCTACTATACATAATTAAAATGTTTTTGTGTAAAACTTTCCATATAAGATGATCTCTTTATAATCGCACAACTATTTGAAAGTAAGACGAAAATCCGGAAATTGCAACTCACATTATTTGAATAATGATTGCTATCTAACAGGAGAACTGAAAGTTAGTTTATCGATAATCATTTTTAGACTATGCTCTGCCTAAAAATCCAGAGGGCTACTACATCTTTTAAGACTATGGAAAACATCACTTTATATCAAAGAGGGATAAATTAATGAGGAAGATAACAGAGATAATTAAATTGAAATTTTCCAATCAGGACGATTTTTTTATTCAAGAAGAGCTAATTGGCAAGGATAAAGTTTACCTTATAGGATTTAGTACACTCATTGATGTGCCAAAATCTAAGCTATATATTCAACAAATGGCCTCGCCATCAGCTTCAATCAAAGATTTATTGACAAACCTTAGTGACCAGCTTGATGTTGGTATAGATCAACTAATAAAGGCTATATTACAAGGGAGCTTAGTGCTTGTGTCAAAGGATGAAAAACAGAATGCCATAGTAGATCCTGTGACTCAAAACTTAAGAAGTAGTATTGGAGAGCCTAAAAATGAAAGTCCTATTCAATCTTCTATGGATGCATTTGGACAAGATAGCAATACCAACATTGGCATGATTCGAAAAGGATTAAATACGGAACATCTTTGTAACTGTTCTTATGAAATAGGCAGTTGGGACAAAAGAAAACTATCTATGCTTTATGTTGAAGGAAAAGTTTCTAATGAGCTTATTAAAAAGGTTAATAAACAAATAAAACAGATTGATTACGATATCAACAATGTTGATGATCTTGATAAACAATTTGGCCAACGTAAATTAAGTCCTATTAGTAATTTCTTTGCTACTGAAATTCCAGCTCAAGCTATAAGTTCCTTAAAGGAAAACAGAGTAGTATTTTTCTTAAATAACTTTCCCTTTGCTCTTGTATATCCAAATCTCATTGTAGATATGTTTAACAGTGAAAATGATCACAACTTTCCTTCTATATTGGCATGTATGCTTCGTATTTTTCGAGTAATAGGTGCTTTAGCTACGGTCATACTTCCTGCTTTGTACGTTGCATTAGTATCCATTAATCCCGAAATATTTAGAACAGACCTTGCTTTATTTGTAGCTAAAAGCAGAGAGGGTATTCCTTTACCAGCTTTTCTTGAAACTATCCTAATGGTTGTTATAGTTGATTTAATATTAGAAGCTATAGTACGACTTCCTAAAAGTGTAGGCCCATCTGTTACTATGGTGGGAGGGATTATATTAGGCCAGGCCATGGTTGAAGCAAAATTAGTTAGTAATTTATTAGTAATAGTCATTACTGCAGTGGTAATTGCAAGTTCTACAGTCATTGGGATGCAGAATTCATTATACATTCGTTTGCTAAAATACCCCATTTTAATTTTGGCATCACTCTTCGGAATCCTAGGTGTATGTATTGGTTTTAGTTTCACAATAATATACTTGGCGAGCTTAACATCTGATGGTATTCCTTATCTGACATTCAGTATGAAAAAGAAAGGAGACGCTACATGACCAAGCGAATACAAATTAGTATTGTTTTCATTGTTATGCATTTAAGCTTTGGATATATCGTTTATCCCAATCTCCTATATACCGTAACAAAAACAGCTCATTGGGAATTAATTATATGTCAAGGAATCTTACAGTTAATTTTAATCCTTTGTTATACGAAGGGTTTAAACTATTTTCCGCAAGATAATGTTATTGATATTTATCTGAAAATGGGGAGAGGGATCGCAGTTATCTTTCTTATTCCCTTTGTAATTAACTTAACATTCCTAGTCGCTTATAATATTCGATTACATACAGAGGTAATTGTCTCAATATTTCTACCTCGAACCCCATATTGGTCCATATTACTACTATTATTTTTCCTTTCAGTGTATACAGCTATAAAAGGTTTAGGAACCATCTTACGTGCTACAATTTTCATCTCTATAATCGCTATTCCATTAGTGATGTTTAATGTTTTATCGTCTGTGGTTAATTTCGATTTACATAATATTACACAGGCTGTTGAACCGTCCCCTTATCACTTGTTAAATGTTAAGTATATATACATATTAGGATTTTCTTTCTTTTTATTTTTAGGTTTTTTTTCTGTTGATATGAAATGGAGGTTGCGCCATCTTAGTTTATTATGTGTTTTGGTTGTACTCTCTTATCTGTCTATTGTGTATGTCCCACTTTTTATCTTTGGCCAAGAAACAGTGCTTACACTTGAAAATCCTTTTCTAGAGGCTATGGACTCAGTGAATATTAGCTGGTTTGTATTTAATCGACAAACTATGTTGTTTGGTATATCTTTAATTGGATTAGTTACACTATCTAACTCTGTAATACTTTGGGTGATAGGCACAATTATGAGAAAAGTAATAAATTATCAAAAAGCGAAAAGTTCTACTTGGATTATAACTTTTTCTATTATGGCATTTATCTTAGCATTGTTAGTTCCAGACCAATCTACTGTTGAAAAATATTTTTTATGGAGTATAGGTGTTCAAACCTGTTTTATAATCATTATTCCATTTACCATTCTTATCTATGGTTTCTTATTAAAAGGCAAAAAAGGGAGATTAGAGCATGAGAAATAATAAAACTTACAAATTATTATTTGTATTTATAACGATAATCTTTCTCTGTGGTTGCTGGGATATTAAAGATATTAATAAACGCTCTCTCCCTTTAGTCATGGGTATTTCTATAAATGATAACCAAAAATATGAATTAACATTACAAACTCCAGTTCCAAAAGATTATGAACAAGTATCAACCATTGTCACGGAGGAAGGGGAAAGTATAGCAAGTGCCCTTAGTAAAATTCGTACTAATTCCGAAAATGCAGTTGATTTATCACAAATACAATTGATTATCATTCAAGATAAATTGGCTCAGAACTCGTTGAGATTAAAAGAGCTTACCAAATTGTTAGTCGGTTCAGAAGAAATTCCATCAAGAGCCCTAGTAGCTTTGACAGATGATAATATTCAAAAGGTTTTATCAAACATCAATGATAAATTAGGTGTCAATGCCACTGCTTTATATGATTATTTTAATAAGGGATTTGGATGGGCACCAGAAATTTTTAGTATTCCTATTTGGGAATTGTATAAAAGTCCATTTTTATATACAAAAGATATTGCTGTTCCAGTTATTCAGTCTGGAAAAGATACCGTATTAGATTTTAAAGGCGCTGAAATCTTAAGTAAAGGGCAACCTGTTGCAAGGATACGCCCTGAAGAAAGCCAATTCATTAAAGTATTTCAAAACAAGGATGAAAAAGGTAAAATAGAGAGTTTAAATTATGCTACAATTATTGTTACAAACAGTTCCGTTCGAAATAAAACAAAGATGGAAAATAATATACCTGTAGTGTCAAGTGATTTAAACTTTACAATACATATCTTAGAAAAAAAAGAAGACACAACAACAGACGAAATAAAAGAAGAGTTTGAAAAGATTACTGAAAAGCGTTTTTACAGTATGCTCAAAAAATCAAAAAAAAATCATTCAGATATTTTTGGATTTGGACAACAATTCCAGGATTTACTTTCTTATGATCAACTAAAGAATTGGCGATACGAATATTATCCTAAATTAAAAGTAAATTTCAAGGTTCACGTTCGTATAGATTAATTACTTAACAAAGTTAAATAAACACATAGAAAAAAAGTTATGGGCTAATGAAAAGATTACTGGTTCTTGAAAAGAGGATTGGCCGTTTAAAGTTTTTTCTTCTAAAGGATAGGATGTATTACAAGAAAGAATAGGTCTGCCAACAGCCAATCTTCCTTGTATGCTTAAAGTATAAATTTTTTAAAAAAAGTTACATATCTATGGATATTAAAAATGAATATCTCCTTCTATTTTGAGTAAACTAATTTAGATGTATTGATCCGCATCGACTATTAGCTCCCTATAAAAATAAAAAAATCCCTTTTAAAAGGGATTTTTTTATTTCATAATGATTTTGGTGCAAAAACATTATTTGTGACGAGTTTCCTCTATTATACATTAAGTTATATCTAACAGTGGCATATTCAATCCTATAATATTTGCATCACTAACTTTTGTGATAGTATTCTACTTCCATGAAATTTCTTCTTTATTACGACCAAAATGAGCTAACAAATGTCTGTAAAGGATATCTCCTTTACAAATCATTTTTTTCAACAGTTGATACTGTTCCTGATTGAATTTCTTATATCGATTAAAGTTAACGACCCTCAATTTGCATAAGAAAAAACCTTTTTCATTTTTTAAAAGGGCTCTTTTTAAGTTATTTTTGATAATTCCTATTATGTTAACTAAAGTTATATATCATGTACATCTTAAAATAATCTAGATTGAAAAAAACGACGTTTTAAAGCGATTCTCTGATGTGAATATTACCTATAGACTTTCAAGACTCGTATAGGATTGCATAAATTTAGGTATATTAAGTCTAGTATTCAGTCCTGATACATATTATAAACTTCTTAAAGGGTGGATGATGTAACATGCTTGATTCTAAAACAATTAAGATCGTTCAATCAACAGTACCGGTTTTGAAAGAGCATAGTAAACAAATAGGTAAAAGGTTTTATGAGTTATTATTTGAAAAGGCACCAGATTTGTATAATATGTTTAATCAAACGAATCAAAAAAGAGGAATCCAACAAGAGGCATTAGGATATGCCGTTTATGCTGCAGGAGAACATATTACAAACTTAGAAGCCATCAAACCTGTCATTGAAAGGATTTCACAAAAGCATCGCGCTATAGGAGTAAAAGCAGAGCAATATCCGGTTGTAGGGGAAACCTTACTTCAAGCAGTAAAGGATGTTTTGGGAGATGCAGCTTCAGACGATATTATTGAAGCGTGGGGAAAAGCGTACGGATATATCGCCAATGCTTTTATTGAGCTAGAAGAAGCTCTCTACAAAGAAACGGAGAGCCAACCTGGAGGTTGGGAGGGATATCGAAGCTTTTATATAGATAAGAAGGTAGAAGAAAGTGATACTGTGACATCTTTTTATTTAAAAGCTAAAGATGACAAACCAATTGCCTCTTATAAAGCAGGACAATACCTTACATTAGCAGCAGCCGTTCCTGGGGAAGAATATACTCATGTTCGTCATTATAGCCTTTCTGAAGCTCCTGGAAAGGATTGTTATCGGATCAGTGTGAAACGAGAAGATGCACATGATGGGGCTCCAGCCGGGATTGTCTCAACCTATTTACATGAACAAGTTCAAACAGGATATACACTTAAGTTCTCAGCTCCGGCTGGAGATTTCGTGCTTGATCATAGTGAACAGCCTGTTGTACTCATTAGTGGAGGAATAGGCATTACCCCTTTGCTTAGTATGCTCAATACCATTGTAGAAAAGCAGCCCACACGTCAGGTTACATTTATTCATGCAACTATTAATGGAAAAACACATGCCTTTAAAGACCATGTGGCTCAATTAGATAGCAGCAATGAAAATGTCACCTCCTTCATTTGTTATAGTTCTCCTAATGAAGAGGATCAACTTGGTGATGATTTTGATAAAGAGGGCTACGTTAATTTAGAATTGTTGCAATCGATTGTTCCCTCAAAAGAAGCTGTTTTTTACTTCTGTGGATCTATTCCTTTTATGGAAGCCATTTTGAAAGCATTGCATAGATGGGATGTACCAAACGAACAGATTCATTATGAGGTGTTTAGCCCTGTAGCCATTTTAGAAGAAAAGGAAATTTAATATAGAATTTGTTTTATTATAGACTGTAGTATATTTCCCAAAGGGACTAGCATACGTATAGAGGGTGCACTTTCATACACCTTTCTTTCGATTACCCATGAAGAGAAAACTGTGTTATATCAAGGATGTATAAAAAGTTGTATACTCCAGCAAAAGAGTCCTTGGCGGACCCGTTTGCAACAAGGGCTCTTTTTATGTGTTTCAGAAGCGTGTTTATGTAACCTAACATTTTATATCATCTACAACATAAAAAAGAAAAACCACTGGGCCTATTCAGTGGTTCTTCTTTTGCAGTTATTCCACCAATATTCAACCAAATGATTGAAGCCTTTTGGCGTCTTAAATAGTTTACTCAATCGA
Organism: Priestia sp. P1_B12_1; assembly: GCF_056406695.1. Taxonomy (NCBI): domain Bacteria; kingdom Bacillati; phylum Bacillota; class Bacilli; order Caryophanales; family Bacillaceae; genus Priestia; species Priestia sp. P1_B12_1. The sequence continues at coordinate 7,815 of NZ_JBFTZR010000019.1, read as the reverse complement.
CTGTTTATTATTCGTTTTATACCTTTTAAATTAAAAGAAAGAAACAGATTCAAAATTTGTTGCAAAAAAAGCTACTGTGCCTCAACAGTAGCTTTTTTGGAGAATAAAACAGTTTGCTAATGGTTGGTGATGTAAGGGTACTAAGCAAAAGAATTCTTATTTTAAAAAAGACATCGTTAATATGTCGCTCCTTTGTATATAATATACTTTGAACAAAAGAGTTACCTTTATATATAAGATAACTCTTTTAATGTTTTTATAAAGAAACCTGTATATTTTCTCTTACATGGAACAAACTAATTTACACATTGAGCGAATTTTAAGATCATTACTTTTGCTACGAAAGAGCTACTGTGAACTGTACACAGTAGTTTTTTCTTTTCTTATAATTTGCTTTACTTACATAGTAGTAATAATTAGTTCAAATTAAAAAGTTTCTTTCTCTTCATATGCTCCAACAAACATATAAAATACACAAGGGAATGTAAAGTATTTCAAAAAATCCCTCGCTAAACTTGACATTATTATCAGGAGGATTAAATACGGAGGTAGCTAGCCAATGGGATTTTTAACTTTAATGCTTGTTTTAATTGTATTATGGGGCTTAGCTTTTGACTTTATCAATGGATTTCATGACACAGCCAATACAATTGCTACATCGGTTACTACTCGGGCCTTATCTCCAAAGCTTGCTATTCTTTTAGCAACTTTAATGAACTTCGTAGGTGCTTTGCTTTTTTCCGGAGTAGCTCAAACCATTACAAAAGATATTGTTAATCCTTTTTCATTGCAAGATGGATCAATAGTTATTTTAAGTGCTTTAATATCAGTAATTATATGGAATCTTATCACATAGTATTTCGGTATTCCTAGTAGTTCCTCTCATGCACTTGTGGGCTCTATTTCTGGGGCTGCTATTGTAGCAGACGGATTTCATACACTAAATTACAAAGGGTTTTTAAAAATTCCACTTTCTCTAAAACAACAGAAGAATGCGCTTATTTCAGTTTTTTACAGCAGCACTCCAATCGTTTGCGCATGGAACAAATGATGCTCAAAAAACTATGGGTATCATTACAATGGCATTAATTACGGCAGGATATCAACCCTCAATGAATATTCCATTTTGAGTTCGAATTAGTGTCGCAATTGCCATAGGAATGGGAACGACAATCGGCGGTTGGAAAATTATTAAAACGATTGGAGGGAAAATAACCAGGTTAAACCCAGCAAATGGCGCAGCAACTGATTTATCTTCTGCTCTAATTATATTCGGATTCACAGCATTAAAATTGCCTATAAGTACTACACATGTGGTATCTTCATCTATTATAGGAGTCGGTTCCGCACATCGAATGAAAGATGTAAAATGGGGCGTAGCGAAGCGCATTGTAATTACATGGGTTATTACTTTACCTCTTACAGTATTACTATCGGGTGTTCTTTTTAAAGTGTTTTTCTTATTAACTAAATAAATTACAACGGATTGATAGTATATAGGTTTAAACTAATAAAATAGAATAAACATCTCTAACAGATTAAAAAACGTATGAAGTAATTAGATACTTAACAAAATAAACCCGAGTCATAAGAAAATGAAATGGTTTTAAGGGGGACTTCATATTATTAAAAGAAAAATTCAACACATCCAACGTTATCGAGATATTGTAACCGCATTTTCCCGTAATGGATTTGGCTTTATTGCTAAGGAATTAGGACTTCTTGAGCTGTTTTCCTTGCCTAAACGGTTATTTGCCGAAGGTCATCAGAAAATCCACACCAAAACGACGGGTGAACGGATTCGATTGTTCTTGGAGGAATTAGGACCAACTTTTGTAAAAATGGGCCAGATTGCCAGTACACGACCTGATTTAATTCCTAAGGATATCATTTGTGAGCTTGAAAAACTTCAAGATCATGTGTCATCTTTTTCATTTTATGATGTTAAAAGAATTATCGAACAAGAATTGGATGCTACGATAGATGATGTATTTGAAAGATTTCATGAAGATCCCTTGGCAGCAGCTTCTATTGGTCAAGTCCATTATGCAGTTCTGAATTCAGGTGAGCGAGTAGCTGTCAAAATCCAACGGCCTAATATTAGAAATATTATTAAAACGGATTTAGAAATCCTTCAAGAGTTATCCATATTAGCAGAGCATCGATTAGAATGGGCAGCTAGATACAAGATAAGTGAGGTTGTTGAAGAATTTTCCAAAGATCTCCGAGCTGAATTAGAATATACCATTGAGGGACGAAATGCAGAAAAGGTTGCTAAACAGTTTGAAAACGATCCGAAAATTTATATCCCTAAGGTATATTGGGATTATTCAACCTCAAAAGTTCTAACTATGGAATATGTTGAAGGCACAAAATTGAATGAAGAGGAAAAGATTAATGATAAAGGATACAGCCGTAAGATAGTAGCTGAACGAGTTGTTCAAGCTATCTTTCATCAAATTTTAAGAGAAGGTTTTTTTCATGGAGACCCTCACCCTGGTAATATCCTAGTCTTACCCGAAGAAATTGTCGTTTTTATGGATTTTGGTATGGTTGGACGTCTTACACCAGAGATGAAAGACCATTTTGCTTCTTTAACCATTGCTATGATGCATCAAAGTACAGACGGCGTGATAAAAGCGATTACTCGAATGGGATTGGTACCCGATGATGTCAATATGCAGAAACTAAGATACGATTTGGATCAGCTAAGGGGGAATTATTATGATGTCCCTTTAAGTCAGGTTAGTCTTGGTCAAGCTGTCAACGATCTGTTTTTTGTCGCATATCAACATCAAATTCGTATCCCAACCAATCTAATATTATTGGGAAAAACTCTTCTTACCGTAGAAGGAGTGGCTCAAAAATTAGATCCGGAACTTAGTATCATCAAAGTAGCTGAACCTTTTGGGCGTCAGTTATTAAAAGAACGTTATCATCCCAAAAAGGTAATAGAAAATATCTCTAAACATTTAGTTGAATATGGAGAGATTCTTACCGAATTACCGAAGAATGTTCAAGAAGTAACCTCGGTCATGAAAAAAGGGAAAATACATATGGAAATCACAATTCCTGAACTTGATTTATTTTTAAAGAAATTAGATCGTATCAGTAATCGATTATCTTTTAGTATTGTTTTACTTTCCTTTAGCATTATCATGGTAGGTCTTATCATTGGTTCTGCGTTGAGTAGACAATCCATGCTTCTTTGGAACATACCGGCTATTGAAATTGGATTTGGAGTAGCCATATTGATGTTTCTTTGGCTGTTACATTCTATATTCAAGTCGGGAAGGTTCTGATCTTTAGAAATAAAACAATTGCTGGCAATACCATGCCAACAATTGTTTATTAAGTTTTATCAAATACTTAATCTAACATTAGACAGTGGAGCTAGTATAGTTTCACGGATATCATTTAGTTAAGTGCTTACAATTATAGGGGGGAATCTTGTGAACATAAGAGCTTTTAGATTAGCCAAAAAAGAGTATAAACAAGAAACGTAGCTTAATGATATGCTAGCACTTAGTTTAACAAATAATTCAATTGTTTCACCCATGTGTGTATAAGAATAAAAATACAACACATCCTAGTAATGGTTAACCACTCCAAAAGTTGACCGAATCTTTTCTCCTTTTGTTTCATATAAATACCTTTTGTAAAAACGTGCAAAGAGCATCCTTGTATCCGGCAGGGTGCTTTTTGTTGTCAAGAAATAGAGAATCTAAAAATACCTTTTCAAGTGTATAATTGAAAATTTTGTTGAAGTGCAGAGTTTCGTTTTATTTCTGATGTGCCAAAGTTATCTTGAATAACCTCCGTTTTATGTTCATATCTCATGGTTATTTTAATTTGTGTATCGCTTGTCAATGCAGTTCATATTGATTTTGACTATTTCGTCTCATAGTGCTTGCTACCTTGAGGTGCTCTTTACCTTATGCGGACCATTCTATAAACTGTTCTCATATTCATTAATTTCTACTTCATTAATCTTATTAGGAGATTCACTTATTAAGAAAGGTGTCTCTTTAAAATGCATCCAGTAGATTATATATAGAATTAAAATGATAAACACGATACCCAAAAGTTTAAAAGACAACTTTCTTTTCTTTTTATTGTTAACTTCAGCCCGATTAAATTCCATTTTATCTCACTTTCTTTATACTTAATCATGTGGTTTCTCCCTATTTTTATTAAAACATGGATTAAGTATAAAGAAAAATATTGATTCATAGAATTGGGATTATGGCACGTAAGATTGTTTACGATATACAGCTTAAAAACAGAAAAACCTATCTCTTCCCAGTCAAAAGAGATAGGTTTTTTCTATATGGTTCGGTATTATTTTTAGTTTAGAAGATCTTTTGATTGCTATGGCTTCTTTTGTTTGTGCATCCACTAATCACTTAGATTTGTTTGTTCCTGTTATGGCCCTTATTGTCGGTGCTCATTTTTCCTCTAGCATCCCTGTTTCAACTGCCAATTTATTATATTACAGGGACACTTCTGTGCTTACTAGCAACGCTTGTCATGTTAACTTTTCCTGTAAAAACAATAATAAGCAATCATCAAATTATGGCATGGTGGGTATCTCTAGGTTTTGGCTCAGCTTTAATACTATGGGTAACTGGAGTAATAGTTTGTATTAGAGGATTTAGACTGCTCAGTATGACTCAGAATGCAGGTGACAATAGTAAGCTATCTACCCGATTATAATGTACTTTTCTCTACCGATGATTGATACTATGTATCGATCTTTATAAAGTAGAGTGAACGTTTTATTAAGTAGGCTTCTTTAAATGTATTATTTGTGATAATGTATATTATCACAAATAAAGAAATGCTTTTTTTATGAAGACGAGCATATATATAGAAGGTGCACTTCTATACACCTTTCTTTCAAACACCTACGAAGAGAAAACTGTGTTATATCAAGGATGTATAAAAAATTGCATACTCCGGAAAAAGAGTCCTTGGCGGAACCGTTTCTGCAACAAGGTCTCTTTTTTGGTATGTTTCAGAATCATGTTTATATAAACTAACATTTTATATCATCTACAATATAAAAAAGAAAAAAACTCAGGCCTATTCAATTTTTTTCTTTTGCAGTTATTCCACCAATATTCAACCAAGTGATTGAAGCCTTTTCGCGTCTTAAATTGTTTACTCAAACGACTATTTATTATTCGTTTTATACCTTTTAAAGTAAGGAAAAGAAACAGATTCAAAATTTGTTACGAAAAAAGCTACTGTGCCTCAACAGTAGCTTTTTTTGGAGAATAAAACAGTTTGCAAATGCTAGGTCGTAAGCATTCTAGTCTAGTTTGTTCATAGTAAGAAAAAATATACATTGTTAAACACAAAAAACCTCTTCTTGAGGTAAGAAAGAAGAGGTTTTTGTTCGTTATGCACATCAGACACTTATAACAAGCCGACAGATTAAGTATATCACTAGGTTTTTAAAATAAAAAGAAATTTCCGAAAATAAAATCTAATCAACTGAAATATATAATTAATGAAAAAAAGGTCGTTGCTACGTAGCAACGACCTTTTTTTAAACTCAATTTAATGATTAGGTTGATGTACAGCATAACATGACATGTAAGCATTTAACAACCTTAAATATTTGTATAGATGATTTAATCAATCTAATCTAAGAATTACATATAGTTGCTTTAGTGGAAAGTGGACTTGTCAATTAGTGAAGATGGTACGATAAACTGGACACTAAATTAAGAGAAAAAGGTGATTCAGTTTATGGGTAGAAAAGTTTATGATCGTCAATTTAAAATGGCTGCCGTTCAGTTAGTGCTGGAAGAGAACCTATTTGTAAAAGAGGTTGCGAAAGAGTTATCCATTCATGCAAATACGCTATATCGTTGGGTAAGTGAATATGAAGAATATGGGGAAAGTGCGTTTCCAGGCCTTGGAAGCGCACTTTATAATTCCCAGTATGAAATAAAAAAGCTCAAGCGTGAGAATGAAGAACTTAGAAAAGAGCTTGATTTATTAAAAAAGTTCCGGGTCTTCTTGAAGAAAAAGAATGTGTAAGATTTCAATTCTTAAAAGAAAATAAATACAACTATAACATCAAGAAGGCTTGTAAAACATTAAACATCTCACGATCAGATTACTATGAATATTTACAGAGAAAACCTTCTAAAAGAGCTTTAGAGAATGAAGGGTTACGTGCAGAAAGGAGATATTTAAGGAACATAAAGGCTGATATGGATCCTTAAGAATTACAAAGGTTCTTGAGAAGAAGGGAATCAAGGTAAATCGAAAAAGAGTAGGAAAACTGATGCGTCAAATGAACCTGTATGCGAAGGGAAGTCGGTATCGCTATAAACGTTATAATAAAAAATCACCTTCTATAGAAAGACCCAACCTCCTAAATCAAGTTTTTCACACAGACGGACGAAATAAAATATAGGTCGGTGACATTACCTATATCCCTACTCAAAAGGGCACTTTATACCTTGCGGTATTTGTGGATATKTACTCGAGAAAAGTGAGTGGCTGGTCTATGAGTACACGGATGAAAGATTCTCTTGTGATAGACGCTTTTTTACAAGGATATAAGAAAGAACATCCTCCAACAGGATTAATTATCCATACAGACCAGGGATCCCAATATACAGGTAGTAATTTTCAAGCCATACTGAAAAAGTATGGTGCTGTTTCAAGTGTCAGCAGAAAAGGAAATCCCTATGATAATGCGTTAATGGAATCTTTTTATAAGACCATAAAAAGAGAGCTCATTCATGATGCCAAATTTACGACACCAGAACAAGCTTGAAAAGAAGTATTTAAATATATAGAGCTCTATTACAATACCAAAAGAATGCATTCTTCTCTGCATTATCTTTCCCCTAGTGAATACGAAAAAGCTTATTCATCATAGTAGCCTAACTTAGTGTCCAGTAAATATTGACAAGTCCACTAATGAGTAATAATTTTATCTTAAGTAAGTTACGTAAAAGAGTGGTGATGTGTCAGTGAGATTAGAAGGAATGATTCTACTTACAGTTGCAATTTTATCAATTCTGTTAGGAATTTATCTATGGAGGAAAGGAAACTCAAAAGAACCATTTTGGAGGGCTTTATTTGATGTAATAGGAAATATATTAGTATGGGACCTGCCAGTTTTTTTGACTTTCCGCGCTTGGTCTGTGTTTTTATGGCTGGTTGGATTTGGCATACTTATAATATTTATATGGGCAACAATTAGTAATTGGTTTTAGTACAATTATAATCCTCGCTTGTTCAACTAATTGGTGTTTGGGTTGAGGAATGTCAATCAGAAAATATATATCCCAAATAAAACAAAAAAAGCTTTAGGAATCTATGGATTTCTAAAGCTTTTTTTGTGCCAATAACTTGAATTACGTTAAGTAAATATTGAAGTATTTCATAAAAATAATTAGTTTACCTATTTACTCTTGGTGACGACAAATAGATATTTTTTTGATCTTAATATATAGATCATATAGTTCTATAAAAAATAATATAAATTTAAAAGATATAATATCTTTTGTATAAAAATGATTATATTTTATTGATAAGAGTAATGGTTAACTCATTTTCTTAAAAATAGTTATATCATTTACCTATCTTGTAGAAAAAGAACTAATTTGTCGTCAGATAGTGTAAATATTGAAACTTTAATTTTATAAATAAGTTTGTATATTTACTCAATTTTATAAAATGCATTATTCATTTACTTTCAGTGAAGGTTACGTTGTTCAAAACTTATCAAATATAATCCATTCTGGAATTTATATTTGATAACTATCTCTTTAATAATTTCTTATG
>NZ_JBFTZR010000018.1:0-36770 GCF_056406695.1 Priestia sp. P1_B12_1 | reverse complement strand
TGGCCCGTTGGTCAAGCGGTTAAGACACCGCCCTTTCACGGCGGTAACACGGGTTCGAATCCCGTACGGGTCACCATTTATTTTTATCTACATAATAGTGGAGGATTAGCTCAGCTGGGAGAGCACCTGCCTTACAAGCAGGGGGTCGGCGGTTCGATCCCGTCATCCTCCACCATATATTATCATCGCGGGGTGGAGCAGTTCGGTAGCTCGTCGGGCTCATAACCCGAAGGTCGCAGGTTCAAATCCTGTCCCCGCAACCAAGTGGTCCCGTGGTGTAGCGGTTAACATGCCTGCCTGTCACGCAGGAGATCGCGGGTTCGATTCCCGTCGGGACCGCCATTTTAAATTTAATAAGGCTCGGTAGCTCAGTTGGTAGAGCAAAGGACTGAAAATCCTTGTGTCGGCGGTTCGATTCCGTCCCGAGCCACCATTTTAAAAACATTTGTTTTTAAAATGCCGGTGTAGCTCAACTGGTAGAGCAACTGACTTGTAATCAGTAGGTTGGGGGTTCAAGTCCTCTTGCCGGCACCACAGTTATTGTGGAGGGGTAGCGAAGTGGCTAAACGCGGCGGACTGTAAATCCGCTCCTTCGGGTTCGGCAGTTCGAATCTGCCCCCCTCCACCATTTACAGGGGCATAGTTTAAAGGTAGAACTACGGTCTCCAAAACCGTCAGTGTGGGTTCGATTCCTACTGCCCCTGCCAATTATAAAAATAACATTGCATATATACGTGGCGATTGTGGCGAAGTGGTTAACGCACCGGATTGTGGTTCCGGCATTCGTGGGTTCGATTCCCATCAGTCGCCCCATTTATAAACGGTATGCATATTCCAATATTGGGCTATCGCCAAGCGGTAAGGCAACGGATTTTGATTCCGTCATGCGTTGGTTCGAATCCAGCTAGCCCAGCCATATATGCGGAAGTAGTTCAGTGGTAGAACACCACCTTGCCAAGGTGGGGGTCGCGAGTTCGAACCTCGTCTTCCGCTCCAATTTTAATAAAGTTATTTAGTCTTGAGTAAATGGCGGCATAGCCAAGTGGTAAGGCAGAGGTCTGCAAAACCTTTATCACCGGTTCAAATCCGGTTGCCGCCTCCATTTATTTACAAGCTGCCGGGGTGGTGGAATTGGCAGACACACAGGACTTAAAATCCTGCGGTAGGTGACTACCGTGCCGGTTCAAGTCCGGCCCTCGGCACCATTTATAATTTTAACTTGCCTTTTTTATTTTGCCGATGTGGCGGAATTGGCAGACGCGCACGACTCAAAATCGTGTTCCTTCGGGAGTGTCGGTTCGACCCCGACCATCGGTACTTTAGATTTACTTGACAGGATGCTTCCTGTTTTTATTTTTACTTATCGGTCGACAAATTTTGATAATATTTGCGGGTGTAGTTTAGTGGTAAAACCTCAGCCTTCCAAGCTGATGTCGTGAGTTCGATTCTCATCACCCGCTCCATACATATTGTTATCACAACGCAGTGTCTCGCTTTCAAAGCTGAGATGTTGCGTTTTTTATTTTTAGCGTAAATATAGCGTCTATCTTGAAAAGATAGACGCTATATTTACGTACATCAGTTAATGACTTGATAGGTTGCTTCTCCGCCGTGGATTTGAATGAACATGTCACTTAGGGATTTAGTTAGTTTATAAGCCTGTTCTTCTGAAAGTGAAGGCTTTAAATAAATGAACTGTACAGCTTGTGTTGTCTTTTCAGTTACGTATGCTCGGTTAGAATCGACATAAGGGCTTCCGAAAGCTCCTAGGACATCTTTTGAAAGGATTTTATTTTCTAAAGAAATATTACGTTCATTTAGAGCTTCATAAGACTCTTCTTTTTTACCGATAGTAAATTCGATGGGACCCTCTAAATTAGAGGAATCATAAATTCCAATTGGGACTTCATATTGCAATGAAAAAAAGTTATTAATGTCCACAGCAGAATTGATAGAAGGCAAATACGTTTGTTTTCCTATTCTTCTAATTAAAGCTTCTATAGAAGGACGGTATTTACTTGGATCAGTTCCAAATGTTTTGAAAAGCTTTCTCCACTCGCTAACACCTTCGAATTCTGTTACTTTTTTTGACTCAAGGTCGAAATAAATGGATTCTTGAAAGAGGCGCAGACGTCCTTTTAGCATTTGAGGAGAATCACCAACTTCAATATTTTTATACTGAATGATTCCCATTTTAAAAGAAGGGCAAAGCTGTTTAATAGCGGGCGATAATGTAAAGTTCATTTTTTTGATCCTTTCTATTATAATTAGTATTTGTTCGTTTATAGATACCATCCTATCATTTCATTGAGTGAGAAAACAGTTCAATGCATGAATATATAGAATTTCTTGGAAAGGAGGCCATTACTCACTATGAATGCGTATCAGTTGAAGGAAGAAATTATTTCATACAGCAAAGAGATTGGAATCGATAAGATTGGATTTGCGAGTGCTTCTATGTTTGATGAGTTAAAGAATCGATTGTTAGCACAGCAAGAGTTAGGTTATGCTTCAGGCTTTGAAGAACCTGATATTGAAAAGAGAGTAGATCCCACATTAGTTGTTCCAAAAGCTAGATCTATTATTTCAATTGCACTTGCGTATCCTTCTAAATTAAAGGATGCACCAAAGAGCACAAAGGAAGATCGCCGAGGAATCTTTTGCCGTGCTTCTTGGGGGCAAGATTATCATACGGTTCTACGTGATAGGCTTCAAAAGCTTGAAACCTTCATAAAAGAAAAAGTACCTGCAGCTATCCTTCAATCGATGGTAGACACAGGCGAGCTGTCGGACCGAGCTGTAGCAGAAAGAGCTGGTATTGGCTGGAGCGGTAAGAACTGTGCCATTATTACACCTGAATTCGGTTCCTACGTGTATTTAGGAGAAATGATTACAGATATCCCGTTTCCTCCTGATAAACCGATAGAGGACGGTTGTGGTACTTGTAATAAGTGCGTTGATGCGTGTCCTACGGGTGCGCTTGTAACAGGCGGCCAGCTGAATTCGCAGCGATGCATTGCCTTTTTAACCCAAACAAAAGGATTTTTAGCTGAAGAATTTCGAAGTAAATTAGGCAATCGTTTATATGGCTGTGATACATGTCAAACTGTGTGTCCTGAAAATAAAGGAAAAGACTTTCATTTTCACCCTGAGATGGAGCCTGATCCAGAACTTGCGAAGCCTAAATTAAAACCGCTTTTAACGATGAGTAATCGTGAGTTCAAAGAGAAATTTGGACATATTTCAGGTTCTTGGAGAGGGAAAAAGCCAATTCAGCGCAATGCCATTATTGCACTGGCCCATTTTAAAGATCAAACCGCCGTTCCAGCTTTAATTGAGTTAATTAAAAATGATGTTCGCCCTGTGATTCGAGGAACAGCGGCATGGGCGTTAGGCAAAATTGGCGATAAAGAAGCGTTAGATACACTTATGAACTTAAGAGAAAAAGAAAAGGACCAAGAAGTAATTGAAGAAATGTCAAAAGGTATAGAGATGCTTCAAGAGATCTAAACCGTATTTTTATTGATAAAGTTAGCTAATGAGTCATAGCGTATAATAAACGCTTAGAAAAGTGGTGACATTATGCTAACAAAAAGGAATGTATTATATACTTTAATTAAAGCGCGTGCGGACAGCTATGTAAAAGGTGAGCTTCATGAAGACTTCAAGCCTTTCATTGAACAGCAGTGTGAACTAAAGCGGTCTCTTATAAAAAAAAGAGAAGTTGATGTTTTAAAATGTAATATGAAAGGTTCTATTCAATCTGCTCATACGGATCAGGAAGAAACAAGAGTATTATATAAGGTGCACATTCAGGCATTTTTAAAACAAAACGATTTTTTCTATATAGAAGAAGAAATTGAAGATCGTTTAGCTCTTTTTTATAAAGATACGCTTATTCAAGATGAGCTGCTGGTAAAGGGTTTTTCTGAAGATGAGGTTGAAATGGATGTAGAAGAAGTAGAGGAAGACGAAGAAAGAGCCTCTTATTATGATCGTCTTGCAGCTGTTCAGTATGCAGAAAAACATTGGGATAAACCTAATGAAAGTTATAAGCAGTTTGAGGTAAACTGCACCAACTATATTTCACAGTGTTTGCATGCAGGAAAGGCGCCGATGCGGGGATATCCTAAAAAAGCAAACGGATGGTGGATGAGAGGGAACGCCTGGAGCTATAGCTGGGCAGTTGCTCATTCCATGCACAGCTATTTAAGTAACTCCAAATCAGGACTTCGGGCAGTGAGGAAATCTTCAGCAAGCGAACTTGTCCCGGGAGACGTTATCTGCTACGATTTTGAAGGAGATGGGAGATGGAATCATACGACCATTGTTGTAGCAAAAGACGGTCACGGTATGCCTCTTGTAAATGCGAACACGTATAATAGTCGAATGAGATATTGGGCTTATGAAGATTCAACGGCTTACACGCCAAAGATTAAGTATGATTTTTTCCATATCGTTGATCGGTAAGACTTTCGTTTTAGCAAGTTAGTGGTATAATGATGAATAGATTTGTTAGCAGAGGTGAAAATTTGTGGGAGTACACGTAGTGTTATTTCAACCAGAAATTCCAGCAAATACAGGAAATATTGCGCGAACATGTGCAGCAACAAATACGACGCTGCATTTAGTTCGTCCGTTAGGCTTTTCAACAGATGATAAAATGTTAAAGCGAGCTGGATTGGATTATTGGGAATTTGTAAATGTGGTGTATCATGATTCATTAGAGGAAGTATTCGAAAAGTATCCTGAAGCAGGTTTCTATTTCATCACAAAATTTGGTCAGCAGCCACATACAACATTTGATTATAGTGACTTAGAGCAGGATCATTTCTTCGTATTTGGAAGAGAAACAAAGGGTCTGCCAAAGCACATTATTGAAGAGAACATGGAAAGATGTCTTCGTTTACCGATGACAGAAAATGTTCGTTCTTTAAATTTATCTAATACAGCAGCTATTTTAATCTATGAAGCGCTGCGTCAACAAAATTATGCTGGTTTATCTTAAGTAAAAAGCGAGGTTCAAATTTTATTGAACCTCGCTTTTTTATTTATGTCGACGATGATATGTAGTGGTTATTTTTTAACGCCCGGTTTATCATTGTATCCCGCTCTGAAGATGGATGCTAAAAAAGCAATTGTTACTCCTAATACTAAAAGTAAGCGCATTGATTTTCCTCCTCAATCTAATTAAAAGGATTATACAGCTACTGCAGTTAAAACCGACTTCCCATATCTCATGATGGTAATAATGACAAAATAACTTTTCTAGAGACATAAGTTCTCTAACAAAGTTTAACCGTTCCTTCTTACTCTTTTATTATAGCTAATAAATACTTCACTGTGAATGCCTAGCAAGGACAAATTTCTGAATTTTACAATTTAAAAAGCATGTTCAAACATTTTGCTGCATAGATTGTATTAATCTTGTTCACTAGCACCATAACTAGTAGGGGAGGTCCTTTAATGGATATATTAAAGAAAGTTGAAAGATACCGCGAAGAAGAGAATCGTCTTAAGTGGGAAGGGACATTTGAAGAGTACCTAAAGCTGATTAAAGATGAGCCTTTAATTGCTCAGCCTGCACACTCTAGAGTATACAACATGATAAAGGATGCAGGAATTGAAGAGGTAAATGGTAAAAGACATTATAAATTTTTCAGTGGACAAATGTTTGGACTTGAAGATTCGCTAGAACGCTTGGTGGAAGAATATTTTCATCCAGCTGCAAAGCGTTTAGACGTTCGTAAACGTATTTTACTTTTAATGGGTCCGGTAAGTGGTGGTAAATCGACGCTAGTGACCATGTTAAAAAGAGGGCTTGAAGCTTATTCTCTTACTGATCGAGGAGCTGTTTACGCTATTAAAGGATGCCCAATGCATGAAGATCCGCTGCATTTAATTCCACATCATTTACGTAAAGACTTCTTTGAAGAGTATGGTATCCGAATTGAAGGAAACTTATCTCCTTTAAATACAATGCGATTAGAGGAAGAGTATGGCGGCAGAATTGAAGACGTCATTATCGAACGCATTTTCTTCTCAGAGGACAAACGAACTGGAATTGGAACGTTCAGTCCTTCTGATCCGAAATCTCAAGACATTGCCGATCTAACAGGAAGCATTGACTTTTCAACAATTGCAGAGTATGGATCTGAGTCAGATCCGCGTGCTTACCGCTTTGACGGAGAGCTTAATAAAGCAAACCGAGGAATGATGGAGTTCCAGGAGATGTTAAAATGTGATGAGAAATTTTTATGGCATTTACTCTCTTTAACTCAAGAAGGAAACTTTAAAGCAGGAAGGTTTGCTTTAATTAGTGCAGATGAATTAATCGTAGCGCATACAAATGAAACAGAGTATCGCTCGTTTATTTCCAATAAGAAAAATGAAGCTTTGCATTCACGAATTATTGTAATGCCTGTTCCATATAACTTAAAAGTGAGTGATGAGGAAAAAATTTATGACAAAATGATTCGTGAAAGTGACGTATCAGATGTTCATATTGCCCCTCATACGTTACGTATTGCGTCTATCTTTACTACATTAACGAGATTAAAAGAGCCTAAAAAAGGCGATATTGATTTATTAAAGAAAATGCGCCTATACGACGGTCAATCTGTAGAAGGCTATAACGATGCAGACGTAGAAGAGTTACAAAAAGAGTATACGGATGAAGGAATGAGCGGTATTGATCCTCGTTATGTCATTAATCGCATTTCATCTACCATCATTCGAAAAGATATTAAATCAATCAATGCATTAGATGTACTGCGTTCATTGAAAGAAGGGTTAGCACAGCATGCATCTATTTCTGCTGAGGATCGAGAGCGTTACTTGAATTATATTTCTCTGGCGCGTAAAGAATATGATGAAATTGCTAAAAAAGAAGTGCAAAAAGCGTTCGTTTATTCATACGAAGAGTCCGCTAAAACATTAATGGATAATTATTTAGATAATGTCGAAGCATACTGCAACAAAAATAAGCTTCGTGATCCGCTAACAGGAGAAGAGTTAAATCCAGATGATAAATTAATGCGTTCAATTGAAGAACAAATTGGTATTTCAGAAAATGCAAAAAAAGCATTCCGCGAAGAAATCTTAATTCGTATTTCGGCTTATGCACGTAAAGGAAAACGATTTGATTATAATTCCCATGAGCGTTTACGCGAAGCGATTCAGAAAAAATTGTTTGCGGATTTAAAAGACGTAGTGAAAATTACAACGTCCACTAAAACACCAGATGAGCAGCAGCTGAAGAAAGTAAATGAAGTAGTGGCTCGATTGATTGATGAGCATGGATACAATTCAGTATCTGCTAATGAACTGCTGCGCTATGTAGGAAGTTTGTTAAATCGATAACTCAGTACTAACAAGAAAACATGGCACTTCCGATCTGTGCCATGTTTTTCTTATCTCTTAAAATAAACTCTGCATAATTAGGCTAATGTGTAGTACGCATTGCACTTAACCATCATATGATAAGTCATAAACATATACATGACACTAGACACTATAAAATGAATAGTTAATAGTGAAAGAATTAGTTAGCAAGTATACCATTCTTGCGCATAGGATAAGAGTAACCAACCTTTGAACTAAAGGTATTTGTCAGAAACTTTCGGTATAGCTTATGCATGCCGAGTAAAAACGTGCAGGTGTTTTTTAAATAAGGAGGGGAATAGCGTGGGAAAAGAAGTAGATAAAAGTTTTGCTGTCTCAAAAGAAGACTGGTCCCTCCATCGTAAAGGCCACGATGATCAAAAAAGACATCAAGAAAAAATTAAAGAAGCAATTAAAAATAATTTACCGGATTTAATTACAGAAGAAAATATCGTGATGTCCAATGGAAGAGAAGTAGTTAAAATTCCGATCAAATCATTGGATGAATATCGAATTCGGTACAATTATGATAAAAACAAACATGTGGGTCAAGGTGATGGAGACAGTAAAGTTGGGGATGTAGTAGCACGTGATGGATCTGCTGGAGATGGTCAAAAAGGGGCAGGAAAAGGTCAAGGAGCAGGTGACCAGGCTGGAGAAGACTACTTTGAAGCAGAAGTGTCTCTTATGGAGCTTCAAGAGGCTTTATTTGCTCAATTAGAACTGCCTAATCTTCAGCGAAAAGAATCTGATCAAATTGTTGTGGAGCACATTGAATTTAATGATATACGACGTACAGGTTTGATGGGGAATATCGATAAAAAACGAACGATGATGAGCGCTTACAAGCGAAACGCAATGACAGGAAAGGCTGCTTTTCATCCTATTTATCCGGAGGATTTAAAATTCAAAACATGGAATGAAGTTATAAAGCCAGAATCGAAAGCAGTCGTCTTAGCTATGATGGATACGAGCGGTTCGATGGGCATATGGGAAAAGTATATGGCAAGAAGCTTTTTCTTTTGGATGACACGCTTTTTACGTACGAAATATGAAACAGTGGAAATTGAATTTATTGCGCATCATACAGAGGCAAAAGTAGTATCAGAAGAAGACTTCTTCTCCAAAGGAGAAAGCGGGGGAACCATCTGCTCATCTGCTTACCGAAAAGCGCTTGAATTAATTAACCAAAAGTATGATCCGAGCCGCTATAATATTTACCCGTTTCATTTTTCAGATGGCGATAACTTAACTTCAGATAACGCAAGGTGTGTAAAGTTAGTAAATGAATTAATGAAAGTGTCAAATATGTTTGGATATGGGGAAGTGAATCAGTACAATCGACATTCCACTTTAATGTCTGCGTACAAAAATATTCAAGACGAAAGTTTTAGACACTTTATTTTAAAACAAAAATCAGACGTTTTTCACGCCATGAAAAGCTTTTTTAGAAAAGAAACAGAAGACCAGAAATATGCTTAACCTAAAAGGCCTAGACTTGTTATCTAGGTCTTTTTTATGCGGTTTATTCAGCGCTTCTTTGGAGATAGTAAAAGTACGACTTTATCCAAAAGGAGAATAAGTGAATGAACGAAAATATAAAGAGCGAAATGCAAAAACATCAACAAAATCAGCGGTTGAACGCAGCTGAGTTAGGTTACTTATGGGCGCAATATTTAGGCGATACGCTGTATGTATGTGTTCTTGGGTATTTTCTATCTGTTGTAAAAGATGCAGAGATTAAGGAGCTCTTAAAAAAAGCCCATCAGATTTCACAAACTCATGTAGACGAATTGACGGAATTATTCAGTTCGGAAAAAATTCCAATACCAGTAGGTTTTGGGGAACAAGATGTGAATAAAGGAGTTCCTGCTTTATTTGATGATATTTTTATGGCTATTTATGTCAATGAAATGGCCATTGGAGGTATGAAGAAATATGCTAGAGCGCTAAGCGCAGTGAGAAGGCAAGATATTTATGATCACCTGTCTCGATGTGTAAAAGAAAGCGACAGCCTTTTAGAGGATTCTAACTACGTTATTTTAAGAAAAAGCATGCTGATGAGACCTCCGGTTATTCCTTATCCGGTAAAAGTGAATTTTGTGGACGAGAAAACGTTTATATCACCATTTTTCTCTCAAATGCATCCTCTAACTTCTTTGGAGGTTACGGCTATTCAAGAAATTGTTAATACAAATGTATTAGGTAAAACGCTGATGCTGGCATTTAGTCAAGTAGCTACCACACAAAAATTACGCTCTTATTTTTTTGATGGAGTTAAACTTGCGAGTAAGCAAATTAAGCAATTCACCGAGTTATTGTCTGAAGCTGACCTACCAAGTCCGCGTCTGCTTGATGCATATGTAACCAACTCAACGATTTCACCGTTTTCAGATAAGCTGATGATGTATCATACTTCCACAGCGGTGACAATTGCTATTGATAACTGCGGTGCTGGCTTGTCTATGTCGTTCCGTTCGGATGTAGCAGTAGAATTTTCTCAGCTAATCGGGCGTATAGGGAAGTATGGAAAAGATGGAATTCGGATTATGATTGAGCAAGGTTGGATGGAAGAACCTCCAATGGCAACAGACCGTAAGAAGTTGGCGGAGAAATAATAAGGAGTATGTTGTAGATTATCATTAATTTTGCGGTACCGAAACATATATAGCTAAGCGAAAATAGATTGCTCTAGACCCACTTGAATGAGCAGTGATAAGATAAAAAAGCTGATTTTTCAAGAAGTAAGTCGAGGTGTGGAAATGAACAACAGTATAAGGGAGTCCATTGCGAAAAAAGTAGCATGGATTAGCGTATGGAGCAATATTGCCCTTACGCTAGGAAAAGTAATAGTAGGATGGATTGGAAATAGTGATGCTGTATTTGCTGATGGTATTCACTCTGCAGCGGACGTATTTGCCTCTATTATTGTCTTGTTGGTTATACGAGTAGCAAATAAACCAGCAGATGATGACCATCCATATGGACATGGAAAAGCAGAAGTGATTGTCTCGGGAATCGTAGGAATTATTTTATTGCTTGTATCATTTTATGTGGTATTTGAAGGAGTCGTTGGTTTATTCCATCCGGTTGAATCTCCAAATATTTTAGCCATGTGGATTGCTGTTATTTCATACATAGCAAAGGTATTGTTGTACCGTTATTCTTTAAACGTAGCGAAGCAGCACCACAGTAAGGCAATTGAGGCAATTGCATTTGATCATAAAGCAGATATTGTTGCTTCTATTGCAGCGGCAATTGGTGTTTTATTATCGATTATTGGTGATAAAATGGATGTTCAACTGCTGTTATACGGAGATAAAATAGCAAGTATCTTTGTTGCTTATTTAATTTTTAACATTGCCAGACAAATGATGGGAGAGTCTTTTCAGATCTTAATGGAAGGCAATATTGATGAAGAGCTACTGAAAGAACTTGAAGAAAGCATTTATGAATTTGAAGATGTGAAGCGGATTGATCGCGTTCGAGCAAGAGAACATGGCCATTACATATTAGTGGATGTACGTATTTCAATTGACCACTTTAAAACAATTAAGGAAGGTCATGATTTAGGACGAGAAATCAAAGCAACACTTATGAAAAAGCATGATAATATTCAGGAAGTATTAATCCATTTGAATCCTTATTATCCAGATTAAATAAGAAGCAGCGAAGTGCTACTCGCTGCTTCTTATTATTTATATATGTAGAAATTAATGAAATGAGTAGCATAAAATAATGAGGATTTTTATTTATAAAGAATCAAGTTTAATAAAATTGTATAAAGGGAATTGTATTTATTTATTGATGTGATAGGATAAAAAAGCATGTAAATGCATTCACGACGAATGAAAGCAGTGGACGGGTACATATAGATAATAATAAATGGTTTTGGGAGTCAAAGAAGGTGATGTTGAAGTGAATGTAAGCATCAGGTCAATCGTTAAAAAAGTCATGTTCATTCTATTTATTGCGTATGGGGTAGTGGTCATTTATGCTACGCTCATACGGGAAAACGAACATGTTTACGGAAAAGCAATGAACTTGGATTTATTTAGTACGATCCGTCTGATGTGGGAAAGCGGCAATATAATGCTTACTGTGACAAATATACTGGGAAATATCGTAATGTTTGCGCCGCTTGGAATGTTTATTCCTTTGTTTATGAAGTGGTTTGATGGTTTTATCCAAGTGTTTACGACTGGTTTCTTAATCAGTTTTTTAATTGAAATTTTACAGTACAAGCTAACGGAACGAGTATTTGATATTGATGATATCTTTTTGAATACGCTAGGTACATTTATAGGCTGGGTTATTATTAAAATACTATATTGGATTAAGAATATGCTGAAAGCACGTTTCAAAAAAAGATGAACTTGAGAAACGTAATGAAATTAATCCAATCTAAAGACGAACAAATGGGATAAATGAGCTAGTATGGATAGCTTGTTACATCGCGGTTGCTACATGCATGAAATCTACGTTCACCCTACCAATGAAAAAATCCGAGCGAGCTGGGTTCTTAATCAAGAATTCAACTCGTTCGGATTTTTCTTCAACTAAAATACTTTTGGCTCAGCTTCTGCTTCTTGTTGATAGAAACACTTAATGCAGCGTCTTACGGAAGAATGTGAGGATTCAACGATAATATGCTGACAATTTTGCTGAACAAATAATAACTTTCTTTCAAGCTGCTTAATTTGTTCTTTAAGCTGTTCTACTTCATTATTGATAGATATTTGAACCACTGTTAACAAACTCTTTAGCTTTTTCTTTCATTCCTTCTTTTCTTACTTCATTTACATCTTTTTCATTTTCTTGAGCCATGTTACGAATATCTTGAGAAATACGCATCGAACAGAATTTAGGTCCACACATTGAACAGAAATGGGCTGTTTTAGCACCTTCAGCGGGAAGTGTTTCATCGTGATATTCTTTTGCGCGCTCTGGATCTAGTGAAAGGTTAAATTGATCATTCCATCTAAATTCAAATCTTGCTTTAGACAGCGCGTTATCGCGTTTTTGTGCTCCTGGATGGCCTTTTGCTAGGTCAGCGGCATGAGCAGAAATTTTATAGGTGATAACGCCTTCTCGAACGTCTTCTTTATTCGGCAGACCTAAATGTTCTTTTGGCGTTACGTAGCAAAGCATAGCTGTCCCAAACCAGCCAATCATTGCAGCCCCAATACCTGATGTAATATGGTCATAGCCTGGAGCGATGTCGGTTGTAAGCGGTCCAAGAGTATAGAAGGGAGCTTCTTGGCATATTTCCATTTGTTTATCTACGTTTTCTTTGATGAGGTGCATAGGAACATGTCCAGGACCTTCAATCATAACTTGAACATCGTGTTTCCAAGCAATTTTAGTTAATTCACCAAGCGTTTCTAATTCACCGAACTGTGCCTCATCATTAGCATCTGCAATGGAACCAGGACGTAGTCCATCGCCAAGTGAAATAGAAATATCGTATGCTTTACAGATTTCACAGATTTCTTCAAAGCGAGTATATAAAAAGTTCTCTTCATGATGAGCTAAACACCACTGCGCTAAGATGGATCCTCCGCGTGAAACAATACCTGTCGTACGTTTCGCTGTCAGAGGAATATAGCGTAAAAGAACACCTGCGTGAATAGTAAAGTAATCAACACCTTGTTCAGCTTGTTCAATTAATGTATCGCGATATGCTTCCCACGTTAGATCTTCTGCTACACCTTTTACTTTTTCAAGCGCTTGGTAAATAGGAACGGTCCCTACAGGAACAGGCGAGTTGCGGATAATCCATTCGCGCGTTGTGTGGATATCCTTTCCTGTTGATAAATCCATAATTGTATCGGCTCCCCAACGCGTTGCCCATGTCATTTTTTCTACTTCATCTTCAATAGCTGAACGAATAGCTGAATTTCCGATATTAGCATTGATTTTCACGTGGAATTTGCGGCCGATAATCATCGGTTCGCTCTCAGGGTGATTGATATTATTAGGGATAATGGCACGTCCTCTTGCTACTTCTTCACGCACGACTTCAGGATCCATCTGTTCACGAATAGCGATAAATTCCATTTCGGGCGTGATGATTCCTTTTTTCGCATAGTGCATTTGCGTTACATTTTGATTTTTTTTCGCGCGCAACGGTAAACGATTAGTGATAAAGCGCTCGTACTGATCTCTTGGATCACCATCATAATAACCGTTATCCTGTGGCTGAACCGTACGGCCTTGATATGTTTCTACATCGTTTCGTTCTGCAATCCACTTTTCGCGCAGAGCCGGTAATCCTTTTTGTAAATTAATTTCATAACAGGGATCTGTATAAACACCGCTCGTGTCGTATACACGTACGGGACTATTTTCTTCTTCCCCAAAAGATCCTGTAGTAGGAGACTGATGAATTTCACGCATAGGCACTTTAAGGTCTTCTCTGGATCCTTGGACATATACTTTGTGACTGTTTGGAAAAGGCTTTTTCATAGAAACTGATACATTTTGTTTTGACATTACATATTCCTCCGGTTTCGCATAAAGTGTAGCTATACCGAACCATAAAAAAATCGGGTTCTGTGATAGACAGAACCCGATGGAATAGGCGAAAAAAGAATAAACATATACTATTCTTTTCAAGACTACTTCCCTCCGCTGGTATAACCCAAATCAGGTTCAAAGGGTTAAAGAGTTTTATTGCACTCTTCTCTCAGTCTGAGCTATCAGACACCCCTAGTAGAAATAACATTCAAATTATTCAATTTACGGCTTAAGTTTACCATCATTCGGTAAAAAATCAACCCTTAAATAAAAAAAGCTAGACAATTAACGTTGTCTAGCGGCATCGATTGCAATCACAATAGCTGTAATAATGTGCATGATAAACCCTAAAAATGGAATCCAAGCAACCAGTGAAGTAACAATCCCTAGTATGTTTCCATACGCAGATAACCCTCGTCTATTAGCTAAAATGAGCGTGATAGCATGAAGAATAAATCCAATAAAAAGAGGAGTATAACTAAAGCCCATAACAATCCCGGCGCCAATTAAAGGAATTCCCAGCAAGGCTTCATACCCAGCAGTGACCCATTTCATTGTACGTACATTTCCATTCATAAGTAAAAAGCCTCCTAAAAAAGATACTACTATATACGAGTAAAGAGAGAAAAAAGTTTCAAATTACTTAGGGGATATGCCGTATAAGCAAGCATTAGTTGATTAAAATGATAGATGACAGTAAAGGAGATGGAAAAAACATAATGATTTAGTCATTTTTTCACACTAAAGAAAAATAGTCTAGATGATTCATTTTTAGCTAAGGGGCCGGAATTTATACCGAACATAGTGACTACTTTCTAAAGTAAATAAAAGCTGATATCGTGTTTTTTGATTATAGCATGTAAGGTTTTTATTACAAATTATTAAAGATTCTTATCTTTTTGCAAATACACATTGTATTTCATAGTTTTAACAATTATGATAAAAAAGCAAGTGTCAAATTAGGAAAATAGTTGAGCATGTAAAACGAAGCGATAAGCTTATTAATTTGAAAGAAAGGCAAGGTACATAGCTTTATGTGGGAAATTATTGTAGCAATCATTTTAGGGATTGTAGAAGGTTTAACAGAGTTTGCTCCTGTTTCGTCAACTGGGCATATGATTATTGTGGATGACCTATGGTTGAATTCCAAAGAATTATTTTCATCTCCAGTAGCTAATACATTTAAAATTGTTATTCAGCTAGGGTCGATCTTAGCAGTAGTAGTTATTTTTAAAGATCGTTTCATTAATTTATTAGGATTGGGAAAAAAGCCAGCTGCTCCAATTGGACCGACAAATCGCTTGAATTTAATGCAGGTAATTGTTGGTTTGTTACCCGCAGGAGTGTTAGGACTTTTGTTTGATGATTACATTGATGAACATTTGTTTTCTTTAAATACGGTGCTAATTGGCTTAGTAGTCGGAGCTGTATTAATGATTCTAGCAGATTTGTTTGGACCTAAACGTCCGCGTGTAGAGACGGTGGACCAAATGTCTTATGGACAAGCACTGGGTATAGGACTGTTTCAATGTATTGCTCTTTGGCCAGGTTTTTCTCGTTCAGGCTCAACGATTTCAGGAGGAGTTCTTCTTGGAATGAGCCATAAGGCAGCGGCAGATTTTACATTTATTATGGCAGTGCCAATCATGGCAGGAGCAAGTGGACTTTCATTGGTTAAAAACTGGCAGTATTTCACATCAGATGCGCTACCGTTTTTTATTGCTGGTTTTATCAGCGCCTTTATTTTTGCGCTGGTATCTATTCGCTTTTTCCTGAAATTAATTAATCGTATCAAATTAGTACCGTTTGCACTATATCGAATTGTGTTAGCAGCTATTCTATATTTTGTATTTTTATAAAATAAACACGCGAGTTCTTTAGTCCCGTAAGCTTCTAATAGAGACTCAAAGAGCAAGAAAAAGCTATTGCAATGTTGCAATAGCTTTTTTGCATAAATATATATTATCGCCTTTTGAAAGCGTTTTATAAACATGGGTATTGACAAAACGTGTCGAAAAATAGTAAATTAATATTTGTGCAGTATAAAGTTAAGTAAAAGTAAGACTTCTGTTTAGTTTTATTGACTGTAAAAAACGTATGACAACGTATAGATCGTTTTAATTTTATAAAAACTGAATAATAAGCTTAATCGTATAGAGCGGGGGAATCATTATCGGCAGTAAAGCTGCCTTGGGGTGAATCCTTACAAAAGGTAGGAAACTCTCAATTCCGAATCCGACAGTTAACCCCGTTTGCTTCATTGAGAGAAAGAGCCCAAAATAGCGTAAGTAAAAGGCTGTTCTTTCTTAAGAATAGTCTTTTTTTGTTTTTTCAGAAAAGTATATACAAATGTCATACATCTTTGGGGAGGTACATCTATGAAAAAAATTCGTTTTGGTTTGGCTACGCAGATTTTTACCGGATTAATCCTCGGTGTTCTTGTAGGGGTAATTTGGTTTAACGATCCGCGTGTAGTAACATACCTACAGCCGCTAGGAGACCTATTTTTAAGATTAATTAAGATGATTGTTATTCCAATTGTTATCTCAAGCTTAGTCGTTGGAGTTGCAGGAGCAGGGAGCGGTAAACAGGTCGGAAAGCTCGGCGTTAAAACCATTCTCTATTTTGAAATTATTACGACTTTTGCAATTATAATCGGTGTATTGGTTGCTAATATTTTTCATCCTGGGCAAGGTGTAGACATTCATTCAGCACAGAAGAGTGATATTTCACAATACGTTGAAACATCAAAACAGCAAGAAGGAAAGTCAGTGGCTGAAACGTTCTTACACATTGTTCCAACAAACTTTTTCCAGTCAATTGTTGAAGGAGACATGCTAGCAATTATCTTCTTTACAGTGTTATTTGCACTTGGAGTAGCGGCAATTGGGGAAAGAGGAAAGCCAGTTGTACAATTCTTCGACGGCGTTTCTCACGCAATGTTTCACGTGGTAAACCTTGTAATGAAAGTGGCTCCAATTGGTGTATTTGCTTTAATTGGTGTAACAGTTTCAAAATTCGGCTTAGAGTCACTTCTTTCATTAGGAAAGCTTGTTATCTTAGTTTACTTAGCGTTAATTTTCTTCCTACTTATTGTATTAGGAGGAATCGCGAAATGGGCAGGAATTAACATTTTCCACTTGTTCCGCTATATGAAAGATGAACTGTTGTTAGCATACAGTACATCTAGTTCTGAGACAGTTCTTCCGCGTATTATGGAAAAACTTGAAAAGATGGGCTGTCCAAAAGCTATCGTATCGTTCGTTGTACCAATTGGTTATACATTTAACCTAGATGGTTCCGTTCTTTATCAAGCGATTGCAGCGTTATTCTTAGCGCAGGTGTACGGTATTGATTTAACGATCGTTCAACAGCTGACGCTCATTCTTGTATTGATGGTTACATCTAAAGGAATGGCTGCCGTGCCAGGAACATCATTTGTTGTATTACTGGCTACTCTTGGAACAATCGGTGTTCCGGCAGAAGGATTAGCCTTCATTGCTGGAGTAGACAGAATCATGGATATGGCACGTACGGTTGTTAACTTAGTAGGAAACACACTAGCAGCAATTGTGATGTCTAAATCTGAAGGCAAATTTGACCCTAAAAAAGGTACAGAGGTCATGAGAGCCGGCTAATTTATAAATTAAAAAGCTACTTATTCTATTCAAAAAATTAGAATAAGTAGCTTTTTTCATAATAATTCCTTTATTATTATGGAAATTGACCCTATAATATGTAACATCAGGTATAAATAAATCCAAATTTTATTCTTACATAAAAGCAGTCACTGGTTCCTTTCTTTATCAATAAATATAGAGATAGCTTAGCTAGTTGGGGGATAGTAGAGTATGTGGAAAAAGCGAATATGGGTCATCGCCTCGATAGTAATCGTATGTTTGTTAATCCCTTACAGTTTACCGATTGTGTTTGCTTTATTAACAGCATTAGCGCTTGAGGGTATTGTTCAAAAATTGCATCAATCTTTTAAAATGAAGAGAGTCTATGCAGTGCTTATGACCTTCATTTTATATGTTGTTTCGCTCATACTTATTGGATTTTTTATTGTTCGGACAATCGTTACGCAAGTGGTTGCTCTTTCAAAAATAGCGCCTTCCTTTGTAAAAGAAATCTATGAAACCGCGATTTATCCAACTATTATTAAGTGGAAATACTATTCAAACGCTCTTCCTACAGAAGTGATTTCTTCTATCGAGCGCACGCTTGAAAAAACCGTAAATTCATTAGATTCTCTATTAAAAAGTACGGTAGAAATTATCATTAGCTTTGCCGCTACTGTTCCTGGGTTTCTATTAGAGTTTCTTATTTATTTAGTAGCGCTTGTATTTATCAGCCTTGAGCTGCCTGCTATTAAAAATAAAATCAAGTCATTTTTAACAGAAGAAACGAAATATAAGCTACAAGTTGTCATCACTCAGCTTATCCAAGCGGGGGTTGGTTTTATCAAGGCACAAATTATCTTAAGTGTCATGACGTTTGTAATGGCTTATGTAGGGCTTTGGCTATTAGATGTTCCGTATACCGCGCTTCTTAGTTTATTAATTGTAATTGTCGATATTTTACCAATCCTTGGGACAGGCTCGGTGCTCGTTCCATGGGGGATTTTTGCTCTTACGCAAGGGCATGACTCATTAGCAATCGGCTTATTTATTCTATTTGGAGTCATTACGGTAGTAAGACGTGTAGTAGAACCAAAAGTATTTTCTACAAATATGGGTATTTCACCTTTGGCTGCACTAGTTAGTTTGTACATTGGATTTAAACTTTTAGGTTTTGCCGGGTTATTTTTAGGACCGGCTTTAGTTATTTTATACGATGCTCTTCGTAAAGTAGGTATTATTCAAATTAACTTTAAACTATAAAAGCGCTGGATAAAACTAGCGCTTTTTTTTATTGAAACTTTTGTGGTACGTAATACGTAAAGAGGGAAAGGAAAAAACTATGTCGCATTGGTTTTTATCTATCAATCGGTTAATTATAGTTTTGCAGTCTTAGATTTAATGACATGAGGAGGAGAATTTTTGTTAGAGTCGGTTTTACTTTCTTTAATTGAAGCGCTAAAACAGCTCTCTTATTTTGGCGTAATTTTAGCATTAACGTTTGAATTTGTCCCGGCAGAGCTTGTTTTACCTTTAGTAGGGTATTGGGTGTACCAAGGTGATATGAACTTGTATTTGGCTATCCTTGCAGGTACAGTAGGCGGTGTTTGTGGACCGTTGACTCTTTATGCACTGGGACGTTACGGTGGACGACCGCTGGTTTTAAAATATGGAAAATACTTTTTGGTGAAAGAAAAAGAAATTGACGCCGCCGATCGCTTTTTTAATAAGTACGGCAGCGGGGTTGCTTTTTTTGGACGCTTTATTCCAGGAGTGCGCACGGCTATCTCTTTTCCGTGCGGGATGGCAAAAATGAATGTATGGCTGTTTTCTATTTATACATTTGTGGCGATGCTTCCAGTAACGGCTATTTACGTATATTTAGGATATAAGTTAGGACCTAAGTGGAAAGAGGTGGGGCCGATTGTGTCTCAATATATGCAGCCTATTGGAATCGGAATTGTTGTTTTAATTGCATTGTTTTTTATCATTAAATATGTGCGGAATAAACAAGTAGGGCAGAACTGATAAATCGAGGAAAAGAGTGAGGATATGTCAGAGCATGAGCAGTTAAGAGTAGAGTTACGAAAAATTGAAAAGTGGGAGAAAGACCAAAAAGGACTTTTTTTCTGGGAGCGGCTGGCTCGTTTGCCTTTTTCAGCTTTAGATAAAGTAACGCCGAAGTTCATTCATCAAAAAATAGAAAAATTATTAGATGAAATTGCTAAGTATGTTGATAATGGAGGCCAGTATTTAGCTAATACGTCTGCCACGCTAGAAAAAGCATCAGCACAATTACAAGAAAAGAAACAGCTTTCGATAGAGGATATTCAGCATTTATCTCTGCAAGAAATGGATGAATTGGCAGAGCATTTTATTGAAGTCCGAAAAAAGAACGCACAGCTGCAAGGAGCTACAACCGGGGTAGGCGGGATTTTTACACTGGCGATTGATGTTCCTTTTGTATTAGGGCTTACACTTAAGACACTGCAAGAAGTGGCTGTTTCTTATGGGTACGACCCCACTGAGCAAGAGGAACGAATTTTTATGGTCAAATGCATGCAGTTTTCGTCTTCTGACATTGTAGGGAAACGTGCGATTTTAGAAGAATTAGCAAGCGGAAATCGAACGCAGAGCTTGCAGCAGCTGCAAGGGTGGAGAGAAGTGTTTCTAACCTACAGGGACAACTTGGGCTGGAAAAAGCTGTTCCAAATGATTCCTATAGCAGGAATGGTATTTGGAGCGTATATTAACAAACAAGCAATTAGCGATATAGGGGAAGTTGGAATGATGCTTTATCGTAAAAGACGTATTTTGGAAAAAGTCTCACAATCGCAACAATAAAAAGAGACTGGTACGAAAGTATTTTAATTGAAGAAAAATCCGAACGAGTTTGATTCTTGGTTGAGAATCAAACTCGTTCGGATTTTTTTATTGATATAGTAAATGTAGCTTTCATGTGTTTAGTTGCCTCTAAGTGTTGATTGGAGGGCAAGGCGAAGACTCCCGCGGAAAAAGCGGAACAGATGAGACCCCGCAGGAGCGCAAGCGACGAGGAGGCTCAACGGCCGCCCGCGGAAAGCGAAGCCTGGCACGAAAATCAACAGCGGTGTAACGAGCGATTCATATTAGATCGTTTACCTTTTTTTGTTCGTGTTTAGATGGGATTGATTTGTTTATGTCTCAATTACTTTTTTTCGACATTATTTCTGGGGAAATATGTCGAGGTGTGTTAAGCCTATTTCCTTAATCAAAATGAAAAGTAGGAATGGTAATAGTATTTTTTCGTCTGGCAATCAGTAAATAAATAATTCCGATTACACTCCATACAATACCGATAAATAAGGATGTTTTTTCTAAGTTAAGCCACATAAAAAATAAAAATAAACTGCCGAGTAAAGGCATAAGTACATATGAAATATATCCACTGAAGGATCGTTTGTTTTGTTGAATAAAATAATGGATAAAAACCGCTATGTTCACTGAACTGAACGCAATTAAAGCACCAAAATTAATTAAAGAGGTAGCTTTTTCAAGAGACAGACCTAGTGAAATTAAAGAGAGGCCACCAATAATCACCACGTTCCAAATAGGCGTCTTTGTTTTAGGGTGAATATAGCCGAAAATTCTCCGAGGCAGATAACCATCTTTCCCAATTGCATAGAGAAGTCTTGACGCACTCATATGTGAGACA
The DNA here is from genome assembly GCF_056406695.1 of Priestia sp. P1_B12_1. Classification (NCBI taxonomy): domain Bacteria; kingdom Bacillati; phylum Bacillota; class Bacilli; order Caryophanales; family Bacillaceae; genus Priestia; species Priestia sp. P1_B12_1. The sequence goes on along the minus strand of NZ_JBFTZR010000018.1, from coordinate 15,554 downwards.
AGTCCCGAAGCAATAGTTGAAGTCAAGGCCGCTGCTACAAAAATAGATTGAAAAAGCTGGCCGCCAATTTTATAAGCGATCTCCGCTGATGCACCTTCTAAATCATGAAACAAAGAGGCTGAAGGGAAAAGCAGCTGAGCAAAGTAAGAAACCGTGATAAATAAGGCGCCTCCCGTACACGCAATAATAAGAATCCCTTTAGGAATGGTTTTCTCAGGCTTAAGTGTTTCTTCGGCCATAGTGGTTACAGCATCAAATCCTAAAAAAGAAAAACATAAAATAGCAGCTCCGTTTAATAACAGAGATATAGAGGCCGATTCACTTATAAACGGTTTAAATGATAGCTCTTGGCCTTGACTTGTAGCACTTAAAATAATAAAGATAATAGCGACTAAAATTTGAAAAGCAACTAATAGCGTACCAAAAGAAACGGTTAAATGAACGCTGAAAATATTCATTATGGTCATGATGACAACAAAGCTGATAATCCATACGGCCTTTGGAACACCTGGAAACAGAGAGCTTAGGTAAATATTTGTCAAAAGCGCATTAATCATTGGCAGAAATAGATAATCAAGAAGAGCCGTCCATCCTACCAAAAAACCAATGCTTGGATTCATTACTTGCTGTGCGTATGTATAAGAGGAACCAGCTCCGGGAAAAGCTTTTACCATCTTTCCATAACTAATGGCTGTAAATAAAATAGCAATCAACGTGAATGCATAAGCGCCTGAAACATGTCCATCTGTTGATTCAGTTACAATGCCAAATGTATCAAAAACGGCCATAGGTGCCATGTAGCCTAACCCTATCACGACGATATGCCATAATTTTAGTTGTTTAAGAAGAGAAGGTTCATGATTCATATTTGTCATCCTTTCTGTGTATAATCATTCTGCATTATTTATTATTATACTATATTGTTAGGTTTGTCATCTTTTTTTGAAAAAGAAGAGAAAATTGCGCGCTAAGAGATAAAGAGCGTTTAATTGATTGCTAGATAAAGCAAAAAAATGCTTTTTTTCACTTTGATTTTTACCATTGAGTCTAGAAAGTATTTTACATAAAATGAAAGAAAGTAAAAAAGCTTCGTTTAGGGTGATCTACTTGCAATAAATACGAAAATAAATTTTTGAATGCGGTTACATTTTTTGTTGGTGTACAAAGTTAAGAATGATGGTGAAGGAGATGAAGGAAGTGATTGCTACACCCTATATAAACTTGGAGATAAACAAGGAACCAGGTGTGCATGTCGTATTGGATGAAACAAAAAAAGATGGTGTTTACTTTATTAAATTAACGGTCAAGTCGGTTAAAAAAAGAATTCTTCCAAAAATGAAATTAAAATGGAGCGTTCCATTGTTAGATATCCAACTGTATAAATCTTTACAAACTAGTAAGGGCGATGTGAATGCCTCTTTTGTTCATTGTTTTATGAATAAGAATGGTTCTAACCGCTACACCATTGCATGTTCAGACATGCATCATCCTATTCTGTGTGCTCCCAATTGGAAAGACATGTGTCTAGATGTAGAAATGACTTTATTTAGTGAAAGCACATGGTCTCTTCATAGCTATGAAACTGAACTGCGAATAGACACAAGAATGGTTGAAACAGAAGAGTTATTCAAAGATTTAGCGAAATGGTATGAGAGAAAAGAGATTAATCTAGCATCTGCTTTTGAGCATGCAACGGCAATAGATGAAAAAGGAAATGTCTCGTTAGATATTTGATGGTAAGGAGAGGAATAAAGTGGGAATCTTATTTAATGAACGTACAAAGGAATTTCACCTGCAGGGACGCGATGTAAGTTATATCTTTTCAGTGTTGAGAAACGGGCAGCTAGGTCACTTGTACTATGGAAAAAAGCTTAAGCACCGTTTATCTTTTCAGCATTTTTTACGTGTAGAAACAAGAGGAGCTAGCGCTTCGGTATATGAAGGAGAACTAGCATTTTCTCTTGAAACAATCAAACAAGAGTATCCTTCTTATGGAACGACAGACTTCAGAGAGCCAGCCTATCAACTTCTTCAGCAAAACGGAAGCCGAATCACAAATTTTGAATACGATAACCATAAAATTTACAAAGGCAAGAAGCCATTAAACGGCTTACCTGCTACATATGTAGAAGAAGAGAGTGAAGCCACAAGTGTAGAAGTTGAACTGATTGATAAATTGCTCAATGCATCACTTATTTTAACGTATACCGTTTACGAAGACCGGAATATTATTACGCGTCACGCACGATTTGAGCATAGAGGAGAAGAAACAGTCGATATTTTGCGTATCATGAGCGGCAGCATTGATTTGCCTACATCAAATTATGAGATGGTTCAGCTTTCCGGTGCGTGGATTCGAGAAAGACACGTGAAAACACGAATGCTTCAGCCTGGTATTCAAAGTATTTCTAGTGCGAGAGGTACAAGCAGCAGTCAGCAAAACCCATTTTTAATTTTACAGAATCCAGCTGCAACTGAACACAGTGGAGAAGCGTATGGTTTTAGTCTTGTATACAGCGGAAACTTTCTTGGACAAGTGGAAGTAGATCATTATGATGTATCAAGAATAACGATGGGCATTCATCCTTTTGATTTTCAGTGGCGACTAGAAAAGGGACAAACTTTTCAATCACCAGAACTAGTACTGGCTTATTCAAATAGCGGGCTAAACGGCCTTAGCCAAGAGTATCATGAGCTTTATCGCAAGCGTCTTGCTAGAGGAAACTGGCGGGATTTGGAGCGGCCAGTTTTAATTAATAACTGGGAAGCGACGTATTTTGATTTTAACGAAGAGAAAATTGTACATATTGCCAAAGAAGCGCAAAAGCTAGGCGTTGAACTTTTTGTATTGGATGACGGCTGGTTCGGTAAACGTAACGATGATACAACTTCTCTTGGAGATTGGTTTGTAGATGAAAATAAGCTTCCGGGCGGTATGAAGTCATTGGCTCAAAAAGTAACGGATTTAGGTATGGACTTTGGGTTATGGTTTGAACCTGAAATGATTTCAAAGCAAAGCAACTTGTATGAAAAGCATCCAGATTGGTTGATTCATGTGCCAAATCGTCATCAGTCTCATGGACGAAATCAATACGTGCTTGATTTTTCACGAGAAGAAGTAGTGAATTATATCTATGAACGAATGGAAGCTATTTTAAGTGAAGCACCTATCTCTTATATAAAATGGGATATGAATCGAAATATAACGGAAATTGGATCTGTTGGGCTGCCCGCGAACCGTCAGTTTGAAGTAGTACATCGCTATATTTTAGGTGTGTATGATTTGTATGAGCGACTAACAAGGAAGTTTCCGGATATTTTATTTGAATCATGTGCAAGCGGGGGCGCTAGATTTGATCCGGGAATGCTTTATTATGCTCCTCAAGCTTGGACGAGCGATAACACGGACGCGATTGAACGTCTAAAAATTCAGTACGGCACGTCTTTTGCCTATCCAATCAGTTCAATGGGAGCACACGTATCGGCCGTACCAAATCATCAAGTACGCAGAGTAACAAGTCTAGAAACAAGAGGAGACGTTGCGTATTTTGGCGCATTTGGTTATGAGTTAGATGTTACGCTGATGACAGAAGATGAAAAAGAAACCGTAAAACAACAAATTCAGTATTATAAAAAACACCGATCTCTTATTCAAAATGGCATATTCTATCGTTTAAAAAGTCCGTTTGAACAAGAGGGAAATGTGACGAGCTGGATGGTTGTTTCATCCGATCAAAAACAGGCAATCATCGGTTATTATCAAGTATTGTCTAGACCAAATCCTTCTTACGAACGCATTGAGCTAAAAGGGCTTCATCCTGATTATGAATATACAGTGATGGAAACAGATCAAACAGCTTATGGAGATGAGCTCATGTACGCAGGTATTGCTCTAACTCATGAGTATCCGGGTGTTGAAGTATACGATGAAAAATCTGGAGACTTTGTATCGGTTATTTATACACTGCAAGCGCAATAAGCAAAAAGCCACTTCTATATCATAGAAGTGGCTTTTTTAGTTAACTATTATTCATACAGTGTTGACATAAAAGGAGAAGTAATGGTAACTTTTAGTTATAATTGTTAACTTTATATTTTTTTAGTTTACTAAAGTGGAGGGGAATCGATGGAAACCACAAGTTTAAGAGATTGGAAAGCACTTGCTCAGTCTATTATTAAAGGGAAAGAAATTACATATAACGAAGCGCTTCAACTTCTTCATGTACCGGATGAAGAAGTGTTAGAGGTCATGAATGCCGCGTACTTAATTCGTCATCATCATTATGGAAAAAAAGTAAAGCTTAATATGATTATTAATACTAAATCAGGTTTATGCCCAGAAGACTGTGGATATTGTTCGCAGTCGATTGTATCAGAAGCGCCGATTGATAAGTATGCGTGGTTAACAAAAGAGAAAATTGTAGAAGGTGCTTTTGAAGCTCAAAAAAGAAAAGCAGGTACATATTGTATCGTGGCGTCAGGCCGCCGCCCTACTGATAAAGAAGTAGCGCACGTAGTGGGAGCGGTAAAAGAAATCCGTCAAAAGACCGACTTGAAAATCTGTGCCTGTCTAGGATTTTTAACAGATGATCAAGCACACGAACTAGTCGAGGCGGGTGTTCATCGCTATAATCATAATTTAAATACTCACGCTGATAACTATGACAATATTTGTTCTACGCATGGCTACGAAGATCGAGTCGATACGGTTACTACATCTAAAAAAGCAGGTTTGTCACCTTGTTCCGGTGCGATTTTTGGAATGGGCGAGACAAATGAACAAGCCGTGGAACTAGCTTTTCAAATTAAAAAGTTAGATGCAGATTCTATTCCATGCAACTTTCTTGTTGCCGTTCGAGGAACGCCTCTAGAAGACAAAAAGGCGTTAAAGCCAATGCAATGCTTAAAGCTGTTAGCGATGATGCGTTTTGTAAATCCAACGAAAGAAATTCGAATTTCAGGAGGCAGAGAAGTCAATCTCAGATCACTTCAGCCGCTTGGTTTGTTTGCTGCAAACTCAATTTTTGTAGGTGACTATTTAACGACTCAAGGTCAAGAACCTACAGCTGACTGGGGTCTGATTGAAGATTTAGGATTTGAAATTGAAGAATGTGCACTGTAAAGCCGTTGAGAAATCAACGGTTTTTTGATTTTTAGGCGATTTACAGGAACTATACGGTTTTTTTACAAAACTCAACAGCTTCTTTATATTTCCTTCATAAATAACCATTATTATAAAACATGTGAACGATAAGTGAATAGTTACTAAGGTTATGAAATTGAGAAACCACAAAAAACAATAGGTCTATATCAATACCCTATGCGTTTTTTGTGGTTTTTTGTGAATGAAAGGAAGGCATCGTTTTGAATAAGGAAGCAGATTTCTTACAACAGCTTGGGCAAGACCGTTTGATTGCATCCATTAAAAGCCCGAAAAATTTAGAACAATTTTTAGAAACAGAGATCCAGGCCGCCTTTTTATTAACGGGCAATATTAGTGTGATTAAACGCTATGTAGATTTACTCAAACAGCATAATCGAACGGTTTTTTTACACGTTGAAAAAATTCCAGGGATTAGCTATGACCGAGAAGGGCTTAAATTCCTTGCTAAGTTTGTAAAACCTACAGGTATCGTAACCACTAAAAGTTCACTCATTAATTACGCAAAGCAAGAAGGACTGGTTGCTATTCAGCGGCTGTTCCTAGTGGATACAGACGCGGTAGCACAAGGGTTGAAAACCGTTCAAGATATTAAGCCCGATGCATTAGAACTAATGCCAGGATTAATTCCGGAGATGATAGAGAAAGTCGTTAAAAAAACAAGTATTCCTATTATTACAGGTGGACTCATTCAAAATGAAAGCCATATCCAAGCTGCTTTGAAAGCAGGAGCTACGGCAGCTTCTACAGGGAAATCATGGTTGTGGAAAAAATATGAATGAGAGGGAAAGGAGCGTTTTTAATGAAAAAAGTAGAGCTAGTTAACATTGGGAAGTCATACGATCAAAAAACAAATGTTATTCAAGATATTAACGTCACAATTGAGCCGGGAGAGTTTTTCGTACTAGTAGGTCCTTCAGGATGCGGGAAAAGTACAATGCTGAGAATGATTGCCGGATTAGAAGAAGTCACGCAGGGAGAGCTACTAATTGGAGATGTAAAAGCAAATAAACTGCTTCCAAGTCAGCGCGATTTGTCAATGGTGTTTCAAAACTATGCCTTATATCCGCATTTGACAGTGGAACAAAATATTCTTTTTGGCCTGCACACAAAGAAAATTTCAAAGCAAGAACAGCAAAAGCGCTGCAGGGAAGCAGCAGAGATGCTTGGTTTAAGTGAATATCTAAAGAGAAAGCCTAGACAGCTTTCGGGAGGACAGCGTCAGCGTGTAGCGCTTGCACGTGCTATTGTTACTCATTCGCCTATTTGCCTAATGGATGAGCCCTTATCAAACTTAGATGCGAAGCTGCGCGCGAAGATGAGGTCAGAAATTCGCCAGATTCAGCGTAAGTTAGGTATTACGATGATTTATGTCACGCACGATCAAACAGAGGCGATGACGATGGCAGATCGAATGATGATTTTAAATGGAGGAAATATTCAACAAGTTGGACGTCCGCTTGATATTTACAATGCACCAAAGAACACGTTTGTAGCATCTTTTATAGGTTCTCCCCCTATGAATTTATCAAACGTTTCTATAGAAAATAACTTACTAGTTTTTGAAGATAGAAGAGCTATTTCTATGAGTACACCACACAGTAACCTTAACGGTAAAAAAGAAGTTGTGGTTGGAGTGAGACCTGAGCATATACAGCTTGCGACAAACGATAATACGAGTTTTATTGTGGAAGTAGACAATGTGGAAATTCTAGGTACGGAAACACTGCTTACATTTCATATGGGTGACAAGCAGTGGATGGCTAAGTGGAACGGTCAATGGACTATAAAGGTGGGAGAGCGAGTTCCTATTTTTATCGATCCAAAACACCTGTTTTTATTTGATGGCGATACAGGTTCATGCTTGCACTACGAACCATCAACAGAAGATTTAACTGTAAAGGGGGCATTCGTATGAGTGCTGTTACCAAAACAGCAAACTCACCTGTTTCTGTTTCAGCAAACCCAAAAGAAAAAAAAACAATGCCTACTATCATTGTTGGACTAGCTTATTTACTGCCATCATTACTGTTATTTAGTGTATTTCTTTTCTACCCAATGATTAAGACATTATATTTAAGTCTTTTTATTACAGATACACAGGGAAATCCCTTAAATTTTGTAGGACTGCAAAATTTCTTTTATCTATTTACAGATCCTAATTTCTTACAAAGTATGAAAGCTACTTTTCTATTTGTACTCTACACAGTACCTATTGGCTTAATTATTGCCTTATTCCTAGCGCTAATCGCAAATGAAAAGCTCAAAGGAATTGGTTTTTTCAGAACGATGTTTTCATCTACGATGGGAATGAGCGTAGCGGCTTCTTCTGTAATTTGGATGTTTATGTATAACCCGACAATCGGTGTTATCAATAAAGTATTAAATCTTGTAGGAATTCATGATGTGCAGTGGTTATTAGACCCTAAGTATGCGCTGATTGCTGTGTCTATCTCTACGATTTGGATGAACATTGGTTTTACTTTTTTAATCTTACTTGGCGGGTTACAAAATATTGATGAAAAGCTGTATGAAAATGCGCGTATTGCCGGAGTTAGCTATTGGTATCAGCTCCGTAAAATTACGCTTCCGATGCTTTCGCCAACGCTGTTTTTTATCATTACCGTTTCGTTTATTAACGCGTTTCAAACGTTTGGACAAATTGACATTTTAACAAAAGGTGGACCTACAGATTCGACAAATGTCATTGTTTATTCAATCTACAAAGATGCATTTGTAAACTATAATGTTGGCTCTGCAAGTGCTCAAGCTACAATTTTGTTTTTCTGTATTCTACTGGTTACGGCTCTTCAATTTAAGCTTGGAGAAAGGAAGGTACATTATCAATGAGCATCACGAGAAAATGGACAACTTACTTGCTACTCATTGCAGCTACTTTAGTATTGATGTTTCCTATCCTATACGCTTTTTCCATTAGTTTTATGAGTGGAGCGGAAGTGTTAGAAGGGAAGATTTGGCCGTCATCTTTTTCATTTGAAAACTATCGGGATGCTTTTGAAAAAGTTCCGCTGCTTCATTATTTAATTAACAGTTTTGCTGTATCTATTTTTGTCATGGCCGGGCAGCTGTTAGTTTCAAGTTTGGCAGCTTTTGCATTTGTATTTATTAAATTTAAAGGAAGAGATGCTATCTTCTTTCTCTTTATTTCTACGATGATGATTCCATGGGAAGCAACGATGGTTCCTAACTTTTTAACAGCGCAAAAGCTAGGGTGGATTAATAATTATTTAGGGTTAACAATTCCTTTTTTTGCCTTAGCATTTGGAACCTTTTTATTGCGTCAGCAGTTTAAAACCATTCCGAATGAGTTATATGAAGCTTCTCAAGTTTCAGGGATCAGCCGCTTTCGTTTCTTTTGGAACGTCGTGCTCCCTGTGTCTAAAACAAGTCTAGTTACGCTTGGCGTATATAGCTTTTTAACAACATGGAATATGTATTTATGGCCACTATTAGTGACAAATACAGAGGATGTTCGTACCGTTCAGATTGGTTTAAAGCAAATGCAAACACAGGAGATTTCAACTGATTGGGGAGTGGTTATGGCCGCTGTCGTTGTTGTAATCTTACCGACATTATTACTATTATTCCTAGGTCAAAAACGTCTTCAAAAAGGATTAACCCAAGGTGCAATTAAATAGGAGAGTGAATGTGATGAAAAAGATATTGGCTATCGTAACGGCATGCTTGCTAGTTATTCTAGGTGCTTGCTCAAATTCAACTGGTTCTTCGGAAGCGCAAGAAACAAAAAAAACAGCATCAGGTAAAACAGAAGTCGTATTTTGGCACGCTATGAGCGGTGACCTTGAAAAATCACTCAATAAAATTGTCGATGAGTACAATAAATCTCAGGACAAAGTGGAAGTAAAGCCCGTTTTCCAAGGAACGTATGAAGAAGCACAAACAAAATTTAACACAGTAGCAGGAACAAAGGATGCACCGGCTATTATGCAAACGTTCGAAGTGGGAACAAAATTCATGATAGACAGCGGCAAGGTTCAGCCTGTTCAAAAGTTTATCGATCAAGACCACTATGACACTTCACAGTGGGAGAAAAACATTTCAAGCTATTACCAAGTAGATGGAAAGCAATACTCAATGCCGTTCAACTCTTCAACACCTGTTCTTGTTTATAATAAAGATGCTTTTAAAAAAGCAGGGTTAGATCCTGAAAACCCTCCAAAAACGTATGATGAATTAAAGGCAGCTGCAAAGAAATTAACAGAAAAACAAGGAAATAAAACATCGCAATACGGTTTTTCAATTCTAAATTACGGATGGTTCTTTGAAGAGCTAGTTGCTTCTCAAGGCGGCTTGTATGTAGACCACGAAAACGGCCGTAAAGGTGATGCTGAGAAGGCAGTATTTAATGGAAAAGAAGGACAAAACGCATTTAATTTAATCAATGATATGTATAAAGAAGGTACATTCTACAATGTAGGACAAAACTGGGATGATATGCGCGCAGCATTTCAATCTAAAAAAATTGCAATGTTCCTGGACTCATCAGCAGGTATTAAAACACTAGTAGACAATGCTCCATTTGATGTAGGCGTATCTTATATTCCTGTCCCAAAAGAGGAGGATCGCCAAGGGGTAGCTATTGGCGGAGCATCTTTATGGATGTCTAAAGGAATCAGTGATGAAACATCAAAAGCAGCCTGGGACTTCATGAAATATTTAGCAACACCAGAAGTTCAAGCGAAATGGCACGTAGAAAGTGGATACTTTGCAGTTAACCCAAAAGCGTATGAACAAGATATTGTGAAAAAAGAGTGGGAGAAATATCCGCAGTTAAAAGTAACGGTTGATCAGCTTCGTGAAACAAAGGCTACTCCAGCTACGCAAGGTGCTTTAATTTCTGTGTTTCCTGAATCTCGTCAAAAAGTAGTAACAGGGATGGAAAGCCTATATCAAGGAGTAAAGCCAAAAAAAGCGCTTGATCAAGCAGCAAAAGAAACAAATAGAGCATTAGAAGTAGCCAATCAAAAATAACGTATGATTACGAAGCTCGTCTTTCAAGTTATTTTGAGGACGAGCTTTTTACTTAGTGAATGACTAGTTAGGAGAGATAGAGGACAATGAATAGTTCAATTGATCTTTATGCGCATCGCGGCTTTAGCGGACGATATCCTGAAAATACAATGATTGCATTTGAAGAAGCTAGGAAAATGCAAGTTGCAGGTATTGAATTAGATGTACAATTAACAAAAGACGGGGAAATAGTGGTTATTCACGATGAACGGATTGACAGAACGACCAATGGAATGGGGTATGTTCAAGAATTTTCATACAAACAGCTGCGTTTATTCGATGCTGGCAGTTGGTATGACTCTCGTTTTTCTAAACAATCGATTCCGACATTAGTAGAAGTATTTGAGTGGATGATGGACAAAAAGACAAAATTAACGGTGAATATTGAATTGAAAAATGACCAAATTTACTATCCAAAACTTGAAGAAAAAGTTCTTCGTCTAATCGATGAGTTTGATTTAGAAGATCAGGTTATTTTGTCATCTTTTAACTATGATAGCTTGGCTAAAGTGAGATCTCTCCATTCATATATATCAACAGGTTTTTTATTTGAAGGGGTGAGTGAAGATGCGATTGGAAAAGCAAAATCGATAGGAGCGCACCTACACTGTGATATGTCGTTTGCTCTTTCTTCATACGGGAAAAAAGCAAAGCAAGAAGGATTAGACTTACGGGTATATACAATCAATGAAATGAATGACTTTTTGAAGCTCCAGCAGGCTTCAGTAAAAGTAGTGATGACAGATTACCCTAACCGTTTTTCCTCTACTATGTTCAAAGGATGACGTAGAAAGAAGCCGGGACAAAATTACTTGACCCACAGTGAAAAACGAGCCCTTGATCAACATGTTTGATTAGTGGTTCGTTTTTTTTTGTTGCAGTGTAACAAGCGGTTCAGCTTATGTATCCCATTTGTATGTCTTTAGTTGGATTAAGTTTGTTATGTCTCAATCTCTTTTTTTGAAAAAAATATCACTTTATTCTGAATAGTATAAAAGTTATATTGTGAAATTGTTTTATAGATGATATATTGAGAATAGATTATAATGTTCCTTATGAAAGCGAATACATGTTGCGTAGCTCCGCAAACGTTCATTTGCCGGTCCCTAGCATCGTCTGTTATCTCTTTTAGGAGGAATAAAAAATCATGTATGATCAAGATACTATCTATATTATTGGAGATGCCAAAGCTCCTCAAAGCAATCCGATTACTAAAAAATTCAATCAGTATTTTTTAGGGTTGGTAGTTGATAAAACAAATGGGAAAATTATTGATGTGGAATGTTCAGCGACGATTGAGTTGACCGTTCGATTTGTTCAATCGATTTTTATTGGACGTCACATAAGTGATCCCACCCTTATAGACGAAATTAACAGCCGCTATTTCGGTTCTTCCCAAAAAGCGCTGGTGGTAGCGTTTCATGATGCACAGAAAAAATATCAGCAAATAACAGCTGCTTTGTCTACATAGACCTAGACGAAATCCAGCCTGACGTTTTCAAACGTTGGGCTGGATTTTGTTTTGTATAAAAACATTTTCGTGGAGATGAAGGGGGAAGAATAAATGATTCAAGATGGATTTATGTATGTGAGTGTGTTAACTGCATTTGCTGCGCTCATGGTAGGGATTGAAAAAAGATTTAAAGGCAATCGATTTTTTAAATTTATCCCGGGTATTGTACTTATTTATATAGGAGCTGCTCTTATGCAAACGGCAGGGGTATTTGGGGATAGCGAATCAAATGTCGCCATGTATACGGGCGTTAAAAATGCACTGCTTCCGGCCATGCTGATGCTTATGCTGTTAAAGTGTGATGTTCGAAGCGTAATTAAACTTGGTCCACGAATGCTCGGAGGATTCATCGTTGCGGTTTTTAGCATAATGGTAGGTTTTATCCTCGTCTATGCCATCTTTAAGAATTTCTATGTAGAGGACACGTGGAAAGCTTTTGGTGCTTTATCAGGAAGTTGGACCGGAGGATCAGCTAACATGGTTGCTCTCCAAGGAATTTTGGATGTTCCAGAAAATATATTTGGCTACGCTCTTATGATGGATACGATTAACTATGCCGTATGGGTTATGTTTATGTTTTGGCTTGTACCATTTGCATCTAAATTTAATAAATGGACAAAAGCAGACGTCAGCTTTATTGAGAATAGTATAGATGAAGTCGCAGCAACTTCTGAAAGCGAAAAAGAAGGCCCGCAGTTTCAGCATCTTCTTTATTTACTTGGTCTAGGTTTGTTCGTTTCAGCATTTTCTACATTTATCGGAGGGCGTTTGCCTGAAGTGGGAGCGGTTATTAATGCAACGAGCTGGACGATTATGATTGCTTCTGTGGTTGGTCTAGTGCTTGCTGTAACCCCAGCGGCAAAAATTCCAGGTACGCTCGATGTATCAAACGTTATGTTATACATCGTTGTAGCGTTAATTGCTTCTCAATCAGATTTTTCAAATTTAGCTCAGGCTCCTATTTACTTAGTATCTGGTTTTCTCATTATGTTCGTGCACTTAGTGATCATGCTGTTGCTAGCTAAACTATTTAAATATGATTTATTTACGCTCGGAGTAGCAAGTTTAGCTAATATTGGTGGAATGGCGTCTGCTCCAATGCTTGCAGCTGCCTATAACCGTGCACTGATTCCGGTAGGAGTCATTATGGCTCTGATGGGTTCCTTCTTAGGTACTTATTTTGGTATGATGATCGCCAAAATTTTAGGGGCGATCTAAGAATAAATCAAAAATACGTATGAAAGAATATTTGTGCTGAATCGAAAGGAAGCGATTGAAATGATAATTAAAGACATAACCGTAAAGCATCAAACCGTTCCACTGCTCGTTCCGTTTAAAACAGCGCTTCGAACAGCAACAGAGATAGACAGCATAAGTGTAGAGATTCAGTTAGAAAACGGAATAAAAGGAAAAGGAGCGGCTTCGCCAACATATGTTATTACAGGCGATTCTTTAGAAGGCATTCAAGCCGCACTTCAAGGACCTATTAAACTAGCGCTAATAGGGGAGGATATACGTCAGTTTCAAAAACTCTTAAAAAAAATTCAAAGCTGCTGTATTCACAATTCAAGTGCTAAAGCAGCTGCTGACATCGCTTTGCATGATGCTTATACAAAGTTTCTCAACATTCCTTTATATGCTTTCTTGGGAGATAAGCAGCCTATCTCTACGTGTATGACGATAAGTGTTGATACACCTGAGAAAATGGCTGAAGACGCACAAAAAAGTGCAGTGGACGGATTTGACATTTTAAAAGTAAAGGTAGGTTCAATTCCTGAGCTAGACCTTGAGCGTATTAAACATATTCGATCTGTCATTCCGGATCATGTAAAACTTCGTTTGGATGCAAATCAAGGATGGACTCCAAAACAAGCAGTGCAATTAATTAATAAAATGGAAACTCTCAACTTTGGTATTGAATTGGTAGAACAACCTGTCCCTGCTCATGATTGGGAAGGATTAAAGTTTGTGACTGAACGAGTAAATGTACTCATTATGGCAGATGAGAGTCTATTTTCTGCCAAAGATGCATTAAGGCTTGTAAGCGGGCGGTACGTGGATCTTTTGAATATTAAGCTAATGAAGTGCGGAGGGATTAATGAAGCAAGAAAAATCGCAAGTATTGCTGAGGCGAACGGTGTTGCATGTATGATTGGAAGCATGATGGAACCATCACTTTCCGTGGGAGCAGCTGCTCATCTGGCAGCCGCTCATCCGAATATCACATATTTTGACTTAGATGCTCCTCTTTGGCTTTCAACGGAACTGGATGTGTTAAAGTACAGCGGCCAAGAGGTTTTCTTATCAGATCTTCCTGGAATAGGAGAAATTACCGTTCCTATCTCAAAATAAAAGGATAGTAATATAGTAGAAGGAGAGAGACGATGAATATAAAACGTTGGTTTTTGACGGCAACAATAGTTATTTTAGCTACATTTGGGGTCAGTGCAGTTCCTTCTGTTCATGCTTCTGAAGAAAAAGAAACTGCTTATATAGATGTCGCAGCAGCTACTCTGTGGACAGCACCAAACATCTTGCGTGAAGTGGACGCTCTGTCAGCTACTAATCCTGTAGATATGAGAAAGTGGACCACATCGATGAATTTGAAACAGAAGCAGCAGTTATCTAGCGATGGGATGCTTGAGACACAAGCGTTATATGGAAACAAAGTAACGGTTTTAGACGAACAAGGAGACTGGGTCAAAGTAGCGGTAGACGGACAGCCTACTTCTCGAAATGAATTAGGATATCCCGGATGGATGCCTACTAAACAATTAACCTATAGCAAAAGGTACGAACAGTATGCAAAGAAGCCTTTTGTAATGGTGACGGCTCCGACTACTTATCTATATCATTCGCCTTCTTTGAAAAAGAAAGGTATTGAAGTTAGCTATAATACGCGCTTACCTCTCTTGGCAAAGTCAAAGAGTGCATATAAAGTATTAAAACCAAATGGAAAGACAGCATGGATTTCTACAAAAGCAGGAAAAATCTACGCGTCTCAAAAAGATATTCCTGTACCAACTGGCACGGAGCTTGTTGAAAGTGGAAAGGCATTTTTAAATCTTCCATATTTATGGGCTGGCATGAGTGGTTTTGGATTTGACTGCTCTGGATTTACGTTTACGATGTACCAATCCCATGGTATTACGATTCCACGTGACTCAGGGCCACAGTCTCGAGCAGGGAAACCAGTAGATAAGAACAACCTTCAACCTGGAGACTTATTGTTCTTTGCCTATAACCAAGGAAAAGGAAGCGTTCACCATGTAGCAATGTATGCGGGAGAGGGCATGATGATTCATTCGCCGAACTCCGAGCGGACAGTAGAGATTATTCCTTTAAACACGAAGGGATATATTGAAGAGTATGCAGGTGCACGTCGTTATTTACCTTAATCAGTAAGATAAGAAAGAAGCTCTTTTTGTGAAGGGCTTCTTTTTTAATATAGAGTATAGTTAAAAAAATAGAAAATTTAGTTTATTTACGTTTAACTACTTCTCAGTAAGGGAAGAAGTTAAACAAGAGAAAAAAATCATTTTTCTTCTTGAAACATATTGACTTTATATGAAAAGCGTTATAATATTATAAAGCGTCGTTGAGACATACTCGTAACAACGAAGCTGAAAAAAGAATTTTAAAAAGTTGTTGACATTACGTTGAAAACTTGATAAGATGATAAAGTCGCTTAAGAGCGGCGGTTGAACTTTGAAAACTGAACAAAGCGACAAACGTCAACGTTAATTTTTATTTTTTAAATTGAGCAAGTCAAACATTTCTTCGGAGAGTTTGATCCTGGCTCAGGATGAACGCTGGCGGCGTGCCTAA
>NZ_JBFTZR010000017.1:0-43936 GCF_056406695.1 Priestia sp. P1_B12_1 | reverse complement strand
CAGTTCGCTCGACTTGCATGTATTAGGCACGCCGCCAGCGTTCATCCTGAGCCAGGATCAAACTCTCCGAAGAAATGTTTGACTTGCTCAATTTAAAAAATAAAAATTAACGTTGACGTTTGTCGCTTTGTTCAGTTTTCAAAGTTCAAGCGCCGCCCTTAAGCGACTTTGATATCATAACAATCCATTAAACAAATGTCAATAACTTTTTTAAAAATCGTTATTAACACTTTCTCTCTTAACGACGCTTTACTATTATAATTCACTTATTTTTAAAAATCAATAGTTTTTTTATTTTTTATTTTAGTTGTATTTTGATCTCCTACCTGAATTGGTAACAATTATATTTCAGTTGTAAAATTTATAACTCAACCCAAAATAAGAGATTTGATGAAATAGTGTTCCATAGCTTAAACGAGACTTAATTAAAGTACCATACCCTTCAGAATATATGTTGAAACAAGAAAAAAGCAAAAAGATTAATCTTTTTGCTTTAAATTAACTATTGCTCTATTCTATAAAAAATAAAAACGATTAGTCTTTAGAAGTACAAGGTATATTAGGTACACAATTTGGAACGTCAGGTACACAGTTTGGTATCTTAGGCATACAGTTTGGCACTTTAGGTAGACAATGCGGTATCTTAGGCATACAACGTGGAACATCAGGTATACATCTTGGCATCATTTTTGTCCCTCTTTTCAATATTCATTTACTTATTATATGTATAAACCTAAGGACGAGCTTGTACGCTCGTCCAATATCATAGAAATTTTTCTAACTTAATATATTGACGCAGATAGAAATAAACTTAGTATAATTCCTTAAATCGCATAATCTTCAATTAACGTAATTCATTCAAAGAAATTAGAATCATTCAGTTCAATAATTTTTATCATGTCTAAATAGGTGCAACCTCTTTTTTCTTAATCCATAACCTTTCTAATAATAAAAATTTCTTTTCTAAAACATATTTATTACAAACAATACCTTTAACAACCTTGGCATATATTTTTTAGTTACTAGATAACTCACCCAAGAGTTTGTCCTATTTTCACATATACTAATATTAGAAATCTAACCTTTATTGGGAGTGAAATACATGTCAACACCGTTAACAGGACGAGTCATCTTTAAGGGAGATCCTGGCTATCAACAAGCGATTAAGAACTGGAACCCTTATGTTGATGTCTGTCCTCTTGTCTTTGTTTTTGCACAAAATTCTTACGATGTCAGTAATGCTATTAAATGGGCTCAGGAAAATAAAGTACCTTTACGTGTCAGAAGCGGACGCCATGCTTTAGATAAGAACCTTTCAGTAGTAAATGGCGGAATTGTTATTGATGTAAGTGACATGAATAGAGTTTGCCTTGATAAAAAAAGTGAGATTGCAACGGTTCAAACAGGAATTCACGTGGGTCCACTTGTAAAGATGCTAGCTCGAGAAGGCTTTATGGCTCCGTTTGGAGATAGCCCCACTGTTGGAATTGGAGGAATTACGATGGGAGGAGGATTTGGAGTAGTCTCACGATCAATTGGCCTTATAAGCGATAACCTTCTTGCCCTGGAAACAGTAGATGCCAAAGGCCATATTCTTCAAGCAGACCAATCTTGCAATAAGGACTTATTTTGGGCTTCTAGAGGTGGTGGCGGTGGGAACTTTGGATATAATACCGAATACACGTTTAAAGTTCACCGTGCCCCTAAAACTGCAACCGTCTTCAATATTATTTGGCCATGGGATCAATTAGAAACAGTATTTAAAACTTGGCAAGAATGGGCACCATTTGTAGACGAACGATTAGGGTGCATACTTGAGATTTACAGCAAAGTAAATGGTTTGTGTCATGCAGAAGGGATTTTCTTAGGTTCAAAAAAAGAACTGACTAAATTGTTAAAGCCTTTACTAAATGCTGGAACCCCAACACAAACAGTTATAGAAACATTGTCCTATCCAGATGCTATAGATTTCTTAGACCCTGACGAACCAATCCCTGGCAGATCCGATCAGAGTGTTAAATTTTCATCAGCTTGGGGACTTGATCTGTGGTCCGAAGAGCCTATTTCATTTATGAAAAAGTTTTTAGAAGAAGCTACTGGTACAGAAGCCAATTTCTTTTTTATAAATTGGGGTGGTGCTCTAAGCAGAGTACCAAGTAATGAAACAGCCTTCTTTTGGCGCCGTCCATTGTTTTATACAGAATGGACATCTAGTTGGGAAAATAAATCCCAAGAAGCTTCCAATCTTGCATCAGTTGAAAAAGTACGTCAACTAATGAAACCATATGTAAAAGGGTCCTATGTTAATGTTCCAGACCAAAATATTGAAAAGTTCGGAAAAGCATATTATGGGTCAAACTTCGCAAGACTTCGAGAAATAAAGGCTAAATATGATCCTGAAAATTTATTTCATTTCCCTCAAAGCATCCCACCATCTTGTTAATTACTCAAAATTCAATCAAGCCTCAACCTATACAACTGAATATTTAATATAGAAAGAACTATTGACGGAAAAAAGCAGCAATAGTTCTTTCTATATTTAAACCCTATATAGTATAGAAATCTCTTCAATACAATGGCCTGTATATCACACATAAAAATCTTTCACCTTAAAAAATTTATCCAAATCTATGAAAAAGAGCTTTACTATTACATATAACCCCTAAACCCCCTTGGCTTTTATAACAGGCTGTTTTAGAAGTCGTAGTTTCCTTAGGAAGGAAATGTTCGTCCAATTAGAACTTTTAACAATAAAAACACCCCTTGTACATTTAAATGTACTTACTCTCGTATCACAACAGCCACTAGACCTAATATGAAAGGCTCTTTTTACCAAATATAGGTTTTTTCATATTGCAGCTTGTCTACCTATGAATACACTATTAATGAGTAAAAGTGAATTTACTCACGTCTTCTCCCTAACTTATCAGAAAAGAGGTGATCGAAATAGAAAGGAATAATTATCATCATAATAAAAAATCTAATTGCAGCTCAAAAAACAAAAAGAAAAAAAGAGAAAAAAACTGCACCTATATTAGCATTTATATTTATAACCATGCAGAAACTGGAGGACAGATTAGTGGTAACCACAGTCAAAATGCTAATCAGGGCGGTCAGGTTGCTAAACATGGGGGACAAAATGCGAACCAAGACGGTGTAATTGTTAAAGAATGTGGAAGAAGAAATAAAAACGCTAAAGTAAAAAAAGTTCAGTTTTGAAGAGAAGTGAAGAAAAAACCATTCTAATAATATCTCGCAAAATCCCTCTAAAATATAAGGGGTATAGAAAAGGTGATTAAAATACAAACATATTATATGAAGTATAATTTTAAAAATGGTATGTATTATGTAGACAAGTCCTTCCCACAAAAAAAGAAGAAAAGAAGTGTAAGTATTAATCCCCCAGCAGAAACAGCCAGTAAGAACCCTAATTCTAAAATAGCTACTCATGCTTATAACGTAGGAATGGGATTTACAAACACTGAGATAATTTCTTCAAGGATAATTGTAATAGATGGCGGTATGAAGTTTTAGCTAGCGCGTAAATCCCATTATATGTAAGGACTTGAAAGAGATTTCATATAACAATTCCCTCTTAAAGTCCTTATTTTCAATCACAAAAAAAGATTAAATGAAAATGATTAAATAGTACAAGCCTTTGCTTAAAACTTACATATAATAAATTAAATATAGATTCATATGATCTGTATTTAATTTGGTATAGCAAGGGGGGACACCGCGTATGATTCCAGAGGTTTTGAGAATTCTTGATCCTGGCACACCGATTGCAAGTGTACTTTTAAGCGGTACTCAAATTAATAACGTTATTTTTTCAAGCTTTGATGAGGCAAGATCTTTAGCTTATTTCGCTACTTCAGCAGGAGTGATTGTTTTAGACGCTGAAGAAATCCAAGGTCTGCAAACAGCTTAATTATTTAAATTAGGACAAGCATTTAGTAGGGAAGCTTGAAAGTATGCTCCCCTACTGTCTAAATATATATTAGATACAACTTTAAGAGATATAACTATTCATTTAGAACAAAAACGAAGATTGTAGGCCTAAAGGTTCTAATACAAACTTAATTACATAATATGTAAGTTTCTATACACCTTATATTTACCAATGCCTTTCCAAAGCCCATAATAAAGAATTTGCTTTGTATAGGTAGTAAAATCACTTAAATGTTTGTCCAAAATTTGCTGAAGAATATCTTGATTAATGGCTTGATAATCGTGAACAGCAATATTTTTGAAACCTACCATAGCTTTCATTCTATAAACAATCTCGCTTGTAATAATAAATTGAGACTCCTACATGTCAAAAGCTTCTCTGCTCGTTTTTGGAAGACCCAAACGTTCTTCAGCTACAATGTGCATCGCTAAATCAATAAAAGCTTGGCAAGCGCGTTGTATATTTAAAATAATAGAGTCCTGTTTCGTATAATCCAGTAAGTTTTGGGAATTTTGCTGGTATACGTGTAGGACATATTGCATGTTTCAATCACATTTATTTTATTTAAAATGATATCATTTTAAATAAATACTCCCAGTCTCATCTACTTTCTGCAGTACACCTTTAAAGCCTTCATTTGCTCATTCATACGCAGCGTGTCATCATCTGAATAAATAACAATGCCTGTCGTATAATTTTGGCTAATGGCTTTTCTCATACACAAGATGACGTAGAACAACCTGTAAATCAGGGCATTAAAGAAGGCAAAATTGCAGATTTAGAACACGTTTCTGGACCTTTAGATGACGATGATCTCGAAGAATTTAGCGATTTTTAAAGACTAAGCCACTAGATATACTAGTGGCTTTCTTTCTAATTACAAATTTGGTGCTTTAAAGCGAGACATAACACTCATTATCTAAAGATAAATTAGTAATATGACAGATAGGATAACTTTTCACTTTTAATAACTCTCTTAAAATACACAATTATTTGTTTAAATAAAGACTCTGTCCAAACCCTTTTAATAAATCGTGAATACTCTATAAAGAGTGCGATTTCCAGGAGGGAACAAATGCTTCATTTATTAGCTACTACTTTATCAGTTTCTGTTGTTATCCTGTTGTTTTATGCAGTGAAATATATTATTAAGATTTTAAAACAACAATTAGTCAAAAACCTAAAAACCATTCCAATAAAAAAGGCATCACCACTATTTAAGCGCCGTATCAACGCTAGTACTAAGGAATTTACAGCTGATGATTTTCAGAACTCAAGCCAAATCATTGTAAAGTTCAAAAAGAATGTGTGCTTTGAAAACCAAGTAAATATTCATCGTAAGAATAAATGTACACTGATATATCACAACAAAGATCTTGATTTCCAAGTCTTACATTCTAAAAAAAAGATTAATGACTTAATTAAACGCTATAGTGAATTAACTGAAGTAGAATACGCAGAACCAGATTATACATTTAAAGCTTCATATACCCCGAATGACCCCTTTTTTCCTTATCAATATGGTCCTCAGAAGGTACAAGCCCCAGATGCTTGGGATGTTACTACTAGTAATGGAAATATAAAAATTGCTATTGTAGACACGGGAATTCAGTTAAATCACCCTGAACTATCTATTAAGCTTTGGCCTGGCTATAATTTTGTAGATGGAAATCTAGTTCCTAACGACGGTAATGGACACGGAACTCACGTAGCAGGAATAGCTGCAGCCCTTACAGAGAATGGTTTAGGCATTGCAGGAATGGCTCCGTCAGCATCAATAATACCCGTTCGTGCTCTTGACAACAGTGGAAATGGTCTATTGAGTAATATTGCAAATGCAATTACCTATTCAACAAATGCAGGAGCAAAAGTTATTAATTTGAGCCTAGGTTCAACTCAAAGTTCAATCACTTTAGAGAATGCCGTGAATTACGCTTGGAGCCAAGGAGTAGTAGTTATAGCTGCAGCCGGAAACGAAGCTTCTAGTACCCCAACATACCCAGCTGCTTATCAAAATGTAATCGCTGTGGCCTCTACAGATAGCAATGATCAAAAATCTGATTTTTCCAATTTTGGCACTTGGGTAGATGTTGCTGCTCCAGGTTCAACAATTTTGTCTACTTATATAGGCAGCTATTACGCATATCTAAGTGGTACTTCTATGGCTGCCCCTCATGTTTCAGGACTTGCAGCCTTGCTAGCAGCTCAGGGAAAAACCAATCTCCAAATTAGAAATACTATTCAATCCACGTGCGATGTAGTACCAGGTACAGGATTATACTGGACTTATGGAAGAATTAATGCAAATCGAGCAGTTCGCTAGCATTAAACTTTAAAGAATTCATCTATTGCGGGTGTTAACAATTTTATTTAACACAGGTCTATAAAGGGTATAAAAAGCGCTGAAACCCCGATTATCAGTGCTTTTTATATTATAAGAGCAACTTACTGAATAACCATGTACATGTATGTCTTCTAAGTAAATCTACCAATCAAATATGTGTATATAAAAATTTAAATAATAGGAGAATTAATGTGAATTTACAGGATGTTAAAGGGCAATATGATTTAATCATTAGCTTAGGTAGTGCTTGTAATCCTGCACTACAACTGAATCGATTAAATTTGAGAAGTTTTACCTCAAGTCCACTTGACTGGAGCTATTCTCCGTATCTTTCAGATGTAAATAGACTACTTCAGAATAAGTTTAATGGATTTATGCAGATTGAGAATATGAGTTTAGTAGATGACAGCGGAGATTATGTATATTTTAATGATAAAATGCTTAGATTTCCTCATCAAAATCTATATAAATCAACTAAATCTTATATTATACAGGACACTTATTACAATATCTTCTCAGCTCATGATTTTGCTATAGTGCCTAATAAAGATTGGACCGATATGTATCCAAAATTCAAAAAAAACCTTGATTACAGAGTTAACAGGTTTATTAAAAAGATGATGAGCAGTAAATCAATTTTGTTTATAAGGTGGGGAGCTAAATATGAGGAAGCAACTGAATTACAAAAAATCTTATCCTCTCTTACAAAAGCGCAGATTAGAATACTTATCCTTAATCCCGTAGACGGTATACAGACTCCTACCGAAGTTGACTGGGAAATTAATAATGTATGTATGGTCAATGTACCACACGATCCAAATAATGTTTCGACTTGGGACTATGTTCTAGATGAAATATTACTACGTCACTAGATGGGCGCCACATGGAAATCTCTCCCATTCAGTCCCAGTGTCTTTTTAACTAAGACTTTCTTATAAATATATAGTTACTTTGTCCAATCAAATGTACAAGGTTTAGCATTTACTATAATAGAATTGCTAAATAAAAAGGGATGATTATATTGAATTTACAGGATATTAAAGGATCTTATGACTTAATGCTAGGGCTAGGTAGTTGGTGTGGTCCCTCCCTTAATTTAAGAAGACACAATTGGAGAAGGTTTTCATTCCCTCTAGACTGGATGATATCTAATTCAATTGCTGATGTCAGTAGGTTGTTACAAAACAGATTTAGTGGATTTATGGACCTTGAAAACCTGCAGCGAACTGATGGATATGCTCATTTTCTTGATGACGGAGTCGCAATTTTCCCTGAAGAAGGTGGAACAGAACCGGTTAATGCTCACTTTATTCACGATATGCATTATAATATTATTTCTGTTCATGATTTTCCTATTATTCCAAATGTAGACTGGACTGTAATGTATCCTTCTTATAAAGAGAAGCTTAATCAACGTATCACGAGATTTTTCGAAAAAATTGAGAATAGCCCTTCTGTTTTATTTATTAGATGGGGAGCAGCTACTCCAGAAGAAGCGATAGAATTAAAAACCACATTATCGGAATTAGTAAACGGTCCATTTAATATACTACTACTTCAACCTTTAGACGGATTAAAAGGCGTAATAGATATGAACTGGACAATTGATGGAATTTGTTCAGTTCAAGTACCTCTAGACAATCCAAATGATGAAGCTGTTTGGGACTATGTGCTAAATGGATTAAGTCTAACTAATTTTTGGGCGTAATTCCCCCAACTATTTTCATACAATATTACGTAATAAAAATAAGAAAAGACCTTGTTTCTTTTTAAAAAGGAAACAAGGTCTTTTCTTATTTTTAAAACCCTGTATTTACTCTTTAACTATTCACATTTGACAGCTTAAAATATAAAATTTTATCCCCTAGGAGAGAACTTATAAAGAAAGATTTAGACATCAAACCACAAGCAAGCAGCCTTTATTCTTATTGATTTACAGAGAAGAGCTTATTATTTTAGACTTATCACTTTTTATTGGGAAGATTAATAGATTAGCCTATAGCAAGAAAGAAGGAAAAGCATATTTTAATAAATAAGGGGCCGAATGCGCATTAGGAGAGGGTAATTATGCTTATAAATAAGGTGAATAGGGTGTGTAAAAAATGAAAGTTATGACTATTTTGGGTACAAGGCCCGAAATTATACGTTTAAGCCTCATTATTAAAAAGTTAGATAGCTATGCTTCACAGCACATTTTAGTGCATACAGGCCAAAATTTTACTCCTTCATTAAGTGAAGTATTTTTTCAAGAGTTGAATGTACGCAAACCAGACTATATATTGGCTAACCAGCAGCTGTCATTAGGTGAACAGTTATCCAAGATGTATAAAGAGCTAGAACAGCTATTTTTAAAAGAAAAGCCGGACAAAGTTTTAATATTAGGCGACACTAATAGCGGTTTAAGCGCGATTCTAGCAGAGAGAATGGGTATACCAGTTATTCATATGGAGGCCGGAAACCGTTGTTTTGACTTAGAGGTGCCAGAAGAAAAGAATCGTCGAATTATTGATGCAATATCGAGCTTTAACCTCCCCTATACTCCTCAAAGTAAAGAAAATTTAATTAAAGAAGGTATTCCCTCAAATCGTATTATTACTTCTGGAAATCCAATTAACGAGGTTTTAAAACATTATGAATCTTCCATTGAAAACAGCAACATTCTTAATGAACTATCCTTAGAAAAAAGTGACTATTTTCTAGTTACAGCCCATCGTGCGGAAAATGTAGATCATGAAGATCGAATGTTGGAAATCATGAAAGGTATTAATATGGTAGCTGAATTTTACCAAAAGAGAATAATATGCAGTATTCATCCTCGTACTAAATCCCGGATAGAAAATATTCCACTGCTAGAAGTCCATCCATTAGTAGAATTCCATGAACCTTTTGGTTTTTTTGATTTTGTAAATCTAGAAAAGAATGCTTTTTGTGTCTTAACAGACAGCGGAACAGTTCAGGAAGAATGCTGTTTGTTTCATATTCCTACGGTAACTATTCGCAAAACAACTGAAAGACCAGAAACCATTCAGTGTGGAAGTAACATGCTGTCAGGAATAGATGCTAACCAAATCGTAACCTGTGTTCATGTAATGGTGAACCAATTAAAAAATTGGTCGTACCCTGAAGGATATGGTCATGTAGATGTTTCAGACAAAGTAATTAAAGTGGTACTAGGAGGAATGAAAGGTGTTTAATAATAAGACAATTTTAGTAACAGGTGGCACAGGTTCTTGGGGGTATGAACTTGTTAAACAATTACTAACACATAACCCTAAAGAAATACGTGTTTTTTCAAGGAATGAATCAAATCAATTTACTATGAAGCAAGAATTTGATAATCATCCTAAGTTAAATTTTATTATTGGAGACATTAAGGAAAGAGAAGCACTAATTGAAGCGTGTCAGGGCGTCAATTATATCTTTCACTTAGCTGCTTTAAAACATGTTCCTGTATGTGAAGATCAACCAATCGAAGCCTTAAAAACCAACGTACATGGTACTCAAAATGTAATAGACGCAGCAATAAGCTGTGATGTAGATAGAGTAGTTTATATTTCCACTGATAAAGCGTCAAATCCAGCTAATTTTTACGGTTTATCAAAAGCAATGGGGGAAAGATTAATCATTCACGCTAACACATTAAATACTAAAACTAAATTTGTTTGTATACGTGGAGGAAACGTTCTAGGAACTAACGGAAGCGTTATTCATGTATTCAAGAAACAAATTCAAGAAAAAGGGAAAATCGGTATTACTGACCCTGGGATGACTCGTTTCTTTTTAACATTAGAGGATGCGATAAAGCTGGTTTTTAAAGCCACATTTGAAAGTCTAGGTGGGGAAATATTCGTCATGAAAATGCCTACTTGTCGAATTATTGACTTAGCAAATGTACTAATAGAAGCTTCTGGAAAAGACAAGATTGAAATTGAAATATTAGGTATAAGACCTGGAGAAAAAATTCACGAGCTTCTGTTATCCGAATATGAAAGCGCAACAACTGTTACTTATGATGATGAGTATTATGTGATTCTACCTCCAATTTATATTAAAGGCTTAAAAGAATATTATTCAAACTATGCTCAAGTAAACTTAGAAAAATATGATTCAAGTAAACAAGTGATTAGTAAAGAGGAAATTAGAGAGATGTTGCTGAAAGGCGGGTTTATCTAAATGAAAGTACTAATTCTTGGTGGAAAAGGAATGGCAGGGCATGTAATTACTAAATATTTTATACAGCATACAAATCATGATGTTTTCTGTACATCAAGAGACCCGAAAGATAAAGATGCTATTTACTTGGATGTAACTGACTTTAAGCATGTTGAAGAGACTATAGAATCTATTAAGCCCCATGTCCTCATTAATTGTATCGGAATTTTAAATGAACACGCTAGTCATAATCCGATGCGTGCTTTTCAGGTAAACAGCCTACTCCCACATCAGTTGGCCAAATTTGTTGAACGGCATCAAGGAAAATTAATTCATATTAGTACAGATTGTGTGTTTTCAGGAAAAAAAGGAGATTATACAGAAAACGATGTTCCAGACGGTACCTCTGTATATGCTCAATCTAAACAGCTTGGTGAAATTATTGACGAAAAACATTTAACAATCCGCACCTCTATAATAGGACCTGAGTTAAAGGAGAATGGCATTGGCTTATTTCTGTGGTTTATGAAACAAAAGGGTACCATTAAGGGTTATAAAAAAGCATTATGGAATGGAGTAACAACATTAGAATTAGCTAAATCGATTGACTTCTTCTTAGAAAATAATACTTCCGGACTCTATCATTTGCACTCACCGAAAAAAATATCAAAGTTTGCATTACTAGAATTAATTAAAGATATCTTTAAAAAAGATGATGTCAAAATTATTCCTAATCAGGATGTAATATTGGATCGTACTATTATTAGTACTCGGACAGATCTTTGTTATCCAACTCCTAGTTACCAACAGATGTTAATGGAGCTGAAAGAGTGGATGTCAAAATAAATAGCACTAACTATGAGTAAAAGAAAAACATGATAAAATGAGAAGCACTAAAAATGATTTCTCCTTTATTGTATTATGGTAAACAGATAATAAAATTCATTGTATACTTCTACAAGAATAGACAGCTAGACTATTTCTATAAAAATAGCTTAGCTGTCTATTCTTATTCTAATTTATAGTAAAATGAAAATAAAGTTACATTAGAGATTATTCAATGTGCTCAGGTATCACGTATACAGTAAGACCGTAGCGTTCTTTTATTTCCTTTGCAACTTGTTCTGCTATAATCTTATCAATAAATGCTCCTGTTATAATTCGATAACGTTGCTTTCCAGTTATATCGTATCCTTGTTTCAACTCTATTTGTTTATTATCCATACCCTTCCCCCCTTATCCGGTTAACAAATTAGTTTTTTTAACATTGACTTTTATATAGGCACCTCGAAAAGCACCTTAACCTTCGCAAGGAAAAGTTTTTTGCACTGTATCCATTTCAATTAATACAACTTGTCCATTAGTATTGTATAGAGATTATATGTATAGAAAATATTAAATAAGCTTCAAGAGGCAAGTGAGTACATACACCAAGTAAGTATGGTGGAGGTTTTCTTCCCATTCAAATCTCCTAAAGATGTCATTTGAAAAACATAACCTTTTATAAATACATTAAAGGGAAAGCTAACGTACTTATAAAAGGGAAACACCATCAAGTATCCTTTTCCAATAATGATTATTTGCGTTCCATTTATCTTGATTGGGTAATTCAATAGCACAAACTTTATTTAGCGACCATTCTTTTTCAACTAAATCATTCACATCCGTATGATTAATAATTAGAATGCTAAAGTCACTTTCAATCATAGTAGATAAAATGCTCTCAAGCTCTGCAGCTTCTTCACGATTAGCTTCCGTTCTAATAAACAGAATACGCTGGCCAGTAGATAAATTCTCTAAAAACCGGTGAATTCTTCTATCGTACTTCTCTTTAACCTCCCCGTATCCTCCTAAGTGAGAAAGTGTATTTTTATCAGTCTTAAAATCGTGGTTAAACCCTATATTATAAATTTCATCCCACACTAATAAATCCCAATCAGATACGTACTGGATTATCCTTAAATTATCCGGGTTTAAAAAGTCAGCAAACTGATCTTTCAAAAGCATGTTTACCTTTTTCAAATCCGGTGAGGATACCCAATCTAAAATCCCCGCAAATTTTCTTAAGTTATTGTCTCTCAGTTGAAGAGATGTCAAACATAAATCGCCTAAACTAAAAATGGCGCTATATGCCCCTTTTAAATCTTCTAGTTTCATATGGGTTGCTCCTTAAAGGGTCTTATTGTACAAGGCTATACAATATTAAATGCAGGCCTATCCTAAAATGTTAGGGCTAATGAGCATATAGTTAATAAAATAGACAACTAGTTAAGAAATGTAGAAAAGCTTAAATACTAAGCTTTTTTTCTAGAGAAAGTATATGTTTCCTTTAACCCCTCTAAAACAGATACTCTTGAAGACCATTCTAATAGCTTTTGTGCTTTCTCACTGTCGAGACAACTATGTTTAATATCCCCAGGTCTTCCTTCTGTATAAACAACATCAATATTAGAACCATGAATATACTCAAGGTTTTTTAATAAATCGTTCACTGAAGTTTTCTTTGTAGTACTGGCGTGAACAACCTCTTGGTTCCCTTTTTTAATTGCTGCAATATTAGCTTGAACAATATCTTTTACATATATAAAATCACGTGTCTGTTCCCCATCACCATGAATATTAAATGAAAGCCCTTTGCTCAACCTTTCTAAAAAAACTGCTACTACTCCGCCTTCTCCTTTTGGCGTTTGCCGTGGCCCATATACATTTCCGTATCGAAGAATTGTATATGGTAAATTATACAAATAATGAAATAGACGTATATACGATTCAGCAGCTAGTTTCGACAGACCGTAATAAGAAGCTGGCACAGTTGCATCTTGTTCAGTAATTAAGTCCTTTTGTAGATTTCCATATACAGCTGAAGTAGAAGCAAATATAAACTTACCTACCGAAGCATCTCTACAGGCTTCCAGCAAATTTATAGTTCCTTTTATGTTCACATCTGCGTCATATTGAGGCGATTGGATAGATCGTGAAACATCTGCCTGAGCAGCTAAGTGAAAGACTACGTCAGGCTTTTCATCTAGAATGATTTGTTTGGCTTGATCACTACATATATCTTCTATATGAAAAGTAGCAAGAGGGTGTATATTATCATACTTTCCAGAAATTAAGTTATCAATTATGTGGACATTAAAGCCTTGTCTAATGAGCTCTTCTACAAGATGGGAACCAATAAATCCCGCCCCACCAGTTACTACAGCCTTCATATACTATTCTCTCCTCTTTAAAGTTTTAATAGTATATGTCACCTATAGGGCTCCTGTATAAGCTACCTACCCAATCATTTCCAAAAAAGACATTTAGCTTCCTTTTCGATATATTTACATTTCACTCTTATGTGAAAGCACCTCTTTATAAACATCTAGAACTTTTTGAACTGCATCTTTCTGATCCCAATGTTTTAAAGCCCATTCTTGTGCATTGGCTCCTAACATGCCTCTATATGCTGGATCTATTAGCAAATTATAAAGATTTTCACATAACGATGTGGCATCACCTGCCGGGAAAATTAATCCTGTAGATCCATGCTGAACCATTTCGGGTAATCCCCCTGCGTCACTTACTATTACTGGTTTTTTAGCAATCTGAGCTTCAATAACTGATAAAGGTTGATTCTCTATAAGACTTGGCAAAACAAAAATGTTAGCAAGAGAGAGTAAAGAAGGCACATCGTTTCTATTACCTAAAAATAAAACCCTCTTACCTAAACCGAGCGCTCTACTCTGAGCCTTCAACTCAGCTTTTTGATCTCCATCTCCAACGATCCAGCAGACCCAGCCTTTCTTAATTTTTTTGAGTTCACTGAGAGCCTTTAATAGATGATGAATACCTTTAATTTCAGCTAATCTCCCTGTATAAATAATTACTTGTTGACCAACTGGTGGATGAACCTTAGATGGTGTTTGCATTCGCTTTAAAAAAGAATCTATATCATATCCGTAATGAAACACTTTAAGTTGATGCTCATTAACCCTAAATTCCTGAATTAAAATTTCCTTTAACCAATGATTTGCAACTATAGTACAATCAGCAGCCATAGCACCTGTATGTTCAAGTTCATTAAAATATTTAGTAGCTATATCAGCTGTAGGAGCCTTCAAAATGTCTTTGATGTAGCGATTTAACTCGTGAGCAACACAACCATGTATAGTTGCTACCACCGACGTTTTTACACTCTTTAAGGAACGAATACACGCAGTTGCTACAACGTCTTGTGTGTGAATTAAATCATATTGGTTGATATTTAACCGAGAAACACCTCTTGTATAACCAATACGTTCTTTTTCATAAAATTTCACTACTGGATCTTTATATAGAATAGGAGTATTTTTCTCATGTTGTTCCAATTCTTCTACTAATGATAGTTCATCTTTAATTACCTCTATATTTTTATTAACAATATGAACTGATTTATTTCCAAGTCCATGTCCAAGTAAATCTACTTCATGACCTAACCCTTCAAGTTCTTGCTTTAATTGCTGCATATAATTCCAAACTCCACCTACATGGGGAACTTCCCAAAATGTAGCAAGCAGTATTTTCATTATGTTCTCTCCTCTTCCCATAGCATTCACGTTCTAAAAGTCTCTCTATATAGGTATTCATGGAATTTGGTAATGCTATAGACCTCTGCCTGTATTTTTACCCTATGTTTTAGGATCGTGTCTTGTTGAGCATTAGATGAAATATTTAGCTTTTTAAGCATACATCTATAATAAGTTTTATTTATTAGATTATTATTCAGAGTGGGGTGTCGTTAGTGGATAAGAAACCTACGTTACTAATTACCGGTGCTAGTGGATTTACTGGACTTCACGCATGTGATTATTTTTCAAGATTAGAGTTTGACGTCGTAGCTATCACAAACATGAATTCATTTTCTAATAAGCAAATTAAATGCAGAACATGCAATCTATCTAATAATGAGTCAGTAAAAGAGTTAATTTCAATAACCAAGCCGGACTACCTCCTTCATTTGGCAGGTCAAAACGCTGTGGGATTATCCTGGGATAATCCCATTCAATCTCTAGAAGTAAATGCAATGGCTACAGCATACTTACTCGATGCTCTTAGAAAAGAGATGCCTTCTTGTAAAGCTGTTATTGTAGGTTCTGCTCTTCAGTTTGATCCAACGGTTCCAGCCACGTTTAATCACCCCTATGGTCTGAGTAAGACCATTCAAACCCTCATTTCGCAATTTTGGTCAAATCAATACAATATGAATGTTGTTGTCGCTCAACCATCAAATCTTATAGGTCCTGGCTTCTCTAAAGGAGTTTGTTCCATTTTCGCTAAAAAAATTATAGCTATGGAGGAAGAAGAGGGGGAAAAGTATCTGAGGGTGAGTAACTTAAATAATCGTTTTGACTTCTTAGACGTACGAGATGCTGTTAGAGCTTATGATTTTCTGCTCAGAAAAGGAGAAAATGGACGTTCATACAATGTCTCTTCTGGAAAAAGTAATTCTTTACAAGATATTATAAATATTTTCAAAAAGATAACTCCTATTAAATTTGAAGTGAAAGTGGATGATAAAAGTCCTTTAAATAATTTTGTTACTTCAAACCCTACAGCACTAACTGAATTGGGTTGGCAACCAACTACGACATTAGAATCTTCTATCCGGGACATTATTGACTTTTATCGTTAGAGATTCTTTCTGTCATTATAATTACCTATTCACCTTTATGGAAAATCAGAGTTTAGGTGCGTAGAAATAGCAATTCTCTTATGAAATCGGATTTTTTATATGAATGAAGTTTCTGCGAAAGCATGTCACTTAAGAAGGTTTATGCATATTCTAATCAAGAGTGTGATTTCATTAATGAACTTAGAACTATCATCTTCACCTTTTATCCACCTACAAAAGTCATAATTTAGACTACGTTTCACTTATGCTATGAAATTTTTTTTCGGAGGGGAAACAATGGGTCCAAAAGTATCAATAATTATTCCTTTTTACAACTGTGCCTTTGTCGATCAAGCAATCCAAAGTGCCTTAAATCAAACTTATGAAAATATTGAAGTAATTGTGGTAGACGACGGTTCTACATCCCACACTGCGAAGATAGAGTCCTTTAAAGATAAAATTGTTTATATAAGAAAAGAAAATGGCGGGACGGCTACTGCAATAAATACTGGTTTATTCGCTGCTACAGGAGAGTATATAGCCTGGCTAAGCTCGGATGATTATTTTGTTCCTGAAAAGATTTCCAAACAACTAAACTTTATGAAGCAAAGGAACATAGATGCCAGCTTCACTAACTTTGACTATATTAATAAAGATAATCAAGTTTTAATACCTTGGTGCTGTAAACGTTTCTCCAATTTAGAAGAAGTGTATAATGCCTACTTAACGTATAATGCTATCAATGGATGTACCATTCTTATAAAAAAGAAGATCTTTGATAAAATTGGGATTTTCTCTCCCGATTTTCGTTATACTCATGATTATGAGATGTGGTTTCGTATGCTTGTCAATGGCTATGAAATCCATTATTATGATGAAGCACTTACAAAATTTCGTTCTCATGAAAAATCAGGCACCAGTAGATACCAAAATGAGATGAGAGAAGAAATGAAAACTATCGAGTTTCATTACCGCCCTCTGCTGCAAAAATATATAAGTAAATCACAATCAAATCCTTCACAAGATTAGGTGAGTTTATTCTTCTATGATTACTCCTTACACCCTCTTATTTAGTCTTTATTACAAGTATTTCCACTCGTTACTTTCATTTAATAAATGAAATGTATTATTAGGACACAAGTTTATCTTTCACCTTAAAACTTTACATGGAAATGTGTAAAGTTTATTACATACAAATCTGTATGGAAACTTTAATAAACACACTTTGTAAAAAAGAATTTGCAAAACTTGTTATTATATTTATCTACTATCAGCATGCACTCGTCCGTACCAATTAAAAATTTTGGACATATTATATAAATAGGGATTTGCAAAATAATAAAAATTTAAGCATATATCAATTTTAAGAAAAGAAGGGACATACATGAAGGATAATAAGGATTCGTTATTTGATGAAAATCTAATTGAGTTTTTAAATGAAGTAAAAACTAATTTACCTACCAATTATAAGATACCTGATCCTGGGGTTGTAAGTATAATTCTTTCTCATACTCAATGAGGTGCTTTAGACGTTGAAAATTCTTATTCTTCTCCTCTTCCTATTGAATAGAGAGAAAATAATTAAAGGATGATTATAAAATGAAGATTTTATTAGTTTCCTATTACCCACTCCCCTATACCGGAGGCGTTTGGACATTTGTATCATCACTCCAACAGTCACTGAAAGAGTCAGGTCATACAGTTCATATCCTTAGTCAGACCCCTGATTTAAATAAATATCGAATCATTGGACAAAAACCAGAAATAGATATTGCTGTTCTTTCCCCCTATATTGAAGAAAAATTGCTTACTGAGCTTCCTTCACTTCCAATGAAGAGTTGGATATACAACACTGAATTATTTCGTTATAGTTTAGAGCTTTCCGCAGCATATTACAACCTTCAGCAATATGACCTTATACATGCGCTAGATGTCACAGCAGCAAACGCTATAAATCGAGTTAAACCTTCTCATATTCCACTTGTTACTAGTGCTCTTGGAAATCTATCACGTGATATCTTTTTCACGCTCAAAACCATGCACCCTCATAAAACAGACGAACAAATAGAAGCTACATTTGAATATCAATATCACCAGGTGATTGAGAAGTTAGGATATCAAGCCAGTGATTTTATTCATAGTCCAACTAAATGGATGTCTCGTAATATTGCAGATAATTTCTCTATTCTTTCAGACAGAATTGTTACCTTTCCATATGGAATTAGTAATCAACAGTTCCTTGGGGATGCTATGAAGAAGCCACTTATCGGACCCAAGCAGAATAAAAAAATTATCCTTTATATGGGAAGGCTTGTCTATTTAAAAGGCATTCATCACCTCCTAGATGCCCTTGCTCTCTTAAAAGAAAGTAGACAGGATTGGGAATGCTGGATACTGGGGGAAGGCGAAATTAAAGGCGCATTAGAAGAACAATGCACAAACTTAGATCTAAAAGATAAAGTTAGATTTTTAGGTGCCTCGAATAATGTTCTTCATTTCCTTAGAGAAGCCGATATCTTTGTTCACCCTAGTATTCACGATACTCAGCCTTATTCTGTTATGGAAGCCCAGCTTGCAGGTATTCCTGTTCTTATTAGCGATACAGCTGGATTACCTGAAATGATTGAAGTGGGAAGGAGCGGGCTAGTCTCTTCTGTAGGAAATATTTATGAACTGTATGAGCAATTAAAGTATTTGCTTGCAAATGATTTACTTCGAAACCAGCTAGCTTCTTGTACAAAAGAGTGGGCTCAAGATAAATGGGACCTTAACAAAATGGTTACTAATTTTTTGTCGCTTTACGAACAAGCAGAAAAACTTAACACAGAAAATCAAGAAAAATAAAATACCAGATACTAGAAAATATCTGGTATTTTATTTACTTACTGAGGTTTAGTCCCAGTGATTGAATCATTGAAATAAAATTCACACAGTATAAATCTGGGTTGAAATTTACTTTTACGTGCTCAAAAGCATCTTTACGTATCTTTTCTCTTAACTGAGAATCCGTCATTAACTCCTTTGCCTCTTTAACAGCTTCGGTAACGTCACCTAATGTATAGTATTTCCCCGTTTTATTATGAATAATTGAGCTTCTTACGCCATCGGAGTCAGTGGTTAAAACCGGACATTTACAACTCATCGCTTCAAGAAGAGAATATGGGGCTCCTTCTACCTTTGAAGTAGAGCATAAAAATCCGCCTGATTCCCCTATCATGGAAAAATAAACGGCCATTTGATCATTCGGAACGTTTGCATGAAGAAAAAGATGTTTTTCTAAATCTAACTGTTTAATTAATTTTTCAAATTGAACTCTTTCCTTAGCTTCGCTTAGAGTAGGGTCTTCAAACATATGTAATCGTATGTTTGAATTGTGATTATGGATTAATTCGCTACCGATTTTTAAGAACTCTCTCCAATTTTTGTTATCTTCGATTCGCCCAATCCATGCGACGTTAGGCTGATGACTAGTAGGTACAGCTTTATAGGAGAACTGATTAGTATCAAAACAATTGTTGAAACTAAACTTTGGAAATGAGGGGTAGAGTTCATCTAGTAATTGCACGATATGAGGAGTCTTGGGATTAAGAAATCCTGAAGCATAGTTAGTGACAAGAGGTATAGCATCTGTAAGAGCAGATTTCGCTGTACTTTTTGGGCCGTATCCTTGTATTTCAATAATCATTTTCCCTTGATATCCAAGCGATCTAAACCGAGGAAGAGCTTGAAAATCTGAGACAATGACAATGAGACTATAATCTCCTTCATCAAGTATTTTTTTAATTTCATGGTCTTCATTCGTTACAAACGTTTGGGTCCCATGGTCATTTATGCTTTTCTTTCTATTTTCATAATAAAGGCAATGAGCATTAATGTTGTACTTTTTAAGGGCTTTACACCTTTGACGATTTAACGTTTCTACTCCTCCACTTGGAACATAAAACACGAATAATACATTCATTTTCCCTCTCCACCTTTACGTGTAGAATTAATAAACTTCTATTTCATATGTAAACCGTGTTACATATGTTAATAAATGCGATGTAAATTTAAAAATTGTTATTTTTCCTAAAAACATAATCACAGATTTTTAATTCTTGAAAGGAGAAGTGAATATGTCAAAAGTATCTATTGTTGTGCCATTCTTTAATTGCTCTTATATCGATCATGCACTAGATAGTTTAACTAAACAGACCTACACCAATATTGAAATTATAGTAGTAAATGATGGATCTACTAAGCATACGGATAAAATCCTTCCCTATTTAGATAAAATCATCTATATTATAAAAGAAAATGGTGGCACAGCGAGTGCTTTAAATGTAGGAATTCAGCAAGCAACAGGTGATTATATATGTTGGCTTAGTTCTGATGATATTTATGATCATCATAAAATCGCCATACAACTAGAATCGATGAAAACTCATAATGCCTTTTTTAGTCACACAAATTACTACGCCATCAATTATAGAGGACGAATCATTAGTCCGCCTTTAGGTATTCAGACGTTAAATAAATTAGATCTTATCACTAGAATAAGCAAAGGAAATATTATTAACGGCTGCTCAATTATGATTCACAAAAGTGTGTTTGACCATGTGGGTCTTTTTGACGAGACACTTCTTTATACTCATGACTATGACTTATGGTTACGAATCATTCAAATATTCGATTTACAATACATCCCTCAGCCCCTTTTGTTATCAAGGATACATGAAAATATGGGGAGCAAAAAATATGCTTCTTTTATAAAAGAAGAAAACAAAATTGTAATTAATAGTCATAAACACGTAATGGAACAGCTAGCGTTAAAATATAAAGAACACTCTTAATTACTATTTAGTTCTTGCTACTGTATAAGAAAGGCGGATTTTTAAGTAAATTAGGTAAACCGCCGAGCACCTTAAAATCGGATAAGCATATTATAAAACATAGATAATAATGCAAAAACTTTGCTTTAAGAAAGGATGAATTCTATTGGCACTATCAAGTGAAGCAAGAGCAGCGTTGTTAAAAAACCTGCTTTCATTACCTCAAACAGTCAACACAACTACTACTTCTGCTACAGACCTTTTAAATGCTGTCAACCCTGCTACTACTGTAACTAACGCCTTAAATACTATTAATCCTACTACTGTCGTAACAGATCTTTTAAATACTGTTAATACAACTACAACTGGCCTTTTAAATACCGTTAATACGACTACAACTGATATCTTAAACACTACTACGGGCCTTGTAAGTACTACTACTACTTCTGCTAGTGATCTTTTAAGAAATCTTCTCTCCATATTAGCAGGACTACCAATTTCATCTGGTTCAGCCCCGATTAGAAACGACTTAAAAAATCGTGTTAATCAAACAGTTCAACTATCTACACCAAATGAAACCATTACAGGTGTTTTACTTGCTGTTTTATCAGACTACGTGGCAGTTGCTGAAAGTGACGGATCGTTAAACTATATCCCACTTTCTAAAGTTGAAACAGTATCATCACTTTAAGGAAGGAGTCATATTATGTTTGAAAGTACTTTAGTAGCTGAATTAACAAAGCGTATTGGTACACCAGTCGAAATCGCACTAGCAGATGGCTTTGTTGAAGGAATTATCACTGCTGTAACAAATGGCCTTATTACAATCCTTCAAACTGTGGGATATGGATATGGCGGAACTACTCTTCCTTTAACTATTGCTCTTCCATCAATTACTTCAATTAAAATTTCACCGGTTGCGTAAACTAGTCAAGGTATTTTAAGAAATCACTCCAACTGGAGTGATTTTTTTTCGTGATACTTAACGGATGTTCCCTTACGTTATAAACTGTCATATCCTTATATAACAATCGATGTGTTTTTATTAGATCATTTAATACACTTACATCCTCATACATTCGTCCTCCTTCAAAATCAATTAAAGGAAACCCGTTATTTTGTTTTAAAGTCGACGTGCGATAGATGCGAGGTCCTAAGGGAAATACATAAGAAAGAAGGTCGTTTCTATTGAGAATCGCTCGTCCTTTCCTTAACCCTTTATACCTTATATTTTCTTCTCCATTCTGCTTCCATGCTCTTAAATTACCGTAGAGAACAGCTACATCTTCCTTTAAATTTTCTAAACATCTTCTTATAGTGTAAAATGCATCTGGGTCTAGCCAGTCATCGGCATCTAACTCCATGACAAATTCTGTTTCAACATATGATAGAGCCGCATTAAGAGCCCTTGCTTTCCCACCATTATCTTTACTAAGAAACCTAAAACCTGGTGTGTTTTTAAAACTTTTTATAATCTCTAGGGAATGATCGTTTGATCCATCATCAACGACTAGTATTTGCTCTGGAAGGCTACTTTGTAGAATGCACGAGTTAATAGCTATTCCTACGTAATTACCCATATTGTAATTAGCTATCATAACCGTAATTGAAGGAGGTATGTTCTGTGTTTCTAATTTTTGCTGATACTTTTCGATAAAATTCAATTTTTGAAGGTGACTACTGGTCTTATCTATAGATACCTGATTAACTAATTTATTGGGTGAAGGAAGGATAGATAGTTCATTTATTTGTGAAAGCCAAGATGGAAGAACTGATTCTTTAAATGGAAGATAACTCTTAGATAAGAAAGGGTTTTGCTTCAGAAAAGATGTTTTTATGAGAAAAGGTCTTTTTATAACTTTATTATTAATTATAAAATCGTAAGTCATAGCACCTTTTTTATCATTTAAAGTTAATGTGTGCTTCATTACATTATCATTCAAATAATCATAACTATACAAAAACATAACATATTCACACGACAATCCGTGAATGTAATAATTTAACGTTAATCCTAGGTCATTATTTATTAAGTTTATACATTGTATCTTTGTGTCTTCAAAAGTCATTCCTGATTGCAGTAAAGTCTCTGGTATGTCCAAGATTATAATTTCATTTATGCGGTTATTGATAAAATGTAACGAGTCCACGGCCTTTTTTATCGAACTTGAGTTTACATAACCAACTAAAAATATCTGAATATCCCTCATTTATATTCCTCCGTCCTTAAGAACGCTAACTATGCTGCAGCTTCATGATACCTTATTTATTGTTTTTCATACCTTCAGTTTATGTGTATTGATCTATATGTATGGTTTAAACCTAAACGCTTTTTATAAAAAAGCATTCTTAATTGTATCTTGATTTAATTGAGAACAGTTTAATTAACCTTGTAAATTAATTAGTTTGTCCAATCACTGGGGGACAAGTTTTCATATAGTAATAGTACATAGAAAGGGGGTTTAAAATACCATGACAATATTATTAGATTCTAGAACATCTCAAAATGCTAGTATTGCTAACTCTATTTCTATCCCTATTACACTTCTCTCTAATCCAGGTCTATTCGGTCAAATTGGCCTCAACGTTACAAGTGCTACAGGTGCTATCCGTACTCAATTAAGTGGTACTGTAGCTTGCCAATTACCACTCCTCCCTGTCGCAACTACTGTTACAATTACTATTGTAAGAGGTACTGCCTTTAACGACCCAGTTGTCTACTCTTCGTCGGAGGCGTTGAATATTAACCTTTTAGGACCACAGCTTTTTACGTTTACTGCTTCAGATTTTAACGTACCAAAGCCAGCTTCTAACCTTTTAATTTACACAGCTTTTATCACTTGTAACATCCTAGGAACTGTGAGAGTTGGACCAGAAAGTTTTAATGGAGTTGCTTATTCGGATTAAGGATATTATTGAATTTTATTTAATAAAAAAGTCTTCGCTTTTGCAAACGCGAAGGCTTTTTTACTTTCTTTTATTTACGAAAACACGCACGAATAAATTTAGCTAAATGCATTCACAGAATAAAAATTCCTCTTTATTCTGTTTTCCTATATAGGATTAAAATGATTTCCCTTCCTTGTTTTTACGCTCAGAAGGTTAGTTACATATTAAAGGATGTCTAATGTAACTAAGATAGCGATTAATACTTGTAATAGTACTTGAAGGTTTACAGCGATATCTGTGTCAGTAGCTGTAACATTTACATTTGTAGAGTTTTCAATAATTGTTTTTTGAGAATTTTTTTGTTTAATGCTAGCGAATTGTTTTAGTTCTTCAACGACGCTGTTTCCTTGAACATTATCACCGATTGTAATACGAACTACTACTGCAATAGCTATTTGTAAAGCTACTTGAATAGTTGCTGCTATTTGAGTATCTGTTGTTTGTACTCTAACACCTTCTGAATCTTTAACAATAATTTTCTCAAAAGATTTTTGTTCAGTAGCTGCTATTTGATCAGCTTCTTGCCATACGTCTCTACCACTGAACCGTTTATTTTCACAATGGTCTAGTGCTCTCCATTTTCTTTCACCCATTTTTCTCACCTCGTTTAATTTTTAATTAAAGAACATCGACAAGTACAATAATAGCTACTAATACTTGTAACAGTACTTGAACGTTAAGAGCCACGTCTGTATCAGTCGTTGTAATTTCTACATCTTTGGAATTCTCAATATAAATTTTTTGTTTATTTGTTTGCTCTATTTCAGATAGCTGTAATAAGTCTTGAAGCACACCATCTTTTTGAACAGTATCGCCGATGGCAATACGGATTACAATAGCGATGGCTACTTGGATAGCCACTTGAATACCGATAGCTGCTTGAGTATCTGTTGTAGTGACGTTAATATCGCAAGAATCTTTAATCCAAATTAATTCGTCTGATTCTTGATCAATTAAAGAAAGTTGATCTGCATCTTGAACTACTTCTGCATTAAAACTTTCGAAACTCTCGTTGCTTTCGAAACTCTCACGACTATTATAGTAATCATATTCTGTAGATTCACTTTCATAGTGATCTACTTTACAGCCATCTTTACAATGCTTCTTAGAATCATCTTTTTTATGTTTGCTTTTGCATTTTTTCTTTACATCGTAAGAATAATACTTTTTAGATGACATAACTAACACTCCTTTTTCATGGTATGTATTAATATATGAACATACCAATCAATAGGATTGGGCCAATTGACCATTGAGTGCAACCATTTTAAAAAACAACAAAAACGCCTATTTAACGGCGTTTATGAATGGTATAATTCATTTTTTCTTGTTGGTAGCATTTGTTTGTTTTACAAAATCATCCACTCGTTTTGACAAATCTTCAACCATTTCTTTAAGCATTTGCTTCTTCTCTTCAGATAAATTTCCTTTGATCTGTTCTTTATCTATGCCATGTTTAGAAAAAACGTCATTTACTAATAAGTCCATTAGCTTATTTGGAACAATCTCTGGTCTTTTGGGTGAATCACTCATATTAATCGCTCCTTTTGTATAAGGTCGTATTCATAACAACATATGCAGGAATGGCCTAAAAGGAAACAATTCCCCAGTGTTTTCCTGTGTTATTGAAGCGATTTTTTATTCACCTATATTTTCATTTAAATAAAACAGCAACATGTCTATCTCAGGTGCACTCTAAATAGTCATATCCTTTCCCTAAAAAATTTAAGATAATAAAATAAATTTAACATCATATATTTGTACATAAGGTAAGTGCCTTATGTTTTCAACGATTTTCCTAACAGTATTTATGAAAAGAGTTGAGTTAAATGGGAAAAAAAGCAAAGGTTGTGCATGTTGCAGGTGATTTTTTATCTCCAAGAGGAAAGTCATCTACTAATCAAATTTATACAATAAATGAGGATAACAATACGGTTTCTGTAATGGATGGATCAACAGATGATTTTATTGCCACTATAAATGTAGGTCGTCAGCCAACAAATGTAAATGGAAATCCATCTACTAATCGTATTTATGTAACTAATAAAGGTGATGATACTGTTTCAGTTATTGATGCAGGAACTAATACAGTTATTGGCATTATTCCAGTTGGTGATCAGCCTTCAGGTGTAGGAGTTAACCCCTACACAAATAGAGTTTACATCACAAATGCAGGTCAAGATACTGTTTCCGTCATTGATGGTGCAACAAATATTGTTATAGCCACAATAGCTGTAGAAACCCATCCAATTAATTTAGATGTTCATCCCTATATTAATCGTATTTATGTAGCAAACAAGTTCAAAAATACCGTCTCTGTTATTGATGGATTAACAAATACAGTAATGTCTACAGTGCGAGTGGGTGATCAGCCTACTGACTTAGGGGCTAATCTATCCAGCAACCGTATTTATGTAGCTAATAAAAATAGTGACACTGTTTCCGTCATTGATGCAGGTACAAACGCTGTAATTGGGATAGTACCAGTCATAGAACAACCGTCTATGGTTGATGTTAACGTCGATAATAATCAAATTCACGTAACGAACGAAGAAAATAGTGTAGTGTCTGTCATTGATGGTGCAACGAATATTGTCATTGCTACCCTCCCTGTAGGTGATCAATCAACTTATACAATAACTGATGCCTAATGCAAGAACATAATGTGGATATTTATGCTCTATAAGAGGTGGCATAACAGTGATTTTATGTTATAACCTGTAGCGACAATAACCCTATTAGCACACAGTTATTGTTGCTACAATTAATAATTTTGACTACTGCTTAGAGAATTCACTTTTCATCAAATTTTTTCCACCTTTGATAAAGAGAAGGACGGATATCTTTAACGTGAGATAAAAATTTTTTTGATAATTTTAGTTCCTTCAAATCGGTTAGCAATTTAATAGGAATAGGTCGGTTAGAAGTAAAAGCTCTTTTAAGATCAATCATTTTAAAATTCCCCTGTTCATTTATTAAAATATGTCGTAATTCGGTATCTTGTCTACGAAAATTTAATTTTTTTAATTCATCAAAGAAATCTATCAACTGTACAACCAATGACTTTTCTATATCTCCGTTTTTTTTAAGCTGTTTTGCCAAAGAAATCCCTTCAATATACTCCATGACTATGTAATTTGGTCCATAACCGTAGAGTTGAGGAATAATAGAAGAGGGCTGTCCCACTTGTATCGCTTCTAACTCTTTTTCATATACCTCCTCTTTGAAAAATACTTTTATACATCGATCAGAAGACAATCGATAAATAACACCATCTTTTCCTTGGCCAACTACCTCATACCTTTTAAAGCTCGTAAGTACATTCTCTTTTTTTTCCACCAACCTCTCAGAAGAGTGTACAAATACTTTGTCACTCAAAAAATCAAGTTGTTTAACGCTGCTAGACGAAATAAATTGATCATTATTATTACTAAGCATTTGATACTTTTTCTTATCCTGCCATTTAAAGAAAGTTGTTTTCGGCAACCTATCCCATCCATTATGATTATGTTGGTAATGAAAATATGATTTCCCCATTCTGTTCCTCCTTCCCCATTTATTATTCTATTCTTTTATAAATAAATTGCTTGTATGCTTATCTATCTACATACAATTTCATAAAAAATTTTTGTTAAAATCCAAGACAAGCACCCTCTCCTGTTACTAATGGTTACATATTATAGTAATGAAAGAGGTGATATTGGTATGAAATACAAAGAAGATTGGACTTTAGAAGAAAAAGCTCACAAAAATCCGTGCAAAAAGTGTGAAAAGCATGAGAAGCATGATTCTTGTAAAGATATTTGTAAAAAAATGAGAGTTATTAATTTATGGAAATTTAATTCTAAATAATAATTTTAGCTAAAAAAGAAATAAGACCTATTGGCTTTTATCAACAGGTCTTATTTCTTTTTTATTGGGAACCTTTCATTACTACTAAAATTACATAACAAAGGATACAACAAATATCTCTTCTATGTTAACTAGTAGAGCTCTAATTTTTAATTCTCCGCCAATGACGGTTTCTAATATATGGATAACCTCATATATTGTTTATAGTACAAGTATAGAAGAAAAAGTTACAGGAGGCACAGATATGAGCGATTGTATATTAGTGATCGGGGCTCATCCTGATGATGAACTATTGGGAACTGCAGGAACCTTAAAAAAATTTGTAAATGAAGGTTATAAAGTAATTTCGGTAATTACTGCTTTAGGCCGAAAGGAAGAAGCCCATCACATTCAAAAATTTGGTCGACTTGCCAATAAAGAAATTGGCATTGAAGAAGTAATATTTCTTGAGCATGTCAATCTGGAACTAGAAATGATTCCTCTTCATGAGTTAACTAAAGAGATTGAACAACTTATCAAACGATACAAACCCGTCAAGATTTTTACACATCACTATGGAGATTTAAATAAAGACCATCAGATTACTTTTCAAGCAGTGTTAACTGCAGCTAGGCCAATTCCTTATATGCCCCCCATAGAATTAATTACATTTGAAACCGTTTCATCGAGTGAATGGGGTGCTTTTGGTTGCGAAAAAACATTTAAACCGAATTACTTTGTAGATGTTACGGACACTATGGAAAATAAACTTAATGCCCTTAAACATTATGATCTCGAAATGAGAGCGTTCCCTCATCCCCGTTCATACGAAGGCATTGAGTACTTAGGAAGGGTAAGAGGCATGAGTGTTGGCGTACCTTATGCTGAAGCTTTTGAAATTATAAGGAGGGTTTGGAAATGAACCATGAGATTGCCTTTCCCTACCCCTATCTAATTGAAACATTAGATCAATATTATGGACTTAAGTCACGTTCTCCTAAAAAATCCGTTGCAAAGGAAACCCCTAAGAGGAGAAGCTCATCAAAACAAAGTTCAAAAAAGAAATTTTCTATTTTAATTGCTACCTTTTGGAGCTTTCCTCACGTAGGTGGACTTTCAAATTATATTTCTACTTTAAGTAAAAGTTTAAAAAGCCAGGGACATAGAGTAGACATTATTTCCCCCAATCAATTTTCAACTTCAAAAGTAAAGCAATTTCGAGAAATTGCCACTCCAAACCTAAAACATTTGTTTACCAAACGCTATGGAAATTACAATGAGAGAATTTTAAATCATCAAAGGCTTATATATGTATACGAAAAAATGCTTGAAACAGTGAATTTAGAGAAATACGATATTCTTCATGCACAAGATTTGTTTACAGCAAATATTCTAGGAAGGTTTAATGAATTTTACAATAAACCCTTATTTT
Source organism: Priestia sp. P1_B12_1 (assembly GCF_056406695.1). Taxonomy (NCBI): domain Bacteria; kingdom Bacillati; phylum Bacillota; class Bacilli; order Caryophanales; family Bacillaceae; genus Priestia; species Priestia sp. P1_B12_1. The sequence goes on along the minus strand of NZ_JBFTZR010000017.1, from coordinate 14,830 downwards.
TTACACCTCATGGCATGTTTACATCTAATAGACTCAAATTTAACATCATCAAAAAAGGTTCCGTAGAAGAAGCGTATTTTACGGAGCTTGAAAGTAAAGCGATTGAATATGCAAGTCATATTATTGTTTTAAGTGATTCATTTCGTGAACCTTTAATAAAGCTAGGAGCAAAAAATAGAAACATTACTACAGTTATTACGGGAATTGATTATCCAGTGAACCAAAGGGAAGGAAAAGAAAAGAACTCACAAAAGCTAGTTATTACGTGCGTAGCTAGGCTTGGTCCTCGAAAAGGACATAATTATCTGTTTGACGCGCTGGCACGCCTGAAAAAATACACTTCCAATGTGGAGGTATTAATCGTCGGTGATGGACAAATGAGAGAGAAATTAGAAAAACAGAAAAAGGCTCTAGGTTTATCAATGGTAAACTTTTTAGGTTCCAGAGATGATGTACCTTCACTCTTAAATAAAACTGACATTTTTGTACTTCCAACAATTAATGATAGCTTACCCATTTCAATAATTGAAGCTATGCATAACGGCACTGCTGTAATTTCCACAAATTGCGGAGGAATTCCTGAGCTGATAAAGCATAATAAAACCGGTATTATTGTTGAACCTGGAGACCCTGAACAGCTAGCACATGCACTAAAATTTCTTATTACAAATAAAGAAGTGCGAAATAAAATGAGTATGAATGCGAAAATTCATGCTAAAAAACACTTAACTATAGACAGCATGGTAGGGAAAATACAGCATTTGTACACTGATTTTTGGGAGATGAATTAAAGTATGAACCATGAACATTCTGCAGTTATCCTTGACCTAAGTGCTAACGGAGTTGGCATTATTAGAAGTTTAGCAACAAAAGGCATAAAAGTTTATGCTTTTGACACGAAAAAAGCGTATAAAATAGGAAAATCACGCCTTGCTACTTGCGGTATATGTCCTAGTCCTTTAACTGAGGAAAATAAACTATTAAACTTCTTGATTATCCTGTCTAAAAAAATCGGTTCAAAACCTGTTTTATATACAGGAGCAGATGACTACGTACAATTCATTTCCAAAAACCGAGACGAATTGCTAAAGTACTTCTTGTTTTTATTACCTGATGATAATTTAGTTGAGCAAGTGCTTGACAAAAATAAAACTTACGAGCTCGCTGTCAAGCATAATATTCCATGTCCAAAAACATATGTAATAGATAGTAAAGAGGAACTTGAAGAGGCTATCTTAAATGTTGAATTCCCATGTATTTTAAAACCTGTTCTCGGCCACGAGTTCAGAAAGAAAATCAACAAAAAAGCAATTGTATTTGATACTCCAGAGCAGTTAAGGAATGATTATTGTTTTTATAGAGAATGCGGACAATTAGTTATTCAAGAACTGATTCCTGGAGACAATCAATGCTTTTATAAAGTAGCTACTCTCTATACTGAAAATATGGAACTACTTGCATTATTCTCCTTACAAAAAAACCATCAGTTTCCTGCAGAATTTGGAACAGGTGCTCATATTGTCAGCAAAAGAGTTCCTAAACTTATCGATATATGTCTTCCATTTTTTGAAGAAATAAAGCTCAAAGGCATAGGTATGGCTGAATTCAAAAAGGATCCAAGAGATGGAATTTATAAATTCATTGAAATAAACCCTCGCTTTTGGCTTACCCATAGTCTCACAGGCCCCTCAGGTATTGACTTTGCCTACACCTATTATTTATACCTCACTAACCAAAACCCAGAGCCTAGATTGAATCAAATAGACGGTATTAAATGGATTTACCTTATAAGGTATTACCTTACTTTCCTTCAAAAGAAAAAAACTTCCGAAATGACATTCAAAGATTTTTATCTGGGGCTGCAAGGTCAAAAAGAGTTTGCTTTATTTGCATGGAATGATCCAATGCCATTTTTTAGAAGCGCATGGTCTCATTTAGTTAATACGTGGAAACGTAAGCGAAAGGAATGACTACTATTGTATGATCCTAAGGCACTCTATTATCAGATTACAGATTTAAAAATAGCAGAAAAACTTTCTTATTCAATGGGTGAGAAAGTTACAATTATCCCTTCAGAAATTAAGTGTTTAAAATCCACAAAACGAAGTAGTATATATAAATTACTGCTTCAAAGAAAAAATGGTTATTATCCAATTATCTTTAAGGTCTACAATTCAACAGCCTATAAAAATGAAGTAGAAATCAATATTTATAAAAAATCTTACCCAATTTTAAAGGAGTTTTTGCCTCGTATTTATCTTGTAGAAACAGTAAAAAATGAAACTTGGATCTTTATGGAATTCGTTAATCAAATACGTGGACAATTGACCTTCTCTCCGTCTCACTTTCAATATATTATCCCAAGTATAGCTAAACTTCATGCTCAAACTTTTGAAAACAGGTTCAAAAAGAAGGAAAACGTTTGGAAAAATTGGCTCCCTGTTTATGCTTCTACAAAAAAGACTAGGGCCAAATCTATGAATGAAACAGTTGATCTGTTGCACGCATCAATAAAAGATGCTCGGGTTAATCATATTGTAAAACCTTATTATCTATCATTAATTAAGCTATACAATAAAGGACCAGATTTCTTCCCTGAATTAATTAAAAATGGATTAGCTATCACCCATGGGGATCTGCATATGCAAAATATATGTAGCAAAAATGTTACTGGTCATACACCATGGCCTATTCAATTCATCGATTGGGAATCAGCAAAATACGCTCCAGTATGGTTTGACATGGTTGTATTAGTAGAACTACTGCTAGGCTTCAGAAAAGATTGGCAAGCCAATGCAGAAACAATACGTACTAAATGTGTACGTCTGTACGTGGAAGAAATGAAAAAATACGGAATTACGTTTAAAACAAACCCTATGACTCTTTATAAAATGGCCTACCTCCAGCGCACCTTAGAAAGAGGTCTTCATACTCAGTTGAGAAGGATTGCTGATAATCGTGAAGGTGAGCTCTTAAGTTATCACCTTGAAAAAATTTCAACATGGGGCAGGGAACTAGGAATATACGAATAAATAGATTTTGAAAAATAGCTTTTAGACTATCGATTTAACAATAGTCTAAAAGCTATTTTTACCTTAATGTACAAGCAATTTCCCTTTTCAAAAATACAATATATAGAAACACCAATTTTAAATAAAGGCAGGGAATTTATTTGACTAAATTTTATTATGATTCTAATGAAGAAAGTAAGCACTGCTTGAAAGCGATGTATGACATGCGTAAAAATAAAGAAGAAAAAGACTATGGCAAAGATAAATGCAAAGACAAACATGAAAAAGACTACGGCAAAGATAAATGCAAAGACAAACACGAAAAAGACTACGGCAAAGATAAATGCAAAGACAAACACGAAAAAGACTACGGCAAAGGTAAATGCAAAGACAAACACGAAAAAGACTACGGCAAAGATAAATGCAAAGATAAACATGAAAAAGACTACGGCAAAGGTAAATGCAAAGATAAACATGAAAAAGACTACGGCAAAGATAAATGCAAAGATAAACATGAAAAAGATCATGGCAGAGATAAATGCAAAGATAAACATGAAAAAGATCATGGCAGAGATAAAGTTGTCTTTTATGAGAAAGACTATGCTAAAAATAAATGTAGATGCAGTAAAAGTTACTACAATTAAGCTATTTGATTCTAACTCTAATTACTTGTAACTAAATAAGTATCAAGAAAGGACTATTGACTCTCGGGTTAATAGCCCTTTTCTTTTTCACAGACAGAATGTCTAAAATATAGCTGCAGTAATCAAGATACTTAAAATTTTCTAGTAATAAAAAAACCACCATGCACAAAGTAAATTGTACATGGTGGTTTTTTATTATTTTAGAAGCAACAGCCTTTATTGGATTTTTTATTTTGACTGTTACAACCAATACAAAATGTTTTCTGTATAAAGACATTTAAAGTTCCAGCCGTAGTAGCAGAAGGATTCGAAACAGTTAATTTTTCAAAGTTTTCAACTTGAAAAGCTCTTGTAGAACCTGCAGGTATAGTCGCTGAGATCGGTAGCCTAGATCCTCTAACAAAAATTGATACCGTAAGACCAGTAGCTACACCAACACCAGTAGCTGCAGCTGATAACTGAAGAAGCGTTTTGTTATGGTTTCTAGTAAAGTCTTCAAAAACAGTTACATCTATAGCATTAGCAGGAACTGCAATAGTTAATGGGATATTTCCTGTTAAATTGGTTCCAGAACCCTCAATTGTATGATTTTCAACAAAGAATTTTTCATTCTCTTTTTTCTTATTATATGAACCCTTAGATGGGTAAGCTGCTTCTACATAATATACTTCATCGTTTTTATTATGGTGACGATAGCTTTTTATAATAATCACTCCTTTTTTATTTATATACTATTTTATTCATTTGTTTATAAAATGTTTGTGTGCTTGTCCAATAATAGTCATTTTCATAAAAAAAGTGATTATTCGACTATCTAATTTCAGGTTAACAACACGTTAAAGGAATTATTTGTATGTAGAGATAAGGTAATTAGAGTAGAAATTTCGCAGAGGTTGGTTGTTTGATAAGCTAATAGAAACAGTAGTAGTGAAGTTTAAGGCGTAAACAAAGATGTAAAATTCAAGTACAATACAATGCTTTAATTGCAGAATTTCACCCCCTCACCATTTGGTGAATAGAAAATGCATTCATGCATGATTACTTTAACAATTAGAGCATTCACCTTTTGTTCCCTCTCAGGTGTCTTTCTGGAATCAAAAGGTGAATCTCCACACCTATACAAATACATATAATAAACTGTTTACAGAGTTAGTTTACGTTCATTGATCATTTTGTAAACTATATCTTCATTGTTTTCTAAAAGCTCTTTAGTAGTGGCACTATGGTTTTTGGCATGGCGAGAAAAATTCGCTTTGCTATACCATTGGTGACATAGAGGACAAGGTAATTCGTTTTCAACTTCATAATTAATTGACGTCCACCTAGTAGAAAAAAAAGGAGATTTATCTGTATTTTCCTTTGTATACGAAGTGTTTTCACGATGTATACGATTTTGTATTCGCTGTGTAGTTGCAGCAACTTCATTTGTACTGGCGTTGTATAGACCATCTTCTAATTCTTCTTTAATGAGCAAATATCCAGCTTCAGACATAGATAACCCTAACTCTTCACAACGTTGTCGAAATTGCTCATATATACTTTCAGGTAACCGAATGGGCAGAACCTTACTTGGTTCTTTTGCTTTTGATTGCCGAGCGTACTTATCCAATTTCCCCAACCTTATCACCTCATTTATACAATTTGTATATACATTCAATACAATTCTTTATTGTTCCTGCTAACGCCTTAACTACATCCTGTATACGCTATGTAGTTAAAGCGTTTTAGAGTGAAACCTATTTACTTAATAAACTTGGTGGATGAAGAGGTGAAAATTGTATCGATAATGCTCCTAAACAATGAGCCCGGATGATGCTAGTTATCAGTAGGATTCACTCTTAGGTTATAGATTCTATATCACTTATACTATCATTAGGCGCTCATTTACCAAGTAAATGAATACCATAAGTATTGGAAGTTCTATTTAAAGAAACAACTGAAAAACTTACAGTTATTTTAATATTTGTTAACAAACCTATATATAATCATTTCAGATAAAGAAGACACGTGTGAATGTATATGTTGGACAAAAGTCGCTAGAGTAATATTTCTTCATCTTTTCCTTATAACAGCTATAAAAGGTCAAGTTATAATTAACTACTCTAATGTATAAAGAACCTCAAGGTTACCTTTCTTCTTTTATCCTTCTTGTATGTCTACTCTCCCCTTCACTGATTTAAGGTAGATGAAATTGCAATAAAAGGAGGTATTGACACTTGATACGTAGATACGTTCTCTGTAAAAAGATCTCTTACAAAAAAAAGAAACGAAAAGCTCATTGTTACAGATCACCCCATTCTGTATATGTTTCCAATTCACAATCTATATTGGTATTTTGTTCCATCCATAACCTCTGTAATCAAAAGTACAGAGGGCCTCAAGGACCTCAGGGACCTCAGGGGCCTCAAGGACCTCAGGGACCTCAAGGACCTCAGGGACCTCAGGGGCCTCAAGGACCTCAGGGACCTCAGGGGCCTCAAGGACCTCAGGGACCTCAGGGGCCTCAAGGACCTCAGGGACCTCAGGGGCCTCCACTCTCAGATTTAATTCCCTCCACTAATTTATTATATTTTACTTTTTCAGATGGTCAAAAACGCCTATATACCAATAATGATGGGATAGCTCAATATGGAACCACTGAAATATTGGCACCTGAAGAAGCTTCTTATATCAATTTATTTATTAATGGTATTCTACAGCCTCATATTAATTATCAAATTCAAAAAGGAAGCTTAACTTTACTCACAGAAGAAGTACCTTCAAAAGGGGTTCCTATTATTATCCAATTTTTGTTAATTAATAAGGAAGTATAAAAAAGTTTATAAATTCTAAGATAGTCATAAAAAAAAGAACTGACTTCCCCAGTTGGGAAATCAGCTAAAAAATAGAATACATTAGTTAGTTTACAACAAACTCAACCACAATAGGGGTAGCAGATGCAAGGGTGTCTCCATCAGGAATGGTAATAAAACTATTAGTAACTGTTGAAGTATCACCTGTTTGAATTTGCCCGTTAATATAAAGATTATAATAAGCAGGAGCAGTTGGAAAAACTGTAGCAGCTGTTCCTCCATCAGTAGTAAAAGCTGTAGCAAGAATACTATAGGTAGCGCCAGTACCTGTTCCTGCTCCTGCAGTGCTACTAAACCTTAAAGAATTCATAAAGGGCTTAACGATTGGCATTTATGATCCTCCCTTCTTAATTATTGAATTATTTATCGCTCTTCTTTTTTAAAAATTTTAAAATGCTTCTTTACGAATACACTTTGAAATCATTAAAGGAAATATAAAACAATGCTAATTCTCTATTTATTATTCTTCTACTTTAATTTAGAAACGGCAAAAGACCTAAATGGTAAAAAAGATTGTTCACCATTTAAAAATTTGGACTACCTCTATAGACTATTGACCGTGGCAAATAATAGAAATCTGACTATTAATAGATAGAGGGGATATTAACATTCTTTCTACATCCCATGCTTCGAAAGGAGAATAAGACATATGCCTATTATTAAACCTGTTTTTACAGCCACTAGTACAATTGCTGGAGATATTACAGTAGCAACAGCAACGAGTGTGGCTCCTACCCCAGCAAGATTTACAACATTTGTAACGGCCCCAATGGTTGCAGGAGGAGTCACATCGATACCTGCTGGAAGCTTTATTGATGATGTAGGAGCAACAATCACAGCTTTGCCTGATGTAACAGCTAATTCTTACGCTAATATATATATCAATGGAGTCATGCAACCTACTAATGTCTACACTTTATCTACTACAGCCTTAAATATTGATGATACTGTAACTGTTGGAGCACCTGTAATTGTAGAATTTGTTACTCACTCTGCAACTTCTACCTCAACTCCAACTAGTACGTTATCTGTCACTACCGTAATTAATACGTAATCCTATATAAAATAAAAAACATGACAAACCTTTAATCTTGTCATGTTTTTTATTTTATATTGGAGTGTAACATTTGAATTTCCAATATAAATAATTGCTCTTTATATAGACTCGTAAAAAAGATTCTTTTTAAATATGCCTTTCATTGTCCAATCAACTGAAAACCCTATTCTATATACTATAGTGTAAGAAAATAAAGGAGTGATTGATATAAACTTACAAGATATAAAAGGCTCTTATAATTTGGTGGCTGGCTTAGGAAGCTGGTGTGGCCCAGCGCTTTATTCCGAACGTCACGGTTTGAGAAGGCATTCGTTTCCTCTTGATTGGATGCAATCTCCTTTTCTCCCTGACGTAAATACATTATTAAGAAACAAATTTCAAGGTTTTATGGAAGTAGAAAACATAATTGAAAAAGACATACTAGCTAATTATGTAGATGATAATGGATATCCTATTTTTAAATCCGGCACTTCTGAATCAATAAGAGCTCATTATGTTACAGATATTAAATATAACATTGACTCTGTTCACGACTTTCCTATGGTTCCTAACCAAGACTGGTCTGTCCAATACCCACCTTATAAAATAAGATTAGATCATCGTATTCAAACATTTCTTAATCAAATTGCACAAAGTCAACGTACGTTATTTATAAGATATGAATGGATGCCCACAAGCTACGAAGACGTAATTAACTTAAAATCAATTTTAACAGACATGACTAACGGTAACTTTAACCTTCTGTTAGTTGAGACTGTTGACGAAGAATTACATGGAGTAAAAGACATGAATTTTGGAACACCTGAAGACAAAATTTGTTGGGTTCAAGTTTCGCGAGATAATTGCACCAATACTTCTGTTTGGAATGACTTATTAAGCGGAATAACACTATCAAATTAAACGTTACTCTTTTTTCCTATAATATATAAAAGAAAAGGGACAAGTATACAAGCAAACCTCCTTAATTTTCATATTAATATAATAGAAACATATAAAGGAGGTTACACTTTGAGTTGTTCTAAAAAAAGAAAGTGCTACTGTAGTTGTCTAAATTCCAAACCTTCAAGAAAAAAAGAAAAAAATTGTAAAAAAACAAGATGTGCAGAGAAAAATTATTTTTGTTCCAATAGATATAATAATGCACTTATTGAAACTGATACAAGACAAGAGGTCCTCAGTGATCAAGTTTCTGATTCAATCATTCTTGTGAAAAACTCCTGTGATGTTACTATTACTGCAACAGATACACAGACAACCATATTTCTTCAAAGCTTCATACAAATATTAACCATTTTCTTACTTTCAATAGGTCTCGATGCCAATTCAATAAGGCTGTTTTTACAAGAAGTTTCTCAGACCGCAAGGTCACTTCAATTAAATAGACAAAGAGTTATCGTTAAAAACAGTAAAGGTGTCAATGTAACAACATCCAATAACGATACAGCTGTTTTTATACAAAATTTTTTACAAGCGTTGACCTTATTACTAACTCCTTAGAAAACCATTGACCCTTTAATAACCTGTTAATAGAATTGTTGAAAATACTATGCGAACAGAGTTATGACAATTAGTATCTTCAATATATCCTCATAAATTAACTAACAGTGTACAAGCTATTGAAAATTCTTTGCTACTACAGCCTGTACACTATTTTATTACAGAGAAAGTTATCTAAAGCCACTACATTTATAGAATGCCTATGTTACAACAAAAAGCAAAACACTTTTTATAAACTCTATGTAAACGATTTTCCATAACTATAAAAGAGTTTTTCATTCATCATAAATACATATGTAATACTCATAAAAAAGAAGCGTGTTAACACACATTCCATATCTAGGAACAAATAAGTAACGCTTGAAGGAAGAAATGGAGTAATTCAGTAACTTATAAATTACCTATAGGTAAACGTTTTTTCTATCCGTATTTCCCATTTCTTAATGTAGCAAGTAATTGTTCTAAATTGTATTTTCTCGCAATAGGAAATAAGCTTTTACCTGGTTCTCCTTCATACTTCTGAAAAAGATCCAATATAATAGGTCGGTTTTCTTCGTGAAATCTATCTATTTTGTAAAAGCTTTGTTTAATCAATTTTTCAGTTATTTTTATATGCATCTGTTGATTCTGTTCTCGTATTAAAAATCGTTCTTTAGATTCTTGGGGGACAACATCTAAAAAAATAATAATATCGGCTTTACTAAAACGTACATCATAAGTATCTACATATCCCCATCCCTCAACAATCCAACTCGCTGTATTTAACACCCTTTCCAACTTCTTTTTAAAATATCTCTTTCGTTGCCTAATTTGCGATATTCTTCTCATTTTAGGTTCTCTGAACCACAAATCTAAATGATGGATAGGTATATGCAATTTCTCACCTAACTGTGTAGCTAGTGTAGTTTTACCAGAACAACAATTACCAAATATAACAATTTTACACATAAATATCACCTCAATTTATATATAAAATTAAATCAAGCTATTTATTACCATTTTTATACACATAATTATGCTCGCTACGTACAAAACACCATGAACCTTAATTGAAAAAGCTATCCAACAAATAAATTGTTGGATAGCTTTTTAGTTGCTACTTATTTTCTTATAACAAATTTAATAGTAACTTGAACCGATACCCCTTCTATACTTACTATCTGTACAACAGCTGAATCATCTCCTGCAAAGTTTACGTTAGGAATGTAAATGAACTCACCTGTCTCCGTGTTAAGTTTAAATTTACCGTTTTTCGTCCCCTTGAAGATTTGATATTTAAGAGGTAGGTTTTTGACTGTACAAGCATCAATTTCACCACATATTTTCTTGTTAATGGTTCCTTTTATGCATTGATCAGATACCTTTATAGGACATTTACCTTTTGATTTATTTTTGCGCGGATCTCGCAACGACTTCTTTTTATTTTTAGATTCACCAGGAACTGGTGTCGGTGCTGGCGATACTCTTCTTTCCACGATGAAAGTAAGTGCTGCTTCACTTGAAGCTCCATCCGAATTAGTGACCCTTATAATCACCCTATCGGTCCCCACAAAATTAACATTAGGAACATAAATGAACTGGCCTGTATTCTGATTAATTCTAAACTGGCCATTTTGAGCACCTGTTATGGCTTGATAAATTAGTGGTAAAGAATTTGGATCAATAGCAATGAGCTGACCAGTAGTAAGAGTATTAACAAATAACTTTATTACTTGCCCTATCACATTAGGAGGCTGAGGGTCTCTGCCTACTACAACTGTTACCACTACCAATAATTCTGTTCCTAGATCATCTCGTACTAATACAGTAAAGGTATCCGTTCCTACAAAATTAGGCGCAGGCTGATAGACAAACCTTCCATTGGAATCAACGGTTACGCTACCACTTAAAGGCGCTGTTGCTAGTGTATAATTTAATGGACGTGCCAGCAAATTTGTTACCTGAATATTACCAACTACTTGAACACCCTGCAAAGTAGCAAAGGTATTATTTCCTGGAGTAATTATATTATTGCTTGCGGTAGAATTAACAGTAACAATTGAAAACGCTTGTTGTCCGTCACTGTTTCTTACAGATACCACAAATTGATCCTGACCAATAAATCCTAAATTTGGTGTATAACTAAACGTTCCATCTGATCGTAGTACAAGTACTCCATTTGTTGGTGGGGTAGCCACAGCAAAGCTAAGAGGTCTTCCAAGTGCATCTGTTGCGATGATTTGGCTTTCAATAATTTGACCAGTGGGTGTAGTTAAAAGCTGATCTTCAACTGTAATTGGATCATTAACTCCCTGAATCAAAACAGTAACACTAGTTGTTGCTGACTGACCAAGATTATTTGTAACAATTACTGTGAAAGAATCTATACCAGTAAATCCGAGGTTTGGCGTGTATATAAATGAACCATCCGGATTAAAATTCACTGTTCCGTTTGCAGGTAAACTCTGAATTTGATAGGTTAATGGATTACCTAGTGCATCAACTGCCGTAACTTGACCGGTAACAGGTTGATTCGTTACTCCTTGAAGCGTAAGAGGGGTAACAACAATGCTATCTTGTTGTTCTTGAACAACTATCCGCACAATACCAATTGCAGAGTCGCCTCTGTCATTTTGAATTAATACAGTAAAACTATCTACTCCAAAAAATGCTGGACTTGGTGTATAGCTAAACGTTCCATCTGCATTTACCACAGCTGTTCCATTGGATGGAGATGCATTTAAAGAAAATCTAATTGGTCTCCCAAGAGTATCAGTAGCCGATATTGTCCCTGAGACAGTTACACCTTGCTGAGTCTGTACTGTGACGTCTTGTGGTGTAATAGTACTTTGAACCGGATCAATTATAATTGAAACTGAAGCAATTGCTTGATCTCCTTGGTCATTTTGAACCAGAACGTCAAATTGATCTGTTCCACTCACACCAATAGTCGGTGTATAAACAAACGTTCCATCTGGATTTAAAATAACCGTTCCATAAGCAGGGAGATTGTTAAGGGTGTAGGTTAGTGGCCTATTTAGCTGATCTCGAACTGAAAGTTCACCATTTACACTCTGCCCTTCTACTGTTCGAACAATGGTATTACTGGCTACAATTTGATTAGCCAATTGTGTAACAGTTATTTGAACCGTAGTAGCTGCATTTAAACCCGTTTCGTTTTGAACAGACACTGTAAAAGAATCCGTTCCGATGAATCCTGGATTTGGTGTATACGTAAAAGTGCCGTCTGGGTTTAGTATTAAAATTCCATTCACTGGTCCGCCAAGTAAGGTATAAGTTAATGCTTCTCCTTGTGGGTCAATAGCTGCAATACTTCCTGTTACAGGCTGCTGTTCGGTTGTTGATAGTGCTTGATTAGCTACAATTGGCGCCTGTTCTATCGGTCCCTGAGTGACAACAGAAATAGTTGCAACAGCTGTATTGCCAAGAACATCGCTTACAAGTACTTGAAATTGATCTGTTCCAAAGAATCCAGGATTTGGCGTATAGATAAATGTCCCATCTGGGTTAACTATGACAGATCCACTATTTGGATTAGACGTAAGCGTATAAAACAATTGGTTTCCACTCAAATTTGTAGCACTTACTTGCCCAGAAACTGGCGTATTGAATAAAGTCGTTATTTCACTATTTACCACTGAAATTCTGTCTCCTACTACTACTGTCACAACAGCATTAGCAATACTTTGATTTCCAGCTGAATCTATAACAACGATATCAAAGATATCTTCTCCTGTGAATCCAGGATTTGGCGTATAAACTAAAGTTCCATCTTGATTTAATACAACAGTTCCATTTGATGGCGGAATGGCTACAGCATAACTTAATGGAGAGCCTGCTGGATTCACAGTAGCAATAGACCCACTTACAGGTTGATTTGCTAAAGTAGTTAAAGTTAGCCCTTCAGCGCTAATCGGTAAATCTTGAGACTGAACTTCTACAGTAATAGTTCCAAACCCCTGGTTTCCAAGAGGATCTCTGGCAAAAACAGAGAATGAATCTGTTCCTACAAAACTTGGGTTCGGCGTGTACGTAAATGTTCCATCTGAATTAATAATGGCAGTACCATTAAGTGGTGCTAAATTTAGACCATATACTAGTGGATCTCCTTCAGGGTCAAAGGCAGGAACTTGCCCTGTTACAAACTGCCCCTGTAAAGTTGATAGTGATAAATCTACGACAATCGGTGGTTGGTTCACTCGAATTACACTGATAGTTACAAGAGATTGTGCACTAGCTCCACGACTATCCCTTACCTCCACTGTGAAAGAATCCAAACCAATAAAATTAGGGTTTGGGGTATACAAAAAGGTGCCATCTGCATTTACCACAGCTGTTCCATTAAAAGGGGTACCCGATAAACTAAAAGTGAGTAAATTATCGTCTGGATCTGTGGCAAAAACTTGCCCACTAATTGCTACATTTTCTATAGTCTGAAGGATAACATCACTCGTAATTGGCGAATTGTTCACGTCAATAACTGTAACATTTACAATAGACACTGCTGTAAGACCTGTTGAATCTTCTACGATAACCGTAAATAAATCTGGACCTACATAATTAGAATTAGGTGAATATATAAAACTGCCATCTATATTTACTGTGGTGCTTCCATTCACTGGAGAAGTTCCTAAGCGATAAGTGAGCAGATCTCCATTGGGATCACTTCCTACTACCTGGCCAGTTACAGATTGATTTTCAAGAGTAGTAATCGAATAATTAGGTACAATGGGTGGCTGTTCAACTGGTATAACAATAACAAATACATTCGTAATAATAAACTGTCCAGTTGGATCGGCTATACGTACAGTAAACGTATCATTTCCAGCAAAATTCTCGTTTGGTACATAAGTGAATAACCCTTCTTGATTGATTACTGCTGTTCCATTAGTCGGTAAATCTTGTAAGGTGTACGTCAGGGGATCTCCTTCAGGATCAGTTGCAACGATTTGGCCTGTAACAGGGCTTTCTTCAAATGTAGTAACCGTAATAACATCCGGACCTACTGGTGGATCATTTACTGGCAGAATCGTAATTGTAATCGTTGAAACGGCCGTTCCTCCTTGGCCGTCGCTTACTATGACGCTAAAGCTATCTACCCCGTTGTAATTTTCGTTTGGCGTATACGTGTAGGCTCCGTCTGGATTTACAACTACCGTTCCATTTGCTGGACCTGTCAGTAACCCGTACGTTAGTGGATTGCCGTCCACATCCGTTGCCACCACTTGGCTAYTTAAACTCGTRTCTTCRTTGATCACAAACTCATARTTCGGCACCACGGGTACGTCGTTTACTGGCGTGACCGTCACAAATACACTCGTCACTATAAATGCGCCCGACGGGTCGCTTATTAGCACCGTAAATGTGTCCGGACCATTATAATTGCCATTCGGCGTATAGGTGAACGTACCATCTGCATTTACCACTGCCACTCCGTTTGTTGGCGGATCTTGTAAGCTATACGTCAGCACTTCTCCATCTGGATCAAACGCGGTAATTTGACTCGATACTGCCGTATCTTCATTGGTAACCAGCGTTACCACCACTGGACCTACTGGTGGATCATTTACTGGCAGAACTGTAATCGTAATCGTCGAAACCGCCGTTCCTCCCTGGCCGTCGCTTACTACGACGCTAAAGCTATCTACCCCGTTGTAATTTTCGTTTGGCGTATACGTGTAGGCTCCGTCTGGATTTACAACTACCGTTCCATTTGCTGGACCTGTCAGTAACCCGTACGTTAGTGGATTGCCGTCCACATCCGTTGCC
>NZ_JBFTZR010000016.1:0-49359 GCF_056406695.1 Priestia sp. P1_B12_1 | reverse complement strand
CGATAGCGAAGAGGTCACACCCGTTCCCATACCGAACACGGAAGTTAAGCTCTTTAGCGCCAATGGTAGTTGGGACTTTGTCCCTGTGAGAGTAGGACGTTGCCAGGCACCTGAAAAAGGACTAGCTATTTTAGCTAGTCCTTTTTTTATTATTCACAGAGTATAAGCTATCTACATAAAATGGGGTAAATGAACTGCATAAAGACGTTACATCTTGTCGATACTTAATTAGTGGAGGTGGAGAGTAATGGAAAAACAAATTAAAACATGTTCCGTTTGTCATGAACAGAATACAAAGGGTATTGAGGTGTTTTCCAGCTTTATATGCCAACACTGCGAGATAGAGATTGTAGAGGTGGATTCATCTCATTTTCGTTATCAATTGTTAGTAGATCAATTAAAGAGAATATCAGGAGCGTTTTCTTACTAAAAGCCCTTTTTTATAAGGGCTTCTTTATATGGCTCAAAAAAATCAACTAAGTTTGTTATAATGAAAGAAAAATCAATTTTGATAGGAAAAATACTTACATATTCTTTTATCAAGTTAACAATGTTATATTTACAAAAAGTAAGGAATGGATGTATGGACACATATTTACCTTTATATAACCGTTTAGTAAGGCACAGCGAAAAGAGGTCACTCTCTTATCACGTGCCCGGCCACAAAAATGGTCAAATTCTACCTTCACATATTCAGTCTTCTTACGCAGACTTTTTGCAATACGATCTAACAGAAATTAGCGGATTAGATGATTTACATGAAGCAGAATCTGTTATTAAAGAAGCACAAGAGTTAACGGCAAAGTTGTATGGAGTAGATGAAAGCTTTTTTTTAGTTAATGGTTCTACTGTAGGCAATCTCGCCGCGATTTTCTCTCTTTGTCAAGAAGGAGATAAAATTGCTGTTCAAAGAGATTCTCATAAATCTATTTTTAATGCTATTGCTTTATCAAAGGCATCACCTATTTTTTTAGCTCCTGAAATAGATTCAAAAACACATCTTAGTACAGGTGTATCCATTAAAACAATTAAAGCAGCTTTAGAGGGTTCTCAGGATATAAAAGCATTTGTATTAACAAATCCTACTTACTACGGGGTAGCGCGAGATTTAAAGGAGATCATTGATTTTATTCATGGCTACAATATTCCTATAATTATTGATGAAGCTCATGGAGCCCACTTTATTTTAGGTAATCCTTTTCCGTCGTCAGCTGTTACGTATGGAGCGGATCTTGTTGTTCAGTCAGCACATAAAACGCTGCCAGCTATGACTATGGGTTCTTATTTACATATGCAGGGGACGTTGATAAATAAGCAAAGCGTTCGGCATTACCTACAAGTACTGCAGTCAAGCAGTCCCTCATACCCTATTATGGCTTCTCTCGATTTAGCAAGGTATTATCTGCAGCAGTTTACTCAGCATGATATTGATAGAATGACTGACAATATTCATTCGTTTGTTGAAAAGATTAATGAGATTGATACACTTTCAACTATTGATGTGGAAACAGATCAAACTGTTACCGACCTTTTGAAAATGACGTTGACTTGTTCGGCTGCAACAGGATATCATTTGCAAAAGGAACTGGAAAAGCAAGATATTTATACAGAACTAGCTGACGTTAACTATGTATTGTTTGTTCTACCTTTAAGCAGCAGATGGGATTTTAATGATACAATTAAGCGGGTTAGACAAGCAGTAGAGAATATACAGCGTAAGTCATATGAAAAACCACTAATCAAACCATTTCGTTTTTCAAGAGCAACGGTTCTCCTGCCTATGGAAGAAAGAAAACTAAGATCAAAGCATATGTGTTCGTTTGAAGAAGCGATTGGGCGTGTAAGTGCACAATCTGTTATTCCATATCCTCCTGGAATTCCTATTTTAATGGAGGGAGAAACGATTACGAGCAATCATATTGACTATATTTTGCATATTCAAAGGTTAAATGGTCATATTCAGGGCGGCTCTTGTATGGAAGAAGGAAAGATAGAAGTATTTAAATAGAGAAAGGAATTTATACATGTCAGGAACGTTTATTACATTCGAAGGGCCAGAAGGTGCTGGTAAGACGACGATCATCCATATGGTTCAACAAAAATTAATACAAGAGGGCTATAATATTGTATTAACAAGAGAGCCTGGAGGCATACGAATTGCTGAACAAATTCGTGAAATCATCTTAAATCCATCTAATACGGAAATGGATGCCAGAACCGAAGCACTTCTTTATGCTGCGGCTAGAAGACAACATCTTGTAGAAAAAGTGATTCCTGAGCTAAATAAAGGGAATATAGTATTATGCGACCGTTTTATTGATAGCTCACTTGCTTATCAAGGAAATGCGCGGGGTATAGGCGTAGAAGATATTTTTGCTATCAATCAATTTGCTATTGAGCAAACGATGCCACAGGCCACTTTATATTTTGATATTGAGCCTGAGGTCGGGTTAGAAAGAATTAATAAAGGTCGAAAAGATGAGATTAATCGATTAGATTTAGAATCCTTAGACTTTCATTACAAAGTACGAGATGGATATTTATCTCTTTTGAGTGAATTTCCAGAGCGTATTCGACGAATTGATGCAAATCAATCCGTTGAAAAAGTCTGTGAAGAAGCTTATAAACAAATAAAATTGATTTTAAAATAAATACAGATGATCGTTATTCTTGCTATACTATTCTTAACAAAAAAGTAAAATGAGGTGTTATTCATGAAATTAGTAATGGCCGTTATTCAAGATTCAGATAGCTCAAAGCTTTTAAATGCACTTGTAGAAAGAGGGTTTCGTTCAACCAAATTATCAAGTACGGGCGGATTTTTAAAATCAGGGAATACAACAATTATGATTGGTACAGATGATCATAAAGTAGATGAAGTACTTGATATTATTAAGGGCCAATGTGAAAACCGCAGACAGATGATTTCTCCTGTGGCACCGATGGGCGGTAATGCAGATTCATACATTCCGTATCCTGTTGAAGTTGAAGTGGGCGGAGCTACAGTATTCGTACTACCAGTAGATCAATTTCATCAATTTTAAGAGAGAAGATTTTAAATAGAAAGTGATGATTGAATGGGAAATACATGGGAACAGCTTGAAGCTCTTCAGCCGAACGTATTAAAGATTTTACAAAACAGCTTACTTAAAGAGCGAGTTGCTCATGCTTATTTATTTGAAGGAAGCAAAGGAACAGGTAAAAAACAAATTAGTTTTTTGTTTGCTAAAGCGCTGTTTTGCCAAAATCCAGTTAATCATAGGCCATGCCATGAGTGCAGTAACTGCCGGCGAATTGATTCAGGTAATCATCCAGATATTCACTTGATTGAGCCAGCTGGTTTATCGATTAAAAAAGAGCAAATTCAATTTTTGCAATCAGAATTCACAAAAACCGGTGTTGAATCTAATAAAAAGTTATATATTGTGAATCATGTTGATAAAATGACAGTAAGCGCAGCAAATAGTTTACTGAAATTTTTAGAAGAGCCTGGCAACGGAACTTATGCAGTTTTATTGACAGAAAATATACAGCGCTTATTAGATACGATTATCTCACGTTGCCAAGTAATATCATTTCGATCTCTTACACCAGAACAGCTAGCTGAAAAACTAGTAGAAAATGGCCTTTCCGCAGTAGATGCGTCCATCTTGTCTAATTTAACAAACAGCATTGATGAAGCAATTGAATTAAGTAAAGATGAATGGTTTGGACTTGCAATAAAGTTAGTGATACAATTATATGAAGTGTTAACAACGAGACCTCAACAAGCTCTTCTTTTTATTCATGAAAAGTGGGTAACACATTTTAAAGAAAAAGAACAAGCACATATTGGTTTAACTTTATTGATGCTTCTTTATCGTGATTTGTTGACGCTGCAAGTTGGACAAGAGTCTAAAATCGTCTATCGTCATAAAATAGAAGAATTAAAACAGCAAGCTCTTCAGACAACGCAGGAAAAAGCGATTTATCGCTTAGAGGTTATCTTGAAGGCCAAAAATAAATTAAATTCAAATATGAATCTACAGTTATTAATGGAACAGCTGGTGTTGGATTTGCAGGAGGGATAAAAGCTTGTATGATGTAGTAGGCGTTCGCTTTAAAAAAGCGGGAAAAATATATTATTTTGACCCTGGAGAACTTACAATTCCAGATGGTGAGTTTGTTATTGTAGAAACAGTTCGTGGTGTTGAATTTGGCAGAGTGGTTATTAATAAAAAGCAAGTAAGTGAAAACGATGTCGTACTTCCTTTGAAAAAAGTAATCCGCATTGCCGAACAAAAAGACAGGCTGATTGTGGATGAAAATAAACAAGCTGCTAGAGAAGCGTATGACGTATGCGTGCAAAAAATTCAATCACACGATTTAGATATGAAGTTAGTAGATGTAGAATATACGTTTGATCGTAATAAAGTCATTTTTTATTTTACAGCAGACGGCCGTATTGATTTTAGAGAGTTAGTTAAAGATTTAGCTGCTATTTTCCGTACGCGAATTGAGCTTCGTCAAATCGGTGTACGAGACGAGGCAAAACTGTTGGGCGGGATAGGTCCTTGTGGCCGTATGCTATGTTGCTCAACGTTTTTAGGTGATTTTGAGCCGGTTTCTATTAAGATGGCCAAAGACCAAAACCTATCGCTTAATCCAACGAAAATTTCTGGTTTATGCGGACGTTTGATGTGTTGTTTAAAATATGAAAATGATGAGTATGAAACGGCAAAAGAACAGCTTCCTGATATAGGCTCAACAATTAAAACTTCAGATGGTTCAGGACGTGTAGTGGGTTTGAATATTTTGGAAAGAATTATTCAAGTGGAACTGTCAGATCACGAACAAATTTTAGAGTATACTCTGGATGAGATCAATAATGAAGGTGCTGTTTCGTTTCAAGCCACAGATTAACGAGGTGGGCAAAGGTGGATAAAAAAGAGATTTTTGATTCGGTGACAAACATGGAGGAACAAATTGGTCATTTATATAAGCAGTTAGGTGAGTTGAAAGAGCATCTTGCTGAGCTAATTGAAGAAAATCATCACCTGCAAATAGAAAATGATCATTTGCGCCGTCGCCTTGACCAGACAAACTTCGAAACGAAGCTGAAAAATAGACATTCAAAAGCAAGCGCTCAAACAAAAGAGCAAAAACAAATTGATATCGGAGAAGGATATGACAATTTGGCTCGCCTTTACCAAGAGGGTTTTCATATTTGTAACATTCATTATGGAAGTGTGCGTAAAGATGGAGACTGTTTGTTTTGCTTGTCATTTTTAAATAAAAAGTAACAACACCTCTCCCTTTTGGAGAGGTTCTTTTTATGAGTAAAAGATGTAAATAATAGATGTACAAGGAGAAGAACGACTATGGTTGAGTTATATGGAGATGAACGTTTAGATTATCTATTAGCCGATGAGGAGATGCGCATTATTCAAAGTCCGTCTGTCTTTTCCTTTTCATTGGATGCTGTGCTTTTATCTCACTTTGCTTATGTCCCAATTCGTAAAGGTAACTTGGTTGATTTATGTTCAGGAAACGGTGTAATCCCACTGTTTTTATCTAAACGAACAAAGGGAAAAATTATTGGTGTAGAAATTCAAGAGCGGCTACATAGTATGGCGCAAAGAAGTATTGCGTATAATCAGCTCGATGGGCAGATTAAAATGATACATGATGATTTAAAAAATGCGCCTCAAGAACTGGGTTATGGAAAATATGATGTTGTAACATGTAATCCTCCTTATTTCACCACATCCAATAAAGAAGAGAGAAATGAAAACGAACACTTTGCAATCGCTCGCCACGAAATTCATTGTTCGTTGGAAGATGTGATTAGAGCCAGCAGTCAACTAGTGAAGCAAGGCGGAAAAGTGGCATTAGTTCACCGTCCAGGAAGACTGTTAGATATCGTTACGTTAATGAGGCAGTACCGTTTAGAGCCAAAGAGACTTCAGTTTGTGTATCCTAAAGATGGGAAAGAAGCAAATACACTTTTAATTGAAGGTACGAAGGATGGAAGTCCAGACTTAAAGATTCTTCCTCCGCTGGTGGTCTACCAAGATAATGATGAATACACGGACGAATTAAAAAGGATTTTATATGGAACAAAATAATCATTATTTTTACGTAGTGGAATGCAAGGACTGTACGTATTATGCTGGTTACACGAATAATTTGCAAAAACGTATTTCTGTCCATAATGAAGGAAAAGGGGCAAAATATACGAGAGCAAGAAGGCCTGTTTCATTAATTTGGCATGAGGTATTTACTTCTAAAACAGAAGCTATGCAAAAAGAATATTGGTTCAAACAGTTAAGCAGAGTGCAAAAACAGGCTTACATTCGAAGGGAGCAAGAAAAGCAGAATGAAATCACAAAAAAGTTATGATGTATCGAATGAACGAGGCGTTTTATATTTAGTTCCCACTCCTATTGGAAACTTAGAGGATATGACGTTTCGTGCGATTCGAATTTTAAAAGAAGTTGATTATATTGCCGCAGAAGATACGAGACAAACGAAAAAACTATGTAACCACTTTGAGATTGATACGCCTATTACAAGTTATCATGAACATAATAAACATACAAAAAGTGAACAGCTGTTAAGCGACTTAGATGGTGAAAAAAATATTGCTTTAGTAAGCGACGCGGGCATGCCTTGTATTTCAGATCCTGGTTATGAGTTAGTGGTAGCTGCCGTTAAAGAAGGATATACGGTTGTTCCGCTGCCGGGGCCTAACGCAGCATTAACAGCTTTAATTGCTTCGGGACTACCTACGGGGCAGTTTTATTTTTATGGATTTTTAAACAGAAATAAAAAACAGCGTAAAGAACAGCTTCAAGAGCTTCAGTATATTAAGGAAAGCATGATATTTTATGAAGCCCCTCATCGATTAAAAGAAACGCTAAAGAGTATAGAAGAAATTTTAGGGAACCGATCTATTGTGTTATGTAGAGAGTTAACAAAACGCTATGAAGAATTTTTAAGAGGAAGCGTATTAGAAGCAATTGAATGGACAAATGCCACAGATATTAGAGGCGAATTCTGCTTAATTCTTGAAGGGACAAATGAAGAAGCACCAGATGAAAGTAATCTATGGTGGGAACAGCTCACCATTATCGAGCATGTTGATCACTATGTAGAAGAAGGGCTTTCAAACAAAGAAGCTATTA
The DNA here is from genome assembly GCF_056406695.1 of Priestia sp. P1_B12_1. Lineage (NCBI taxonomy): Bacteria > Bacillati > Bacillota > Bacilli > Caryophanales > Bacillaceae > Priestia > Priestia sp. P1_B12_1. The sequence goes on along the minus strand of NZ_JBFTZR010000016.1, from coordinate 42,193 downwards.
AGCAAGTGGCAAAAGACCGAGATGTGTCAAAGCGAGACATTTATAGTGAATATCACGTACATTAAAAAAAGCTGTCTATCATAGACAGCTTTTCGTTTTATTTAGAAGCTTGTAAAGAATCTTGAAGTTCTTTCATGATTTGTTCTGCACCTTCACGGCTTAGAATTAATTTGCCGCTAGCAAGTTGAATGTTATCATCAGATACTTCACCTGTTACTTGGCAAGTCATGTTTGGTTTGTATTTTTTTAAGATGATGCGCTCTTCATCTACATAGATTTCTAGAGCATCTTTCTCTGCAATTCCTAATGTACGACGTAATTCAATTGGAATTACTACGCGTCCTAATTCATCAACTTTACGAACAATACCTGTAGATTTCATGTTAATCGTTCTCCTCTCAGTAATCATTTTTCTATGTTATTACTTTCGTCATTATTCGACAATTTCAACGTACTTTCATAATACCAGCGTTTCCAAAACTAGTCAATCATTTTATATGTAAAAAAATGTAGCTGGTAAAAAATTTTTTCTCGACTTGTTTACAAGCTAATTGTGACCGTCAGTCAAGGAATGACAAGGGGTTTCATTGAAAAAAAGATTAATCGTCTAAATAGCTTGATATTAACTATTTTGAAGATAGGGTAAATATAATTCGACATAAAACGACAAAATTAGACCTATTTGTCGTTTTCATCAAAGTGACTTTTTGAATGAGGGTATATTTTATATAAAAATAGGGCGAAGCTGATACAATTAACAGGATTATTTTTTGGAAAAATAACGATTATTTAAAAATGAAGTGAATCCGTCATATTCCGGTGTATATAGGAAGAGAATGTTTTGAAATTATCATGTAAAATAGTATGATAGATAGTAGAATAAGAAGACAGGGTTTATATGATTACATACATATAAATCAAAATGTTGAAATGGAATGTTGGAGGTTATGAACATGGCAGATGGAAATAATACATTTTATATTACTACGCCGATTTATTATCCGAGTGGTAAATTACATATAGGGCATGCATACACGACGGTAGCGGGAGATGCAATGGCTCGTTATAAACGTTTGAGAGGGTTTGACGTACGTTATTTAACAGGTACGGATGAACATGGTCAAAAAATTCAGCGAAAAGCAGAAGAGAAAAACGTGACACCTCAGCAATACGTAGATGATATTGTATCTGGAATCAAAGAACTGTGGGATAAGATGGATATTTCGTATGATGATTTTATCCGTACAACAGAATCCAGACATAAAGAAATCGTGGAAAAGATTTTCGCGCGCCTTTTAGAACAAGGTGATATTTATCTTGATGAGTATGAAGGTTGGTATTCAGTTCCCGATGAGACGTACTATACAGAGCATCAACTAGTAGATCCAATCGTTGAAAATGGAAAAGTTGTAGGCGGAAAAAGCCCGGATAGCGGACACCCTGTAGAGCTCGTTCGAGAAGAGTCCTATTTCTTTAAAATGGGGAAATACGTAGATCGTTTACTAGCTTTTTATGAAGAAAACCCTTCATTTATTCAACCAGAGTCCCGTAAAAACGAAATGATCAATAATTTTATTAAGCCTGGCCTTGAAGACTTAGCTGTTTCTCGTACGACGTTTGATTGGGGGGTAAAAGTTCCAGGTAACCCAAAACACGTTATTTACGTATGGATTGATGCGCTTTCTAACTATATCACCTCTCTTGGGTATGATACAGAGAACGATGAAAACTATCGAAAATATTGGCCGGCCAACGTACATTTAGTAGGAAAAGAAATCGTACGTTTCCATACTATTTATTGGCCAATCATGTTGATGGCACTTGATTTGCCACTTCCTAAGAAAGTATTTGCTCACGGCTGGTTATTAATGAAAGATGGAAAGATGTCGAAGTCAAAAGGGAATGTAGTAGACCCAGTGACATTGATTGACCGCTATGGACTAGATGCCCTTCGTTACTACTTACTTCGTGAAGTTCCATTCGGTTCAGACGGTGTATTCACACCAGAAGCGTTTGTTGAACGTATTAACTTTGACTTAGCAAATGACCTTGGCAACCTAGTTAATCGTACAGTAGCGATGATTAATAAATATTTTGCTGGTGTTATTCCGACTTATGAAGGCAATGTAACAGAGTTTGATGCACTTATCGTCCAAGCTCAAAAAGATACAGTGAATAAATATGAAGAAGCGATGGAAGATATGGAGTTTTCAGTGGCTCTTGCTTCTATCTGGCAATATGTAAGCCGCACGAATAAATACATTGATGAAACGCAGCCTTGGGCGTTAGCAAAAGATGAGAATAAGCGTGCAGAACTTGCTTCTGTTATGACACATCTGGCTGAATCAATTCGTCACATTGCGGTATTACTGCAGCCATTCTTAACACGTACACCTGAGAAAATTTTTGCTCAGATTGGTGTAAAAGAAGATGTATTAAAAACGTGGGAAAGTACGACGCGTTTTAATATGCTTAAAGAAGGCACAAAAGTAGAAAAAGGTGAGCCAATGTTCCCTCGTCTAGATCGAGAAGAAGAGGTAGCGTTTATTAAAGAGCAGATGCAAGGAAGTGCTCCAAAAGAAGAAAAACCTGTTGTGAAGGAAGAGTCTTCTGAAGAGATTACAATTGATGATTTCATGAAAGTAGAGCTTCGTGTAGCGCAAGTTACGCAAGTAGAACCAGTTAAAAAGGCAGATAAACTATTAAAGCTTCAGCTTGATCTTGGCTATGAAAAACGCCAGGTTGTATCAGGTATTGCCAAGTTTTATAAGCCTGAAGAATTAGTAGGTCGAAAAGTAATTTGTGTAACCAACTTAAAACCTGTGAAACTGCGCGGTGAACTATCACAAGGAATGATTTTAGCGGGTGAAGATGAGAATGGTCTTTCACTAGCAAGCGTAGATCAAAACTTAGCAAATGGCACGAAGATAAAATAAGTATAGGCAAAAGGGGTGTTTCACGTGTAACATGCGAGGACCCCCTTTTATTCATGGAAAGGATCGATTAGATGTTATTTGATACACATGTTCATTTAAACGCAGAACAGTATGAAGATGATTTGCAAGAAGTAATTAATCGTGCGTTAGAAAAAGGTGTTCAAAACATGGTAGTTGTGGGATTCGATGAACCTACCATCAAAAAGGCTATTCAAATAGCTGAAACGTATGACTTTATCTATGCTAGTGTAGGATGGCATCCAGTAGATGCAATTGATATGACAGATGAGCACTTAGCTTGGATTGAAGAGTTAGCTCAGCATCCGAAAGTTGTGGCTTTAGGGGAAATGGGATTAGACTACCATTGGGATAAATCACCTAAAGAGGTTCAAAAGGACGTATTTCGCCGTCAAATTCGCTTAGCTCGCAAAGTAAATTTACCTATCATTATTCATAATCGTGATGCAACGGAAGACGTGGTAACCATTTTAAAAGAAGAGCACGTAGAAGAAGTAGGCGGGATTATGCATTGCTTCACGGGCAGTATTGAAGTAGCGAAGCAGTGTATGGATATGAATATGTATATTTCTTTTGGTGGACCTGTTACTTTTAAAAATGCGAAAAAACCAAAAGAAGTTGCTACAGAGCTTCCTTTAGACAAACTATTAATTGAAACAGACTGTCCTTATCTAACTCCTCATCCATTCCGCGGCAAGCGCAATGAACCTGGTTATGTTTCATACGTAGCAGAGCAAATTGCAGAGTTAAAAGGGATAACGTATGAAGAATTAGCTGATATTACAACAGCTAACGCCAAAAAGCTATTTGGCATTAATGATTAAAACTTTTTCTCATATAACAATCATTTTCGTGTTAAAGTAAAGATAGGCGCAGAGGAGAATGTTATCCTCTGCCTTTTTCAGTTAAAATAACAGGTAAATGCTTTTTAATTTAGTTGATAATAAGATAAAACGTTGATTTCATAGAAGAAAAATGATGTGCGTAACGAGCATTTCGTTTTTACTGAAAAGCAAATGAACAAAACTGAATGTTTTGGAGGAAGCAATGAAGATTAAAGAAATTATTGTAGTAGAAGGCCGAGATGACACTGTAGCGATTAAACGTGCAGTGGATGCGGATACCATCGAGACAAATGGATCAGCTGTAAATGAAGAAACCATTGAGAAAGTAAAATTAGCTCAAAAAACAAGAGGCGTGATTATTTTTACAGATCCAGATTATCCGGGACAGCGAATTCGAAATATTGTTTCAGAACGTGTTCCCGGATGTAAACATGCATTCTTAGATAAAGAAGAGGCTCGCCCTAAAAATGGCAAAGGCATTGGAGTTGAACATGCTTCTATTGCGTCTATTCAAAAAGCACTAAAAGATGTGAAGCAAGAGTGGATGGGGGCAGCTATGGAGATTTCTCAAGAGGATTTAATCGTAGCTCGTTTGATAGGAGATAGTAAAGCCAAATCTCGACGTGAAAGAATAGGAAAGTTATTAAAAATTGGCTATGCCAACGGAAAGCAGCTCCATAAACGCTTACAGATGTTCCAAATTTCAAAAGAGGACTTTATCAGAGCTGTTGAGCAGATAAATAAGGAGGAAAAGGGATCGTGTTAAAAGATATTGCAACGCCTAATCGAACCAAGGAAATTTTAAAGAAATACGGTTTTACATTTAAAAAGAGTTTGGGACAAAATTTTTTAATTGATACGAACATTTTACATCGTATTGTTGATCATGCGGAAATAACAGAAGAAACGGGAGCTATTGAAATTGGACCTGGTATCGGGGCCTTAACTGAACAGCTAGCAAAGCGCGCAAAAAAAGTACTAGCATTTGAAATCGATCAGCGTCTGCTTCCGATTTTAGCTGATACGCTTTCTCCTTACCCAAATGCAAAAGTTATTCATCAAGATGTGTTAAAAGCGGATTTAAAAGGGACGCTCGAACAAGAATTCGAAAACATAGAAGATTTAATGGTCGTTGCGAATTTACCCTATTATGTGACGACACCCATTTTGATGAAATTATTAGAAGAGCAAATTCCGGTACGTGGAATTGTCGTTATGCTTCAAAAAGAAGTTGCTGACCGTATAGCAGCTAAACCGGGAACAAAAGAGTACGGTTCACTTTCTATTGCGATTCAATACTATACAGAGGCTGAGACGGTTATGATTGTGCCTAAAACAGTGTTTAATCCGCAGCCTAATGTAGACTCAGCTGTTATTCGATTGTTAAGAAGACCGAAGCCAGCGGTAGAAGTACAAGATGAAGCATTCTTCTTTCAAGTTGTACGAGCAAGTTTCGGACAGCGTCGAAAAACAATTTTAAACAATCTAGTGAACAACTTGCCAAATGGGAAGCAGAAAAAAGCGGACATTGAGCAAGCACTTTCAACTGCTGAAATTGATCCGAAACGAAGAGGCGAAACGTTATCTATTCAAGAATTTGGAAAGTTAAGTGATCAACTTTTAAAATCATTTCGCTAAATTATCACATTTTTATCATGAAGTCATAGGCTATGAAGAGAATTTATTTTTGAAGTAGCAAAGACGGAGTGAAGCATATGAACATCAAAATTGGTGATATAGTTACACGACCTTCTTATCAAAGAGATTTGCTTTTTCGTGTTATAGCTATTAATGACAGCGAAGCGGGGAAATATGCGACTTTAATAGGAGAAGACGTTCGGTTGATTGCCGACGCTCCTTGTACAGATCTAGAGGTTGTGGATGCTAAAGAACAGGATCAAAGAAAAAAACAAGAAGAAGAACTTTTAGAAAGATCCTTGGAGCTTATTCAACAGGATTATCGGCTCGTTCGAGAGAAAACTGAATATAGCATGACAAATGGATACAGCCATTCACATCGCTTATTTCAAATTCCAGGAAAGGTCCTGCACGTAGACGGAGACCCTAATTATTTACGTAAATGTTTGTTGGTTTACGAAAAAATTGGTGTTCCTGTTTATGGTGTTCATTGCGTTGAGTCAGAAATGCCGGAGAAGGTTGGAAAGCTAATTGAGGATGTAAGACCTGATATTCTAGTGCTGACAGGTCATGATGCCTATTCCAAAGGAAAAGGAAATAAAGATGATCTCCTTGCTTATAGACATTCCAAGCACTATATTCAAACAGTCCAAGAAGCAAGAAAAAGAGTTGGTAATTTAGATCAGCTGGTGATCTTTGCAGGTGCCTGTCAATCGCATTTTGAATTATTGATTCAAGCTGGAGCAAACTTTGCTAGTTCACCTTCACGTGTAAATATTCATGCTCTTGACCCTGTGTATGTAGTAGCAAAACTAAGTTTTACTCCTTTCACGGATCGTATTAATGTATGGGACGTCTTACGTAATACATTAACGGGTGCTAAAGGTTTAGGAGGAGTAGAAACAAAAGGGTTGCTTCGCACGGGCATGCCTTATGAAAGCGATGAGTAGAAATAAAAACAACTGGTTACAGCATGTACACGCATGATGTGCAACCAGTTGTTTTTTCGTATGAAGCCAAAGTATACGCTTAATTACACAAAATCATTTTCAATATTTGCTAAAGATATACATATTTCGTTGAAAAACGAGCATACTAACAGCGAAATGTAGATTCATGTTGAAAATTATTTATTGACACAATTAGAGATAGATTGTTATAATTTTATGTTTTTGACTATTTTTCTAACATGTGTTACACTATACATAGTGAGGTGGACCAATATGGCGAAAACTTTGTCTGATATTAAGCAAGCGCTGGATTTGCACCTAGGCCAACGATTAACTTTAAAAGCAAACGGTGGTCGTAGAAAAACAGTAGAACGTTCAGGTGTATTAACAGAAACGTACCCATCTGTTTTTATCGTTGAATTAGATCAAGAGGAAAACTCTTTGGAGCGCGTTTCGTATAGTTACGCAGATGTGTTAACGGAAACAGTGCAACTAAAATTTTTCTAAGAATGACATAGGCAATATAGCAAGTGGTGATGAGCAGTGGACATTGGTTTACTGCTTTTTTATTGGTCTTTTTTTCAAATTATATATGCAATATTTTTTATACATACTATACATATCGTCCTCGCGTTTCTTATGTAAAAGAGCGAGGAGATTCAGGTTGAAATTTCATTTTATACGTAAAGGAGCCATGTGCAATGTCAAGGCGTAGAGGGATTATGTCATCGAAGCTGAAAGAAGAACTGGCTAAAGAACTTGGTTTTTACGATACTGTACAAGCAGAAGGCTGGGGCGCTATTCGGGCAAAAGACGCAGGCAATATGGTGAAGCGAGCTGTAGAGCTTGCACAGCAGCAGCTAAAGCAATAGCATAGTGAAAATCAATGCTTATACGATTATTTAAAGTGAAATGAGGAAAACCGAAGTGTATAACCGCTTCGGTTTTTTTGTCCCAAAATGAAAGATAAAAAAGAGGATTAAACAAAGATGTTTAAATGAACAGCTATATCTTGTTCATTTTATGATAAAATAGCGTTAAACTCGATAAGATGAAGTAGGTGAAGTAAGTTGAAATTAATGGTGAAAGCACCGGCTAAAATAAATTTGTCACTTGATGTGTTACATAAACGTCCAGATGGTTACCATGAAGTTAAGATGATTATGACAACAATTGATTTAGCGGACAGAATTGAACTTTCTGACCGTGAAGATGGACGAATTGTTATTTATTCTCATAATCGCTTTGTTCCAGATGACCAGCGAAATCTCGCTTATCAGGCAGCGCAGATTTTGAAGCGACGTTATAACATTTCAAAAGGTGTAAATATATTAATTGATAAACATATTCCAGTAGCTGCCGGATTAGCTGGAGGCAGCAGTGACGCGGCTGCTACATTACGCGGTTTAAATACGTTATGGGAATTAGGGTTATCATTAGACACACTTGCAGAAATAGGGGCTGAGATTGGCTCTGACGTATCTTTTTGCGTGTACGGAGGGACAGCTCTTGCTACAGGGCGCGGAGAGATTGTAGAGCATATTGAGGCACCTCCAAGCTGCTGGGTGATTTTGGCTAAGCCTGAAATAGGTGTTTCTACAGCAGATGTATATCGAAACTTAAAAATTGAAGAGATGGATCATCCGAAAGTAGATGAGATGGTTCACGCCATACAATCAGGAAATTATGATGAAATGTGTAGCCTTGTCGGAAATGTATTGGAAGCAGTAACGCTGAAAATGCATCCGGAAGTAGCTCTCATTAAAGAACAAATAAAGCGTTTTGGCGCCGATGCTGTGCTCATGAGCGGCAGTGGGCCAACTGTATTCGGACTTGTACAGCATGATTCACGTATGCACCGCATTTATAATGGATTACGTGGCTTTTGTGATAAAGTTTATGCAGTTAGGCTACTAGGTGAACGAATAACGCTTGAATAAATCCGTATGTTAATGTTATATTTACATTACAATATTCGGATTTTCAGGAGGATGTTATGAAGTTTCGACGTAGTGGACGATTAATTGATATGACCAACTATTTCATTCAAAACCCTCAGCGCCTTATCCCTCTTACGTATTTTGCAGATAAATATGATTCAGCAAAATCATCTATTAGTGAAGATATGGCGATTATTAAACAAACTTTTGAACAGCAGGGTATCGGAACTTTGGTTACGCTACCAGGGGCTGCCGGCGGAGTTAAATTCATTCCAAAGATGACGAATGAAGAAGCCGGTCAGCTTGTTCAAGAATTATGTGGGTTGATTGAAAAACCTGAGCGTTTATTGCCAGGTGGATATTTATATTTAACTGATATTTTAGGGAACCCCCGCGTTGTGAATAAAATCGGTCGCTTGTATGCGTCGCTTTTTGCTAACCGCAAAATCGATGTGGTGATGACTGTAGCAACAAAAGGTATTCCTATTGCGTATGCGGTTGCTCAGTATTTAGATGTGCCCGTTGTTATTGTGCGCAGAGACAGTAAAGTAACTGAAGGATCGACCGTTAGTATTAACTACGTATCGGGTTCATCTAAGCGCATTCAAACGATGCTGTTAGCTAAAAGAAGTTTAGCGGTGGGGTCAAATGTACTCATCATTGATGATTTCATGAAAGCTGGCGGTACTGTAAATGGAATGGTTAGCTTGCTTGAAGAGTTCGATGCAACTGTTGCTGGTATTGGAGTTTTAGTAGAATCAGAAGATATTGAAGAACGTTTAGTGGATGAGTATGTGTCCCTTGTACAATTAACAGATGTAAATATCAAAGATAAACAAATTCGTGTACAAGAAGGCAATTACTTAAAATATATTTGATCAAGTAAGGGAGAGGAACATATGTTACAGGTTCAAACAAAAAATGCACCGCAAGCTATTGGTCCATATTCACAGGGAATTGTTGTGAATAACTTGTTTTACAGTTCAGGTCAAATTCCACTTCGTCCAGATGGTACGTTAGTCGAAGGAGATGTTCAAGTACAAGCTACTCAGGTATTTGAAAATCTAAAAGCAGTTCTTGAAGAAGCTGGAGCTTCTCTAAATACAGTTGTAAAGGCAACCGTGTTCATTAAAGATATGAACGACTTCGCAGCGTTAAATGAAGTCTATGGCGACTACTTCGGGGACCATAAGCCGGCACGTTCATGTGTAGAAGTAGCGAGACTACCTAAAGATGTACTTGTTGAAATTGAAGTTATTGCGCTCGTTAAAGGGTAATTAAATTAACAAATTTCTAACAAAAAGCAAGTAACTTCCAATTGTTCACTTTTTTTGCGAAAATTTTCTAAAAATTTTTTCTGAATAGCAGGAAAACACAAAATTCTGTGGAATTAAGTATGTAAAGCTTCGCATAGAAAAAGGTGGTGAACAAGATGGAAGTAACTGACGTAAGATTACGCCGCGTGAACACTGAAGGACGTATGAGAGCGATTGCTTCAATCACATTAGATGGTGAATTTGTTGTTCATGATATTCGTGTGATTGATGGTAATAATGGCTTATTTGTAGCCATGCCAAGTAAACGTACACCGGATGGTGAGTTCCGTGATATTGCACATCCAATCAATTCAAATACTCGCGGAAAGATTCAAGATGCTGTTTTAGCAGAATATCATCGTTTAGGTGAGGTAGAAGTTGAATTCGAAGAAGCGGGTGCTTCGTAAACATATGATACATTAAGAGTCTACTGAAAAGTAGGCTCTTTTCTTTTTGATTACCACTTATATAATTTCACACCTTTGTAAAACTTTAGCATTACCAAAAAATAAAATTCATGACTTATAAATGATTCCTTGAAATGCTGTCATTTTTGATATAATATTCTTAATGGATAAAAAGGTAAAATTGGAGGCCTGTTATGTCAAAAAGATATGCAGTCATATTGGCAGCTGGTCAGGGTACACGTATGAAGTCATCTTTATATAAAGTGTTACACCCTGTGTGTGGCAAACCGATGGTGCAACACGTAATTGATCAGTTATCACGTTTAGATTTAACAAATTTAATTACAGTTGTAGGTCACGGTGCCGAAAAAGTGAAATCACATGTTGGAGATAAAAGCTTATTTGCTTTACAAGAAGAGCAGTTAGGAACAGCTCATGCAGTGATGCAAGCAGAATCTTTACTTGCACATGAAAAAGGTACGACAATTGTTGTATGTGGAGATACTCCGCTTATTACAGCTGAAACAATTGAATCTTTATTAAAGCATCATGAAGCAACAAATGCAATGGCAACTATTTTAACAGCTCATGCAGAAGATCCAACAGGATATGGACGCATCATTCGAAATGAACAAGGGTCTGTTGAAAAGATTGTGGAGCATAAAGATGCCACAGAACAAGAGCGTCTTGTACAGGAAATTAATACTGGTACGTATTGTTTTGATAATGAGAAATTATTTGAGACACTTTCAAAAGTTTCAAATGATAATGTACAGGGAGAGTATTATTTACCTGATGTTATCGAAATTCTAAAAAATGAAGGTCAAATTATTTCTGCATATCAAACATCCGATTTTGCTGAAACATTGGGCGTTAATGATCGATTTGCTCTGTCTCAAGCAGAAGAAACAATGAAGAAGCGCATCAACAAGCATCATATGTTAAATGGAGTGACGATTGTGGATCCTTCTAACACGTACATTTCAGCAGATGCTGTTATTGGCAGAGATACGGTTATTTATCCTGGTACGGTTATTCAAGGAACAGTTGTAATTGGAGAGAATTGTGAAGTAGGCCCTAACAGTGAAATTAAAGACTGCAAAATAGGTAATAATACTTCTATTCGCCATTCTGTTGCTCACGATAGTGAAATTGGTCACGAAGTCACAATTGGCCCATTTGCACATATTCGTCCTCAATCATTAATTGGAGATGAAGTGCGCGTAGGAAACTTTGTAGAAATTAAAAAAGCATCTTTTGGCAAAGGTAGCAAAGCTTCTCATTTAAGTTATATTGGAGACGCAGAGGTCGGAAAAGGTGTAAACTTAGGGTGCGGATCTATTACAGTTAACTACGATGGGAAAAATAAATTTTTAACAAAGATTGAAGATGGGGCATTCGTAGGATGTAACTCAAACTTAATTGCACCTGTAACAATTGGTGAAGGCGCCTATGTTGCAGCTGGTTCAACCGTAACGGATGATGTGCCAGGAAAAGCATTATCAATTGCTCGTGCGAAACAAGTAAATAAAGAAAACTATGCTGAAAAGCTTGATATTAATAAAAAATCCTGACGGAGGTTTCACAATAAAATGTCAAATGTATATGCTGATGAAAATTTAAAGTTATTTACGCTAAATTCAAACAAGGCTTTAGCTGAAGAGATCGCAAAAGTAATTGGTGTGGAATTAGGTAAATGTTCGGTTGATCGTTTCAGTGACGGTGAAATTCAAATTAACATTGAAGAAAGTATCCGTGGTTGTGATGTATTTATCATTCAATCAACAAGTGCTCCAGTTAATGAACACTTAATGGAATTATTAATTATGATTGATGCATTAAAACGTGCATCAGCTAAAACAATTAACATTGTTATGCCTTACTATGGCTATGCTCGTCAGGATCGTAAAGCTCGTGCACGTGAACCAATCACTGCCAAATTAGCAGCAAATATCATTGAAAAAGCGGGAGCTACTCGTATTATCACATTAGATTTACATGCTCCTCAAATTCAAGGTTTCTTCGATATTCCAATTGACCATTTAGTAGGTGTTCCAATTTTAGGTGAATACTTCAAGAGTAAAAATCTTGATGACGTTGTTGTTGTATCTCCGGACCACGGTGGTGTAACGCGTGCTCGCCGTTTAGCGGAACGTCTAAAAGCGCCGATCGCTATCATTGACAAACGTCGTCCTCGTCCAAACGTAGCAGAAGTTATGAACATTGTTGGACAAGTGGAAGGAAAAACAGCAATCTTGATTGATGACATGATTGATACAGCCGGTACAATTACAATTGGTGCAAGTGCATTAATTGAAGCAGGTGCAAAAGAAGTATATGCTTGTTGTACACATCCAGTGCTTTCAGGCCCTGCAATTGAGCGTATTCAAAATTCTACAATCAAAGAGCTAGCTGTAACAAACTCTATTGCTTTAACAGAAGATAAGAAAATTGGTAAAGTAACAGAACTTTCAGTAGCTCCGTTAATCGGTGAAGCGATTATTCGTGTTCACGAAGAGCAATCAGTTAGTACGTTATTTGATTGATAAACAGAACCTCTTTCCAAATGGAAAGAGGTTTTTTTGAAAAAAATTAAATGGGCTAATCCTTTGTTTTAAAGGGATTTGGACAGGATGAACAAAGATATATTACTGTTCGAACTGCGTTTCATGTTTAGCAACCTTCTAAAAAGGGTACATTTTAAGTAGAAAACATACTGGAAGGTGAATAAAATGAGTATTTCAATTCAAGCAAATAAAAGAACGGATTTCAAAAATTCTACAAATAGAAAGATTCGCGACGAAGGAAACTTCCCAGCGGTTGTTTACGGAAATAAAACAGAATCCACACCTATTTACTTAAACAGTGCTGATTTTATTAAGACTATTCGTGAAGCAGGGCGCAATGGAGTGTTGACATTACAAGTGGATAAGCAAAAATATTCCGTAATGTTACATGATATTCAAACTGATCCATTAAAAAACGAAATTGTCCACGCCGATTTCCAAGTGGTCGACATGAAGAAAGAAATTGATACTGAAGTTTCTTTATCTCTAGTAGGAGAAGCAAAAGGAACAAAAGAAGGCGGCGTATTACAGCAGTCTCTATATGAAATTTCATTAAAAGGCTTGCCGCAAGATATCCCATCCTCTATTGATGTAGATGTATCAGATTTAGGAATTAATGATACAATTACAGTAGCGGATATTAAGGTAGATAAAAAGCTGGAAGTTACGCATGATGCAGAAGATACAGTTGCTTCTGTACTACCTCCTCAACAGGAAGAAGAGCCGGACAGCGGCGAAGTTCAGGATGCTGAAGGCGATGTTGAAGCAACAAAAGAAAAAGATAACGAAGAATAATATAAAAAGACGTAACCAAAAGGTTACGTCTTTTTGTGTGAATTGATTATAATAAAAGTGATACTATATAGTAATGTAAAACATTAAAGACATTTACCTATTATGTACAACTTACATAGAGTGGAAAGGAGTATCTATTTTGAAATTAATCGTTGGTTTAGGGAATCCTGGAAAAGAATATGACCGAACTCGTCATAACATAGGATTTATGGCAATTGATAAAATTGCTGAACAGTTTATGATTTCATTAGATAAAACAAAGTTTAACGGAATATATGGAACAGGTATAATAAAAGGAGAAAAAGTCATATTATTAAAGCCTCTAACATATATGAATTTATCAGGAGAAAGTATTCGCCCGTTAATGGACTATTTTGATATAGACGTCGAAGACTTGCTTGTTATTTACGATGACTTAGATTTACCATGCGGAAAAGTAAGATTGCGTACAAAAGGAAGTCCAGGCGGCCATAACGGAATAAAATCAATTATTCAGCATTTAAAAACCCAAGAATTTAACCGAATTCGTATTGGAATTGATCGTCCGCAAAACGGTATGAAAGTAGTTGATTACGTACTAGGGCGCTTTACAGCAGATGAAATGGTTCATATGGAAGAAGCGATGAAAACGTCTGTACACGCGAGTGAAGATTTTTTAGGTAAACCGTTCTTAGAAGTAATGAATCGCTATAATTAAGTAGAATAAAATTTCTCTCAATCGTCCATACTAACACTAAAAGATTTGGGAGGATTTGTATGTCTATTCATTATTTCTGTAGACATTGTGGCGCAAAAGTCGGTATGATAGAAAAGACAGCTCACAATACGGAAGCACTCGGTTTTAATCACCTGACCGCAGATGAACGAAAAGACTTTATTCACTACCATAATAGTGGAGATATCGTGGTTAAAATTATTTGTGAAGACTGTCAAGAAGCGCTAGAACGAAATCCAGACTATCATCAGTACGAAACATTTATACAATAAAAAGCTTTGGTCTCAAACCAAAGCGTTTTTCTGTTTAGTTTAGACATATCATGGGAGGAGGGAATTCCTTTGCGAGGGATTAGACAGCAATTTGAAGAAAATAAAGAAATTGGAGCTGTTGTCAGCAGTTTAGAAGAAGGTTTGAAAGAACAGTTAGTAACGGGAATTTCCGGTTCAGCTCGATCTGTATTAATGGCACTCTTAAATGAGGATAAAAAATACCCCTTATTAGTAGTGACTCATAATTTATATCAAGCTCAAAAAGTGTATGAAGACCTTTTGCATCTTTTACCGGAAAAAGACGTTTTCTTATACCCTGTTAACGATTTAGTTGCTACAGAAGTGGGGATTGCAAGTCCAGAATTAAAGGCTCAGCGAATTGAAGTACTCAATTATTGGAGTCAACATACAGGCGGAGTAGTTGTAACACCGCTTGCAGGAATTCGAAAGCTGCTGCCTCCTAAAGCAAGATGGGAGCAAACACAGCTGCCGTTTCAAATGGGAATTGACATCGATGTTGATCATTATTTAAAAAGGTTAGTTGAGTTGGGCTATGAGCGGGCATCGATGGTTTCAGCTCCGGGTGAGTTTAGTGTGCGCGGAGGAATCATTGACATTTATCCGTTAACAGAAGAGCTACCTGTCCGAATTGAACTATTTGATACGGAGATTGATTCCATTCGTACTTTTACAATCGAGGATCAACGTTCTCAAGAGCAGTTAAAAGAAATTTCAATCGGCCCTGCTACGGAAATCATTGTGAATCAAAATGAAGTAGCCCAAGGAATTGAAGAACTAGAAGCACAGCTGGCTTCGACGCTGCAACAAGTGAAAAACGCAGCACTAAAAGCTACCTTAACAGAAAATATTAAAGGTGAAATCGAACAGCTGCGTCAAGGTCAACTTCTTGAAAATATGTTCAAGTATTTATCATTCTTCTACGAATCGCCTGCTAGTTTACTAGATTATTTACCAGAAGGCGGCCTTGTCATCTTTGATGAGACAACTCGAATTCAAGAAACGTCTGATCAGCTTGAAACAGAGGAAGCTGAATGGATAACCGAATTATTAGGACAGGGGCAAATTGTTCGAGACGTTCAATTATCTCATAAGCTCCCATCTCTTATTCAGCGAGCAAAACATCAGTTTTTATACTTATCGTTATTTTTGAAGCACGTATCGTATACGAGTCCGCAAAATATTATTAATATTTCATGTAAGCAGATGCAGCAGTTTTACGGCCAAATGAACTTATTAAAAAGTGAAATTGAACGTTGGAAAAATGCTAATTATACGGTAGTCCTCTTAGGCGCAGATAAAGAGCGCGTGAAAAAACTTGAAGGTGTGCTGGCAGATTATGATATTGATTCATCTATTTTAGATGGAAATGGTCAGCTTGTGCCAGGTCTTGTTCAAATCATTGAAGGCGATTTACAAATGGGCTTTGAACTGCCAATGCAAAAATTAGCTGTTTTAACCGAGGAAGAATTGTTTAAAAAACGGGTAAAGAAATCAAAGCGTCGTCAAAAGCTTTCCAATGCAGAGCGTATTAAAAGCTATTCAGAGTTAAACGTAGGTGACTATGTCGTACACGTGAACCACGGTATTGGCCGTTACTTAGGAATGGAAACGTTAGAGATTAACGGTAATCATAAAGATTATATCCATATCAAATATGAAGGCTCTGATAAGCTGTACGTTCCTGTTGAACAGATTGATCAAGTACAAAAATATGTAGGCTCTGAAGGGAAAGAGCCAAAAGTATATAAACTTGGCGGAAATGACTGGAAGAAAGTGAAACGAAAAGTTGAGTCTTCTGTTCAAGACATCGCTGATGACTTAATTAAACTGTATGCAGAGCGTGAAGCAAGTAAAGGTTATGCATTTTCTCCGGATGGCGATTTACAGAGAGAATTTGAAACAGCTTTCCCTTATCAAGAAACCGAAGATCAGCTTCGTTCTGTACAAGAAATTAAAAAGGATATGGAACATGAAAGACCAATGGATCGTCTGCTTTGCGGAGACGTTGGATATGGAAAAACGGAAGTAGCCATTCGTGCTGCGTTTAAAGCTGTGACAGATGGAAAACAAGTGGCTATTTTAGTGCCAACCACTATTTTAGCTCAGCAGCATTATGAAACCATCCGTGAGCGTTTTCAAGACTATCCAATCAACATTGGGCTATTGAGCCGCTTTCGCAGCCGTAAACAGCAGCAAGAAACAATTAAAGGGCTAAAAAACGGGACCGTAGATGTAGTGATTGGTACACATCGTTTACTATCTAAAGACGTGATTTATAAAGATTTAGGATTGTTAGTTATCGATGAAGAGCAGCGTTTTGGTGTAACGCACAAGGAAAAAATCAAGCAAATGAAAGCAAACGTTGATGTCCTTACACTTACAGCAACGCCTATTCCACGAACATTACATATGTCTATGTTGGGCGTAAGGGATTTGTCTGTTATTGAAACGCCGCCTGAAAATCGTTTTCCGGTTCAAACATATGTAGTGGAGTATAATCCGGTTCTAGTTCGTGAAGCGATTGAGCGTGAGTTAGCGCGTGATGGCCAAGTTTACTTTTTATATAATCGCGTAGAAGATATTGAACGAAAAGCAGAAGAAATTTCGATGCTCGTGCCTGATGCTAGGGTAACGTATGCCCACGGAAAAATGAATGAAACCGAACTCGAAGCGGTTATTTTAAGCTTTTTAGAAGGCGAATATGACGTGATTGTGAGTACAACCATTATCGAAACGGGAGTAGATATTCCAAATGTAAATACGCTTATTGTCAACAACGCTGATAAGATGGGATTATCACAACTGTACCAATTAAGAGGGCGTGTAGGTCGTTCAAATCGCGTGGCATATGCGTACTTTACGTATCACAAAGACAAAGTACTGACAGAAGTAGCTGAAAAGCGTCTGCAAGCTATTAAAGAATTCACCGAATTAGGTTCTGGTTTTAAAATTGCTATGCGTGATCTTTCAATACGTGGCGCCGGAAACTTACTGGGCGCTCAGCAGCATGGATTTATCGATTCTGTCGGCTTCGATCTCTACTCTCAAATGCTTAAAGAAGCGATAGAGGAAAGACGCGGGTCTGATGGAGAAAATGTGAAATTTAATGTAGAAATGAATCTGGACTTAGACGCGTATATTCCTGATCAGTACATTACAGACGGCCGCTTGAAAATTGAGATGTATAAGCGCTTTAGAGGAATTGAAGCACTAGAAGATATTCAAGAATTGCAGGATGAAATGATTGATCGTTTTGGAGAGTATCCGGCTGAGGTTGAGTATTTGTTTAAAGTAGCGGAAACAAAAGTATATGCAACGCAGAACTTAGTAGAATCTATTCTTCAGTCAAAACAAGAAATTTCTATTCTGCTGTCTGAAGAAGCGAGCTCAACGGTAGACGGCCAAAAATTATTCATGCTAGGTGATCAATTTGGCAGAATGGTCAGCTTAGGTATGGAAGGCAAGAAAGTAAAATTAGTGGTTAATGTAAAAGGACTTGCTCAAAAAGAATGGCTCAATATTGTGTATCAGTTAGTAAAAGGAGTAGCCACTGTTAAAAAAGAACAAGTTACGAATTAAAAAGAAGGCTCATTTTTGAGCCTTCTTTTTATATAGCCGAAATAAAAACCGCCAAATCCCCATGTTTTGGCGGTTTTTTGGACATTTTTTTAATAAAAGCACACTTTTTAACAAAAAAAGAGATGGTTGGTGAATAGAAGTTGTAGAGTGAAGAATACTAACCTCAACAAAGGTGAACCTTTTATCATATAGCCATCAGTGATATTCACCAACTATTTTAATCATCATATGAAAGAGAGGCTTCAATGAATGAAAGCAACAGGTATTGTTCGTCGTATTGATGATTTGGGTCGCGTTGTGATTCCAAAAGAAATTAGAAGAACGCTTCGCATCCGAGAGGGAGATCCGCTAGAGATTTTCGTCGATCGCGATGGAGAAGTTATTTTAAAGAAATATTCGCCAATTAGTGAATTGGGAGACTTTGCAAAAGAGTATGGCGAAGCGCTATACGACAGCTTAGGTCATCCTGTACTTATTTGTGACCGCGATGTATTTATTGCGGTAGCAGGAAGTTCTAAAAAAGAATACTTAAATAAAAACATTAGTTCGTTAGTGGAATCTGTTATGGAAAGCCGCAGTTCTTCTTTAGTAACTGATGGGAAAAACCTTGAATTTGTCGATGGATACGAAGAAAATATTTCTTCTTACACAATCGGTCCGATTATTGCAAATGGAGATCCGATTGGAGCTGTTGTCATTTTCTCAAAAGATAAGTCTCTTGGTGAAGTAGAGCATAAAGCAGCGGAAACAGCAGCTAGCTTCTTATCTCGTCAAATGGAGCAGTAAGCGTAATTATCTTTATTTTACATTATTTACTGAAAAGGTAGCAGTTTCTGCTGCCTTTTTTCATGCTGTCTTACCTTAGAAATAAAGAGAACATGATATAATGGTACGGTATTTTATTTATTGGAAAGTGCAGGATGTTTTATAAGAACAAGGCTCTATTCTAGTGTGGTTAGCGGCTAATAAAAAGAGTTGTTCATATCATTACAAGCTGCAGGTGAAAGGTGTAGGAATGCAGAAACAATCAAAGCTCTATTCTATTTTTAACGGCGCCGTTATTTTAACGCTCGCAGGTTTATTTACGAAAATCTTAAGTGCCACTTATCGTATTCCATATCACCATATCGCGGGAGATATAGGGTTTTATATCTATCAGCAAGTTTATCCGCTATATGGAATTGCGCTACAGCTAGGTACATATGGTTTCCCCGTAATTATTTCAAAGTTAGTAGCTGAGTATGCGGTAACAAATCGGAGAAAGGAAATACGGGGAATACTTCAAGTTTCGTTTGCTTTTTTGTTTGTAGTAGGCTGCACGATATTTGCGTTTGAATATATTTTCGCAGAAACGATTGCCGAGTGGATGGGAGATCGTAAATTAACGGTTCTCATTCAAATTATTTCATTTTCCTTTTTACTTATTCCGTTTATTGCTGTTATTCGTGGTTATTATCAAGGATTACATAATATGTTTCCTACAGCGCTGTCTCAAATTGCAGAACAAGTTGTACGGGTAGGGACTATTTTGTATCTGTCTATTTTCTTGATCCAACATGGTTATGATCTATATACTGCAGGGGCGGGAGCTATTTTTGGTTCTATAACAGGCGGTATCACATCCCTTATTATTTTATTTTTATTTGTTTTTAGAACAAAGACAAATTCTAAGGGAGTATTTCAACGCATAAAAAAAGCAGACATCAAGAGAATATTTAAAATCCTTATTATTCAAGGCTTATTCATTTGTATTAGCGGTATGGGTCTGTTGTTTATCCAGCTTATTGACTCCTTTACTTTATATTCTAGTCTAACGACGCACGGCATGGCTGAAGAAGCAGCACAAATTTCAAAAGGGATTTATGACCGCGGGCTTCCGTTGATTCAATTAGGTACAGTAGTAGGTACAGCCTTTTCGCTTTCGCTTGTACCTGTTATTTCTTCAGCTATTGCGAAAAAAAATCTGTCATTTGTAGTTGAAAAAGTTCAGCTGTCTCTCCGTCTATCGCTTGTAGTCGGAGTTGGAGCAGCTTTTGGCTTGATTGCGCTGATGAAACCCATTAATATGCTTTTATACAGTGACTCCCACGGAACGGACGTTTTACAAATTTTGAGCTTGTTGGTTATATTTACAACAGTAGCAGCAACTGCTGGAGCTGTACTGCAGGGGATGGGAGCTGTTTTCGCGCCTGTAATAGCCGTTATCGCTGGCATGGCAGTCAAACTAATATTGAATCTTTGGCTAATACCAGATTTTCAAACTATAGGAGCAGCCATTGCTTCCTCAGCTGGATTCGCTATCGTTGCAGCAATCAATCTATTTTGTCTATATAAAAAGCTTGCTGTACCTCTTGTTCCGAAAAAGGCAAGTGGAGGTATTTTTATAACGGGCATAGCAATGGTCGTTCTTTTGCAAAGCTATTTATTTTGTTTACATCACTTTGTATGGTCTAATGGTTTAGATACAAGCAAACAAGTGGTTGAAACCGGAGCTGGTGTTTTAATAGGCGGTTTGTTTTATTTGTTTATCATTATGAAACAACATATTTTTACCGAAGAGGAATTACGTTTACTTCCAATGGGAAGTGTTTTAGCTAAATACGTATTAAAAAATAAATAAGAAGGTGAAGCAATGACAGGGAAAGTAACAGTTATTGGTTTAGGAGCAGGCGATTTAGAACAGCTACCTGTAGGCATTTATCGCTTGCTACAGCAGGAAAAGCATATTTATATGCGTACAAAAGAACATCCTGTAATCAAAGAATTAGAAAGTGAAGGCTTGACGTATGTATCCTATGATGACGTATACGAATCGTATGATGCATTTGAAGAGGTGTATGAACATATATCAAATGATTTAATCGATAAAGCTTCAATAGAAGAAGTGGTGTATGCCGTTCCTGGGCACCCTTTAGTGGCAGAACGTACGGTTCAATTACTTTTACAAAAAGGAAAAGAACGAGGCGTTCCTGTTGAAATTAAAGGAGGACAAAGCTTCTTAGACCCAATTTTTGGTGCGCTAAAGATCGATCCTATCGAAGGGTTTCAGCTGCTAGATGGAACAGATTTAAAGCGAAGCGAAATAGAGTTAACCGGTCATGTTCTAATTGCTCAAGTGTACGATCAGTTCGTTGCCTCAGAGGTAAAGCTCACGCTGATGGAACATGTTCCTGATGATTACCTCGTTTACATTGTAACAGCAGCGGGAAGCAGTGAAGAAAAAATCCAGCCGGTCAAGCTGTATGAATTGGATAGAGAAATGTCGCTTAATAACTTAACGACTATTTATGTCCCTCCAGTAGAAGACGAAACAATTTTATACCATCAATTTGACGCATTCAGAAAGATTATTGCCACGCTCAGAGGGCCAAACGGATGTCCTTGGGATCAAAAACAAACGCATGAATCGCTCAAGCGCTATTTGCTAGAAGAGTCTTATGAGTTATTAGATGCAATTGACCGTCAAGATGACGATAATATGATTGAAGAGCTTGGTGATGTATTACTGCAAGTACTGCTTCATGCACAAATCGGTGAAGATGAAGGAATGTTTTCAATTGATGATGTCATTCGCAGTGTTTCAGAGAAAATGGTAAGACGCCATCCGCATGTATTTGGGGAAGAGAGCGTGAATGATGCAGATGAGGTCTTGAAAAATTGGGATGAAATCAAAAAAGAAGAAAAAGGAGAGGAACCTTCTTCTCTGTTAGCTTCTGTACCTGAGGCTATGCCTTCTTTAATGAAAGCGCATGGATACCAAAAGCAAGCTGCAAAAGTTGGTTTCGATTGGTCAGAAGTTGAACCTATGTGGGAAAAAGTACAGGAAGAACTTGCTGAATTCCAAGAGGAAGTGCAGCATGCTGATAAAGAAAAAATGAGCGATGAATTTGGAGATATTTTATTTGCTTTAGTGAATATTGCAAGATTTTATAAAATTGACTCTGAAGCTGCATTAGCTAAAACGAATACAAAATTTTTAAATCGATTTCAATATATTGAAAAAAAAGTGAAAGCTTCTGAAAAACCATTTGAATCTTTTTCGTTAGAAGAGTTAGATGAATTTTGGGAAGAAGCCAAAAAAACAGGTTTGTAAAACAGAAAGGTGAGGGAATTATGAGGTTAGATAAATTTTTAAAAGTATCACGTTTAATTAAGCGTCGTACATTAGCAAAAGAAGTATCAGACAAGGGCCGTATTACCATTAATGGGATCGTTGCAAAAGCAAGCACAAATGTGAAAGTAGGAGATGAATTAGCGATCACATTCGGCACGAAGAAAATTACCGTTAAAATAGAGGCTCTTCAAGAAGCAGCTAAAAAAGAAGAAGCAGCTAATTTGTACTCAATTGTCAAAGAAGAGCGTATTTCATCTGAAGTATAACTGATGAAGGCTTGTTCTAAATCACCTTTCTCATTCATATGTTTTAAACAACAGATAACAAGAGCGAATGCTCTTAATGAATGAGGTGGGGATGAAGATATGAGCCAATTTTACGAAACAAGCAATTCAAACAAAGACCATACTCCAAATCATGATTTAGTGATGAAGGGTCGGCGTCTCTTAGATATCACGGGTGTGAAGCAGGTAGAGAGCTTTGACAATGAGGAATTTTTACTTGAAACAGTGATGGGTTTCTTGTCAGTTAGAGGCCAAAATCTGCAAATGAAAAATTTAGACGTTGATCAAGGAATTGTATCGATAAAAGGAAAAATCTTTGATATAGTTTACTTAGATGAGAACCAATCGGAGAAGGCTAAAGGATTCTTTAGTAAGTTGTTTCGATGAGTTTAAACATTCAGCTCTATACAATGCTTGCGATGGTATCGATGGGAAGCGGTTTAGGTGCTTCTCTCGATACTTATCGTTACTTTGTTAATCGCTCTAAATCACGCCCATGGTTTGTATTTGTGAATGACGTATTGTTTTGGATGGTGCAAGCTCTTCTCATTTTTTATGTGTTATTTTTAGTGAATGAAGGAGAACTGCGTTTGTATGCGTTTCTTGCTTTGTTTTGCGGTTTTGCCGCGTATCAAAGCTTATTTCAATCACTGTATTTAAAAGTATTAACATTTACTGTCTCGAGCGTATTAAGTTTATATCGAGGTGTTTTAACGCTTAGTAATATTTTTTTGGTCAAGCCTATCCGCTTCTTTATTCATATTCTACTTGTAGTCGCTTTAGGAATCTACCGAGCCGTTCATAAGCTGCTCGTATTCTGTCTAAAGCTTATTTACGTACCGACCAGGTGGGTTCTTTTCGTATTTTGGAGAATGATGCCTAAACCTGTAAAACGATTTTTACATATGGGTTTTCGGTATATAGAAGGAATTTACAATCATGCAAAGAATATGATAATGAGAATCGTTGCATGGGTGAACACTTTAAAAAACAAGGGGGACGACTAATTCAATGAGTGCGGTACGAAAAAAAAAGGTCGCGAAGTTAAATACTGATTATAGCCATAAACAAGAGCAAATTAAACAAAATACAGATCGAAAGCGTATCGGTTTAATTAGGCGTTTGACTGTTTTTGGAGTGTTGGCCTTAATCATTGGTGGATTGATGGTATCAGCTTTAATTACGCAAACCTCAGCTATTGAGAACAAAAAAGCTGAGAAGGTGAAATTAGAACAGCAGCTGACAAAATTACAAAGCAAGCAAAAGCAGTTAAAAGGTGAAATCGTCAAGTTAAATGACGATGATTATATTAAAAAAATTGCCCGCAGAGATTATTTTTTATCAGAAGACGGGGAAATTATCTTTAATGTAAAAAAAGACTAAACATATGGTTCGTTGACAGTGTATTTTTGCTTTTTGTATAATATAATAAATTGATTTCTTTTATCATTTAAGGAGGAGCATTTTTTTTATGTCAATCGAAGTAGGCAGCAAGTTACAGGGAAAGGTAACAGGTATTACGAACTTTGGAGCTTTTGTTGAGTTACCAGGAGGTTCAACAGGCTTGGTTCATATCAGTGAAGTAGCTGATAATTACGTAAAGGACATTAACGACCATTTAAAAGTGGGCGACGAAGTTGAAGTCAAAGTAATTAACGTTGAGAAAGATGGTAAAATTGGTCTTTCAATTAAGAAAGCGGTAGACAAACCAGAACGTCCGGAAAGACCGGAGCGTCCTGCAAGAGCGCCACGCTCAGACCGTCCACGTGATTCACGCCCACAACGTAATAACAATCGTGGTGGCGGTAATGATTTCCGTACAAAAGAAACATTCGAACAAAAAATGAATCGTTTCTTAAAAGACAGTGAAGAACGTTTATCTTCCCTAAAACGCCATACCGAATCAAAACGCGGTGGACGCGGTGCAAAACGCGGTTAACTTGCTGCTTATATCAAATAGATAGCGAGTTTTTGGAAAGTACCTTTTATCTAAAAGGTGCTTTTTTATATGTAAAAAAGAGTAGAAAAAAAGCATGTACTGTTGTACATGCTTTTTGATGACCCGTACGGGATTCGAACCCGTGTTACCGCCGTGAAAGGGCGGTGTCTTAACCGCTTGACCAACGGGCCGTTATTCGAGTAGCGGCGGAGGGGATCGAACCCCCGACCTCACGGGTATGAACCGTACGCTCTAGCCAGCTGAGCTACACCGCCATTATACGTTCTCTAAAAGACATTTATAATAATATAAAAAAGCTGGGATATTGTCAATAACTTTTTTGTTATTTTTATAGACTATTATTTGCTTTTAAAAAAGAATGATGAGCATAGGCTTTCTCTGAGGCAAACAGTATCTCTGATATTTTTTAAATTGCCATGTAAGATTGTACATCTTTTTGTATAGTTTTCAATATAATACTAGAAAATAGTCGAACGATTATAGGTATTTTGCTAGTCCGTTTGACAAAATTTCACCTTTCGCCGCGATATAATAATGAATAAGTATAATTAGCGGGTGGTGGGAGAATGCAAAAGACGGAAAGAGATTTTGCAAGTCCAACAACAGAGGCGGTATTTAACCGAACTAGATTAGAAATGTCCCGTGTGTTTACAAAGGCGGGTATGAAAACGGAAAAGGTGTTATTTCAATGGGGATTGTTGCTGCTAGTCGTAGGTTTTTTATTAGGACGAGCGTTAATTTTAATGAAAATCATGCCATTTGCTTTGCCATTCTTTGCAGCTGTAATGGCTATAAAGAAAGAAAAAGCACCGTTAGCAAGTTTAGCCGTATTGGCAGGGGCATTTAGTGTTTCCATTCAAAATGGAGGTACCGTATTTGCTACACTATTTGTTTTCTTACTAATTCATCGATTTAGCGGCATACTGACAATGGATCCGTTAAAAAAGCTGCCGTTCACTGTATTTAGCGCGATGTTACTTACAAAACTAACTATTTTTTATGTGTTTACCAAGGAATTCACCATGTATGATTTTACATTTGTGGCAGTAGAAGCGGGGTTGAGCTTTATCTTAACAATGATTTTCTTACAAAGCGTGCCTTTAATTTCATACCGAAAGCGAAAACAATCATTAAAAACAGAAGAAGTGATCTCTCTTATTATTTTATTGGCATCTGTTATGACGGGGACAATAGGGTGGATGATTTACGGGCTTTCGGCTGAACATATATTATCTCGTTACTTAGTATTAGTTTTTGCGTTTGTATCTGGCCCTACGATAGGAGCTACGGTGGGGGTCGTAACCGGTTTAATTTTAAGCTTCGCCAATGTTTCTAGTTTGTACGAAATGAGTTTACTCGCTTTTTCCGGCTTGCTTGGAGGACTTTTAAAAGACGGTAAAAAGCTAGGGGCAGCTCTTGGGCTGGTTGTTGGTTCATTGCTAATTGGCCTATATGCTCAGGCAGATCAAGGGTTGACGACTAATTTGTATGAATCACTGACGGCCGTTGTTCTATTTTTATTAACCCCATCTTTTGTTTTGAAAAACTTAAGTAAATTAGTACCAGGGACATCTGAAAATATGCTTGAACAACAGCAGTACGTACGTAAGATCCGAGATGTAACAGCGAATCGTGTAGAGCAGTTCTCAAATGTTTTTCAAGCACTTTCCAAAAGCTTTACGCAAAATGGGTTTTATGATGAAAAGCCAAGCGCAGATAAAGAAGTTGATTATTTCTTAAGCAGCGTTACCGAAAGGACGTGCCAATTTTGTTTTAAAAAAGAACAATGTTGGGCACAGCAGTTTGATACAACCTATGAATATATGAAGGAAATTATGCTTGAAGTTGATAATGGTACTCTTGAACAAAACCCAAGACTAATTCGAGAAATGGACAAACATTGTGTGAAATCGAAAAAAGTCATCGATGTGATTGAGCATGAACTTACGTATTTTAAAGCCAATCAGCACTTAAAAGCCCAAATTCAAGAAAGTAGAAGGATTGTAGCAGAACAGCTTCACGGTGTTTCTGAAGTCATGGGGAATTTTGCAAAAGAAATTAAGCGAGAGCGCGAAAATTTAAATGTACAAGAAGAACAGATTTTAGAAGCTCTTCGTAACTTTGGGATGGAAATCAATCAAATTGAAATTTATAGCTTAGAACCTGGAAATGTAGATATTGAAATGTGGGTGCCATATTGTCACGGAAGAGGAGAATGCGAGAAGATTATTGCGCCAATGCTTACAGATATTTTAGGTGAAAGTATTGTAGTAAAGAACGAAGAATGTGCTAAATACCCTCAAGGCTATTGCCACGTTTCGTTTGGGTGTACAAAAGCGTACGTTGTTGATACAGGCGTAGCACATGCTGCTAAGGGCGGAGGGTTTGTATCCGGTGACAGCTACTCCATGATTGAGCTAAATGCCGGTAAGTATGCACTAGCTATTAGCGATGGTATGGGGAATGGAGAGCGTGCCCACTATGAAAGCAGCGAAACGCTTCAGCTGTTAAAACAAATTTTACAAACAGGAATAGAAGAGACAATTGCAATTAAATCGATTAATTCTATTTTATCGCTGCGTACAAACGATGAGATCTTTTCTACGTTAGATTTAGCGATGATCGACTTACAAGATGCCAATGTAAACTTCTTGAAAATCGGTTCTACGCCAAGCTTCATCAAACGTGGAGATAAGGTTATTAAAATACAGGCAAGCAATTTGCCAATGGGCATTATTGAAGAATTTGAAGTGGATGTTGTGAATGAACAAATGAAGGCGGAAGACTTATTAATTATGATGAGTGACGGCGTATTTGAAGGACCAAAACACGTTGAGAACTACGAAATGTGGATGAAGCGAAAAATTGGAGAGCTTCAAACAAACGATCCACAAGAAATCGCAGACTTAATTATGGAAGAAGTTATTCGAACAAAATCAGGTTTAATTGAAGATGATATGACGGTAGTTGTGGCAAAACTTCAGCACAATACTCCGAAATGGTCATCGATTCCTTCTTACGCTTATCGTAAAAAAGCACAATAGTTAGATAGAAGTATATTTTATCTCCTCCTCGTCTATCATGTTAATACTGATAATGAGGAGGGGATTTTTTTATGAAAAAAGGTACATTGAAACAGATGTTGGTCATTACGGACGGTGGTTCGAATACAGGTGAAGATCCGGTAGCAATGGCAGCACTAGCTAAAGAACAAGGAATTAGTGTAAACGTTATCGGTGTGATGGAAGAGGACACAATTGATGAGCAAAGCACGAATGAAATAGAAGGCATTGCTATGTCAGGCGGTGGCGTGAGTCAAATTGTTTACGTAAAACAGCTGTCTCAAACTGTTCAAATGGTTACAAGGCAGGCAATGACGCAAACACTTCAAGGCGTTGTAAATAAAGAACTTCAGCAAATTCTAGGTTCATCTAATTCAAGATTAGAAGAGTTATCTCCTGAGAAGCGAGGAGAAATCATGGAAGTTGTTGATGAACTTGGGGAAACGGTTGACTTAGAGATTCTTATTTTAGTTGACATGAGCGGAAGTATGAAAAATAAGCTTCCTACTGTAAAGGAGTCGCTGTTAGATTTATCGTTAAGCTTGAATGCTCGCATGGGGCATAATCAATTTTCAATCTTTTTATTTCCTGGGAAAAAGAAAGATGTAGAGAAGCTAATGGACTGGAATCCAAGATTAGAGTCGCTTTCAACGATTTTTCCGAAACTAACAGCAGGAGGTATTACGCCTACTGGACCGGCTATCAAAGAGGCTACTCATTATTTCACCAAAAAGCGCTCATTGAGAGGGTTGTTAAAAAATAATGAACAATACATTGAAGAATCAGGTATGTAACCTATCTCCGGGAACAGAAATTCAAGGAAAATGGCATCACGTCCATTATAAAATTCTTGAGAAATTAGGCGTGGGGGCAACTGGAGTTGTCTATTTAGTTCAATTAGTAAACGGAACGCTAGCGGCGTTAAAAATAAGCTTTTCCAACATGTCCGTTACAGCAGAAGTGAATGTATTAAAAAAGCTCTCTCAAGTCAAAGACAAAGTACTAGGACCGCGCTTACTTGATGTAGATGATTGGAGCTATGGTTCTCACGCTCTTTCTTTTTATGTAATGGAGTATGTGAAAGGGCAGCCTCTCCTTTCCTTTATCTCCACAAGAGGGACGGAATGGCTACAAGTATTTGCAAGTCAGCTCTTAACAGACTTAGAAAACCTTCATGAAGAAGGGTGGGTATTTGGTGATTTAAAACCAGAAAACCTGGTCGTAACATCTAACCCCGTAAAAGTTCGATGGATTGACGTCGGAGGAACAACTCTGCAAGGGCGGTCAATAAAAGAGTTTACCGACTTTTATGATCGAGCGCACTGGGGGCTTGGCTCCCGAAAAGCAGAACCAACCTATGATTTGTTTGCTGTATCTATGGTTTTGATTCACGCAGCTTATGGAAAGCGAATTAATAAAACGGACAAACCGGCTGAACAATTAAAACAATTTATATTAACAACAAAGCAGTTGGAACCTTTCGGGGACGTTTTGTATCAAGCGGTTACGGGAAAGTATAAGTCAGCTAAAGAAATGAAAACAGAGGTGTTATCGGTCGAAAAAAGAAGAGGGGCAAAAAGTAAAGGAACAAAGCCTCAAAACGTTCGTCAACCGTCTGCCCCTCGTGTTAAAGTAAAGAAGAAGCGTTCTCACGTGTTAGAGACGCTACTACTTTGTACGTCTGTAATGTTGATTTATATTTTGTATCTATTTATTCAAGTGCTATAAAGTTTGGAGAAATTGTGAAACTTTCCTTATAGTCATTCGTATAAAGTAAATTAATGATACATTATTGCGTGTACATTATAAGGATGAGTCATTCCTATGGAAAAGCAAGTGAACAATTTTATGACAAAACATCAGTTATTATCCGCAGGCTCTACGGTGGTTGTAGGTATCTCTGGTGGTCCTGATTCTTTAGCACTGCTGCATTTCTTATGGAGTCTGAAAGAGCAAAAATCTCTCACGATTATTGCTGCTCATGTTGATCATATGTTCCGGGGCAACGAGTCACAGCAGGATATGGAATATGTGCAGAACTACTGCAAACAATTGAATATTAAATGTGAGGCGAAGCAGATTGATGTTACTGCCTATCAGAAGGAAAGAAAGTTATCTTCTCAAGTAGCAGCCAGAGAATGCCGCTATACATTTTTTACTCATGTTATGAAGAAGCACAAAGCAAATCTTCTTGCATTAGGACATCACGGAGATGATCAGATTGAAACGATGTTAATGCGAATGGTTCGAGGCAGTACGATGAATGGATACGCAGGGATGCGTCCCAAGCGGCCATATGGGGATGGATTTATTATTAGGCCGTTCCTAGCCGTAACGAAAGAAGAAATCAATCGCTACTGTAAGCTACATGGGCTTACCCCTCGGGTTGACCCGAGTAATGAGAAAGATTCGTACACGAGAAATCGGTTTCGTCATTACGTTTTGCCATTTTTAAAGCAAGAAAACGCCGCTGTACATGAAAAATTTCAACAATTTAGCGAGAACTTGCATGAAGATCAAGCATACTTAGAGGAATTAACGACCGATGTGATGAATAAAGTAATGAGAAAGAAATTGCAAAATGAAATTCTCATTGATAGAGATTGTTTTCTAAGGATACGCAAGCCTTTACAAAGGCGTGGTATTCAACTAATATTAAACTATCTCTATAAAGAAATTCCTCCAACCCTTTCCTCAGCGCATGTTGACATGTTAGTAGGATTTTGTGAAAGTGAAAAACCGTCTGGTACGCTTGATTTTCCAAATGGTTTGCGCATTATCCGATCTTACAACGACTGTCTTTTCACCTTTAATGAGGGGAACATCGAGCCATATGAATTTATTGTTCCGATTCCAGGGGTCGTCGAGCTTCCAAATGGTCACCAGCTTATTTGTGAAATACATAATAAAGTCGAAGATATAAAAGGAAATGATGTTTTTCTTTTAGATGAAGCTCACGATTTACAATCATTAAAGGTAAGGACACGAAAAAATGGCGATAAAATGCGAGTAAAGGGCATGAAGGGACATAAAAAAGTAAAGGATATTTTTATCGATGAAAAAATCCCTTTACAATTCAGAGATCATTGGCCGGTAGTGGAAGATAGCCAAGGAACTATTTTGTGGCTACCTGGTTTGAAAAAATCTGCTTATGAACTGCATACACATAAGTCCAGATATGTTATTTTATACTATAAGTAGCGAAAACTTCTAGGAGGCAAGTAAGGAATGAAGCAGGATATTCAAGAAATTTTGATTTCAGAAGAAGAAATACAACAGAAAGTAAAAGAATTGGGTAAGCTATTATCTGAGGAATACGCTGACCGTTTTCCTTTGGTAATCGGTGTATTGAAAGGCGCTATGCCTTTTATGTCTGATCTAATTAAGCGTGTTGATACATATTTAGAAATGGATTTTATGGATGTATCAAGTTATGGCAATGCGATGGTTTCTTCTGGTGAAGTAAAAATCCTAAAAGATTTAGATACATCAGTTGAAGGTCGAGACATTCTTATCTTAGAGGATATTATCGACAGCGGCTTAACGCTTAGCTACCTTGTAGAGTTATTCAAGTACCGTAAAGCTAAGTCAATTAAGATTGTCACACTCTTAGACAAACCAACAGGTCGTAAAGCATCTATTAAAGCAGATTACGTTGGATTTGAAGTACCTGATGCATTCGTAGTAGGGTATGGATTAGATTATCAAGAGAAATATCGTAACCTGCCGTATATTGGGGTTCTTAAACCGCAAGTATACAGCAATTAATAAGCACATATCCAAGTGCAATTTATTGGATAGGATAAATGTTCTATGTTAGTATTGAATACAGTATTTGTTTATCGTGGGAGGAGGTAAGAAATGAATCGGATCTTCCGTAATACCATCTTTTATTTACTTATATTTTTAGTCATTATTGGCGTGGTAAGCTTCTTTAGTGGCTCTAATCAAAAAGCAGAACCAATGAGATACGATACATTTGTTCAACACTTAGACAAAGGTGATGTGAAATCACTCTCTATGAAGCCTGAAAGAGGCGTGTATGTTGTGCAAGGGAAGTTAGATTCTTATAAAAAGGATCAAACGTTCCAAACTTACATCGTAGATGGTGACAAAGCACTTGATCGTATTGACGCTGCTTCCGAAAATAATCAAGTAGAAGTTGATTTTAAACCTGCTGATGAAACAAGCGGCTGGGTAACGTTCTTTACGTCAATCATTCCGTTTGTTATTATTTTCATCCTATTCTTCTTCTTACTAAACCAAGCTCAAGGTGGCGGAAGCCGCGTTATGAACTTCGGTAAAAGTAAGGCTAAGCTTTACAGTGAAGAAAAGAAAAAGGTTAAATTTAAAGACGTAGCTGGTGCAGATGAAGAAAAGCAAGAACTTGTGGAAGTTGTTGAGTTCTTAAAAGATCCTCGTAAATTCGCAGAGCTAGGTGCAAGAATTCCGAAGGGTGTCTTACTTGTGGGACCTCCTGGTACTGGTAAAACATTATTAGCAAGAGCTGTTGCTGGTGAAGCAGGCGTTCCTTTCTTCTCTATCAGTGGTTCAGACTTTGTTGAAATGTTTGTTGGGGTCGGTGCTTCTCGTGTTCGTGATTTATTCGAAAATGCGAAGAAGAATGCTCCATGTATTATCTTTATTGATGAAATCGATGCTGTAGGTCGTCAACGTGGCGCAGGTCTTGGTGGCGGACACGATGAACGTGAACAAACATTGAACCAATTGCTTGTTGAGATGGATGGTTTTGGTGCTAACGAAGGTATCATTATCATTGCAGCAACAAACCGCCCGGATATCTTAGATCCAGCGTTATTACGTCCAGGCCGCTTCGACCGTCAAATTACGGTAGATCGTCCAGATGTAAATGGCCGTGAAGCAGTGCTTAAAGTACATGCTCGCAATAAGCCTTTAGATGAATCAGTAAACTTAAAAGCAATTGCTATGCGTACGCCAGGTTTCTCAGGTGCAGATCTCGAAAACTTGTTAAACGAAGCTGCCTTAGTAGCTGCTAGACAGGACAAAAAGAAAATTGAAATGGTTGACATTGACGAAGCAACAGACCGCGTAATTGCAGGTCCAGCTAAGAAAAGTCGAGTTATTTCTAAAAAAGAACGCAATATTGTTGCTTATCATGAAGCAGGACATACAATTATCGGTGTCGTATTAGACGAAGCTGATATGGTACATAAAGTAACCATTGTTCCACGTGGGCAAGCTGGTGGATATGCTGTTATGTTACCAAAAGAAGATCGCTACTTTATGACGAAGCCAGAGCTGCTGGATAAAATTGTTGGATTGCTTGGTGGTCGCGTAGCTGAGGAAATTATTTTCGGCGAAGTGAGTACAGGTGCTCACAATGACTTCCAGCGTGCAACAAGCATCGCTCGTAAAATGGTAACAGAATACGGTATGAGTGAAAAGTTAGGACCAATGCAATTCGGTCAATCACAACAAGGCCAAGTATTCTTAGGTCGTGATTTACACAGTGAACAAAACTACAGTGATGCGATTGCTCATGAAATTGATAATGAAATCCAACGTTTCATTAAAGAAAGCTATGAGCGTGCGAAGCAGATCTTAACGGAAAACCGTGACAAGTTAGAGCTTGTAGCTCAAACATTGTTAGAAGTAGAAACGTTAGACGCTGAGCAAATCAACCACTTAGTAGATCATGGAACTCTTCCAGACCGTTCTAGTCACGTAACAGATGAAGATGTTAAAGTAAACATCCAAACAAAGACAGACGATGAAGAGCCAAAAGCATAAGACAATAAAAATCAGTGGAGATATTCTCCACTGATTTTTTTAATGGGCAAAAGTTAGGTTTGGTAAAAGGTTTTCGTATATATGGTGGATAAGTAGGATATCCACTAGAGAATCGTGTCATTATATTCCTATTTTATCTAGAATATACACGTCTATTTACCAGTTATGGTATGATGGTTTCAGTGTGAATACTGAATTTATATAAAGTGGTGATTGAAATGATTTTTGTATTAGATGTTGGAAATACGAATACGGTATTAGGTGTATACGATGGAGATGAATTAAAGTATCACTGGCGTGTAGAAACAAGCCGTAATAAAACAGAAGACGAGTATGGCATGACAATCAAAGCCTTGCTTGAGCACGTTAGTTTATCTTTTAAAGATATTCATGGTATTATTATTTCCTCTGTTGTTCCTCCTATTATGTTTGCATTGGAGAGAATGTGTCAAAAGTATTTTCATTTAAAGCCGCTTGTTGTTGGTCCTGGAATTAAGACGGGTTTAAATATTAAATATGAAAATCCGCGTGAAGTGGGAGCAGACCGTATTGTAAATGCTGTTGCTGGAATTCAGCTATACGGAAGCCCTTTAATTATCGTTGATTTTGGTACCGCAACCACGTATTGCTATATTGATGAAAATAAGCAATATATGGGTGGTGCGATTGCCCCTGGTATTAATATTTCAACAGAAGCTCTTTATTCAAGAGCATCTAAGCTTCCGCGAATTGAAATTGCGCGACCAAATAGCATTGTGGGAAAAAATACAGTATCTGCGATGCAAGCAGGTATTTTATATGGATACGTTGGACAAGTAGAAGGAATTGTAGCAAGAATGAAAGAGCAAGCAACAGTAAATCCTAAAGTTATTGCTACTGGAGGACTCGCAACATTGATTGCTAAAGAGTCGGATATTATTGATATTGTGGATCCATTTTTGACTTTAAAAGGATTACAAATAATTTATACAAAAAATATGGAGTAAGAGGTGTATATTATGGGTGACTATTTAGTAAAAGCACTAGCTTACAATAGTCAAGTTCGCGCTTATGCAGTAAAAACAACGGATACAGTTGGAGAAGCGCAGCGCCGTCACTATACATGGCCTACAGCCTCTGCAGCATTGGGACGTTCAATGACTGCGGGAGTCATGATGGGGGCTATGCTAAAGGGTGAGCAAAAGCTAACAATTAAAATTGAAGGCCGCGGCCCAATTGGCGTTATTTTAGTAGACAGCAATGCTAAAGGGCAAGTGCGTGGATATGTAACGAATCCACAAACGCACTTCGATTTAAATCAGCATGGGAAATTAGATGTAGCACGTGCTGTAGGTACAGATGGCACGCTAAGTGTCGTAAAAGATATCGGAATGCGTGATCAATTTAACGGACAAGTACCTATTGTATCGGGAGAATTAGGAGAGGATTTCACGTATTATTTTGTGACATCTGAACAAGTCCCATCTTCAGTAGGTGTAGGTGTACTTGTTAACCCTGATAACACGATCTTAGCTGCGGGCGGATTTATCATTCAGCTTCTGCCAGGAACAGATGATAAAACGATTACAGCTATTGAACAACGCTTACAGACGATTGAGCCAATTTCAAAACTGATTCAAAAAGGTCTTTCTCCTGAGGAAATCTTAGAAGAAGTTCTTGGAAAAGAAAATGTGAAGTTTCTGGAGACAATGCCTGTAGAGTTCAAATGTCAGTGCTCAGAAGAAAGAATTGCCAATGCTATTATCAGCTTAGGACAAGAAGAGATTCAATCGATGATTGAGGAAGACGGCCAAGCTGAAGCCCAGTGTCATTTCTGTAATGAGACCTATCGTTTTGATAAAAAGCAGCTTGAAGAAATGAAAGAACAAGCAATCTAAATGAAATAAAAGATTCTTAAAAGGCGTCATTTTATAAATGAGCGCCTTTTTTTATAGATATTAAGTTCTATTCCTGTATATATTGATCTAAAAATATAACAAAATTAGGTAAATGGAAAGACAAAATGATTGACAATTTAGAAAACATCTGATAAATTGTATACAAAATCAATAAAATTAGTTGGTATTAGGAGTGGTCATATGGCACGTATTGCAAATTCAATTACAGAGTTAATTGGTCAAACACCAATCGTAAAACTAAACCGTCTAGTTGAAGAAGATATGGCGGATGTATATTTAAAATTAGAATTTATGAACCCAGGAAGCAGCGTAAAAGATCGTATCGCATTAGCAATGATTGAAGATGCGGAAGCAAAAGGTGTGTTAAAACCTGGCGACACAATCATTGAACCAACAAGTGGTAACACAGGAATTGGCTTAGCAATGGTAGCTGCAGCAAAAGGATACCGTGCTATTTTAACAATGCCTGAAACGATGAGTATTGAGCGTCGTAATCTGCTTCGTGCGTACGGTGCAGAGTTAGTGTTAACACCAGGTCCAGAAGGAATGAAAGGGGCGGTTAATAAAGCAACTGAGCTTGCAAAAGAGCACGGCTACTTTATTCCTCAGCAGTTCCAAAACGAGGCGAACCCAGAAGTGCACCGTCAAACAACGGCTAAAGAAATTATCGAGCAGTTTGGCGATCAGCTAGATGGATTTGTAGCAGGTATCGGTACTGGCGGTACTATTACAGGTGCTGGTGAAGTGTTAAAAGAAAAGTACCCAAATATCAAAATTTATGCGGTAGAGCCAGCTGATTCTCCGATTTTAAGCGGTGGTCAACCAGGACCTCATAAAATTCAAGGAATTGGTGCAAACTTTGTTCCGGATACGCTTAACACGGAAGTATATGACGAAGTTGTCGCTGTCCAAAACGACCAAGCTTTTGAATATGCCCGTAAAGTAGCAAAAACAGAAGGTGTACTAGTAGGTATCTCTTCTGGGGCTGCGATTTATGCTGCGTTAAAGGCTGCAAAACAGCTTGGAAAAGGTAAAAAAGTGTTAGCGATTATTCCAAGTAACGGTGAGCGTTACTTAAGTACTCCGTTGTTCCAATTCGAGGAACAAACACAAGCATAAAAACGATAAAAAAACAGCTTCTGTATGAAGCTGTTTTTTTTCATCTGAGAATCATGTAAAATGAAAGCAGGTGATTTATTTTTAGGAGAGTGAACAAATGCAGCAAAGAATGACTTGGGGCGAATCTATTTCTATCTCTAAAAACCAATGGTTCAAAAAATATCAAGAGTTGTCAAAAGAGGAACCGAATCATATCCTGCTTGAAAGCGGTCGAGGCGGAAAGTTTCAAATGATGGGATTAAAACCTGTAGCCATTTTGCGAGGCGAACAAAACGAGCTTCATATCAAAACGGATGGCCAAGCTACTGTTCAAAAAGGTAATCCGCTTCATCTTATGCGAGACTGGGTGAAGAAGTTTGAAGCAGAGGTGAATCCAGATCTTCCTCCTTTTCAAGGTGGAGCAATTGGCTTTATTAGCTATGATTATATCCGCTATGTAGAAACCATACCTGATCTTGCTGAAGATTCATTGAAAACGCCGGACGTTAATTTCCTTATTTTCGATGACGTATTTGTATACGATCAAGAAAAGGAAAAGCTCTGGATTATCGTTAATGACGAAGCAGATTGTAAAGAGAAGGCACATAAGCGTATTGATCAATACAAAAAGGACTGGATGGAGGCAAGTACTGAAGGACTCTCATATGAGTGGATTCATCGTGTTGCTGAAAAGAGTGAGGTTTCGATGTCTGAAGCTGCTTTTTCAGATGCTACAACTCGCGTACATGAGTACATCGGGCAAGGCGATGTGTTTCAAGTGAACTTATCTGTTCGACAGTCTCAACAGCTTCAAACTCATCCTATGCATATCTACGAACAGGTACGAAAAATCAACCCGTCTCCTTACATGTCTTATATGCAGACAGAAGAATTTCACATTGTGAGCTGTTCACCAGAACTATTAGTGAAAAAAGCCGGTGATGAAATCAGTACGAGACCGATTGCGGGAACGCGCTCTCGAGGTAAGGATGATCAAGAAGACCAACAGTTAGCGGATGAGCTTATTCATAACGAAAAAGAGCGTGCGGAGCACGTGATGCTTGTTGACTTGGAGCGTAATGATCTTGGTAGAGTAAGCGAATATGGTACCGTGCATGTTGACGAGTTTATGGTTATTGAAAAATATTCACATGTCATGCATATTGTGTCTAATGTAAAAGGCAAGCTCGCGCGCAACAAAGATTTTGTAGATATCGTAGATGCGGTTTTTCCTGGAGGAACGATTACTGGAGCACCTAAAGTTCGTACAATGGAAATAATTGAAGAACTTGAGCCAGTTCGACGAGGAATTTATACAGGATCGATTGGTTGGATTGGGTTTAATGGAGATATGGAATTAAATATTGCGATTCGCACTATGATTATTCAAGACGGCCAAGCTTATGTGCAGGCTGGTGCGGGTGTTGTGATTGATTCAAATCCGAAACACGAATACAAAGAATCACTGAAAAAAGCAATTGCACTATGGAAAGCAAAAGAGCAGAGCGAAAATGAGCTGAGTGAGGGTGAGTAAAGATGATATTAATGATTGATAATTATGATTCTTTTACGTTTAATTTAGTACAGTATTTAGGTGAGCTAGGGCATGAGCTTCTTGTAAAAAGAAATGATGAAATTACACTTTCTGAAATTGAAGTGCTAAATCCAGATTTCTTGATGATCTCCCCGGGACCTTGTAGTCCTAACGAAGCGGGAATCAGTCTAGAAGCCATCGAGTATTTTGCAGGTAAGATTCCAATATTCGGCGTATGCTTAGGGCATCAGTCGATTGGGCAAGCTTTTGGAGGGAATGTGATTCGTGCGGATAAATTAATGCACGGGAAAACATCTGAAATGCATCATGATGGCCGTACTATCTTTAAAGGTCTTGATAATCCGTTCACGGCAACGCGATATCATTCTTTGATTGTAGAAAAAAGTTCACTGCCGGATTGCTTTGAGATTTCAGCGTGGACAGCAGAAGATGAAATTATGGCGATTCGCCATAAATCATTACCTATTGAAGGAGTACAGTTCCATCCTGAATCTATCATGACTTCTTACGGTAAAGAAATGCTGAAAAATTTTATTGAAACCTACGAAAAAAAGCGAGTGTAATGATATGTATATATACGTAAATGGCGAAGTAAAGCCTGCATCTGAAGCCACTATTTCTCCGTTTGATCACGGATATATGTATGGCCTAGGGCTGTTTGAAACGCTACGAGTTTATGAAGGTCATCCATTTTTAGTGGAAGACCATTTGGATCGACTGCGTAGCAGCTTACGTGAATTAAATATTGTATGGGACTACTCTACACAGGACGTGTTGGGAATCATTAATAGTCTGTTAATGAAAAACAATGAGAAAAATGCGTATGTTCGATTAAATGTCTCAGCAGGAAATGGCGGAATTGGCTTGCAGGTGGAAGAATACGACAAGCCATCTACAATCGTATATATGAAATCAATGCCGTATCCATCGAGCCCCCTTGTAAAAGAGGGGCTTATTCTTGAGACGAAACGAAATACGCCTGAAGGAACCATGAGGTTAAAGTCTCATCATTATTTAAACAATGTACTAGCTAAGCGAGAAGTTGGTTCAGACTTAAATAAAGAGGGTATCTTTTTAACAAAAGAAGGGTTCTTAGCCGAAGGCATTGTGTCAAATTTATTTTTTGTAAAAGATGATTGTGTATATACGCCGTCTCTTGAAACAGGTATTTTAAATGGAATTACGAGACAGTTTATCTTTACGCTTTTACAAAAGAAAAACATAGAGGTTGTAGAAGGCTTATTTACGGTGGAACAGCTCTTGGAGGGTGATGAAGCTTTCGTTACAAATTCCATTCAAGAAATCGTACCTCTTCGAAGTATAAAGGATAAGCAGTTTTCAGTAGGAGACCATACGCTGACAGCTCAGTTGCAAAAAGAGTATCGCTCTTACACAATGTCGCTAATGAGTCGACACGACCTACATGTATAAAAGCGAAAGGAGAGACTAAAGATGGATAAAATTTATGTAAATGATATGCGTTTCTATGGCTATCATGGCGTATTTCCAGAAGAAAATAAATTAGGGCAGCGTTTTCACGTGGATTTAGCTGTGGAACTGGATTTAAAGCAAGCTGGTACTACGGACAATTTAGAATACTCGGTGAGCTATGCAGATTTATACCAAACATGCCAGGAAGTTGTAGAGAAGCGCACGTTCAAGTTAGTTGAAACGGTGGCTGAAACGATTGCATCTGAATTGCTTGCTAATTACGAACTCGTGCAGGCTTGTACAGTAAAGGTATATAAACCCGATCCGCCAATTCCCGGTTATTATCAATCGGTAGCTATTGAAATTAAAAGGAGCCGTTGAATGACAACAGAAGCATATATTGCATTAGGATCAAATATTGGAAATCGAATGGAACATTTGAAGTCAGGAGTTACTGGCTTGATGAAACACTCTGAGATTAAGGTAGTGGCTGTTTCATCTGTTTATGAAACGGCCCCTGTCGGGTATACGAATCAAGCAAGCTTTTTAAACATGGTAGTAAAAATACAAACAACGTATTCGTCAGAGCACCTTTTAGATTGTTTGCAAGCCATTGAACAAACGGCAGGCCGAAAAAGAGAGATTGTATGGGGACCTAGAACCCTTGATTTAGATATCTTACTTTATAGTAATGAAATCATTCACACGGATAGACTGAGCGTCCCTCATCCCCGAATGTTTGAACGAGCGTTTGTGATGGTTCCTCTAAACGAACTAGCTCCATCTCTTATTCTCCCTGTAGCAGAAGAAAAAGTTGAAACCATCACAACACGTTTATCAGATTTAAAAGATGTAAAATTATTTCGAGAGCAAACAACGGGTATACTAGATATGTTCGAAAATAATCGTAATGATTTACATAAGTGAAAATGAATCTTATTAGTTGATTCATTTTTATATTGGCGTAAAGTAGAGTGCATAGTGAAAACTTTGAGATTTGGGTTCGCAGGTTTTGGGTTTATTCGGTAGCTTGTTAGAGAAATCGAAGAAAAAGAGAAGCGAAGCAAGAATAAAGCGATTTGACATAGAGAAACGACTGAACCTATAATAATTTTAAAGAAACGTAGTAGTTGCCAGTAAACATGCTGGCCTTTTTTCTGTTTCGGAAAACTTAATTATACGATGGAGATGAGTAAACGATGAGTCATGAAGAATTAAATGATCAATTTCTCGTTCGTCGCGAAAAAATGAGCAACCTACGAGATCAAGGTATTGATCCGTTTGGTCAACGTTTTGAACGTACACATACATCACAGCAATTAATTAGTGAGTATGACGAGTTAACAAAAGAACAGTTAGAAGAAAATGAAGTGCCTGTGTCACTAGCTGGTCGTATTATGACAAAGCGTGGAAAAGGAAAAGCAGGTTTCGCTCACGTTCAAGATTTAACAGGACAAATTCAGCTTTATGTACGTAAAGATGCAATTGGCGAAGAACAGTACGAAATCTTCAGCAGCGTAGATATCGGTGACTTGGTAGGGGTTGAAGGTGTTTTATTCAAAACAAAAGTTGGCGAACTTTCTATTAAAGTAAAAGATTTTACGTTACTAACAAAAGCGCTTCGTCCACTTCCAGATAAATATCATGGTTTAAAAGATATTGAACAGCGCTACCGTCAACGTTACTTAGATTTAATTACAAACCCGGAAAGTAAACAAACATTTATCTCAAGAAGCCGCATTATTCAATCGATGCGCCGTTACTTAGATAATCATGGATATTTAGAAGTTGAAACACCGATGATGCATTCAATCGCAGGTGGAGCAGCAGCTCGTCCGTTTGTGACACACCACAATGCGCTTGATATGGAACTTTATATGCGTATTGCGATTGAACTTCATTTAAAACGTTTAATCGTAGGTGGATTAGAAAAAGTATATGAAATTGGCCGTGTATTCCGTAATGAAGGTGTATCTACACGTCACAATCCTGAATTTACAATGATCGAATTGTACGAAGCGTATGCGGACTACAAAGATATCATGGCTTTAACAGAGAACTTAATTGCACACATTGCGCAAGAAGTACTTGGCACAACAAAGATTCAGTATGGCGATCAAGAGGTAGATTTAACTCCAGAATGGACAAGACTTCATATGGTCGATGCTATTAAACAATATACGGGCGTAGACTTCTGGGGAGAAACATCTGTTGAAGAAGCTCGTGCTTTGGCGAAAGAACACGGGGTAGAAATCACTGAACATATGCAATATGGACATATTGTAAATGAATTCTTTGAACAAAAAGTAGAAGAGCAGTTAATTCAACCAACGTTCATTTACGGACATCCTGTAGAAATCTCTCCATTGGCTAAGAAAAATGCGGAAGATCCGCGCTTTACTGACCGTTTTGAGCTGTTTATCGTTGCACGTGAACACGCGAACGCATTTACAGAGCTAAATGATCCAATTGACCAACGTGAGCGCTTTGAAGCTCAGTTGAAAGAGAAAGAACAAGGAAACGATGAAGCACATGAGATGGATGATGACTTCATTGAGGCATTAGAATATGGTATGCCACCTACAGGTGGTCTAGGAATCGGTATTGACCGCCTTGTTATGTTACTAACAAATGCACCGTCAATCCGTGATGTACTATTATTCCCACATATGCGTCAACGCTAAAAAAGAGATGGCTACGGCCATCTTTTTTTCAGTTAATAATATTAGAAAATTTAAACTTTTAATTTACCTCTTGTTTTTATGAAAACGATTTGGTATATTTATATCTGTTGCTAACGCAGACAAGCGAAAACAACAAAAAGAAATAAAAAAGTTGTTGACATTACGTTGATAACTTGATAAGATAGTAAAGTCGCTTAAGAGCGGCGGTTGAACTTTGAAAACTGAACAAAGCGACAAACGTCAACGTTAATTTTTATTTTTTAAATTGAGCAAGTCAAACATTTCTTCGGAGAGTTTGATCCTGGCTCAGGATGAACGCTGGCGGCGTGCCTAAAA
>NZ_JBFTZR010000015.1:0-51336 GCF_056406695.1 Priestia sp. P1_B12_1 | reverse complement strand
TTACTCACCCGTCCGCCGCTAACGTCATAGAAGCAAGCTTCTAATCAGTTCGCTCGACTTGCATGTATTAGGCACGCCGCCAGCGTTCATCCTGAGCCAGGATCAAACTCTCCGAAGAAATGTTTGACTTGCTCAWTTAAAAAATAAAATTTAACGTTGACGTTTGTCGCTTTGTCCAGTTTTCAAAGTTCAATATATTTGGAGCGGGTGATGAGAATCGAACTCACGACATCAGCTTGGAAGGCTGAGGTTTTACCACTAAACTACACCCGCAATATGGCGCGCCCGAGAGGAGTCGAACCCCTAACCTTTTGATCCGTAGTCAAACGCTCTATCCAATTGAGCTACGGGCGCTTCTTATGATGTTTACCGCCGTTGTTTTGGCGACTTTATTATAATATCATTTCTATTTTCTCATGTCAACACTTTTTTTAAAAAGTTTTTTGGTGCGGCCGAGAGGACTTGAACCTCCACGGGGTCGCCCCCACTAGGCCCTCAACCTAGCGCGTCTGCCATTCCGCCACGACCGCTAAATACATAAAATGAATAAGATGCGGGTGAAGGGACTTGAACCCCCACGTCGTAAAGACACTAGATCCTAAGTCTAGCGCGTCTGCCAATTCCGCCACACCCGCAAGAAATGAAAATGAGCCATGAAGGACTCGAACCTTCGACCCTCTGATTAAAAGTCAGATGCTCTACCAACTGAGCTAATGGCTCTTTATGGCTGGGCTAGCTGGATTCGAACCAACGCATGACGGAATCAAAATCCGTTGCCTTACCGCTTGGCGATAGCCCAATAATTTAAATGGCGGTCCCGACGGGAATCGAACCCGCGATCTCCTGCGTGACAGGCAGGCATGTTAACCGCTACACCACGGGACCATCCAAAATTATGTATAAAACAGTCAAATGGTGGAGGATGACGGGATCGAACCGCCGACCCCCTGCTTGTAAGGCAGGTGCTCTCCCAGCTGAGCTAATCCTCCACAGAATATGTAAATGAAAATCAATGGTGACCCGTACGGGATTCGAACCCGTGTTACCGCCGTGAAAGGGCGGTGTCTTAACCGCTTGACCAACGGGCCATTATAAAATGGCGGAGAAGGAGGGATTTGAACCCTCGCGCCGCTTACACGACCTACACCCTTAGCAGGGGCGCCTCTTCAGCCACTTGAGTACTTCTCCATATGGCTCCACAGGTAGGACTCGAACCTACGACCGATCGGTTAACAGCCGATAGCTCTACCACTGAGCTACTGTGGAATAATATTTATCAGACTTCTTACATTGTAATCGACATTATATGTAATGTCAATAAGTTTTTGTAATTTATTTGCCGTTTATTTGAGACGGCTTTATTAATTTATCATAATCAATCTATTTTAGTCAAGCATCTTCTACATTTTTTTTAATTTACCTTTACACTTTCCACAAACATATTTAACCGTGTTCACTTTTCTTTTTCGAACATATTTTTGATCGCACTGCATACATACATATATGTGCTCTTTTTTCTTTCCATCACTTTCTTTTTTCAATGCCTGACAAAATCGGGGGGCCCCTACTTCTTTCATTAGGCTTTTAAAGTCTTGATCTCCATGCTTATACCCTTTCCCCTCAATATGTAAATGATAGTGACAGAGCTCATGTTTAATGATTGCTACTATTTCTTGTGTGCCATATTGTTCAAAGTATTTGTAGTTTACTTCTATATTAGATGTACGTAATAAATACCTTCCACCTGTCGTACGTAAACGAGGATTAAAAGTGGCTTCATGACGAAATGGTTTGTGAAACAACTTCAATGAAATTTCTTCTACAAGTATTTGTAAATCCTTATCATTCATCTTATATACTCCTCTACTGTATGAAATCACCTGACTAGCTCTTTGGGCATACACTTCATTACATACTCACTATTTACCTTATCATAAATGAAAAGGAGTGATTGTCCTTATGCCAATGTGGCTACAAAAACAAATGAGGCGCGCTTATTCTGAAAAAGACCGTGCACAAATAAAATTGCTCAATCAATGTTGGTTTTTTTATCAAAAAAATAACTCCGCTTCTTAATCACTTCTTTTTAAAAATAAAATTGCCTTTTCAGAAAATCTGAAAAGGCAATTTTATTATTGATGGGGCGGAATCATCGTCAATGCGACTCTTCCTTTTTTCATATCTACGTCTTCTACCCACACATTCACCAAATCTCCTACTGAAACGACATCGAGGGGGTGCTTAACGTACCGATTCGTTAATTTAGAAATATGGACTAGACCGTCTTGCTTAACTCCTATATCGATGAACGCTCCGAAGTCTACGACGTTTCGCACCGTACCTTC
Organism: Priestia sp. P1_B12_1; assembly: GCF_056406695.1. Lineage (NCBI taxonomy): Bacteria > Bacillati > Bacillota > Bacilli > Caryophanales > Bacillaceae > Priestia > Priestia sp. P1_B12_1. The sequence goes on along the minus strand of NZ_JBFTZR010000015.1, from coordinate 48,991 downwards.
AAGCTGAATACCTTTGGCAAGATCCTCTAGCTTCAAAATATCCTGACGGAGCAAAGGTTTTGGCAGTTCATCACGAGGATCTCTTTCCGGTCTTACGAGCGCTTCTATAATGTCTTTTAAAGTAAGCTCCCCTATACTTAGTTCTTCTGATATTTCGGGTAAAGAAATATGTTTTAATGCTTCTTTTACTTTCTCCGTTCCAAGCTCAGTCTCTTTCACTTCAGCTTTCTTTAAAAGCTTTTTAACGTCTCCATATGTTTCAGGATGGATACCCGTTCTGTCTAAAGGTTCTTCACCTTCTATAATACGTAAAAACCCAATACACTGCTCATACGTTTTAGCACCTAGACGCGGAATTTTCTTCAGCTGTTTTCGGTTAGAGAATTTTCCGTTTTCATCCCGATATTTTACAATGTTTTGAGCAACTGTCTTATTTAGACCAGCAACGTATTGTAGAAGCGAAGCAGAAGCCGTGTTTGCATTTACTCCTACCTGATTTACTACTGTCTCTACAATAAAAGTCAGTGAATCATTTAATTGCTTTTGAGACACATCATGCTGATACTGCCCTACTCCTACCGACTTAGGATCGATTTTCACAAGTTCAGCCAGCGGATCTTGCAGCCTTCTGGCAATCGATACAGCGCTTCGCTCTTCTACTTGAAAATCAGGAAATTCCTCTCTAGCAACATCAGAAGCCGAATATACGCTTGCTCCTGCTTCATTCACAATCAAATAATAAACTGGGTTTTCAATTTCTTTAAGAACATCCGCTACAAATTGCTCCGTTTCGCGAGATGCCGTTCCGTTTCCAATGGCTACTACTTCAATAGGGTATTCAGCGAACATTTTCTTTAATTTATTTTGCGCTTCAGCTGCTTTTCTCACAGGAGGATGTGGATAAATAACATCAATTTTTAATACCTTGCCTGTTTCATCTACTACAGCTAATTTGCAGCCGGTTCGAAAAGCTGGATCTACTCCTAATACCACTTTCCCTTTCAATGGAGGTTGGAGAAGCAGTTTTCGTAAGTTTTCAGAAAAGATGTGAATGGCTCTTTCTTCCGCTTTTTCTGATAGCTCTTTACGGATTTCGCGTTCAATAGATGGTTCTATTAAGCGTTTATAAGCATCTTCTATAGCTGAGATAATATAACTTTCGGCTGAAGAATCCCTTTTTTTGATTACTTGTTTATGTAAATATGTAAGAATACGATCTGTAGGCGCATCAATACTCACTTTTAAAATGCCGTCTTTTTCTCCTCTATTCATAGCTAAGATACGATGAGGAACGATTCGCTTTACCGCTTCTGTATATTCATAGTACATTTCATAGATATTTTTTTCATCTTTTTCAGGATCTTTGACTGAAGTAACAATTATGCCATCCTTTACAGTGGTCGTACGAATCCATTGACGATAAGATGCTTCGTCAGAAATTTGTTCCGCTACAATGTCTAGGGCTCCCTGAATAGCTTCTTCAGAAGATTGAACTCCCGCTTCTTCGTTTATGTATGTTTTCGCTTCGTTCTTCACGTCGGAACGTGGAAAACTTAGTAGCCACTGCGCTAATGGTTCAAGACCTTTTTCTTTTGCTACAGTTGCTTTTGTACGTCGTTTTTGCTTAAAAGGGCGGTATAAATCTTCTACTTGCTGCAATTTCTTCGCTTGGTGAATTTGAGCAGCCAGTTCCTCAGTTAATTTTCCTTGCTCTTTAATTAATCGAAGAACTTCCTCTTTACGCTCCTCTAAATTCATTAAATAGTTCCAGGAATCTAAAATATTCCGGATTTGGACTTCATCCAAAGCACCAGTTTGTTCTTTTCTATATCGAGCAATAAAGGGAACTGTATTACCGTCTTCTACTAAAGCAATTACGTTTTGTACTTGCTTTTGTGAAATCTCCACCTCTTTACTTACACGCTGAACAATTTGATTATCTAATTTCGTTGCAACAGACACAGCTTATCCTCCTACCTAAATGAAACTTTGTCTCTATTGTAACAAAACTCACATGCAATAACACATGTGAGCTAAAAAGAACGGCTATGCGGTTGGAAGATGACCAGCGATATACGTAATATCGTCATTATGAGATCGAATAGCTGCCTGTAGCCGTGTCGACAATTGATCTACATTCATCGAGTTAGCAAAAACAGATTTAATCTCTTTTAATTCTAAGCCATCTGTATGAATCAAAAATTTAGAACCGGAGTCATATGGGAAGGTTTGTGTGCGGAACTTTTGAATTTTCCCTGATAAAAAACCTTGAATTGGCAGAGGGTACGTTAATTTCCCCTCCGGAGAATACAGATAAAAGCGGATATTACCTACATTTGTATAATGAAATTCGTTATGTTTTTTATCAATTTTCAAAATAGCTACTGCTGCGCCTCTTGTATGTCGAGTAGCTTTGTTGCACTTAGAAATGATCTCATCCACATCTAGATGATGATGAGCTTTCGCTACATCCGTAACAGCTACAGAAGCGGCTCTGGCTTGTTCACCGCTTCCTAATCCATCTGCCACTGCACATAGAAAATAGTCATCCGTTTCTTTGACATAGTAACTATCTCCACAACATATGTTCCCTTGCTTTGGTTCTTGGTATATATGAGTTTGAATCGACTTTGTATTAGGGTCTACTGTCATCACGACATATACTCCGAATCGTTAGAATCTGAGCGAGCTGCAGTCCTTAGCTTATCAAGCGCTCTTCTTTGCAGTCGAGATACATGCATTTGAGAAATCCCTAACTTCTCACCGGCATCTTTTTGACTCAGATTTTCAATAAAGGTATAGCGAATCACTTCTTTTTCTCTATCGCTTAATACATGAAGAATTTTTTCTAACACTAACCGCTGATCAGTTTTCTCATAACCCGACTCTTGTTCACCTACTAAATCAAGGATTGTCACAGTGCTTCCATCAGAGTCTGCTTCAATGGAATGATCAACAGACAACGCTTGATAACTTTGCCCCATCTCCATCGTTTCTAAAATTTCTTCCTCTGTCACTCCGATGTGATCAGCAATTTCTTTCACTTGAGGAGATCGCTGTAAACGGGTTGTTAGCTCTTCGACAGCTGCTTTAATTTTAGGACCTAATTCTTTGATGCGGCGCGGCACGTGAACACTCCACGTTTTATCGCGTAAAAATCGCTTAATCTCTCCAATGATTGTAGGAACAGCAAACGATTCAAAGCTTCTTCCAAATGAAGCATCATACCTTCTAATAGCTCCTAACAGTCCTAGCATCCCTACCTGCACAATATCTTCATGTAAGCTTCTGCCTTTTGAATAACGACGTGCAATAGATTCAACAAGGTTCTTGTAATGTACTACTAGATCACTTTGTGCTTCTTCATCCTGCGTTTTTTGAAAGCGCTCAATTCGTTCCTGAACCTGTTCTTTAGTTAATTTCATAGGTTGAGACTGTGTTTTCATCACTCTCCACCTGCTCTCTTTGCACATACTTAGTCATCATTAGCGTTACACCTTTTGAATTGACCATTTTCACTTCATCCATTAGTGTTTCAATTAAATATAAACCAAGTCCACCTTCAGGAAGAAATTCAACTTCTTTTGATGTTTCATAAGGTCCTATATGTTCCTTAAGCTCTTCAAAATTGAAGCTTTCACCTTTGTCGACCACCATGATTTCTAAACGGTCATCAAATAAACCAAAACCTACTCTCACTTCACCATTTTCTTCACTCTTGTAAGCATGCTGCACGGCATTTGTACATGCCTCACTCACAGCAATTTTCATATCTTCAATTTCATCATAAGAAAAACCCATCCGGTTCGCTACACCAGACAGCGTCAGTCGAATAATCGCTACGTAGTCTGGCTTAGCAGGAATCTTCATCTCAACAAAGTCATAAGGCTGTTTCATTTTACGCCACCTTCTACTTGTGAATTCACGTTTAAAATGTCTGTGAGGCCCGTAATATCAAATAAGCGCTTGATGCGCTCTGATACACCAACAAATTTCAAAGAGCCGTTATTTTTCTTATTGGCTTTTAACAATGCAATAAATACACCTAGTCCTGTACTATCCATGTATGATACATCGGTTAAATCGACTATAATTTCTGGTTCGGTATGTTCAGTAATTTCCATGAACTTTTCTTTTAGCTTAGGTGCTGTATATGCGTCAATCTCTCCAGCCAGCTTAATACGATATGCTTGACCGTCCTTTTGTATATCTATTTTTAAATTCATCGTATTAGTAGACCCCCTCTAATTTTGTGCTATCTTTTCTGTACCCTTATTTAGAATACTTAAACTAAACTCTTCAAAATAATCAATGTAAAGTCATCCCTCAATTGAAAATGCTGTAATTTTTCCAGCTCTTTATATACAGATTCTACAATTTCTTGAGGAGACAAATGCATGTATTTTCGAATTAATTTTATGATGTCCAATCTTTCAATAAATCCTTCTTCGGTTCTGCATTCTGTTACGCCATCTGTTAACAGAACAATCATATCGCCTTTTGAAAGCTGCTGCTCGTACTGAAGATATTTCACATGGCGATCGACTCCTAGCACGAGTCCTTTTGCTTCCAAATCTTCAAATGAATCAGCTTTGGCATCATAATAAAAACCTGGTTCATGCCCTGCAGATGCATAATCAAATAAGTTTGTCTCGGGATTATAGCTTCCGTAGAACATCGTAATAAACATACTTGGATCTACGTTTCGCTCTACAATATTGTTCAAGTTCTCTAATACATAACTTGGATTTTTTCTTGAGTCCGGTAAGCTGTCCATTGCATACTTGATCATAGACATACACATTGCAGCTGGAATTCCTTTTCCGATCACATCGGCAATGGCAATACTTAACCCGCCGTGCTCTTCTTCTACAAAGTGAAAATAATCTCCGTTCATCTGTTTAGCCGGTACGCTAATCGCGCCAATTTCTAAAGTTGAACTAGCCGGAACCTTTGTCCCCAACAGCGTCTGCTGGACGTTAGCGGCAACTTCAATTTCAGAACGAAGTTCCCGCTGCTTATTTTTTAATGTTTGATGCTCACGAAGAGCAAGACCGTAGCTAATCATTACCTCAAGTAAAAAGTCCAGAGAATGCAGCACTTTTTCTGGAATATCAGAATAAATTTCTTCAATCACTTCTTTATGAATGCTCACAATATCTTCTGGCGATATTTCATTCTCTAAAGATTTTCTACTTAGTTTTTGTCCTTGATACAAAATTTGTTCATTTTGTGTTTGGATATAGTTCCCCAAAATATCTTTGTATAAATCTCTCATCTCTTTATCAAAAGACATTATCTATTTCCTCCTACCGGAGCCACTTAACTGCTTTAATCTCAGTACCTTCTCCGACATTTGTTTCGATGTCAAACTCATCCATCAATCGTTTTACCCCAGGAAGCCCAGCTCCTAGTCCACCCGATGTTGAGTATCCATCTTCCATTACTTTGCGAACGTCGGGGATACCTGGCCCTTCATCTGTTGCTACGACAAGAAGACCGTTTTTTCCTCCACGATTTAATTTCTCAATATAGATTTGACCCTTACCCGCATATAGGTAAATATTACGAGCTAATTCAGAAATGGCGGTTGTAATACGAGCTTGGTCAACTGTTCCAAACCCTAGCTCTTTCGACACATTTCTACCTAATTGGCGTGCCGCTACGATGTCCCATTCTGTTACGATTTTTACGCTGGATTGGAATTCCATATACTAATCCCCCAATTCCGATTGGAGTTTCTCAAGACCTTTTTCTAAATCGAGTGCAGTAAGAACATCATTTAGGCCAATCCCTAACTCAACAAGTGTAATAGCTACTGCAGGCTGGATACCTGTTAATACTACTCTAGCCCCCATCAAATTAGACATGCTAACCACGTCACCTAAAACTTTTGCGATGAATGAATCGATCATATCAATTGAAGTTAAATCGATTACCACTCCTTTTGCTCCAGTTTGATGAATTTTACTTAGCAAATCTTCTTGGAATTGAATAGCCGTTTGATCATCCAGCTCCCATTGAATGGATACCAATAAATAGTCGTACAATTTCAAAATGGGTATTCTCACGTTTATTCCTCCGATTCTATATCAACTATTTTCCGCTCAGTCATTTCTAACGCAAACTCTACGCCCTTTTTTAATGAATTTTTCGTAATAATTTCGTTTAAGTTAATACCTAAGTTCACAATAGTCTGAGCAATTTCCGGACGAATTCCTACTAACAAACACTTGGCTCCAACCAAACGTACGGCTTCAGCAGCTTGAATAATATGATGGGCAACCATCGTATCCACTACTGGTACTCCGGTAATATCTATTAATACGACCTCTGATCGGTGCTTTACGACACCTTGCAATAAATTTTCCATAATTTTCTTTGCGCGATCAGTGTCAATTGTTCCTACAAGCGGCATTACTGTAATTTTATCAAATACCGGTATTAATGGAGCAGACAATTCTTGAAGTGCAACTTTTTGCAACATAACTGTATTTTCCCACGAGTTGGAGTATTGTTCTACTATTTTGTTATAAATAGGGCTTAACCATTTGTCAAACCGATAGAATAATTCAGAATGAGTTTGGTCAGCCTTTACATGTTCACTGTTTACATACCCTTCGACCACTACGTGACCCAAGTTACGTACACCCTGTGTTAAATAAGCAAGAGGCCATCCTAAACTCACAACTCGTCCTACTACTTCCTCTAGTTCCTCTGCAAAATTTTCCTGATCACGGAATGCTTTTGCCAAAAGTAAATTTACAAAATCAGAGCTTACATTTACGTACACTTGCTCGGATACAATGTTTTTAATGCGCTCTGTTTCCACATCATTCATTAACACTAGCCATCGATCAAAAATTTCTGATTTATGATTTTGTATATAATTGAATAAATCTTGATTCATGAGGTCCTCCTTGTGAGTCAATACACTCATTTATATCTATATATATATTATCATTTTTAAAAGGTTTCTTATTACAATATACGTTTACTGATTATTCCTAGTCAAATTAAAAAAGTTGCTCATAAAGGAGCAACTTAGCATAAATGGAAGTATAATTCTAAAAGTCGATAAGTCCTACACTGATTTGCAAGGCTTCATCCACTCTGTCCATCATTTCATCATCTAAATGGGTAATCTTGTCTGTTAGCCTCTGTTTATCAATAGTACGAATTTGTTCTAGTAAAATAACTGAATCTCGCTCAAATCCATAGCGCTTTGCATCAATTTCAACATGCGTAGGTAACTTTGCCTTTTGAATTTGAGCAGTGATCGCAGCTACAATAACAGTTGGGCTAAAACGATTGCCTATATCATTTTGAATGACAAGTACAGGGCGAACGCCTCCTTGTTCTGAGCCAACAACAGGAGATAGGTCAGCAAAATAAACGTCGCCACGTTTGACTACCAAGTCATTACCCCCCGCTTACTAAACGATCCACAGTATGATCAGCTTCATACTCTGCTAGAAAAGCCTCGGAAGCAATATTTAAGTTTATCTTTGCCATCTCCATATATCCACGTCTCATTGATTCGCGAATATGGCGTTTTTTTCGCTCACGAAGGTACAATTTTGTTGCTTGGTGAATAAAATCACTTCGGTTGCCATTTTCTTGTTTAACCATAAGATCGAGCTCCGATACTAAATTTTTCGGTAATCTTACTAGGATTTCTGTAGTTGCGCTCGCTTCAGACACAAACATACACCTCCAACATCAATACACACACCAATAGTCTCATCTTTCCTTATCATAACATTGATTAGCTTTAATGGAAAGTTAATTCTGTCAATTTCTACACTATTATCGTCAATTGATACCCTCTTTTATGCATGGAAGTTATTATTTTATTGTCTTTTGTTCGCAGACTTTTTATGTTGACTCAGGAAGATGTATATTCAGCGCAAGATATAATTATTAACATCAATATGCTGCAAATCTCTTGTATAAACCCTCGGAACCCTTGCTGCAATCATGCAAGGGATTTCATAATTAATTGTTTCAAGATGCTTCGCTACTTCATCAATTGTAATTTCAGCATCTTTTTGTTTTCCAATAAATGTTACTCTTGTACCCATTTTATACATTTTAGGTAATTTAATCATCAATTGGTCCATGCAGATTCTACCAACAACTGGCACTTTAAATCCATCTACTAATACTTCAAAATTACTTAATTTACGAATCCAGCCGTCTGCGTATCCTACTGGGATAGTAGCAATCCATTCATCTTCTTTCGCTTCATAAGTAGCTCCGTAACTGATATGACTCCCTTTTTTGACTTTTTTAACATGCACGATACGGCTGTGCAGTGAAAAAGCCTGTTTTAACGGAATTGGCAAGACTTCTTTTAATTCCTCAGAAGGACTCAAGCCATACATAGAGATACCTAAGCGTACGCCATTAAAGATATCTTTCGGACGACGAAGCAAGGCTGCGCTATTTGCACAGTGAATCATCGGAGGTGTAAAATTATATTCTTTCACAATTCGAACCATTTCTTCAAAGAATGTGTATTGTTCTTCAAAATAAGATGAGTTTAGCTCGTCTGCTGTTGCAAAGTGTGTAAACACTCCATCCAGCACGAATCCCGAATGAGAAGCGATGATTTTCATCGTTTCGTGTAATTCTTCTTTTGTTCTAACTCCCAAGCGACCCATGCCTGTATCTATTTTTAAATGCATATGCAGCTGACTGTTTTCACCTAGAATGGACGCCGCTTCTTCAATCCAAGCTTTGCTATAAGCAGTGACTGTTATATCCCACTCCAATGCAGTTTGAATGTGTAGGGTAGGCACGGCGCCTAATACTAAAATGGATTCCTTTATTCCTTTTTTCCGAAGAGCAATAGCTTCATCCAAAAAAGCTACAGCTAGCATATCAGCACCAGCTTGAAGCGCAATCTCTGCTACTTCTTTATCTCCATGCCCGTACGCATTCGCCTTCACTACGGCCATTAACGTTTTATGCCCCGGTATCAGTTCTCTTACATGATTCACATTTTGAAAAATGGCTTCTACATCAATTTCTGCCCATGTTTCTCTATAAAATGCATCCATTACTACGACACTTCCTTTTTTCAGAACCATTCTAAACGTACTTTCCTCTGTTAGTATAATACATCTATAGCCAAACTTCATCTCGATCTTTATTCAAATTAAGCAAGAACAAGCCTACATATATGCAGGCTTGTAAGCTTCTCTTATTTTCCCATCTGACTTTGCACAGATCTAGCAACTGTACTCAATTCATCTGGTGTTAGCTGATCAGAAGCCAGCATAAAGTCTACTCCATTATATGTCCAAGATAGACTTTTATCCGTTAAAGCTCCCACAGTAAAACCTAAATCAAAGGGCTCTCCGGCAGTAACTGTGGATGTTGCTGTTTTAGCTACTTGCGCTTTTTCTTGTACAAGCGTAAACGGCTTTTCTCCTTTGTACATTAAAACAACTCTCTCGCCATTTTCTGTCTCAATTTTCTTTTCCTTGGACAGCTTTGTACCTTTTGGAACATCCTTAGGATAAAGGACGCTAAATGATTTCTGCTGAGCTAATGTTGGAACGTCAATCTTTGCACTTGTCATGTTTCTTTTTGTATCAAAAGCCCCTTTATCAAACTTAGAATCGAATTTCACCTTAGAGAAATCAACTTTTATTAACACTTTATTATCCGTATCCATAATTTTAACCGAAACAGGCGCTAAGTCACTTTTGTTCAGCGTAATTTCTTGTTTAGGAAGCATCGTGCTATTTTGATAGTTGGTTTTTGTTTCAAAAATATAATGCTTATCCGTTGATTTAAAACTTGCTTTTTCATCCTTCACAATATCTTGGACAAGGGATTCATACAAATAAGCTTGACTGCTATTTTGCGGCCAGTCACTTTGAAAACGAAAGCTTTTATTTAAGGCGGGCGTTAAAACAAAAACCCCTTCATCATTACGCAAAATCATTTGGCTTTGATCTTTCTTTGTATTTTTCAAATTCACTCGATAATACATAGGCTTACTATGCCAAATCTCTACATCGTATACTTGAGCATCTTTCCCTGTATTTAATGTCATCTTAGCATCTGATTTATAACCCGCCATTTCTTGTACCTTGGCATCCAATGCATCTGTTACATCCTGCTGACTTTTTTCACCGCATGCTGATAAGGCTAAGAGAAAAAAGGCGCAAACAAATAAGCCAATCCATTTTTTATGCATTTCCCCAACTCCTTTATTTCGTATATTCACAGCTAAACGGAGAAGCAAGAACATATCTTGTCTCCCCTATCCACACTATGAATATATGAACAAGAAATAGTGAATATGCAGACTAGCTTGACAAGCGTTCAATAATTACTTGAGCAATCGCATAGTGCGCACTGTGGGAAATAGATACGTGTACAGACGCGTCCAGCGGTTGTTTTGTAACAATGTGGGGTTTTCCTCTTTCATCATTCACAATTTCGATATCTTGGAAGCTGAAATCTTTTCCTATTCCTGTTCCAAGAGCTTTCGAATATGCTTCCTTCACAGCAAATCTTCCTGCTAAAAATTCGACCTTACGTCGGCTTGATAGCTTTTCATAGCGTTCTTTTTCATTTTTTGTTAAAATCCGAGTAACAAAAGCACTTTGACGCTGCACCATTTTTTCAATCCGCTCTAACTCTGTAATATCAATTCCAGTTCCTATAATCATTTTCATTTAATCCTCTCTTACAGAATAGTATATAAAAATGCCTTTATAAAAAGGAGTGACAAATATGTTCGTACGCACAGAAAATGCAGCTGAATTTAAACGTTTTTATCCTGTTACCTTCACGCTTATCTGCATCCACATTGCGCTATGGTTACTTGCCGCTCTTCCCTCACACCTTGCAGAATCTTTTATACATCAGCTTATTGGTGTGAATAGCTTAATTTCTCAAGGAGACTACTGGCGACTTTTCACACCTATCTTTTTGCATCTAAGCTTTTCACACCTTCTATTTAACTCATTTTCATTGTTCTTGTTAGGTCCAGGTGCTGAGCGTATTCTTTCTTCTTATAAGTTTCTTCTATTCTACCTTACGTGTGGATTGCTTGGAAATATCGTTACATTTCTAATCCAATCTTCTTTCTACAGCCATGTGGGTGCATCCGGTGCCATTTTCGGGCTGCTTGGGTTTTACCTCTACCTTGTAATAAAACAAAAGCACGTGCTTTCTAAAAGTAACCAGCAAATCATTGTCGTCTTTTTAATTATTGGATTACTTTCAGGTCTGCTAACGCCAGGAACCAACAACACAGCTCATTTCGTTGGAGGTATTGCTGGATTTCTTCTCGCTTTTCTCGCGTTCAAACAGAAAAACAAGCCACAGATATGAGGCCTGCTTTAAGATTTAATATAAAAAGTGGATGAGTTAATAAATTCCACATCTTCATAAGACTTCAAGTCTCTTACTAACTGAAAGAGCGCTTCATCTTTTTTCTTAGCTTCAATCATGCAATCAATTTGCGGTATCGTTCCATTTACTTCTTTTAAAAAGCTGTAAAACCCATTAACATCGATATAATCTGCATGGGCTCTAAATTCTTTATCACTTTTAGGACTAGATATATGCATTTTTAGAGGAAGCGTTTCCTGTTCCCACGTTCTAATGATACGGTCCCAATGCTCTTGCCATGAAGTTTCATCGTTGTTTGCCTGATGATGATGAAGATCAAAAATGATTGGGACATTTAGTTTTTCACATAAATACAAGACGTCCTTTATATGAAAGGTTGTATCGTCGTTTTCTAACATAATCATTTGCTGAAGGGATTGAGGTACAAGCCCCCAATTATGAATAAACTGCTCCAGTGCTTTTTCTTTATCATTATAAGCTCCTCCAACATGTAAAACACAGCGATTTTGAAGCGGAATATCCATTCCTTTCAGCAATTTTTGATGCATGCGAAGAGTTTGGATAGAATGCTTAAAAACCTCTTTATCCGTTGAGTTTAAAACAACAAAATGATCCGGGTGAAAATCTACTCGCATTGGATGTTCCTTCAAAAATACAGAAATACGCTGAAGAGCATCTTTTAAAGGAGCTATGTAGTTCCACTCTTTTAGCGCCTCATGGTTAGCTAATGGAATTAACTTAGAACTGAATCGAAAAAACTCAATTTCACTCCACGCATTGTGTTTTAATAACCGTAAGCAGTTTTCTAAGTTGGATATTGCAATACGTTCGAGCTTGCGAATGGCCGCTTCATGGTCTTTCACACGCTGAAATTGTGCAAAAGTCATTGTTTGAGAAGGAGAACTATTTTCCAAATGAACGCTCATCGCCACATAACCTAACCGAACAATGGTCGACATCAGTGAACACCCCATTTTATTTTACTCATAGTGTGCACCAATAAAATAGCAATTAACACATAAAAAAAACGAGCCTGTTAAGGCTCGTTTTTATTTTACGCTTTGCTGCGAGAATCTTTACGATTACTGCTGCTATTGCGATTTCTATTATCACTGCCGTTGCTTCCACCGCGACGCTTGTCACCAAAACGCTTTGAGTTTCCACGACGATTTTGCTGTGAGTAGTTTTTAGAGTTAGAACGTGAACGACCTCCGCCATTTCCACGTTTGTTTTTATCACCTTTTGCAATTACCGGTGGTTCAGCAGTTAATTGAATTGGTGATTCGTTTGGTTCTTTTGTAAATAATTTGATTGCTGCTGCCACTAATGAAACTGAATCGTGCTCTTCAAGTAACTCTTCTGCCAACTGTTTGTAGTAAGATAAGTTGCCTTGTGTCACAGATTCTGTTAATTTGTCAGCTGCAATACGCTGTTGACCTTCCATTGCTTCATCAAGCGTTGGAGGAGTAAGACGCTCCATTTTACGTTTTGTTGTACGCTCAATATTGTGTAACTGTCCAGTTTCTCTTGGCGTTACAAATGTCATAGCAGCACCCATTTTACCAGCACGTCCTGTACGTCCGATACGGTGTACATAGCTCTCTGGATCTTGAGGGATATCAAAGTTGTATACATGAGTAACACCAGAAATATCAAGTCCGCGTGCAGCTACGTCCGTTGCAACTAATACATCAATAGAACCTTCTTTAAATTGACGTAGTACAGATAGACGTTTCGACTGCGTCAAGTCACCATGGATACCTTGTGCAGAATAACCACGCATATTTAATGCTTCTGATAGCTCATCAACACGGCGCTTTGTACGACCAAAGATGATAGCTAATTCAGGTGATTGCATATCTAAAAGACGAGTAAGGATATCAAATTTACGCTTTTCTTGTACTTCTAAATAATACTGCGTAATGTTTGGCATCGTTACTTCTTTTGCTTGTACTTTTACCACTTTTGGTTCGTTCATGAATTTTTCAGCAATGCGACGGATTGGAGTAGGCATTGTTGCTGAGAATAAAAGTGTTTGGTGGTTCTCAGGTACGTTTGATAAGATTTTTTCAATGTCTTCGATGAATCCCATGTTTAACATTTCATCTGCTTCATCTAAAATAACTGTATGAACATCTTGTAGACGAAGTGTACGACGATTAATATGATCTAGCATACGCCCTGGTGTCCCTACGATGATATGAGGGTGCTTTTTCAATGCACGAATTTGACGACTGATATCTTGACCACCGTAAATTGATAGCACGCGTACGCGCTTTGTTTGACCAATTTTGTAAAGTTCTTCAGATACCTGTACAGCAAGTTCACGAGTAGGAGCAATAATTAACCCTTGAATTGCATCTACGTTTACATCAACTTTTTCAATAAGAGGAATACCAAATGCCGCTGTTTTCCCTGTTCCTGTTTGTGCTTGTCCGATCAAATCGTGACCTTCTAGTGCTAATGGGATAGTTTCTGATTGAATTGGTGTTGCTTCTTCAAAACCCATTTTACTCACAGCTTTATTAAGCTGTTGACTTAATCCTAAATCTTGAAATAATGCCAAGTTTTTCAAACTCCTTTTATATTTAGACTATCTATATTTTACAAAAAAAAGCATTCTCCGAGGAAACGGAAAATGCTCTAAACGACTACTTCAATAAATTCAACGTTTAGAGTATAAGCGCCTCAAGACACTCAGACTACATCATAACACTATGGCTTTCCGTTTGCAATAGAGCTTACTTATACTCTTTTTAATATCACGGTAATTTATGCATCATTTTTGAGATAACTTCCTCAAGCTTCATCCCTCGAGATGCTTTCACTAAAACCACATCTTCTCTTGTTGTAATCGCTGTTAATTTTTTAACAAGCTCATCTTTCTCCTCAAAGTGCATTACCTTATCTTCTGCAAAATTATTTTTTGCTCCTTGCTCAATTTCAACAGATAAGGGGCCGTATGTTAGAACATAATCAATTTTTTCTGCTTGAATAAACTCTCCCACTTCTTTGTGGAACTCTTTTTCCTGATCGCCTAATTCAAGCATATCCCCGAGAACAAGAATTTTTTGCTTATAGCCTTCTAAATCATGCATCAGCGTGATAGCAGCTTTAACGGACGTTGGGCTTGCATTATATGCATCATTAATGAAGGTCAGGCCATCTGTTCGTTTCACGAGCTCCATACGCATATTGGTTAGCTTTAATTCTTTTAATCCCTTAGCGATTGTTTCATTGTCTAGTCCAAAATAATGACCCACCGCAATAGCAGAAAGCGCATTGTGAACATTATGTTTACCTAATACCGGGATAAAGAACGAATATGTTGTTTCACGTGAAACAGTGAATGTGGTGCCTAACTCTTCAGCTGAAATAGCACTTGGATATAAATCGTTTTGTTCTGAGCTGCCAAATGTCACCGTTTCAAATACTGGATTAACTACGCGTGATGTTAAAAGTGGCTCATCACCATTATAGACAAGCTGACCTGTTGGCGCTAAACCGCTTGTAATTTCTAATTTCGCCTCCGCAATTCCATCGCGGCTTCCTAAGTCTTGAAGGTGCGATTCTCCGATATTTGTAATAATGGCCACATCAGGCTCCGCTAAATTAGAAAGAAACTCAATTTCCCCTCGGCTGCTCATGCCCATTTCTAAAACTGCAATATCATGAGTTTCATCTAAACGCAAAATAGTAAGCGGCATGCCAATATGATTATTAAAGTTTCCATCTGTTTTCAGAACACGGTAAGTTGTATCAAGCACAGCTTTCACCATGTCTTTTGCCGTTGTTTTTCCGTTACTTCCTGTAATGCCCACTACTTTAATATCCAACTCATGACGATAGGATTTCGCTAATTGCTGAAGAGCTTCTAGCGTATCATCGACTAAAATAACACTAATGTCTGTCGGTGGATTTTCTTCATCTTTGTTCCACAGTGTAGCGACCGCTCCGTTTTCAATTGCTTTATGAACAAATGTATGCCCGTTAAAACGTTCCCCTTTAATTGGGATATATAAATTACCTTGCTGAATGGTTCTCGTATCAATTGAGACTCCCTCAATTACAGCTGCTTCGTTCCCGCTATGGAATACACTTCCTGGAATCATTGCAGCTAGCTGTGTAAGCGTACGTTTAATCATTGTTGGTTTGCTCCTCTCGATATAAAGTAAACTATGGATAACATTAATTGAAACTAAACACAGAAACACTATTCATGATGAATAGTGTTGTGTGAGTTACATTGTGTGTTTAATTTGCTGCTTTTCGGTATGACGTTCAATTGCTAGTGATACAAGTTTTTCAATTAAATCTGGATATTCAACACCTGCGTGTTTCCACAATAACGGGAACATACTGAAAGGTGTAAAACCAGGCATCGTATTCACTTCATTAATAATGAATTTACCTTCTGATGTTAAGAAGAAATCTGCACGTACAAGACCAGATCCATCAATTGCTTTAAATGCTTTGATTGCTAGTGCTGACATTTCTTGATGCTGTTCTTCTGTAATTTCAGCTGGAATAATAAGACCTGTATCGCCGTCTTCATATTTGGCTTTGTAATCGTAAAACGCTTTTTTAGGTAAAATTTCTCCAACTACTGAACAAGCTGCTTCATCATTCCCTAACACACCAATTTCAACTTCACGGCCAACTGCTGCTGCTTCTACAATGATTTTCCGATCGAATAAGAAAGCTTCAACAAAAGCCGCTTCTAGCTCTTCGCGGTTATCACATTTGCTAATCCCAACGCTTGAACCTAAGTTTGCCGGTTTAACAAAGCAAGGGTATCCAAGTGCTTCTACTTTTTCATAAGCAGCCGTTCGATCTGCTTCCCACTCGCGGCGGATAAATGATACGTACTCTACTTGAGGCAGACCTGCCTGTGCAAACAGCTGCTTCATTACAACTTTATCCATACCAGCTGCTGAAGCTAATACACCGTTTCCAACATAAGGAATATTTAATAATTCTAATAATCCTTGTACCGTACCATCTTCTCCATTTGGACCATGAAGAAGTGGGAAAATAACATCTAGCTGATCATCTGTTTTTGAATCTGTTAATGCAAACATTTCTGTATTCAATGAAACTGGTGAAATAGCTGTTCCGTTATCTTGAATTTCTAATTGAGCAACTGTTTCAAGCGGACCAGTCAGCTGTGTGCCGCGAATCCACTTTCCTGTTTCTGTAATGTAAATTGGATGCACTTCATATTTATCGTGATTAATTGCTTTTGAAACTGCTAGAGCTGTTTGTAAAGATACTTTATGTTCAGCGGATTTTCCTCCGTATAAAAGGCCAAGCTTAATTTTCACTGATGTTCCTCCTAACACATATTCATCTTTTCTATTTTATCATGCACGTTTAGATAGTAAACAGAAATATTAACTATTATTACGTATGTCAAAATAGCTAGGCTTGTGAAAGAAATTCCAGCTTCTCCTTTCATTATTTAAAATGACCTTTTCACTTGGATTATTTATTTTCAAAAAAACTTTTTTGATTTTAAATCTTTTTTAAAAGTTTATTTGTAAAGTTTATTTATGCTAAAGATCACCATCAATAATCGAAACTATAGTTCTGGTATAAATCAGGAGGTTCAACAAACATGAGTAAAATGGGAAAAACGATGATTGCTGCATGTAGCGTAGCCATTGGAAGTATTTATGCAACTGGTTATATAAACACTCTATCTGATGCACAAGCTGTTCAAGTCACCCCGGCTCATCATCAGAAGAAAACGACGGATCAAACAGACAATCAAACGATTGTCAATGACAGCTGGGGAGAAGATGTTGCTTCCTCTAATAAGAAACAGTCATCAGCGAGTGCCGAAAGTTCTGCTCCTAAAACAAAATACAAAGATGGAACGTATTCTGGCCAAGGAAGCAACCGTATCGGAACTGTCTACGTATCCGTGACCATTAAAAACGACCGAATTGATACAGTTGAAATTACACAAGCGGATACTCACTATTCTCAAAGTTACATTGAGGGCCTTCCGGCTCAAGTCGTACAAAGACAAAGCTCAGATGTCGACGTCGTGAGCGGAGCAACGCTTAGTACAGAAGATTTTCAAAATGCTGTGGACGACGCACTTCAGCAAGCAGTGAATGCATAAAGGAGAAACGAATGATGTCCATAAAAACGTATAGCCGCTCTGTCTTATGTATGGGAACAACCGTCTCCATTCAAGTAATTGCTCCCCAATCAGAAGAAGCAAATGTCCTTCACCATATCTCAAAGGCATTTACTATTTTTAAAACCGTTGAAACGACATGCAGTCGATTTGATGCCACAAGCGAAGTTATGAAACTAATTAGACATGTCAAAGAGCCTGTTTCTGTTAGTCCTCTATTATTTGAAGCTCTTGATTTCGCTATCTTAGTAGCAAATGAAACGCATGGAATCTTTGACCCAACGGTAGGAAAGCAATTAGAAAACCGCGGTTTTAATGAACATTACTTATATGGAAAACCCGTACAAGTGAACGAAGCAGTCGACTCTGGAAGTTATAAAGACATCGTATTGGATACACATAAAAAAACGGTTTGTTTACAAAAACCGATGATTATAGATCTTGGAGCGGTCGCCAAAGGGTTGGCGATTGATTTGGCTGCCCGCTCCCTTCCTTATCAGCATTTTATGATTAATGCAGGAGGAGACATCCTAGTTAAAGGACGCAATCAACACGGAGAGTTGTGGAAAGTCGGGATTCAGCACCCTGTGATTCAAACGCAGTCACTACTGAATTTACGTGTAACAGATACGGCTGTCTGCACATCAGGAAATTATGCTAGAAAAAATAAGACACATCCATCAACGCATCATTTGGTTAATCCCTTATCTCCATCCACTCGAAGCAGTCTGTTGAGTTGCACAGCTATTGCTCCTTCTGCCATGCTGGCCGATGCATTATCTACGTCAGCTTTTATTTTAGGAGCGGAAAAAGGAGTAAATTTATTGAATGATGCCGACATACGCGGCGTGCTCTTCGACTCTAGTTTCACTCCTTTTTTTACATCAGATATGGAGGAATTAATAAATTATGACCACACGTTCTGAACGAAGAAGCGGTGTTAAATATATCAGTACACCAAAAGGTTATATTATTGTAGATGAAAACAAACCAAAAGAAATAAGTCTTTGGGCGCAGCTAGTTAAAACCCCTAAAAGATATGTAATCGCTATGCTTCTGCTTTTAACTTTATTAGGTGAATTCAACTCTTCTGCCTTTCAAGGATTAGGACACCTACTACTTGCCGTATGCTCGGCGGCCGCCTTAGATTTAGGATTTTCTTTTGCTTATAAAAAGAAAATTCAGCTTCCTGACGGCGGAATTATTACTGGATTAATTATTGCCTTAGTACTCAGCACCTCTACACCTGCTTGGGTCACATTTTGCACTGTAGCTGTTGCGATTTTATCGAAGCACTTCGTAAAAGTAAAAAAGAAGCCTATTTTTAACCCTGCTGCTTTTGGTCTTCTCTTTTCACTTATTGTCTTTTCAAGCGGCCAAAGCTGGTGGGGAAGCTTATCTTTACTACCCGTATGGCTCATTGTATTCGTGTTTGTGACGGGGTACCTTGTGACGAGCAAGGTAAATAAATTCCCTCAAGTATTTGCGTTTTTGGGGGTGTATTTTGCTATTTTCACGATTATGTCATTAATAGGAGTAGGCGATGTAGCAGATGCTTTACGAGCTCCTTTTGTTAATTCCGCTTTATTTTTAGCCTTCTTCATGGTGACGGATCCGCCAACTTCTCCTGCCAAGTATAAAGACCAAATAAAATTTGGGCTGCTTGCGGGGGCGATTAGCGCTATAGATTACTTAGTTTTTGGCGGCCTTGCCTATTTATTAATTGGCCTGTTACTTGCTAATGCATGGAAAGCGTGGAAGACCGCCACCAAAAAAGTGATGAAAAAAGCTGCCTGATGATAGGCAGCTTTTTTTCATAGCGGAATTTTCACATGAAATTCCGTACCCACGTTTTTTTGGCTAAAAACCTTAATTTCTCCGTCATGAGCTTGTACAATCCATTTAGCAATCGCGAGACCTAAACCTGACCCTCCTTCGGCACGTGCTCGGCTCTTATCACTTCGATAAAAGCGATCAAACACATATCGAAGGTCTTTCGCTTCAATGCCAACACCTGTGTCTCTAACGATTAACGTCATAGAGTGATGATATTTCTTTAGACTGATGTGAATGCTTTCTCCAGAGGGCGTGTATTTAAAAGCGTTATCTAATAAAATCATACATAGCTGATGAAGTCGTTCTTGATCTCCTCCGCACATTAACGATTCAATTTCCCTTGTGAAGTGCAGCTCCTTTAGTTCAAATATGGGCTCAAATTGATTAGCTACTTTATCAACCAGCTCGCCCATATTAAAGACCGTTTTGTTTAGCAGCTGCGCACTTGAATCAGATCTAGCCAGTGTTAGTAAGTTACCCACCAGCTTCGTCATCCGCTTCACTTCGTTTAAGCTTTGATAAATATTTTCGCTTTCTTGCTCGATCGTATGATTTGGTCGTCTAAACAATAGCTCGAGATGCGTTTGCATCACGGAAAGAGGCGTTCTTAACTCATGGGAAGCATCTGCAATAAATTCGACCTGTTTGTTCCACGACTTTTGTATAGGTACAAGCGCTCGATTAGCTAAAAACAAGCCAGCCACAAGCGAAAGAAGCAGTCCGATAAACGCTGAAATGATAAGAAGAAAAGCAAGGTGCTCTAAGGTTTGAGTTTCTGGATCTACGTTTAAGACAAGTTGAATCGTTGAAACGTCTTGATCTTTTATATACCCTTCGTTTTTCACATTCATCACTCGATAAGCATGACCGTTTACCTCTTGCGACGTTTGGGCTTTTCCTTCTGAGAGCGCAGGCTTAAAGTCGTCAATATCGTTTGTATATAACCCTTTTTTAGGTGTGATTTTGATTAGTTTTTTATCACCGCTCCAAAGTAAAAACGCAACCCGTCTTTCTGTTTCTCTCTCATTATTTTCCTGAATCTCATGTAAATTTCTTTTTTTTACCTGCTCACTCATCTCACTTAACCGATTGTCTGGATTTGAAAAAATAACATGCTGCATATAAAAATATAAAACTAAACTAAAAATGCTCAAAATAACCATCAGCACGATTGTGTTAAATAACACAAGC
Organism: Priestia sp. P1_B12_1; assembly: GCF_056406695.1. NCBI lineage: Bacteria > Bacillati > Bacillota > Bacilli > Caryophanales > Bacillaceae > Priestia > Priestia sp. P1_B12_1. The sequence goes on along the minus strand of NZ_JBFTZR010000015.1, from coordinate 28,437 downwards.
CTGATTCTCGTCTTTTTAAACATGCTCTTCCCCTTTTAACATAAAGCCTACGCCTCTCACTGTACGTACATAACCGTCACAATTAAAAGGCTGAAGCTTCTTTCTTAAATGGTGAACATAGACGTCTACTACACCCACTCCTACGTCAGATGTAAATCCCCATACGCGATTAAAAATTTGATCTCGAATAAGGATTTGTTCTTTATTTCGAATAAAGTATTCCAAAAGCTGAAATTCTTTAATCGTTAACGTTAGGGCACTCCCATTTATCATAACTTCATGATTGTCTTCTCGTATAGAAATGGGACCATATGAAATCATGCCTTCTTCTGCCTGCAAGTCTCTGAGCATCACCCTTAACCTCGCAAAAAGTTCAGCCATGGCAAAAGGCTTAACCAAATAATCATCAGCTCCATAATCGAGTCCTTTCACTCGATCTTCTACACTATCCTTTGCAGTGAGAAAAATAACTTTCGTCAGCACCTTTTGTTTTCTTAGCTTTTTTAGTATGTCAAGTCCTGTCATACCCGGCAGCATAATATCTAAAATCAAAGCATCATAAATATTCTGCTCTGCTAAAAACAAACCTTCATCTCCTTCAGACGCACAATCAACTTCATATCCTTCTTCTTTTAAGCCTTCTACGATACCGTGTAATAATGAAGCATCGTCTTCTACCACAAGTACACGCATATCAAATTCCCCCTTTTGTGAGTACCTAAGTAAGCATTATCTTAGCATGTCACTTTTAAAAATATTTTAAAACTAGCGTGTTATCATCTCTTATACTTTATAAAAAAAGTTATGCCTGCAAGCAGACATAACTTTTAACTAAACGCTATTTATGATCAGGACGTCGGTAAATGAACACCGCTTCTTTTGGCAGTTTACCAAACAAAAAGCTAGCAAACGGTAAAAGACGATGACATCCCCAAATGATGAGGTAACAGCCTGCTAATGTTAGAATATAGCGTGCCAAAATTTCAATGTGAAACATGTAGTTTCCTTGTATTGGTACTGCTTTTGCCACAAAGTTTAAAACCATCGGGTGAATCAAGTAAAATCCAAACGAGTACATGGCAATATTTTTAACAATCGTCACGGACTTCACAGAAAGCTTTTCAGCTAATATCTCTGCAATTCGGAAGAAGAAATAACTTCCAGCGACCAAATAAAGCGTATTAACAGCCTCATACGTAAAGCCTGAAATTTGGATTGTCTTCATTGTGTACAAGTGATAATTTAACAGTGAAATAGCTATTCCCGCTCCGAGCGTCACCAGAAATAATACAATATTCGAACGACTGTACTTTTTATCCACTTGTTCGCGATAATAAATGCCAATCCAACCGCCAAGTAAAAACGTAGCCATTGTATTTAAAAACAAATTAAATGAAGTGATATGATACGTATTGTTAAGCATTAAATAACCAAGCTGAATGATAATGCCAAACAGCCACATGTATTTTTTAAAAATGGTTACTTTTTGTGCTAGCCATACAAAAACCGGCAGCACGAGATAAACTTGTACAATTAAAAAGATAAAATGAAGCTGATAGTAGGACTCTCCGCGTAAAATACGTTTCACAATATCAGCTGCATTTAATTCTGTTGCTCCTACATAGTACGAATAAAATTCATAAATAAGTGCCCAAACAATATAGGGAACCAAAATATATGTCACTCTTCGAGCATAATACGTTTTCCATAAAGTCTTTGTTAAAGGCTTGTTAATATAACTATAAAAGAAAACCAAACCTGTAATCACAATAAAGATCCCTGCTTCAATTCGAACAATTCGGTTAAGAAAATGATATTTCTGATAAGCTTCGCTTGCAAATGGCAGTACCGTTGCATATGCTGCTGTTACATGTACGAGCACAACCATCATCATAGCGAATAACCGTAGAAAATAAATGGATTGAATATGCTGCTTTTGTTTTTGCTTCACTTTTTCTCTCCTATATAATGTGAAATATAAATTCTGGATGAATAATAGAACATTCAATTTTTTCTTATCTTTCCCGTTTTACAAATAAAAAAGCTAATAACATAAAATAAATGTTATTAGCTTTACTCGTTTGTATTTTATCTTTCCTCTTGCTATCACGCAACTGAATTTACAAAAACAATAAAGAACTTGAGTACAAAGACCTAATTAAGTTCCTTTTATTTACGGTGCATTTTAAATTCCAAAAATAATTCATTGTAATAAGCAAGCATTCGTTTGCCTAAGTTATTATATACCTCAAGCTTTTTTGTTAGTTCTTCCTCTGGGTAAAAACGTTCATCTTCCGCTACTTCTTTCGGCAAATATTCTAACGCTTTTTTATTAGGCGTAGAATATCCTACATATTCCGCATTTTGAGCAGCGTGTTTAGGATCCAGCATAAAATTCATGAATTTATGTGCGCCTTCTACGTTTTTAGCCGTTTTTGGAATAACCATGTTATCAAACCATAAATTCGAACCTTCTTCTGGAACAACGTAATTCAGCTTATCGTTTTCACTCATAATCTCAGAAGCATCGCCTGACCAAACAACGCCAATTGCCGCTTCTTCATTTGCTAGGAGCATCTTAATCTCATCTCCTACAATAGCTTTTACATTTGGTGTTAATGTATCAAGCTTTCTTTTTGCTTCTTGAAGATGGGCTTTATTCGTATCATTTAATGAATAATTTAAGCTGTTTAGCCCCATTCCCATCACTTCTCTAGCGCCATCTGCAAGTAAAATTTGATTTTTCAGCTTAGGATCCCATAAATCATTCCAGCTTTTTATCTTCTTGCCATGAATCATATCAGAGTTATACACAATACCCACAGTTCCCCAAAAATAAGGAATAGAGTACTGATTGCCAGGATCAAAGGATAAGTCTAAAAAACGCGGATTAATGTATTTTAAATTAGGCAGCTTCGAATGATCAATTGGCAATAGCAAATTTTCTTCACGCATCTTGCTAATCGCGTACTCAGAAGGCACAGCAATATCAAATGTCGTACCGCCTTGTTCAATTTTTGTCATCATTGCTTCATTCGAATCAAAGGTCTGATAAATGACTTTAATTCCGGTTTCTTTTTCAAACTGATTCACTAAATCAGGATCAATATAATCTCCCCAATTATAGACGGTCAGCGTATCTCCTCCAGAGTATCCTTCGGCATTGTTCAAATGATGAACCACATACATAAGAACGAAAGAAAGGATGACGATGAAGATAAACGGCTTTGCTAATTGCTTCATTTTCCAGTCGCCACCCCTTTCACTTTATTGCTATATCGCTGACTGATAAAGTAATAACCAATTACAATCAGCACGGTAAACATGAAAATAAGAGTAGAAAGAGCATTGATTTTCAACGAGACCCCTCTTCTTGCTAACGAATAAATTTCTACTGAAAGCGTAGAAAAACCGTTCCCGGTCACAAAGAACGTAACCGCAAAATCATCCAAAGAGTAAGTTAAAGCCATAAAAAAGCCTGCAAAGATACCCGGACGAATAAATGGCAATACCACTTTTGAAAGTACTTCAAAGCGGCTTGCGCCCAAATCACGGGCTGCATCAAGCAGTGTCGGACTCATTTCCTGCAGCTTAGGCAGAACCATGATGACCACGATCGGTACACTGAATGCAATATGCGCTAATAATACCGATATAAATCCGAGCTTTACACCGATAATGGTAAATAGAATTAAAAAAGATGCGCCAATAATAACATCTGGACTCACAATTAACACATTATTAAATGTTAACAGCGTATTTTGAACACGTCTGCGCTTCACGTATACGATAGCAAGTGCCCCTATCACGCCAATAATAGTTGAAATACCCGAAGACAGTAGAGCAATAATAAGAGTATTCAAAACAATAATAAGCAAACGCGTGTCTTGAAACACTTCTTTGTACCAATCTAACGTAAACCCTTCAAATTCACGCATGTTTCCTCCGCTGTTAAAAGAGTAATACATTAAATAAAAAATGGGCGCGTATAAAATGAAAAATACAAGAAATAAATAAAGGTGGCTGAACTTCCACTTTCTCTTCATTTTACACACCTCTCTTTCCAGTGCCTGTTATGAGCATCATAACGGCCATCGCAATAATTAAAAAGACGGCTATGGTGGCGCCCATGCCCCAATCCTGCGTCACTAAAAAATGTTGTTCAATCGCTGTTCCCAGTGTAATGACGCGGTTTCCAGCAATTAAACGCGTAATCATAAAGAGGGATAGTGCTGGGATAAAAACAGCCTGACAACCTGATTTAACCCCTTCTAGCGTTAGCGGAAATACCACGCGTTTAAATGTCACCCATGAAGATGCCCCCAAGTCTCGCGAAGCGTAGATAAGCGAGGGATTAAGTTCTTCCAAAGAGTTAAAGATGGGCAAAATCATAAAGGGGATAAAAATATACACCGATACAAATACAAAACTAAAGTCAGTAAATAAAATTTGATGAGTACCAAGTCCTAGAAATTCAGTAAACTTATTAACCGTACCATACGTGCCAAATATACCTAAAAAAGCATAAGCTTTTAATAATAAGTTAATCCACGTCGGTAAAATAATCAGTAGAAGCCAAAGTTGCTTGTGCTTAAGCTTCGTTAGTAAATAAGCTGTAGGATAAGAAAAAACCAAGGAAAATAACGTAATTAAAAAGGCATACCAAAATGAACTCAGCGTCATCTGTAAATAAACCGGAGTAAAAAATTTCTTATAGTTTTCAAGCGTCAGCTCATTATCGATGTTGAAAAAAGAATAATAGACAACTAATACAATGGGAGCAACTACAAAAAGCAAAATCCATAACACATACGGGACTAAGTAAATATTTCTTGATTTAGTTTGCATCGTAATCCTCTTCATAACCTTCGAGTCGCTTATCGAATTCTTCTTCCGTTTCGTTAAATCGCATAACATGAATAGCCTCAGGTTCAAAATATAAACCAATTTCTTCCCCAACCGTTGCCTTTTTCGTAGAGTGAACGAGCCACTCATTCCCTGCATGGTCATAGCCTAAAATTTCATAATGGACTCCTCTGAACAGCTGTGAATCTACACGAACCTGCAGCTTTCCTTGATCGGAGCTTGTAATGGCTAAATCTTCAGGGCGAATCACAATTTCAACCTGCTCATTTTGGTTTAATCCTTGATCGACACATTCAAATTGCTGGCCGCCAAACTCCACTAAAAAGTCAGCAATCATTTTACCTGGTACAATATTTGATTCACCAATAAAATCGGCAACAAAACGATTAATTGGCTCATCATAAATATCTGTAGGTTCCCCGCTCTGCTGAATTCTTCCTTTATTCAAAACAAAGATTTCATCGGACATCGCAAGCGCTTCTTCTTGATCGTGCGTAACAAAAATGAACGTAATACCTAGACGACGCTGTAATTCTCTTAACTCGTATTGCATTTCTGTACGCAATTTTAGATCAAGAGCTGAAAGCGGCTCGTCCAGCAAAATGACTTCGGGCTGGTTTACAATTGCTCGTGCAATTGCTACACGCTGTCTTTGGCCGCCCGACATTTCCTTTATTTCTCTGTTTTCATATCCTTCTAAGTTAACAAAACGAAGGGCTTCTTTAACTTTTATTGCAATATCAGCATTTTTCATCTTCTTGATTCGAAGACCGAATGCTACATTTTCAAATACATTCAGATGGGGGAAAAGCGCGTAGTCTTGAAAAACCGTATTAACCTGTCGTTTGTTAGCCGGGACATCATTAATTCTTTTCCCATTAAAATAAATCGTTCCGCTTGAGGCTTCCGTAAAGCCTGCAATTAATCGTAAAATCGTTGTCTTTCCACATCCCGATGGACCTAAGAGGGTATAAAATTTCCCTTTTTCAATTTCAAAGCTTACATGATCCAATACAACTGAATCATTATCATATTGCTTGGTCACATTTTCAAATTGAATAATTGTATTCGTAGATGTCATTTCACTTCACCTCTTTTGTTCTATAAATAAGACTCTGTCGCCACGATAATTAACTCTGTTATTCCGTCATGAGCATTTAAAATCTGATGTTCTTCAGAAGCTTGAAAATAGATGGTTTCTCCTTGTTTGGCTTCATATATTCTGCCTCCAAGCTTTACCTTCACACACCCGCGCAAAATGTAGCCAAACGTTTCTGAAAGGGAAGGCTCAAATCTCTTAAATGCGCCTTTTTCATGAAGAATAAGACGAATGGGCTCCATTTCTTTTTCATTTGATTCATGCACAAGCCACTGAATATGGTAACCTTTTTCATCTTCGCAATAACTCGTGTAGTCTTCCTCTCTGTATACAACCTTTTGAACATGCGTATCAATTTCGAAGAATTCTTTCGGTTCGCACCCTAGCACTTCCAAAATACTAAAAAATGTTTCTAAAGACGGTGAACTTAAATCGCGCTCTAGCTGCGAAATATAGCCTTTACTTAAATCAGTACGTTCTCCTAGCTCTTCTTGTGTTAAACCTTTTTTTAATCGTAAATTTTTAATTTTCTTTCCTATTTCCATACTCTCGATCCTCAACTGTATTTAAAATTAGCAAACAGCATGAATGATTGTTCATGCTGTTCCAAACTCAAGTTTTGTTTTACTTAACTTAAAGTTTACTTTTAACCTTAAAATATTATACATGAATTATTTTTTAGTACAACCTTAAACACTTAAAAAATAAAAACTCCTTTTATATTAAAAGGAGTTTTTATTTTTATTTATACAACTTATGCGTTTCGTACTGTTTCCCGGATAATGTATCAAACTCAACTTCATGGTAATCTTGAAGGTCTTTTGCAGCTTTTTTAGAGAGCGCCGCCGGATCATCGACTAGCTTTCCTTTCGAATCTATATACATATTTGAACGAAAAGCCGGCACTTCTGTTTTCATTTGATTCAACTGATCGTAGAACAGATTACTTTTGTAACCAAGAGATTGAGCAAGCGTCGGAGCAATATAAATAGGACTCATCGTACCGAGATTTTTATCTATTTTCGTATCGTAATTAGATAAAAATAAGAGCGGCGTTTCATAAAATTTTTGAGATGTTTGCTGCGTTTTCTCGTTTCCAAAACCCGTTTCTTTGTAAGCTTGAAGGTTTTGGCCAAGCGCCGGCAAATGATCTCCCCAAAATACTACAATGGTCGGCTCGTCCAGCTTTTGAATTTCATCGTTCAATCGTTTTAAAGCAGCATCTGAACGTTTAATTCCTTCAGCATAAATTTCAATTTCCTTTTGCATTTCCGGTGATAACCCTTTACCGGTTACCTTAATGGTTTCCTGACCATTATACTTATCCGCCGAATAAGGAAGATGATTTGCAATCGTTACAGCATGCACAAATGCAGGCTTTTTCGACTGGCTAAGCGTATCGAGTACTTCATCAACTACTGCTTCATCAGAAACAAACTCTTTGTTATCTTTTTGTGTATGCTTCATTTCATCAATAAACTTCACTTGATCAAATCCCAAGTTTGGATATACATTTTGTCTCATATAAAGCATGCCGCTGTTTGGATGCATAGCCGTTGTAGCATAGCCTTGCTTTTCTAAATAAGAAACAAAAGACGGATATTCTTTTTTACTCAATACATGCTGATAAGGAAGGCCTCCAGGGTTAAAGAAAGACAAAGAGTAGCTCGTCAGCGCTTCGAACTCCACATTAGCTGTTTCCCCGCCAAACGAAGGACTTAAAGACCATCCGGAAGGATATTTCTTTTGAAGTTCTCTTGTATTTTTCATTGGATCTTCAGAGAACGTCACGTTAAGCTTTGTTGGGTCCCAAAATGTTTCGTTCATCACAAACACAACGTTTGGTTTGACTTCAGTCTTGCTTTCTTGTGTTTTCTCTTCCTTTGACTGAATGCGCTTTGCCACTTTTGCCATAGCTTCTTCTGAGTAGTCATCCGGCTCTTGCAGCACATCTGTTTTAACATTTGAAATCATGCCAATAACAGGTCCATTATAGTAATAATTATTTTGCTGATTCCAAGGCATCAGCGCAGCATATTGATCATAATATTTTTGAGCAAACGAGTGTTCAAAGAATAAAAATGATTTCATTAAAAAGATGAGCGGCAGAATCATAATAATTCGAAGAAACCATCGAATTTTAATTTTCGGCAAGAAAAACCAAAGAGCGAGCAGTACGACAATAGATCCAATAACTCCTATTACAATAGGAATTGAAATCGAATCTTTAATCATCGGAATAACTTCTTTTAACTGGCTCGCCTGAATAAAATCGTTCGGGAACAACGGTTCATTTCGAAAGATTTTTTTGTAATAGTTTACAAGAGCTAAAATAAAATACAGAACAAAGGTAATTCCAGCTCCTAAATAAGCTTCCCCTACTAGCATAATGATCGCTAGTGTTAACAGCGAAAGTAAAAATACCGTAAAAAGATAGCGTTCGGGATATGCTTGCATCCACTCTATTGTTTTGCCTGGATTATGTATATCAATATGATAGATAACAAAAACCATAGCAGAAACGGCTGCTACAGCAATTGAAAACACAATTGCCGTAAAAATGGCATACCACTGCGAATCTTGTATTCTCTCTATGTGATTAAATCGAAGCAGCAAATAGAAAGTGAGCGCCCATAAAACAAGTGAGCATCCTCCTATTAATACTACGAACCCAGCTGTATGGATTTGGGCCCAATCAAACAACATTTTTGTGTCATTTGACACATTAAACATAACAACACTGTATAAAAAAACGCTAAGCAGGACATACGCTGCCAGCATTGGCAAAGAACGATACAAATGTTTAAACATAACCTTAAGCCTCCTATTTACAATATCTTAACACTTTTAATATGATTTTAACATTCCTACCTCTCTCGCTTTCACGCCTAATTTTCCCATAATCATACCACTAACATTTCCGGAGAAATTTCACACGAAAAAAGCCCGCTTTTCTTATGAAAAGACGGGCCTCTTAGCCGTTTTATACGTATGTAAAAATTGCTGTTATGAACGCTCTTTCACTGCTTGTGCTTTTAGCAAATCACGAATTTCTGTTAAAATCTCTTCTTCTTTTGAGAGAACAGCCACTTCTTCCTCTACTTTCTCTTCTTCTTTTCTCTTAAAACGATTAAAGAAACGAATAAATAAGAAAATCGAGAATGCGACAATTAAGAAATCAACAATTGTTTGAATAAAAGATCCATATAATACCGTAGCATCTCCAACCGTGAAGGATAAATCTTTAAAGTCTATCCCTGCTAACAACAAACCAATCAGCGGCATAATAATATCATTTACAAGGGACGTGACAATTTTTCCAAATGCCGCTCCAATAATAACCCCGACAGCTAAATCTAATACGTTTCCACGCAAAGCAAACTCTTTAAATTCTTTAAGCATCTGTTTGTTCCACCTCCTGCCCTTCATTTCAAACCTTCATGATAATACATCCTAAATTAAACAGACAAGGTGCATTTTCGTTTTTCTCTTTTTCATGAGATATGTACCAGACCTTTAGTTGTATTTCTGCCCAGATTTTTACTTTATATTCGTTTATAAATAAGATGCACTTTCAGTTTTCATTCAGGAAAGGTTCATATTCAGTACATTTTCCTTTTATACACTAATAGCATGTAATTCATCAAATATGTAAACGAACAATAGAGGAGATGGCTAGAACGTGAGAAAAATTCTACTGCGAGCAGCGGCGTTGTGTCTCGCAGCTATTATCAGTATTTCTTATACAGCAAGTGCGGCGAATGCAAGTGAAAACACAGCAAGTAAATATTTAATTATTATTAATAAAAAAACAAATCAGCTTGCTTATTTTCATAATGGGAAGTTAGAAAAGACGTATTCAGTAGCTACTGGAAAAACATGGAGCGATACGCCGGTAGGTTTTTTCAAGATTGTCAACAAAATTAAAAATCGTCCTTACTATACAGGGCATATTGCAGGAGGCGCTCCTAATAACCCTCTTGGCTCTCGTTGGCTAGGGCTTAATGCAAACGGAACAACCGGCGACACATACGCTATTCATGGGAATAACTCAGAAGATAGCATCGGCAAATATGTAAGCCACGGCTGCGTACGAATGCATAATGCGGATGTCGAAGAATTATTCAATAAAGTGGCAGTAGGAACATCGGTAACTATTACGTATTCATCAAAAACCTTTGAAGAGCTGGCAAAAGTATACGGCTACGGACAGCTATGAAAAGATAAAAGCTTATCCAAAAAATCTGGATAAGCTTTTATTCTTCTCTATTCCCATACATGAGCTCCGTACTGTGTGAATATAGCTCAATAATATTCCCAAACGGATCTTCACAATAAACCAAGTAATAAGGTTTTCCAGGTCTTGTATTCCATACTTGGCTTCGCTTTTTACCACCTGATTGTTCGATTTTATCCGCCAACTTTTCCACGTCATCGGCTATTAAACACATGTGAAAATAACTTTGATACTGCTCATCGCTGTCTTTTAATACAAGAGGCATTTGCGGCTTATTAAATTCAAACAGTTCAATGCCTACCTGGTTGTCAGCTGTCATGTGAGCATTTTTCATTTTTTTGATATGAGACCCCAGTAAATCTTGAGTCATATTTTCAGCTTTTTCTTCCTTCGCATTAAACTTATAAGGACCGGCAATCAGCTTAAAACCTAAAACTTCCCCATACCACTGCACGGCTTTTTCTACATCAGGTACAGCTAATCCAACGTGCGTAATAGCTACCATTTTATCACCCTCCTATACACAAACATTCCCTTTCTGCTAAAAGAAAAACAGCCCATTTAAAATGGACTGTTTACACGTACTAAATTCATTCACGATTTTAAAGTATTATATTGAGCAATGATTTCTTTTGTTAAATCATTACTTGCCTCTAACTCACTAATCTCTTTTAATACATACTCAATACCATACTCCTGAATATTCGCTTGAAGCTTCATAGCCTCTTTATCTTCTTGCGGGTCAAATAAAAGCGCAGCGGCAATAGCCTTTGCTAAATAGGTATAAGAAAGGCCCGCTTTTTTTGCTTCTAGCGCTGGACGAATCAAACGATCCTGAGGTCCAAGCTTGCGAATTGGAGCTCTTCCTACCCTTTTAACTGAATCATTTAAATGAGGATTTTTAAAGCGTTCAATGATTTTAGTAATATAAGCTTTGTGCTCCTCTTTATCTAAGTCATATCTTTCAATTAGATAGTTTCCTGTTTCTTGTAGTGTTTGCTGTACTTGTTCATAAATACCTGAATCTCTTAACGTTTGATCAATTGTTTCTTTTCCTTTTAAATAACCAAAATATGCAATCACCGCGTGTCCCGTATTCACTGTAAATAACTTTCTTTCAATAAAAGGAGCAAGGTCAGCCACAATCGTCATTCCTTCTACAAAAGGAATATCTTCAGGTGCCTCTACTACCCATTCATAATAGGATTCTACTAAAACATCAAGCGAACCTTGGTCATGTTGAATAGGCACGATACGATCTACAGCTGAATTGAAGAAAAAGACCTTATTTATCATATGAGCTTTTGTCTCTTCATCCAGCGCGTCAAAAATATAGCCTTTTAATAAATCTGTCGCAGAGATTTGATTTTCACATGCAATAATATATACATTTTCGTCGCTTGCTTTTACACGTTCAGCCAAACCTTTAGCAATTAAAGGAGCAATGCGAGGCAGAACGTTCGGTCCGATGGCCGTCGTAATGTACGTTGCTTCTTTAATCGCTTTAATGACTGCTTGTTCTTGTGTCAGATTATTTAAACCAGATACGTTTTGAACAGCTAATGTCTCGGGGTGCTCTGCGGCTGTTATTACGTTATACCCTCCATCTGTGTTTAACTGATTAATAATCTTTTCAGCAATATCTACGAATTTGACGTGATAGTTGCTTTGAGAAAACAATGCCCCAATGAATCCTCGACCGATATTGCCTGCTCCAAAATGAACTGCTTGTTTCACAAAAATCATTCCTTTATCAAATTATTTCGAAGGTACTCATGAAACGTATCCTCTAGCTTTTTGCGAATTATCTCTTCATTCGAGGACGAAAAAATCATCATTGCTTCATGGTCTTCAATTAAACTGGTACTAATTAAACTTAAAATTTCTTGTTGTGCTTCACTTAACTCTTCAGGTGCGAGCATTAATAGAAGGTTACGCGCCTGCATATTTGTTCCGTCCATGCCTTTAACTGTGCAAGGTTGTTCTAAATGTGAAACTTGAAAAATCAGCTCGTTCACGTGATGTTCACGGCAATGGAACAGTGCCATGCTCGTTTGCGGAATGCCTAAACCGCCTTTGTTTTCTCGTTCCTTAAGCTGATGAATAACGCAGTTAGCATTGGTTATTAAACGTTCTTTTTCAGCAGCTTTTACTACGTGCGAAATCACTTGATCGTGACTCACTGCATCCGAAAATCGATACATTCTAAGGTTTTGAAGAATTGATTCGATACTTCCATGCATGTCTTTAATTTGTTTCATCGTTTCCTCAAAAGACAGTTTTTCTTTACAAACGGTCTTATTTTTATATTGGAACGAGCGATAGTCCTTATCTTTGGTTAACTTTTGAATGTTTTTCTGTAAAAAATTCTGGACGGATTGAATATCCTCTTCGGTTAAGAGTGGATTGACTAAAATGTAATCGACATTTAAAAAAGGCAGTCTTACTGTTGAAATCACTAAGTCATACCCTTCAAGCGCGGCTTCTTTGATTTCTTTTACCGATTTAATGACAACTGAATTAATCTCCGGAATTTCTTTACGAATACGGCTAGCTAACATTTTCGAGGTGCCAATTCCAGTTGGACAGACGATCAGTGCCTGAATTTCCATGATTTCTTCTTTTAGCACTAGCGTTGAACCAAAATGCAAAACAAGATATGCTACTTCATCATCTGGAAAAACTAAATCCGGCAGCTCTTGATCGATACTGTTTCTCACAGCCATAAATAAAACCGGGTATTTTTTCTTAATCTCTTCTGTTAATGGATTAAAAAGCTCCATTTTTTGCTTAAGACGAAAAATTGCCGGTTCCATATGAGCAAGCAGCCCCTGGTAAAGGGAAAAATCACCGGTTAAGTCGGTGTTAAGCTGAACAGAAACGTGAGCAATCATATTCTTAATAATCTGCCCAACCACTACGCTGTCGTAATATACGTCTCTAGTAGTTTGGAATTTTGCTGCACGTAGCCGCACTGCTAAGAAATGAATATCTTTTTCTGTAAAAGAAAGAGAAAATACCCGTTCAATTTCCCGGCAAATATCCTTCATTAAGAACACTTCACTTGCCAGCTCTTCCGTTTGGGCGCCGTCGTCTTCTAGATACATTTGCTTTTTCGTTCGCTGTATCATAATGCAAATATGAACAATGAGCCCTATATAATCGCTGTCAGCCAGCTTAGAATGATGCTGATTAATCGCTCGATGTACAATTCCGTCTACTTCTGCCAAATAATCTGGATAAAAATAATGCAAAATTGTTTCATCCGTATGCTGCTGATTTTCTGCCAAAAACAAGCACTCAATTAACTCCTCACTAAAGTGAACAAGAAAATAATTAGCTAATGCTTTCCGTTTATTGGCTTCAGTAGCTTGAACCTCTACTCCCACCCCTCTTTTTCGATGAAGGAGAACGTCAAATGTGGTTAACCACTCTGTTAATTCATCTAAATAAGCAGTTAGTGTAGTGATACTTACTTCTAAGTCTTTAGCCAGCGTTTGTAATTTAAATGAATCCCCTTCTTCTAGAAGAAGAATTAAAAGAATTAATTTTCTTTCCTGTGGAGACTGATCCGTCGTTTTAATCTTCATCAGCTCTTGAATAAGACGAAAAATTTGTTCATTTTTACCTTCAATCATTAGTCCTTCATCTTGTGTACGAATCAGCTTCAAATCAAATTTTTCAAGTATCGATTCAATTGCCTTCAAATCTCTGTGAACGGTTCTTACACTTACATTCAAAAAAGTAGCAAGTGTAAGGGCTGTATGTTTTCCTGCCGTTTTAATAATTAACTCAATGATTGATTTTTCTCTTGAAGTAATAAACAAGAACATCAACTCTTTTCTTATTTATAAACAAAGGATAAAAAGGCATCTCCATGCCTTTCTATCCCGTTAGTTACTTTGAATAATAGCCATTAATTCTTTAGCTGATTTGGCATGAACCATCTTTTCAATATTGTCCATATCAGAACACGTAATCGCGATACCAGATAAAATTTCTAAATGGGTGCCGTCTTTTCCGGCAATTCCAAAAATCAAACGAACTTTCTCACCATCAAAATCAACGCCTTCTGGCACTTGAATCACTGTAAAACCGGATCTTAAAACGTTCTTTTTCGCTTCTTCTGTCCCGTGCGGAATCGCTACGTCATTTCCCATATAAGTAGAAGTCATATTGTCGCGCTCAATCATCGCTTCAACGTAGTTTTCTTCTACATATCCGCCTTTTACTAACACGCTCCCTGCAAATCGAATTGCTTCTTCCTTAGAAGAAAAGTGCTGATCCAAGAAAACGTTTTCTTCTTTTAATAAACCATCATTACTATCTGTATTATTTTCTGCAGATACTCTTTTTTCTTTTTCCGCTTTAGAAGTAGTATGATCATTTTTTAGTTGGTCAATTAGTTTGTCATATTCCGGACTAGATAGAAAATTATCAACCGAGATATGATACGCATCTGGAACTTTGTTTTGAGCTCTTGGCGTTAGCTCTTCCTGTGTAATAACGATTTGAGCATCACTTGGAATATTACTGATCGCTGTATTCGTTACCGAAATATTTAAATCTGCTTGTTTAACTTTCTTGCGAAGAAGAGAGGCGCCCATCGCACTCGATCCCATACCTGCGTCACAGGCAAAAACAATTTTCTGAACGCTTGCTGGTACTTCTCCTTGTTGTTTTGTAAAGCTTCCTGCTACAGAACTCTTCTTGCCTTTCATCTCTTGCATTTTGCGAGCTGCTTCATCCAAATCTTCTGTTTGCTTGCCCGTTTTTAAAATTAACGAACCTACAATAAACGATACGACGGCTGCAACGAGAACACCGGAGATATTTGCAACATAGCTGCCTGCATTACCTGGTGTAGCAGCTAAAATAGCCAAAATACTTCCTGGTGAAGCAACCGCTTGTAAGCCTCCGCCTAAAAGAACAAATGTAAATACGCCGCTCATTCCGCCTAAAATAGCCGCAATGATTAGAAGCGGACGCATTAAAACGTAAGGGAAGTAAATTTCGTGAATTCCGCCAATAAAATGAATGATGGCCGCTCCCGGCGCTGACTGTTTTGCTGTTCCTTTTCCAAAGAAGCAATACGCTAACAAAATTCCTAATCCCGGACCAGGATTTGTTTCTAATAACAATAGAATGGACTGTCCATTTGTTCGAATTTGTTCTGCTCCGATTGGAGATAAGATACCGTGATTAATAGCATTGTTTAAGAATAAAATTTTAGCAGGCTCAATTAGAATACTTGTAAGAGGAAGAAGGCCATGTGCAACCATCCAATCTACACCCAATACAAGCGCGCCTGTAAATCCGTCCACGGCTGGACTAACGCCTAAAAAGGCTAGAATTGCTAGAATTCCTCCAAGAATACCTGCTGAGAAGTTATTAATTAACATCTCGAATCCTGTTTTGACTTTACCTTCAATAAACTGATCAAACTTCTTGATGATGTAACCGCCAAGCGGTCCCATAATCATAGCGCCTAGAAACATCGGAATATCAGATCCAACGATGACGCCCATGGTCGCGATAGCACCTACAACGCCTCCACGCTGATCGTGTACAAGCTTTCCTCCTGTGTAGCCGATTAGCAGCGGAAGCAAATACTTGACCATTGGATCCACTAGTTTGGCAAGGCTTTCATTTGGAAAAAAGCCTGTTGGAATAAATAAAGCAGTAATAAGTCCCCATGCAATAAATGCTCCGATATTTGGCATAACCATTGAACTTAGAAAGTTCCCAAACTTTTGTACAGCTACTTTTATATTAGATTGAGCCATTTGCTCTCTTCCTTTCTCTACGTGATGATACTTTAATCGTAAGAGATTAAACGCTTTCATTCAATGAATAGGAAAACTAACTTTGTCGTACCACAGACAGACAAAGCTTTTAATTACATAAAAAAGCAGCTGAACTGTAAAAGTTCAGCTGCTTTCTAACTTAATATTTATCTAATTCACTTACAGGAGATTGAATAATAACCGGATTTTTCTCTGGATTTAACCATTTTAAAATAGAGACAACTTGTTCTTTAGAAGTAGCCGTACATCCTGCGGTATAATTTGTTCCTACATGGAAGAAGATTGCACTTCCCTTTCCTGGCGTTCTAGATTCATTATAATTAATGACAAACCCATAATCGTAAGCGGGGATGTCCATGTTCTCAGCGCTCGTCCAGCGGCCATTCGCCGGCTTTTGCTGCCACGTATTATATAGAGAGCTTTTTGAATCGTCTACCCACACATCATTTGCTGTAATCTTTCGATATGGAAGCTTAGTTCCAGGATTTGCATAGCGTCCGAATGCTGTGCCAATTGTATATTTCCCTGTCGGAGATTCCATATCTCCTTCCTTTTTCGATAAAGCGAATCCTTTTTGTCCAAGTACACCGTTCGCGGTTAAAACTTGCTTCCATTTTCCATCAACTTTTTCAAACGTTTGAATTTTAGCAGACTTCGTATCGTAGTTATCTGCTGTAACCAAGATGACTTGCTGAGCGTTACCTAACGTTTTAAAAGAATCCACTACGAGCTTTGGCGATGTTGTAGCTGAAGCCTGTACATAGTCACTGCTTACATAGCCTGTGCGGCCGTTATAGTTAATTTTGTACCAGCTTCCGCTTTTGCTCACCACAGACAGCTTCTGGCCTTTTGTCACACTTCCTATCGATGCATAGCTAGTGCCCGCTCCGCTTCTTACATTCAGCGTGCTTGCCGTTACGATGTACGTTGTGCTTTCTGCCGGTGGCGTTGTTGTTCCTGATGACTGTACATAATCGCTGCTTACATACCCCGTGCGGCCGTTATAGTTAATTTTGTACCAGCTTCCGCTTTTGCTCATCACAGATAGCGTTTGACCTTTTGTCACACTTCCTATTGCTGCATAATTGGTACCTGCTCCGCTTCTTACATTCAGCGTGCTTGCCGTTACTGAATACGTTGTGCTTTCTGCTGGTGGAGTTGTTGTTCCTGATGCTTGTACATAATCGCTGCTTACATAGCCCGTGCGGCCGCCGTAATTAATTTTGTACCAGCTTCCGCTTTTGCTCATCACAGATAGCGTTTGACCTTTCACTACGCTGCCGATAATCCCGTAAGTCGTTCCCGCTCCGCTTCTCACATTTAGCTTGCTTGCCGTTACTTTATATGTAACCGTCGCTGCATATGCCTTTTCTTGATTTTCCCCAATTGAGCCAAAGCCAGGCGTTACAGCCGTTACAAGTGTAGCTGTTAACGCCATCCCCACCATTAATCTTTTCAACTGCTTTCCCTCCATTTATTTCTTATAAAATTCTACTATTTTCTATTCTTAATTCATTATCTTACCATATTCCAAACGAAGGGAAAGGGTCAATAGATGCTTTTCACACGGCCTATAAAAAAAGACAGACCTCTTTGATAGGTCTGCCTCTTTCACTATTATCCTAAATCAACGTTGTGATATACTTGCTGCACATCTTCTAAGTCCTCTAATGCATCAATCATTTTTTCAAACTGAGCTTGTGCATCTTCAGGAAGAGTTACATCATTTTGAGCAAGCATCGTTTGCTCAGCTACTGTAAATTCCGTAATACCAGCATCGTTGAACGCTTTTTGTACCGCATGGAATTGATCCGGATCAGCATAAACAATTACAGAATCTTCTTCTTCTAAAATGTCACGCACGTCTACATCTGCTTCCATTAACAGTTCTAGCGTCTCTTCTTCATCCTTACCTTCTACACCAATAACAGCTGTTGGATCAAACATGTACGCTACTGATCCGCTTACTCCCATATTACCGCCGTTTTTACCAAAAGCAGCACGCACGTCTGAAGCTGTTCTGTTTACGTTATTCGTAAGAGCATCTACGATAACCATTGACCCATTTGGCCCAAAACCTTCGTAACGAAGATTATCGTAATTTTCTTCTGATCCGCCTTTTGCTTTTTCAATCGCACGGTCAATAATTGCTTTTGGCACATTGTATGTTTTCGCGCGTTCTAATACAACTTTTAACGCTTGGTTTGATTCTGGATCTGGCTCGCCTTGTTTCGCAGCCACATAAATCTCACGGCCAAACTTGGCATATATACGACTTGTATTAGCATCTTTTGACGCTTTCTTTTCTTTAATATTGTTCCACTTACGGCCCATATTGTTTCACTCTCTTTCAAAATTGAATCTAATAAAATAAATAGGCAATGATATATCCGTTTTTATTATACATCAATTCCCTCTTATCTTTCGAGTTTAATACCTAAAAAAGAAAAGCAATCTTTTGGTGTATTTTGTTAACTAAATAAATGAGAAAACCATTTGAAAACAGGCTGAATGATTTTGATATATAATTTTTTAAGCGGTTTATATATACATGTCATCCAAAACCACCTTAAAGGATAGTAGATCATATGAATTACGATCCACTTAACTCCTTTCCAGAAACAGAGGAATATACGCTGACAAAATGAAACCACAGGAATAACAATTTCATTGTAAAATGGCAGCACAACATATTTCCAGAAAAGATAACAAGGGTAACAAACTAGATACAACACAGGGTATAAAACGTAATTCCATATAAATCTAGTTATAGGCAAAAAACATCGTTTCCAAACGAAGAGAATAAAAGGATAGATGAGGACACTCCATAGCCAAGAAATAGGATAAACGAACAAGAAACGTATAATGTATCTCCAAATAAATTCAATCACAGGTTGAATAATTCTTGTTCCTATCCATATGAGGGGCTTAGCGATAAAATATATCCATAGCTTACACAAAATTTGAAATACAAAATAAAAGGGAAAATACAAGACAAAAAAGATGCCTCGCAACACGTACTTTATACTTTGAGCTACTCCACTAATACTTTTCACTTCCTTTTTTATAAGTGAGTTTCGTTCATTTACCTACTCTATTATATAAAATAAATTGAGCAAGCAAATATATTTTTTAGCTCAATGAGAATTATATACAAAAACACCCTTCTATAATAGAAGGGTGTCTAGAACCTTATTATTCTACAGTAACTGATTTTGCTAAGTTACGTGGTTTATCTACATCGCAATCGCGGTGCAATGCAGCGTAGTAAGAGATTAATTGTAAAGGAATAACCGCTGCTAGTGGTGAAAGTGTTTCATGAACTTTTGGAATCACATAGCGATCTTCTTCTGTTTCTAATCCTTTCATTGAAATGATACAAGGATTAGCTCCACGTGCTACTACTTCTTTTACGTTACCACGGATGCTTAAGTTTACATGCTCTTGTGTTGCTAATGCAATAATTGGCGTATTGTTTTCAATTAAAGCGATTGTTCCGTGCTTAAGCTCTCCTCCAGCAAATCCTTCTGCTTGGATGTAAGAGATTTCTTTTAGTTTTAACGCACCTTCTAAACCTACATAATAATCAACAGAACGTCCAATAAAGAATGCGTTGCGAGTTGTTGCTAAGAATTGAAGAGCAATGCTTTCCATTTCTTCTTTGTCGTCGCAAAGTACTTCCATTGTGTTTGCTACGATTGCTAACTCTTGAACTAAATCAAATTCTAATTCAATGCCGCGTGTTTTTGCTGTTACAGCCGCTAAAATTGATAGCACTGCTAATTGAGCTGTATAAGCCTTTGTTGATGCTACAGCAATTTCCGGACCTGCATGAAGTAATAACGTATAATCAGATTCACGAGATAATGTTGATCCCGGAACGTTTGTGATTGTTAACGCTTTGTAACCTAGTTCTTTAATTTGAACTAATACTGCACGGCTGTCAGCTGTTTCTCCACTTTGAGAGATAAAGATAAACAATGGCTTTTCAGATAAAAGCGGCATGTTATAAGAGAATTCACTTGCTACGTGCACTTCTACTGGAACCTTCGCCCACGTTTCAATGAATTGTTTACCTACTAGGCCTGCATGATAGCTTGTTCCACATGCTACGATATAGATGCGGTCTGCTTCATCCATCGCTCCTAAAATGTCTGCATCAATGTGCAGTTCATTGTTCTCATTTTGGTACTCTTGAATGATTTTACGAACAACTAAAGGCTGCTCATCAATTTCTTTTAACATATAGTGAGGGTACGTACCTTTTTCAATATCACTTGCATCAAGCTCTGCTGTATAAGGTGCTCTTTCTACCACTTCACCATCAAGCGTTTTAATTGTTACGCCCTCTTTTGTCACAATTACTGTTTCTTTATCCATTAATTCTACGTACTGATCTGTTACTTGAAGCATTGCCATAGCATCACTCGCTACAACGTTAAATCCTTCGCCAACACCTACAAGAAGCGGGCTTTTGTTTTTAGCTACGTAGATTGTATTTTTATCTTCGTTATCAACAAGAGCTAGTGCATAAGAACCGTGAAGCAAGCTTACTGTCTTACGAAATGCTTCTTCTACATCTAAGCCTTCTGCTGCGATTTTTTCAATTAACTGAACGATTACTTCTGTATCCGTTTCGCTTTTGAACGTTACATCTTGTAAATATTCACGTTTCAAAATAGCATAGTTTTCAATTACACCGTTATGCACAAGTGTGAAGCGTCCAGATGTACTTTGATGCGGGTGAGCATTTTCTTGGCTTGGTACACCATGAGTTGCCCAACGCGTATGACCGATACCTGCTGGTGCTACAACACTGTGATCTACTGCCTGACGCAATTCTGCAATACGGCCTTTTTCTTTGAATACGTGTACGCCTTCATTGTTAACAACTGCAATACCCGCTGAGTCATAGCCACGATATTCTAACTTTTCAAGACCACGTAATAAAATTTCTTTCGAATCTTCTGTTCCAATATATCCTACAATTCCGCACATAGATAAAATCCTCCTTCATGTATGAAAAGAGAGTCTCTTTTCATCATCAATGATTATCATCTCAATGCTTTTGTCCAATAAGTCACCTCATTGTTTTTCACATCAAGTTTTCGGCCGTGATAATCAACAACCGGGAGGCATCCGCCGATACTTCGATAAACCTCCTCCTCGTCAACTAAGTCGTTTCCGTCCCTTTACTTAGTTCAGGCGCTTTGTATTTACTTTTAAAATAGATTGTTCACTCCTTTACATAAATTAAGAGACGAACAGATTTAATATTACAATAAGAAGTGAGAAAACGTCAATTATCTTCTTTACTATCTGTAAAAACAGCCTTTAGCATTAGATAATTTCCAAGAATTTTTCTCAACAATATAAAAATATGCATAAGCAGCTTGAAACGTCACCGCTTATGCATATAATTAATGAATTACTCTAAGCCCATTTCTTCTTTTACTACTTCTACGATACGCGTTACATAAGTTTCACATTCTTCTTGTGTTTGTGCTTCAACCATAACACGTACTAACGGCTCTGTTCCTGAAGGGCGTACAAGTACTCGGCCATTACCGTTCATTTCTTTTTCCACTTCTTCAATAACCACTTTTACCTTCTCGTTATCTGTAACATGATGCTTATCTGTTACTTTTACATTTACAAGAAGCTGAGGATATTTTTTCATTTCAGCTGCTAATTCTGATAAAGGCTTTTTCGTTGCTTGCATAATGTTTACAAGCTGAATAGCTGAAAGCATACCGTCACCTGTTGTGTTGTAATCTAAGAAAATAATATGACCTGACTGTTCTCCACCTAGGTTATATTGATTAGCTTTCATTTCTTCTACTACATAACGGTCTCCTACACCAGTTTGTGCACTTTCAATCCCGCTAGCTTCTAGTGCTTTATAGAAGCCTAAGTTACTCATAACGGTAGAAACAAGCGTGTTTTTCTTTAAACGTCCTTGTTCATATAAGTATTTTGCACAAATGAACATAATTTGATCACCGTCTACAATCTCGCCTTTTTCATCGATTGCAATTAAACGATCTCCGTCTCCATCAAATGCTAATCCAACATCCGCTCCTTTTTCTTTTAAGAAGGCACTTAATGCTTCTGGATGTGTAGATCCTACACCGTCATTGATGTTTAATCCGTTTGGAGATGCCCCCATTGTAGAGATATCTGCATCTAAATCCGCAAATAAATGTGCTGCTAACGATGACGTTGCCCCGTGCGCACAGTCTAATGCCACATGAATACCTGAGAAGTCTTCATCAACCGTTTGTTTTAAGTATTGAAGATATTTTTGTCCACCTTCGAAGTAGTCATTTACCTGACCTAAGTCTCCCCCAACAGGTCTTGGTAATTGATCTGTTTCACTATCCATTAACGCTTCAATTTCATTCTCTTGGGAATCTGAAAGTTTAAATCCATCTGGACCAAAGAATTTAATTCCGTTATCTTGAACTGGGTTATGCGAAGCAGAGATCATGACTCCTGCTTGTGCGCCAAGTGCTTTTGTTAAATACGCTACCCCTGGAGTTGAAATAACGCCTAGTCGCATAACTTCTGCTCCAATTGAAAGCAATCCTGCAACAAGCGCTCCTTCTAACATATGACCAGAAACGCGTGTATCGCGTCCGATTAATACTTTTGGTCGCTCTGAATCTTTTGTTAGAACGTAACCACCTAAGCGTCCAATTTTAAAAGCAAGCTCAGGAGTTAATTCACTATTGGCAACTCCTCGTACTCCGTCTGTTCCAAAATACTTACCCATTAATTTTCTCTCCTTCATGTCAAAACATTTAGTTTCCTGATGTATTATCTGTCTGTCCATCTACGGGTGTAGAATTTTCATCACTTTGATTACTACTGTCGTCACCAGTTTCTGTACTATCTGTTGGTGTATCTGTATTATCTTCAGGTGTATCAGTCTCTTCGCTTGGTTTATCAGTTGAATCACCTGAATTTCCCGTCCCAGGATTTGTTCCCGATCCTGATCCAGTTCCCGTGTCTGGCTTTGTTTCTTTATCGCTATCGCTCGTGCTTCCACTTGTTTCTTTATCTGTTTGCTCATCATTTGTCCCTGATTGTTTTTTCACTGTTACACGAACTTTTGCCTGTTTAGTCGATAGAGTCGATGTAACAGAGTCGGGACTATTTATTATAATAGGAACCGTGTGCTCCCCGGCAGATAAATTCCCTACATTCGCTGACAAGGTAATGCCGCTTTTCGTTAACTTATCTAAATCAGATTTTGGTCCTTTTACATCCGCATCTACTGAAGTAGGAGAAAGCAGTTCATAAGTGTACTTTGAGGATTGACCAGTTAAAGAAACCGGTAAATTCTTAAATGACTTAGTCTCAGCTGCACTTGCATCCGTTTCTTCTGCGTCTTGCTCATCACCTTGTTTGTCTACTTCCACATGAACGGTAATTTGTTTAGGACTTACACTATCTATTCCGTCTGGAACAGGGACGTTCACCTTAATATCTTTAGATTTCGTAATACCGGTAACATCGACTGGAATATTATCAATTTTATCGATTTTTTCTAAAGAATCAGACGGACCGATAATTTTTACTGCATCTGTTTTAGGCTCTAGCTTCGTAATATTGACACCGTCGCCTGGCGTGCCTTCTTGAATCACATCGATCGGCACTTTTTTACTAATATTTCTCACTGGGATTGTTACATTGACCGTTTCTGGTTGAACTGTTACATTCAATTTATTTAAATTCTTGTCTAGTGCGACAACAGTTGCTTGTTTCGTCACTGTTTTTGAAGCATTATCTAAATCAATAATAGCTTTCACATAAGCAACTTGGTCTAATTGACTTGATGCGCCCGTTACCGTGACGGCTCTTGGACTAACGGTTGCTTCCCCTGCTTCATATCCATTCTTGACCTTGTTTTTATCATAACTTGCCTCTACTGAAAACTGTTTTGAATCGCGTTCTTCAATTGTTACGTTTACAATATCAGGCTTAACCACTACGTTTAAATTATCAGAGATATTTCGATACTGAACCTTGACTCTATGCTGTCCTAAGCTTAAATTATCAAGGTCAATATAAGCTTGATAATCTTTTTGTAGCTTTGTTTGAGCCAAAATATTTTTAGGACCTTCCAGTGTCATAATAACCGTATCCGGAACACCTCTTACAATTCTGTTCTTCTCATTGTAGGATACTTGAACTGGAACATCCGTTAATGTTTCTACTCCAGTGTTGGCAGAACTGCTTCGGTTCAGAATCTTATTTGATGAACTGGCACCATCATCTAAATTAACAGATAAATATAACATGAAGGCTAACAGCAACGCGATAATTTTCATAACCCACGATCGATTCATCAATTTATCCATTCTTCTTCAACCTCCATTGCCAACGAGTGGAAGAAGTTGCTTTAGAAGTTGTGACTAATTCTTTTTCTAGCATTTCTCTTAATGTATCAATTGTCAATTCACGATACAATTCACCATTTTTGGTAACGGAAATGCCTCCAGTTTCTTCAGATACAATAACAGTCACACTATCTGTTACTTCACTTATTCCTACAGCAGCACGATGGCGAGTACCTAATTCTTTTGAAATAAAAGGACTTTCAGATAAAGGTAAGTAACATGCTGCAGCGGCTACTTGATCCCGCTGTAAAATAACCGCTCCATCATGAAGTGGTGTATTCGGTATAAATAAGTTGATTAATAATTCAGAAGAAATATTAGAGTTGAGCGGTATACCTGTTTCGATATAGTCACCCATACCCGTCTCTCTTTCGATTGAGATCAATGCACCTATGCGTCTTTTAGCCATATAATGCGTTGCTTTTATAATCGCCTCAATCGTAACGGTACGTTCATCTTCTTCAGGCAAATTACTGCGTGAAAACAAACGTCCTCTCCCAAGCTGTTCAAGCGCTCGGCGCAGCTCCGGCTGGAAGATAATAATGATAGCTAAAAACCCATACGTTAACGCTTGGTCCATTAACCATTGCAGCGTATTTAGTCCAAGGAAGTTACTTATAAAGCGGACAACTAAAATCACCGTGATTCCTTTTAAAAGCTGTACTGCTTTTGTACCTCTTATGACCATAATTAATTTATATATGACGAACCATACCAGGAGAACATCAACAATTTTTCCTAAATATGAGAGGATTGGCAGGTCTCCAATAGGCATCTTCTCACTTCCTCTATATATGTAATAAAGATAACATAACCGTTTTATTATACCATAAAACAAAATTACACTGTAAATTACATCTTATTTTTAAATCCTTGTTCCTATATAATGTAGCCTTCTTTTTATATAAATAAAACCGTCCACTATTCCTCTCTAACAAGATAAGCGGACGGTTTTATGTTTCAACTATTAAAAGTCAACAGCTTGTTTGGCATGAGTTTTGACGTTATACCATACCCAGTCAAAAATTTTGTCTAACTCTTCAATATTGCCTGTCACTTCTCCTGCAGAAGCTAGGTACTTATCACCATGTATAACAGTAACATTTCCATCTACTTTTCCTTCAATTTTAATATCGCCATTTCTCACAGTAATATCACCTTTGACGGTCTCACCTTTTGGTACAACGACTGTTTTATCGTGAATGACCAAGTTCGGCTGCTTTGAAACAGAAAAGTCTTCATCCGTTTCCCAAGCTGAAAACACCGTGCCGGACATTAACAGCACAAATACAGCAGCTGCACTAAGAATCGGGTGGTTTGTAAACCATCTATTCATTCGAATTCGATTCTTCTCACGTGGTAACCCAGCCATAACACCTGCTGTAAAGTTCATGGGTAATTCTATATGAGAAGTGCTTTGCACAAATGCAATGGTTCTTTTTAACTGATGCATATGCTGCTGACAACCTTTGCATTGATGCAAGTGCTCTTTTAATAATAGTTCATTTTCTTTTGTAATATCTCCATCCAAATGTTCATGAATGAGATTTACATACATTTTTGGACATTTCATTCTTAGTTCACTCCTTACAAGTGGCGAAGTCGATTTCTTAAAGCTTCACGTCCTCTGTGAATTCTAGTCTTTACCGTACCAAGCGGCAGGTCTAAAATATCGCTGATTTCTTTTAACGACAGCTCATCTATATATTTTAGGACAATGACAGTTCGATATTTCTCAGGTAGCTTTAATATTTCCGACTGAATGAATTCTTGCAATTCTACTTGCTCTAGTTCTTCCTCTGGTAAAGCCTGATCGGCAGCTATTTGAGAGTACATATTTAACCCGTCGGTCCCGGCTACTTCTGCATCTAAATAATAGTCTGGCTTTTTTTTACGAATTCGATCAATACAAAGATTTGTAGCAATTCGATATAACCAGGTGGAAAATTTTTTACTCGTGTCATAGCTATGAATATTTACATAGGCTCGAATAAACGCCTCTTGTGCAGCGTCTTGCGCTTCTTCCCGGTTTCCTAACATTCGATAACATAGATGAAAAAGTTTATCCTTGTGATATTCTACTATGTCAGCAAACGCATCCTGGTCACCTTTTTTTACTTTTTTTATTTTCCTTTTTAATAATAAATCCATGTAACGGTTACCTCCGCCCATTGCGGGATAGTATATATACGTGTACTTTATCATAAAGTTTCACTTATGCTTAATTATTTTAACAAAAATTTGTCAAATATGTTTAAAAAGATCGTACGTAGGTTATGTAATTAGTATAGATGAAAAGAAGAGGAGTGGAAAGCTTGACTCATACAAAAGAGAACCTTTTGAATCAAATTGAAGAATGCAGAAATAACATGGTCACCCTTGCAGCAGAAAACCCTTTATCATCACTAACAGTGGTGAGAGTAAGTTCAGAGTTAGATGGTTTATTAAATGAATATGAAAAGTTTTTCTCTATATAAAGAAGCTCTCGAATCCGAACTAAGAGCTTCTTTTTTTTATCTTCATATATATTTCATGTATCTTTTGATAGGTACTAATGTTTTATACTAATTTTTCTCCTAAAAGTGAGCCCATTAATGCAACAGCTACGGTAGCTGTTTTATTCCGTTCATCTAAAATAGGATTCACTTCCACAAACTCCGCAGAAGTGATTAGCTGAGATTCTGCCAACATCTCCATAGCTAAATGACTTTCTCTGTAGCTTATTCCACCGATAACTGGCGTTCCTACTCCAGGTGCATCATGTGGATCCAGTCCATCTAAATCGAGTGATAGATGAACCCCATCTGTTTTATCACGCAAATATAAAATTGTTTCTTCCATTACTTTTGTCATACCCATTCGATCTATCTCATGCATCGTATACACTTTAATTCCTTTTTCCTTTATTAGCTCTTTTTCTCCCTCATCTAAAGAACGTGCTCCGATAATCACAATATTTTCTGGCTTGACTTTAGGTGTATAACCGCCAATTCGAGTCAATGCGTCGTCTCCTATACCTATACTTGCCGCCAATGGCATACCGTGAATATTTCCTGAAGGAGACGTATCTGCTGTATTCAAATCTCCGTGTGCATCATACCAAATCACGCCCAAGTTTTGATAATGACGACTTACTCCTGCTAGTGTTCCGATAGCGATGCTGTGATCTCCCCCTAGCACTAAAGGAAACCTTTTATTTGTAATAACATCACTTACGGTCTGAGCAAGCCTCTCGCTAGCATCTGCTACAGCTTTTAAATTCTTTAAGTTTGTATTTTCATCACTATGTACTCGTTCAGCTAAGGCAATTTCAATATTCCCTTTATCTTCTACACTATAGCCAATATTCTCGATGCGTTCAATAACACCTGCATATCGTATCGCACTTGGCCCCATATCGACCCCACGGCGAGTTTGACCTAAATCCATTGGTACTCCAATAATTGAAAGCTTATTCATCATATGTCCCCCCATCACAAATGTTGCTACTCTCTTATTGTAACGGCTAAATGAGCGATGGCTCAACTCGACACTTTTTTGAATATATATACAATTCTAATTTGTAGAAACCGCACAAAAAAACCTTTAAGCAAGTTGCTTAAAGGTTGTACGTTTATATGTATGGTGGAGCCTAGCGGGATCGAACCGCTGACCTCCTGCGTGCAAGGCAGGCGCTCTCCCAGCTGAGCTAAGTGAGCCATGAAGGACTCGAACCTTCGACCCTCTGATTAAAAGTCAGATGCTCTACCAACTGAGCTAATGGCTCTCTATGGCTGGGCTAGCTGGATTCGAACCAACGCATGACGGAATCAAAATCCGTTGCCTTACCGCTTGGCGATAGCCCAATAAAGATGGTGGAGGGGGGCAGATTCGAACTGCCGAACCCGAAGGAGCGGATTTACAGTCCGCCGCGTTTAGCCACTTCGCTACCCCTCCGATATAAATGGTGCCGGCAAGAGGACTTGAACCCCCAACCTACTGATTACAAGTCAGTTGCTCTACCAGTTGAGCTACACCGGCACG
>NZ_JBFTZR010000014.1:0-59165 GCF_056406695.1 Priestia sp. P1_B12_1 | reverse complement strand
GACTTGCATGTATTAGGCACGCCGCCAGCGTTCATCCTGAGCCAGGATCAAACTCTCCGAAGAAATGTTTGACTTGCTCAATTAAAAAATAAAATTTAACGTTGACGTTTGTCGCTTTGTTCAGTTTTCAAAGTTCAACCGCCGCTCTTGAGCGACTTTTTTATATTAACAAGTTGTCTTTCATTTGTCAACAACTTTTTAATATTTTATTTCTGATGAATTGCGATTGTTTTTCAATCACTCATCAGCGACATTTAATAATTTAACATCTGTACTATATAAAGTCAACACTTTTCGAAAAGTTTTTTTCGTTTTATCAAAAAACCTTATTTACTTCCCTGTTTTCACTGAACCTTAGCAAGATCTTTGAAAGGATTTGATACTTCTCTTGAATGTTTCGTTCAAGAACTACATGATTCAAACTTTGTTGCAAAGCAACGTTTGTTCTTTTCATTTCTGCTCTAAGTAGTGCTTCTAACTCTAAACACTCCACTTGATTAAATAAACAAATTTTCATTGATTCACCTGCTTTTTGCGACATTGATTCTCAAAACATCAAAATAAAATCAGTCGTTCTTTTCCTTACCTGTTATTAATTGTAGACAAAACGCATACAAATTAGACAAGTACTACTTATTAAATGAGGTGACAAAATGAATATGTTTTATACTATTCGAGCCAAAAGAATCAAACAAACAATGCTTATCGTAGTTGCTGCTTTTTTTACAAGCTTTTTTCTTTATGCTCAACAGACGTTTCACTTTCCTGTGTTTTCAACAGATAATGGTCCACGAGCTGTTTATAAGGCGGATGATAAAAATCCCGAAGTCGCTCTTACATTTAACATCAGCTGGGGAGACGAAAGAGCTATTCCTATTCTAAATGAACTGAAAAAACAGCATATTGAACATGCTACTTTCTTTTTATCTGCTTCATGGGCTGAACGTCATCCAGATGTTGTAGAGCGCATAAAAAAAGAAGGCCACGAAATTGGCACAATGGGCTATGATTATACTTCCTATACAAGCCTAAAACCTAATGAAATTAGACAAGATCTTGCAAAATCAAAGAAAGTCTTTGATTCCCTAGGACTTAAAGATGTTCACCTTCTTCGGCCTCCTAACGGGCAATTTAATAAAGACATCTTAAAATTAACAGCGGATATAGGATATACAACCGTGCACTGGAGCATCGACTCTAAAGACTGGACAAATCCAGGAGTTGAAAAGATTGTATCGAATGTCACAAAACCCTTAGATGGGGGAGATATTATCTTGCTGCATGCGTCTGACTCCGCTCAACAAACAGCAAAGGCTATTCCATATATCAAGAATTCATTACAAAATAAAAAAGTCTCAAACGTAAGTGTTTCAACATTAATTTCAAATTCAAAAACCCAAGTAAAAGATATCCGCTAAGATCTATTCCCACTGTATATGGAAAGCAAAAGCAGACAAATATGCTATTTGTCTGCTTTTGCTATTCTTTCGTGCGTAAGAAGTTTCGGCAAAATAAGAAGTTGATACATATTACAAATTAGAAGTGGAAACACCATAAGGTAAAGCCAGCTTTCTTCGTTCGTTCGCAGCGCAGGGAACCATTCAATTGTCGTTACAACAATCATAAAAAACAGCGCTGGTACAAAAGCTTCTTTATTCGTCTGCTTTTTCTTTGCATACGCCACTAACAACCCTACCGCTAACAAGAAAACGCTTAACAAAATATACTTGCCTATGCCTTCTCCCGGTTGTTGAAAGAACTTATATCGAAAATAAGCAACGTCAAATAATACAAATAAAACAAATACAATTTGAACCGATTTCCAAAGTGATGCAGATTTAAAAATTCCCAACCCAAATCGGTGAATAGTTAAATATGCAAAAAACCCCATCTGACTAATTAAACTAAAAATAAACCCTACGCCTACGAGCCATGTTAAAACAGCAACAATTTCTCCTATCTTTCCTTGTTGAAATAAGTGACTGTATTCCCCCCAGCGCACCGCAAACCCAACAAAAGCTGTACTTATCCCCCCGACAGCTAACGTGGTTAGAAATAGACGAACCCAATTTCGACTATTCACTTCCATCTCCCCCATAAGTTACAAAATTGTACCTTT
The DNA here is from genome assembly GCF_056406695.1 of Priestia sp. P1_B12_1. Classification (NCBI taxonomy): domain Bacteria; kingdom Bacillati; phylum Bacillota; class Bacilli; order Caryophanales; family Bacillaceae; genus Priestia; species Priestia sp. P1_B12_1. The sequence goes on along the minus strand of NZ_JBFTZR010000014.1, from coordinate 57,046 downwards.
TCATAAATTGTACCAATCACGTTTTGAAAAATCTAGAGCTCTTTTATGAATAAAAAACCTTGATTATCTCATATTAAGCGTAAGCATATTAGGAAAGGAGCTCATTACTATGAAAAAGCGACTCATGCTCCTCATTTATATAGGAATGTGTATGCTTTTAGCTACAGCCTGTGCACCGCAAGATGAAGAGAACAATGGTATGGATTATGATCAAACAAAGAAAATGGTTGTTGATATTTTAAAAACAGATGAAGGAAAAAAAGCAGTCGAGGCAATTATGAAAGACCCTTCTGTTAGACAAGATATTTTAATGGATCAAAACGCGATAAAAGATACAATTTCTCAAACCCTAGTCTCAGATAAAGGCGTGGAATTTTGGAAAAAAGCCATGGATGATCCGAAGTTTGCTGAAAGTTTTGCTAAAAGTTTGGAAAAAGAAAATAAGACGGTCATCAAACAACTGATGAAAGATCCTGAATATCAAGGAATGCTTCAAGATGTTTTAAAGGATCCGGCTATGGAAAAAGAAGTACTGACTGTTTTAAAGAGTAAAGAATATCGCACTTATTTACAAAAGATTATGACCGAAACGTTTGATAGCCCTCTTTATCAATCTAAAATTCAAGACATTCTTTTGAAAGCCGCTGAAGAAACACAAGGTGGACAAAAACAAAGCAGCGACGATGGTGGTTCTTCTTCCTCTGGATCTGATTCAGGCGGAGAACAGCAACAGCAGTGATTAAATACGCATCTCATATGAGGTGCGTATTTAATTATGTCATTTATTTTTATTAAAAAACCTAAATAACTTCTTTATATTTTTTAATACTTAGTATTTTTATTGGAATTGTAAACTTTAATTCTTAGCTTTATGGTAAAATATTAGAAATTAACACAATCGTTTTATAGCAAAAGGAGGGAATTCGATGGAATTTCGCGTTATTAAAACGTTTCAAACCATTGTTCGTTTAGGAAGCTTTCAATTAGCCGCTGAATATTTAAAGTACTCTCAGCCTACCATTACACTGCACATTCAAAAGTTAGAATCCGAACTAGGATTTAAGCTTTTAGAACGAGGAAAAAGCATAAAACTTACTGAAGCAGGTAAAATCTTTTACGAGCGGGCAAATATTTTACTAAAGGAATATGAATATCTAAATAACACCTTAAAGGATTATTCAACAGGCGAAGCTGGCACTATCCGTATAGGTGCTGCAGAGCCTACAGCAAGCAGTCGACTGCCTTCCATTCTCTCATTATTTAAAAAAAGATATCCCAACACAGAAATTAGCTTACTCGTTACAGACGAAAAGCATCTTCATCAACATATACGCAATCAAGAAATTGATTTCGCGATTGGCACTGTCTCAGAATCGTTCAGAGATATAGAATTTGAGGCATTACTAACGGAAAAACTTGTGCTGCTACTACCATTCAATCATGCTCTAACAAAAAGAAAAACAATCTTTGCAAAAGATTTAATACACGAAACGCTGATTACAGCTGGGCAATCTTCCGTTCAAAAGAAAATTGAGCAGCTAATCTTTGAACGAACGGGCCAACTGCCTGCTAAAGTCCAGTTAGGCACTATTAGCACACTTCAGCATTTTGTAAAAGAAAACTTAGGAGTAGCCGTTGTTCCACAAATAAGCGCAACTCTTCCGCCAGATCAAGTGGTGGTTAAAACGATTCATGACTTGCATGAGGGGCCTGCAATCGGCATTTTAAAGCACCAGTCTCACACCGTAAGTACAGCCGGAAAAACATTTTTAGCTCTCTTAAAACAAAACCTAGCATTTGATTTAAAAAAGGCGCAAATTGAACTCTCTGTATAATAGCAAAAAGCACGCGCTGTTCGAGCGCGTGCTTTTTGCTATTTTCCTGTTGCTGCTTTTTCATTTTCGCAAATAAATGCAATCTTGCTTGCAATCTCTCCATATATTTTACCTAAACGATGCGATTCATCGTAAATGGAAGGTGCAAAATCTTCTTCATTCCAGTCAGGCTGACTTAACGGAAGCTGTCCTAACAGCTCTGTCTGAAGTTCCTCAGCGAGTTTTGGACCTCCGCCTTTACCAAATACATACTCTTTTTCCCCTGTTAGCTGGCTTTCAAAGTAGGCCATATTTTCTACAACTCCGATTACCTCATGATCGGTTTTCAAAGCCATAGCACCCGCTCTAGCTGCAACAAATGCCGCTGTAGGATGTGGTGTTGTAATAATTACTTCTTTACAAGCAGGAAGCATGGAGTGAACGTCTAATGCGACATCACCTGTTCCGGGAGGTAAGTCTAGTAAAAGATAATCTAATTCTCCCCATTCAACTTCTGTAAAAAAGCTCGTCAACATTTTTCCAAGCATAGGTCCTCGCCAGATAACAGGTGAATTATCTTCTACAAAGAAGCCCATGGAAATAACTTTTACTCCGAAACGGTCAACTGGAATAATCTTTTCACCTTCTACTACAGGACGCTGTGTGATTCCCATCATATCTGGGACGCTGAATCCATAAATGTCAGCATCAATTAAACCAACTTTCTTTCCTAAACGAGCTAGAGAAACGGCCAAATTAACAGAGACTGTTGATTTACCAACGCCTCCTTTACCGCTGGCAATAGCAATAAATTCAGGTGCATTGGGACTAGTTAGTAAGTTGCCAGTATTCGGTTGCTCAGCGCGGTACTGCTGAAGTTCTTCAGGCGTAAACTCAACAAATCGCAGTCCAACCGAATGTACACCTGCTTTTTTTAATTCTTCTACAATCGTGCCTTGAAGGCTCAGCTGTTCACTAGTACCTGTTTTTGCAACAGCAATCTTCAGGCTTATATGCTGTTTTTCAGCTTTAATTGTTATTTCTTTAATCGCATCTGTTTCTGATAGTTTTTTATTTAAAAATGGATCTGTAATTTCCCCTACTACTTCTTTTACTTGCTTTTCCGTTAGCATACTCCCACCACCATGTTAAAATCTATTTATTTATACTATCAAGTATATCATACATATTAGATTTTTCTGAATAGAAGGATGCTATGCTTTTTATTTGGGCTTTTCTCCAGTAAAATACCGGCTGACTCCTTCATAAATGGATTCAGCTAACTTTTTTTGATAGCGTTTCGATTGAAGCATTTTACGTTCTGTAGGATTTGATAAGAATCCTACTTCAACCAAAGCACCTGGTGGCTTAGAATGCTTAAGAAGGTAAAGAGTTTGAATAGCTTTTGCTTCACGACTCGTATTATCCAGATTATTTCTTAGCTCTTGTTGAATGAGTTTAGCCACTTGCTCGTTTTCTTTTAGGGACCCGTAATAGAAAGTTTGAGCCCCTCTCCATGCAGAGGATGGAATAGCATTCAAGTGAATACTTAAGTACAAATCAGCATTGGATTTATTAATCATCGTTAAGCGATTTTTTAAGTCTTCTACTTTTCTGCGACTGTATCCTCTTGTGTCTTTGGCCGCTAGGTCTTCGTCTTTTTCTCTCGTCATTATAACAAGTGCCCCTTGCTCTTGCAGATAGTCCCGAAGCATTAACGAAATTTTAAGAGTTATTTCTTTTTCAAGCACTTCATCCTCTCCTACGGCTCCTCCATCAACACCGCCATGTCCAGGATCTAGTACAATAACTTTCCCGCTAAGAGGAAGTGAAAGCGAACCGGATGATGTTCTATGATCTATCTGATATTGTACAATGACATAAAGAACGAGAAGCGCTATAATTGTGCTCATTATTTTTACTTTAGACATTTTATCCCTTCCCTTCTTGCCTCACCTATTTATTTCTATATGGGACAAGAACGGGAATTATGAGTACTTTTTAATGCAAACGTAACCGACGTCTTTTTTCTGCGGTTCGATAACCTTCTTTCCACCAGTCTTGCACATATCCTTGACACAAATAATACAGACCATCTTGATAAAGATCTGTTACAGACATGCTGACGGCTCCGTACAATGTATCAATTAAAAGAGACTCTTCTTGCTTACTGTGCTTCTGAAAATCTTCGTAGCCTTTACCACGTTTACTCACCCGGGCACCTAATAAAAATGATTCGATGGCAATATCAAGACAGTACTCCTCCACATGTTCGTCTCCTAGCATATTCCACTGAAACATGGGATGAAAATAACGGCGCAGCCTCTCTTGAAGCAAATCAAAGGACAGCTCCCTTAGGACTTTGCGTTCATATTTCATTTCTTTTTCATAACGTTTTTCTTTTAAATATGTAACCTCGTTCACGATAACGCCTCCCTTTTTTACATATTGTCTGCACAAGCCTTCGTCTCATACGCAAACAACAAATAAAAAAAGCCTTGGTCCAAAGACCAAGGCTTGAAACGTAATATAAAATTAACGTTTTGAGAATTGTGGTGCACGACGAGCGCCTTTAAGACCGTATTTTTTACGTTCTTTCGCACGAGCGTCACGAGTTAATAGACCAGCACGTTTTAATGTTCCACGGTATTCAGGGTCTGCTTCTAATAAAGCACGAGAGATTCCGTGACGAATAGCGCCAGCTTGACCTGCATAACCTCCACCATTAACGTTTACAAATACGTCATAGTTACCTACAGTTTCAGTTAAAGCAAGTGGTTGTTTTACTACTTCACGTAGTGCAGCAAATGGAATGTATTCTTCGATTTCACGACCGTTGATTGTTACGCGACCGTTACCTGGTACTAAACGTACACGAGCAACAGAGCTTTTACGACGACCAGTTCCGTAATATTGTACCTGTGCCAAGATAATAACCTCCTCTTATTAATTATCCGCGAAGTTCGTAAACTTCTGGTTTTTGTGCTTCATGTGGATGTGTTTCACCAGCATACACATGTAATTTTTTGAACATTTGACGGCCTAGGCTACCTTTTGGAAGCATGCCTTTGATTCCTAATTCAAGCATTTTCTCAGAGTAGTTAGTACGCATTTCTAATGCTGTACGTTGTTTCAAACCACCTGGGTGCATGCTGTGACGGTAATAAATTTTATCAGTTAATTTTTTACCTGTTAGTTCGATTTTTGACGCATTGATAAGGATCACGTGATCACCAGTATCAACATGTGGTGTAAAAGTTGGTTTATGTTTACCGCGTAAGATTGATGCTACTTCACTTGCTAAACGACCTAAAGTTTTACCTTCAGCATCGACAACATACCATTTACGCTCTACTTCGTTTGCTTTCGCCATGAAAGTTGTACGCATGAGTTTCCCTCCTAATTTTCATCATCAATTATAAAATTATTTCAACCTTCTATTTCAACACGATTAATTTCCGGGGCTAACCGTGGGGTTAAAATACATACCATATGATATATTATATCTTTAAGCTACTAATGTCAAGAAAATGTTACACCAGGTTTAGTTGTCATAGAAAACGCGCCATAAATATAGCCCTTGCGAAGGCGCAGTTTTCCCTGCACGAGGACGTGATTTGCTTTCTAGAATATCTTTTATAGCATCTGGTTCAATACGGCCTTGTCCTACTTCTAAAAGCGTTCCAACAAGAATACGAACCATATTATACAGAAAGCCACTTCCAACGAATCTAAACACAAGCTGACTATTCTCTTCATACATATCAATCTTGTAAATCGTACGAATCTTATCTTCCACTTCTGTCCTCGCTGAACAAAAGCTTGTGAAGTCGTGTGTACCGAGTAAATATGTGATGGCTTTTTTCATTTTTGAGTAGTCTAATGGATAAGGGTAATGGTATGCATAAGAACGAGTGAAAGGATTTCGATCTTCGCCGCGCAAAATATGATAGCGGTACTCTTTTGAAGTAACGTCATACCGGGCGTGAAAATGTGCATCAACTTCACATACATTCTTCATTACAATATCATCTGGTAGCATTGAATTCAATGCTTTTTTCCACTTATCACATGGAATATTTAGGTTTGTATCAAAATGAATGACTTGCCCCTGTGCATGAACATTTGTGTCCGTTCGTCCAGAGGCGTAAATCGGAACTTTTTTGTTATGCATTTTCTCTAAAACGGCTTCAATCTCCAGTTGAACAGTTCGCTTATTGGGCTGAACTTGATAACCTGAAAAGTGTGTGCCGTCGTATGCAACTATACATTTTAAACGTTTCATCTTTTCACCAAACAATCTTTACGTTCTAATCAGCACTAAAACAACTGCTACTAGCAGCAGAAGTAAAAGCATAATTGTATCTATGCTTCCCCATTTCAATTGACGATACTTTGTACGCCCTTCTCCGCCTTTATAACCCCTTGCCTCCATGGCAATAGCCAGCTCTTCAGCACGCTTAAATGAACCTATAAATAGAGGAACAAGCAAAGGAACCACAGCTTTCAAACGATCCGCAATGGGGCCGCTGCTAAAGTCCACTCCTCGTGCTGTCTGCGCTTTAATAATTTTATCTGTCTCTTCCATCAATGTAGGAATAAAGCGAAGAGAAATGGACATCATTAAAGCTAATTCGTGTACAGGAAGCTTGAGCTTTTTAAATGGATTCAGCAAGCTTTCCATTCCATCTGTTACTTCAATAGGCGTAGTCGTTAAAGTTAGCATCGTCGTAATTAAAATTAAGAACAAGAAGCGCAAGGAAATTAAAACACCTTGAATAAGGCCGCCTTTATAGACAGAAAACCATCCCCATTCAAACAAAAGAGGACCTTCCTTTGTCATAAAAATGTGCAAAAGAAACGTGATGATAATAATAAACATAACGGGCTTTAACCCTCTTAAAATAAACGAAACGGGCACTTTACTCATGGCCACTATCATAAGGGTATACACACCTAAAAAAGCATAGCCGATAGGGTTATTTGCTAAAAACACAATTAATACATACGCAAATACAAGAAGCAGCTTGGCTCGGGGATCCATTCGATGGACAACAGAATGACCCGGCACATACTTACCAATAATGATTGAGTTCATCATAATCGTTCACCTTGCTGCATAAGGTGCTCCACTTTCTCTACCACTTCAGAAAAGGTAATAACCGTATCCGATGCTTCAAGCTGAAATTTCTCTTGCAGCTTCAGCATAAAGCGAAGTGATTCTGGAACATCCAATCCATATTCTTTTAGCTGCGTATGCTGACCAAATACTTCTCTAGGTGATCCTTTCATCGCAATCGTTCCCTTATTCATCACAATTAGTTCATCTGCGTACATAGCTGCATCTTCCATGCTGTGAGTCACGAGAATCGTCGTCAAGCCTTTTTCTTTATGAAGATGATAAATCATATTCATAATTTCTTGACGCCCTCTAGGGTCCAATCCAGCAGTTGGTTCATCTAAAATTAGCACACTAGGATTCATCGCTAGAATACCTGCTATCGCTACACGACGCATTTGTCCACCACTCAAATCAAAAGGAGATCTGGTGAGAATGTCTTCTGGCAACCCTACTAACTTGATAAGCTCTCTTGCTTTTTGCTTTGCTTCTTCTTCCGAAACGCCATAATTCATTGGCCCAAAAGCTATATCTTTTTCCACCGTTTCTTCAAAAAGCTGATGTTCTGGAAATTGAAACACCACGCCTACTTGCTGACGAATAGCTTTTAAATTCTTTTCTTTTCGATTGGCTTTAATGGTGCGCTCACCGATTTGAATTTCACCAGCAGTTGGTTTCAATAAGGCGTTCAGATGCTGTATGATTGTTGATTTCCCAGAACCAGTATGGCCAATAACAGCCAAAAATGTACCTGATTGAATGTTTAAATTTAAGTCATGTAGAGCAATTCGTTCAAATGGTGTATTAACTTGATAACGATGCTCTACTTCTTTGAATATAATGTCCATAGTTCGTCCACCAAGTCCTCATCTGTTAAATGAATTTTTGATAAAGGAATTCCTACGGAAGCAAAACGATGGCTTAGTTTAACGGAAAACGGCAAGTCTAGTCCAATATCCGTTAACTTGGAACCTAATGCAAATACTTCGCGTGGAGTACCTGTTGCATAGATCTTCCCTTTGTTCATCACAACGACTCTGTCAGCCATTGCTACTTCATCTAAATCGTGAGTAATTGAAATAACCGTCAGTTGTTTTTCTTCTTTTAATTTTCTAACAGTTTCAAGCACTTCAGTTCGCCCAATAGGATCTAACATAGATGTTGCTTCATCTAGAATGATGACAGATGGCTGTACGGCAATTATACCCGCAATGGCCACACGCTGTTTTTGTCCACCTGATAGCTGATGAGGCTCTTGATCCAGAAAAGCACTCATATTGACCATGTCGATTGCTTCAGGTATACGTTTTTCCATAATCTCAAATGGAATCCCGTTATTTTCAAGCCCAAACGCAATATCGTCTTGAACGGTTGAGCCAACAAATTGATTATCTGGATTTTGAAACACCATTCCAATCTGCTTGCGCACATCCCATATTGTTTCTTCAGATAAAAGCGTATCGCCCACTCGAACCGTTCCTTTTTCAGGTAGCAAAAGGCCGTTTAGAATTCGTGCCAGCGTCGACTTACCAGATCCATTATGTCCAGCAATCGCTAACCATTCACCTTTATAAGCAGAGAGAGAAAGGTGATCTAATGTTAGGTCTGCTTCAGGATCGTATCGAAAGCATAAATCTTTTACCTCTAAAGACATTTCTTTCAACGCTATCTTCCTCTCAGCTTTTTCTATTGCAGCATTGCCTACATTGATTTTTTACGCTATTTACCCGGTTTTAGGTATAAAAAAAGGGCAACGACTAGTTACACACTGTCTCGCCCTTTTCTATCTGTATTAAAAATATTAAACTAATTCAATGATAACCATTGGAGCACCGTCACCACGGCGAGGTCCAACTTTTAAGATACGAGTGTAACCGCCTTGGCGATCTTCGTAGCGAGTAGCGATATCGCTGAATAGTTTTTGTAAAGCGCTTTGACCAGCTTCTTCGTTAGCTACTTCATTACGGATGTAAGATGCAGCTTGACGACGAGCGTGTAGATCTCCACGTTTACCTAAAGTAATCATTTTTTCAACAGTTGAACGTAATTCTTTTGCACGAGCTTCAGTTGTCTCAATGCGTTCACTGATGATTAAATCAGTTGTTAAATCACGAAGAAGCGCCTTGCGTTGTGCGCTTGTACGACCTAATTTACGGTAAGACATGTGAGGTCCCCTCCTTTGTTAAGTAGTTAAACAGGTAGATATAATCAGTCGTCCTTACGTAGACCCAAACCTAATTCTTCAAGTTTAGCTTTAACTTCTTCTAAAGATTTACGGCCTAAGTTACGAACTTTCATCATATCTTCTTCTGTTTTATTAGCAAGCTCTTGTACAGTATTGATGCCTGCTCGTTTTAAGCAGTTGTAAGAACGAACAGATAAATCCAGTTCCTCGATCGTCATCTCTAGAACTTTTTCTTTCTGATCTTCTTCTTTTTCTACCATGATCTCTGCTTTTTGAGCTTCATCTGTTAAGTTAACGAAGATATTTAAGTGTTCAGTTAGAATCTTTGCACCTAAAGCAACAGCTTTTTCTGGCTCGATGCTACCGTCAGTCCAAACATCCAACGTTAACTTATCGTAATTTGTCATTTGACCAACACGAGTATTCTCTACATAATACGATACGCGAGTAACAGGCGTATAGATTGAATCAATTGGAAGTACACCAATTGGTTGGTCTTCACGCTTGTTAGCATCGGCAGGATTATAACCTCGACCTGTGCGAGCAGTAAGTCTCATACGGAAATGAGCATCTGACTCAAGTGTTGCAATATGAAGATCTGGATTTAGAACTTCGATATCACTGTCTGCTTGAATGTCAGCAGCCGTTACTGTACCAGGACCTTTAACATCGATCTCAAGTGTTTTCTCTTCATCAGAGTAAATCTTTAACGCTAACTTTTTAACGTTTAAAATGATGTTTGTTACATCTTCAACAACTCCAGGAACTGTTGAAAATTCATGTAATACACCTTCAATTTGAATAGATGTTACAGCTGCACCAGGGAGTGAGGATAATAGGATACGACGTAAGGAGTTACCCAAAGTAGTACCATATCCACGCTCAAGTGGTTCGACGACGAATTTACCGTACTTTCTATCATCGCTGATTTCTACCGTTTCGATTTTTGGCTTTTCAATCTCTATCAATATAAACCCTCCTTCAAAACGTCGAAACCTCGGCTAGACGGCTGATTTCTCAAATGCCTAACCGAAATTCCCTATTAGACAGTTCCCGAATGTGCACAACAAATGGAAAACATTTCGTTGCATGAATAAATTCTACACCATCATCATTATAGACAACGAAATAGAATCTATACATATTAATTATACACGACGACGTTTTGGTGGGCGGCATCCGTTGTGAGGTACAGGAGTAACATCTTTAATAGCTGTTACTTCTAAACCTGCAGCTTGAAGAGCACGGATAGCTGCTTCACGACCAGCACCAGGGCCTTTAACTGTAACTTCAAGAGTTTTCATTCCGTTATCCATAGAAACTTTAGCAGCAGTTTCAGCAGCCATTTGCGCAGCAAATGGAGTAGATTTACGAGAACCTCTGAAGCCAAGTGCGCCTGCACTAGACCAAGCAATCGCATTACCGTGAACATCTGTAATTGTTACAATAGTGTTGTTAAACGTTGAGCGAATATGAGCTACACCAGCTTCAATATTCTTTTTCACGCGACGTTTACGTGTATTAGTTTTACGTGCCATCTGTTAATGACCTCCCTTACTAATTATTTCTTCTTGTTCGCTACAGTACGGCGTGGGCCTTTACGTGTACGAGCATTGTTTTTACTGTTTTGACCACGAACTGGTAAACTACGACGGTGGCGGATACCACGGTATGAACCAATCTCAATTAAACGTTTGATGTTTAAAGAAACTTCACGACGAAGATCGCCTTCTACTTTATAGCTATCTAAAATATCACGAATTTTACCTAATTCTTCTTCTGTTAAGTCACGAACGCGAGTATCTTCAGAAACTCCAGCTTCAGCTAGAACTTTTTCAGCAGTTGGACGACCAATACCGAAAATGTATGTTAATGAAATTACTACACGCTTGTCACGAGGAATATCAACACCAGCAATACGTGCCATATGAATAGTGCACCTCCTTATTGATTAACCTTGTTTTTGTTTATGCTTAGGGTTTTCACAAATTACCATTACTTTACCTTTTCTACGGATAACTTTACATTTTTCGCAGATTGGTTTAACTGATGGTCTGACTTTCATGTTTCATACCTCCTTGATAGTACGGAGTGCATAGGTTTTATTTGAAACGGTACGTAATTCTACCGCGAGTTAAATCGTATGGTGACAATTCTACAGTTACTTTATCACCAGGTAAGATTCGAATGAAATGCATGCGAATTTTTCCTGATACGTGAGCAAGTACTGTATGACCATTTTCTAATTCTACCTTGAACATAGCGTTAGGTAAAGTCTCAGCAACTGTACCTTCAACTTCAATTACATCGTCTTTTGCCATTAAAGTGCTCTCCTTTCTTTGAAACAGTAACAAGCTATCATTAAACGACTTAAAAAGAACCTGTTCTGAACATCCGGAGATCGTAATCATTAAATTCAAGATGATTGACGCTAATATACATCTTTACCATTTTAACAGCAATTCAGACGAAAAACGATCATCGTGAATTTAGATAATTACTGTTTACTGTCCAGTGCATCTAGCGAGGAATGGATAGAGATAACATCCTTTAACATTACAATGCTGTCAGAATTTCATATCCCGTCTCAGTAATTGCAATAGTATGTTCGAAGTGCGCACACATTTTACCATCTACTGTGACAACTGTCCAGTTATCAGGTAATGTCTTTACATATCGCATACCAGCATTCACCATTGGCTCAACTGCCAATACCATGCCTGGACGTAGACGCGGTCCTTTATTCGGTGGACCATAATGAGGTACTTGCGGATCTTCATGTAAGTCTTTGCCGACCCCATGGCCAACATATTCTCTTACAATCGAAAAGTTACGTGATTCTGCGTACTGTTGAATAGCATGTGAAATATTCGACAAACGCTCGCCCGGCTTAGCTTCTGCTAATCCCTTGTAGAGAGATTGCTCAGTCACATCAAGCAGCTCTTGATTTTCTAATGAAATCTTTCCTACTCCATATGTCCAAGCTGAATCACCGTGATAGCCACCGAATTTAGCTCCGATGTCTAAACTGATGATATCCCCTTCATTAAGCTTGCGTTCACCCGGAATACCATGAACTAATTCTTCATTCACAGAAGCACATACACTGCCGCGAAAACCATTATACCCTTTAAAAGACGGAATTGCATCATGTTGACGAATAAAATTTTCAGCAATTGCATCCAATTCTATAGTCGTAATACCTGGAGCGATATGCTTTTTTAACTCTTGATGAGTTAAAGCCACGATTCGTCCAGCTTCACGCATGACCTCAATTTCCTCTGGTGTCTTGCAAATGATCATTGCTTAACCCCAGCAAGTAATTGACGAACATCCTCAAACACAATGTTAATATCTTGATTACCATTAATATTGCGTAGATAACCTTTTTCTTGATAGAAATCAAGTAGAGGTTGAGATTGTTTAACATTAACTGAAAGTCTAGTTGAAACCGTCTCAGCATTGTCATCTGCACGTTGATAAAGCTCTCCGCCACATTTGTCACAAACTCCTTCTTTCGCAGGAGGATTGAATACTAAGTGGTAAGTAGCTCCGCAATCTTTACAAATGCGGCGTCCAGTAAGACGCTCCATTAAAATGCTTTGATCTACATCAATATTAATCACATAATCAATTTGCTTGTTTAGTTCTTTTGTAATTGTTTCAAGAGCTTCTGCTTGGGCTACTGTTCTCGGGAAGCCATCAAGTAAAAAGCCGTTTTCACAATCTTGTTTGTTTAAACGCTCGCGCACAATTCCAATTGTTACTTCATCAGGAACAAGGTTACCTTGGTCCATAAATGATTTAGCTTTTAAACCTAGTTGCGTTCCTTCTTTAATTGCAGCTCGGAACATATCTCCTGTTGAGATATGAGGGATATCGTAATGCTCAACGATTTTTTCTGCTTGAGTACCTTTCCCAGCACCAGGAAGGCCCATTAACACTAAATTCATTTCTTGCTTCCCCCTCAGTATCTTATCCGTTTAATGGGAAAGCAGCTTGCTTCCCACTAAACAGCTTTACTTAATAAATCCCTTATAATGGCGTTTCACTAATTGACTCTCAAGCTGTTTCATTGTCTCAAGAGCTACACCGACAACAATTAACAAACTAGTACCGCCGATCTGAGCAGATGATGGTAAGTTTGCAATTTTGATGAACAGAACCGGCAACACAGCAATTAACGCAAGGAATATCGAACCGATTAATGTCAGACGATATAACACTTTCGTTAAATAAGCTTGTGTGCTTTTACCAGGACGGATGCCTGGGATGTAGCCACCTTGCTTTTTCAAGTTCTCTGCTACTTGTTCAGGGTTAACTTGAACAAATGTATAGAAGTAACAAAAAGCAATGATTAACGCTACATACACTATCATACCAATTGGCTTAGTATAGTCAAATGTATTCTGAATCCACGTCGTTACATCATTTGGACCGAAAAATGATGCAATTGTTGGTGGTGTGATAATAAATGAAACTGCAAAGATAACAGGAATAACCCCAGCAGCATTTACTTTTAACGGTAAATGAGTGGATTGACCTCCAACAGGATTACGACCAGCTGAACCCTTTGCATATTGAATAGGAATTTTTCGTAGCGCTTGTTGGAAATAAATAACCCCAACAATAATAGCTAAAACTGCAATCGCAATTAAAACTACCGTTACGATACGAATGAATAATTGATCCCCAACGTCTTCAAATTGCTGTGCATAAATTTGATTTAATGTTGTCGGAATACCAGCTGCAATCCCAGCAAAGATAATGATAGAAATACCATTACCTACGCCTTTTGCAGTAATCTGCTCTCCTAACCACATTAAGAAGGCAGTACCTGCCGTTAACACTGTAGCAATTAGAAGATACGTAGAAATTCCTGGATTAGCGATCAATTGTCCGCCCGAAATATTGTTGAATCCTATAGACATACCTAAAGCCTGGATAAATCCAAGCACAATTGTTCCATAACGAGTTACTTGAGCTAATTTACGGCGCCCAACATCTCCCTGCTTTGACCATTCTGTAAACTTAGGTACAACATCCATCTGCAATAATTGGACGATGATGGATGCTGTAATATAAGGCATAATGCCCATAGCAAGAATGGAGAAGTTTTTTAACGCGCCGCCGCCAAATGTATTCAGAACTCCGAATACATTTAACCCATCTTGCAATTTCAGTACATCCGTATTAACACTAGGTACAGGAATAAATGTACCAATTCGGAAGACAATTAACATTAACAAAGTGAAAAAGATTTTTTGTCTTATTTCACGCACGCGCATTAAATTGGAGATTGTTTGAAACATTAGATCACCTCAACTGTACCGCCAGCAGCTTCGATAGCTTCTTTAGCAGTTGAAGAGAATTTAGCAGCTTTAACAGTTAGCTTAGAGTTTAATGTACCGTTTCCTAGTACTTTAACGCCAGCTTTTGCTTTGCTTACTAAACCAGTTTCGATTAATAATTCTGGTGTTACTTCAGTTCCATCTTCAAAACGGTTAAGAGCTTCTAAATTAACGATCGCGTATTCTTTGCGATTGATATTAGTGAACCCACGTTTTGGAAGACGACGGAATAAAGGAGTTTGACCACCTTCGAAGCCAGGTCTTACGCCACCGCCAGAGCGAGCGTTTTGCCCTTTGTGACCTTTACCTGAAGTCTTTCCGTTACCTGAACCAGTACCACGACCTACACGGTTACGTACTTTACGTGAACCTTCAGCTGGTTTCAATTCATGAAGTTTCATTCCGGAGCACCTCCTTAGAGTGACAATTTATACTTATTGCTCTTTTACTGTAACAAGGTGAGCTACTTTGTTAATCATTCCGCGAATTGCAGGATTATCGTCTTGAACGACAGTTTGATTTAACTTACGTAGGCCAAGTGTACGAACAGTTACACGTTGATCTTCTGGACGACCAATTACGCTACGAGTAAGGGTAATTGCTAGTTTGTTTGCCATTCCATATCCCTCCCTTATCCTAACAGTTCTTCTACAGTCTTGCCACGTAGTTTTGCAACATCTTCAGCACGTTTTAGGTTAGCTAAACCGTTAAGAGTTGCACGTACCATGTTGATTGGAGTGTTTGAACCTAAAGATTTAGATAGAATATCACTTACTCCACCCAATTCTAGTACCGCACGAACTGGGCCACCAGCGATAACTCCTGTACCTTCAGAAGCAGGTTTTAAGAAAATTTGACCTGCACCAAATTGTCCAAGGATTTCGTGTGGAATAGTTGTACCAACCATAGGTACAGTAATTAAGTTTTTCTTCGCATCTTCAATTGCTTTACGGATTGCATCTGGTACCTCTTGTGCTTTACCAGTACCGAATCCAACGTGACCGTTTTTGTCACCAACTACAACTAATGCAGCGAAGCGGAAACGACGTCCACCTTTCACAACTTTAGCTACGCGGTTAACGGTAACAACACGTTCTTCAAGCTCTAATTTATTTGGATCAATACGACGCATGATTTTCCCTCCTTTTACAATTAGAATTGTAATCCAGCTTCACGAGCAGCGTCAGCTAATGCTTTAACACGGCCATGATATAAATAACCGCCACGGTCGAATACTACTTCGTTTACACCTTTTTCTACTGCGCGTTTAGCGACTAATTCGCCAACTTTGATAGCAGCTTCAGTGTTACCAGTGCTTTCTAAAGTCAGGTCTTTATCTAACGTTGAAGCACTTGCGATTGTTACTGAATTTAAATCGTCGATAACTTGTGCGTAAATATGTTGATTAGAACGGAACACGTTTAAACGCGGACGAGTTGCAGTTCCAGATAACTTCGCACGAACACGAGCATGTCTTTTTTTACGAACTTTGTTTTTATCAAGCTTCGTGATCATTTCGGGCACTCCTTTCTTTTACCTAACCGGCATTACTTCTTAGCAGTTTTACCTTCTTTACGACGTACATATTCGCCTTCGTAACGAATACCTTTACCTTTGTAAGGCTCTGGTGGACGAACGTCACGAATATTTGCAGCTAATGCACCTACGCGTTCTTTATCAATACCTTTAATAACGATCTTAGTTTGAGAAGGAACTTCGATTTCGATTCCTGTTTCAGGAGTAATCTCAACTGGGTGAGAGTATCCAACGCTCAATACTAATTTGCTACCAGATTTTTGTGCACGGTAACCTACACCGACTAATTCTAAACCACGTTCGAATCCTTTAGTAACACCTTCAACCATGTTACCTAAAAGGCTACGAGTAGTTCCGTGAAGAGCGCGGTGCTCTTTATTGTCACTAGGACGATTAACAACTAATACGTTGTCTTCAACTTTAATTTCGATTTCAGGGTGGAATGTACGAGTTAATTCACCCTTTGGTCCTTTTACAGTTACAGTGTTGCTCTCGTTCGTAACTGTAACACCTGCTGGAAGTTCTAAAGGCTTTTTACCAACACGTGACATAGTTACACCTCCATTCACATTTAAAACTTATTACCAAACGTACGCTAATACTTCTCCACCAGCTTGCTTTTGACGAGCTTCTTTGTCAGTTAAAACACCTTGAGAAGTAGAAACGATTGCGATACCTAAACCGTTAAGTACACGTGGTACTTCGTTATTTTTTGCATAAACACGTAGACCAGGTTTACTGATACGTTTTAAGCCTGTAATTACACGTTCGTTATTTGAACCGTATTTTAAGAAGATACGGATAATACCTTGTTTGTTGTCTTCGATGTATTCTACATCACGTACGAAACCCTCACGCTTAAGGATTTCTGCAATTTGCTTCTTAATGTTAGAAGCAGGAACTTCAATTTTCTCATGACGAACCATGTTCGCATTGCGGATACGAGTTAGTAAATCTGCAATAGGATCAGTCATTACCATATTAATTTACCTCCTTCCCAAACTTGGGTTTTACCAACTAGCTTTTTTAACACCAGGAATTTGACCTTTATAAGCAAGCTCACGGAAACAAATACGGCAAAGCTTGAATTTACGTAGTACTGAGTGTGGACGTCCACAACGTTCGCAACGTGTATACTCTTGTACTTGGAATTTTTGCTGGCGTTTTTGCTTCGCAATCATTGATTTTTTAGCCACATTTTCGCCTCCTCTGCTTAACGTTGGCAGTTATTACTTCTGGAATGGCATACCGAACTGAGTTAAAAGCTCACGAGCTTCTTCATCAGTGTTTGCTGTTGTAACAATAACGATATCCATACCACGAACTTTAGTTACTTTATCATAATCGATCTCTGGGAAGATCAATTGTTCTTTAACACCTAACGTGTAGTTTCCACGACCATCAAATGCTTTTTTAGATACACCACGGAAATCACGCACACGTGGAAGTGATACTGATACTAATTTATCGAAGAATTCGTACATACGCTCGCCGCGTAAAGTAACTTTCGCACCGATTGGCATACCTTCACGAAGACGGAAACCAGCGATAGATTTTTTCGCACGAGTTACAACAGGTTTTTGACCAGTGATTTCAGCTAGTTCTTCAACAGCGTTATCTAAAGCTTTTGAGTTAGAAACAGCATCACCGATACCCATGTTGATTACGATCTTGTCGATTTTTGGCACTTGCATTACAGATTCATAATTAAACTTGCTAACTAGAGCAGGAGTAATCTCTTTTGTAAATTTCTCTTTAAGACGGTTCATGTGAACTAAACCTCCCTTCACATTTCATTAATTATTTATCTAAAGTTTCACCAGATTTTTTTGCTACACGTACCTTTTTGCCATCGATAACTTGGTACCCAACACGAGTTGGCTCACCAGATTTAGGATCCAACGGCATTACGTTTGATACGTGGATAGGTGCCTCTTGGCTAACGATTCCACCTTGTGGATTTACTTGAGAAGGTTTAGAGTGTTTTTTAACAACGTTCACGCCTTCAACAAGTACACGGTCTTTCTTTGGGAAAGCTGCAAGTACTTCACCTTGCTTACCTTTGTCTTTACCAGAGATAACCACTACTTTGTCGCCCTTTTTAACATGCATCCTATTCGCACCTCCTTAAAAGGCATTTTGTATTTGTTCTATATATCAATTAGATAACTTCTGGAGCCAATGATACGATCTTCATGAAGTTGTTATCACGTAATTCACGAGCAACTGGTCCGAAGATACGAGTACCACGTGGTCCTTTGTCGTCACGGATGATTACGCAAGCATTTTCGTCGAAACGGATGTAAGAACCGTCAGTACGGCGAACACCACTTTTTGTACGTACAACAACAGCTTTAACAACGTCACCTTTTTTAACAACGCCTCCTGGTGTTGCTTGTTTCACCGTACAAACGATAACATCACCAATGTTTGCTGTCTTGCGACCTGAACCACCAAGTACTTTAATAGTAAGTACCTCACGTGCACCAGAGTTGTCTGCAACTTTTAAACGAGATTCTTGTTGAATCATGTACGAAACCTCCCTTCGGATGAATCATTCTTATCCGATCTATCTTAACTATTAGATGATAACAGCTTTTTCTACAACTTCTACTAGACGGAAACGTTTAGTAGCTGATAACGGACGAGTTTCCATGATCTTCACGATATCGCCTAGTTGAGCTGTATTGTTTTCATCGTGAGCTTTGAATTTCTTTGAGTATTTTACACGCTTGCCATAAAGCGAATGCTTTTTGTAAGTTTCAACAAGAACAGTAACAGTCTTATCCATTTTGTCAGAAACTACGCGGCCAGTGTAAACTTTACGTTGGTTGCGTTCACTCATTCTGAAAGCCTCCTCTCAGACTTAATTATTTATTAGCAGCAATCTCTCTTTCACGAACTACAGTTTTCATACGAGCGATCGATTTGCGCACTTCACGAATACGAGTAGTATTCTCTAATTGTCCAGTCGCTAATTGGAAACGAAGGTTAAACAACTCTTCTTTTAAAGCCTTAACTTTTTGTTCAATTTCAGCAGTGGTAAGGTCACGAATTTCATTAGCTTTCATTAGAATCACCACCAATTTCTTCACGTTTTACAAACTTACATTTTATAGGTAGCTTGTGTGCAGCTAAACGTAAAGCTTCACGTGCAACCTCTTCAGATACACCTGAAATTTCAAACATTACTTTTCCAGGTTTAACAACTGCTACCCAACCTTCAGGAGCACCTTTACCAGAACCCATTCGGACTTCTAGAGGCTTAGCAGTATAAGGTTTAGAAGGGAAAATTTTAATCCATACTTTACCGCCACGTTTCATGTAACGAGTCATTGCGATACGAGCAGCTTCGATTTGACGGTTTGTAATCCAAGAAGCTTCAGTAGCTTGTAAACCGAATTCACCGAAATGTACTTCCGTACCACCTTTAGCGCGTCCACGCATTTTTCCGCGATGTTCGCGACGATATTTAACGCGTTTTGGTAATAACATAATTATTTTCCTCCTTCCTCAGTTTTCTTTTTAGTAGGAAGAACCTCTCCACGATAGATCCATACTTTCACACCAAGTTTACCATAAGTAGTATCTGCTTCAGCGTGAGCATAGTCAATATCAGCGCGAAGTGTATGAAGTGGAACTGTACCTTCACTGTAATATTCAGAACGAGCAATATCAGCTCCGCCTAAACGACCAGATACCATTGTTTTGATACCTTGTGCGCCAGCACGCATGCTACGTTGGATAGCTTGCTTTTGAGCACGACGGAATGATACACGGTTCTCAAGTTGGCGAGCGATGTTTTCAGCTACTAGTTTAGCATCTAAATCTGCTCGTTTAATTTCAAGGATGTTAATGTGTACACGCTTGCCTGTTAATTGGTTAAGAGCTTTACGAAGTGATTCTACTTCAGTACCACCTTTACCAATTACCATACCAGGTTTTGCAGTGTGGATCGTTACGTTTAAGCGGTTAGCAGCGCGTTCGATTTCAACTTTAGAAACAGCTGCATCGTTTAAACGTTTAGCGATATATTCACGTACTTTTAAGTCTTCATGTAATAAGTCAGCGTAGTCTTTGCCAGCGAACCATCTTGATTCCCAATCACGGATGACACCGACGCGAAGACCGACCGGATTTACCTTTTGACCCATGAATTATCCCTCCTTCTTTTCTGATACCACGATTGTGATGTGGCTTGTGCGCTTGTTAATTTGGCTTGCACGTCCCATAGCGCGTGGACGGAAACGTTTTAAAGTTGGACCTTCGTTAACAAAAGCGTCAGTAATAACTAAATTGTTAGCGTCCATTTCATAATTGTGTTCTGCATTGGCAATAGCAGATTTTAATACTTTCTCAACGACTGGAGAAGCAGCCTTTGGCGTGTGAAGTAGCACTGCTAGCGCTTCACCCACTTGCTTACCTCGAATTAAATCTACAACTAAACGAACTTTACGAGGAGCAATACGTACTGTTCTCGCGACAGCTTTAGCTTGCATTTAAAAGCCTCCTCTCATATTAGCGTCTTGTTTTCTTATCATCACTTGCGTGACCTTTGTAAGTACGAGATGGTGCGAATTCACCAAGTTTGTGACCTACCATGTCTTCAGTAACATAAACTGGTACATGTTTACGACCGTCATATACAGCAATTGTATGACCAATGAACTGAGGGAAGATAGTTGAACGACGAGACCAAGTTTTTACTACTTGCTTGCTGTCAGTTTCGTTTAACTTCTCAATTTTGTTGATTAAATGGTCATCTACAAAAGGTCCTTTCTTTAAGCTGCGACCCATAAATGAACCTCCCTTCGTGATTGTCCTACGGTTCGTTTGAACCGTAGCTCAATCCCGTTATTTTTTACGACGACGAACGATAAATTTATCGGATTTGTTTTTCTTCTTACGAGTTTTGTAACCAAGTGTTGGTTTACCCCATGGACTCATTGGAGACTTACGTCCGATTGGAGCACGTCCTTCACCACCACCGTGTGGGTGATCGTTAGGGTTCATTACAGAACCACGTACAGTTGGACGGATACCTAACCAACGAGAACGACCGGCTTTACCGATGTTGATTAACTCGTGTTGTTCGTTACCAACTTGACCTACAGTTGCACGACAAGTTGCAAGAATCATGCGTACTTCACCAGAAGTTAAACGTACTAATACGTATTTACCTTCTTTACCAAGTACTTGAGCAGATGTACCTGCAGAACGAACTAATTGTCCACCTTTACCAGGTTTCAATTCGATGTTGTGTACTACTGTACCAACAGGAATGTTAGCTAAAGGAAGCGCGTTACCTACTTTAATGTCAGCTTCAGGACCTGACATAACTTCTAAACCTACTTTTAGGTTTTTAGGAGCAAGAATGTAACGTTTTTCACCATCAGCATAATGAATTAATGCGATGTTAGCTGAACGGTTTGGATCATATTCGATTGTAGCAACGCGTCCAGGTATTCCATCTTTATCGCGTTTAAAATCGATGATACGGTATTGACGCTTGTGCCCACCACCTTGGTGACGAACAGTCAATTTACCTTGGTTGTTACGACCACCTTTTCTCTTGACAGGTGCAAGTAACGATTTTTCTGGTTTGTCAGTAGTAATTTCAGCGAAATCAGAAACTGACATGCCACGACGACCATTTGAGGTTGGTTTATACTTTTTAATCGCCATCTCAATTTCCCTCCTTCTCTAGTAATCTTAAGCTTCGAAGAATTCGATTTCGTTGCTCTCTTGAGTTAGTGTTACTACCGCTTTACGACGACGGTTAGTAAGACCACTGTAGCGACCTACACGCTTGAATTTACCTTTGTAGTTCATGATGTTTACTTTTTCAACTTTTACGTCAAAGATTTTTTCGATAGCATCTTTAACCTCAGTTTTATTAGCTCTTACATCAACATCAAACGTATATTTTTTCTCAGCCATTAAGTCTGTTGAACGTTCTGTAATTACGGGGCGCTTAATAATATCACGAGGATCTTTCATTATGCAAGCACCTCCTCTACTTTTTCAACTGCGTCTTTAGTGATTACAAGCTTATCATGGTTCATAACGTCTAATACGCTTAAACCATTAGCTGCAACAACTGTTACACCAGGAATATTACGTGCTGAAAGTGCAACGTTTTCGTTAAGATCAGCAGTTACTACTAATGCTTTGCGTTCTACTGTTAGGTTTTTAAGAACTGCTACCATTTCTTTTGTTTTTGGAGCATCAAAAGAAAGAGCTTCAAGAACAACGATGCTGTTATCTTGAACTTTAGTTGATAATGCAGACTTAATTGCTAAACGACGAACTTTTTTAGGTAATTTGTAGCTATAGCTTCTTGGAACTGGACCAAATACTACGCCACCACCACGCCATTGTGGAGAACGGATAGATCCTTGACGAGCACGACCAGTACCTTTTTGACGCCATGGCTTACGGCCACCGCCTCTTACTTCAGAACGATTTTTAACTTTAGAAGTACCTTGACGTTGAGATGCGCGTTGCATTACGATCGCGTCGAAAAGTACTTTGTTGTTTGGTTCGATACCGAAAACGGCATCTTGAAGTTCGATTTCTCCAACGTTTTCACCGTTTTGGTTAAACAATGCTACTTTTGGCATTGGTTATTCCTCCTTTCTCGAAGAATTATTATTTAGATTTAACTGCAGATTTAACAGTAACTAGAGATTTTCTAGCTCCTGGCACGTTACCTTTTACTAATAAAAGATTGCGTTCTGCGTCAACTTTAACGATTGATAAGTTTTGCACAGTGATGCGCTCTCCACCCATGCGTCCTGGTAATAATTTACCTTTGAATACGCGGTTTGGAGCTACAGGACCCATTGAACCTGGGCGACGGTGGTAGCGAGAACCATGAGACATAGGTCCGCGAGATTGTCCGTGGCGTTTAATAGCACCTTGGAAACCTTTACCTTTTGAGATTCCTGTTACATCAATTACATCGCCTTCTGCGAAAATATCAACCTTGACTTCTTGACCAACTTCATATGCTGAAGCGTCCACACCGCGTAACTCACGGATGAAGCGCTTAGGAGCAGTATTAGCTTTAGTAGCATGTCCTTTTGCAGGTTTGTTAGATAGTTTTTCACGGATATCTTCGAAACCTAATTGGATTGCTTCGTAACCGTCTGTCTCAGCGTTTTTAACTTGAAGAACTACGTTAGCAGAAGCTTCAATTACTGTTACTGGGATCAAGTCACCATTTTCAGCAAATACTTGAGTCATACCGATCTTTCTTCCTAAGATTCCTTTGGCCATTAGTCACACCTCCTAAGTATCTTTTCATTCTTTATTTTAAATTAAAGTTTAATTTCGATATCTACACCAGATGGTAAGTCTAAACGCATTAATGAATCAACAGTTTGTGGTGTTGGATTCACGATATCAATTAAGCGTTTATGCGTGCGCATTTCGAACTGCTCACGAGAATCTTTATATTTGTGTACTGCACGTAGAATTGTATAAATTGATTTTTCAGTCGGTAATGGAATCGGACCAGATACAGCCGCACCAGAACGTTTTGCAGTTTCTACGATTTTCTCAGCAGATTGATCAAGAATTCTGTGATCATATGCTTTTAAACGAATGCGAATTTTTTCTTTTGCCATTATTTTCCCTCCTTTTTCGCCTATTTTACAATAGACATTCTCCGCGGAAATTTCCCCACACTCGCCATGGCAAAGCGGCCGGGTGTGTCGGCAACCTTCCGCATCATCGCAGTCAAAGACCAACATTTTTATTATACTAAAAATGGGTTCATATTGCAACAATAAAGTTAAAAAACTTTTTTATGTGTCGCACACTTTTTTCATTATATATAAAAGGAGATCATTTTGCAAGTGTAATAGTAAAAACTATCTTTACCTTTTATCACCAAATAAAAAAAGGAGTAGGTTACCCTACTCCCTTTACTGAAACGAGAAATTACTCGCTGATTTTAGCTACAACGCCAGCGCCTACTGTACGTCCACCTTCACGGATTGAGAATTTAGTACCTTCTTCAATCGCGATTGGAGCGATAAGTTCAACAGTCATTTCGATGTTGTCGCCAGGCATTACCATTTCTACGCCTTCAGGTAAGTTACAAATACCAGTTACATCAGTTGTACGGAAGTAGAACTGTGGACGGTAGTTTGTGAAGAATGGAGTGTGACGTCCACCTTCGTCTTTAGAAAGAACGTATACTTCAGCAGTAAATTTAGTGTGTGGAGTGATTGAGCCTGGTTTAGCTAATACTTGTCCACGTTGGATTTCTTCACGTGCTACACCACGAAGTAAAGCACCGATGTTGTCGCCAGCTTCAGCATAGTCAAGAAGCTTACGGAACATTTCTACACCTGTTACAGTAGTAGATTTTGGCTCTTCAGTTAAACCGATGATGTCGATAACGTCACCAACTTTAACTTGTCCACGCTCTACACGACCTGTAGCAACTGTACCACGACCAGTGATTGAGAATACGTCCTCAACTGGCATCATGAATGGTTTTTCAGTGTCACGTTCTGGAGTTGGGATGTACTCATCAACAGCGTCCATAAGCTCGATGATTTTAGCTTCCCAATCAGCTTCACCTTCAAGAGCTTTAAGAGCAGAACCTTTGATTACTGGTACATCGTCACCAGGGAAGTCGTATTCAGAAAGAAGGTCACGTACTTCCATTTCTACTAATTCAAGTAGCTCTTCGTCGTCTACCATGTCACATTTGTTTAAGAATACAACTAGGTAAGGTACACCTACTTGACGAGAAAGAAGGATGTGCTCACGAGTTTGTGGCATTGGACCATCAGCAGCAGATACTACTAAGATACCGCCATCCATTTGAGCAGCACCAGTGATCATGTTTTTAACATAGTCAGCATGTCCTGGGCAGTCAACGTGTGCATAGTGACGAGTGTCAGTTTCGTACTCAACGTGTGCAGTTGAGATTGTGATTCCACGCTCGCGCTCTTCTGGAGCAGCGTCGATCATGTCGTAAGCCATTGCTGCACCTTTACCACTTTTCTTAGCAAGAACAGTAGTGATAGCAGCTGTTAAAGTTGTTTTACCATGGTCAACGTGACCAATTGTACCGATATTGGCATGTGTTTTTGAACGGTCGAATTTTTCCTTAGCCATTCGAAAATCCTCCTTAAAATTCATGTAGTTTATGTTTTATGAGGCCGTGAAAGGGAATGAGCTCCACTTTCACAGCGTACATAAGTAGTTATACTTCAATAAAGAGTGAAAATCAATTATTCACCTTTATTTTTTTTAATAATTTCTTCTGAAATTGATTTAGGAACTTCTTCGTAGTGATCGAAGTGCATAGAATATGTTCCGCGACCTTGAGTGTTTGAACGTAATGCAGTTGCATAACCAAACATTTCAGAAAGTGGAACGAATGCACGTACAACTTGAGCGTTACCGCGTGCTTCCATACCTTCTACACGTCCACGACGAGACGTAATGTCACCCATGATATCTCCTAAGTATTCGTCAGGGATAACAACTTCAACCTTCATCATTGGTTCAAGGATAGCTGGGCTACATTTTGATACTGCGTTTTTAAGAGCCATAGAAGCGGCAATTTTAAACGCCATCTCACTTGAGTCAACGTCATGGTAAGATCCATCAACTAAAGCAGCTTTGATATCGATTAATGGATAACCAGCAACAACACCGTTTTGTAATGCATCTTCAAGACCAGCTTGAACTGCAGGGATGTATTCACGTGGAACTACACCACCAACGATTTTGTTCTCAAATTCAAAGCCTTTTCCTTCTTCGTTAGGTTCGAACTCAATCCAAACGTGACCGAATTGTCCACGACCACCAGATTGACGAGCGAATTTACCTTCAACTTTCGCACCAGCGCGGAAAGTTTCACGGTAAGCTACTTGAGGAGCACCAACGTTTGCTTCTACTTTGAATTCGCGACGCATACGGTCAACGATGATATCAAGGTGAAGCTCACCCATACCAGAGATGATGATTTGACCAGTCTCTGTATTAGTTTCCGCACGGAAAGTTGGATCTTCTTCTTGTAACTTTTGAAGAGCTGTAGTCATTTTATCTTGGTCAGCTTTTGATTTTGGCTCAACAGATAAAGAGATAACTGGCTCTGGGAATTCCATAGACTCAAGAATTACAAGACTCTTTTCGTCACATAGAGTATCACCAGTAGAAGTATCTTTTAATCCTACAGCTGCCGCGATATCTCCAGCGTATACTTCAGAAATCTCTTCACGAGAGTTAGCATGCATTTGTAGGATACGACCTACACGCTCACGCTTACCTTTTGTAGAGTTTTTGATGTATGAACCAGAGCTTAGTACACCAGAGTACACACGGAAGAATGTTAATTTACCAACATAAGGGTCCGTCATAACTTTGAACGCTAATGCTGAGAAAGGAGCGTTGTCGCTAGACTCACGCGTAACTTCTTCTTCTGTGTCAGGTACGATACCTTGGATTGCTGGTACATCTACTGGAGATGGTAGGTAGTCAATTACTGCATCTAGCATTAATTGTACACCTTTGTTTTTGAATGCTGAACCACAGATAACTGGGTAGAATTCAACGTCACAAGTACCTTTACGGATACCAGCTTTTAGTTCTTCAACTGTAAGCTCGCCTTCGTCTAAGTACTTCATCATTAATTCTTCGTCAAGTTCTGCAACAGCTTCTACTAAGCTTGCACGGTATTCTTCAGCTTGCTCTTTGTATTCCTCAGGAATTTCACGAGACTCTGAACGAGTACCTAAGTCATCTTCGTAGAAGTATGCTTTCATTTCCACTAGGTCAATGATTGCTTCGAACTCATCTTCAGCACCAATTGGCAACTGAATTGGGTGAGCATTTGCACCTAAACGATCGTGGATCGTTTTTACAGAGTACAAGAAGTCAGCACCAATTTTGTCCATTTTGTTAACGAATACGACACGGGGAACACCGTACGTAGTCGCTTGACGCCATACTGTTTCTGTTTGAGGCTCAACACCAGATTGAGCATCAAGAACTGCCACAGCGCCATCAAGTACACGTAATGAACGCTCAACTTCAACAGTGAAGTCTACGTGTCCAGGAGTATCAATGATGTTAACGCGGTGACCTTTCCAAGAAGCAGTTGTCGCAGCAGACGTGATAGTGATACCACGTTCTTGCTCTTGCTCCATCCAGTCCATTTGTGAAGCTCCTTCATGAGTTTCACCAATTTTATGGATACGGCCAGTATAATAAAGAACACGCTCAGTTGTTGTTGTTTTACCAGCATCAATGTGAGCCATGATCCCAATATTACGAGTGTTTTCTAAGGAGAACTCTCTTGCCATCTTAGGTATTTCTCCTTCCATATTATAATTTGTTTTTTAAAAAGTTTCGTTAAAAGATTACCAACGGTAATGAGCAAATGCTTTGTTAGCTTCTGCCATTTTGTGAGTATCTTCACGTTTCTTAACTGCAGCACCAGTGTTGTTAGCTGCATCAAGGATTTCGTTAGCTAAACGCTCTTCCATCGTTTTTTCTCCACGAAGACGAGCATAGTTTACTAACCAACGAAGACCTAAAGTAGTACGACGCTCTGGACGTACTTCTACAGGAACTTGGTAGTTAGAACCCCCTACACGGCGTGCTCTAACTTCTAGTACAGGCATGATGTTTTTAAGAGCTTGGTCGAATACTTCCATAGCTTCTTTACCACTGCGCTCTTGTACTAAATCGAATGCTCTATAAAGAATAGCTTGTGACTTACCGCGCTTTCCATCAAGCATCATTTTGTTGATTAAGCGAGATACAAGCTTAGAATTGTAAATCGGATCTGGTAATACGTCTCTTTTTGCAACAGGTCCCTTACGTGGCATTCTACTTCCTCCTTTCACTTTTAAAAGTTTATCTATTAATTGTTAAGCTATTATTTTTTAGCTGCTTTTGGTCGCTTAGTACCATATTTAGAACGACCTTGCATACGGCCATCCACACCAGCAGTATCAAGTGCACCACGTACGATATGGTAACGTACCCCTGGTAAATCTTTTACACGTCCACCGCGGATAAGTACCACGCTGTGTTCTTGTAAGTTGTGACCAATACCTGGGATATAAGCTGTTACCTCGATACCGTTTGTTAAACGTACACGAGCATATTTACGAAGAGCCGAGTTCGGTTTCTTCGGTGTCATAGTACCCACACGTGTACATACACCACGTTTTTGTGGAGAAGATTGGTTAGTTTGAGCTTTTTTGAAGCTGTTGTAACCTCTGTTTAAAGCAGGTGAGTCAGATTTTTTACCTTTACTCACACGACCATTACGGATTAATTGGTTAATAGTAGGCATTTAAATTTTCCTCCTTTCGCCTTTTGTAAGACCACACATCCAGGTGGTTCATTTTTTAGCAAAAAACAAAGTCTTTGAAACTAAAAGTTCAAAAACGTGTTAACTAATAATTGCAACAGTTGCAGCGTTAACTTCTATCCTACAAGCTTGACCAAGCTTTCGCATAGAAGGGACATACGTATACGGAACGTTTTCTTGCTGTGCCGTTTTTGCCACAATGGATGTGACATAAAAATCAGCGTCTTCAGCAATGATGACTTCCTTTACTGTACCTTTTTTTAATGCTTTCACCGTCTGCTTTGTTCCTACAATAATATGATCAGCCTGTAATACTTTTTCATAAGACATTATCATATCCTCCAAAGTAACAGGTAGTTTATAGGAGCACCTTTGATATAGTATCATTCCCTAGAATGGATGTCAACTAACGTTTTGTAGTTTTTTAAAAAAACATCCATTCTAGAGTAATGATTTTATAATTAGTCGATTGTTACCGTTTCTTCAGCTTGGTTTTTGATCGGTTCAGCATTACGATATCTCGTCATACCTGTACCAGCCGGAACTAGCTTACCAATGATAACATTCTCTTTAAGTCCAAGCAACTCATCACGTTTTCCTTTGATTGCAGCATCCGTAAGAACACGCGTTGTTTCTTGGAATGATGCAGCAGATAAGAAGGAATCAGTTTCAAGAGATGCTTTTGTAATACCAAGTAATACAGGACGACCCGTCGCTGGACGATTGCCTTCAAGTAATACTTTTTCATTTGCATCAGTGAATTGGTGAATATCAAGTAATGAACCTGGTAATACATCTGTATCTCCTGAATCCATTACGCGCACTTTACGAAGCATTTGGCGAACCATTACCTCTACGTGTTTATCTCCAATTTCTACCCCTTGCATACGGTATACTTTTTGCACCTCACGAAGCAAGTACTCTTGTACAGCCGTGATGTCTTTTACTTTTAGTAATTCTTTAGGATCAATTGAACCTTCTGTTAATTCTTGACCACGTGCAATGCGCTGTCCTTCAATAACTTTCAGACGTGCACTGTACGGAGCTGTGTAAGAACGAGTTTCAATCTCTCCTTGAACAGTAATTTCATGTTGACGATCGCGTCCTTCAGAAATGCCGGCAATTGTACCTTCAATTTCAGAAATAACGGCTTGACCTTTAGGGTTACGCGCTTCGAAGATCTCTTGGATACGCGGTAAACCTTGAGTGATATCGTCTCCAGCAACCCCACCTGTATGGAATGTACGCATCGTTAACTGTGTACCTGGCTCACCGATAGATTGAGCAGCGATGATACCAACTGCTTCACCCACTTCAACTTCTGAACCAGTTGCAAGGTTACGACCGTAACATTTTTTACATACACCGTGGCGAGTGTTACAAGTGAATGCAGAACGAATCCATACTTCTTCAACACCAGCATCCACAATTGTTTCAGCTAGGTCTTCTGTAATCAGTTCGTTTTCTTTCACTAACACTTCGTTTGTTCCTGGGTGAAGTAGTGTTTTTCTTGCATAACGTCCAATTAGACGCTCATCAAGTTTCTCAATTTCTTCTGTTCCTTCTTTGATTGCAACAGCCAGAATACCGCGGTCTGTACCACAGTCGTCATCACGTACGATAACGTCTTGTGCCACGTCAACCAGACGACGAGTAAGGTAACCTGAGTCAGCTGTTTTAAGAGCCGTATCGGCAAGACCTTTACGTGCACCATGGGTAGAGATAAAGTACTCTAATACTGTTAAACCTTCACGGAAACTAGATTTGATTGGTAACTCAATGATACGACCAGACGGGTTGGCCATTAGTCCACGCATACCTGCAAGCTGAGTGAAGTTAGATGCGTTACCACGGGCACCAGAGTCACTCATCATGAAGATTGGGTTGCGTTTGTCTAATGACGCCATTAATTTACCTTGGATAACGTCTTTCGCGCTACTCCATACAGAGATAACACGCTCATAACGCTCATCTTCAGTAATTAAACCACGACGGAATTGTTTTAGTACGTTATCTACTTTAGCTTGCGCTTCTGTTAAGATAACTTCTTTTTCTCCTAAAACCACGATATCAGCTACACCAACTGTAATACCAGCTTTAGTAGAATATTTGAAACCTAGGTCTTTCATACGGTCAAGCATTTTAGAAGTCTCAGTAATTTTGAAACGTTTAAATACTTCAGCGATAATATTACCTAAGATTTTTTTCTTAAACGGTGCGATAGCCGGTTGATTCTTGATGAATTCCTTCACATCTGCACCTTTTTCAACAAAGTACTTCTCAGGAGTTTTCACTTCTAAGTTTTCTCTTGTTGGTTCGTTAATGTATGGGAACGATTTTGGTAAAATTTCGTTGAAAACTAATTTACCAACCGTTGTAACAAGCAACTGTTGATTTTGTGCTTCTGTAAACGTTTCGTTGTTTAAAGAACCTGCATACACACCTACACGTGTATGAAGATGCACATAACCGTTTTGGTACGCTAATAGTGCTTCATTTGTATCCTTGAACACCATACCTTCTCCAACTGCCTCTTCACGCTCAAGCGTTAAGTAGTAGTTACCTAATACCATATCCTGTGAAGGTGTAACAACTGGTTTACCATCTTTAGGGTTCAAGATATTTTGAGCAGCAAGCATTAAGATACGTGCTTCTGCTTGTGCTTCTGCAGATAATGGAACGTGAACCGCCATTTGGTCACCGTCAAAGTCAGCGTTATATGCTGTACATACAAGCGGGTGAAGACGGATAGCGCGACCTTCTACAAGCGTAGGTTCAAATGCTTGAATACCTAGTCTGTGTAGCGTTGGTGCACGGTTTAAAAGAACTGGATGCTCTTTAATAACCGATTCTAATACGTCCCATACTTCAGGTTGCACGCGTTCAATTTTACGTTTTGCACTCTTGATGTTATGAGCTAAACCGCGCTCAACAAGCTCTTTCATTACGAAAGGTTTGAAAAGCTCTAACGCCATTTCTTTTGGAAGACCACATTGATACATCTTTAAGTTCGGACCTACAACGATTACCGAACGGCCAGAGTAGTCAACACGTTTACCTAATAAGTTTTGACGGAAGCGACCTTGCTTACCTTTTAACATGTGAGAAAGAGATTTTAATGGACGGTTACCTGGTCCTGTTACCGGACGGCCGCGACGACCATTATCGATTAATGCATCTACAGCTTCTTGAAGCATACGCTTTTCGTTTTGAACGATAATGCTAGGAGCTCCAAGGTCTAATAAACGCTTTAAGCGGTTGTTACGGTTGATTACACGGCGATATAAATCGTTTAAGTCAGACGTAGCAAAGCGTCCACCATCTAATTGAACCATTGGACGAAGTTCTGGCGGAATAACCGGTAGAACGTCTAAAATCATCCAAGAAGGTTCGTTACCAGAATGACGGAAAGCCTCTAGTACTTCTAAACGTTTAATAGCACGTGTACGACGTTGACCTTGAGCAGTTTTCAATTCTTCTTTCAAAGCATCTACTTCTTTATCAAGATCGATGTCATGCAATAATTTTTTAACAGCTTCAGCACCCATTGCTGCATGGAAAGTTTGTCCGTACTTCTCACGATACGCACGGTATTCTTTCTCTGATAAAAGCTGTTTCTTTTCAAGTGGTGTATCACCAGCATCTGTTACTACATAAGAAGCAAAATAAATGATTTCCTCTAGCGCACGAGGGGACATGTCTAAGACAAGTCCCATGCGGCTAGGAATACCTTTAAAGTACCAAATATGAGAAACAGGTGCAGCTAGCTCGATGTGACCCATGCGTTCACGACGAACTTTTGCGCGCGTAACTTCTACGCCGCAACGATCACATACAACACCTTTATAACGAACGCGCTTATATTTTCCGCAGTGACATTCCCAGTCCTTTTGTGGACCAAAAATACGCTCACAGAATAAGCCGTCTTTTTCAGGTTTTAACGTACGATAGTTGATCGTTTCAGGTTTTTTTACCTCACCGTACGACCAAGAACGAATTTTATCTGGCGAAGCTAGACCGATTTTCATATACTCAAAGTTATTTACATCTAGCAAGGAGCCTACCTCCCTTTTAATCTACAGGTTTTTTCCCTTAACGTTTATATGAAAGTAATTCCTTACTCTTTTGTGACAGGATCTTTTTGTCCTTCAGAAAGGCTTTCTTCGTTATCTGCAATAATTGATTCTGTTGGTTGCTCATGGTCCTCTTCTGAGTCCATGATATCAATTTCTTGCTCGTCAGCAGAAAGCATCTTCACATCCATACCTAAACTTTGTAGTTCTTTAATTAATACTTTGAACGATTCAGGTATGCCAGGTTCTGGAATGTTTTCACCTTTAACAATTGCTTCGTATGTTTTCACACGACCTACTACGTCATCTGATTTCACTGTTAAGATCTCTTGTAATGTGTAAGCAGCACCGTATGCTTCAAGTGCCCATACCTCCATCTCACCAAAACGCTGTCCACCGAACTGCGCTTTACCACCAAGTGGTTGTTGTGTAACAAGTGAGTATGGTCCAGTAGAACGAGCGTGAAGTTTATCGTCTACCATGTGAGCAAGTTTGATCATGTACATGATCCCTACTGATACACGGTTATCGAATGGTTCACCTGTTCGACCATCATATAGAACTGTTTTAGCATCACGAGACATGCCAGCTTCTTCGATTGTTGCCCAAACATCTTCCTCACGCGCACCATCAAATACTGGAGACGCAACGTGAATGCCAAGCTTACGAGCAGCCATACCTAAATGAAGCTCTAGCACCTGACCGATGTTCATACGAGATGGTACCCCTAATGGGTTTAACATGATGTCAATTGGCGTACCGTCTGGTAGGTAAGGCATATCTTCTTCAGGTAAAATACGTGAAATTACACCTTTGTTACCGTGACGACCGGCCATTTTGTCACCTTCAGAAATTTTACGCTTCTGAACAATGTATACACGGACTAATTGGTTTACACCTGGTGGTAATTCGTCGCCATCTTCGCGGTTGAAGACTTTAACATCAAGAATGATTCCACCGCCGCCGTGTGGTACACGAAGAGAAGTATCACGAACTTCACGCGCTTTTTCACCGAAAATAGCGTGTAGAAGACGTTCTTCAGCTGTTAGTTCTGTTACACCTTTTGGCGTTACTTTACCAACTAAAAGATCTCCGTCTTTTACTTCTGCACCAATGCGGATGATTCCACGCTCATCTAAGTTGCGAAGCGCATCTTCACCTACGTTTGGAATGTCACGCGTAATTTCTTCAGGTCCAAGCTTCGTATCACGAGACTCAGATTCATATTCTTCAATATGAACAGACGTATATACATCGTCTTTCACAAGGCGTTCACTCATGATGATGGCATCCTCATAGTTGTAACCATCCCATGTCATGAAACCAACCATTACGTTTCGTCCTAAAGCAAGCTCACCTTTTTCCATTGAAGGACCGTCGGCTAAGATCTCACCTTTTACTACTTCGTCGCCAACTGAAACAATTGGACGCTGGTTGTAACAAGTACCTTGGTTAGAACGAACAAATTTTAATAGTTTGTATTGATCTAAGTTACCTTTAACTTTTTGTCCGTCTACTTCTTCATAGCGGCGAACAAAAATTTGTTTGGCTTCTACGCGCTCTACAACGCCAGGATATTTACAAATCACGGCTGCACCAGAGTCTTTACCAGATACGTATTCCATACCTGTACCTACGATTGGTGCTTCAGGATTTAATAAAGGTACTGCTTGACGTTGCATGTTCGCACCCATTAATGCACGGTTAGAGTCATCGTTCTCTAAGAATGGGATACATGCTGTAGCGGCAGATACAACTTGTTTTGGTGATACATCCATATAGTCTAAACGATCGCGACGGATAACCGTGTTTTCTCCACGGAAACGTGCAACGACATTTTCATCTAAGAATGAACCATCATCACCTAGACGAGCGTTCGCTTGGGCTACAACATAGTTATCTTCTTCATCAGCTGTTAAGTAGTCAATTCGCTCTGTCACTTTACCTGTTTCAGGATCGATACGACGGTAAGGTGTTTCGATGAAACCGAATTTGTTTACTTTTGCATAAGAAGATAGTGAGTTGATTAACCCGATATTCGGACCCTCTGGCGTTTCAATCGGACACATACGGCCATAGTGGGAGTAGTGAACGTCACGTACTTCGAAACCAGCGCGCTCACGCGTTAAACCACCAGGTCCTAGAGCTGAAAGACGACGTTTGTGCGTCAATTCGCCTAATGGATTCGTTTGATCCATGAACTGTGATAATTGAGAACTTCCAAAGAACTCTTTAATCGCCGCAATAACTGGGCGAATATTAATTAATTGTTGAGGTGTGATTGTATTCGTGTCTTGAATTGACATTCTTTCACGAACAACACGTTCCATACGAGATAAACCGATACGGAATTGATTTTGTAACAATTCACCTACAGAACGCAGACGACGGTTACCTAAGTGGTCGATATCATCTGTGTCTCCTACTTGATGAAGCAAGTTAAAGAAGTAACTGATCGATGCTAAAATATCAGCAGGTGTGATATTTTTAACTTCTTCTGTTACATACGCGTTACCTGATACAGTGATGATTTTTTCACCTTCTGGATCATTTGGCGCATAAATCTTAATAGATTGTAATGTAACATCGTCTTCTACTACTCCACCAACCGGGCTGTAAGTTTTGAAGTTTACTCCACCTTCAAGCATCGGAATCAAGCGATCTAGCAGACGGCGGTCAATCATTGCGCCCTTTTCTGCAATAATTTCACCTGTTTCAGGATCAACTAATGTTTCAGCTAGCTTTTGATTAAATAAGCGATGTTTGATATGAAGCTTTTTATTAATTTTATAGCGACCTACGTTCGCTAAGTCATATCGTTTTGGATCAAAGAAGCGAGATACTAATAGAGACTTCGCATTCTCAACTGTCGGTGGTTCACCCGGACGTAAACGCTCATAGATTTCTAATAGCGCTTTTTCCGTTGTTTCCGTATTATCTTTTTCAAGCGTATTACGGATGTATTCATTATCACCGATTAAATCGATAATCTCTTGGTCAGAACCGAAACCTAGCGCGCGTAACAGCACTGTTACTGGCAGTTTACGAGTACGATCAATACGCACGTATACTACATCTTTTGCATCAGTTTCATATTCTAGCCATGCACCACGGTTAGGGATAACAGTTGCTGTATATCCTTTTTTACCGTTTTTATCAAGCTTTCCACTATAGTAAACACTTGGTGAACGAACCAACTGTGATACGATAACACGCTCAGCACCATTAATTACAAAGGTACCTGTTTCGGTCATCAATGGGAAATCTCCCATGAACACATCTTGGTCTTTTACTTCACCTGTTTCTTTATTAATTAACCGCACCTTAACACGAAGAGGTGCTGCATAAGTTACATCACGTTCTTTGGACTCTCCTACTGAATACTTTGGCTCACCTAAGCTGTAATCAATAAATTCTAGTGATAAGTTACCTGTAAAATCATCAATTGGAGAAATATCTTGGAACATTTCTCGTAAACCTTCATCTAAAAACCATTGGTATGAAGCCGTTTGAATCTCGATTAAGTTCGGTAACTCTAAAACTTCACTAATACGAGCATAACTTCTGCGTTGGCGGTGGCGTCCATACTGAACTAGTTGACCTGTCAACTGATTCACCCCTCAAATCAAGCGTTATTATTCAAAATATATAATAAACCATATGTTTATTATTGAACAAAAGAAAAATGGTCTCTTTAAATAGAAAACCACAATTTCATAAAAACGTACTATTGATTTTATTAGTTTTTCCCATATAATTCAAAATTATACCTTTTATTTTATGTATAACCCGAGCTTATATGGAATATTTATATATTGGCATTTTATAATGCTAACATACTAAAAAATATTAGTCAACATTTTTTAGCACATATGATATAATACCCTTTTTTCTTGTCTACTACTTCTACTTCATTAAATAGAGATTCTAATTTCGCAAGAGCAGATGGCGCTCCTTGCTTTTTCTGAATCACAATCCAAAGTTCTCCTTGGTCAGCAAGGTGATCTAATGATTTTTCTAGAATTTCATGAACAACTTTTTTACCCGCACGGATCGGCGGATTACTAAGAATAGCTGCAAAATTCGTTTCCTTCACATTTTCATAGCAAGAGCTTTGATAGATTGAAACATTGGATACTGAATTAACTTCAGCATTTTTTTGAGCTAGTGCTAATGCACGTTCATTAACATCAACCATATGAACGTTTCTTTGGCTGTCCTCTTTTGCAAGTGCCAACCCAATTGGGCCATATCCGCACCCAACATCCAGAAGCGGGCCGGGACTCTCGGGCATTTGAAACGTTTCAATTAACAGGCGCGATCCAAAATCGATCTCTTTTTTTGAAAAAACACCGCGGTCACTCGTAAATGAAAAAGAGGTTCCTCTCAATTCAAATGAAAAGCACTCTTCATTACTTGCAGACAATGGTGTATTGGAAAAATAATGTTCTGTCAAAATAGAACCTCCTAATCAATATGTTCTTCTTTACTATAAATGAAAAGGATGACAGAAGCAAAAAAGCTCGCTTGTACAAGCGAGCTTTTTTATATCAGTTGTTAAGCAATAATTACTTAACTTCTACAGAAGCGCCAACTTCTTCAAGTTTAGCTTTTGCTTCTTCAGCTTCTTCTTTAGAAATACCTTCTTTAAGAGCTTTTGGAGCGTTATCAACGATTTCTTTAGCTTCTTTTAAGCCAAGACCAGTGATTTCACGTACTACTTTGATAACTTTGATTTTTTGTCCGCCAGCACTTTCAAGTACTAGGTCAAATTCAGTTTTCTCAGCAGCAGCTTCACCAGCAGCACCGCCAGCTACAGCTACAGGAGCAGCAGCAGTTACGCCAAATTCTTCTTCGATTGCTTTTACTAAATCGTTAAGTTCTAAAACAGTCATATTTTTAACTGCTTCAATGATTTGTTCTTGAGTCATTGTTAATTTCCTCCTTGTGATTGTGTTATATATAACAGACTAGATTATGCACCTTGTTCTTCTTTTTGATCTGCCACAGCTTTTGTAGCAAGAGCAAGGTTGCGAATTGGAGCTTGAAGCACGCTAAGCAACATAGAAAGTAAGCCTTCGCGAGATGGTAGTTCTGCAAGTGCTTTAATTTCTTCAACAGATGCAACATTACCTTCAATTACACCAGCTTTGATTTCTAACGCTTCGTGTTCTTTCGCGAAGTTGTTTAGAATTTTAGCTGGAGCAACAACATCTTCTCCACCAAATGCGATTGCATTTGGACCTACTAACGCATCATTAAGATCTGTTAGTTCAAGTTTTTCTACAGCACGGCGAGTTAAAGTGTTTTTGTAAACTTTGAACTCAATGCCTGCTTCACGTAATTGCTTACGAAGTTCAGTAACTTCAGCAACATTCAAACCACGGTAGTCAACGACAACTATTGAGTTACTCGCTTGAAGTTTTTCAGCAATTTCGTCTACGACTTGTTTCTTTTGTTCAATTACGTTGCTCATCTTTACACCTCCTGTAGATTTCCTTCCGTACACTCAGACAAGGTGCAATAAAAAACCTCCATGACAATAAAGACATGGAGGTGTAGTAAGCGAACCATAACGTTTCACTAATTTATCTCACACACCTCGGTAGGGAATTAAGCTTTGCAGCACCTACTGTCTACGGTACAAATGTTATTCTTTTTAACAACATTATCTATTATAATCAGGGACTTTCAAAAAGTCAACACCGATTTATTTCCAAATTTATTAAGCAGAGAATGAAGCAGTATCAACTTTGATACCAGGGCCCATTGTTGAAGTAACAGCTACGTTCTTCATGTATGTGCCTTTTGCTGCTGCCGGCTTAGCTTTTACCATAGTTTCGAAGATTGTAGTGAAGTTTTCAACTAACTTGCTCTCTTCGAAAGATACTTTACCGATTGGTACGTGGATGTTACCAGCTTTATCAACGCGGTATTCTACTTTACCAGCTTTGATTTCGTTAACTGCTTTTTGAACATCAAATGTTACTGTACCAGTTTTAGGGTTTGGCATTAAACCTTTAGGTCCTAATACACGACCAAGTTTACCAACTTCACCCATCATGTCTGGAGTAGCTACGATTACATCGAACTCGAACCAACCTTGTTGGATTTTGTTGATGTAGTCAGCATCGCCAACGTAGTCAGCGCCTGCAGCTTCAGCTTCTTTAGCTTTTTCGCCTTTAGCGAATACTAATACACGTTGAGTTTTACCTGTACCGTTTGGTAGTACTACTGCACCACGAATTTGTTGGTCAGCTTTCTTAGGGTCAACTCCTAAACGGAATGCTACTTCTACAGTTGCATCAAATTTAGTTGTGTTTGTTTTCTTTACTAATTCAATCGCTTCTTGTACTGAATAAGTTTGTGTACGATCTACAAGCTTAGCAGCTTCAACGTACTTTTTACCTTTTTTAGCCATTTTTGTTTCCTCCTTATGTGGTTTTAACGGAATAACCTCCCACTAATAAAGGTTGCGAGCATAGGAAAACTTCCATTTCTCGCAACCTTCTAACACCCAATCAAATGGAATTAGTCTTCAACTACGATTCCCATACTGCGCGCTGTACCTTCTACCATGCGCATTGCAGATTCAACGCTAGCAGCGTTTAAGTCAGGCATTTTAGTTTCAGCAATCTCACGCACTTTGTCACGCTTGACTGTTGCAACTTTATTACGGTTTGGTTCACCAGAACCAGACTCAATACCAGCCGCTTTCTTAAGTAGTACAGCAGCAGGTGGAGTTTTCGTAATAAATGTAAATGAACGGTCTTCAAATACCGTGATTTCAACAGGAATGATAAGACCAGCTTGATCAGCTGTGCGAGCGTTAAACTCCTTACAGAAACCCATGATATTAACACCGGCTTGACCTAATGCAGGACCAACTGGTGGCGCTGGATTTGCTTTACCTGCAGGAATTTGTAACTTAACAAGTTTAATTACTTTTTTAGCCACGAGACACACCTCCTTAAGTCCGTGATGTGGTAATAGGGCGATGCCCTCCCACTCAATGTTCTTTATATATAAAATAAAGAAATAGTTGTTTTAGTCTCTAGTTTTGAGACATACTGACTTATGAAATATTAACATTAAACTTCATGAATTGCAAGGTCTTACAGATTATATTTTTTCAATTTGTGTAAAGTCTAGCTCTACTGGCGTTTGTCTTCCGAACATATCCACATGAACCTTAACTTTACGTTTATCTGTATCGATTTCTTCAATGGTACCTTCAAAGTTTGCAAACGGACCTTCTTGAACCAATACTGTTTCTTTTAGTTCAAAGTCAAAGTCAGCATGCTTCTCGTCCATGCCCATTTGTTTTAAGATCATTTCTACTTCTTCTGGTAGAAGAGCAGTTGGCTTTGATCCAGAACCTGCTGAACCTACAAAGCCCGTAACGCCAGGTGTATTACGAACTACATACCATGAATCATCCGTCATGATGATTTCAACTAACACGTACCCTGGAAATACTTTTTTCTTTGTAATCTTTTCTTTGTTGTTCTTAATTTCTCTTTCTTCTTCTTCAGGAACAACAACGCGGAAAATTTTATCTTGCATACCCATTGTTTCTACGCGCTTTTCTAAATTTGTTTTTACTTTATTTTCATATCCAGAATAAGTATGGACTACATACCAATTTTTCTCCATTTCTGAGGACTATACGTCCTTCCCTCCCAGCTCACTATAAAATAAGATGTCCTAATCTATTGCACAGACAACGCACTAGGAAAATAGTTGACTCCTAGCACAATCATTCTTAAAGCAAATTAAAAAACCCGTCTCCGGGCTTTTCTGAAAAAAACATAATTTAGCTTTATTATACCATGATTTAAGTCAATTTATTCAAGGGATTAAACGAATAAGTGACGAAATTCCGTAATCAACTACTACAAAAAAGAGTGTCATAAATACAACTGTAGAAATAACAGTAATTGTATAACGAGTTAGCTCATTTTTTTTAGGCCAACTTACCTTCTTCATCTCACGCCCAACATCACGCAAGAAATTTCCTACACGGTTCATGTTTGTAACCTCCAATAAATTAAAAGGGGTATTAGTCTGTGCAGATTATTGATCTACTTTGTTTCACGATGAATCGTATGTGCGTTACACGTTTTGCAAAACTTCTTCATTTCTAAACGCTCTTCGTTTTGCAGTGTGTTTTTCATAGTCGTATAGTTACGACTAGCGCATTGCACACACGCAAGTACAACTTTTTTACGCATAATGTCAACCACCTATAGAGTGATAATGTCTATAAAAAAGTATCACAGACTTTCTTAGCATGTCAATATGAGGATAGAAGGCTACATTGTGATTTCACGAATCTCGAGGTAGCGCTCTAATTTCCTCTTCACACGCTGAAGTGCATTATCGATGGATTTGACGTGGCGGTTTAACTCTTCTGAAATCTCTTGATAAGATTGACCATCTAAATAAAGAACGAGAACTTTTCGCTCAAGATCACTTAACAGTTCAGCCATCTTTAATTCAATATCATCAAACTTCTCTCGATTAATGAGCAACTCTTCTGGATTTGCTACTTTTGTCCCCGAAATAACATCCATTAAGGTTCGGTCGGACTCTTCATCATATATTGGCTTGTCCAATGATACATAAGAGTTTAATGGAATATGTTTTTGCCTTGTTGCGGTTTTAATAGCGGTAATAATTTGCCTGGTAATGCAAAGTTCAGCAAAAGCTTTAAACGAAGTTAGCTTATCTTCTCTAAAATCTCTAATTGCCTTATATAACCCTATCATACCTTCTTGTACAATATCTTCACGGTCTGCCCCAATTAAAAAATATGACCGCGCCTTTGCTCGCACAAAGTTTTTGTATTTATGAATCAAATACTCTAATGCGTCAATATCGCCTTTATGCACAAGATCGACAACTGTTTCATCCTCTTGTTGTTCGAAATGAGCATGCAGTTTTCTCCCATAATTATCGCCCATATCGATCCCCCCGACCGCACAGTAGATAGAAATATTATACAGTAGCTAATTCCGTACCGTCAATAACCTCACCGCTGTCCCCGACGCCATTTTTCGAAAATTTCGGCTACTTGATTGGAAAGTTGAATGCGTGCCGCTGGCTTTTGATTTTGAATAGACTTCACATCAAGATTAATATGTTTCTCAATCTGCTCAATTTCGTTGTACAATTCTCG
The DNA here is from genome assembly GCF_056406695.1 of Priestia sp. P1_B12_1. Taxonomy (NCBI): domain Bacteria; kingdom Bacillati; phylum Bacillota; class Bacilli; order Caryophanales; family Bacillaceae; genus Priestia; species Priestia sp. P1_B12_1. Next base: position 15,435 of record NZ_JBFTZR010000014.1, on the reverse strand, counting down.
AGCAGAAATTCTAAGCGCACCTTGTCCAAAGATTGCCCACTGCTCCGTGAAATCAGATGTAGCAACATGAATCTGTGTCTTTACATTGTTTAGCTCTTGAGCCAGCTTTTCAATGTACTCATCCGCTGTTTCATTTTCTCTTGTAAATACAACGTCAACCTTATGATTTTTTGCCTTCTTTTCAATTCCTTCGACCATATGAGCATCGAAGACAATAATGACACGATAACCCATATATGCTTGATACTCTGCCATCTTTTCGATTAACAGGTCTCGAGCACCGGCTAAATCATTATCTCTAAGCTTTCTTAGGTCGGGCCACGCACCTATCATGTTATAACCATCCACCAGTAGAATATCCATTCTTATTCACCTAGAGGATGGCGTTTTCGGTAAACCTCATACATGAGAAGACTAGCTGCTACAGATGCATTTAACGATGTAACATGCCCAACCATTGGAAGCTGTACAAGGAAGTCGCATTTTTCACGAATCAAACGACTCATGCCTTTTCCTTCGCTTCCAATCACTAACGTAAGCGGCATACCTCCATCTAAGTTGCGGTAATCATCGCTTTCTTTCGCATCTGTTCCAACAATCCATACGCCTCGATCTTTTAATTCATCAATCGTCCTTGATAGGTTTGTTACCCTTGCTACGGGAACATGTTCAATCGCTCCTGTAGAGGCCTTAGCTACAGTGGCCGTTAATCCAACTGAACGGCGCTTTGGAATAATAATACCGTGTGCGCCAATGGCATCGGCTGTTCGCATAATAGAGCCTAAATTATGGGGATCTTCAAGCTCATCTAGCAGAAGAAAAAACGGACTTTCATTACGTTTTTCCGCTAAGTTAAATAAATCATCTAACTCTGCATACTGATAAGCAGCCACTTGTGCAGCTACTCCTTGATGAATACCGTCTACCATTTGCTCAATTTTCTTTTTCGGTACAAACTGCACCAATACACCATTACGTTTTGCTAACTGCGTGATTTGCCCCATAGAACCGCCTTGCGATCCTTCGGCAATCCATAGTTTGTTAATGTCGCGCCCAGACTTTAGGGCTTCTAGGACCGGATTACGTCCAATGATAAATTCATGTTCCATGATTCATTCCTCCCTCTCCTTCATCGACGAAAGAGATAGCTTTAGTAATAAGTTCCATCATTCGTTCTTCTTCACCTAAAAGATACAAATAGCCTACGACCGCTTCAAATGCCGTACTGTAGCGATACGTTTGCACATCTGTGTTTTTAGGGACTGTACCGGACTTTGCATTGCGTCCTCGGCGCAGTACACCTTCTTCTTCCTCAGTAAAAAAGTTTTCATTTTTAAAATAATATACGATTTGCGCTTGTGCTTTTGCTGATACGTATTTTTTAGCTTTATTATGAAGCTGGTTAGGGCGCACTGTCCCTAACACCAGCAGGTGGCGGCGAACATGTAAATCAAACACCGCATCACCCATATAAGCAAGAGCTAAGCTATTTAGCTGTTTTATATCTAATTTACTGCTGCTCATAACACTATTATCCTCTTTTCCATCTTGTTCCTTGCGCCGTATCTTCTAAAATAATATTTTTAGCCTTTAATTCATCTCGAATTTGATCTGCTAATTGGAAATTACGATCTTTACGAGCCTGAATACGATCTTGGATCAATTGATCAATTTCTTCGTCTAGAAGTTCAGCTTCTCCAAACGTAATGCCTATTGCAGCACCTAATTCTTTAAACTCTTTAATAAAGGCTTCAATTACATCTGTAGACGTTGTTTGTTCTAACAAATACAAGTTAGCTTGCTTTGCTAGCTCGAACAGAACAGAAATAGCATTTGCCGTATTAAAATCATCATCCATCTCTTCAACAAACGTTTCGCGAAGCTCTTTTAGCTTTCCGAACCATTCTGAAGCATCTTCTTGAAGATTTGTTGCTGCCTCTAGACGGTGAGTTAAGTTGCCGTAAGCTGTTTGCAGACGTTCAAGCGCTTTGCGCGTATTCTCTAAAATTTCTTCGTTATAGTTAATTGGGTGACGATAGTGAACAGATAAAATAAAGAATCGAAGTAGGGAAGGATCATGCTTTTTAATAATGTCATGAACTAACACGAAGTTCCCTAGTGATTTAGACATCTTTTCATTATCAATATTGATATACCCGTTATGAAGCCAGTATTTCGCAAACGATTTCCCAGTGAGCGCTTCTGATTGGGCAATTTCATTTTCGTGATGAGGGAAAGCTAAATCCTGACCGCCTGCGTGGATATCAATTGTATCACCTAAATACTTGCGTGCCATCGCCGAGCACTCGATATGCCAGCCCGGTCTTCCTTGACCCCAAGGGCTATCCCATGCGATCTCTCCATCTTTGGTTGCTTTCCAAAGAGTAAAGTCTAATGGATCTTCTTTCTTTTCGCCAACTTCGATACGAGCACCGGATTGCAATTCATCAATAGACTGATGTGATAATTTTCCGTATCCTTCAAACTTACGTGTACGATAGTATACATCACCCTCTGACTCATACGCATAACCTTTTTTCACAAGTTCATCAATGAACTCAATAATGATATCCATATTTTCAGTTACGCGCGGATGCACATCGGCATGCTTGCATCCAAGAGCTGACGTATCTTCAAAGTAAGCATCGATAAAGCGGTTTGCGATCGTTGGAACATCTTCTCCTAGCTCTTTTGCTGCCTTAATTAATTTATCATCTACATCTGTGAAGTTTGAGACATACTCTACATCGTAGCCTCTAAATTCTAAATAGCGGCGCACCGTATCAAATACAATCGCAGGACGCGCGTTTCCAATATGAATATAGTTATACACCGTCGGTCCGCACACGTACATTTTGACTTTGTTTTCTTCCAGCGGTACAAACGTCTCTTTTTGACGTGTTAACGTGTTATATAGCTTAATTGCCATGGTGAATCTTCCCTTCTTTTAATTCCTTTAATTGATTTTGCAGGTGTAAAATTTCTTTCTCTAGCTGTTTGAAACGCTCTGCATCTGGATCTGGCAAATCTTGATGATTCAAATCTTTTGGAATCCGGACGCCATTTTGAATGACGACTCGGCCAGGGATACCAACAACCGTTGAGTTTTCTGGGACGTCATTTAACACAACTGAACCTGCTCCAATTTTGGAGTGTGCATGAATCGTAATCGACCCTAGCACTTTAGCACCTGTTGCAATTAAGACATTGTCTTCGATCGTCGGGTGACGCTTTCCTTTTTCTTTCCCTGTTCCTCCGAGTGTTACTCCTTGATATACTGTTACATTATCTCCAATTTCGCACGTTTCCCCAATCACAATTCCCATTCCGTGGTCAATAAAAAAGCGGCGGCCAATTTTCGCACCCGGATGGATTTCAATCCCTGTGAAGAATCGGCTAATTTGTGAGATTACACGTGCCAGAAAAAACCACTTTCTTTTAAAAAGCCCGTGAGCGAATCTATGTGCCCAAATAGCATGCAACCCCGAATAGGTTAATATCACTTCAATATAACTTCTTGCTGCAGGATCTTGTTCAAATATGGCTTCAATGTCTTCCTTTAACAACTTTAGCATCATCTCACCCCAATTCCGCTATTCCTCTATCTACTCATTGATTGTATAAAAAAACGCCCCTATGTCAAATGACACAGAGACGTATATACGCGGTTCCACTCTGTTTGGATCAACAAACGATCCCAACTCTTCTCTCATAACGTGAAAGTACCCGCTTTTGCCTACTTACTTTAGCAGCATTCAACAAAAGACTCAAAGGCGCACTTCAACAAGTTTTGTCATAGGTTACTTTCAGCCGGTGATAACCCTCTCTGATATGCAATGAACTTGCCTACTCTTCCTTCTCAACGATATCCATATTTGATTATTTTATCATATGGGCAAAATAGAAATTTGTTAACTATAAATGCTTTCTAGACGAGCTAAAACTGTTTCTTTCCCTAAAAGAGAAATAGCTTTTGGAAGCTCAGGACCGTGTGTTTCGCCTGTTGTTGCTACACGAATTGGCATAAATAGTTTTTTACCTTTTTGACCTGTTGCTTTTTGTACAGCCTTTGTTGCTGCCTTAATTTCATCAGCGCTGAATTCTTCTAAGGAAGAAATCTCTTCAGCAAATGCTTTTAACACTTCCGGTACTTGCTCTTCAGCAAGCACTGCTTTTGCTTCTTCACTGTAATCAATTTCTTTCTTAAAGAACATTTCAGTAAGTTCAACAATCTCAGCGCCAAAGCTCATTTGTTCTTGGTATAAAGCGACTAAGTCACGTACCCATTGTTCTGTTTCTGCACCGCGCGTTTCTTCAACTTTTCCGGCTTTCACCAAGTGAGGAACTGATAAAGCTACCACCTCGTCTAAATCCAATTGTTTCATGTATTGGTTGTTCATCCAACGTAATTTGCTTGTATCAAATAGTGCTGGAGATTTTGATAAACGAGCTGGGTCAAAGATTTCAATAAACTGTTCTTTAGAGAAGATTTCTTCTTCTCCCACAGGTGACCAGCCAAGCATTGTAATAAAATTAAACAGTGCTTCCGGCAAGTAGCCTAATTCTTTATATTGCTCAATAAACTGAATGATTGACTCATCACGTTTACTTAGCTTACGGCGATTTTCATTTACGATTAATGTCATATGACCGAATACAGGAGGCGTCCAGCCCAAAGCTTCATACACAAGAATTTGCTTCGGTGTATTAGAAATATGGTCATCTCCGCGTAGAACATGTGTCATCTTCATTAGATAATCATCAATGGCTACAGCGTAGTTATATGTTGGGGTACCGTCTTTTTTCACAATAACGAAGTCACCAATGCCTTCAGACTCAAATGATACTTCATCTTTGACAATATCATTCCACTTAATTTCTGTGTTGCTAGGAACACGGAAGCGAATGCTTGGCTCACGGCCTTCTGCTTCTAGTTCAGCACGCTGTTCAGCTGTTAAGTTACGGCACTTACCTGAATAGCGCGGCATTTGACTGTTCGCCTGCTGTTCTTCACGCTCTTTTTCAAGCTCTTCTGACGTACAGTAACAGTGATAAGCTAATCCTTTTTCAAGAAGTTCTTCCGTATATTTTTGATAGATTTCCGTACGTTCAGACTGGCGATAAGGACCGTACTCGCCGCCTACGTCGATACTCTCATCCCATTCAATACCTAACCATTTTAAATAGCGCAGCTGACTTTCTTCTCCGCCTTCGATATTACGCTTTTGATCTGTATCTTCAATACGGATAATAAATTTACCGTTTTGATTTCGTGCAAATAAATAATTAAATAGTGCTGTTCTTGCATTCCCTATATGAAGATGTCCAGTTGGACTCGGGGCATAACGAACTCTTACTTCGCTTGACATAACTAAGATGACCTCCAATTTAATATTACTTATAGTATGTATTTATATGTTTTAGACATGTTCTAATTTTATCACCAAATAGGTATCTGTCAAAGTCAACTGTTTTTATTTTTGATAAACTAAAACGGCTGCTTGGGCGGCAATTCCTTCTTCGCGTCCCGTAAAGCCTAACTTTTCTGTTGTTGTTGCCTTGACGTTAATTTGAGAAATGCTTGCTTCTAACAGCTGCGCAATACGCTCTCTCATTGGTTCAATGTAAGGAGCCATTTTAGGTTTTTGCGCGATAATGGTGCAATCTACATTGCTTAATTCATAACCTTCATCTTTTAGCAGTTTCCATACGTGTTGAAGAAGCTTTGCTGAATCAGCATCTTTAAATTCAGGGTCTGTATCCGGAAAATGCTTTCCGATATCTCCTTTAGCCGCCGCTCCTAATAAGGCATCTGCGATTGTATGTAACAGCACATCTGCATCTGAGTGGCCTAATAATCCTTTTTCATACGGAATTTCTAAACCGCCGATGATTAAAGGTCTTCCTTCTGCAAATTCATGTACGTCGAAACCTTGTCCTACTCGAATGTTCATTTTTCCACTCCTTCAGTCCTGTTTAGCTTTGTTAATATAGCTTCTGCATATAACAAATCTTCTGGTGTTGTTAGTTTTATATTATCGTAATTTCCCTCTACAATCGATACTTTTTGCCCCGCTTTTTCTACTAAGCTTGCATCATCGGTGCCTAAGTATTCATTTATTTTTGCTTTTTCGTGTGCATCCATTACTACATCAAAAAGAAAAGCCTGCGGCGTTTGAATAGCCCACAAGCTAGAGCGCTCAACTGTTTCAATGACAGTACCCTGTTTCACACGCTTAATTGTGTCTTTTACTGGAACAGCCAGCACAGCAGCCTTATCACTAGCAGCTTTTTCTACTAACTCATGGATTGTGTTTTGTTGAACAAATGGACGAGCGCCATCATGAATTAATACCATCTGAGCCTGCTTTAAACTTTTAAGACCGTTATAAACGCTATGTTGACGTTCATCGCCTCCAACTGTCAAAGATTGAACCTTTTGAATTGGATATTTGATTAATAACTCTTCAAAAATCTGTACTTCTTTTTCGTTTACGACTAGTACAATTCCACTGCACCAAGGATCTTGTTCGAATTTTTGCAGCGTATGAATGATAAGCGGAACGTTTTGAATAGTTAAAAATTGTTTGTTCCGCCCCGCTTTCATTCGCTTCCCCTGACCTGCAGCTAACACGATAATTTCATACTTCATAGGTATACTCCCTTTACCTGTTACGTCACAGTGCTTTTTCTAATAACTTGGGTTTCGCAAAAATCATACGGCCTGCTGAGGTTTGGAGTACGCTCGTCACCAGTACATCAATTTGCTTTCCAATATAATTTCTTCCTTCTTCTACCACAATCATTGTACCGTCATCAAGATAGGCAATACCTTGATTATGCTCTTTACCGTCTTTTATAACCAATACGTTCATTTCTTCTCCTGGAAGTACAATTGGCTTGACGGCATTTGCTAAGTCATTGATATTTAAAACGCCAACATTTTGAAGTTCACATACTTTATTTAAATTAAAATCGTTTGTCACGACCAAACCGGAAGTCAGCTTTGCCAATTTAACCAGCTTGCTGTCTACTTCTTGAATGTCTTCGAAATCGCCTTCATAAATTTCTACCTTCATTGCCAGTTCTTTTTGAATACGGTTTAGAATATCTAGACCTCGTCTACCTCTGTTTCGTTTTAGAACATCCGAAGAATCAGCAATATGCTGAAGTTCCTCAAGCACAAAGCGCGGAATAACAATCGTTCCGTCTAAAAATCCTGTTTGACAAATATCTGCGATACGGCCGTCAATAATAACGCTTGTATCTAAAATCTTAAGAGACTTTAATGATTCTTCGTTATCTGTTTCTTCTTCTTGGCCTTTTTTCTTCCCAATTCGAGCCGGCATCGAAAACACGCTTACAAGCTCATCACGTTTTTTAAACCCGACTTGAAACCCTAAGTAACCTAAAAGAATACTTAGAAAGATTGGTAAAATGGTACTTACTACTTGAAGTTGAATTCTGCCTAAAAAAGCTCCGACCAAGTAGGCCACAATAAGCCCTAAAATCAATCCTAAGCTCCCAAAAAGCACATCCGTTACAGGCGCCTTCAGTAACGCCTCTTCCACTCGGCGAATTAATTCAACTATATAATCAACAATCCAAAACGTGACAAGGAAAAACAAAATGGCTCCCAGTATTGCATCGACGTAAGGCTTTTCTAGAAATGCTACATCTTGCAGATTTAATAATTGAATAAGTTCAGGTATAAAAAAGACGCCCAATGTACCACCTGTAATAATAAAAAATAACTGTACAAAACGTTTTAACACGCCTTCACCTCCCTTTATCATTATAAACAGTTTACAATGATTGAAACCTGTTATTTAACCAAAAAACAGAATTTGTAAACAAACTGTCACTTTTTTTGTATTTTCACAATATCTTAATGAATCAAACATTTAATGTCAATTAATATCCTATAGCTGACGGTTTGTAAGATGCTGCTCTTTTAGTCTTTTCAGTCCTTCTCTGATTTTCCTTGCTCGAATTTCACCGATGCCTTCTACCTCATCCAATTCTTCTACCGACGCATCTGCTATCGTTTTTAAATCCCCTAATTCATCAATGAGATTTTCAATAATAATCGATGGAAGTCTTGGAATTTTATGAAGCATTCGATACCCTCTAGGAATAACGCTGTCTTCAAAGCTTGTATACATGGGATATCCCATTAAGCGAAGGAGCGTTTGGTCATCGAGAAGAACATTATTTGACGGCTGCTGCATGCGTTCAATTACTCGGTAAGGGTCAAAGCTGAGGTCATACATATAATCTTTGATTAATAAAGTTGCTTCTTCCTCTAAGTGGGAAAGTAATTCATTCATTTGGAGACGGATTAGTCTTCCTTCTGTTCCTAACTCGCTAATATAGCTCAAAATTTCATTTTTAATACGCAGAACCATTTCTGTACGATGAAGCGACTGCAGCACATCTGTATGAGTTACTTGCTCTTCAAACTCTAATGCACTGAGACTTGTAATCGATTCGTCTAATACCGCCTTGTACTTTTCAAGTGTCCCAAGCGCTTGATTCGCTTTTGCTAAAATAACACTAATGTCTTTCAACACATACTGCAGAGACCCTTTGTAAAGCGTAATCACATTTCGTCTTTGTGAAATAGCTATCACCAATACACCTGACTGCTTAGCTACGCGTTCTGCTGTACGGTGACGCATTCCTGTCTGTGAAGAAGGAGTAGAGGGATCTGGCATGAGCTGAGCATTAGCAAATAATATCTTGCTTCCGCTGTCGTTTAAAATAAGCGCTCCATCCATTTTGGCTAACTCGTATAAGTGCGCAGGTGTAAATGCACAATTAATCGAAAATCCCCCATCCACCATCTTTTTGACTTGTTCATTGTAGCCCATAACAATTAAGCCGCCCGTCTTTGCCCGCAAGACGTTATCGATACCGTCACGAATAGGGGTTCCTGGTGCTACAAACTGCAGAATTTCTGATATTTGTTTTTGACTAACTGTTGTTTTTTCTCCTTCCACTGCTTATCCTCCTAATGTATATTGCAGAGCCTCCGCTACTGTTGATACCCCAATCACATCAATACCATCTGGGACTTTCCATCCCCCTAAATTCTTCTCGGGGATAATAATTCGTTGGAACCCTAATTTTACCGCTTCTTGAACGCGCTGTTCAATTCTAGACACTCGGCGTACTTCACCTGTTAATCCTACCTCTCCTACAATAACATCTGTAGCGCTAGAAGCAGCATCTCTGAAGCTTGAAGCAATGCTAACGGCTACAGCTAAATCGATTGCTGGTTCGTCTAATTTCACTCCACCTGCTACTTTTAAATACGCATCTTGATTCTGCAGCAGCATTCCTACACGCTTTTCTAAGACAGCCATGATAAGCGAAACACGATTATGATCTACTCCCGTAGCCATTCTTCTAGGGTTTCCAAAGCTCGTTGGACTGATTAGCGCCTGCAGCTCTACTAATACGGGTCTTGTCCCTTCCATTGAAGCGACAACAACTGATCCTGCTGCTCCCTGAGACCGTTCTTCTAGAAAGATTTCAGATGGATTCAATACTTCTTCTAGCCCACTTTCTTTCATTTCAAAAATGCCCATTTCATTTGTAGATCCAAATCGGTTCTTAACCGCTCTTAATATACGATACGTATGATGGCGCTCTCCTTCAAAATAAAGAACCGTATCCACCATATGTTCAAGAAGTCTTGGTCCTGCAATGGCCCCTTCTTTCGTTACATGACCCACAATAAAGATGGCAATTCCATTCGTTTTAGCAACACGCATTAGTTCAGCCGTACACTCTCGCACCTGTGAGACGCTTCCTGGCGCTGATGTCACATCAGCATGGTAAATGGTTTGAATTGAATCAATCACCACAAAATCAGGCTGCATGCTTGAGATGGCCTCTAGTATTAATTCTAAGTTTGTTTCTGCATGAACATAAAGCTCTTCAGCTTTTACATCTAGCCTGTCCGCTCTTAACTTCGTTTGTTTGGTTGATTCCTCTCCCGAAATATATAGTACTTTATTTTGTTTCATTGCTAACTGCGCGGAGGTTTGCAAAAGTAAAGTAGACTTTCCGATACCCGGATCTCCCCCTATTAAAACGAGTGAGCCTCTGACAATACCTCCACCTAATACACGATTTAACTCTGCAGAAGGTGTAAAAATTCGTGGTTCTGTTGTAGATTCAATCGCTGTAATTGACTGAGGTTTTTGAACTTTAGAAGCAGTAGCTCCGGAAAAAGCTCCTCGGCGTGATGATTTCGTTTCTTCCATTTCTTCTACCATAGAATTCCAGCTTCCGCATCCGGGACATTTCCCCATCCATTTTGCTGATTCATATCCGCAATGCTGACATGCAAATTTTGTTTTTCGTTTCGCCATTATGTTATCAATCTCTCCGTTCATTCAATCGATTTCTATCTCTATTGTACACTATTTCCTAAGCTAAAATAAAAAGGGAGGCATACGTGTTTTTTCGTATGCCTCGTCTTGGTTTGAGTAAATTTAGCTGATGCTGCTTGGAGCGGAGGATTTAACAACAAATTCTCCTTTGTCTACATCTAGCGTCACTTTCTGACCTTTTTGAACAACTCCTTTTAGCAGCTCTTCAGATAAACGGTCTTCAATATGTTTTTGAATTGCTCTACGAAGTGGACGAGCACCGTATTCTGGATCAAAACCTTCCTCTGCAATCTTATCAATTGCCTCTTTTGTTAATTCAAGATCAATTTCTTGTTCTTTTAAGCGTTTTGTTAACTGATCCGCCATTAATTTAACGATTTCAGCTAAGTGAGGTTTCTCTAATGAATGGAAGACGATAATTTCATCGATACGGTTTAGGAACTCCGGACGGAACGCGCGCTTCATTTCCGCCATTACTTTTCCTTTCATATCTTTGTAGTCTTGCCCTTCTGCTTCTACTGTGAACCCTAAGTGCTTGCTTCGTTTTAATGTATCAGCACCTACGTTTGATGTCATAATTAAAATCGTATTACGGAAATCAACTGTACGGCCTTTTGAATCTGTTAAGCGTCCATCTTCTAACACTTGTAATAAAATGTTAAATACATCCGGATGCGCTTTTTCAATTTCGTCTAAAAGAACAACTGAGTAAGGTTTTCTTCTTACTTTTTCCGTTAACTGGCCGCCTTCTTCGTATCCAACATATCCTGGAGGTGAACCTACTAATCGGGAAGTAGAATGTTTCTCCATGTACTCAGACATATCGATACGAATCATTGCATCTTCATCACCGAAGATTGACTCCGCTAATGCACGTGCAAGCTCTGTTTTACCAACCCCTGTTGGTCCTAAGAAAATGAATGAACCAATTGGACGTTTTGGATCTTTCAAGCCTGCTCTAGCACGGCGCACAGCTTTTGCAACTGCTTTTACCGCTTCTTCTTGCCCAATTACACGAGAGTGAAGAATCTCTTCCATGTTCAGCAGTCTTTCTGTCTCTTCCTGTGCCAGTTTAGAGACCGGTACACCCGTCCAGCTAGATACAACCATCGCAATATCTTCTACGGTTACAGCTGAGTTTTCTTTACCTTGCTGCTCTTTCCAAATTTTCTTTGTGTCTTCTAATTCTTCGCGTAGGCGTTGCTCTGTATCGCGTAAAGATGCTGCTTTTTCGAATTCTTGACTTTGAACAGACGCATCTTTTTCATTGCGTACTGATTCTAATTTTTGCTCTAATTCCTTTAAATTTGGCGGCGTTGTAAATGAACGTAAACGCACTTTTGAACCAGCTTCATCAATTAAATCGATTGCTTTATCCGGTAAGAAACGATCTGAAATGTAGCGATCTGATAGTTTCACCGCTTGCTCGATTGCCTCATCAGAAATAGATACTCGGTGATGCGCTTCATAACGGTCACGAAGCCCTTTTAAGATTTGAATAGACTCCTCCAACGTTGGTTCATCCACTTGAATTGGCTGGAAGCGACGCTCTAACGCTGCATCTTTTTCAATGTATTTTCTGTATTCATCTAAAGTCGTAGCACCGATACACTGAAGTTCTCCACGAGCAAGAGACGGTTTTAAAATATTAGAAGCATCGATAGCACCTTCTGCGCCACCAGCGCCAATTAATGTGTGTAACTCATCGATAAAGAGAATGATATTACCTGCTTGACGAATTTCATCCATTACTTTCTTCAGGCGATCTTCAAACTCTCCGCGGTATTTTGTACCAGCAACGACCGTTCCCATATCCAAAGTCATAACGCGTTTATCGCGTAAAATTTCTGGAACTTCATTGTTGACGATTTGCTGAGCCAAACCTTCAGCGATTGCCGTTTTACCGACACCTGGCTCCCCAATTAATACAGGATTGTTTTTTGTACGTCGGCTTAACACTTCAATAACACGCTGAATTTCTTTCCCACGTCCGATAACAGGGTCTAAGCTTCCTTCGCGCGCTACAACTGTTAAATCGCGTGCTAAGCTGTCTAGCGTAGGTGTATTAGCGTTTGAAGAGCCTCCGCCTTGATGACTTGAAGCAGCTTCATTGCTACCTAATAAATGAAGCACTTGCTGACGAGCTTTATTTAGGCTGACACCTAAATTATTTAAAACGCGTGCTGCAACGCCTTCACCTTCACGAATTAAGCCTAGTAAGATATGTTCTGTTCCTACATAAGAATGACCAAGTTTTCGGGCTTCATCCATTGAAAGTTCAATGACTTTTTTCGCTCGAGGTGTATAATGAATGGTCTGCGTTAATTCTTGGCCTCTGCCAATTAATGCTTCCACTTCTTTTTGAATTTTTTCAGTGCTTAGGCCTAGAGCAGAAAGAGCTTTTGCTGCAATTCCTTCACCTTCGCGAACGATACCTAATAAAATATGCTCCGTTCCAATGTTGTTGTGACCTAGGCGTAGTGCTTCTTCCTGTGCTAAAGCTAATACTTTTTGTGCGCGCTCTGTAAATCTACCAAACATCATATAATCGTCACCCTCCACGTTTAATTTGTGTTTTTATTTATAGTGAGACGTTCTCGAATTAAGGTGGCTCTTTTAATGTCACGTTCTTGAGGCTTTAGGGGACCTCCCGAATACTTTTGTAAAAAGCCTGGCTGCGTCATAATGATAAGTTCATTCAATATATTTTGACTCAGTCCTTTTATATACCCTAAATCGATTCCTAATCGAACATCTGATAAACATTGTGAAGCTTCTTTTGACTCAATAATACGGCTATTGGCCAATACTCCATATGAACGATACACTCGATCTTCTAACTCTACATGAGATGTTTTAAACAGCGCGTCTCGTGCAGAGTGCTCTTGTGTAATCAACTGCTGTACGACACTATTTAAATCTGCCACAATATCTTCTTCAGATTTCCCTAAGGTTATCTGATTAGAAATTTGAAAGATATTCCCTAAAGCTTCGCTACCTTCTCCATAAATTCCTCTCACCACTAAGCCAAGCTGGTTAATAGCGGGAATAATACGATGAATTTGACGGGTCATCACTAAAGCCGGCAGATGCATCATCACGGATGCACGTAGCCCAGTACCCACATTTGTGGGACAGCTGGTTAAATACCCTCTATTTTCATCAAACGCATAATCTACGTATTTCTCAATCCAATTATCTACTTTATTCGCTGTGCTTAAAGCTTCAGATAATTGAAGGCCTGGAAATAAACATTGTATGCGTAAATGATCTTCTTCATTAACCATAATACTCAAATCTTCTTTTTCTGATAAAAAACAAGCTCCGTTGTTATCTCCTTCAGCCAAGTTAGGACTGATAAGATGCTTTTCAACCAACACTTGCTTTTGAAGAGGCTGTAATTCGTTCATCTTTAGTAAATGCAAATTCCACTGATTGGTGTTCTCACTTTTTTGAAAAACTTGCTCGAATACTCGAACCACTTCAACTGCTTGTTCTTTAGAAAAGAGAGTTGGAAAAAGATAATGAGTTAAATTTCGAGCCAGCCTGATTCGACTACTTAGAACAATATCTGAATTCGAAGCTTCTTGACGCATCCAAGAGCTAACAGGCTGGGAAAAGAACAAATCCTGGGACATGAATTACGCTTCCTCCTCTCTCGATTCGTTCATCTTCTTTTCTAGTAATCGAATGTGATCTCGGAGTTCGGCTGCTTTCTCAAACTCCTCTTTTTCGATATACTCTTTTAAGTTCAATCTTAATGCCTGTAATTCCTTTTTTAAATGAAGATTACTTGCAATTCTTGCTGGTATTTTTCCGTGATGTAGATAATTACCTCCATGCAACCTCTTCAAGAAAGGAATAAGAGGTCGCTCAAATGTTTTGTAGCAATCTGCACATCCAAACCTGCCGATTTTAGCAAATTTTTGATATGTCATGCCACAAGTAGGACAAGAAAGAACCTCCTGACTTTGTTGCTTATAATTTTCAGTTACTGCTGGATCTAGGTTAAGTAGGCCAGCTAGTAAGTTATTGATTGAAAAACCTTGCTGATTTGAAAAAGAAAATGCATCTCCATTTTCTGAAGCGCATTGTTCACATACATGCATCTCCGTCTTTTCACCATTAATGATTTTTGTGAAGTGAAGAGTTGCAGGTCTCGTTTCACATTGCTGACAAATCATCCTGTCATCACTCCCTGTTCTAAATAAAATAGATCATGAGCTTATCGGTAGCGTAATGAATTAAGCATTGCTTTTAAAAGATTGGCCCTTAGCTCATCACGATAAGGAAGTTCAATATTAATAACTGAACGATTGATAACACTCAACATGATTTTTGCTTCTCGTTCTGTGATGACTTTTTCTTCAACTAACCTAATAATGACGTTTTCAGCACTTACTTGTGAAATTTCATTTTGAATCATCTCAATTACTTGCTGAAACAAATCCGCTGCATCATGCATTTTTACTTTTGCAATACGAATAAAGCCGCCGCCGCCTCGCTTACTTTCTACAAGATAACCTCTTTCAACTGTAAAACGGGTATTGATAACGTAATTAATTTGCGACGGAACGCATTGAAATTTATCAGCAATCTCACTGCGCCTTATTTCAACAATTTCTCTTTCACTTAATTCAAGTACTTGTTTTAAATACTGTTCGATAATGTCAGAGATATTTGGCACGCTGCCCCCTCCTTCTGACTTTGACTATATTTGACCTTAATTTAAATATAAAAGGAAACGAAAAAATTTTCAACTATGTACTATTAAAGTTTATTCTTTACTTTTATCGTTGCCACTAAAATTTATTTCAAAACCTGCAAATCGTGAATTTTATTGTTCTTACTATACTTTTTCATAAAACAAATAAATTGTAAACAAAAAAGGACTAGCTAAAATAGCTAGTCCTTTTTCAGGTGCCTGGCAACGTCCTACTCTCACAGGGACAAAGTCCCAACTACCATTGGCGCTAAAGAGCTTAACTTCCGTGTTCGGTATGGGAACGGGTGTGACCTCTTCGCTATCGCC
>NZ_JBFTZR010000013.1:0-78960 GCF_056406695.1 Priestia sp. P1_B12_1 | reverse complement strand
CATGCAACCGACAAACTCGTTACCAAGAATGCCGTTTTGGATGGAGATCATCTCTACGTCTAGATGAGTAGCGTTAGCTACACTGTAAGAAAGCGACTTCTTGTCGCACCATAATGTCTCTTTCCGGAAGACATATAAAAAAGGAGCCCTTGCGGCAGTAGGACTCAGCCATCTCCATTTTTTATAGCTTATGCAGCTTTTATTCATATGCTAGTCCCTATAGAAATAGTCTTTATTGATGAAGAGTATAGTAGAAGAAGGTAGATTTTATTGATTTATTTCTTATTTGAGTGGGAATAATACATTTAACACTTTCTATAGGAGAGATAAGCTATGATCGGTGCACTTTACTTGTTTTTATCAATTGTTCTTTTGTTTTTATTTTTATCTTACGTTAAAAGGGCATCTTTTGATATCGCTGAACCTAATAAGGATTATATCCTACCTGGAACTTTTAAGGCTGGTAAAGAAGCCTTAATTTTAAAAACGTACAAGGGTGTATATGATTATACGATTCATTTAAGAGAAGGCAAGGTCAGGCTCAATCATGGACGTTTTAATCCTGACGGAGCCAGTTGGCTATCTGACCCTGGTCGTCAACCCAGACAGTATGAGATGAAGACACCAGGCATCTATACATTTAAAATCAAAGTCGAAGAATCGTTTGAACAAATAGACAAGCTTGAACTAATAAATGCTTCAACAAAAGATCAAGCAGTTTTTTCCTACACTTTTAAACCGATATAAGAGTATTTCTTCCCCTAGTCTCCTTACATAATTAACTCTTGATAGTTTATTTAAATTATGTAGAATGGTTATAGGATAAAAAATATAAACGGCGATGGAGTTCGCCAAAACTGCCGTTGTGCTAATGACTCCTACCCATTTATTGGGTAGGAGTCTATTTTTTTGTCTATATTAAGAAAGAGGTGACAGAAATGAATTATTTGTTAGTTGGAATAGGAGGAGTCATAGGTAGTTTGCTACGGTATTACCTAGGAGTTTTCACCCATTCATGGTGGGATTATGATTTTCCGTTAGGTACATTAATTATTAACCTGATTGGATGCTTTGCTCTAGGGTGGCTTACAACCTACATTATAAAATTGAAATTATTACATCCTCATATTTTAGCTGGAATTGGTACGGGATTAATAGGGTCTTTTACAACGTTTTCAACTTTTAGTGTAGAAACCGTTACATTAATTCAACATCGATTATGGTCTATGGCCTTCCTTTATGTCGTTCTTAGTTTATTTGGAGGTTTGCTGATGTCTTGGCTAGGTTATCAAGTGGGAAAACGTGCAGCCAGCAAGTTTCAGGAGAAAGGAGAACAAGCATCATGACCTTTTTATTAATTGCGATAGGTGGATTTATGGGGGCTATTGCACGTTATGTGTTAAGTACGTGGATGAATAAAAAGTCTTCTAAAGGCTTCCCTATAGGTACATTATTTATAAATTTGGTTGGTTCTTTCCTATTAGGTTGGATTGTAGGTCAAGGTATTACATCTGATTTATATTCTTTTCTAGGTATTGGATTTATGGGGGCATTTACAACATTCTCTACACTTAAGTTAGAAAATGTTCAGCTTCGTGAAAATAAAAAATACTCTATTCTTTATCCTTATTTAGCATACAGTTATATAGGGGGGATTTTATTGGCGTTTGCTGGTATCTTATTAGGTTCCTTGTAGAACAAGTATCAAAAGGTAAGGGTGAATTTATTAATACTTTCTTTATATCAAAACTTGGTTAACAGGGGCGACGGCTGTAGGCAAGACTAATGCTATCTTACAATTTTTTTGCTGTTTTTTTATCAATTTCCACAGTAGCTACTGTCTATACTTCAAAAATTTTAGAGCAGGTAAGCTAAAAGAAATGTTACACAATTCATCTTCTTAGCTAGAGATGTCTGTTATTTCTATAGAAGTAATATTTCTTTTTTTCTAACAGTGAAAAAGAAAAGCCCGATGGACGCAAAAACCTCTACCATAGTAAATGGCAGAGGTTTTTACTTTTTTTAATGCGGCGTAATAATTAGTATGCCTGAACTCATTAAAGCACCTATTTTTATGTAATAATTTTGTCCAGACGGTGCATGGAGTATTGTTTTAAAAGTAGTGTTGCTCTCATTTGAAGGGTTAATAATAATCTCATCATACACTTTTTCTGATAAAATTCCTTTCTTGATAAGCTGCAATCGAATAGCATTTTTAGTAGGACGAGGGCCTTGTAAAAGGATACTTTTTTCCATGTGTTTAATTTTTGGTGAATAAGCAACTGGAACATCAACAGACGTTCTCCATTTATACGTTGTTGATGCTAGTGTAGTTATGGCCGGCGAAAAGAAAAATAGAATTGTCAAAGCAATTACAAGTACTACTGATAAAAATTTCATGCTTTCATCCTCAATTCTTTATATATTTTTTAATAAAAAAACTCCTACTAGTAAAAAGATACATAACCTTTTACTAGTAGGAGTCATTAGCCCAAGGGCGATTATGGCGAACTCCATCGCCTATAATAAGAACATATAGCTCTTAAAAGTTAGTACTATTATTTGTATCTTTTAAATTTTTTATACTTCTAATCCTCTTTTGATCTTTCTACAGTAACAAAGAGTTTAAGCACTTTAGTAATATCCTTTCCCTCAAGAGCTTACTAAAAATTAATGTGATAAAAAAGTTCATAAAAGTGTACGTTTACGGACTTTTATTTTGGATATAACATCCTTCATTTTTATCGTTCGCTTTAGTTTCAAATCATATTACGAACGTTTTGTGAAATCCATACACTTTTGCGAACATTTATGGTTTAATTTTCGCACTGAATTTAGAAAAACTCAAACATGGAAACGGAACCTATGTTCGTTTATAATAAAAAAGGGAGTGGATATTTTTAATTTTAGAACAGATTATTGTAGTCTACTATTCTAAAATTAAATTTATTAAAATTGTTTATTGAGTTTAGCTGGATTGCTAATATTTCAGGTGTATTTATGTAAATTGTATATGTTCATTTTAGAAGTTATAGAAAAATTTTTTCTAAGGTAGAATTATCGATTAGATATTATTTAATAAGTAAACGTACAACACAAAAGGAAATTTACTTATAAAAAGGAGACAGTTATTAGATGGCTAGAAGAAAAAAAGAAAATTATTTCTTTTGTTTATATTATATAAATTTCAACAAAGTGTTTGAAATAGCAATGCTATTGGATAACAAAGTCGCTACAGCAGAAGAAAAGCAAAAAGATAATACCCATAGTGTTAAGTTAGCTACCAAGGTAAAGACTATGCTAGCAATTGTTTTTGATAGTAGTGCAGAAGCCTCTTATAATTACTCACATGGCTCACATTTAAAAACAACAGTAGAGATAAAAATGACAAACTCAGTGGTTTTGAAAGAATTAATTAATAAAATAAAAGTTACTGATACAAACATATCTAATGCTCAACAAGGACAGTTGATAAAAATTGATGATGTAAATTTAAGTTTAGTTAATGAAGAAGAAACAAGGCAAATTAAAATGATTAAACAGGGAGTATTAGATAAGTTTGTGCATGAAGATATATCAATAGGAGAATTGGTAAAACCTATGCTAAGCGACTACTCTTACCAGCTTACAGGAAAAAAAGAAAATGAAAACTATTTGATTAAAATTCCTGCTAATGCTGAAAATGAATTTGAAAATAATTATACAATTGACGATTTATTATTAGGAAAGGTTTCATTAATTGGAGTCTATAAAGGTTTGAAAAGTTCCGATGATTTAAAGAATACATTTACTTACCTTAGTAAAGATAGTAATAATAATCAAGAAACAGAAATTATGGATAGTAATACGGGAAAACAAATGCAGGAAAATGAAAGTTACCACTATATAGATATATTAGCTATAACCCAAGATATTCATATGTAAAGAGAGAAGGAGTCTATATTGCTTTACAAAGTAAATTATTATAAGCAAACTGATTATGCACAGTACGTTGAAGAGAGAAGAAAGAGGAATATAAAAATCTTAACTTTTCCATTTTTAGATGTTCATCAAAATAGTATAGCAGATATATTAACAGATATAAGAATAGAGTTTGATTTAACAAGCGCTGTAAAAATGTTAAATCAAAATGAAACAATCACCTATTTCTTGGAGAAGATGTTATGTCTTTTAGATTTAATAGAAGATAAAAGTATTACTTTTATAGTGTGTGAAAAATATCTGGAATCTTTATTAAACACCTCTCCATATTTTTCAAGAGGTATTAAGTTGGAAATAGAAACTCAGCCTACTAAAAATGATAGAGCAGAAGTTCAAGAAGAAACCAATAAAATGATGATAGTTGATAAAAAAGACTTTGAGGAATTAAAAAGGGTTTTAAACAATCAATTAATAGGACATGAAGCATTTAAACAAAGTATGATTAAAGAGCTGGAGGTATATAAATATTTTAATAAAAAAATCAAAGATCAACCCATTTTTTCTCTATTTTTATTAGGCCCTTCAGGTACCGGAAAGACTGAAATAGGAAGAACATTACATAGATATTTAGATGATAACTCCCCTATAGCAAAAATTAACCTTGCTAATTATAAGAGTGAAAGTTCTCTTTCTAGCTTAATTGGAAGTCCTCCAGGATATATTGGGAGTCAAGAAGATAGCGATTTGGTTAAAAAAATAAAAATAAGTAACGTTGGTGTACTAATAATTGATGAGTTTGAAAAAGCCGATGGAGCCATACATAATTTTTTCTTGCAATTATTAGAAGAGGGACGATTTGATGATGCTTTGGGAAACATTCACGATTTAGATGGCTATATAATTGTTTTTACTTCTAATTTTAGTAAAGAGGACTTTTTTAAAGAGGTACCTTCGGAACTTAGGTCAAGGTTTAGTTTGGTTTTTGAATGTTCATATTTAAATGCAGAGGATCGAAAGGAATATGTGAAGAAAGTAATAAAAGATTATAAAGAAAAAACTGAAGATGAACTTTCACTAGAAGATCTAGAAAAAATTATTCAAACAATTAATTATTCCGAGGAAAATAACCTAAGAAATTTAAAGAAATTGGTGAGAAAAGAATTTTATAAATATATAAGTAGTAAAGTCCTTAAATAATAAAAAAGCTTCCTCTAGTATGAAAAACAACAAAACAAAGAGCTGAAGGAACTAAGAACTTTTTTGAATACATATAACGAAGATGCAAATAAAATAGGGCTTGATATATCAATGAGTGATTTTGAAGATAATTTAAAGTCAATGGAATCAGAATTAAAATCTTTACTATCTCCGTTATCGTTAAAAGAGCGTGCTAATCTATCTGGAAAGGTCCAATTATTAGAAAGGAAAGTACCTCAAGTAAAAGAGTTTATCAATCATTTTGTAGGAAACCTAGAGAGCTTAGATATTAATGCTAAAAATGTCCACTCATGGAGTGAATCAGAAATTAAGACCTTTTTAGAAAAAATTTCTGAAGAACAAGTAAAAACTTTAAAATCCTTAGAGGAAAGAGAAGAACTGACATTTAAGGCTTTATCATCCTTAGATCAAGCTAAAGATGAATTTAAATTATTAACATATCAAAAAAATCTGGAAAAACAAAAAAAGCATTTAAAAGTATTAAATGAAAATAAACATAGAATAGAAGAAGATTGTGCAGCATTACAAGAGGCTCTATCGCAGGTAAAAACATCGATGGACTCACTAAATAATAAAATGATTGAAGAATTATTTGATACTGTTCAAAAGATTTTCACTCATATTAACTCCCATCCCTTGTACAATAAACTAAAGTTTTCTAAAGAACATCGTAATAAAGCTTATCGTTTGTTAATACATGTGTTAACTGGAGAAAGTGAAGCAGAAATTCCAGCTAATGCTTCTTATATATTTAGTTCTGCCCAAGTAAATTCTATAGCTCTTTCTTTCTTTATAGCTATGGCTCTTCACTAAAAATGGTCACCACTCCAACTTATTGGGATGGATGACCCAATACAAAGTATGGACGAAGTCAATATATTAGCTTTTATCGATTTGTTACGTTTATTTATTGAAAAATATAATAAGCAAATTATTATTTCTACTCACAATTATACCTTTTATAACATGATGCTAAAAAAACTTCGTTTTCAAAACATTGCTGTAATTGAATATGAAGGTTATAGTGAAAAAGGTCCGTCCATAAGGGAGCAAGAAGATGAAAATCACTATTCCCAACTCGTACAACATTATCCGCAGTTAAGAATTGAAGAACTAACTAGCGAGGTATACAAATTAGATCACAAATTGTAATTTTCTTGAATGATATATGTCAAATAAGACTCAAATAAAAAAAGAGCAAACTCCTTGTTAGGGAGTTTGCTCTTTTTTTATTTCTCTATACAATGCCGCCCAAGATACAACGGTAGCTTCCTTTCCTGGATTTTCCGCAGACTCATTCGTTTATTATGATACAAAGGCAACGGCTTGTCTAAGTTTTCTTTCATTAGACTTATGTATTCTGGTTTATTCATCAATTATTTGAAATAACTGCATAAGAATAAAGACCGGTAGGAAAATATGTCCCTCTTTCAAGTAAATCCAATCTTTATACTAGAAACTAAAAAATGTAAAGTATCTATGCTCTTACTTATCGGATTTTTTATAAGTAAAAATTGTATGAAAAGGAATAATAAACGAAAAAAATATCATTTTTTTGTATTTTTATAGTAAAATATACATATTGATAGTTTAGTGTTTTAGAACTATCAAAGTTAGTCGTAACTAAAAAACTGAAGAAGGTTGTGATAGTGAATGGCTGAATTTGTGAGGGCAATTAATAAACAGGATACCGTCGTAACTATAAGCGATACATCACGTATCCAGGGTGGAAATGTAGGAGATACTGTAAGTATTGATACAGTTATTAGCTTAAATAGCCCAGAACCTCAAGAAATTACCTTGGTTCTTCCTAGTATATCAGGAGATTCGCAAAAAGCTTATTTGAGAACATTACAAGAGGTGGAAAACCGTCAAGAATTTCAATCTCCTGTTGATCTAGAACAGCTTGATGCTATGACTGAAGAACAACGCAAAGAAATTGAAGGCTTGATTGCTGCCAATAAAGAACAATGGGAACTTATTAAAGAAAAAACTAATCAAGTATCCTTAAATACAGTTAACTTGGAAGCTGGTAGTCAGGAACTTAAATTTTTCTTACAAAAAGAAATTAACCCAAGAGATGGTATTTATGAACTTTCATTTATTGCACCACAAAGTAATTTCAGTGTTAATCAGAGTCCATTCACTATGTCAGTAATTATTATTCTTCCTAGAGATGCAAAATTAATTAGCCAAGAGGTTGTAAGCCCAAATGGTTTACCTTCAGCTGAATTAAGATATAGTGACACCCAAGTTAATCGTCATATTTTACAGTACTGGATGCAATATGATCCAATTTTCACAATCCGATATCAATACTAATTGTGAAAAGAGCGAGCCTTATAAGTGGTTTGCTCTTTTTTCGATAAGTCATGTAATTATTCAAAATAATATATTAAAAGTGTATTAGATATTATCTATATAAATCGGAATATTTTTATTAGATTGTTTAAATGAGAAGAGATTCTAACTTTAGTTTCTATGAGGATATTGCGCACGGTACACGCCTATTAAAATAAATACATTTTTTATAATACATGGAGGTAAGATATATTTATTATCTTTCTTGGGTAGTAATCGGATTAATCATTTATTTCACTTATTCACGTAAAAAAAAGCATACTTCGAAAATCTGAATAGCTATACAATTTGAAGATCCTATACCACATACCTATTTTCTTTATCTGATGGATGAAATCGTAAGGAAAATCGTCTAAATTATATCACTGAAAATATAGTTTATTACTAATTAGGCTTAGGGTGAAAGAAAGCAAAGAAGAAATGTTTTAACTTAAAATAACTAATATTCATAAGAGCTCTCCTGGATGATATCAAGGAGACTTTTT
The DNA here is from genome assembly GCF_056406695.1 of Priestia sp. P1_B12_1. Classification (NCBI taxonomy): domain Bacteria; kingdom Bacillati; phylum Bacillota; class Bacilli; order Caryophanales; family Bacillaceae; genus Priestia; species Priestia sp. P1_B12_1. The sequence continues at coordinate 70,975 of NZ_JBFTZR010000013.1, read as the reverse complement.
TATTTCAAGACACTCAATAATTTCTAGAGAGATTGCTAATTGAAAAAGTAAATTTTATAAGAATCCTCAGGTGTTATAAGAATCATCACCTACTGCAGTATCGTTTCTTTTTTATTTTTTGAGTAGACAAGTAAGCTTACTGCAGTAGCTACTTAGTATCTAAAGAATTACGACTTCATTACTTAATCAGTATCTATTTCAGTAGCGATACCGCGTTAATACAAGCTGTATACGCCTAGAGAAGCCTTTTATGAAATCTGTAAGGGAGCTGAGCCGAAAAGGCGAAGGGGGCGACCGGATGCCTTGAGCTTAAATAATCCGTAGATGAAAGGCGAAAAAAATAAAAAGAATGAAAGTAGGTACCAACATGAGAAAAACACAATGGTTTATCTTTCGAACCTTCTTTCATAAACCTTCTTTAACATCCTCACTGAAACCTCGTCCTGTTAACGTTTATTCGTTTGTTCCTTTCAGTCCATACGCAATGCTTGACCCCACTATCCTTGCCATAGGAGGCATTGTCTTAGCAGTAGCATTCATCGAATGGTTATTAGATCGATGGGGTATAATAGACGTTGCCAATCACTTTGAAAAAGTGATGCGGTTTATCTTGCCTATCACCTTTTATGGAGCCTTATTTTACTTCTTTGCGACATTTATGTTTTAAGGGGAATTTCTATGTTTGAAAAACTAAAATTACAGGTTTTTTTATGTAAAAAAGGACTCCTAATGTGATTGAATAAGGAGCCCTTTCTTTTATTGATAGCAACTGAAATTATCGTCGAACCTTAATTTTAATGTTTAGAATTAAGAGTGTTGACCGTGAAGTCCCCAATGAGGTGCTTCGTAATCTGTGTGATTTCCATGCTGATCATAATGACCTGGTATGCCTACCCAATGGAATCCTTCAGGTGGATGGATTTGAGGTGGCATTCCTTGTGGTTGTTCTAACACCTCACCTTGACGATAGTAGCCAATGTGAGCAGGCTCGAATTGTCCTAAGTGAACGTGGTCACCATGGACTACAACTTCATAATGATCAGGAATATCAACATGTTCTCAGTGTTCGCTACCACCATGATTGTGCTCTTCTGGCATTTAACTTCACTCCTTTGTAATTTGATTTCATAGGTATTATTGAACAAACTCTTTTTCTTAATTCTAGGTTTAAAAAGGTAAATCACTAATCCCTTTCAATGGGTGGGACATCCTTTGGTTTTTCGCCTATCTCATGAAAAATAAACGCCAAATTGATGATTTGTTTGAATTAAGGAATGAAATGCCACTAACAGTATTAATTGATCTTAGGTTTAAATAAATTTATAAGCACAAACTAAAAAAGCAGCCAAAATAATATATTTTGGCTGCTTTTTAGCAAGTTGAACAACAAGATAATTTGATTCTAACATTATATTTATCTTTTGTATATTTTCACGATGTAACGCACATAAAAAGTGAAATGATAGTGAATTATTCTTCAATCTCAAATAAATCTTCTACTGATATTTCCAGAGCTTTAGCGATTTTAAATAGATGCCAATCAATATGCTGATTATTTCGATCGAATCGTGAAATACTTGATTGGAGAACCCCTGACATTTCAGATAATTTCATTTGTATCAGCCCTCTTTCTTTCATTTTTAAATTCTAAATGTGTAGTAAAACCCAAAAAGGAGCTGGTTTTATGAAAGTGAAAACAACAGAGCCTGGGTATCTTGCAAAACAAAAATCAAAAGGGAAAACTTATTTATTTATAAAAAAACCTATCGTGAAGGAAAAAAAGTAAGAAGTAAATCACTATATAGTTTCGGATCCATGTCAGAAGCTCTTGAACGTCTTTATTGGATTCGCGATCATCCAGAACGTTTCCCGAAAAAATTGGAGGAAAAGGGTTTTACGCTGGCTCATTTATATAAGTGGATTTTAGCTATTGAAATAAGACAAAAAGAGAATGGGTCCCCTTTTGATGTGTTTAATTAAGCGATTAAAAAATTTTTAGCTTTTCTATACTAGGGGTCACGTCACCGAAAGTTAAAAATTGTAAATTTAGACACATTTCAGCCGGTTATCTGTATGTTAAGGAACCAGCTATTGTTATTCAATTGCTTTTTGACCTGTATTTAGCAATTGAATAATGCTCCTATTATGGAAGTGTTTTTTTAATGTAAAAAAGCTGCAAATACGTAAAAATGAATAAAAAATTGCATAATGAATATTTACTATCAACTTCAAGCAATAATATTATTTTTTATTTTTGTCTAATGACTTCAATGCGTTTCGGTACTCATTATCATTCATTTCCTGTTTCTCTTTATTACTGCCTTTAGCTAAATTAGACACTGCTTGACGAAACATTCCATCTTTTTCTCCTATATGGTGACTTTCCCTTTGCTCGTGAGTATGTGGTTCATGAGGAATTTCATTTCCCACTTCTACTTCAATTTTCTTTCCGCTTTCATTAACAACTGCTTCTTTATATTTTTTAGTAAGATTAATGAATACAATAAGAATCGCTAATGTCAAAACAAAATAGATGGAGAGTGCCAATAAGGCTGGTCCAAGTCCTGCCCCCAATCTTCCGTCATAATAAAGTAATGCTCTTATTCCGTCCACAATATATCTTGTAGGTAGAATATAACTGAACAGTCGATGGACGGTAGGTAATGTTGATAGAGGAAATGCTCCGCCACTAGAAAATATCCCCATAAAATTCACCGGGAACATTACTAACATTCCCCATCCACCTAAAAATACTGCTATCGTTTTAAATAACAAAAACATGGTCGTACAACTAAAGAAAGTAAACAGGAATATCGTCCAAATGTTTGAAGCATGTGCACTCCCAAAAATTCCAAATATCCCTAGTTGAATAAAAATTGAAACACAGAAAGTTAAAATGATACCAAAAATTATTTCTGATGTAAGGACTTCAGATTCACTTAATGCAGATCCCCTTTTCTTCAAAATACCATTACTTCGCAAAAGATATCCATGTATCATATTTGCCCCCAACATTCCCGTAATAGATGATATAAGGGCCATGACAAACGGTGTCATTCCTTTATTAAGATTAACCGGCAGCCTCAGTACATTTTTTGAAACAACCTGTACGGGATTGTCTAATAATGAAGCATTCTCTGGTGCTACTCTCATTCCTTTTTGCAGTAATTCGTGTTTTAGTTGACTACTAATTCCTTTAGAAGCAGTTGAAGCGACTGTCTGAAGGGTATTACTCGCAATCATGGATGCAGTTTGCCCAATCCCTTCGTTCAATAAAATTTCCAAATCAGCAGGTTTACTATTTGTAAGACCGGAAATAAGCGTATCATGAACTCGACCAAGATTTTTTGAATAGTCTGAAGGGATAATTAATGCGCCATATGCCTTGTTATTTCTTATATCAGTGAATGCTTGTTTCCTACTTTTATCAACTTCCCATTTAAAGGAGTTTCCATTTTGCTTTTCGATAAGATTTAATAATATGGCATCGCCAACTTTTCCTTTATCTTCATTTACAACAATTAGAGGAACATCAGACATGTTTTGGTTTGCACCTTTAAATATAGGCAGATATACAAATACCATGACTAACATTAATAATGATATTAACCAAATTGGAAACCATGAGGAGCTTAATTTAAACAATTGATTCACGATTCAATTCCCCTAACAATGGATATTTTTGTCCATTTTATTATACCCAGTTTGGTATCGATTATTAGGCTATCAAAAAGACATCTTTCATAGTTACAGGAACGATCCTGAGAGGCGGAAAGGCGACCTAGGGAGTAAACTGGCGTGTAGAGCAATGAATGTAAATATGAGATAATTTTGAATACAAGGGAAAATCACAAGATGGGAGATTAAAAGGATGAGCCTTCGAAAAACGGAAATTAAATTCAAAAAAATAGTCTGTGTCTTTGATGGGCAGGAAGAGGGATTGAGTATTAAAAAAGAAGAAGAATATTACGGGTTTGAGACTGCTGACGCGAGGGGTTACAACGTTTTTTCGGATATGAAAGTAGATAAGGATGTTTTATCTAATTGGATAGGGTCGTACCCAAAGGCTTATTTTGAAGTAGTTGATGATAAAATATAGGTTGTTACGTTGGAAAAAAGTATGTGAAGTAATAATTAATAAATGTAAGGCAGCAGTAGAAAATGTCATTCCACACGTTTGTAGAACACGTTAGAAATCCATACTTTCGCGGTGAGGTTAATACTACAACTGATTTCGCTAAAATGCTAGATGAATGTTCAGTTGAGGATTTAGTTAATAGAGCGCAGCAACATGTAACAAATTTATTGGTAGCTCAAAGAGAATTGTTTTCGATCAAGATGTATGCCGCAATTGAGGAATACTTACATAATGACATTTTCTTGTTGCTTGGTCTGGTTGCTGATGCCTTGCACAACATGCCTCAGCAGTTGACAAATTCAAATAAAGAAGAATTAAAAGTTGAGTTGCTACGATTTTATCAACTAAAGGAATTAATTCTAAATTATATAAGCGAGTTTGCGGAAAATAAGAACGTTAAAATTGTATTTGAAGGACTATAAAACCAAAGCACCTGATTAAAAGTTAGGTGTTTTATGTATGTTGAAGTTGGTATGTCAACACTAAACTAGACAGTTTTTTTGGTTTCTCATTTTGGATTCAATCGGACTCATATAATCAAGCTTGTCATGAATTAGTACGTAATTAAACTAATGGACATAGTCCCGTAGCTCCTTTGTTAATCCTTCTAAGTTAGTAAAATGTCGTCCTTTCACAAATCTCGTTTTGATACTTTTAAAAGTCGCTCCAGCGACGGCATTGTCATATGGACAGCCTTTCATGCTTAATGATCGGCCAATCATAAACTATAAGATACCTAAAGAAAGTAAAAAAGATTCATCAAAAAAACAGAATGAATAATATTTTACATATCCCAAAAATCACTATAATCTACTATTGGATCATGCTTTTTGAGAAATTTAATAATCTTTTTAGCGTTTTTAAGGCTAGGCTCGTACCCCTTTGGGTCGCATAAACGACTAATCGTACTTTTGCTAACTCCACTTTCTTCAGCTATTTCCTGTTGAGTAATCGAATTTTTATCAAGATATTTACCAAATCGTGATCGCTTCTTTCCTAAACCTAACCAGTTCATATAAAACACCTTCCGTTATGTAATTAGTATTCATTATGTCCAACCCTCCTACTTTTAAAACATTTTCCAATCCATAGGAATAGTGGACAAGCCATAGTACATATCATTTAGTAAGACGTCAGCAAAAGACGTCCCTAAAAACAGCATGAATGGAGCGAATACACATGACTAAAGAATTGGCTATCTCTTTATTAAACTCAAAACGTGTCTATCTGACGTTAGAAGGAAAACAAACATTAGAGTTCATAATAAAAGAAAAGAAGGCTTAGAAAGGAAAATGAGAAGTTGGAAAACCATATTCAAAACTGCTGCATGGATGTTAGTGGAGTTATTCCCTTTAGAGGTTATTCTATATAAGGAGGTGTGTTTCAATGTACAGACCCACTGTCCGTTACGATGATATCTATCGTACATATGTAGATGGTTTATTTAAAGCCACCAAGTTAGATCGAAATCAGATTCTTCGCTGTGCTTTATTTGCAGCTGCCTATAATCATCAATTTTTAACCTTGATGAAACACTATAAAAAAGATGACGTCCCTCTTCCCTCCCCTCCATGGAGCCATTCCTCACACCAATTATGGTTGGAGCAAGAAGCAAATAGAGAAGAGAATGGAGGAAGTCAGCTTGATTACATTGAACGAAAAAGAGCGTCTTCAAACATTACTGAGATATCTGGAGCATCAAGAGTTAGCCGATCAATACCAGGAACAGCTTTTTCATCGAAACCCCAACATTCTTCCAACCATGAGACGTCACAGCAAAATAGACGTCAGCAACCGATTGAGAGACGAGCAAGGACGCTTCCTGCCGTCCAATTATCAAACAATGGAGGAATCCGAATTGACTTTCGATAAGGAGCAAGATATGCAGCGTAAATTAAAAGTAAAACCAATTGCTGACTCTTACAATAGCTATGTAATTGAAGAGAAAGAAAAACGAGATTGGAGTGGGAACATTTATTTAGGGTGTGTAGCAGCGATCCTGGCCATTGCATTTTTCACCTGACGTCTTTTAGAATAATGTCGATATTTTTGTCATAATCATATAGCATGAATACAGTTAAGACCGCCTTATACACTAATACATAATGGGCGGTCTTTGTTAAGGAGATTCCTATTTTACAAAAAAATTTGATGAAAAGGGTTCTGATGCAAATGCGTCAGGACACTTGCAAGTAATCTCTAAAACTTGGACATAATGATGTTAGTACTCTAAAAGGAGAACGTCATCAGTGTGGAAAAACAATATCTATTCAAGTGGAAGCATTATCAGCCTTTTTATTTGCCAAATAGTCTCGAAATAAAGCCCTTCTTTTCATTTGTAACAGCTATATGTTCTTTAATTGTCTTCAATTCTTTTAATACTTCTTTCAACTGTTCTTCTCTCTCACTTAATTCTTTTTGAAGTTCTTTTTCACGAGCCTCATTTTGCGTCTGTTGGTTTATATAAGAGTTTTTTAGTTCAGAAATTATTTTTTCATTATTCTCTGTAGAAGATTTATCTTGCACTTGTAAAGTTTGAATTTGATTGAATGTTTCCTTCATGGTAGTTTCTTGACGTTCCAAGTATTGAGACATTACATTCTTTACCCGTTCCTCTATCCGTTCCTCTTGTAAGAGTAAGTGTCTTGTTAAAAAATTCTCTATCTGTTCCTCGATTTTTTCACTTAGTCGTTCCTCTATCCGTTCTCCTAGACTGGCTATTATATTATTCTCTACGTTACCAAGCTCATGTCGCAGTTCATGTATTACATCTCTTAGTATAAGATCGTGTACTTCTTTTTGTGCTTTATCACGATCATTGTCCCGTAGATAAGAAGATAATTCTTTAGTATCTCTGTCTACAGGAGCATAATCGTTTGAAATAATTTGTGCTACTTGAGATTTCGTAACATTTGGTTGACTTAAAAGGGATTGGAATTTACGTAATGCAATTACATCGTGTTCTGTAAAGGCACGATTATCACGATTTTTTCCATCTTTTACTTTTAGGAATTTATATCCGTTTTTCTCTAGTTCTAAGCACCATTTCCTTAGATAGCTATCACTAATTCCTAAGGATTCTGCGACTTCCCTTGTCCAATATGCTTTTGGTATCTTGTCACTAATCCCGTTCCACTGTTCTTCATTCATAAATAGGGTCCCTCCTTTTTAAATGAAAATATCACTCTTGTGAATCAAAGTTTAATATTTTTTAACCATTCTCTAATGAATAACATTTTAATCATTGACAAGTATTCAAATTTTAAATAATGAAGAACGGTTCCCGTTCTACCGTTCCATTTATTAAATGTAAAATAAAATAGAAGAGAAAAAAGCGTTCTTGATGAACTAATCTTAACTCTAATAAAGAGCTTTATTTTATAGCTTAAATTATAAATCAAACTTTCTATCATAACTTCCTTTTTGACAAATTATTTTACGTTTCTTCTAAATGGAGAAAATATTTAAAGGAATACTGGTACTAAGAAGTACTATTTTCAACATGAATATACTACCTAGAAGATGGGATTGTAAAGAGCTTTAAGATTAAATTAATTAACTAACAAATATTCTTATATCTTTTTATTGTTACATCTATGGCATTCTTATGAAATGATAATCTTCTTTCTATTTATAATGAGTAGTCATTCTTATTTCATAAATAATTAATTTGAGTGTTTTTGAAGCGTTCTATAATGCTAATGGAATTAATTATTTAGATAGCAAAAAATAACGATTTAAAATAGGAACGGTTCCCGTTCTGATAATTCACGTGCTAAATCTTATGTAACACTAATAAGAAAAAAGCGTTCTTATCTAAGAAATCCAACTTCTAAATCGAAGTTTAGATAAATTAAAACTTAATTTGGAACAGATAGCGCTCTTAAAGTTAGTATAGTTTCAGGGTGGATGTTTTTAGTGTTCTTAGGGCGTTCTATGATAATAATGAAATTGATAAAAAAAGGAGGGGAAATAATAAAAACACTGATTTTAACAGTGGAACGATCCCCGTTCTACTGTTCCTCGTTACGAATATGATTTAGTACATATAAGAAAAACACGTTCTTATTTAAATGAAATCCAACTCATCATATAGAATTGAAAAGAAATTTACTTTTATACGGAACGATTCCCGTTCCACTGTTCTTATATAGTTGGAACGTGTAAAAGAATACAATAATAATGCGTTCCAGGAAAGTGAATAGAGCTGAATATAACTATGTCAGTTCAACTTAAGATCAACTATACATTTCTACAAAGACAATTGTTTTGAGATCGATTGTTTTTAGTTGGATTTAAGTTCAACTAAGATAATCAATCTTTATTATCTATAATGTTTTAATGAGGTAATTTCCAAATAAAAAAACAGATTAGATAATCTGTTTTTAAATAATTTTTAGATTCTAAGTATTTCATTGTATATCTTACAAAGAATAATTCTTGATTAATCACGAAATCGATATATGGAAGTTCCTTTTTTTGAATTAATTACATACTCATGAAGAATATGTCTTATAAGTCCAGCTCTTGTGGTACCACTATTATTCAAAAAAGCGATTACATCAGCATCTTTTTCTTTATCCAAGAAGAGCTCAATTCTTTCTTTTTTATTTTTGTCAAAGCTAGGCATTATTATTCCTCCATTGGTAGAAACAGCATTAAACAAATAGAATTTAATATTAATTTAGTTGTTGATCTTGTTATTTATAGTTTAAAATATAATAAATATATTTCTTTTACCGGTATTTTACTGTTCTTGCCTTCTGGAGTCAATATTAGAGGTAGTTTCCATCTAGAATATTAAATTTTTTATGGTAAAATATTCAATGTTACTGTTGACAGAATAGACTATATACCGGTAAAATACCGGTATATAGTAACCGATTTTGATATTATCGTTTTATGAAAAGAAAAGCAGGTGGACGAAATATCTAAAAAGAGGTATATTGAAAGAAACAAAAAACAATAGAAAAGATTACTAGTTTTTAAGAATACTTAATTATAAAAAATATTAGATAACGTTCAAAAAAAAAGAACGTGCTGGAAACACGTTCTTTTTTAAAAAATCAAGCCCCGCCCCGACCAAAGTTTGTGGCTTGAAAGTAAATGCCCAAAAAGACATTTGTTTATACTGTTATACACACATAATAACAGTATTAAACTTTTTTGACAAGGTTTTTTATACGATATTATTGTAATAATTTCTGCCAAAATAATAGAAATGTAGACAAATTGTTTATGCATTTCTTTTGTTTTCTATCGTATAAACCTTTGAAGTAATTAAACTTTTGGCATTCTTTCAAGAATACAAGGCTGTTTGCAGGCATGGAGCTTGCGAACGGCCTTTTTTGTTTCTTTTAAACAATAATTCTTGAAAGGAGGAAGACCAATGAATTTAGCTGGTATTGCTGTAAATATATATAGGGATCAATTAACTAATAAAAAAAAGAAACAATCAGAGAAGCAACAGACCGGTTACAATAACCGTTTAGGGTGGGTTTTTGTATCAAAAGACTTTACGAAAGAGACAACAAAGGCTGTTCGTACATATGGTTCCTTATTTAATGTCAGCAAAGACTATACATACTTTACGCCAAATACGTTTTATCGGAATGATCTACGTCGTGTAAGTACGCTACGTTGGATTAATGCGATGTCGATTGATATTGATGCAAAAAATGGAGAGAACGAAGGGATGACTCTTCCAGATGTACAAGAGTCCATTACACAAGCAGGGCTTCCAATGCCTTCTTTAGTAGTTCAGACCCCATCTAAAGGGTTTCATGTTCACTGGTTTTTAGAACAGTCAAAACGAGCTTCAGATAAGCTAAATGCACATTATAGCCGTATTCAAACATGTATTGCTGAGATGTTAAAAGGGGACGTAAATGCAATTGGTCCAGAGCGACTATTCCGTTTACCAACAGATGAGAATACGGTCTTCCATTCACAAGAGCGCGTATCGTTTGATAACTTATGTGAATGGTTCCAACTTGTTCAGGAACAAGATCAACAAGACGTACATACATACAAAAAAGGATTCTGCAAAGGCTATGAATCTCTTGTAAAACATCCTGCCGTTCAAAAAATCCTAGAAGGTGTAAATAAAGGCCAACGTGATACGGCTTGCTACACACTTGCTCTGGCTTATAAGGCAGCTGGATACGACGAGAAAACGGCAGAACAATACTTACATAACTGGAATCAAAAAAACACGCCTCAAATGCGTCAAATTGAGGTGAAACGCAAAGTTAAAAGTGCTTATAATGGCCGTTTCCATGCTCCATCTGCGAAAAAAATTCGCGAGTTATCTGGCATGTTGTTTAGCTATGTCATTTGGGAAGAAGCAAAACCACGTGAAGAACGTACATACAGTCATATGGAAGAGTGGGAAGGGGATGTCTTAGCATTTATCCGTTCTCAAGGAGGACAAGTATCTGGTTCACAGCGCGATATTGCGGACCAAATCACGTCTAGTGTTGATGCTGAAAAGAAAATTCCTTATGCAACGTTCAAAAAAGTGATTGCTAGATTGGAAGAGCGAGAAATCCTTTCGAAAAAGGTCTCTGGTAAAGGAAGAGGGGCTTCGACAGAGTTAACTATCATTGATGAAGTAAAAGCTCGTAGAACGCAATCTGAAGCGTCAAAAAACGAAGGGCAGACTCCTTCTAAAATTAATGGGTTCAATTCAAATACAATTAAAGATACGGTGGTGGGTGGGACGGCTCTACCTCTCTCTACAGGTTCTAGCCTAGTTCTTCCTAAAGAAACCTCAACACCTGTTATTGTACCTACTTCTTCTACTCTTTCTAAGCCTGCTCCTATCCCTGGGAATGTGCCTATTGCGTTCATTAGTGCTCTTTACAATCGTGGTTTTGTAGATGGGCGTTTTATCTTCCGTGCATGGGGTAAGATTCAACTCGCCTTCAAGGCGTTTGGTATTACCTATCATTCTATTGCAGCTACTGACGACTATCTACGCTTAGCCGTGGATGCTGTCGCGGTAACTGTTGAGAAAAAAGGTTCTATAATTGCAGGAGACTTCCAGGGCGACGAATGTTTCTTAAAGTATCTTTTCGGCACGATGAAAGGTTTATTTACGAATTATCGTTCTGATCAGCTTACACAGTTTGTTGAAGAAATTGAGGGTTTAGGTGACATTACATTATCACATGTGGGCATGGAATTAGAGGACGAATTGAAGGCTTCTAGGGTAGTAGATCGAGAGTTAGTGGAGGTTAAATTAGCTGAAATTGAACGTGAGCAATCTGCACGTCAAAGACGCAAACACTATCAAAGTCATTCTGCTTTTGATCTAAATGCTAGTTTGAATCAGTTCATACTTTTCATGAAAAGGGATGATTAATTTCTGTAAAAAAAGAATCAAGAAAAGATCTAAAATCTCTTCTTGATTCCACTCACGAAGTTAACTATTCCCCTTACAGAATAGTCAAAAATAGTGTATACAAAGAACGAAACAAAGGCAATGGTTATCTTGATGTGATTAAAATTCTATTAAAGATTTGGATGAGACATTAAAGAGCAGAGTAGTATATACATTATCGAATATATAATAATAGGTTTAATTATACATAATTAATAGGTTTATAGTAATGTTAATACGAAGTTGATATAAGGATTTTCTAAAAAATGTGACCTTAAAGGTCTATGTAGTAAAACTTCTACTAGGTATTAGGTCAGTTTCACTGGAAATCCCTTGAAGCTCTAAGGTGTGGGGCATATAATGGAATTAGGTAATAAATAACCTGAATTTTTCAAGGTACTTTCCTAGAGGTAACATTGATTACGTTAGTAATCATGTACCGATAGGAGAAGCTCTCTATTACTCCTGTTTTTTTGTTTGTATCGTTTATTCGTATCGGCGGGGGGCGCATCAAGTGTCCCATCAACATGGCCTTACACATGCTGACACCCATACGACCCTATACAAACAAACTCAACATCGTTCTTCCTTACAACACAGAACCCAACTTCAAAACAGCTTAGAACCCAACACCCAAAGAACCTCGCTCTTCGAAAATTTCATAGCTCTTTTCCTTCCTCTCTCTCAACAAGGAGGGGAAACCACTTGCAAGAAAAACCGTCAAAAAAACAAGCAACGATCTTTGACGATATTCTCGACCAACTGATCGAAAATCCACGACAGGGAATAGCCGTTGTACTTCTTGGTTTGGCTGGCATGGGTGTGTGGAAAAAAGAATGGCTTTTGTCTCTTTTACCATACAGTCCAGAAACGATTCAGCATTGGCTGACCATTTGCATTCATATCATTCAACTTCTAGCTGCATTGCTGCTTCTATTTCTGTTGATTCGATGGATATGTGCCATCTTTCGGATTCAACGACATTTTGATTATGTTCAACTATTGCCACACACGAATGATGGTGTTTCAAAAGAAATGCTTAGTCAGTTAATGCGAAGGATTCACGGCACAAAACGAAGATGGATTGAACGTCTCTTCCTTGGACGTGAGCGCTTTTCGTTTGTTATTCATTACACCATTGATGATGAAGCAGGGGCTCAATATCGTTTTTATATTGGAGCTGAAAAGAATCAATTAGAAGCGATTAAGTCTAACTTTCATAGTGTCTATCCGAATTTAACGTTTTTCCCTGCGGATAACTTAGAGTTTCCAAATAAAAAAGCAGTTGGAGGACGACTGAAATTAAAAAGCAATAACTTGAAAAAGTCATTGCCACTCTCACGCTATAAGTCAGATCAGTTGCCAGGCATCATTTCACATATGAAAGCTGATACGTGGTTGCAAGTCGGATTTACGCCTAACTATGGATGGAAGCTTCGAAAAGCCATTCAGAAGCTGGAAGAGGACTTGAAAGGGGATAAACCTTTTAAAGATCATTCAGCCTTTGATAAGGAAGAGTTAGCGAGCTTAAAGCATCGTTATTCTGGAAATGAGGTTGCTTTTGATTGTACCGTGTCGATAGCTTCCGAATACTATCCGGGTGTACCGGTTGTCAAAAGTATGGCAAACGCCATTCACTCCGTTTTAAACAATGTGAATGAACTGAAATATAAGAAATGGAAAAAGGCCGTGCAATGGTATCCGACAGGGACGCCTTACAACATGATCTGGACGGGAAGCGAACTTGCAAACCTTCTTCATTTACCGCACTTTGATGAACGAAACTTAATGCAGAAGCTCGCGAAAGAGATACCACATTCGAAACGTGGGGAGGAATTACTTCCAGATCATGTTCTAAGTCATGAAGAAGGTTCCGTGGATTTTGGTGTGCAGCATCATCAATTTGTTAAAAATCGTACCGTAAGAATTTTAATGAGTGTCTTGCAAAAACACTGGTCTTTACTTGGTGTGACGGGTTCAGGGAAATCAACGTTATTAAATAATGTGTTAATGAGTTATGTTCAGTCATTTATCAAACACGGAAACGAAGGCAAAACGTCTCCTGGCTTCTCATTTGTTGACCCAGCAAGAAACACAGCCATGATTTTATTAAATCAAATGTTGAAAGCTGAGCATGACGGGGCAGAGATTAATTGGAATAAGGTGCATTGGATCTCTTTTAAAGATACGGATTATCCACCAGCTTTAAATTTATTGCATCGTTTTCCAAATGAATCTCCTGAACGAGTGACACAAATCATTATGCGGATCATCAGTGAAAACTTCCAAGTGGCCAAACAAACCGAACGTCTTTTAGTGAATTGTATCAAAACGCTTGTATTGGACACAGGAGAGCGTCACACGATTTTAGGTGTAAAACCATTAATAAATGATTTTTCATTCCGACAGCGCATTCTGAATCGTTTAGAAGATGATCCAGAAGCTTATGACGTGTTAGATTTTTGGCGGAATGAAGCCGAAGACTTAATTGATGCTAGTCGTATTGCTTTATTTAATCGCTTAGATACGTTTACCTCGAATCCATTGTTACGTAGAATGTTCGGTCAAAAAGAGTTTACGCTTCCTATCCTTCAATGGATGGATGAAGGCCACATTATCTTTTATGACTTTAGTGGATTAAGTGAAGAAGAAGCTGGATTGATTGGTGGATTTCTTACGTACTTGTATTACCGTGTTGCGGATACAAGAGGAGGAACACCTCTTATGCATCAATTTGTTTTTGATGAAGCCGCACGATTAGAGAAAATGACGATACTGCCTCGCATTATTGCAGAACAACGTCAAAAAGGGTTATCGTTAGGGATTGGAACACAATCCATGCACCAATTAGATCAAGAGCTGAAAAATGCGTTGAAAGAAGTGCAAGGTAACTTCTTTGTGTGCCGACAAGGGCCAGAAGGGGCGGCGGCAGCCAGTAAGATGTTTAGTGTTCCTGGTTCGAAAAGAGATCAACCTCTTTTTTCAGAGTCCTATTTTACAAGCTTGCCGGATTTAGTCACCGTCATTCGTACACAAGACCAAATCAATGGTTCGAACGAAATCGTTCAATGTGTGGTGAAATTACCGCCACTAGATCGTTATATGCCGAATGGACAAAAAGCTACGTTTAAAAATGAAGTGGAAGAAGCAAAGGCCAATGCCTGGACAACACAAAAAGTAAAAGAATTAGCATCCAAAAACGGGTATCACAAATCAGAAGTTGATTTAATGGTTCGTGCCTATTTACAAGGTGAAGAATACGTGCCTAAAAAGCAGCCGACAAAGGAAAAGAAAAAGCCGAGGGCTCCCTTACAAGCTCAACCGGAAACACCTATTTCCTTGCAAAAGAAACAGCCTATAGATGCTAAAAATGTAGCTTCTGAGAAAGTAGTTGAAACTGGTCCGGATATTACAAAAGAGACAGAAGTAGAAGTGAAGCCAGAACCAATCCAGCCAGCTATTACACTTTCAAGGAAAAAACGCGTAGAGGAAACAGCACCCATGAAATCAGAAAAGCCTACACAAAAACAGCCGTTTAAACCGATGGTTAAGCTTTCATGGGAGAAGCCTGTAAAGGCAGAAGAAAAAGCGATGGAGGAAACGGCTGCTTCTGTTGAACCTGTTTCAGATGACAAAGAACAGGTTCAAGAAATAGAGACTAAATCTATTGAACCTGCTGTCACTTTAAAGAAAAAAACAGAAGAGTTCCCACAAGAACCGCAACCTATTGTATCATTACGAAAGAAAAAACCTTCAGAAAAGAATGAATAGAGACGGAAGGAAAAGAGGAAAAGTAAACGTTTTAGGTGAAAAAGGGAAGACTTTTTACACACTCACGAAAATAACGTTCCTCTTATAGACAAGGGAGAGGCGAAACTGAATGAAAAAATATATCACGCTGAATGAACAGGATACAGATCTATTGATCAAACTACATGACTTTATTTACATTGACTCTCATTTCATTGTTGAGCATATTTTAACGAATTACGCAGATCGTAAATATGCGATGAATCGTTTGCGCCTGCTAGAAGAGTCTAAGCATATTAAGAGTTTTACCGTTCCAATGCGGGGGTATGAAAAGCCGGGTAATTTATATACGCTGGATGCTTTTGGTGTTGAAATCGTAGAAGAGTTGCAGGGCTTTTCAAAATGGCAAAAGAAATGGACAACGGATGTGCCCGCCTGGTACCAGCACCAATTGATGTTAAATCGTTTGGTTTTATCGTATACCAAACAAGCAGAAGAACTAGGGCTTGCGGTTAAAGAATGGATTCCAGAAGCAAGAGGAACATTCCAATATGGAAAGAGCAAATCAGAAGTCATCAAACCAGACGGCGTACTCGTTGTGGGCGAGGCAGATAGCGACCAAAATATTGGCTTGTTCGTTGAATTAGAACGTAGTGTGGCTAAACGTCAAAATACGATTCAGAAAATCATTCGTTACAATGACTTTTTGAAACGAGGAAAAGAAACGCTCGAAAAATACGATATGCATGTTGGATTTGAAGAACCTATTTTAGATTGGCGGGTCTTATTTATTGCAGGGAATGAAACCAATACCAAAAAAACTATGCGTGACCTCTTGAGTATTCCAGCTCAAGAACGAACACACATTAAAGTTCCTGTTTTAGCAGCTAATCTTGAAGAAACAAAAAAAGATGCATTTGGGGACATTTATCATTATGTATTTAGTAACTCGTCAGATGTAAAAAAAGGATTGTAAGGAGGGGATAGCTAGTGGTTCGCAATTTATTTAAAACCCTTCTTTATATCGCTGGAATTTGTCTCGTAGGAAGTTTTATCCTACGGACATTCCCAGAAGCGAACGTACTTTGGGAAACCGGAAAAGATCAATTTTCGGTTTTCTATAACCAAAGCGTTGCAAGTTATGGGGTTACAGGAACAATTATTCTTATAGCAGTTGTAGTCTTCTTGTTCTTTGGTAAAAAGGAGGAATGACAATGAGAAAATGGCAGAAAAAAAAGAAGCCTACTCCTAACGAATCGTCAGAGGGGATAAAGGAGAAGGTGAAAGACAAGGTCAGTACTTCCAAAAAATATATGCCGAATCTCTTGAAGAAAGATGAAAAACAAAAAGAGAAAGATCAAGTCATTATCAAACGAGCGAGTATGAAACGCTCAACGGCTACAACCATTGGAAGAGTGATCATGATTGGAAGTATCGTGATTGTGGCTTTAGGCGTCTTTAGTGCTTTTCGACATAACCTCGTTCTTAGTGACTTAGAAGATCAAGTGTCAGCTCAACAACAAGATCAAAGTTCTAAAAATAATCAAAATACTCAAAATATTAAGTCTATTGAATACTTTACTACTCAATTTATGCGTCATTACACAAGCATCGATCCAGGGGAGGACAAACAAAAGGAACGTGAAGAAGCTTTACAGAGCTTTCTAGCAACCGGTCTAGATAAAGATGCTGGAATTGATTATGCCAATATCCCTGGTAGTCAGCGTTATGACAGTAGTGACGTGGTTTCGATTAAGCAAAAAGATGACCATATTTCAGACGTATCTATCAAGGTCAATGTGACCTCAACTAAAGAAGTGGAAAAGAAATCAAAAGACAAAGATGGAAAAGAAAAAGTCGAGAAAAAGAATGAAGAGAAACAAGCGACTCTCTATTATTTGGTACGCGTCTATGAAGATAAAAACGGTTATAGCATCATTGATCTACCGCAACCCTACATGCCAAAATCAAATCAACGTGTAACTGTTTCAGAGAATGAAGAAAACAAGAATGCAGATGCGGTTGTCAATAATGAGGTTCAGAGTTTTTTAGAATCCTTCTTTAAAACGTATACAGCAAAAGATCGAAGCGATGAAACAAAATTCTTTTTTAAAGATTCTAGTAAAGCGCAGTCTTTAAATGGATTAATGAATTATAAATCCATGAACAATGCATCTGTTTATGAAAAGAAATCGGCTAAAGATCAGTATATTGTCAGATGTTCAGTCAAATTAGAACAGCCTGTCACGGGCATTCAAAGCAATCACAGCTACGAATTTTCTATACAACGTGACGGTCAGGATAAATTCGAAATTCTAACCATGAAACCTGTTTCTTACGAAATTAAATAAACTCTTAGGGGGATAAGAAATGCTTACAACTTTTTTACAATCATTTATGTTGGGTGATATCAATTTGCAAGGTGTTAGTAGTCAAGGTGACACGAATGTTATGAGTGTTTTGCAAACCGTCTTCATCTGGGTAGTGCTGTTTGCGATTATTGGTTCACTGGTCATGAAAAAGTATCGCGGTGCTCTTATGGTTGTTGTATTCGGTGGAATTATTGGTGTATTTATTTATGGTCCAAGTAACATTATTTCGTTGGGTGATTCGCTTTTAAAATTCTTCGGTCTTTCAAGCTAAGGAGGTCTATGCATGAGACGTGTTACAGGATATTGTACCAACAAGATTTTTGCCATTCCAAATATCGTGAGAGGGCTAGCAGGGGGAAGGGAAAGCATTTCGCTTCCCTTTTCTGTGACTGTTACTCAAATCATTGTGATATTCGTTTTCTTTCTCCTAAGTCTTCTTTTAGTTGTTCCTATGACCCCTTTTATTCCTAATAAAATTGCACGAGTGATTGTTGTTTGTGTAGCAGCACCTACATTTTTTGGTTATCTCTTAGGTTCTCAAACCAAAGAACATATGAACATACTTCGTTATTGGCAAGTGAAGTATAAAACGTTTATGGAGCCAAAAGAGCTTTTTCGATTTGAAGAAGTCGAACAAGCAAAAAAGATTACCTACAAACGCAAAATTCCTATTTATCGAAAATGATGTGAGGAGTGTATATGAAAATGGATATTCAAAATGACATTGTAGCTGTTTGGCGAAATGTTGTCATAACAAGGGATGTACGGGAACAAGGATGGTTTAAATTTAGTGGGTTTCATACAAGTTTTGATTCAGAAGCACAATTAATGGCTCACTTTTCCGAATTGAAACGGTTGTTTAAAGAAATCAAACGAGAAATTCAATGTATCGTTGTCCCAACGCGTCAATCGATTGATGATATTCGCGAAAAATACGCATCCATGATTCGAGGTAACTTACGAGTGGTTGCCAGTTCACATATTCAATCCGTTTTTCATTATCTTAAAACAAGTGATGAACTAGGTGCGGAAGAGCGTCGCTATGAATTTTACATCGGAGTTGAACTAGGTAAAAGTACGCTAGATGACGAGGCAGAGGATATGACGTACAAGGAAATGTACCAAGCCTTAAAAGATTGGCTTTCCTCTAAATTTGCAAAAATCCGCGGAGATCATCACTTGTATTTAACAGAAGATCGCTTGCGAAAAATCTCTCGTTCCAATAACGAAGTCACAAAGTTTTTGGAGGGTTTACCTTTTTCTTTTACACCTGTCACAACGGAAGGAATGACAAAATTAATTCCGTGGATTTTCAATATAGGATTGCGCTTTCCCCCTAATTGGCAGAATTGGGAAGATCGCTTTACACCTATTTTTAATAAAAAGGGAGAGCTCATTGCTCGCATTCAAACCGAAGATGATGTGTTGAATCTTCAATTAACAGGGATTGAAAATCCTAAATCACGTCGCTATTTAACGTTACATCAAACAGATGCAAAAGGATATAACCATCAGACGCATGTTGCTTTCTTGCATATGGTGGGGATGCCGGAGGAAATTCACTTTCCAGAAACAAGATGGTTAGAAGCTATACGGTCATTGCCTTTTGCGGTAGGTGTTAACTTGAAAATGAGTTATCAAGATGCAGATCAACGGTTGCGGAAGTTACGTCGTAAGAAGTCAAATTTAGAAGATCAAGCGAATCACTTGAACGCATTCGGAGAGGATGCAGGTTCAAACGTTTATCAAGGTATTTCACATGCGGAAAACATTATTGCCAACGTTGAAAAGGAACGAGAGGGCGGCTACTTAATGAGTGCTATTTTCTCGGTTAGTTCTTCTGATCGAGATGAATTAATGCAGCGTGTCAATGACTTGATTGACGAGTATGCAGGTATGGGAATCACGCTTCAAAATACGTATGGTCTTCAATTGCGAAGCTTGCTTGAATGCTTACCGGGCTCAAGACGCTATGTAACTGAATTTATCCAAGACGTAGACATCAATGCGGTAACGGCTAGCTTCTTTGGAAATCGACAAGAATTGGGGGATGAATATGGCTATTATGCAGGAAGAACCTTAAGTGGTACGGCTGTTTATGTATTACCCGGTTTAGCTGCATCGGGTGCGGCTCTTACACAATCGCTTGTAACCGTGTATACAGGAAAAACGGGTTCCGGAAAATCAATGGCTGCCAATCGAGATATTTATGAGGCTGTATTGAGTGGTGCTAAAGTCCTTCTTCTAGATCCAAAGTCTGAGAGAAAAGACATTTGTAAATGGGATGAAAAATTAGGTGAACTAGGAAGTGAACTTAATTTTATCTCTTTTTCAACAAAAGATGAAGATGCAGGTAAATTAGACCCATTCCTTCTATTTGATAATCGAGCCGAAGCTGTAGATGTTTCAAGAGAAATTATTAATTACTTGTTAAATATTAATATTCGAAACGATAGTGTGAAAAATTCGATTGTGACAAAAGCTGTGAAGCGTGTTGGGCAATTGGCAGAGCCATCTATTCGATTTGTAAAAGATGAGTTGCGAAATTTAGTACAGGAAAATGAAGCTTTGCCAGAAGATCAGCGACCAATGGCATTGGAGTTGGCCTCTATTTTAGAGGAATTTGAAGATGTATCGCTTGCTCGTTTAATCTTTGGAAAGCGTATGAATGACGAAAATGTATTAAATTACGCCAATCAATTTAATGTGTTACAAGTTGATAATTTGCAGTTGCCAAAAAAGGATACACCAACAGAAGAATATACAGAAGGAAATATTGTATCCGTTGCAATTCTATTTAGTCTTACAGCCTACATGATGAAGTTTTTAAGGATGTTCAAAAATGAATTAACGGTTGTGGCGATTGATGAGGCATGGAACTTCTTCCAAAACCCGGCAGGTGAGCATTTGATTGATCGTTTATTCCGTGAGGGGCGTTCATTGTTTTCACCAATTTATTTAATGACACAATATTTAATGGATATTCCAAGCAGTATGCGCGGTCAAATCGGTACAGCATATTGCTTTAAAACGGATATACCAGAAGAGATTGCAACCATTCAAGAGTTTATGAAATTAGAAGATAGTGCCGGCTTAGAAGATATGATGCCTAAAATGCAATCGGGTTATTGCCTGTATCGTGACTTGCATCAACGAACAGGCGTAATGCAGGTTCGTATCTTACAAGAACATCTATTTGATGCATTTGACACATCTATTGACGTCAGAGAGCTAGCAAGCCAGGTGTAAAAGGGTTAAACCCTCCGTTGCTAGATAAAACGGAGGGTAGGCCGTTTAAGAGGTTTAAAGAAAAGGAGAATAAAAATGAAAAAGATATTAGCCTTTATTTCAATCATTTCTATTGTGAGTGTACTTGCAAGTTGTGGGAAAGAGGAAGCAAATACAGAACCGAAACCTAAAACATGCGAACAAATTGAACCTTGTAAAACAGCCCTGAAATATACGACTTATATTGAACGAGGTGCAGAAGATAAGGCCTATAAAATGGAGACTACGGATGAAAATCTTAAAAGCTATGAGAGTTTAAAGGTAGCAAAGGAATATATCGCGAGTGACTATGAACAATATCAACATCAAAAAATCGAAAAATATGGAGTGTTAGAATATGACGTTATTCCAGGTAAACAGTATATTTATAAATTCCGATTTAAAGATTTTCGTACAGGAGAAGTTAAAAATTTAACAGTTGGGGTTTCTAAACAAAAAAATAAATATTTGACAAATGCCTATGTTGGAGGGGCCTTAAAAAGTGACGTTACAAATAACGGAATAATAGCAGCGCATAGAAAATACTACTCAACCGGGTTAACACAACAAGAAAAGGATGTATTAAGCCCCGATCCGATTGAAAAATAAGGAGGATGGAAAATGAAAAAAAGTCTGCACTTAAAACTGCTGCTGTTATTGTTTGTGTTATGCCTCTTGTGTCCTCTGTCATCGGTATCAGCCGCAGCACCAAACGTTATGGATGAGTTAATGCCTAAAAGTGATCTACCTCAAACTAATGCACCTTTGCTCCGATACAATGAGGTGCCTTTGGAGAATTACGATATCGATGTTTATGTAAAAGAGAGTAATGAAGGTGATAAAGGTTGGTTTGATTCCATTAATATTTTTAACGTGGATGAAAAAGTATATAACAACATTGCAGCCTTTCAACAACAAATACTAAGTGGTATCTGGTATGGATATTTAGTGGTTGTAAATTTCGGGATTTTCTTAATGGAGCAAGCGTTCACCTTCGATATTATTGACAGTATGTTGTCCTATATTACAGTTTTTATTTCGGAAACAGGCGGCACGTATGGAATCGGTCAATTTATGAGCTTTATGATGATTATGGTAGCTGGATGGCTTGTTTATTCATTTGCTCAAAAGAAGTATCGAGCTACAGTGTCGGGTTTGATTGTAGCAGCTTTATTATCAGCTGTCTTTACAGCGTATGTGCAAAATAGTGACCAATTGTTAGGTCAGTTAAATCAAGCGCGTAACTATATCTCTGGGGCTGTTTTAACATCTTCTACTTACTCGCTAGGTGATGGAAACGAAGATGCTATAAGGGAAGAAATGATTCAAGATCGGCAAGAAGATCAGGCTACGCAGAGTTACAAAGACACGTCTTCAGTACGTTATGGTGTATCAAGAATAAGAAATTTAATGCATGATCTGTTAATTGTAAAACCATACTTGTTACTTGAATTTGGCACCACAAATTATGGTGTGATTGGTGGAGGAAAAGCTGATAATGCTTCGCCAACTCAAATAAAAAAAGGTAAAGAGAAAGTCAAACAGTTACTTAATGAAAAACCTGGTAGTGGCAAACGGAAAACCCTTGTTAAACAAAATGCTAATCATTCTCTTTTTGCACCAGAACATACTAATAAACGAATTGTGTTAGCATTGTTAATTTGGGTCCCAGCCCTTGTCATATTAGCAATGGTGGGATATTTAGCAACATTCATTCAAATATACGGTGTAGGATTCTTGCTCACAGCTATTACAGGGGTATTTGTTTTATTCCTTAGTATTTTTCCAACGTTTCAAAGGTTCGCAAAACAATTTATTGGAAAACTAGTAGGGTTTTTGGGGATGTGTATAGGACTCACTGTTTTGTTAATTTTAATGTTTAGCTTCGTCAATATTACCTATAAGGTAGCAAGTGAAAATAACTGGACTTATGGTCAAGTAATTGTTGCCGTTCTTATCATTGTAGCAGCCATATTTGCTCTTCAAAAACAGCTTTTTGGCTATAAGCTTTACGATGAAAAGAAACAACAAATAAAACAAGCGTGGAGAGAAAAGGTTGATGCTATTAAGTATCAAGATCAGCAACGACAATACGCACGAATAGAGCCATTTTATTTAGGAAATAACGTACACTCACAGTCTTTATCTAGTCAGCCAGGCACTACAGATGCTAGAGCTAGAGAACATATGGAAAAAGCGATGGCAAGACAAAGTAATAAACCGGCTTTACGCCGAAATAACCCCATTGATAGCAACGGAAATGTAATTGAAGACACACCAAAACGTAATGTCATGCCTTTTAAGAGACGACAAGAAAAAGAGGGGAAAAGAAATTTATCATCTGAAAATGGTGTCATTCCAAACCCTCATAAAAAAGCAAAAGAAAATGACCCGAACTATAATCAATCTGTATCCGATCAAATGAGCAAACAACAGCAACAAAACCAAGTCAATGCACCATTAAAAGCACAACCTAAAAGCCCGGAACAACAAGAAGCTATGAAAAATAATCCTTCTGCTTCTGGAAAACAGAATGAACAAGTGACGAAAAAGATGCGTCAACAGGAAAATCAAAATCAAGCACCATTGAAAGTACAGCCGCAACAAGAGTCAAGTTCTTCTCAATCAAGTAAAGTTATTGAGCAAATGAGAAGACAAGAAGCACGTTCGGAAAGCCAACAAGCACCAATCCACAACCCTAGACGTTTAGTTCCAGCTAATGGAGAAATTTCAACTAAACAATTCAATCAAGAGCAAGCACCGTTAAGGGCACAGCCAAAACCACCACAAACTCAAACTGAAAAAACAAATCAGCAATTTCATAAGCAAATGAGACAACAGCAGGTGCAGCAAGAAATACAGCAGGGTAAAGAACAGGCTTCTGCTGCTAATGAATCAAATAGAGGACATATAGACCGTTCTAAAGAGATTGAGCAAATGAGACGCCAATCTCAACAAGAATAAAGGAGGTTCTTTTCATGAGTGTTCAGCAAAAGAAAATGCTCGTGTTTCTAAGTATCATTGTCTTTTTGGGCATTATGATTAGTTCCTTTATTGCAAAGGAAAAGCCTGCTTCTTCTTCACAAGAGGGGGAGCAAGCTCCTTCTTCTGAATCAGTACAAGAAGATAAAGGAGTAATGATTGAAGGCAAGGAAAATCCATACGACCAGGCCCAACGAAATACAAAAGAGGATTTACAAAGTACAAAAGAAATAGCAACGGGGTTTGTCAGAGCCTTTGCTAGTTTTAACGGTAAAAACCCTTCGGAACATATTGAAAAAGCAAAGCCTTATATGTCAGATGAAATGTATCAAAACTATAAAAATCAAAAAGAACGTGGAACGTTAACTTATGATAAAGTCGTGCCAGAAACTCTCGAAACAACGGAAGTTTCAAACGATGACCCAGACGTTATTCAATGGAATGTCATTATGCAAGGAAAAGTGTATGACGTAGAAGGAAAATCAGAACTAGAGGAAGACTGGTATTTAGTAACACTTAAAAAACAAGATAATGGATATAAGGTGGTGGGGGTTCGTGTCAACTTACCGAATTAAGCCAATCCATAAATTAAATCATTCTGCTAAACGAAAGTCTAAGATATTACTAGCTATTATTGCAGCATTATTAGCATTAGGAGTTGTCGTAAGTGCTATGGCTATGGTTAGTGTATTTGGCATCCTTCTACCAGATCAAGAAGAAGTAACAGAGATTGACGGTGCAGGCGTGAACATTGGAGATATTCAGATATCTAAAATAGGAGAAGGACAAATACCGAAAGAATACATTCCGATTTATAAAGCAGCAGGCGAAAAATATAACATCCCCTGGACACTCATTGCTGCTATTCATCGCGTCGAAACACACTTTGGTCAAGATTTAAATATTTCTAGTGCGGGCGCACTTGGACATGGACAGTTCATGTCAAAAACATGGGTAGGGTGGAGATATCCTGGGGGCACAAGACTAGGGAATGCAAGCATTCCAAAGGATATTTTAGAGAGTCCAGCAGCCATCAAAAAGTATGGGGGATTTGGAGTTGATGGGGATGGAGATGGAAAAGCAGATCCTTGGAACGTAACAGATGCTATGTATTCTACCGCAAATTATCTAGCTGCCAATGGCGGAGCTTCTGGAAATTATCAAAAAGCAGTTTTTGCATATAACAGGGCTACGTGGTATGTGTCACGCGTAATGGGATTTATGAATGCCTATTCGAGTGATTCAGTTGAAGCTGTTTCGATCAAAGGTGGTTCTGCCAAAGGTTCCGCAGCCATTGAAAAGGCGATTCAAGTTGGTTCTTCTATAGTTGGAAAAAGCCCATATGTATGGGGTGGTGGAAGAAATCAAAGTGACATTGCTGCCAGGAAGTTTGATTGTAGTTCCTATGTAAGATGGGCATATAGTTCAGCCGGTGTTGATTTAGGCCCAGTAAGTGCTACTACAACAGATACGTTAATCAAGCGCGGTAAAGTCGTCAAGGCGAGTGAAATGAAGCGTGGAGACGTCATTTTCTTTGACACATATAAAATTAATGGACACGTCGCCATTTACTTAGGAGATGGCAAGTTTCTTAATGACAGCAGTTCGCAAGGAGTATCAGTTGGTGATCTAAATACAAAGTATTGGAAAGACCGATTTAATGGGAATGTTCGACGTGTAGCTTAGTTTTTTAAAAGGAGGATGAGTATATGAAAAGAGAACAAGTAGAAGAGATAAAAACAACTTTAGTAAGGAATATAAAAACATTTTGGAGCGATCATTGGCTCCCTATCACTGCTTTTGTTGTTTTAATCGTATCGTGTCAGTTATTTAATTTGACCCATAGTGGATTCTTTTATCCTCTTATGTTTGTATCTGGATGGATAGTAGTTATGTTTGCATTGAAACTTAAGAGTGAAAGCTCTCTCTTCTCCTCTAAAAAGTCAACTAAAGACATGCAGCAAGATTCTTCTTATGAAACGTATACCGTATTACGTGTTTATACAAATGACCCAAACTTTCAAGAATACATGCAAAATCAAGAGTATTTCCATAGTCAACATGTTCAAATGGAAAACAGAGTCATTGACCACAATCAAGATATTGAATCGCAAATTATGTTTATTCGAAAACCAGAGTTTGCTTTTTGTTATCACTTATTGATGGACAGGAAAAATGAAATGTATTTCATCGGTGAATACGTGTAAAAAGAGATTCATTTTCTTAAATAAATAAAAAATATGGTGTTGCTGAGGAGCGATGTGAAGCAATTAACTATTGTTTTAAAGAGAATTCCCTTTGTTCGTTGGAAAATTGAGTGCTTCTGATTTTATAAATTTAACTGAAAAGGAGAAGGAGGATATTTAAATGCCAAACTATGTTATTATATCTCTTATCGCAACCTTCGTAATTATTATTGTCTTTCAAGGAATTAGTAGGATGAATAAAAAACTAGAGAGGGACTATATTACGAAGAGTCCAGGGAAAATTAAAGAGTATATAAAGAGAAATGAAGAACTTTTAGAAAAAACAAATAAACTAAATAAGAAAATACTTAATTTTTTAACCTTCACCATTATTGCAGTGATTGCTGTATTTATTTTATTTCTGGTTTTTACACCTATGTTTTTCATGGCATCTTTATTCGCATTTACTCTACTAATTTTAAATATTACCTTGAGAAGTAGCCTAGAGGATAGGTTGAAAATTTTTAAAAATTTATCTTTGCAAATTAAAAATAAAAATAGCAATCTAAACGGCTAAAGAATAGAGGTTAATTAGAAATGGATAATTTGAATTTTTTAGGAGAAAAAATTTTAGAAAAAAGATATGAAATTGCACAGATGGTACATACGAATAGATTAGCTGATCTTAAAGAGGTAAAAGACGTCAACCTTACAAATGAAGAAATTATTGAATTGAGAGCGAACTTTATCGATTATTTTGGAATGGCTATCATGTTAAAACCCGATCAAAAAACAATTTTTGATCAAATAGTGAAATGGGGGAAAGAGTCAGCAGAATTTGCATCAAATTTAGGAATTTCTTTAAGTGAAGCTTTAGAAGATACAACTTATTATCGAAAGTTTATATGGGAAGTGCTTAAAGAAGAGATAAGAAATCATAATATGTCTATAGAGACAGTATTTGAATTAAGTACAATTCTTGATCCTTTATTAGATAAAGCTGTTTATATTTTTAGTTCGACATATGTAAATATTCATCAAGAGACATTAAAAAGAGCAAAGAGTGCCTTCCTTGAATTATCTGTACCAGTGGTTCCAATCACCAAAGGTATTGCTATACTCCCTCTCATTGGAGAGGTGGATACGGAAAGAGCAACACTTTTACTAGAGGAAACATTAACGAAAGCAAATAAACTAAAATTATCACACTTGCTATTTGACCTCTCCGGAGTGATGATTATAG
Source organism: Priestia sp. P1_B12_1 (assembly GCF_056406695.1). Classification (NCBI taxonomy): domain Bacteria; kingdom Bacillati; phylum Bacillota; class Bacilli; order Caryophanales; family Bacillaceae; genus Priestia; species Priestia sp. P1_B12_1. The sequence goes on along the minus strand of NZ_JBFTZR010000013.1, from coordinate 43,653 downwards.
ATACCATGGTCGCTCATCAAATTTTTAAAATTATAGACGCCTTAGGTCTTCTTGGGGTAAAGACGATCTTAATTGGTATCCGTCCTGAAGTTGCTCAGACAATGATTCAACTAGGAATTGATTTTAGCAAAATAACGATAAAAGCAAATCTAGAGCAAGCGCTTCTTGGCTTAAATTTAACTATAGATACTTTAGAATAAATGTTCTTATCCAATTTGGATGAATAACATGCAAATGAATTTGATATACACCCTCAATTGGCGCAATCACCGTTATTGGTAATCAGATATTCATTTCTTCTGTAATAATTAGTTTTTTATGTTTATTTTTCACCTCAAAGGGTAAAGTAATACGCTGGATTGGAATTCTAGAAGAAGCATGTCTTTAATTGGTGAAGTTTTGTTTCTTTCTTTTTATTAAGGGATAGATATGAAGATGATAGGAGAATTTTTAAATGATACTTATTAAAAATCAAGAAGAAGTAATTCGAGAAGCAAAATATCAATTACATACAACTATGGATGATTATCAAACAAAAATTATTTCCATATTTGATAAACAAGATATACCTATGAGTAAACGAATTGATTTAATGATTCTTCTATCAGACATAAAAGAGCAGGCTGTATTGATTGGAAAACAGGCTGCAATTAAAGGGAAAGCAGAATACGACGGAAAAAATCAATTAATTACAGAAGTTGTAGATGAAGTCCCCTGCCAATACAGTGAAAAAACAGTAACTGATTTAGAAAATAATATACAAATTATTAAAAAGAAGATTGAAGATATGGCAAGAGAGTACGGATTAGATTCTGAACTAGTTAATCTAAAAGCCCTTTTACTTAATTTAAAGGTAACTAGTTATGTAAATGGACATTACGAAATGTATGTAAAAGATAATACTTTATCTACTAAAAGAGCCTAGTATGCTGAGATGGTTTTATTTGATAAAATGATTAAAATTTTACATTTAGAGTAAACTATCCAAGATGCAATAGAGGGTCACCTAACGGCTAACATTCAACGAACAGAAAAGTACTGCCTCTTTTAACTGGGAAGAGGCAGTATTTTTCTGCTTTTACACCATACATTATACGCATTTTCAGTTATCATACTATCTCTCATAAGGAGTAATAACGTTCGTGAAATTGAAAAAACATAAGTACCGCAATAGAGTTGAGCTCTATGGGAGTGACGTAATTAGAACTACCAAAATTACGGAAAAAAGATGTAAATAATATATATGTTTAAAGGGTAAAGATAAAAAGTCTCTTACTTAAATTTATATTTTTGAGGAGGTGTTTACAATTGAGTAGTACATTTAGATTCAAAATGCAGATTTACAGTCCTCGAGGTGGAGGGAAGGACCTTTATCATTTTAAAAAAACAAAAAGAGGGTGGGAATTTGAAAACTATAGATGTAAAGGTGAAGTAGATAAAGGAGGTAATCGATTATTTTATAAAGCGCTTGTTACTGAATCTCTTTCATATCCTACTCACTTAGAGGAATATCTCTCCAACGTTTGGGAAAAAGTTGAAGTTTTAAATAAAGAACAAGTTCAGAATATTTTTGATGAAATATCTGAATGGGTATTGGCTAGCAATAATGACCTCCATTAACCCATTATAATTCCGAAAAACTGTTTACAGTCATGGGAATATTAACAGTAGGGTCTAAGTCGACATGCTGACACGTTAAAAAGAGAGAAATACAAAAAAGTTTCGATTTAATACTTCATATATAGTTTTAAATAATACAGAATATTTGTAAAAACTCAAATGGATCTCCAAAATATAATCTAGCTCACTAGATGGTGTAACTTGCTATAACGAGAGTACTGAGAACGAGGGGGAGCATATATGAAAGAAAGGATAAAAGAAATCATTATAGAGTTACTGACACAGAGGGATGAAAACGTTTCGTTTGCTGAAATCGAACGTATATTAGAACGAAAAGGCATAAGCTATTTGGGGGATTACAGTATTCATATGCCAAGTAATAAAAACGTAAAGCTATGGGTAGGGATGTCTGAATATTTTTGTAAGGCAGTCGTAGAGTTAATGTTTGTGGATCGTACGATTATCCCGCGGAATGTTTCAAGTACATTATATATATTTGATGGTAAGATACCAGGCTATCCAGTAGCTGAAAATCTACATCATATGTATGAAACGGAAAGATGGTTCCCTATAGCCTTTTCACTTGGAAACCTATACGAGGAAGAAAGTTAACCAGAAAAGGAAGCCTTGCGTTGATAAGGGCACAAGATTCTCTTTTGTTGTAAACAAATAATGAGTAAGCTTATAACATGACTATAGAATTGCTTTAAAGAAGACTTAAAACTATAGAAGTAGAGTAGATACAAGGGGAGATTTTTTGAATATTATTAACAAGAGTCGATACATCAAAGACCAGCAATTAGAAAAGCTCAGCGACTTGTTTTCTGAAGAAGTGAGAGAAAGCGATTTATATATTTACATTTTAAAAGACGATGAGGGTTTTAAAGACCTCCCTTTATATATCGATGTTTCAGAACATTTTTACTCTAAAATTCAGCGAACGATAGAAGGATCATATAGTGAGGCTTTTTGTTTATATCCAGAGAATATGATCTTTTTAATAGAAGAGCGCTTACTTCAGCATTCTTCTGATTGGAATGAATTTTATGCAAATATAGCCTTTTTGATTTCCCATGAATTACGACATTTTCAACAGTCTTATTTTTTAGAGGATCGTATCTTTATTATGCTTGAAGATTATAATTCAGATTATGTGGTTGAATTATTAAAGGGTCAAATTGATTGCGATGGGCTGCATTGGTCTGAACAAGATGCATATACTTATTCCCTATGGTTTGTTACAAAGCATAAGGAAGCCATTATAAAGATATTTGAATTAGACGATTGGCTCTTTTTCTTTGGATGTCATATTGAGGTTAACTACGAGAAGGAGTGGAAGAGATATAAGCGTACATTAACCTTTGTAGATCAAGTAATCTGGACCCTCAAAGATGTATTTTGGCAACGAAAAAGGTTAGCTTAAAGGAGATGGATCTTGAAAAACCTGTCCAAATAGAGAATAAATTGATATATACGCATTAAATAAACTCTCACAGTTTTTTTTTATTTGTTTCCGTATGAATAACTATCCAAAATAGATAGTAAGAATAATATGGAAGGAGAGAATAAATCATGCGAGCAAAGACAGATAAAGCTAACCATATACTCATGTTTGAAACAACAGGAGAGTTTTATGCTCATGAAGTTACAGGTGGAAAAGAGAACATAGGATTTTTTGTTTGTCCTTCTTGTCAAGCAAGAGTACATTATAAAAGGGACCACTTTTTTTCACGTGAGCATTCCCCAAGTTGTAGATATGTAAAAAAACAGTTGGAGAAAAAATAGAGATAAGTAAAGAGAAAAGCCAAACTAGTTAAAATCAGTTTGTCCTCTTAAGATAACATGTGCATTGAAATCAAAAGATATTTGGATTATAGCATATTCTAGGTGCCTGCAGAAGAATAGGTTGAGAACCTTCATATTTAGTTGAAAGTCCGAACTAATTAAAATGAAAAAGGTGCTTTTCCTGAGGAAAAGCACCTTTTTTCGAAATTAAAGTATTGGTTAAATTCATTATAACATGTTTTTATTTAGGTATATAGATATATTTTGGGAAAACTAAAGTACAATACGATCAATATGCTTGAAACTAGTAAGTTTTCTATTTTTTTACAATATGTGGTACATTGAGTTATAAACGCGTTTTATTCATGGTTATCTTATAAAAGGGAAGTGGGATGATGCCACAAGGAAAGGGAGTAAGAAAAACCATTGAGATGTTATGGAGCATTCCTATGTTTCCAGTACTTCTGTTAGGGAATTTTGTGTTTGGGTTAGCCACCTCTTTTTTTGCACCCTATGCCTCATTGTTTGGTATTGACGAAGTTGGAATGAGCAATATGCAATTTGGATTCTTCATGACCATTATTTCAGTGGGCGCGGTTGTTATTACCACCATTATTGGCAAAACCTCAGACCGCGTGCCCAGTCGAAAAAAATTGTTATTAATCACTACTTGTGCTGCCATTTTAGGGTACGCTGGATTTGCATTCATCCGTAATTTTTATCTTCTTGCTTTTATTGCTTTTTTTTTACTGGGAACAGCAGCCTCTATCGTACCTCAATTATGGGCATTTACAAGAGAAGCATTAAAACAAAGCACCGTAGAAGAAAAGGAGACGCCTTTTGTAATGAATGTTTTCCGGGCGTTCTTTGCTCTTTCTTGGACAGTGGGCCCAGCAGTTGCAGGTTGGGTATTGTATGCGCTCGGATTTAAGGGACTCTTTTTATGTGTATCCGGAGGATATCTACTAGCAGCGATTGCGTTAGCCTTTTTATTAAAGGATATCAAAATTGAAGTGGAAGCCAAGCCAGCTCCTGTGGTTCTGCGTAAATTTATTGTTCAATCTCATATCTTAAAGAACATTATTGCCATGACGTGTATGGCGATGGCTGCTTCTATGGCCAATTTAAACATGTCACAATTTATTACGAAAGTACTTAACGGGACAGAAAAACAAGTAGGTCTAGTTGTGAGCGTCCCTCCAGTATTTGAGGTTCCATTTATGATTGCAGTGGGGGTATTAGCCACAAAAATCGGTAGTCGGTTGTTGATACGCTTGGGATTTGGTATTTCAGTTTTTTACTATGGACTTCTATTTTTAGTCACAGAACCGTGGCAAATTTATCCGATTCAAATATTAAGTGCTGCACAGGTTTCCATAACTGCGGGCATTGCTGTGTCATACTTTCAAGACTTTATTCCAGATGAACCCGGTTCGGCAACGGCGCTATATATGAATACGACACAAGTAGGAAATGTGTTTGGCTTCCTGGGGTTCGGATTTTTTTCAAGTTTGATAGGGTATCATAATTTATATTTGTTATGTACAGGACTTGTGATTATCGGATTAACTATTTTGTTAAGCGAAAGGGGAACGAAGAAACTAAAAGAGATAATTCCTCTCACCCCAAAATAATGCTGTTTTGTTAATCAAATTAACTGATTAGAAGTAAAATGATAGTTTATTTAGGTAAGAGTAGATTTCGGAGCCAGAATAAAACCCTGCTGCTAGGATAGATTTAAAAAGAGACTTTTCTGTATAAATGGCTTCTTTTTTTGCAGTACGGAGCATTCGTAAAAAGCTCAAAACGTTGATAAACCAATAATGTATAAACATTAAATTTAACCATGTTTGGAACCCTTGATGTTGTACATGGGTTCTTTTTTTATTGGTTCCAGAAATCGGTTTTATGTTAACTACTAATGTATAGGTTATACAGTATTATCTACTGTAATTTAGGTGTTGTAAAGGGATCCAACGGTTGTATAAAGAATTCTATTTTATAACTATTTGTTCAGTGGTGATATCTTTGGAAATTAAATCTCCCTATAAAATACATATTATAGGCTCCGTCGGAAGTGGAAAGACAACATTAGCAAAAAAATTGTCTTCACAACTAAATATCCCATTTTATGAGTTGGACAATGTTGTTTGGAAAAGAGCTAAAACAGGAGATATTAGGAGAAGTGAAGAGGAAAGAGATCAATATTTAAACACTATAATCAGTTCCGAATCTTGGATTGTAGAAGGGATTCATCATAAGTGGGTTTTTCAAAGTTTTAAGAATGCAGATTTGATTATTTTTCTAGATACAAGTTATTCAAAACGGAATATACGGATAGTAAAAAGGTTCTTTTTACAAAAGGTTGGTATTGAAAAAGATGTTTGAGTGGAATTCATATTTTGAAAATAAAAGCAAGCCGGAAATATTAGAGATGTTAAGTGATTTTGATGATAAGGTAATATTCTTAAAAGATACTAATGAAATCGAAAGTATATTAATTAAGAACAATCACCTTTAAAATCTTATAATACATTTTTTTGTGAAGTAAATAGAAAAGTATTTTGTAGTATTATCGTGACTTTATTCACGGTTGGATTTTTTGTCTATGACCTAGCAACTGCAAAAGAAATTTGGGAACTTGATTCAGGTGTTGAGGGACCTATGGCACCTTCAGAATAAAGTGATATACAAATATTGGTGCAAGATTATTAAGAAATGGAGAGCTTAAAATGAAATCAACAGGTATTGTACGAAAAGTAGATATATTAGGAAGAGTTGTTATTCCAATTGAGCTAAGGAAGATTTTTGCTATTAAAGAAAAAGACCTTCTCGAAATCTTTGTTAATGGGGATCAAATTATTCTAAAGAAATATAAGCCTTACAATGAATGTGTCATTACAGGTAAACTCACTTCTCAAAATAGGGAATATGCAAAGGGGATCGTATTAAGCCCTAAAGGTGCGGAAATTCTAAAGCATGAGATAGAGTTTAGAGTTGGAAGCAAAGCTTAAATTGTACAGTTTTTAATTCAGTATAAGTCATTTGTCAAAGTGTCAAAAGCTTATTAATTCAGTGATGTATAAAATACCTTATACTCTGGAGAAAAAATCCTTGCAGGAAATATCATACAAGATGAGGAGTCTTTGCTATAGTTATTCTTTATAATTTGTATTAAGTATAAATAAATATAAGCTAGTTCTAGAAGCATATGTTTTACTTATCTAAAAGAAGGGAATGCTAGAATCAACTTGATAAAGGGAGTGATTTTATGCAAGTCGATATGACGGTCGAAGAAGTCAAAGCCCAAATCCGGTACTTAGGAACAAATGGTCAATCTCTAAATAAGAAAAAAGTAAAGCAAACGCATCCAAAACTAATGAAAAATGCCCTTTATTTTTTCCCTAGCTGGGACCATGCTATGGTAGAAAGTGGTGTAAATAGCGTATAACCGTTAAAAATAATTATTATAACTTAAAGCTTAATCCAAATTGGATTAAGCTTTTTTATTCCTGTAGAACCCATTATAGTGTGACAAGATATCGTTTTTATATAGCATGCAAGGTATTATCTTCCCTTAGGAAGTAGTACTAAAGGTAGATAAATTATGATTGAAGAGTATAGAGTTGATCGGGATTATGCGGTTTTAGAACAAATTAGTAATAATAACAAAGTTTATGAAGGAAATATCGTGTTAAGTCCTGAAGGAGTAAAGAGATCAAATAGTCAATTAAATGCTGAGATTTGACACAAAGGTTGTTAAAATATTTAGTAATAAATATAAAAGGAGTGTAGGAGAGGATGCAAGGTACAATTGTAAAAGAAAATTATGATGGGGTAACGAGAAGAGCATTGCAAGCATGGAAAGAATTAAGAACGTTTGAACCCGTAGAATTTTTTATTTATAAAAATAGTACAGACGCTATCTTACAAGGCTTTTATAAGTACAATTCTAACCCTCATGTTTTAGGGCTTTATAATATCGAGGAGGTTCCACACTTCATAGCTAGAGATAAATACGGAGACGAATTTAGAACAAGTGGCCTTAACTGTGGTTATGCGGGAGAAGGACCAAGGGGATCTATAGCTATATTAGAAGATTTAGGTATTGAAAATGCAGAACATATAGTAACTGGAAACTCTATTATATATATTGATATGAAGAGAGGGACTCCTAAAATAGAGGCTGGAGGAAGCGTATTCGATGATTATTTAAAAAACCCTATGGAACGAACTTTTAAAAGTGCTAGAGTTTATCATTATGGAGAAAGGCTAGTATTTACCGAATTAAACGACTCGAGGGATACATTAGGTTTTTTAAAATTTTATCTAGAAAGAGTTATTGATGAAGTTGAATCCGTTTACTTTTTAGTTGATGGGGATAAGAATTTGTCTTATAGGAGACGAGCTCCAGAACGATACACAGATCATGTAATGGATTTTCCAATTGCAGTTAGAGGGAAAAACGGAGTTGAGATCTGGTTGAAGTCACCTCTTACAAGTAATCAAAGACTAGAAGAGCAATCAATTGTGAATGAGATTTTAGAGACAGTTGGTTTCCCCTTTTTAAATAGGGAACAAAGTATTCTAGATAAAGTAAAGAATACATTAAGTGGAAAACCTATAGAAAGCCCTGCTGTAGTCACAGTAGAATCAGGACATTTAGAATTATATTACCTATAAATGTAAGTTTTTTTCTTTAAAGTAGTGTAAATTTCAATGTGTAAAAACCTATTTTCTTATATTGTACGCAGTATTTGTGAAGGAATAATTTGTAAAGTGAGAGTAAAACTAAATATACAAAAGAAATGGAAATCATACTGCGCTTAATTCCTCCAGTTATAAATTTTTCTCAACAAAGGCAGCCATCATAGTAGTGGCTGCCTTTTTCTTCAAATGATGATGAATATATATAATTTACCACACTATAGCCCTGTTTGAATTGTAAGTTAGAGGGAACACTGTATGAGTTAAATAAATTACTTCTTCTCTTCGAATAAACAAGCTAGGAGTTTATGACTATGAATGATGAAAACGAGCAGTTGTTATTTAAAAGAAAACTTTATCTTCTAGTAAAAGAGATTGAACAATGTGAAATACCTACAGTTAAATGTGAGATTAGAAAAGATATTCTTCTATTGAAGAAGGTTCTAGATGGTTAAATTAATTGATGAAGAATTCCATAAAATAACGGAAAGAATAGTTATTTATGACTTGTTTGGATATAGAAGATTATATAAAGCCAGGGAAGCTAATTCTACTTCCTGATAAACAATCATCTTTTTGTTTTTTATATCGTATATTTGAAAACTTTGTAACGGTTTAGAGTAACTTATTTTAAACCTATCCGCGATGACATGGCTAATTTCACTATCCTCATAATATAGTAAATTAGTTATCATCTCTTTGATTTCAGTGATTGTCATAGATTAAAGTCCTCCATTCCAATGAGACGAATATTTAAAAGAAATAATTTACATTTATTTTATTATCTAATCTTATCACATTTGCTTTTATTATCGAGTTCATGAACGATTTGTAATAAAAACGTTCATAAAGAAATCCTTATGTAATAAATAAATGGATAAAATTCTTTTTTAATAAAAATACAGGAGGGATAAATATGAAAGATAACAGAAGTGATTTAATACCCGTTTCTTATTTTATGCTTAATGCTCAAGGAGAAATTCTTCATTATTCACAACAGGTCACTAATCTCTTTCAACCTACAAAGCATTTTTTAGATATTGTTCATATAGGTGATCACTCTAAAGCTCAGAAATTGCTCTTACAACCTTTATCTAATGGAGAGATAAAAGTGAATCTAATATTAAAAGTGCATCATTCTTTTTTTGGTCTATTTACATGTAAAATTAATTGGAAAGATGATGTAGGTTATCTTGTATGTATGGAAACAGATTCTCGAGTTATTCAGTTAGAAAGGCAACTAGGGGAACAGAAATAGCTATTACAAACAAAGCAGACTTTGATTGAATCGAATTGCTTGATACTCACATTTACGAATAAGTTAGTTCAAGGCCTTGAAGCCGAATTCAATTATAATAAAAATTGTTTCCATTAACGTTGATTACGATGAGATAAGGAGTTGCTTTCTTACAGTGTAGGTAAGGCTACTCATCTAGACGCAAAGATGATCTCCATCTAAAGTGAAACGGTCTATGATTTGGATGAAGAAATGTGGAAACAGAGGTGAAATAAAATAGATCTTCAAAATAGAATATATTCTAGCTTGCTAGGTCATGCAAATTCCTATAATGATAGTACTGAGAATAAGGGGGATTATACATGAAAGGAAGGATAAAAGAAATCATTATAGAGTTAATTACACAGAGGAATGATCATAATAGGATCTTTATAGGAGATAATGAAAAATTTTTCTGGTAGCTGAACCTTTTCCTGTTTCTTCGTAGGGAATTTTCCCTCCTTTGGAAATTATATATACATCGGACATATCTAAGAGGGGAATATTATCTATTAATTACTCTATTAAATTCAACGTAGAATATTACATTAATTTACTTTTGTTATATTTAATATCTTTTCTGTATTGTAAAATAGAGAAGAAATATCGTGGTTGCAAAAGAGGTTCTTATTATTTTATATAAATTAATTAGCATCCAGAATCTGCCCCTGTTAACTAGATGTGAATACTACTAATTCATATTGTTACTTAATCAATATGAATGGTCCCTGAAAGAGGTATTATTTCAACTAAACATGTATAAGAAATACAGCTTAAAACTAGAAAAAAACAACTGGGTCCGATCAGTTGTTTTTTCTGGTTATATGGAGCTAGTTATAGAATGATGATTCATCCATCTCGGGTAGTGTGCCTAACGCAATAAAAAAGATGTATACAAATAAAAATATTTTAAATTTATGTTTTGACCTATGTCAAAAAGGGAATAGTAACTTAATTTTATTCCAAGTGAGCTTTGAATAAAAAATGATTAATATGTTGAGTACACTATAATAATGTATGGGGAGGGTAAATATGTCAATTAATAAAGAAGTTTTATATCGTGGCACAAGATTTAAGATTATTCATATTTATAGTTCTGGTTATTGTGAGCTTAGAAAAATTAACGATCCTTTCAAAGTAGAACTAGCTTTATTAAATGATATCCTACTAACATGATAATAGTTACTGCATATTCTTGTTTAAATAATCAAACCGAATGAATTTGATTTTTGTTATTAAATAAACATATTAATCATTTTTTGATAAAAATAGAAGTCAAATTCTTTATGTATAAGGGATTTGGCTTCTATTAATGTTGATTATGCTAACTAAACATATATAGGATATACAGCGTAAAAACAGAATAATTCAATTTGACAAACACTTAATCATTATTATGTTTGTTGTTTGCTTTTTCATCCTTTCTTTCATCCTCTTCACGGTTCATTTTGTCATTATTTTTATTAGTTGTCATTTTACATTCCTCATATTAATTTTTATTATATTTTGTAACTTCCACGTTAAAAAGAGACTAAACTATTTCTCTTTATTTTCCTCATAATTGAGAATTATTTCTCTTTTTTTATTTGCCTGTACTATATATATTATGATTGCGAGATTATGTTAACTAAAGATGTATAAAATATAGATTACTAATTAACTCAGATTGGCTATGATAATTCAGCAATCGGCCTTGTGAAAATCAGTACCCTTAATAAGGTAGCATAATGGTACTATATTAAATGAAGAGAATAATTTAAATATTTAAACCGAAGGGAAGTTATGATGAAGGGAATAAGAATAGCTTTACTACATTTATTGCCTATCGTTGGTAATATTGAATATAATCAAAATCTTATTGAAAAAGCAGTTAAGCAAGCAGCAGATAAAAATGTAGATTTGATTATAACGCCAGAATTAGCCGTTAGTGGATTACAATTTTCTAGAAAGATTGGAACTGATTGGATTAGTCAGCAACCGGATGAATGGATGACCAATTTTTTGTCCTTAATTAAGTCTATAAATACTAATGTAGTACTTGGTTGCCCTGAAAGATCTAAAGATGGAAAGCTTTATAATTCAGTATTTGTTATAAACAAAGATGGGAATTTAATAGGAAGACAAAGGAAGTTTACAAGTATTATAGATGATTGGTCTACATCAGGTAACTTTATTGAACCAATAAAGGCGGGGACTGTTAACATTGGTATTTTAATATGTGCAGACGCTTATACAAAAAATATTGCAGACGAATTATTAGCGAAAGGAGCAGAAATCCTAGTTGCCCCATCTTCTTGGGGACCAGGGTTATGTGGCCCAAATGGCGAGTGGGAACAAAGATCAATAGATACAGGACTGCCTTTATTCGTTTGTAATCGTACTGGAGAAGATGAAACAGTTAACTTTTGGGAAGCTGAAAGTTTAATTATTAAAAATGGTAAACGGCTTCTTTCACATAAATCCATACAAACTGCAATTTTAATTTTTGAGTGGGATTTAGAGAATAAAGATTTAATTTCTCCTAATTTTCAGGTTGAATACATATACTGATTTATTAGGGAACCTAACTATTTTGATTGTAGTGCATGATATCTCGGCTGACTGGAAAGCAATATAAAGCTTTTTCGTCACAATCATAAAAGATATCTATTACACTTATTGAGGTCAAATAGCGAATTTTTCTGCATGTATTTAGAAAAATAATTAAGAATTTCCTTTATTATATTAAATAATGGTGTATAAATTCCATAATCTATAATCGTATAGCAAGATTGATATCTAGGTTGCTGCAGACTTTTAATAAACAAAAAAAGAATATCTAATGGTACATTTTGAATTTAATTATGAATATGCAATAATATATATAAATGATCCGAAGAGGTGAAAAAATGGCTATTTCAAAAGATGAATTATATAATCTTATAAATCAGCTTCCTGAGAATAAACTAAAGTTAGTAAAAGACTATGTAGAGAAGCTTGTAGATAATAAACAAGAAAAAGCAACATTTGACGATGCTTTTCAATATGCTTTAAATAACTATGATGATGCATTTAGGAATCTAAAAGATCGATGAATATTCGATATTTATCTATAAAAGAAGTCATTGAAATTAATAAGCGCATGATTTTGATGTACAGTGAAAAGGAACGAATAGGAGTTAAAGATCAATCTTTACTAGAATCTGCTGTATTTCGTCCCCAACAAACAGTATTTGGTGAAGATGCTTATCCCGATATATATAGCAAGGCAGCTGCTTTATTTGAATCAGTGGCAAAAAACCATTCATTTGAAAATGCAAATAAACGCACCAGCTTAGCTGCTATGGTTATCTTTTTACGTTTAAATGGTATTAAACTTAAAATGGAACAAAAACAAGCAGAGGATTTAACAGTAGATATGTTTCTAGGCAAATATTCATTTAAAGAATTAATAGATATAATTAAAAATCATTGCGTATAAATATTATAAAAAAATATTGCAGCTTAAAAGCTTAATCCAATTTGGATTAAGCTTTTTTGGTTTCTATAGAATTCATTGTGGTGTGACAAGATGTCGCTTTTATCTAGTATTACTTTTCATTGTTTTCTTATTATGAGGATGCCTAGAATGAGTTCGATGTTAAATTCTCGCACCAATAAATGTTTCTAGATTATTTTTATACTGAGTTGTAACCAAGAATGACATATTCAATACAATAATATCCGCTTGAATCTCTTTTATGACGACCCTCATTTTGATTTTTTATATTATTTTTTGACAGCAATATAGATAATCAAACGTCTATACCTGAACATGTTTTTGCTATTTTTTGAAGTTTCTTAGTGATAAGGAAAAGTTGAGTGATCTCACTTCATTTATTATGGATCTGATCGTAATATAAACAAAAGTAAAGATATATAAACTTCCTCACATGTCTAAATCTCTTTATTAAGTGCAGTCATTGTTCTTTTTGTCTTTGACACGAATAGTAGGTCTAGGGAAAAATAAGTCAGCTTATTAATTAAGCACGAGTATTATCTATAGAAAAAATCGTCTTATTTTGTAATGTTTTGATATGTTTTGTAGAAACTATTTTCATTTTATCTGTTCTTATTCATACTAATTTTGTTGTCTCTATTTCATAATCCACACGATACTTTAGAGATTAACAAATACTAATGAGGTGAAAAGAGACAATGTTAACGAAAATCAGCGAATTAAGTCAAAGGATTTATCTATCAGAGTGTATTCTTAACAAGAGAAAAGAATTAGTGAATTTAGGTATGAATCATGGACTTTTAAATAAAAAAACAATCCAGTGTAGCCAAGATCTTGATAAACTTATCAATTTGTATATGCAAGGTTCTAAAATAACAGAATATAAATTTTATTGTATTTTATAATGTTCGTAAAAATGTAGTATGAAGGAAAGTAAATCGGCCATTATTTTTAAATTAAGATCATTTTATATAAATAACTTTTTAGAAAGTCTACTTTTATAAGAGTAGAACCACAGAAAAATTTCATTCAACCCCCAAAGAAATTTTCCTTTTTAGAATAGGAGAATATTTTTGTGAATTCAAAAGGAGCTGATTTGATGTCTAAACAAGCAGAAGCCATAAAAGAAGTAAAACTCTTAGATGCTGAAATTGATTTGTGCAATCGGATTAAAAACTTGTTGAACCAAGGAAAGCTAAGAGATTTAAAACTAAAAAAAGAATATACAGAGTATGAAATTTTACAAATTGCTCTGAATAGATTAATGAATGAGTTAACTTTTAGGTATTAAAAACAGAACAGACTTTAATATCTAAAATAAGTTAACTATTATCTATATTCACGGAAAGTCTTTCTTTTCATCATAATCATAAAGCATAAATACAGTTAAGACCGCCTTATACAATATAGATAATAGACGGTCTTTGTTAGTGATATTCATTTGAAATAAGATTTTCCTCTGCTATCTTTCATATAATAAATTATTGGTTCTTAAGATTATTAAAATAATCTTCCAACGTTCGTAATGAGGGAGCTGTTTTGTAGTGAAATGTAAATTCTCCATTCGATATTTTATATTCAGGCCAAGGAATAACTTGATATAATTCATACATTGAATTTCTAGATCCAGCCAATATAAATTTAGTTGTATCAGGATGAGTAACAGCTATATAAGCTAGTCCACTTTTACGACTGGAAGCTTGGAAAACAGAGTATTCCTCTTGAATTCCTAAGACAGTTAAGTGAGTAGGGTAGTAGACAACATCATTACAAGGTGTTGGTAATGCACTTAAGTTTTTAACTAAGGTAGTTGGAATTAAACCTTCTGTTACCATTTTCATCACCTCTTATATATTAGATAGACTAATTATTAATCAAAAAAGTGAATTTTACAAACTAAATATTCTATTTGTAATAACTTTCAAAAAATTTTAACAAAATAAATTTTATTGCTAGAACAGAGGAATTACGCTATGAAGCTGATATGGTAGGGATTTATATGTAAAAATGATTAGATAAAATAAAGGTAAGTTCTCTTAAAGTAATTAATAATTAAACGTAAGAAGGAAACAAAGAAAGAATCCTTTGCTTATCAGCAAAGGATTTTCAAGTATGACGAAGGAATATGAGAATACATAATCAGTCTGACCAGATTTGAAGAATAATATGCACATAAAAAATCAAAAATACATTCTTTAAGTTCCCATGCTAGGGTAGAAAACTCCTTTTTTACTTTACTAGAATTAGGAAGTTTTTAAAGTATATATTAACTTATCTTTGGTACTTTTACGATTTTCCCATTTACACTTAATGATGACGAATATGGCGTTTATCTAATTTACATTTTACAACGTTTTATATGTATCTCCTTATTTCTCTACCAAAACGTTCGAAAAAGTGTGCATTTTTTAACGATCGTTCGTAATTAAATTTAAAACTTAAACGAACGATAAAAATGATAGATTTTCTATTTGAAAGAAAAGTTCGTAAATGTATACTTTTGCGAACTTATAATTACTAGTTAGCAAATTCTAAAAGCAACTTAAAGTTGCTTTTAGAAACGTCAGGTTGGTTTACCCTTTTATGAGTACGATATAAAATTAATCTTAACTTGAAAGGAGGGGAATGGATGAATAGAGGAGAAAAGATAGCTAAAGCACGAAGAGAAATGAATTTAACCCAAGATCAACTAGCCGAAACGTTGGAAGTAACGAGACAAACAATTTTAAAATGGGAATCTAATTTAGCATATCCTGAATCGGTTAAATTAGGGAAGTTAGCTGAAGTATTAAATGTTACTTGCGATTATTTATTGCGTGAGAACCAGGCAACGCCTACATCTGTAGAAGTAACTATAAATAATTCAGGTAATTACACACTTGATTGGTCTAAACTATATCCAATACTTAACGAATATCAGGATAAGGTTGATTGCCCTCACTATTATGAAAAAATTTATGGAATGGTCCAAGAAATAATGATCAAATACAAATATTCATCAGAAGATACACTTTTAATCCTTAAAGATTTACTATGTCAAGTATATTTACATATGGAGAAGAAAGTTCAATAAATACTATTTTTTATAGGTTCAGCATATGTATAAAAGGTGCACTTTTTATGCTTTCTCGTTTCTTTCAACTATCCACAGAACGTAGTTATATCAAGGATGTATAAAAAGCTGCATAAAAGAGAACTTCTTAGAACCCTTGGGGCTGGGGGTTCTCTTTTTTCATGTCTTCTGGAAGAGTGATTATGTTAACTAACTTTGTATATCGTATACATATTTTATAATGCGGTTTTATATGGTATTATTTTCTTTGCTTGGGAGGTTGTTTAAATGAACATTAACAAAGAAGTTAGGCCTATTTTATTAACACTTTGCTTATTAGCAGCTGTTTTTATCGTTTTTATTTTATCTAGATCATTTCCTAATTCTATTGGCGATTTAACCACTACTGTATGGATATATTTGTTCATAGATATGGGGTTCATTGTTTCTCTAATTTTAGGAGTAAGAACTAAAAAACCAAGTTTTATGTGGTTTAGTATTATATCTAATGGAATATTTTTCACTATATTGTCTATTTTTATATTTTTATTAACTCTTGCAAATGGACTTTCTGAAGTTTAAATCATGAAAAAAACCTCTAGTACCTACTTTACATAGAGGTTTTTTATGCTGAGAAAATCCATTATGTTAACTACCTTTGTATATGATATACAGCTTGAAAACAGAAAAAACAACTGGGTCCGTTCAGTTGTTTTTTCTGTTTCATGAATGATAATCAATGTTTGGCCGACGTTGCAGAACGTCTTGAGTAGTTTGCTCAAAGTTAGGATTGATTATTCTTATTTGTAAGTTCTTTTCTATCACTAGCTAGTGGAGGCTGTTCTAGCCATTTGTTTTCAATCATGATATTAGCTCCATCTTCCGAATATAACTGTACTTGCAAAGACATTTTGTTATACATGACTCCTAAATCCATTCTAGGGCTCTGAGCGACAGCAGTACCATAGAAACCTATACCTAGTGCATTTAAGCTGGCAATATAAAACATCATTAATTTCTCCGAGAAAACATGAGTTGTCACATTTGTTACCTCTGTAGCCCATGACACAGAGACAGGAATATCACTCTCTGCTAATTTTCCAGTAAACGATTGAACATGCTTTTTAGCAATTTCGATGCCCTTAATAAAGAATTGTGTAACATCCTTTGATTTGGCTACTTGACTAAAACCCATTAGAGTAGCAACACCAAGAGAATTCCTTTGAGTATTAGCATATAGATTACTTACTTCCATGGCTGTAAGGGGTCTTTTTTCTCCAAGGAAATCCCATATAAAGCTTTTCTCCTCAACAAGATCAATATGATCTAAGTTAGGAAAATAAGGCGATCTGACATATATTCCTTTTGCTAATAACATATCTTTTGATATTTCAAATAAGGTCATTGTTTCAGTTAGACAGCTCTTATAATGCTCTGTAATATCCTTTCTTACTGCTGAAGATAAACTAGCCGAGTAAGCTGTCAGACCAATCTTAGCCATTTGATGAATGAAGTGTAATACATATGTATCCGAAAAGAGTCGAGGAGCTTTTAAATTAACATCGTCTTCAACTTTAAATCCCTGAGGAAGTGTGTTTCTCTCTTCAATTAACATAGTGCTTACCTTTTGTATATTCGTACTAGATAATTGAGTAGCGTACTCAATGATAGGTTTAATCTCTCCATCTTCCACTTTTTCTAAAAAGTAAAGTAACATACACTCGCTTGCAGTATCGTTAAGGTATTGAGCCCACAGCTGAGCGATTTCTGCTGAGGTCAATCTAATCTGTTTTTTCTATTCCACTTTATTTCCTCCACACTCTAATAGTTTGTATTATTTTCTCCAATAAACTTTTTCTTATGAATACATATTAGAATAGGTATGGAATTTAAAACGGAAACTACTGTAAAGATAATTGATATTTTAGTCTAATAAGTTGAAACTTTTAAGTAATTGATTGTTGCCGGGAATTTTCATTATGTTAACTACCTTTGTATATCATATACAGTCTAGAAAAACAGAAAAGCCAACCTTTAAGTTCCTAAAGGTTGGCTTTTCTCATGACTTTATCCAATGACACCTTATGGTATCTTCAATAGTTTGTTCTGGATGTGAAAACTTATTCGTTGTTGGCTAATTTACATTTTAATTTTATAAATAGACATACTAATTGTATCCAATTTATTTAGTAATCAAAGGTGGAAGGCTAATAATGATGTATGTCTTTCTGTGCTTTTTAGTTTTTAATTTAATCTCATTTTTCGTACCTAAAAGACTAATTCCTATTGAAATATATGCTACATGTGTTTTTGCTTATGCTTATGGAATAACAACAGATTTAGTGTTAGATATGCATTACAATTTGTATGGTTATTTTCAAAAAGGGTTTCAGTGGTTATCGCTTTTAGCAGTTATTATGTATTTTCCCTCTATCAGTTTTTTATTTTTGAATTTTTACCCATCTAATAAAGGTTTCGGAAGAAAAGTACTTTACATTTTAAGTTGGACACTTTTTTCTGTTGCTTTTGAATGGTTTGTAGTTAATACGGACTTTTTTTATTATAACGGCTGGAAAATACTATATTCGGCTCTAGTATACCCAATCATTTTTCTTATTCTTGTAGGTAATTTGAAATTGGTTAGAAAAATAATGGCTAGTAAATAATACTTCTCCTCCATAGAAATCATCATAAGGAAGAAGGAGAAGTAAACAAGCTTTAAGATAACCTAAAGCTTGTTTTTGTGCCTATAAGGTGTTTTATGGTGCGACAAGAAGTCGCTTTCTTACAGTGTAGCTAACGCTACTCATCTAGACGCAGAGATGATCTCCATCCGAAACGGCATTCTTGGTAACGAGTCTGTCGGTTGCATGAGGAAATGTGGAAACAGAGGACAAATGCATGGTCCAGAATACTGCTAGGGGAAGATGAGTATGGTGAACATTAGTGAAGGTTTGTAAGCTTCGTAAGTGTTAGCTCAGGATAGTGCACAGCTTTGCCTGGGTATTGGCAAGAGGAAAAGCAGATTCATAAAGCTGCTGTTACGCGTCCCGTATCTTGCCCGGAGTAAAGAACTCACCTAACCTCGTCGTATCTATAAGATGCGAAACTTGTTAAGCCCTTTGTCATCTGTGTAAACAGTAGGATGACTGCAAAGTCAAACAATGTGGCAGAGGGTAAAGGATACGAGAGAAAGCAAATGCCATTATCTCGAAAGAGAACAGGAAAGCAGGAAACTGTATAACTGGATGGATACTATCGTCCTTACGGACAAGCCCATGATAGGCCCGAAAGGGAGCTAACTTTTCGTTGGTCTCTCGTAGGAACATAAGGTTGTGGCTATCTTCTGACGAAAGAAACGTACTGTTATGTATACCTCCATTTGGAACGTCGGCGTACGTTTTATTTACCGATATGGTGTGTGATGAGGATACGACAGCAAATGGAACTACAATGGGAGGCTTGAGCCGATGTGTCTTGAAAGGGACTCGCACGGTTCTTAGGGGAGGCGGGGGCAGTGATGCCCCTAACTTACCCGACTTAACTGAAAAAAACAGTTAAACATGCAATTTAAGACTGGTATATATAGCTTCCAAAGCAACCTATAACAAATAACTCTCTGTTATTTGTTAAGCAACAGAGAGTTATTTTATTGCTTACTTATTTATTTTTAAATGCTGTTGATTCATGACTAAGATGATGGCAGCTAAAAATAGAAAAGCTGCTGATAATAAAAATGGGAATCTAGCCCCAAATATGTCTGTTAAATAACCTAATAACAATGTCGACAGACCAAATGTTCCAAACACAATTGCATCTTGAGCTGAATAAACTTTAGACAGACTCTTTGCGCTAATTTTGGCTGTTTGTACAATTGTTTGCTGAGCAGTTGCTTTGATAACACTTAGGAATCCGTATATCAGTGGAATTAAAAGCGCTAACCAAGATGATGAATTAATACCAAACGCAAAGTTAGTAAGACTTACTAGAAACATACTACCTATAATGATGAACTTAAGATGTGTTTCAATCATATGAGCGTATTTTAATCCTAAAAACCCACCAATCATAAGTCCAGCCGAAAGAGCCGTATTTATATACCCCCACCATTGTTCATTTGCATGAAGTACCTGGTCCACGTAAACGTACATAATAGCCGCAATCCATACGACATTTGCTATGGATTCAATACATTCAACTATGGTAATAGCACGTAAGGAAGGCGTTTTCCAGATAGTAGTCCAACCTTCTTTTAAACTATCACGTCTGGTTAAAGGTTCTACGTCTTGCTTTGTTTCTTCCTTCTGACGTATGAGACTTTCTGGTTCTCTAATGAAACCCATTAATATCGTAGCAATGATAAAGAGTAAGAAAGTAAGTGTAATTAAATTTCCACTCCCCATGACTACAATAAGAATTCCCCCAATAGGCCATGCTCCTAATTGAATGAACTCGTCAATGGTACTTAAAAAGCTGTTTACTTTCACTAATTTATCTTTTGACACTAACTGTGGAATAAGCGCATTTCGTGCGGGAGTTGCCCACCCATCTAAAAATGCAACGAATGCTACACATGTGAAAAGGATAAAAAAGATAGATCCTACGTCCATAAATGTGGACACCCCACCTATTAGAAAGAGAAGAGTGGTCTTACCCATTTGAGAAGCAACGAGCAACCATTTTAGTGAAAAGCGATCTAGAAATAAAGGAGCTACTATCCCGCTTAAGAAACGTGATAGTGTATTGATAAGAGGGAATAACGCCATATAGGTGGCCAATCCTGTTACATCATAAATCAACGTGATTAGACCAACAATATAAAAGACATCCCCACAATTGGCTAATGATTGACCGATCCAAAGAAAACGAAAAGATGATTTATTGTCCATATCCTATTCTCTCCTTTAGTTCCTATATTCAATTGGATGTAGAAAAGATATGGAGAATATCACATATTTTCTTTTCTCCTTTCAGACTTGTATTTTATAATTTATAGTAACATATGTTTATTACATTTTATTGTAAAAAAACTAAAACATACAAATGACTTATGAGAAATACCATGTATGCTACACTAGCATACAATTTTTTATTTATTTCTTAGAAGCTGTTCTAGATTAACTAAAAAAGAATACTTAAACGTATACTTTAACACTGGCAAGTATGGGGGCGTTAAGTATGGGCGTATCTTTTTATAATGGTCAAATATGCGTTGAAGGGATAATCTGCGGATCGTTTATAGAAATAGGAATTACTTTCATAGCCCTATTCGTTATATATGTAGCTTACGAAGTAATCTATAAAAAAGACCGTCTATAATTTTATAAATTATGGACGGTCTTTGATTTGTTTATTCGTCAATCTTGACTAAACGTAAATCGTTCTTGATAGTTTCTATCGCTGCCTTTTTCTTTCCATGTGATTACTACTTCTAACTCTTTGGCCTTTTCAGAAAGTGGGAAATTCGCAAAGTAAAAAGGTTCTTTATCATCTCTATTCAATGTTTCTCTTTCTGAATTAACAATTCCATATTTTGTAGTCGTGTTTTCTTCATCTCTAAAAAGTTCAATTCTCACATCAGATGCATCATTTTTATTATTTTTAATGGTCATACTATAAGTTTGATACACACCTTTTTTAGACTTTATATCTCGTTGATCACTATCTTTTACTTTGTCTATTTCAACAGTCCACTGTTTAGATTTTTGCCCGTTGGGAAGTTGATCAAAAGTTAAAGCATTAGCTTTTATATTGCTATTGAAAACAAAAAGAATAACAGCTAATGAAAATAAGAATAAGTACTTTTTCATTTATGTACGCCTCCGATTAATTTTAGTTCAGCTTATTGTTCTCTTTGTAATGGCAAATATTCATTGTCACTTTCAACACCCTTTTCTTACTTAATCAGCACATTTTTCCCAATTAAAAGGTTTTAGCTCAAGCTTATCTGCTTTTTTTTCATCAACTGTCATAACAACCCAAATGTTCCCCATTTTATTTAATTCTTTCAATACGTTATTTCCATCAACTCTCTTATAAAGAAAATATCCTCTTGTTCCTTCTAGACCATTCTCCAAAAACAATCTCATTGATCCAATGCTACCTCCGACAAACAAGTGTTGCAATGAGATCTGGTCAGAATGGTCATTGATGTTATCTCCTACTTTTAAATTTAATTCTCTGTTTGTGAATTCCTGAAACCCGGATAAATCTAAGCTATAACTTTTAACAATATCTTTTAGCACCCTATTATCAAGTTTTTTAAGATACTTTTCAAATTCCTTGCTACAAGCTTTTTCAGGTCGATTTCTTTCTTCTGTTAAATTGGCAAATGCAGTTCCGTAATTTGTTCCATAAGCCAAGATACCAAGTATCAG
Source organism: Priestia sp. P1_B12_1 (assembly GCF_056406695.1). Lineage (NCBI taxonomy): Bacteria > Bacillati > Bacillota > Bacilli > Caryophanales > Bacillaceae > Priestia > Priestia sp. P1_B12_1. The sequence goes on along the minus strand of NZ_JBFTZR010000013.1, from coordinate 21,358 downwards.
CAGTAAACGAACTGCCCTTTTAGTCATATAATTCACCCTATATTCATATTTTGTTGTATTTTTGCCCAGTTAGGTTGTTACTATCCTTCTGTTTTCCTGAAGTAAATACTGCTTTGATTTCATCGTAATAAATATGTATTCAATAGGGGATAGTAACTAAAAAATGTGAGGAAATAACATGAAAAAACTTATTTTAATTATAGTCTTGTTGTTTGTAGTACTTGCTTATCCATATCAAGCTAATGCCAGTAAAATGCCTTGTAGTTTGATATTAGAACCTGTAGACAAAAATATAAAAAATGCAAAAGGTACAGCCTTAATATATAAAGTACAATTAAATCCACCTAGCTTTGCTCGAACAAACATTAGTATAATGGCTGTTCACCTTCCTCACCTTTCTACTTATGGTAGGTATGATCAATATGAAGGGTTTGCAACCATTCCAGGTTACATTAGTTGGCGTTTTAAATTATATTCTACACCTGAAGAAGATGGCGTTACGTGGGCTGGGAAGTTCGATTGGGTTACGGAAGAGATGAAAAACGTCAAGATACAGGTGCGCCCTTCAAATTCTAAAACAGAAAAATTAGGATCACCCGTCTTACAAAATACCCTTTCATCTTGCAATTGAGCTAAATAGCTTGCTACTTGAAACTAATCGTTTAGTTTAATACATGCTCATACAATATTTCTAAACTTTATGTAGGTGATTAAAAAAGAAACCTTTGTCCATATAGACAAAGGTTTTTCAGATTTATTGGAATAGGGGGGAATACGTTAGTAGTCTAGCCAGATTTGTAGATTCATATACATATAACTTTGAAAAAATATTGTCAGTGACTATTTTCAGAGAAAGTAACCTCATTTAATCCACTTTGTCAATTAGGCAAATACTAAAGTATTTCAATTTTGTTAAATTTTTATTATTTACAGTTAGTGACGACAAATAGGAGATTTTTCATCAATGACATTCTTTGTGGTCTTGGAAAAGAAAACAACTCCCCTACTATAAGGGGAGTTGTTTTCTAGTTACTTTATATCCACTTATCAGATCAAATGCTTATTGTATTTATTGATGGCTCGTTATAAGTACCGTAGATTATCTAACTATACTTTACTATGAAGGGAATGATTCTCTAGATCAATAATAGCTTTGGTTTTTAATAAAAAATCAAGACCAATAATGCCATCTAACTCAAATCCATAATTCATAGCGCCGATTTCAGTTTCAAATTCGTTTACTATCAATGAGTCGATACTTATTTCATCAAGGGTTTTAGAATAAACAAACTCAGAACCTCCTACGCCTCGAACACGATAAATAGTATCATCTTCTTCAGGGATGATACCAATTGTACTTGCTTTATCTGTTGAAATAATTGTTCCTCCAGATCCTGTATCAATCAAAACTCGATCTAGCTTTAAAGTCTTCCCCTTGTGTGTAATTTTAATGGAAGACAAAAGCAATCCATCTTCTATCTTCAACGAGATCATATCCTACGTACTCCTGACCATGTTTTTTCAATAATCTTTGGTTGCTCACGGTTTGTATGTAAAACGTACAATTCGCGAGAAGGGTTTTCCTTATGCAAGTCTTGATAATCTTTCATAGCTGCAGTTGACTCTGGATATTTGTCAATAGGCGTAATTTTCTCAAGAATTCGTTCATTTTTCTCATTTGTGTACGCTTGAATAGCTTCAATAAGTACCCACTGATTTGGAAAAGCTTTTTGAACATCTTCCCATTTCATATTAAACACCTCATTTTTTAGTTCATTTCATTTTATTATATTATATCATTTCTTTTTCCTGTCTAGCATATCCTGCATCCTTATGTTATTCAACAAATTTATAATAAAGCATTTGAAAGGTTAATTGTGAAAATTAATTCTGATATTTTTCATTGCAACAATTCAAGAGTTAAAGAATGAAAAAAAGATACCTATAGGCATCCAACCAAGGCAAATGAAATATCTCAATAATATCGTAGAACAAGACCATCGTTTTATTAAAAAGCGAGTTCGCTCAATGCTAGGATTGAAAGCTTTTTGAACAGCAAAAGCCATTATTTCTGGAATAGAAACAATGCATATACTGAAAAGGACAACTACACCTAGGGGTGAAGTCTGTCCAAAGTGAAATTGAATTCCCACATAAATTATTTGGAGTAGCATCGTAACTCATAGACTAAAAGAATATTGAAGCTTATATTTCTACCAAAGTAATATTTGCACCAGAATCCATAAAACTAATGATTTTATGTCAGGGGATACTTTCCACAAGATCAATATTTTCCACCCTATAAGTCAATGTAAGCAGTTTCATAAATACTTTAACCCGTTAAAATAATACATAGGAGGTGCAATTACATGAATAGCCATAGTAAATTGCAAGACATAGAGGTAGGTTCTGTAGGCAAACAGAAGATGCTGAAAGAGAAATCATTATTTAATATTAAAAATCAGAAAAATTTGAAATCTCTAGGTTTATTCACTTTATTTGTAGGACCAGCTTTGCTAGCTTTTACTATCATTGTCTTAATTCCATTTTTTACGGGAGTATATTATGCCTTTACAGATTGGAATGGAGTAAACGGAACGATCAATTGGGTTGGGCTAGATAACTTTAAATACTTGTTTACAGAGGATAAGCAGTTTCAACAGTCGTTTTGGATTACAACTAAATATACAGCAGTAGCTATTATTTTAACGAATATTGTAGGTTTCATCTTGGCCTTGCTTGTAACAAAGATGCTAAAAACACGGAATATGTTACGCACGGTCTTTTTTATGCCGAACTTAATTGGCGGACTTTTACTAGGCTTTGTCTGGCAATTTATTTTTGTGAAAGGTTTTGCATCTATTGGACAGATAACAGGAATTTCTCTTTTTGAACTTCCTTGGCTTGGAGATGCAAAAACAGCTTTTTGGGGAATTGTCATCGTGAGTGTATGGCAAGGTGCAGGTTATATTATGCTTATTTATACAGCTGCTCTACAAAATGTACCTCAGGAATTGATTGAGGCGGCTAAAATTGATGGAGCCAACAGATGGCAGATCCTTCGTCACATTACGATGCCGATGGTTGCCCCGGCGGTAACCGTTTGTTTATTCTTAACGATTTCTTGGTCATTTAAAGTCTTTGATGTCAACCTATCACTCACAAACGGTGGTCCATTTAAATCAACAGAAATGTTAGCGCTTAATATTTATACAGAAGCATTCGTGAATAACCGATACGGTCTTGGAGAAGCAAAAGCATTAATCTTTTTCCTCGTAGTAGCAGCTATTACCATCATCCAAGTAACTTACACAAAGAAGAAGGAGGTCGAATCATAATGGGAAATCGATATACAGGAAGAACGTTTATTGTTGAAATAATGGCCATTGTGCTTGGCCTTGTCTTTTTAGTTCCGTTTTATTATTTAGTCTCAAACTCATTGAAGCCATTCGCAGAGATACTATCCAATACATCAGCTTTACCATCTGTATTACAATTTCAAAACTATGTCAATGCCTATCATCAAATGAATTTCTTAAAAGTATTCTCAAATTCATTACTTATTACTGTAGTTAGTAATATCGTTCTTGTTTTCTTTTGTTCGATGGCTGCATACATGCTTGTTCGAACTAAAAAGAAAATTAGCAATATCATTTTTATGATGTTTGTCGCAGCGATGGTTATTCCCTTTCAATCTATTATGATCCCTTTAGTTAAAGTGACAGGGAGTCTAGGGATGTTAAATAGTGTCTGGGGCTTGGTCATCATGTATTTAGGATTTGGGTCAGGCATGACAATCTTCTTATACCACGGTTTTATCAAGGGAATTCCAGTGGAACTTGAAGAAGCAGCTATCATTGACGGCTGTTCAAGACTAGGCGTATTCTGGAGAATTGTATTTCCATTACTGAAACCAATTACAGTCACTGTGGTTATCTTAAACAGTTTATGGATTTGGAATGACTTTTTATTACCATCCCTTGTCCTTCAAGATCCAGAACTAAGAACGATTCCATTAGCAACATTCTTCTTCTTTGGTCAATATACAAAGCAGTGGGATTTAGCATTGGCAGCTTTAATGCTCAGTATTATTCCATTATTAATCTTTTTCTTTGCCATGCAAAAACATATTGTAAAAGGAATTACAAGTGGGTCTATTAAGTAATCTGTCTAGGTTACACTCTCTATTGCTTGTCTCATAAGTAAGAATGCGCCGTAGAGATATCTAAATAAAAAGTGGAGGTAATAAAAATGTCTTTTAAAATCAAAAAATTCCCCCTAGCAGCAGGTATACTATCTGCATCTCTTCTCTTGTCAACTGCATGTTCGAACGAGAGTGCATCCGGGAATAAAGCTAGCAATAATGGTAAAGGCGAAAAAGTAGTGGTTGACATCTTTCAAGTTAAAGTTGAAATTGCTGATCAGTTAAAAGCCCTAACAGACCAATATTCAAAGGAACATCCAAATGTAACCTTTAATGTTGAATCAGTAGGTGGGGGAGCCGATGGTGCTTCAGCATTAAAAGCTAAATTTGCGTCAGGCAATCCACCTGATCTCTTTACAAATGGAGGTTATCAAGAAGCTCAAACATGGAAAAGTAAACTAGAAGATCTATCAGATCAACCTTGGGTAAAAGATGCTTATGAGAGTGCATTAATTCCAATGACAATAGATGGTAAGGTTTATGGACAACCAGCTAACCTTGAGGGGTATGGATTTACATATAATAAAGAATTATTTAAAAAAGCAGGTATTAAAGAATTACCAAAAACACTTTCAGAGCTAGAAGCAGCAGCTAAAAAGCTAAAGGCTGCTGGCATTACACCTTTCTCAGTGGGATATGGCGAATGGTGGGTATTAGGACAACATGGTATTAATATTCCATTTGCCTACCAAAAAGATTCAAATGCATTCGTTAAAGGGTTAAATGACGGTACGACTAAAATAGAAGGAAACAAAGAATTCAAACAATATCTTAAGCTATTAGATTTGACTGTTAAATATGGAAATAAAGGCTCATTGACAACAGATTATAATACACAGGTAACAAAGTTCGCGAACGGCGAGGCTGCTATGATTCAGCAAGGGAACTGGATTCAACCTATGCTTGATAAACTTAATCCAAACATGAAGCTAGGAATTCTGCCAATGCCTCTTAGTGATAATAAAGCAGAAACAGACAAGCTAGCTATTGACGTACCTAATAGCTGGGTCATTTATAACAAATCACCTGAGGCTGATAAAAAAGCAGCAAAAGACTTCCTAAATTGGATGGTTACATCCGACGAAGGTAAACGAGCACTAGTAGAAGATTTTAAATATGTTCCAGCCTTTAAAACAATAGACGCAAAAGGCATAGGACCATTAGGTGATGAAATTATGAAGTATTCAAACGATGGGAAAACCCTCCCTTGGGAATGGATGAAGTTCCCGGATGGTGTGAAACAGGAATTCGGTGCAAACCTCCAAGAGTATATTGGCGGTCAAAAATCTAAAGAAGACGTTTTAAAAGCTATGGATAATAGTTGGGCTCAATTAAAGTAAGAATATTAAGTAAGTAAAGGGATTATCAAATTTCAAAATGAGAATAAAAGAAAATGATTAACTTATTAATTATGTTATAGATAGTTATAAATTTAAATGAACTTTCCTCTTCTACCTATTAGCAAGTAGAAGAGGTTATTTTAAGAAAATAAAAGGAGTTTTTATGATGATAAACGTAACGGTATGGAATGAAAATCGACATGAACAAAAAAATCCAGTTGTAAGAGACATTTACCCTGAAGGTATTCACGGTGCGATTGCAGGATTTTTACAAGAAGCAGGATTTAATGCGAAAACAGCCACATTAGATGAAGTCGAGCATGGTTTAACAGATGTTGTATTAGAAGAAACAGATGTGCTAATTTGGTGGGGACATTTAGCTCATGATGAAGTAGACGACGTAGTCGTTAAAAAAGTACAGCAACGTGTGTTAGATGGAATGGGATTAATTGTCCTGCATTCGGGTCATTTCTCTAAAATTTTCAAAACATTAATGGGCACAAGCTGTGATTTAAAGTGGCGCGAAGCAGATGAAAAAGAGCGTCTTTGGGTAACAGATCCTAGTCATCCAATTGTAGAAGGGATTTCAGAATATATCGAGCTAGAACGTGAAGAGATGTATGGAGAACATTTTGATATTCCGGCCCCGGATGAATTAATCTTTACAAGTTGGTTCGAAGGCGGCGAAGTTTTCCGCAGTGGTTGTACATATAAACGAGGAAATGGGAAAGTCTTTTATTTTAGACCAGGACATGAAACGTATCCAACGTATCACAATAAAGATATTCAACGTGTCATTATGAATGGTGTTAAATGGGCACAGCCAGTTGACAGAAAACGTCCTATATACGGAAACGCAACACCACTTGAACGAATTGCAGTGAAAAATTAAGGGAAACAAGGGGAGAATGAATATGAAAACAGTAAAAGTAGGAATTATCGGTTGTGGAAGTATCGCTCAACATCGTCATTTGCCAGAATATAAAATGAATAAAGAAGTAGAAATTGTGGCAGTTTGCGATATAAACGAACAGCGTGCCCTTGAAGTTGCTGAGCAGTATGGTGCAAAAGCATATATCAATTATGAGGAATTACTCACAAGTAGTACGGTGGATGCCGTAAGTGTTTGTACACCGAACTATTTACACGCACCTATTTCAATTGCAGCTTTAAACAATGATGTTCATGTATTGTGTGAAAAGCCAATGGCTACATCAAAAGAAGAATCCCAGGCTATGATCCAAGCATCAAAAGAAAGTGGTAAGAAGCTCATGATTGGTCACAATCAACGCTTTGTTTCCTCTCATCAAAAAGCACGTAAGCTCATTGAGAGTGGGGAAATTGGAAGAATATACAGTTTCCGCACCACATTTGGTCACGGCGGTCCTGAACAATGGAGTGTAGATGGAAAAGAGAGCTGGTTCTTCAAAAAGGATGAAGCATTTATTGGAGCGATGGGAGATTTAGGCGTTCACAAGACAGATTTACTTCGTTATCTTCTTGGTGAAGAAATCGTGGAAGTCGGTGCATTTGTACAAACGAGTGCCAAAGATTTTGCGAATGTCGATGACAATGCAGTATGTATGTTAAAAACAGAAAGTGGTATTATTGGTACCCTTGCAGCAAGTTGGGCTTACGTAGGCAAAGAAGATAACTCCACTATTATTTATGGTGAAAAGGGAATTATTCGTTTAGAAGATCATCCAACATATTCTTTGATTATCCAATATGCTACGGGGGAAGTAGTCAATTATGAACTTGGCAAAATTCAATCGAATGATGAAGGCGGTCAAAGTAATACACATGTCATTGAAGAGTTTATATCGGCTATTTTAGAAGATAAAGAGCCTGCTGTTTCAGGAGAAGAAGGAGCAAAATCTTTATCTGTTATTCTAGCAGCTTTAGAATCGCATGAAACTAAACAAATCGTAAGTACTGTTTTAGAGATAAAAGAGCCAGCCATTTGAAAGTTGACCTCAGTCTAAATTCGATCAATATTAGAATCTATAATAGGAAAATAACATGAAATATTGAAGAAACGCTGTCACAAATGTGATGAGGAGATTAAAAAATACGTAATTTTTTAAAGTTAGTTGTGGTATGAATCGGATTTAAACATCTTTATTTTGAAAGGTGTGCTCGCTTTATATCACAACATTTTTTAAAACTTTAATTATCTAAAAATTCTAACAAATATCAGGCGTGAAAATTCTGTTCTACAAAGGAGAAAATGATGGCTGAATTAAACTTAAATCATATTTATAAAATTTACGATAAAGATGTAACAGCAGTGAAAGACTTTAACCTTCAGATTGAAGATAAAGAATTTATTGTCTTCGTTGGTCCATCTGGTTGTGGTAAGTCAACAACTCTTCGTATGATTGCAGGACTTGAAGAAATTTCAAAAGGTGATTTTTTTATCGATGGTAAACGTGTCAACGACATGGCGCCAAAAGATCGCGATATTGCAATGGTCTTCCAAAACTATGCGTTATATCCCCATATGAGCGTATATGACAATATGGCATTCGGTCTGAAATTACGTAAATTCCCCAAAGAGGAAATTGATCGTCGTGTACAAGAAGCAGCTCGTATCCTTGGTTTAGAACAATACTTAGAGCGTAAACCAAAGGCTCTTTCAGGTGGACAACGTCAACGTGTTGCTTTAGGTCGTGCGATTGTTCGCGATGCAAAAGTATTTTTAATGGATGAGCCTTTATCCAATTTAGATGCAAAATTGCGTGTCCAAATGCGTTCTGAAATTGCCAAATTACATCAACGCTTACAAACCACCACAATTTATGTTACGCATGATCAAACAGAAGCGATGACTATGGCAACACGTCTTGTTGTCATGAAAGATGGGATTGTCCAGCAAGTAGGTGCACCTAAAGAAGTCTACGATGAGCCTGCAAATGTATTTGTTGGAGGATTTATTGGTTCTCCTGCGATGAACTTCTTTACTGGTACCTTAAAAGAGGGGATCTTCCAAATGGGACCAGTACGTCTTGAAGTGCCGGAAGGAAAAATGAAAGTATTACGTGAGCAAGGATACAGAGGTGAAGAAATGATTTTAGGTGTTCGTCCAGAAGATTTCCATGATGAGCCAGTTTTCATTGATGCTTCGCCAAATACAACGGTAAATATTAAAGTAGAAGTGGCTGAATTAATGGGTGCTGAAATAATACTTTACTCACAAATTAATAATCAAAATTTTGTTTCACGCGTGGATGCTCGTACAGAAGTGAAAGCAGGTCAACAAATGAAGTTAGCTATAGACATGAACAAGATTCACTTCTTTGATAGTAAAACGGAGACTCGTATTCCTCTTCCTATGAAAACACATAAAAGAAGAGAAGCTGGGGTCTTATAATAAATGTATAAACTTTGGGAAATAAGTTCTTTACTGTAAATTAATACAACATATAAATAGATTACGAAGGGTAGGGTGAGGATCAATGATAGAAAAAAAGGTTATCGTACTTCTTCAACATGGCCTCCAAGCTCGATCTGGCGCTGAATTTGTAGGAAAAGCATCGTCTTTTAACAGTGACATTAATATCGTAAAAAATGGAAAAAAGGTAGTTGGGAAAAGTATTATGGGGGTTATGGCCTTAGCAGTTAGACAAGGAGAAGAAATTAACCTTACTATAGATGGAGACGACGAGCACCGCGCTATCGTAACTCTAGAAAAATTTCTATTGAACAAGGAATGAAAAGAGTTAACCTTCTTACTTACTATGTAAACAAGTGAAGCTGCACAGTAGGTAGCTAGTAAAAGATTAAGAGAAGAAATTAACTCTCATCTTGCCGTAAGGTGAAGGTATACAGTTCCTTGTCAACTTAAAAGAAGCCTTAGCTGCTTTTAGCAAAGGCTTTTTTTGACGAGTTTCTTCTATTAGAGAAAAGGTAAAAACTAACTTTTGAAAATCGATGTTTTATTAATCACGCTGGTTGACGACAAATAAGAAGTTTTTCTATAAAGCGAGTGATGTGGGGCTAGTAAAACATCATATTTTTGATTCAATAGCAAATGTATTTTGATCAAGAAAAGAAGAGATTAGAATGAAAATGTAATCATTGGGATTATCAAAGATAGAGATAAAACAATGTGTAGAGAAAATGAATAGAGAAGATATAGTACTAATTGCATTGAATGTAACATAGTTAGAATTTGAGCATACATATTCCTCAATAAAAGATGTACCTGTAGTAAGTAATTTTCACGCAGTAATGAGAATGTAGGTCAACTTTATAAGTCAATTAAGAACTATTAAGTAAGCGTCTTTTATTACCTATTCTCGCTTTAAACTACGTAAGGAATAAATAACCCTATATTTAATAAGCTTTGCACTCTCTGATTCACAAAAAATAAAATAAATTCTTCTCCTTCATTAATACAGAGGTTAACAACCAGTTTCTCAAATAGATACCTTATAAGCAAAATAAGAACGCAGAAGAACCTAATGGGTCATTCTGCGTTCTTGTTAATTTTTTTGGTAGATTTTTTCTTTTGGTACAAATTCAGTATAATCTGCCATTGTTTTTGTAAAGCATAAGGTCTCTTTATCACCTAATCCGAGAAAACCCTTTACCCCTAAACTTTCAAGAAACAATTGTTGTACCTGATTTTGCAATTCCGTTGTGAAATAAATAAGGACGTTACGGCAAATAATCACATGAAATTCATTAAAGGACTGATCCGTTACCAAATTATGTTGGGCAAAGATAATATTCTTTAATAAATCTGAATGGAAGTATGCATATAAATGATCGGTTTGATAGTATTCAGAAAAAGCGTGTGTTCCACCGGCTTGTAGATAGTTTTTTGTATAGGTCTTCATTTTGAGTAAGGAGAAAGCTCCTTGCTTCGCCTTTTTTAAAACCTCTTCATTCATATCTGTCGCATAAAGTATTGTCTTATCTAATAGCCCTTCTTCTTTTAATAAGATAGCCATCGAAAATACTTCTTCTCCGGTGGCACATCCCGCATGCCAAATGCGAATTTCAGGATACTCACGTAATATAGGTACCACTTTTGTTCTAAAGGCTTGGAAAAAACTTGGATCACGGAACATTTCTGTTACATTAATTGAGAAGTCATTTAACAATTGCTCTAGAACGCCTTCTTCATGAATGACTTTCTCAAGTAAACGAGAAATCGTTGGAATTCGATCGATTTTCATTCGGTTATGAATTCTACGATAAATAGAGGACCTGGCATATTGTCGAAAGTCAAAACTAGATAACTGATAAATCGTATTAAGCAATAAATCAAGTTCTAAATCTGTCTTCCTATCTAGGATTACTTCATGATCTATGTCTAGCTGCTTGTTATTCATTGTGTTCATACCCCACTTACTATACTAGCCATACACGCATTACGGAAAAGAGTTGATTCAAATCTAATGGCTTACTGATATAGTCAGAAGCCCCTGCTTCTAAGCATTTTTCACGATCTTTCTTCATTGCTTTTGCTGTTAAAGCGATAATCGGTACGTCTGTTACATGTAAGTCTTTTCGAAGTTTTTGCATCGCTTCATAGCCGTCCATTTGTGGCATCATAATATCCATTAAAATAAGATCAATTTGTTCATTAGTTTGCATAATTTCAAGACATTCAATTCCATTCTCAGCCGTTATGATGGTCATACCCTGCTTAGCTAACGCTGCTTTTAAAGCGAAAATATTGCGTTGGTCATCGTCAACAATTAACACGCGTTTCCCATGGAATACATTTTCTTCGTTCTGTTTAGCAAAATTAGATTCATCAAGCTGACTATCTGCTTCTACTTCTATTTCTGCCATAATAGAGGCAGCTACTTCTTCATATGCAACATTCAATTTTTCATAATCTACTAAGCCATTTAAAAGGCTAGGAAGATAAAGACTAAACGTACTTCCTTTTCCAACTTTACTGCTTACTGTAATCCATCCACCTAGTAGTTTTGCAAATTCGTGGCAAATAGATAAACCAAGGCCTGTACCTCCATATTTACGAACTGTGGCCCCATCACCTTGTTGGAACGCTTCAAAAATAAGACCATGTTTCTCTTTTGGGATACCAATCCCTGTATCTGCGACTGAAACTTCCAACCAACAATCCGTATCAATTCTACGCATCATATTAGTGACATGTTTCTCATTTACTCGCTTAATATGAACTGTAACAGAACCAGCCTCTGTAAATTTAAATGCATTAGACAATAAATTCTTTATAATTTGTTGAAATCGCTTTTCATCAGTATGAAAGAGGTCAGGTACGTCATTTGCTTTTATAATATCGAACTTTACCTTTTTCTGATTTGCAATGTGGGCGAAATTACGTTCTAGTTGAGTCGAGAGTTCGCTTAGGTTCATTTCGCCTAATAAAACATCTAATTTTCCAGCCTCTACTTTTGATAAGTCTAAAATATCATTAATTAATGCCAATAGATCTTTCCCTGATGAATGAATGATGCGAGCATATTCTTCCTCATCATCGGATAAAATTTTAGCTAGATTTTCTGCCAACATTTCAGAAAGTATCAAAATACTATTTAGTGGTGTCCGTAATTCATGTGACATATTGGCAAGAAACTCCGATTTATAACTTGAACTAAGCATAAGCTCTTCTGCTTTTGCTTCTAGATCACGTTTTGCTATTTCTAATTCTTTTGCTTTTCCTTCTGCATCTCTTGTTCGGTCTTCTAATTGTTCATTAATGGTACGTAACTCTTCAGACTGCATTTGCAATTCTTCGGATTGAGTTTGTAGTTCCTCTGATTGGGCTTGCAGTTCTTCTGTCATCGCTTGGGATTCTTTTAGTAATTGAGCGATTTCCATACGTGTCATAACACTATTGATGGTTAAACCAAAGGTTTCAAGCACCTGATTAATAAGCTCTTGTTGCAGAACGGTAAATGTAGTTAATGAAGCCAACTCCATTACCGCAATCACTTCATCTTCAAATAAGATAGGTGCAATTAAAATACTATGAGGTGGAACTTCTCCTAAACCCGAAGTAATAAGACGATAATTAGTAGGAATATCATTTATAACACGCAATCGTTTTTCAAAAGCACATTGCCCAATTAAACCTTGTCCTAGTGCGAAACTTTCTCTTCCTACTTCATGATCAGCTGAATCCGCAAAGGCAGCTTGCTTAGTAAATTGAATATCTTTTTCAATTTCTCGACGGATATAAAATGTACCAAATGAGGATTGGGTCATATTTGCAACAGTGGAAAGAAATCTTTCTGCCAAAGTATCAATGGATGAAATTCCTTGATACATAGTAACAACATCTGCAAGATTAGTTTGTACCCATTCCCTTTTTTCAACACTGTCTAAAAGTTCATTGGTAGCCAGACCAAGTTCTTTAATTTCATCGTTTGTGTTGACGACAATTCTACCTTTCACCTCTCCTTTAGAAGAGGCGATGCTCTTAATAGTTTGGGTAACCTCTTTAATGGTCCCTACGATAGATTTAGAAATAAACATTGCGAGTATAATTGAGAGCAAGGTAACGAGAAGAAATAGCCCATATATGGCTAATGCGATTGTACGATTTTGGTTATCTAATTGAGTAGCTCTCTTTTGTGTTAATTGCTTCTCAGTGGTAAGAAACGTATCAAATTGTTTCCGCATCTTATTCATATCTTGGTGACCAGGGTCTACTTTAAAGAATTCCTGAAGCTCTTTTGTTTTATTTTCCTTTTTTAATAAGACAGTTGGTTCACCAGCTGTTTGGATCCAGTGCTCAATGGTTACTTTGATTTCTTTTAGCTTTTCTTGTTGGTTTGGATTATCTGATAATAAGTTATAAAGCCGGTTATAATCATTTCCCCATTTTGCTTTTGCGCTATTATAAGGTTCTAAGTAGCTTGACTCTCCTGTAATCATAAATCCTCGCTGTCCCGTTTCCATGTCCAATAAATGTTTTTCAATTTGATTAGTAAGATCGTGGACTTCAATATCATGATTAATAATATAATTTCGATCTTTTTGGAGAGAGGCAACTTGATTTTTCAAAATAGTGAAAGACAAAAGTAAACACAAAATAACTATTAAATAGCCACAAGTAATTTTAAATCCTAGCCCTATTTTCATTTTTTTTCTCATTAGATTTCCTACTTTCAACTATTAAATTATTTTAAAAGAAAAATAAGAATTTAATCATCCTCTCTCTATCATTTTTTATTAAATTTAATTGATATTGCTTTTTTAGACTATGTTTATTATACATAAAAGTGTTCAATTAAGGCTTGTTTTTCAGTCTATAACTTATATATAAAACCCTTATATTCACCTATATTAGCTTTCTCCTATTGAATACGAAAAAGTCTATTCATCATAGTAGCCTAACTTAGTGTCTAATAAATATTGGAGTTACCACTGTCTAGTAGATAGGGGTAAAAAAGCAACTCTAAGCAGCCTGGAGTGACCCCTGTCAAATAAACAGTCTTAAGAAAGCTACCTATGCAGCCTGAGTTCTATACTGATAAGGACTCAAGTTGTTTAATTTTTTCTTTAACCGTTGAGGATGCATTAAATCATATTTAACTTAACGCAAAAAAAGATAATCTATTCATTGAAAGTTTTTTAGTCTTGCTCTATCTATAGTAGTGATTATGATAAGTAGAAATTTTAACATTTATACCTAGGGAACATGAATAAAAGAAATAGGAGGAGATGAAAATAAAACGAAATGCAAAGAGAGTTATAGGGGTGTACAAGTCAGAGCAAGAAGCCATTGCAGCTGTAGAAGGTCTTGAAAATCAAGGATACGCTACAGGTGACATCTCCATCATCGGGCAAGACAGTAGAGAGATAGATAGAGTGACAGAAAAAATAGATACCGAAGTGGTGGATGGAATTACAACAAGTGTCTTAACTGGTGGGGCTCTAAGTGGGCTAACAGATTTATTGGCAGGAGCTGTTGCATTTGCTATTCCAGGAATAGGGCCTATTGTTGCTGCAGGACCAATTGCAGCCGTGTTAACAGGCACTGTAACGGGCGCGGGAGTAGGAGGTTTAGCAGGAGCACTTGTCGAAATAGGTCTTCCTAAAGGTGAAGCTGAATACTATGGTCACTCAGTTAAAGAAGGAAATATCTTAGTACTTGTTGATGAAAAAGAGCAGTTTGTTAAAAATAGAGAGCAAAATCCACCTCTATCCAGAAGATTTCTTTAAATTTGAATAAAAAAATTTATAAAAAGAGCTCTCTAATAGATGAGGATTAGAGAGCTCTTTTTATGATGATGATAAGTTGCTGTTTATTTAGTTTTATTAGAATTTTTTCATATTACTTTACCCATTTGCCCAAAGTTGAAACATAAAATATGATTATTTTATAAATTTTATTTCACTGCTAATAAATTATATTTTGGTAACTGATTCTGCAAATGATCTAGCTTTTAAATTAACGTAATTTAAAAAGGATGGAGATTTTAAGTTGACGCTTTTGGAGCTGATTCTTAAATTAGAACCCTTTATTCTTTATTCATGTATTTGCTAGTTTGTCGCGATCTTCGGAAAGAGGTGGCTCTTCTAGCCAAGCATTATTTATCATAATATTGGCACCGTCTTCTGCATATTTAGCTATTTCCGCAGATAGACGAACATAATGGATAGATAAATCTTTCCTTGTACTTGTAGCCATCGCAGTGCCATAAAAGCCTATACTAAGACCAGTTAAAGCTGTAGTCATAAACATCATCAATTTGTCTGAAAAAGGAGCAATTTTTGAACTTGTTATCTCGTTATCCCACGTCATAGGAACAGGCAAATCATTATCTTTTAATACAGAACCAAACACCTCTGTATGCTTACGTGCAATTTCTTTTCCGCGAACCATAAATTTTCCTACTTCCTTGGATTGAGCTACTTGACTGAAGCCTATCATTACTGCTTTCCCTAATGCATTCCTTTGTAAATTTATAAATAGATGTGTAATTTCAATTGCTGATAAAGGTCTTTTGTCACCAAACCAACCAGACATAAACGTTTGATCCTTAACAAGGTTCACTTCTTGCACATGATTCAAGTATGGAGAACGGATAAATAAACCTTTTGACAATAATAAATTCTTAGTTAAGCTATCAAATTCACTGAGTTCATGAATACACTCTGAAAAGTAAGCGTCTATATCCGCACGTGCAGATACCGTCTTCGCAACGGCATAAAAATTAAGAGCCATTGTCCCCATACTATAGCTTATGTACAACATAAAGCTATCTGAAAACAGCCTTGGAGCAGAGGTGTTAACGTCTTCATTTGTAACGAATCCCTGTGGTACAGGATATTTTTCTTCATGAAAGATGGTAGTTAGTTTTTGTAAATGTTCTTCTGTTAATTTTAAACCCATCTCTAGAATAGATTTTACCTGGGTATCTTCTACTACTTTTGAAAAATAGGTAAATAAACAATGACACATGCTACTATTCATATAAGACGACCAAAGTTGTGCAATTTCAGAAGCGCTCAATTTTACATTATGTTCGGTTCCCATTCACTTATCTCCTTACAGATTTAGTCTTCTTTTAGTATGTGAAACTAACCTGTAAGTATTCTTGAAAGCGTTTATCCTCATTTTTTATAAAAAGTCCTCACAGTACACAGATACCTTTTTATGCGAATAAAATGGCATACTGCAAGCATATTACTTTGAATAAATTTATTTATTACTAAAAAAATATCTCATGATAGCAACTGGAAAAAACTATAGAGTATATAGCCTTTAATTGCATAATGTACCTCGGAAAATTTAGTATAAAATATATAAAAACTCTTTTCTCGCTGTTAGCTTAATTTATACCGTATAATATAAATTATTATTAAATAGAGAATCAATATTAGGGATAAAAGGGGGGATGAAATCCATGAAAGATGAATTGCTTTATATAGGACAGAAAATCATCGAAAATAAAGAAGCGTTAGCCAGGAATTTCTCTGATCTTGTAGATTCGGAATATAAACATAAGCTTATTCACCGAGAAGCATATGAAATTTTAGAATGGCGAGCAGAAATCATAGGGTATTTAGGAGAAGCTTTGTTCGAGGAAAAATCACTAGTTTCTCAAAAAGTAACAAGATGGGCTATGGATATAGGAAAAGTAGCTGTTGAGAATGGAGTTTCTTTAAGTCAGGCTCTAAAGTCGGTAACATTGTTTCGTACTGTTATATGGGATGTCTTTACAGAAGAACTCCAACAAAGAACATTTGCGCCTATTACTATGCTAGATGTGAGTAAAATAATCGATCCTTTTATTGATCAAATTAATCATATCTTCGTTGACATTTTCGAAGCTTATAATAGTGAGAAAATGAAATTGGCTTACACAGCTCTAGAAGAGTTATCGGTTCCCATGGTCCCTCTTGCTAAAGGAATAGCTGTTATGCCTATCGTTGGCCAAATTGATACAAATCGTGCTCAACTCATTATAGAAACTGCTTTAACAAAAAGTGCCCAGCTTCAATTACATTATTTAATATTTGATATTTCAGGAGTTCTTATCGTAGATACCATGGTAGCAAATAATATCTTTCAAATTGTGAAAGCTCTACAGCTGATTGGCACAAAAACGATGATAACAGGAATACGTCCAGAAATTGCTCAAACAATGGTTAGTTTAGGTATTGAGTTTAGATCTATAAAAACCAGAGCAACCTTAGAACAGGCTCTAGAAGAAATAGGGTTTCGTAAACTAGATTAATTTTTATATCTTTTTTACACTAGAGAAGTGGTTCTGGTTTTTTATAGTAAAGATTTACTTTCAAGTAGAGATTCATACGTCATTAGATCACTCAACAGGATGAATGAAAAAATTAAGAGGGTTAACTTCTTGATTCTTAAGAAGTTAATCCTTATTTACAATCTACACAAAGCGTCTTAAAAAAACTTTAATTCAACTAATATAATGTATCTTTAGTGCTTTCTTGATAATGATTTCTCCTCTATTTTACACACGAATTTATAGTATCCTAATATGGTTAGCAAAAGGAAAGGATCAATAACAGCTGAGTGCCATAAATTCCACCAACCATAGTGGAAGTAACCCCAAGGCTCAGGCAATAATGTCATCATTTCATAAAGCAAGATAGCCAGTATCCAAAAAATAAAGTAAAAGATCTTTTTACTAATTGATTGTCGAAAAGGGTACCAGTTCAGAAACATCATATTCACAGGTGGTAGTAACACCGTATGAACAAGGATTCCTTTCCAATCTTCCCCTTCTGTAAAATACCAGTATCCATGATATTTTAGATCTATAAAAACGTCGAAATTACTTTGAAGAGCGATTGTAAAAAACCAAATATGAAGAATTTGATTTCCTGTCAATCTTTTATTCATTTTAAACGCAATAAAGTTAAATAACACAATAACACTAATAAGACCTATCATACTGTTCATTTTCCTTTTTAAACCAATGTACCACATATTGTAAAAATAAGAAAATTAATTACTAAGAAAAAAACACCTTTTTATAAGGTGCTTACTATCTTGTTCAACTTTACGAGAGCCCTTGTATTATGGTTTGTTTAACAATGTGTTGTAGAATATGAGCACTGTGCCATCTTCAACTTCAATTAGGTGTTTTTTTCTAACAATTGAGGGAAAGTTCATGAGCTCCTATAAATTTTTCTGTTTTTTAAACATATCTTCACAAACTAAGCATCTTTTAAAGATAACTTCTCATCTTATGAATAAACCATTCTTTTTTTACACGTCTTAACGTTATAAACTATAAAGGAGTTGTTTATAATGGCAAACAATAAAAATAGYAACACAAACGAACTATTAGTATATGGTGCTCAACAAGCAATTGACCAAATGAAATATGARATYGCTAGTGAGTTTGGTGTCAATCTTGGTGCTGATACAACTGCCCGTGCAAATGGATCAGTAGGTGGAGAGATTACAAAACGYCTTGTRCAAATGGCGGAACAACAACTTGGTGGAAAAAATATCCGATAAGAAGATACTTCTGACTAAATGTGTAAGAAAAGGAGAAATGGAAATCCATTTCTCCTTTTTTCATTTTACATATTACTACTTTTCTGCTGATGTTTGGAACAGCTTGAGTAGTTTGTTTTACATATATAATTTTATTCTTTTTTCTGAGCAAGTTGTTCCTTATCTTTTGTACCAGGGGGTTGTTCCAACCATTCATGCTGAATCATGATATCAGCTCCAGCTTTTGCATATTTTCCAATTTCAAGCGACAGCCTTTCATAATTAACAACAAGATCACTTCGCTGACTTGCAGCTGCTGCAGTTGCATAGTTACCTGTTCCAGCTGCGCTCAAAAAGCTCATATGAAACATGGCTAGACGATCAGAGAAAACAGGTGTCGTTAAGTCACTAATGGCAATATCATGTGGTACAGGAGGTTGAATATGATTATCGAGAAGCGCTTGGGTAAAGATTTGTACATGTTTTTCTGAAATCTGGGCCCCTCTTAACATCCAATTTTGAATTTTTTCTCTTTGAGATGTCTGAGCGAAACTAAGGCTTAGCTTACTACCAATGATATTGGTTTGAATATTCATATATAAATGGGATATTTCAATGGCATTCAACGGACGTTCTTTACTAAAAAAAGAAAAGCCACTAAGATAACTTTTGCTGTCTACAGTATCCGGTTGAGTAGGGTAAGCAATATAAGGAGCTCGAACAAATAACCCTTTCGAAAGAGCGATATCTGAACTTCCATCATATAGATTGGAGGCCTCTTGGAGGCCTTCTTTAAAATATAATCGTATATCTTTTCGAGCACTCATGGATAGAAATCCACTAAATGCTAGCATCCCCACTTTTGCCATGTGATTAACATATGTAAGGATAAAGGTATCGGTGTACAGACGACCAGCATCCTTATTCACGTCGTGTTCATTTGTAAATCCTATAGGAAGAGGGATCTCTTCTGTTTGAAATAAAGCACGAAGTTTTTCTAAATGAACGGATGAAAGATCATAAGCCATTTGAACAATTGATTTAATTTCTTTATCTTCGATATGTTTTAAGAAATAACCAAGTATACATTTGGACATACTATCATTCAGATAGCCAGTCCACGTGCAGGCTATTTCAGAGGACGTGAGCTTTGTTTTATGTTCTGTCATGAGCAGTTTCCTCCAATTGATATTTTTGGTTGTCACTATATCATTTGCAGAAAACTGCTATTTTTATGCCTTTTAGGAGTATATTTAATCTGATTTAAGTTACTTTTGATTATTTTATATAATGCAACAACTATATTTTTTACCTCTGTAGTTTCTGATAGATCCATCATGGTAACTAAAAATCTATGGCTCTCAAAGTGTTAGATGTCTCCTGGGTAGTTTGCACGAGTTACTATTTATTGTTCGAATTCTCTTTATAAACATATAATGGATAGGTTTATTATTAACATTTCTAATACAAAATGATAGAGAAGAAAACTAACTATAAATAGGAGTGTCTTTATGTATAAAGATATGGCAATTGAACTTGTCGGGGGATTTATTGCCTTATTTATTATGTTGAAAATTTTAGGGAAAATAGAGTTTGCTCAGATAACTCCCTTTGATTTCATTACAGCTCTAGTTCTAGGGAATATCGTAGGAGATGCTGTAATGGAGAAAGAAGCAGGACTATGGGAAGTTCTGTGCAGTGTCTTCATTTGGGGAATTTTAATTTATATTGTCACTAAACTATCACAAAAATTTATAGGTCTTAGAGGCATGTTGGAAGGGAAACCAACAATGATCATATATAAAGGCGAGATACTTTATAAACAATTAAAAAAAGAGAATTTTGATTTAAATCAATTGCAACATCTTATGAGACAACAGGGTTTTTTCTCTTTATATGAGGCGGAATATGTAATTCTAGAAACAGATGGACAAATTAGTGTTGTTCCTAAACATAATTATGGACCCCCAACAAAAAAAGATTTGAATGTTCAATATAAAGAAACAAATTTGCCTATTGCTTTCATTATGGATGGAAGGGTAGCAATAAATAATCTTAAAGAAGCAGGATTTGATGAAGCATGGTTGAAAAGTCAATTGACGAAAAGACAGATTAAAAATTATGAAGATGTGTTTTACGCTGAATGGCAAAAAGAAAGGGGGTTAAGTGTAAGTGAATTTTAAAAGTAATTATAATTTTCTATTAAGATTCACATAGAATTGGCTAGTTTGACGATTATGCAAAAAATTATTTAATTTAAGCAAGTTACCTAATAAAGAATGAAAACATAGTATGGTACATTGCGTTAAGTAAATAATAAAGTATCTCGTTAAATTGATTAATTTTATTATTTACTCTATATGTCGACAAATTGAAGAAAAGCCCTCAAAATTAATTGAGGGCTTTTCTTACATGTGTGGTTGATCATAGCTGCTTTTAATAGTTGATAAAAGTGAAATATATACATGTACATATATAAAATATAGTATTAGGTTATAATTTGTCCAGTCAAAAGGTAAGCAAAATAAAAAGCTACCTCGCCTGAAATGCACCCCCATTTTTAGGTATTATGCTCTTTTTTAATTTGAAAGTGTTCATCTTTATCTTGTTTTATATGAAAACTTCAAACAGACGTATAGCTTTAGTTTACTATGGTACAAAATTTCTTAGAAAGGTTTAAATTTCACTCTAACTAACGACAAAATAAGAATTTTTCTACATTTTATATAAATATAAAAGCTTGATTTGGCAGATAAACTTGTACATATTTCATTCTACTAGAGTGGACTCAGATTTCTTAATACTGGCTCTATTTCTAAAGAAAGCCACAATAAGAAGCAAAAGAGGAACTATGACTGCAAAAGAGGAACTATGACT
>NZ_JBFTZR010000012.1:0-83295 GCF_056406695.1 Priestia sp. P1_B12_1 | reverse complement strand
CTTTTTGGACTAGAGCTTGAACAAGATCTGTTGTAAACTGATTCATAGGAAGACCTTCTTTCTTTGAATTGGTTGTGGTGACTTAATTCTACAAGAAAAGGTCTTCCTTTTTGTATTTATTCATTTACACAAGATATTTTACGCTCTCCAATATCATTCTAAATACAATTATAAAATTTATTGTATTGTTTATAGGGATTATTATGTCTATAATAATTTATTCTACTCCCAAAAAAGGCCATAAAAATCTTTAAAAATTTTGTAGTAATCTTCTATTCAAATTGTTAATTTGTTTCAGTACATAAAATATAATGAATATCCTATACATGTTTATAAATTACTAACTTATAAGGTCAACCCAAACAGTTTATAGATGAATTCTTTTTGATTTTGGACAGACGACACCCTTAGTAGAACCTGCTTCTTTTCAATCTCATACAAACCTTCTCCCATTAAAGATTTTTTTATTATAAATGTTGCAGCCGTACTTTATATAGATAATAAAGTGAATTTTTTAAAAGATGGAGCGAATCTAGCCAAAAAGAATTAGAGAAAGGAAAAGTACAGTCTTTAAAAATTAAAGAGCATGCTCAAATTGTATAGATAGGCATAGCTCGAATGTATTTCTCTAAATTGCTTAAAAAAATTCAAATAAAATGATATGCCATTTAAATTTCTTGGAAGAAAAGAAATTATTTTTAAGGAGGTACTGGTTTGAAGAAAACAAAATTGAATTCAATAGAAGTTGCTAAACTTGCTAGAGTTTCGCAATCAACAGTATCACGCGTTTTTAGTTCTAGCCCATTTGTATCTGAAAAAACGCGTAATCGTGTATGGGAAGTAGCTGAAGAGTTAGGGTATCGTCCGAATGCTCTCGCAAGAGGATTAATTAAGAATAAAACAAGAATGATAGGCGTTATTATAAGAAATAAACAAAGTTTGCTATATTCAGATATCCATTTAAAAATTTCTGAATATTTAAATAAAAAAGGGTATTATGTTCTTCTTTCCTACACTGAAAATGATGAAGTTCAGCAAGGGGAAATCTTTCAATTTCTTGAATACAACGTAGACGGGATAGTTTCAGTAGATGCTTTATTATCTCCAACCGTTATTTCCCATCTTTCCAAATTCAATATACCAGTTATACTTTTTAATCGCTACACCAAAGTTTTTTCTCCATCCTATCATTTTATAGGTTGTGACAACTATGCAGCTGGTAAGTATGTAGGAGAGTATTTACTTAAACAAAATCATAGTCGATGTGCATATATTACAGTTCCTATGAGTGCTGGAATAAGAGAAGACTGTGAAAAAGGATTCCGTGAAACTCTCCAAAAACGAGGTGCGGAAATAATTATTGCAGTAGAAGATTATACCTATGAAGGTGGCTATAGAGCTACCTTACGACTGTTGAACAGTGTTTCTCCTCCAGATGCTATATTTTGTACAAATGATATTATGGCATTAGGAGCAATTGATGCAGCCAAAGTTTTAAAGTTATCCGTATCTAAACATGTATCAATTGTAGGAATGGGAGATTCTATAATGGCTTCATGGCAACGGTATTCTTTAACTACCTGGCGACAGCCTTTAGATGAGATGATTGATTTAACAATTAATACATTATTAAATACGATTGAAGGGAAAGTTAAAAGTTTTGTTTCTGTCCTGCTCTGTGGAACATTGATGAAACGAAATTCAGTAAGGATTTATTCAAAACATAAGCAATATAATAAGTAAAATCTCTTTATTTTTTGAGTAGACAAGCAAGCTTATTGAATATGCTGCATATTTTCTCAATAAAAAAAGAGCATACCATAGTTTTGGAATGTCATCTTTCAATTTTACAGGGTACATGGTAATGACCAATCTTAAATAATTTGTGACAAAGATAACTCTTCTTGTTTACTCATAATTTGATTCATATTATGAAGGGACTGGTTAGTTTTGAAAGAATTAACGGTGAGTTCAGTAAACGTATTATCTCAAGTTTAAAGTAGATATTCTTATTTTACAAAAGGTCCTTTGATTATGAACCAATATACGTAACTTAAGGATCTTACAAGGGTGAAAAGCTTTATTATTAAGTTTTCTAAGAGGACAGATTTTTTTCAAAACCTGTCCTCTTAGAGATTTGGATTTACTTGCCGTATGAAAGTTAACTACTTTTAGTTTTTCTCTGTTTCCTTTGCTTCTTAATTAATAAAGATATAAAAAACAAGACGGGTATAAAAATCTGGAAGAAAAGGGCTACGTACATCGGGATAATCTTTAAACCAATGTATATATGAACGGCGTAATTTTTCATAAACAGTACGCATATCAGATAGACAATTAATAACAAAGGGATAATTATTTTTTTATAAGATTTTAAGTTGAATAATTCGGACATTCCTGTGATTCCTGCATATGCAAAGAGAAGAATCTTTATTAAACCGCCAATCATGAAAACCAAAACAGCCAGTAGCTCTACATGACGGATAAAATTTAAGAAGTTTATATGTTCAATCGTTTCAATAAAGGGAAAATTAAAAGACTGTGCTAAATCAGCTGTTAATACCCCTACATTCAAAATGGCCGCGAAAATCAGTAAAATCCCTGAGATGAGTATAGATAGCCATCCCCTTTTTAAAAACGGAGAAAATGAGGATAAAAATTGAAAAAAACATAAAAATACAATCGATTCTCCAAAAGGGAACGTTATAATGGTTGGAAAAACAGTGTGCAAGATGGGCATCCATCCATTCTCTAATACAGGTCTTAGACGATTAAAATCAAACTGTTCTTGAAAGAACATAAGAGTAACAACTAACAGGATAAACGACAGCATAAGAAAGAATAAATTTTCAGAAGTACGCCCAATTGCTTCAATACCTAAATAACAAATATACGCTACAAGTAATAAAATAGTGATTTTAATAAGCCAAGCACGACCATTCATGTTTGTAAGTAATACTTCGTTAATAAAAAAAGAAAAGTCAGCTGTGACACGTGCAGCTATATAGAGAAAGTATCCATAATAAAGAAAAGCAAGGATACGACTAATAGGACGATTAAACGCTTTTTGCAGCATATTTAATAAACTGTCTCTCTCTCCACTTAAGTGATAGGAATAAGTGTAGAAAAAGAAGAGACCCATTCCACAAATTGTTCCTACTAATAAAGCAATCCACGCATCCTTCTTCGCATCCAAACCAATCCCTAAAACGATCGCACTTCCTAATTCAAAAAGCACAACCATTGTAAATAGCTGAAACGTTCCGATTCGTTGTATTTGCATTTTTTCAACCTCGTTTATAGTTTATGAAGGTAAATTTGCATCTCCATAATTTCTAATCATAACTTTTACTTTTATATCAAACTTTGATTCAAGATATGCTTGTTTCCATCTTTCATCGATTTTCTTCCATTCGAATTTATCATCAATTCTTAATATATCGCCAAAACCAATAAAATCAGATTGTAATTTTTGAGACTCTTTAATTAGTTGTACAATCTGGTTTTTTACTTCCTTTTCCATTTCTTTCTCCAGACTCTTTATATGTGAGGGAGTAGAAACATCTATATTACAGTTAAGCTCATCCAGATCTCCCACTATTTTTGTTCGAATGTTAAAAGAGGGTCTTCCATCTACCATAGACCCTTTAATATTTGTTTTTGCTTTTATAATCGTTAATCCAAATTCTTCATGCTTGGAACAAGGGGAAGTGAAGTAGCTACTTTTTAGTTTTCCTTTTGTTAGATAATAAGTTCGACTTAATTTATCATTAAGCCATCCCACTTCTTTATCTCCTCTTAACACAGTTAAGCCAGAAAGTTGCAAATACGATTTAGGCGCTAACTGTTCAAGGTTTTTCTTTTTTTCCGCACTGTTTACCTTACCGGATATACTTAATGTTGGAATAACTGCTTCCTTTCCTGTTGAAAGAACCTCTGCTTTTAACTGTAGTGGAAAAACTCGTTGATGAGACCCCCAGTTCTCTTCTGTATTAATGACAGTCTTTAGTATTTCACTTGTAGGTATCTCTTCCATCGAAGAAAAAACGCGTAAAGCATCAAATGCTTTCATATGATTCATAACGAGAATGTCTACCGTCGAGCTAAGGCCAGGTTTACGTAAAAGGTAGTTCAATACCTCATTTATTCCTTGTTTCTTTGCCAGCTGTTCATCAATTAGAACAACCTGAATTTGTGAAAGAAGAAGTTCTCGGGGAGTCTTTTTTGAGATCAGTTCTACAGCTTTTCCTATGCTCCTTGCCTCGTCTTCATATACAACAACGGAAGGCTTGTCTGTTGGAGCGTTTAAGGGATGGGGGTTAACTATCTGCATGGAAACACGATATCCATCTTTTGTTTTATCGACTCCAAGTCCATATACAAAAGCGTTTTCATTTAATTCGTTGATACTAAGGTTACCAAGGGAAAAGATAAAGAAAAAAAAGATAAGAAAAAGAAGCACTAATTTTTTCACGTTTACTCTCCTTTCCCTTTTTTCGTACGGTCTTTTGAAACTGGCTCTTCATGATGAAAAGAATGAACAGGATTTGCAGTTTCATCGAATGGAGCTCTAAAAACCGTATCTCTCTGATCGTGAATATTAAATGGAGAGAGGGGAGATAAATAGGGAACTCCAAATGATCGCAAGTGATTCAAATGAAAAAGTAATATTAAAGTAGCCATAATGACCCCATACAGACCTAAAAATGCAGCACATAAAATAAATACATATCGAATTGTTCGCACGGCAGGAGCTAATGTAACGATAGGATTTACGAAAGAAAAAATATAAGACGTACTGACTACAAGTAAAGTCGCTGGTTGAACAAGTCCAGCTTCTACAGCCGATTGACCGATGATAATCGTTCCCACAATGGAGATTACAAAAACTAATGTTTTTGGAAGGCGGGTAGCGCCTTCTAATATAATTTGAAAAAGAAACATAAATAATAATACTTCAATCACTAAGGGTAATGGTTTTCCTTCTCTTTGCGAAATGAGACTTATTAATAAATCACCTGGTAACAAGCCTGGATGAAAATTAACAAACGCTATATACAAGGCCGGGAGATAAATCGCTAAAATTAAAGCAGCAGCTCTAAATAGCCTGAGAAACCCTCCACTTTTATAATAATAATCATCAGGAGCCTGGAGGAATTGAATCAATACAGCAGGTACTACTAACGAATAGGGGGTACCTTCCACTAATATTGCTACTTTCCCTTCTGTTATTTCTCCAGTTACTACATCTGGTCGATCAGTCGATAATGTAAGGGGAAAAGGTGTAAAAAAATCATCACTAATAAATTCTTCTATATAATTCGACTCTAACACTTTTTCCAAGTTAATTTTCTCTAATCTTTTATTAAGTTCGCTTAATACCTTTTTATCAACCTTTTTTTCGAGATAAACAAGACAAATATCTGTATTTGTAATCGTCCCTAATGTACGTTTCTCAAAGCGTAGATCTTCGCTTTTAATAAACTTTCTAAGTAACGAGACATTTGTATCTAAATTTTCATTAAAGCCAATCACAGGACCTTTAGCTACTCGTTGTCCATGGGCTTCATCGATAGCTCTTTCTTTCCACATGGAAGTGTTGCCTAGCAAAACATGTTCTTGCTCTTCCACAAGAATAGCTGTTTGTCCTTTTAACAATTCTTTGACAAGTTCGTCAAGTGATGTAACGATGGTTACAGCTTTAACTTGTAGTATTTCATGTTGCAACGTATGTAGGATACCATCTTCCGCATCGTTTATTACAAGTCGTTGCATAGGCTCAATGATGTAGTCTTCGATTTCCTCTTCTTTTACAATTCCAGCTATATAAACAAGGGCTGTCTTCACCTTTTGATGGTTCATTTTTATTCTTAGGTTTCTAACTACAAGGTCAGTAGGATTACCTAACGTTTCTTTAATCCGTTCTATATATATTTCAAGCAATGAGGACGGCATCATATTCCTCCTGGCAAAATGAATTTCTTTTATTCTTCCCATTGTTGATAGTAATTATTTACAGTTAAAAAATTTATTCTTATGAAAAACAACCAAAGATATAATAAGGTTATCTCTTAGTTTTTCAAAATAAAGGTAAGCTGCACTATATACGCCTTATACTGAGATTTACTTATAGTCTAAAAAAAAAAAACAAAACAAACTGAGCCTTCGTTGTTGCTACACAATGAAGGCTCAGTTTGTTTTGTTAATAGTTTTCCTTAACCAATCAATATCTACTTTCAGATAAGGAAGTTTGACGTATTTGAATATTTGGATAAGCAATCCCCAATAGAATGATAACTACGCCTATCCATTGAAGCAAGGATACAGTTTCATGCAGAATACAGGTAGACATAGTTACAGCCATTGGTAGTTCTGAGGCACTTAGAATGGTGCCTAAGCTTCCGCCGACTTTGGGCATACCAATATTAAATAAAATAGGGGGAATAAGTGAACCAAAGAACCCAGCGAGAAGACCGTATAACCACAAACCATTGGTAAGCTCATCGTTTATAAGAAACACCGGAGGTAAAAAAATAAATATTACTAATGAAGCTCCCGATGTCATAATGGCACTTTTGTAAATTGGGTGAATAGTTATACCTGTACGTCCACTGAGGAAAATAAAACAAGCAAATGATAAAGCAGCAAGCATACCAAAACTGATGCCAGTAAGCGAGAAAGTCATCTCATTTTTCAAAAAGCCAGAAGCAAGGATAGAACCGAAAAGGATGATTCCTGTTGCAATTAAGTGCTTACGGTTAGGTACTTTCTTGTTAAAGATATATTGTAAAATGATACTGATCCATGTAAATTGCAGTAGAAGAATAATGGCAAACGAAGCATCAACATAACTAAGAGTTTGATTATAAAAAATACCTGTTAAACCCATAGGTATCCCACTTATCATTAAACTTAGCCACTGTTTATACTTTAAACGTACCTTTGGAACAAAGATTGAAATGACCCACAACATGATAGAGCCCATAAAATATTGACATCCTGTTATTTCACTTAGACTAAAGCCTTGACTATATGCTATTTTAACAAATGTTGATACTACTCCATATGAACAGCCACCTAAAAAGACAAGTAACGCATAGCTCCAAATTTTCATTATTAAATCCTCCATAAAACAAAATAAAGCCACCCATCTCCTAGTAGAGATGGGTGGCGAAAAGTAAAGTGATAAATTTACATAAAAATCCACCTGCTGTAAACCTTTTTACAGCTTTTAATTATTTCAATCCTTTATATTATAAAATTCCTGAATCTATCTAGCAAGCTAGAATATAGAAAGGTAATTAAGTAATAGAAGAAACTCTTCAAAAAGAAGACTTTTCTTTAATAGGTAAAAGCTTTTACAAAGGTGAAAAGGCAAAACTAATTTAGAAAATTACTTATTTTTCTCTAATTAATAAATATTAGTTTGTTGATAGTTACATTGATTCCTGTAGAGTTTTAAACACATTAAAACAAAGATAATTACTAATAAGTAACTACCTTTGTTTCTAATTACTATATTGAGAATCATTTGTTTACATTTATTAAGTTAGTGTATACTTTCTTTATTTTGGTCCATTCAAGTTGTTTAGTATTTTCTACTTTGTAATCTGCTTTATCAAGGATATTTCCTACTCCTACAGCAAACATTTCACTTGCTTTAATAGCATCTATTCCTACTACAGCATCTTCAATACCTATTGATTTTTTAGGATCAGCATTTAATTTCTCACATGCTGTTAAGAAAATTTCAGGATCTGGCTTTGACCTTTTAATTTTTGCTGCATCTACACAATAATCAAAGGTTAGATTTAATCCAAGTGCTTGTAAAACTGTACCTGCGTTTTTAGAGACGGAAGCTACTCCAATTAATATCCCCTCTTCTTTGATATTCCTAATTAATTCAGGAATTCCTGGTAGAATATCTTTAGGAGAAAGGTTGGTTAGATAATTACAATACAATTCATTTTTCTGATTAGCTAATGCTTCTTTTTCTACTAAGGAGAAGTCATTTTGACGGTTTCCTTGTTTTAAAATTAATTCAAGGGAATCTAGACGACTAACGCCTTTTAAGTTCTCATTAAACTCTCTATCTATTTTAATATCTAATTGATCTGCAAGAGCTTTCCAAGCTAAAAAATGATACTCAGCTGTATCCGTAATAACTCCATCTAAGTCAAATATTACAGCATCTATATAACGATCATTCATTGATTAATCCCCTTTTTTGGTGGTATTATCTTTTAGTTTAGATACCTAAAAATTTTATAGATTGACGTTAATATTTTGAGCTAATAGGTATTCCTGGTGTCCTATTTCAACTATTAAGTCTGGCCCACAAACCTTAGTTATATTAATTTCGTTTTTAGTTAACGAGATAATTAATTTAGTTCCTCGATATTGTATTGGAAATTGAATTTCTTCCCATTCAGCTGGAAGTTCGGGATTAAGAGCTAGTCGATCTTTTTTTAAAGTAATATTAGCAAATCCATAAACAATTGCTAACCATATTGCGCCTAAGGAAGCTGCATGAATTCCTTCATCAGAAGATTTAGGGTTAGATCCTAAATCTATTAAACAAGCTTCTCTAAAAAATTTATAGGCAATAGTGGTTTCTCCACATCTTGCTGCAACAATCGCATGAATTGCTTTGCTAAGCGAAGAGTCATGGATAGTATGCTGTTCATAATAATGTAAGTTATCTAAGATTACATCCTTGGAGAATAAATCTGGAAATAGATATAATAACATTACAACATCTGCTTGCTTTAAGATTTGCATCTCATTTACTTCTTTTCGTGAATAGTCCAATAAAATACTCTGACTACCTTGTTTTTTCTTATAAGAAGTTAGGTCTATTTCGGGTTTATCTAGAAATGTATCATCTTGTGGAATGATATTGTTACCATTTGGCTTAGGTAAGTAAATTCGATCGAGAAAATCTCGACATAGTTTAATAAGTAAGTTATCAACTTCTTCGTACAGAGTCATAAAGTAAAGAGCTTGTTCTACGTTGTAATAAGCCATATAATTTGTATACGCATTATTGTCAATATGCTCGGTATATTCATCTGGACCAATTACATTATTAATAACAAGTTTTCCTTTATCTTCTGTTGCACGGCTAATCCAAAAGCGACTTGTTTCTTTAAGTAATGCTAAACCTTCTTTTTTCATAAATTCGTCGTCAAGGGTTGCCTGGTAGTAATTTACAACTGCATAAGCTATGTCAGCAACAATGTGATGTTCTGCCAATGCCGAAGCAACCTTTTGGCGTTCACCTGTTTTAATATTTATTGCTGCATATTCAGGAGTTTCTTCTTCGCCAGAGAACGCACTCTCCCACGGGAATAGAGCACCACTATATCCGTTCTTTATAGCTTTTTCTTTAGCTTGTTCTAATTTTAAATATCGATAGCGAAGCAATTGTTTAGCAATTTTGGGCTCATTAAGAAGGTGGAAAGGTTTGATAAAGATTTCTGTATCCCAAAATATATGGCCTTTATAACCTTCTCCAGTTAAGCCCTTAGCACCTACACTAAATCTTTCATCATGAGCAGGAGTCATAATTTCTAATTGATATAAAGCAAAATCTATAGCTTGCTGGTCAAATTTATTTGTAGAATGTATTTGTATTCTTTTATTTCCCCAAAACTCTTTCCATTTAAGGGCTGATTCTGTAAGTAATAAGTCGTATCCTTGTGAAGCATAATGCTTTATAGAGTTTAGACTTAATTTATCGAGATCTGTCACATCTATATTATTAAGAGATGTAAAGACAGTTCCTACCTTTTCAAAAACATAGGGGTTCCCAACAACCATTTTTTGATCAACAGTTGATTGTAATTGCCTATTCTTTGCACCATAAGAAACCTTACTTTTAGGAGGATATAAAAAACTCGTAGCTAGAGCGACTGTATGTCCAGATTCAGTTGTCGTATATATGCCCTGCATATATTTTTCCTCAAAGATACGCAGCTTTTCTTCTATCATATGTTGCCTTCCAAAATTTGTTTGCTGCGCATTGATACCTGTTACAATCTGTAAATCAACTTCTTTATCTAGACTAATAATTGTTATTTTCGAGGCAAGAACATGTAACTTATCTTTAGCTACAAAACGTTGAAAAATAAATTTAAAGCGAGCTTCATCTTTATTCATCCACATTACCTCTCTCTTCAGTTCCCCGTTAAAAAGGTTTAATGTTCTTTCATAAGAGAGAATTTCACCGTCTAATAATGAAAAAAGTTGTCCATCAAGCTTAATTTTCACTCCTACTAAATCAGGTAGATTAACCAAGTCAGATGTGTCATTTGGTAACGCTTTATTATATATTCCAGCTACATACATTCCCCTAGTTTGTTCAGTATAATCTTCTTCATGAGTTGCACGAACCCCTAAAAATCCATTTCCTACAGTCATTAAGCTTGCAAATTTATTAATAGTCTCTAAATTAAACTGATTTTCATAAATTATTTGTTCTGTTTTCATAACGATATACGCTCACCTTTTTCAGCAGATTGATAGAGAGCTTCTACTATTTTTTGAATAATATAACCTTGTTCAGCATTAGCTACCATTACATCTTCTCCTAGACACTTGTCTACAAAAGCAGCCATACTTTTTTGATGACGCTCAGGATCTGCTTCTTCTCTGTTTAATAAAGAAACCAATTCACCTTTTTCATCCTTATAAATTTGGGCAGGAAAGAGTGTTGCCCCAGCCTGATCCCCATAAAATTCAACATTCATTATTGATGTTTCTTTCATATTTAAGGCAAATGATGTTTCAATTTGTATCAACCGTCCACCTTCTAACTCTATAAAGCCAAATAAAGAATCTTCTACTCCAAATTTATCTGGATTCCATTCCCCAAGTGTTCCATAGGATTTTTTTGTTCCTATTTTTTGAAACATTTTAGCTGTTACACTTTCTACCTTTGGAAAATCCATAACATGTAGAGCAGCATCTAACATATGTATACCTAGATCGATGAGAGGTCCTCCACCCTGGACTTCTTTATTAGTAAAAGTTCCCCAGCCGGGTATTCCACAACGGCGAAGAGCTTTTACTTTTACTACATAGATATCACCAAGCACTCCATCTAAGACTTTTTCTTTAAGGATCTTCACATCATCTGCAAAACGATGATGAAAATCATAAGTCAAGAGGCAGTTATTTTTCTCTGCAACTCTTTTCATTTCATGAGCCTCTTCAGCAGATATAGCCGGCGGTTTTTCACATATTACATCACAGCCATTTTCTAAAGCTTTTATTACATTCTCATAGTGAAATTTATTTGGTGTACAAATACTAACAATATCCGGCTTTTCAGCGATATACATATCATCTTCATTTGTGTAATAATTAGGGATACCATTACGTTCAGCAAAAGCTTTTACTCGTTCGAAATTAGGGCTAACTGCTGCAACTAAATCAATCTCTTCTCGCCTATGATAATAAGAAATGTGTACTTTTTCGGCGACTTGTCCCGCCCCAATAATTGCAACTTTCTTCTTAGTCACGTTATAGCTCCTTTCAGCTTAATGCTTCCCTTAAATATTTCAGCGATTTTATATATTCGCCTTCTGGATTCTCACCTCTAACTCGACATTCAAAAGTTATATAACCTTCATATCCATTTTGCTTTAACTGGTTAAACTGTTTTCTAAAATCAAGACTTCCACTACCCGGTTGATAGCGATGATTATCAGCTACATGGATATGTCCTATTAAATCCTTGTGAGTGTATAAGGACTGAGAAATATCATCTTCTTCAATATTCATGTGATAAAAATCTGCAATTATTTTTACATGATCTAGCTTATTCTTCTCTATATAAGCTCGTGCATCTGCAAGTGTATTAATCATATGATCTTGATAACGGTTTAATGGTTCTAAGAAAATAATTGTGCCTGTTTCTGCAGCAATGCCATTTAGATATATAAGAGATTCACTTACAGATTTCCAATCTCCAGTTTTACTACGTGGAGAAGCCATTGGAGGAAGGCGGTAAGTGAACATTCCCCATGCTGCTGGCACCACAATGCCTTTTCCACCAACTTCTTTTAGCGCCTCTAATATCTGTTTTATCTCAGCTAGGCCGTTTACTCTGCGCTCTTCAATAAAGTCTCCAATCCATCCATCATATCCACCACAAGCAGTAGTTACTGGAAGCCCAGTTTCAGCAATCGCTTCTTTAATTTCATCTAAATGATTAACTAACATTTTTCCATCTATTTCAAATCCTTCGAAACCTATATCTTTTAGATAACGAAATTTTTCTTTAATGTCTTCAGGGAAAAATAATTGATTTTGAGTTCCAATTTTCATACATACTCTCCTGTTCAAAACATTTGTCATTATATAATTCCTATTTCTTATATTGAATCCCCATTTTAATACTTAGCTCAGGTTGTTGATCTATATATTTCATATATGCTTCCGCACTCTCTTCAAATGAAACTACTGGATCAATGATATCTTCGCAATTAAGATATCCATTCATTAGTAAGTCCCAACAAGTATCTTCAATACGTTTTCTGTTCCAACGTGGATAATCTGGATTTGGTTCACTTGCTGCACGAGAAAAAACAATCCTAGCGTTGTTAAAATGAGCTTCACGACCAAAGTTTAATCCTTCCGGAAAAGGTTTAGTAAAAGCTACATAAGAAATAGTGCCTCCATATGCAATTCCTCTTAGTGCAGCCTGGAGAGCAGCTGCATTTCCACTTGTTTCAATAATGGAATCCGCCCCAATTTTATTGGTAAGTTTCTTAATTTCAAACCCTACATCACATGATGTTGGATCAAAACATACATCAGCCCCGTTACGTTTAGCAATTTCACATCGACGATTAAGTGGATCAACGCCTATAACAAGACTTGCTCCAGCTTTTTTTGCAAGTTGAATTGCAATTTGACCAATAGCGCCTAAGCCTACAACGACAACATAGTCACCTGCTCGAACATCAGCATCCCTTACACCACTTAGTGCAAATTGTGCTGGGTCATAGCAAACAGCATTTTGCCACTTTGCACCCTCGGGCATTTTACGTAATCGATGATTGTTAACAGCATTTACAATGACAGTCTCCATAACGGGTCCGTATGTACAAACAGTTTCTCCAATTGTATATTCAGTTACATCACTACCCATTTCGATGATTTTTCCTACTACCATATTTCCTAATTGAAATTCACCGAATACAATCCCTGGTTTTTCTCCTTCTTCTCGTGGCATAAACATACGCCATTCTTCCGAAAAATCTTCTCCCATAAATGGTGTTAATCCCCGGAAATCAATTACTTCTGTACCGTGTTTAGGAGAGGCAAAATCCACTTTAATTTTCACTTCATTTGGTTTAACCTGTTGATCTTCATAGTGTAATAGAGCAGCCTCTCTTGGCTTTACAGCAACTAATTTTTTCATTTTCGAATAACTTCCTTTCGTTATAAATAGATTTATCCTTTTACGCCGCCTTCAGTTACATTACCTTTAATAAACCTTTCGGAGATAGCATACATAATAACGACTGGCAATGCAGTTACTAGTGATGCTGCCATCATTCTTCCCCAGACGTAATCTGGTGTACTGAACAATGTATTTAGCCCAATTGGTAGTGTAAAATTGGCTGAATCTGATAAGAAAATAGATGCAAATAAGTAATCATTCCATGCAATCATAAAAGAGTAAACGAATACCGACATAATTCCTGAAAAGGCTAATGGGATAACAATATAGAAAATAATTTGTATACGGTTTAATCCATCAATCATTGCGGCTTCTTCAAGATCACCCGGAATTGTATCAAAGTAACTTTTCAACATAAAAATGGCTGTGGGAAGCGTTTGTACAATCATCGTAATGATCAATGATGCTTTGGTATCATATAAACCTAGACCTGAAATTATCTTAAATAAAGGTACAACTAGTAAGATTCCTGAGAACATATAGACTGTATAAAAACTTGAATTAATAACGATTCGCCCTTTAAACTTCAACCTAGATAGAGCATAGGCACCAAAAATGCCAATTAATACAGAGAGAATAGATGCAAATAGAGCAATACTTAAACTATTTTTAAAATATGAAAGATATGGGAAGATATCTGGATTAAAAATGTCCAAGTAATGTTGGAAAGTCCAATCCTTTGGGAAAAGCGTTGGACTTGTATTTACTGCTTCTTTTGAGCTTTTAAATGATGTCATTAGCATAATAAAGAAAGGGAAGAGGGAAATCACTAATATAGATAGAAGTCCCAAATAAAATGCTACTGACTTTATTACTTTGTGTTGTTTGCTACTAGCCATTGCCATTTAAGTTCACTCGCTTTCTTGCTATCATGATAGCGATAAAAAGAATGATAAACAGAATTACTGATATTGACGAAGCTTTGCCAAGATCATTAAAAGCAAAAGCTGTTTGATACAAGTAAATTCCAAGTATGTTTACTTTATTAGTTAGAAGATAAACGTCTGTAAACATGTAGAATAGCCAGATGGAACGTAGGGTTACAACCGTTAAAAGAACGGGCATTATTGCAGGTAGTGTAACGATTTTAAATTTATCCCATAATGAGGCTCCGTCTATTTCTGCTGCTTCGTATAACGTATTATCCACTGTTTGAAGAATAGCTAGAAAAGAAATGAAAGCATACGGGAAATATCTCCATATAGCGAAAAGTACGACTAAAATAAAGCTACTAACAGGATTATCAAACCAAAGAGGAGCTTTATCAAACAAATGTAAAACGTCGCCCCCAAAGAAATTAACAATACCGTACCCGTTATTAAACATGTACTTCCATGCAAAAACGAGTGATATAGAAGGTGTAACATAAGACAAGATGATTAAAGAACGTGCGGTCTTACGAAATTTGAATGGACGATTAAAAAAAAGTGCAACAGCCAAACCTACAGCTGTACTCCCCCCCACAGCAAGAACTGTGTATAGAATAGTTATCCCTAATGATTTAAAGAATTCTACGTCTGTAAGAATATCTTTATAATTTTCTAGCCCTACTAGCGTGGCACTTAAACGAGCATTAACCGGCTGGTCAAAAAAGCTAATTTGAACGTTAGAAACCATTGGATATGCAACTAATAAGAGTAGTAAGAAGATACTTGGCAAAAGCAATGTCCATGCTAATTTTGAATCTGATTTCTCTCTAGTTTTTATCTGCATGAGACTCTCCTCCATAAAAAGTATAATTGTATCAGTAACGCTTCTAAGGAAGCTTACATAAGATCAAGAGAGCAATTAAGTAAATACTCCCTTGAAGTACTTTTTTAATTTTCTAAAGCGCCTTGAATAGCTGTTTCAGCTTTTTGGAGTTCATCTTTTACTTTCTTGTTTCCAACCGTCGTTTCATTTACTAATCTAGGGAGTGCCCCAGAACTTGTAATATTGGCTGTTTTAGAGAAGTTTTTTCCATCTACTAAGCCGAATGCTTGAATTTTATTAAAAGAAGCTGCAATTTCATTTGATAAGTTGCCAAACGATTTTACTACTTTATTAGATTGATAATCTTTATTCTCTGTTACTTTTTTATTGACGGGTTGTGCCCCTCCAGGAGACATAAGAACCCAATTTGTTGTATTTTCAGGCTTAGACATAAACTCTAGGAACTTTTCAGCTGCTTTCTTTTCTTTATTCTCTAAACCTGAAGATACTGTTAAAGCAGATACTGTTCCAAAAACTGATGTTTTTTCTTGAGTAGGAATAGCAAATCCTATATTATCTGCGTTTCCTTCTTGGTAAACAGCAGGCAATATATAAGTTGAATAGATTGCCATAGGAACAGTGCCATTCATAAAGGCATCTTTAATTTCTGTAGTATCGTTTGACCCAGGCATCGTATAGTGAGCCAGTTTTTTATAATAAGATAAGGATTCTTTCATCTTAGTTGAGTTTAGATTTAAATCCCCTTTGGCGTTTAATATATTTGCACCATTAGACAATGCAAATTGTGAAAATGATTGTTCAGACATGGTGCTTTCGGCCGTTGGTAAGGCAATACCATATTTCTTGTGCTTACCATCTGTAAAAGCCTTAGCAATTTCCATTACCTCATTCCAATTTTTAGGCTCGTCAAATCCTTTTGACGCAAGCATTTCTTTGTTATACCAAATCCCCTGAACCCATCCACTTATCGGTAAACCAGTATAGTTCTTCCCATCTTCTGTTTTCACTAAATTTAAAGCGCCTTCATAGTAATTATTTTTACCTGATTTATTAATAGCCCTTTCCACTGCATTCTTATCAATAAGTTGATCTTGGTCCATTACCTTAGCGTAATCTTGTCCTACCTCAATAACTTCAGGTAATTCTCCAGCACTAGCTAGGGTCACGACTTTGGTATTGAAACTGTCTTCTTGCACTGGAATTTGCTTTATCTTAATAGTTGGGTTTTCCTTTTCGAATTTTTCAACTAATTTATTAATTACTGCTAAACGTTCTTGTTCGACAGAAGAATGCATGAAACGTATAGTTGTTTCTCTATCTTCGCTTCCGTTATTACTCCCACATCCAGTAACTAAAGTAAGTAATAGTATAATAATTAATAAGCTTAAGCCCTTTTTTATCATTTGATTCCCCTCCTAATTCAATGGTTTCAACCAAAGGAATTGATAAGGATCTAATGAAATAGTTTCACTATATTCTTTTTGTTCCTTAGTAAGGATATCTTGATATTTACCTTCTAGCCTGCAGACAGTCGTATGATTTGTTAGGTTATGAAGAACATATATACTTTCACTTTTTGTATTTGTACGCTTAAATGCAAATAATTCTTCTCCTAGATCAATTACATCTAAATCTACATTTGGGTGAAACAAAGGTTCCGTCTTACGAATCTGAATGATCTTTGTTAATTCTGTAAATATAGAATGTCTCAAAGAGTTAACATCTGTAAGTTCTTTTTCTATTTCATTATAGCTGTATTTTTTTCTGTTAATGGAACGGTTCATTCCTGTTTTTGCAACACCTTCGTAATCATTTCGAGAGCCTAATATGCTTTGAACGTATACAGCAGGTACACCAGGTAATGTTAAAAGAATAGAATGAGCTAATAAAAACCTATCTACTCGCGTTGAGTCTTTATCTAATCGCTTGTTTAGTGCATCCATATAAGTTACATTAATTTCGTAAGGACTTTCAGTTCCATCCGGGTTTTTCTTATAGTTTACTAAGGCTCCCTCTTCTTCTAGGTCTTCTACCATTTCAAGAATTTCTGGTTCTGGTATAATACCTCGAATTGGATTTAGGCCAATTCCATCATGAGAAGCTAGAAAATTAAAAAAGGTTGTACTGATATCAGTAGATGGTAAATGTTTTGCCCAATTAGAGAGAGCGCTTCCATTCCCGTTATGAATAGCATGTAATACTAATGGAGGTAATGGAAACTGATAAACCATATGAGCTTCATCAGTGCCGTTTCCTAGATAAGAAATATTATCTTTGTGTGGAACGTTTGTCTCCGTTATAATAACTGTTCCCTTCGCAACTATATCTACAATATCTCTAAACAATTTTACGATTTCATGCGTTTTTTCATGATGGATGCATGATGTACCAACTTCTTTCCACATGAAACCTATTGCATCTAATCTGATATACTCCGCACCTTGTTCTATATAAAATAGCAATATGTCAATCATCTTCAGTAGGACTTCTTGGTTACTAAAATTTATATCAATCTGATCTTCACTGAATGTTGTCCAAATGTATCTTTCTTCATTATTTTCTAGCCTGAATTTTGTTAATACAGGAGTAGCCCGAGGTCTTGTAACTGCACTTAAATCGTATTCTGGATCCATTTCTATGAAGAAGTTCCTATATTCAGGGTTTCCTTTTAAATATTCTTGAAACCACTCACTTTTTGCTGAAATATGATTGCAGACATCATCAAACATTAATCTCGCTGATGAAGCTAAATCCCTTATTTCATTCCAGTCTCCCATATGTGGGTTCACTTTTTTATAATCTATCACAGAGAAACCATCGTCAGATGAATATGGATAAAAAGGAAGTATATGTACTACAGGGAACTCTTCACTTAAATATTGTTCATACATTTTCTTAAAGGTTTTTAGTGTGAGTTCATTTTTCACGTAAAATTGATCACCATATGTAATTAATACAACATCTTTTTCATCCCAGTTCTGTTTTCTCTTCTTAAGATTTTTAGCCTTCATATTAATAATGCTTTCTTCTACTTTTGATAGTAGCAAATCAATATTTTCATTTTCGTAAATAAATTGAAGCCTTTTCTTTATAATCTCCATGAGTTCCTCCCCTTTTGGTACCGCTCCCAAAACAAAGCAAAATTTTTTGATAACGTTTACATATAATCCAAAAAAATAGTATAATTATTTTTGGTACCGCTCCCATTGAAGTAAATATAGTATATTTATTTTTTTCTGTCAACTTATGTTTTAATAAATAAAAATCAGATAAATGATTTATTAGGCTTCCATAATTTGAACATTTGTATTGCGGCAACTATTAATCATAACTATAATTTACCCTATATCGCTCCCTATACAATGTAAACGCAATCATAATATTTATGACATTAAAATGTTTTTTTAATAAAATAATTAGTGCAATTAATATATAAACTATTTTTATAAAGGAGAAGGATACTTGTGCATACAATTTACGATATAGCCCGCGTTGCAAATGTTTCAAAGTCAACTGTATCTCGTGTCTTAAATAACCAAAGTAATATTTCGGAAAATGCTCGACAAAGAGTGCTAAACGCTATTGAGGAATTAAATTATCAACCAAGTAAGCTAGCTAGAGGCCTTTCTAATGGATTTGATGCAATAATGATCGTATCTCGCTCTTCTAGTACAACTAATCATAACCCTTTCTTTTCAGAGGTTATTCACACCATTTCTAAGAGAGCTGAAAATGAAAATTTCGATGTGATTTTACAAACTTCTAAGAATGGTAAGGATGAGTTTGATAAATGTATTACCAAAATCAAAGAAAAGATGGCTAAAGGAATTATCATGCTAAGTTCTCCTGCTAACGAAGAGTTTTTTGAGAAACTTGATGTATTTAATATACCAATAGTCGTCATTGGAAAAGTAGAGGGACAGTACAACAATATCATCTCTGTTGATACTGATAATTTTAGGGATAGTTATAGATTAACTGAACACTTAATAAAATATGGTCATCAAGATATAGCCTGCTTGCATTCTTCGCTTAATTACCATGTATCAATTGATCGTTTGGAAGGTTATAAAGCTTGTATGAATGATTACGGAATAACTGCGAGAGAAGAATGGGTAATAGATTGTGGCTATACAACTGACAGTGCATACAAATCAGCTATAAAATTATTTTCGAATAATAAAAAACCTACAGCAGTACTAGCAACGGATGATTTAAAAGTGATGGGTATATATAAAGCAGCAGCTGAGAACGGGATAACGATTCCTAAAGATTTATCAATTGTAGGATATAGTAATTCTAGTTTTTCACCTTTTCTGTCTCCCTCTCTTACAACTGTAGAAATCCCTGTCGAAAAATTAGCTGAAGCTGCAATAGATTCCCTTTTTACTAAAATCAAAAAACAAGAGATACATATGCACAACATCATTGCTACAAGGATAATAGATCAAGATTCTGTATCAAATATAAAATAATAATTAAAAAGACAGTTATTAAAAAATAACTGTCTTTTTAATTATTATGACCTTAATCAACTAAAAGACAAAGTTTAATAAGAACTTGGAATACTTCTGTACTGCTTTATCAATCATCTTATTATTAATATTAGATATATAAAATCCCTCTAAAGCCTTCTCGGTTTCCATATCTCACTCTGCATTTGATTTAAAGAATAAGATAAGATTAAGTAAAATAATTAATGTGCTTTTCGCCTATTACAAAGTTATAATCTATGTACAAGAACAACAATCTTTTCGATTGTTGTTCTTATCACCTGTTAAATTCCAAGGTTTTTTAATACACTTTCTAATGTTTGCCCTTTATATGTTTTCACTGGTTTTGGAGCATTGTCCATCCAAGGGTTTTGCATCAAGTAATTATTTATCACATACTGCATATCCTTTTCGTCTACTACGCCATCAAAGTTAATATCGGCTTCGCGTTTGCTTGTGTTCCAGTAAGACTGAATGTAAAGTGCGTCTTTCACGTCAATTACGTTATCATTGTTCACTTCACCCGCGGGCGCATATTTATTATAGATTGCTTCTGTAAAAGGTTTTATTTCACCCTTTTCTTTCAAACCAACAGTAAAGGTTCTCTTCACTGTGAAGTGTCCTGGCATACTAATCTCCAATGTAAAAGGTTTATCCGTAAGTGGTAATTTAGATTGGAAAGCATAACCAAGTGCCCCGCCGTTTCCAAGCGTGCTTGAATACTCTTTACCTGAATCATCTGCTACCTTCACTTTTGCACCCGCTTTTACATAATCAATAGTTGATTGCGGCTCATCTAGCCAAGGAAACGGGACCTTAAATGCTTCTGGATAAACCCATGACTTCAAAACGGAGTAGGTTCTTTCCACATGAACGGGAATACTCATACTAACTGGTGTAGTCATTGTATCATCTCCGTTGGTGAACGATGCCTTGAATTGTCCCAAATTCAGTAGTTTAACGGCAGTGTCATTTTTCAATTTGTACGTAATGTCTACCATCTGAACCTTATCGGAATTTCCAGTTTGTACTGTTTCGTCGGTTAATATTGCAGCGATTGTCCTTTGTATAACCTTTCCATTTCCTGATAAATCCTTAGCCTCTGCCTTAATATCTATTTTTCCATTTAATGATGCATGGGGTTTAATACTAACCAGGTCAGCTTCTGATGAGAGTGAATCCTCAAAAGAATATACGGTCTTTTTCATGTTTTTCACATTGTTTAATGATAAGGTATATGTCACCATATCCCCTGCTTTTACTGAAGTTTTATTTGGAATAGCTGCACCGTATTGTGTACCTTGTTTTACAAAGTATACGCTTTTATCAGTAGAGTAGTTTCTAACAGTTGCCTTATTTTCTGCATACATGGATACCGGAAGCACTGATACACTTGGGTCAAGCGTAAGTTCTGTTGTAAAGTTTCCAGCAGCATCTACTGGAACTTGATTACCGAACCTGCCAAGCTGATAAACAAATTTATTATCTGCTTGAGATACATTCATACCGGCAGCTTTCATTTCTTCCACACCTGGGTCATAGACAGAACCTGTTAATGGTACTGTTGGATGATTGGAATTAAATTCATATACACCTGAATCTAAATTGAGATCGAGTTTTGGCTGGGTAACGCTAAAGTAAACCGGTGATTCTGAGCTAAAGGTTTTCCCTTCATCATTTGTCCCTACTAATTTAAATTTGTACACTCCTGGCTTAATTTGCGCCGTATCGTACGCAATTGGTTGATCCGGATCCCCCGTTAACGGGTAGTAAATCCCTTCATTCATAGCACCGCCAATACGATATTCAATATTCTCATCTGCTCCCATGCCGTCAAAGGAACCTAAGAATCCAAATTCTTTATTTGTCTTTGGATCGACAAGGAATAAATCTAACGAACGCATATGTGATTTTAACTGGAACATAAGAGCAACTGACCAGTTTAATCCGCTATACCCTGCCTCATTTGCTACGGTAAACGCTGCTGGACTTGCTGCAATATGGTCTACGCCCTCTTTCATGGTATGGATGCCAAATGGCACTCGATACGTTTCATCTGAATTATTTTTATTCGTATATATCACATAGCCTTCATAGTTTCCTAGTTTCGCCTTACTTGGAACGATCATCGTCACATCAGTTTTTTTCTTCTTACCTGCCTTTACTTCAATCGTTTTATCAGTCATTAGAGTAACTCCATTAGATGCGGCATCGTTGGCTATATGAGAAGAATCATTGGAAAACCTTTCTTTTAATGTATGGAATTGAACTTTCACTTCGTATGTTTTCGCTTTTTTGCTATTGTTAAAGAGCGTAACAGAGTGGGTCTCTTTTAAATCTTGTCCAGTTACAGACTCTGCACCAAAGTTAAGAGCACCAGTATTCTCTTTAACCACTTGAATCCCTTTATCTGCAAGGGTGTCTGCCTCTTTATTACTACGGACTGTTATCGTTTTTTCCTTGACTTGAATGTCTGTTTGAGCATGAATCGCTTTGTACGGATTCACACGCCCTGCGCCTTCTTCATATACGCTATACTCTCCATTTAATGAATCAGCTGTGTTCATAAGCCGCGTCTTAATTTCATCAGGCGTCATTCTCGGATCAGCTTGTTTTAAAAGTGCTGATACTCCCGTAACATTTGGCGCAGCCATGGAGGTACCAGATAAACGTTCATAGGCATATTGGTAATTTCCTATCTGGTCTTTCCCATGCATATAAGACGGTACAGTGGAGAAGACAGAAACCCCTGGTGCGGTTACTTCCGGCTTAATTTCATATAAGACGCGGGAAGGACCACGAGAACTGAAGTCAGCTAATACATCTCCACCAGTCTTCTCTTGACTCATCTCATCAAAAGAGAACGTTGGACTATTAGAAGGTAATGATTTCTTAATGACCGTTCCCTGTTCATTATTTAAAGAAAAAACAGGAATAGAGCTATATCCTTCTCCTAAATATACATCTTGTAATGGAGGATTTGTGTTATATAAAAGAACAGCCTTAGCCCCTTGCTCCTTAGCAGTACCTTTTATTGTGTCCAAAGAATATACACCGCGAGCCACAAGGACAAGTTTTCCCTTTACATCTTTGTTTGTGTAATTGGATAAAGCACCATCTCCTACATCCACAATAGGGAGATCCTGCCCCCTAAACTCTTCAATTTTATCATTAAACCCTTTGACAACCAGCTTTAAGTCTGCTGAAA
This sequence comes from Priestia sp. P1_B12_1, assembly GCF_056406695.1. NCBI lineage: Bacteria > Bacillati > Bacillota > Bacilli > Caryophanales > Bacillaceae > Priestia > Priestia sp. P1_B12_1. The sequence goes on along the minus strand of NZ_JBFTZR010000012.1, from coordinate 60,407 downwards.
CGTTTTTATCAGCGTGTAGTGTTCCCTTAAATGTTGGGATTGTGACAGAGGTATCGTTGGCCCCAACTGTAAGTGCTAATGGTGAGGTACCGGGTGAACCAAGTGTATACATTTGGTTTCCTGAATTTCCTGCTGACACTACTGCGGTTACTCCTGCTAGTACAGCGTTATTAACAGCAATACTGGTCACATACAATGGATCATTGTAGTCTGCACCAAGCGACATGTTAATCACATCCATACCATCTGCAACCGCTTGATCAATTCCCGCTAAAATAGCACTTGTACTACCACTACCGTAAGCCCCTAACACACGATACGAATAGATATCGGCATCTGGCGCCACACCTGTAATCGATAAATCTTTATTATTTTTTCCTTGTCCAGCAATAATACCTGCCACATGAGTTCCATGCTCGGTATAATACGTTCCACTTCCATCTACCTCTGGTTTCCCAGATTTTTTCCAATCATCATACGTTGTTTCCATTGGGTCCTTATCGTTATCTACAAAATCATATCCCCCTTTAAAGACATCTTTTAAATCTGGGTGATTATAGTCAATTCCTGTATCAAGAATTCCAACCTTTACACCTTTTCCCGTAAATCCCTCTTCATGGAGTTTTTCGATTCCAGGAAATGTAACCATAGTGTGGTGTGTTTCTGTCTCTTGCTTAGATTCTTCTTCCGTGACTGGCGGTTCAATATTTACTTCCATATCACTCCAAACGGTTTTTACCGACTTAGAAGAAAGAAGTGCCTTAGCTTTGTTAGCAGGGATATTCATTGCTACACCATTAAATGATCGCTTGTATGAATGTTTAATTTTGTACGGCGTTTTCTTTTCTTTTAACTCGTCTTTAAAGATTGTCTGTAGATCGTTTTGAAATTTTTCATGGGATGAATCTACTTTTTCTTTTGCCTCTTTTTCGGATAGGGATTTCCCTCCTATTGCCGCCTCCAACACGGCGGTCTTTTGAGGCTTATCCTTAAACTCGACAATGACGGAAATGGAATCCTTACTATCTTGATTGACGTTAGGAGATAGTTGAAGCCCTCCTCGATCACCTGTTTGTAATTGTTTAATAGCTTGTCTCTGCTTAGGCGTAAGGTTTGCCAGTACTTGTTCAATACCTGAATTTGACTCTGCAAAAACTTTATGCGGAAATGATGCCGGCGCTACTGTACTGCATATTAAACCTGTAAAAAGTGCAAATGTGGTAACCTTTTTAATAATCCTCATTTTCATCTGTCGTTTCCCTTCTTTCCAATCTGTCTGTTACTATTTTATTAGAATTTGATAGAATATAACTTTTGAAAAATTTCATCAAATTTTATTTTTATTTATTAGAACGCCTCATAGTTTGTAAAAAAATAGAGAGTATAATAGCTCTCTCTCCTGACTGTAGACAAAAAAGGTATCCGAATGAATCCATTCGGATACCTTATAAATGTTATTTGCTTGAACTCCAGGTGCTGAGATCTATATTTTTAATTGTGAAAATATCACTATTTTCTATAAAACCCAGAATGAATTTAGAATTCAGATAAAAAGTAATAAAATCAATCTCTTTGAAAAATTCTTTTTTATCCATGTCCTAACTCCAATTGAATCTGCCTTACTGATCTTTAAGAAGACTTGACAATAGTTGCTGAACCTGATAATAATTGAATATATTTCTCCTCATGTTGTAGTGAAGCATGGAGTCTATACCTCCAAAAAGATAACAAACATTTTTTAAGTCTTTCTAAGTTTCCTATTCTATTAGATAAGTCTGCTACTTCTAACAGTTGATTCAAACCTTCTTCCACTTGATGGCTTTTACATAGATACAAAGCATAGGCGTAACGAAAATCTAAATTCTTTTTTTCTTTCAGCCATGGTTCCTTACTAGTAGCCATATCTTCAATAACATCTGTAAACCTTTCAATCAGACGTTTTGCATCATTAATTCTATTTAGATGAACGTAGGTCTCCAAGATTTTGGGCAAACCAACAAACAAATCGTCTCTATTTTCTAACCATAGGAGATAATCATCGACATATTCTAACTGCCCAAAATCTAGTAGAGCAACATAACGATTTCCAACAGCAGTATCCGAAAAATATTCATTTATCTTTGCGTATTGCTCAATAAGATCTAGTACTTCTTCAAGGGAAAATCCTAATTTTGCCAAGGCGAAACTCTTGTACATTATAGCCCGGCCATAATATTCGTCTTCATCTGTCAATTGTTTTAATTTTTCGGCGTAATTTAGCACCTGTCTCCAGTCTTCACGTCGGTAGTAGTCTGCCATGATCCACATATATGCTTCTTTTCTAATCTCAAAAGGCATATAGGCTAATTTATCTAATACATGAGTAAGGGCATACTGACCTTTATCTGTCATTCTTACAATATAAAATCTTCTAAAATAGCTAACAGCCACTTTTTCTGAAAAGCGTTCAGAATCGTTTTCAATCACTGCCTCGTAGAGGGGAAGGGCCTGCGTCCCTTTTCCTGATCGAAAAAGTTCTTCAGCAACAGTAAAGATATAGGATATGTTTTTCTTTCTTACTTTTTTAGAGTTTTCTTCCATCATTAAATTAATTAAATCCTGTGCATGCTTTTCATATCCTTTATCTGCACATTTGTATAAATATTGTGTACTTCTACGCTTGTCGACGTGGCTTCCCTCGTTCAAGCATTCTTCAACATAATAAGCATAAAGTTCTCCATCGGATAATCCAAAAGCACGAGTCATCGCGTCTAAATTGTGCAGGGAAAGAGGCTGCTTATGGTTAAGAATTCTACTAATCTCACTAATATGGATACCTGATTTTCTAGAAAGCTCTGTTTTGTTCCAGTTATTCCGTTCCATATGTTGTTGAATTTCTTGATATATAGCTGTATTCATAGTTCATCCCGGCCTTTTAACAGAGGAATTTAACATCATGTAATAACCATTAGATGTTCTTAAAGTCCTCTTTTATATGTACTCTCTACGTATCATTATACTTGTTAATATTATTATTAATTAATGTGCCTTTTTGCCCTATTTTTGAAAAAAACTTATGATTTACTTGTTTATGATAATAATATTCATTTTCTTTCTAGGTTCTTTTATTTTCAATATATTTATAAGGATATAAAGTAAAAAAATGTAACATCAAAGGATTTAAATGTTATACAGTAAAAAGAGAAGGTAAAACCCCCCCTCTTTTTTAATTCAATCATATTTTCCCTCTTTTACAGCTTAAGTCATACAATATTGGCACAGCAGCTAAATAATAATTGCTTCCCTTACAACTTACAGGTTAGTTTAAGAAATTATACAATCTTACTATTTTCCTCATTTTTAAAGACCTTTCTTTTATTATTTAAATCCGTAATAATTTGTTTTTCTAGTTTATCAAATTTATGAAAAAGTAATGCGAAAACCCCTAAAACGCTGCAAATAATAGGAAGCCAAATAAAGTTGAATTCAATAGCATGTAAGGCAGAAGTCGTTTGTTTTTGGTTTGCAACATATCCTCCTGCAGATAAAATGGCAGCTGTTAGTGCTCCAGCAATACCCATGCCAAACTTTGCTCCAAAACTGGAAGCTGAAGTTAGTAAACCTGCCGCGCGTACATTATTTTTCCATTCACCATAATCTACTGTATCAGCAAGCATGACCGAAATTAACCCTAAAATAAATCCGGTTCCAAAAGTACCTATAATATTTCCTGTCATGATCAAGGACACACTAGTTAATTTACCTCCAATACCCATTATAATTTGTCCTACTACTCCTATTACCAGTCCGAGAACCATAGTGTTTTTCTTTCCTATTTTTCTAGAAAATATCGGTGTTAAAAGCAAACTAAAAAGAGCAACAAAGTTAAAGCTCATCATAATTGGTATTAACTTCGTATTTCCTATATTGTTAGCAAAATAGTATACTGTCGTCTGATTTTTGATAGTTTGTCCCATCCAATAAATAAAATTTAAAAATATCATAATAAACCATGGGACATTTCCTCTTACAGCTTTTATCCCCTCTTTAAATGGAACCACTGTTTTTCCAGGTATAATAACGCGTTCTTCTGTATTTTTAAATGTTATCAACAACATAGCTATACTAAAAATTGAAAAGATAAGCATAGTCCAGAAAAAACCCTTTTGATCATCACCTCTACCTAAAGCGCTTACAAAAGGCAAAGTTGCTATCGTTACAACAATGGCACCTATTTGTCCCCCTATAGAGCGAACTGTTCCAAGAACTGTTCGCTCTTGTGGGTTACTAGATAAGCTTGGAAGAATAGATGTAATAGGAACGTTTACACCTGAATAAATAATTCCTACAGAAATATATGTGATATACGCATATATTAACTTCCCATTATTGCTTAAATCAGGGGTGAAGAAAGTAAGAGTAGCCATTATTCCAAAGGGGATGGCTAACCATAGAAAGAATGGACGGCTTTTCCCCCACTTAGTACTTGTTCGATCAATCAAAATTCCGAAAATTGGTGCATCTAATGCATCTATAATTCTAGCTACAAGAAACAATGTCCCTACTGCTGCCATGCTTAATCCAAATACATCTGTATAAAAAAACATTAAATACGTACCAATAACTTGAAATACTAAATTACAGGCAGTATCACTCAAACCATAGCTAATTCTTTCTTTCCAACCCACTTGATTTTTACTCATCTATTATCCCACTCTTTCAAATGTTCTATAATTTAAGATCAAGTGAGAAAGAAAAGAGTTTTAATTCTTTTCTTTCTCGCATTAATAGTTAGTCAATTCTATTTGTACCAAATTACTATCAGTACTAATAAGTGTACCTTGTCCTTCTATTAAAGTTACATTCTCAAGAGAAGTCTTTGTATTGTATACGTTACGCAATAAAATGTTGTATGTGCTTGTTATCCCCTGTGTTTTAAACACCAGTACATTATCTTTTCGCCGACCTTTTATGCTTGCTACCTTCTCTCCACTGATGTCATGTACGTCGGCTTTAGCATTTCCGTCTTCTTCTAATTCAAATACATGAAAGGTAAGGTTATGTGTATAGTCGTATTCTGCTTTATAGTCAATAGATCCAACTGGTATAATGGAATTTTCTTTCACCATTAGTGGCAATGTCATATAACTATGCTTTTCTTTATGCCATTTTTCCCCCGTAACTAGTTGGTTTGTTAAAAAGTTTGTCCATTTTCCCTTTGGAAGATAGTAGTTTACATTACCTAATTCATTAAAAATCGGAGCAATTAAGAGCCTCTCCCCCAACATATACTGTCTATCTAAATAGTGACATGTTTCATCATCTGTAAACTCTAGAATCATAGGCCTCATCATTGGTATACCAGTCATTGATGCTTGGCAAGCACTTTGATAAAGATATGGCATTAAACTACACTTTAATTTGGTGAATTTCCGAGTGACATCCACTGCTTCTTCATCGTATATCCAAGGAACTTTATATTCTGTATTTCCATGGTAACGGCTATGAGACGAGAGCAAACCAAATTGAGTCCAGCGTTTATACAAGTCTGGTGTGGCTCCATGTTCAAACCCTGCAATATCATGACTCCAGTAGCTAAATCCAGATAAACTAAAAGATAACCCTCCACGTAGTGTTTCCGCCATTGAAGGATAGGTTGACCAGCAATCTCCTCCCCAGTGAACTGGGAATTGTTGACTTCCAACTGCTGCAGAACGAGCAAATACAGCAGCCTGTTGTTTACCTAGCTTCCTTTGCAATAACTCAAAAACAACTTTATTATATAAATAAGAATAATAGTTATGCATTTTTTGGGGATCAGAACCATCGAAGTAGCTAACATCAATTGGGATTCTTTCCCCAAAGTCCGTCTTAAAGGAGTCTATTCCCATATCAATGAGTACTTCTAGCTTGCTTTGAAACCACTTGCAAGCGTCTGGATTTGTAAAATCTACAATGCCCAGTCCCGCCTGCCACTTATCCCATTGCCAAACACTTCCATCAGTCCTTTTAAGCAAATATCCCTTTTCCATTGCTTCATTAAACAAAGGTGATTTTTGTCCAATATAAGGGTTTATCCATAGGCAGATTTTCAAACCTTTATCTTTTAAGCGATTTAACATTTGTTGAGGTTCAGGAAATACCCGTTCATCCCATGTGAAATTACACCATTCAAATTCCTTCATCCAGAAACAGTCAAAATGGAATACATCCAACGGAATGTCTCTTTCAACCATTCCATCTATAAAGCTATTTACCGTCTCTTCATCATAGTTTGTGGTAAAAGAGGTACTTAGCCATAATCCAAATGACCACGCTGGTGGTAAACTTGGTTTACCAGTTAGTGTAGTGTATCTCATTAAAACCTCTTTTAAAGTAGGTCCGTTTATTATGAAATACTCTAAGTATTCTCCCTCCACGCTAAATTGAACTTTTGATACTTTTTCTGAACCTATTTCAAAGGAAACTTTTTCAGGGTGATTAACAAATACACCATAGCCTTTATTGCTAATATAAAGAGGAATATTTTTGTATGCCTGCTCGCTCCCTGTGCCACCATCTTCATTCCAAATATCAATGGTTTGTCCATTTTTTATAAACGAGCCAAAGCGTTCTCCTAAACCATAAATTAATTCACCTATATCCAGTGACAACTGTTCCCTTACATAATTTTCATTATGATCCGTTGTAATATAGCTCATTCCTTTATTTCCACTCACAGTCAGCGTTTTTTCGCTGTTGGAAAAAGATACATTCCACTTATCTTTCTTATTGATTTTAGCGTGAAGGTCACCGCTTGAGAATATTAGCTGATCTTCGAGATCTTTAATCGTGAGAGCCCTTTCATTTTTCTTGTATATTTTATAGTGAGGACCTACATTTTGTTTTCCAATATGATGATATATTCTTACTTTTATAACATCTTCTAAAGGAGATGATAATTGTACAGTCATCATGCCATCATCCAGAGTTTTACCTCTATGTACAATACGTTCAAATGGGGCATAAATAGTTATGTTCTCTTCTGCAACTTCTACATCATACGCTTCTGCTGGATACTTTAGTGTAACTCCTTCTTTATCTAACCAACAGCCATTGCTAAATTTCATAACAACCTCTCCTTATGTAAGAAATAAACTGATTTCAACAGAAATTTTATATCTTTATACATAATATGATAATGATTTATTTTAAGTTTTTCTCATCTTTTTCTGCTATTTTATATAACAATCCTGATATAGTTAAAACATAAGATAAATGTTTATTTTTTTTGTTTTAAAGGGAGAGAGGAAAGTGGAAAAAGATCAATTTCTTGAGGAACGAGTGCATGGCCACACAATGTTTCCTTTTAAAGTTTATATGGTAGATTATTTAGATGGAGACGCAATTATCCATTATCATTGGCATAAAGAATTGGAATTTATCTTTTTAAAGAAAGGTAAAATTTCGGTCCAAATTGGAACTTCTTATAACGAATTAAATGCTGGAGAGGCTATTTACATCCCAAAGGGACAGCTTCATGCAGCCTACCCGTTAACAAATGATCCTTTTACTTTATATGCTATTGTTTTTAGTGACGCCCTATTAAGCAGCTTTACATATGACAGAATCCAAAGAAATTATATTGATTTGCTAAAGCAGCCAGGCGTAAATCCTCCTTCAGCAATTAAAAGTGAATCAGTATGGAAACGCTCAATAATTGAATCTTTAGCATGCATTATAGATGAATATAAAGATAAAGATTCAGCTTTTGAACTGAATATTAAGGCACGCCTTCTTTTAATACTATCTTTGATGATAAAAAATAACTATTTAGTCTTTAATAAAAAATCTAATGATGAAGGGAAATTAAATAGGTTAAAACAAGTTTTAGAATACATTGAAGAGCATTTTTATGAAAAGATCACGATTCCTCATCTTTCCTCTCTTTTAAATATGAGTGAAGGGCACTTTAGTCGTTTTTTTAAATCAATAGTAAATATGACACCTATTGAATATATTAATGTAATTCGAGTGAATAAAGCGTCAGCTTTATTAAAAGAAACAGATAAAAAGATTATTGACATATCTATGGAAGTCGGATTTGATAGTCCAAGTTATTTCATTAAAACTTTTAAAAAACAGAAGAAATATACACCATCTCAATTTCGGAATATAAAATAGAAATTATTCGATTTCATTATGTTTTATTTGTGAATCAGCTGACGTAGAGTCGTTCCGTTAAAGGACCAGATAATCAGAGTGTAGAGGAAGGCTTATTGAGCTAACTGGAGGAAGAGATAGCTTAAAAGATTACAAAGGGTAGTTACGTGTTAAACAATTATTGAGAGGTAGGAGAAAAATATGGATATATCTATTCGAAAAGCTAATAAAGGTGATTACGAATCTTTATTAGCTTTATTCAGGCAAGTTCATGAGTTACACGTTTGCGAAAGACCAGATTTGTACAGAGAGAATGCCACTCCTATAAGTGAAGAGTTCTTTAAAAGTCAGCTAAATGATGTCAAACAGCACATTTTTGCGGCTACCATTGGTAATGAAATAGTTGGAGTCGTTGTAATGAAGGAAGAAGAAATAACTGAAAATTCATTTGTGAAAGCAAGAAAGATACTATTTATAAATAGTTTATGTATTGCTGAAGCACAGAGAAATAAGGGGATAGGAAAAAGACTTATGAAGTATATTTTTGATTTTGGACGAAGCCGAAAAGTTGATAGTATTGAATTAGGGGTATCAGAGAAAAATCCTTACGCAATTGAATTTTATGAGTCAATTGGCATGAAGACAAAGAGTAGAAAAATGGAGATTATATTAAATTAACGGATGTATATCTTTAATAAGAAAACATAAATGTCCTTTCATTACCGGATAGAAAAGATAAAGATATTTTTATCGATTTTTCCCATTTATAGCTGCATTGGTAAAAAAAGATTTTACGTGAAATAAGTTTAAATTTACGTAAGATATATTAACCTTTCTAAATCTTTATAGATATTATAGGGCGGATAGAGATTATATTTATCCCATTATATAATATTTAACCCTATAGTCACTTTGGAATAGTGAGCCATTAATAAAAAAACACAAACTACAATATATAGTTGTGCTTTTTGGTGTTATTTGAGAAGCTACATAGTACCCAACGAATCATTTGTAGCTTCTGCTTAAAATCACCTTAAAGTAACGGTTATTTCAGTTCCTTTTCCAACTTCACTTTGCACTTGGATTTCACCTTTGTGTAAATCAATAATTTTTTTGACAATGGAAAGGCCAAGACCGTTGCCCCCAGCATTCCGATTTCGAGATCGATCTGCTTTATAAAAACGCTCAAAAATATGCATCATTGTCTCTTTTTCCATACCAATACCCGTATCCCTTATTTCTACAGTTAAGCTATCTTCATTTGACTTAAACGCCTTAACTTTGATGGTACCTCCTTCTGGCGTGAATTTAATACTATTATGAATTAAATTGATCCAGACTTGATCCATCATGTCTTCATCAGCAGTAACCGTTACGTTTTCAAGCGAAATATCCATGTTTATTTCTTTTTCAGTCCACTGTGGTTCATTGGCAAGAATAATGCGACGAAGCTGATGATCTAATCGATACTTTTTTCGTTCCAAAGGTAAATGTCCAGACTCAAGAGAAGTAAGTTTTAATAGATTTTCACTCAATTTTGATAGTCTAATACTTTCCATTTCGATAATCTGTAGATAATGTTTACGTTCTTCTGGGCTCAAATCCTCATCCTTCAAAGTATGTGCGAAACCACTGATTGAGGTTAATGGAGACTGGATTTCATGCGACACATTTGAGATAAATTCCTGGCGCATTTCTTCCATTTCGCCTAATTTTTCAGCCATGTGACTAATACTATTTATAATCTGGTAATATGGATGATCATCGTTTTTTTTACGACATTGATTTCCGTAAAAAGAAAGATCTATATTAAAGTTTCCTTCGGCTATCATTTTCATTGCCTGAATCATGGGATACAGAAATTTATCTTGTCTAGATTTTACCCAGGGAACCTTTGTCATAATAGATATAAAACATCCAAAAATGAAAAATCCTAAAAAAGAGCTAATTAGCAGCCTGATAAATTCATGCGGATTAATATTCACCTTATTGTAGAACCATAATGTTAACCAATAAGCTAAGGACCAGCATAAAAATAAAAAAATAATGACAGCAAGGATTCCTCCTATTCGTTTTATCCTTTCAGGAAGATTCAATGTTTTACCTCCAAACGATAACCGAGTCCGCGAATCGTAGTAATTTTAAAAGGACTTTCCTCATGAGAGAATCGTTGACGCAAACGATTAATGTGAACATCCACCGTTCGTTCAACCCCCTCATAATCAACTCCCCAAAGATCTTCAATTAATTGTTCCCTAGAAAAAGTTTTCTTTGGATGTGTCGCTAGCTTAAACAATAATTCAAATTCTTTTAAAGGCAAAGTAATTTCCTCGTTTCCCATAGATACTTTATAAAATTCACGATCGATAATTACATTTCCAATATTAATTTGATTCGAAAGGATAATTTGATAACGTTTTAGAAGTGCTTTTACCCTAGCTACTAGTTCAGCTGGAGCGAACGGCTTTACTAAATAGTCATCTGCGCCGAGTTCAAACCCTTTCACTTTTTGAGTTATCTCACCTTTTGCTGTCAACATTAAGATGGGCAGTGTATCAGCATAATAGGTTCTTACCTCATGGCAAAATGTCCATCCGTCCATATTAGGCATCATAATATCCAGTATTATTAAATCCACCTTATTTTTTTCAAGTAATAATAACGCAGCTTCCCCATCTGCCGCCTCTAAAATTGATAAGCCTAGGCCTTCTTTAGATAGAATGACTTGTATTAATTCCCGAATATACGGGTCATCGTCTACAATTAATATTTTTGCCATGTTGTTCCTTCCTTTTTTAAAAATAATGAGAACCGCCAAAACAATAGGCAGTTCTTAATGTTGAATTATCTTTAGTTTACACTATCACGGCTTTTTGATAACTACGCCCGTCGCATATACGCCCGTACGGTAATTGGTGCAAAGAAAACTACGATTACTGTTGCTCCAAGGAGGGAGATTGTAAGGTCCCAGCCCATTGTACCAGAATTGGTTAGATCCCTTACGGCTGTAACAAGGTGAGAAATTGGATTAATTTTTACAAACCATTGAAGCAACTCAGGCATCGTATTGGCTGGTACAAACGCATTAGAGAGAAACGTAAGTGGAAATAGGATAATCATTGAGATCCCTTGTACACTTGAAGCAGTTCTCGAAATGACACCGAAGAAAGCAAAAATCCAGCTCATAGCCCAAGAACAGACAATCACAAGAAGACCAGCAAGGATTACAAAGCCTAAGCCACCTTCAGGACGATATCCCATGATATATCCCATGGTAAATGTAAGTATCGTAGCAATCGTATACCGAATTGTGTCAGCTAGCAAAGCTCCCGCCAAAGGAGCTATACGTGCAATAGGCAGTGACTTAAATCGATCGAATACCCCTTTATCCATATCCTCTCGTAACTGTACACCTGTAACAACAGAGGTTGTAATCACAGTCTGGACGAGGATCCCTGGAATAATGACAGGCAAATAGTTTTGTACATTTCCAGAAATAGCCCCTCCGAAGATATAGGTAAACATGAGAGTAAAGATAATGGGTTGCAGAGTAACGTCAAATAATTGCTCAGGTGTGCGTCTAATTTTAAGCAGACCTCTATAAGCCATTGTTAACGAATTCCTTACTACTTGCCGAAAGCCCGATTTATTACGAAGCTTTCTTTCATTGACTGATTTTATTGTGGTGCCACTCATGCTAACCCCTCCTCTTTAGTAGAGTTATTAGAAATGCTTGATGCATCTTCCTTTGAACCAGTGATAGATAGAAAAACTTCATCTAAGGTTGGTTTTTGCACACTTAACTCTGACAGGCGAATACCAGCCCCTCTAAGCGTGATTAACAAGTCCGTTACCCGATCCGCATCTGCCATTGGAGCCATAATTTTTCCACCTTCCATAGGAACCGCCGACTGGGTATTAAGAACTCGCTCAACAATTAAGCGAGCTTCCTGCATATCTTGTTCGTCTTGAATGCTTAAATGTAAGGATGATGAGCCGACTGATTCTTTTAATTCATTCACTGTACCTTCCGCAACCACTTTACCACGATCGATAACAGCAATTCGATCAGCTAGTTCATCTGCCTCTTGGAGATACTGCGTTGTTAATAGTACCGTTGATCCTCCATTTACTAATCGCCGAATCGTATCCCACATTTGATTACGTGTTCGTGGATCTAGTCCAGTAGTCGGCTCATCTAAAAATATAAGTGGGGGTTGGGCAATTAGACTTGCAGCTAAGTCTAGTCGGCGACGCATACCACCTGAGAAATTTTTCAAGGGACGTTTTGCTGCTTCTGTTAAACCAAACTCCTCTAGTAAGTCCATCGCCTTACGCTTTGCATCCGTACGCCCTAGACCTAATAGTCGAGAAAAGATAATTAGATTCTCGGTAGCACTGAGAGACTCGTCGACAGAGGCATACTGGCCTGTCACGCCGATTAAATGACGAACAAGCTGCGGCTCCTTCACCACATCATATCCAAAAATCCGTGCTGAACCAGCATCTGCCTTAAGCAATGTTGCCAGCATTCTAATCGTAGTCGTCTTCCCTGCTCCATTCGGTCCAAGTACACCATAAATCATACCAGTACCAACGTTTAAATTTACTCCATCAACTGCACGGTTATCTCCAAATGTTTTGACCAATCCATGCGCTTCCACTGCCCAGTTTCTATTTTCTATAACTAATTTTCTGTTAGAAATGTAATTCAATGAAAATCCTCCCTTTTTATCTGCAATTGATTATATAAAGATCATAAATTATATATGTAAACTCAATGTAAACTATAAATCAATCCAGATAAGGTAGAGGGGTCAGATGTTATCTAAACTTTCCATATCTTTTCACTCGCGCACCCTTTGGTTCCTTGTCCATTTCATGAAAAATAAAACCCAGTAGTCAAACCCCCAGCATACAAAAGCCAAGCACATGTTACATCACTACTTACCCTTTACCTACTGCAGTAAGAGGTATTTTTTATTTTCCGATTGGACAGGCAAGCTTACTGCTATAGCTACATAGTATCTAAAGAATTATAACTCCGTTACCTAATCAGTATCTAGTTCAGTATCGCTACCGCGTTAATACAAGCTGTATACGCCTAGTGAAGCCCTTGTTGAAACCTGTAAGGGAGCTGAGCCGAAGAGGCGAAGGGGGCGACCGGATGCGGTGAGCTGAAATTATTCATACCTGAAAGACAAAAAAATTAAAGAATGAAGGAAGGTACCAGCATGAGAAAAACACACGATATTGGTTTTCAAAACTTCCTCCATCAACCATCCTTTAAGCCCTCCACAAAACCTCGTCCATTCAAGGCATATTCCTTTGTCCCATTTAGTCCACTTGCCATGCTTGACCCCACTATTCTAACCATAGGAGGCATTGTCTTAGGGATTGCTATCATCGAACGAATATTAGAGCGATGGGGTGTCATCGATCTTTCTGACCAGTTTGCGAAAGTGATGCGGTTTATCCTGCCTGTCACCTTTTATGGGGCCTTATTTTATTTTTTTGCGACCTTTATGTTTTAAGGAGGAATATTGATGTTTGAAAAACTAAAATTGCGTGGCCAGTTGATTAAGGCGTTTCGTACGGCAGAGATTTACCGGGTGGTGAAACGTGGAGACCATACCTCCTATCTGTTTCCGAAAATTCATCAAATCGATCATCACCTCACCTATACGCGGTACGCCTTTTCCTTACTAAATGGGATCGATCCTGAGCATTTAACGAAAAAAAGGTGGGCATTACGACAAGTATTAGGCAGTAATATCGAAATAAACGGCAGCTTAAAGAACTTTAGTATTATCGTTCATCACAAAAGCCTACCTAAGATGCTCGATTATAGGTATGATGCCATTCATCCTCATATTGAGAAAATGGAGCTTCCGGTATGCATTGGTCAAGATATCTATGGAAACCCCGTTTCATGGGATTTTGCTGATTTAGAAACGTTACTGATTTCTGGCGAAATTGGAGCCGGAAAGAGCAGTCTCATGCGGGTTATCCTCACAACATGGGTGAAATATACATCGCCTGACGATCTTCGGTTGATATTAGTCGATCTCAAACGAGCCGATTTATTGTTAGAGCATGGGGTGACGCATATCAGCAGGCTTCCGTTTAAGCTACCTCGTATCGTTTTGGTCATTGATGAAATGTCCATCGTGAAGAGAGAAACCGATCTCGTAGAGATGATCCAACAGTTTGCCAGCCAAGGTCGTGCGTTAGGTGTTCATACGATTATTGCGATGCAGCGTCCCGATGCCGATTTGTTGAATTCAGCACTCAAAGCAAACTTACGGGTTCGGATCTCTGGAAGGCAGGCAGATGCGATAAATGCGAAAGTAGCCGGAGTAATTGGCGCCGAAGAAATTGATGCTGCAGCCAGAGGGCGCATGAAAATTAAAATTGATGAGGTCAAAGAGTTTCAAGCTTATTTCTTAGATGAAGGAGCTTGTAAGGAAATGCTTTCTCCTTATAAAACACGCATAAAAGATCCTGAACCTGACCTAGGGGTCGTACCACAGTCCATCTTTGGTTTATTAGAGAAGGAGGAACAGCGATGAGCTTTCGGTTATCTCAGCGTGATAAAGACATCATAGGATTTATCAATCAATTTCGGGCTGTAGATCGCGACTCATTAGTTGACCTGTTCTTTAAACAGCTGAAATCGCCTATTAATGCATGTAATAGCGTGATGGTACGTTTATATCGATTAGGGCTCATTGAACGCACACAACAGTATTCTCCGACGGTTTACTTGCCCGTAGACGCGAAGATTAAAAAGAACTCTCAAAAAATACTACATTTCCTTTCTATCTTGGAAATCTATAAACAAATGTGTACGTATAGTGCACCTAAACAGGTGATTGTCGAAGATAAGCCCACTGGACGAAAAGAAGGCATTGAACCCGATCTCTTTTGTATCTTTAAAGGATCTCCGTTTTGGATTGAAATTCAACGAAATCAGTATTCAGATCAGAAAATGCAAGCGAAGATTAATTTATATGAGGCGTATTTCTTTTCAGATGAGTGGAAAACGTTGCATTGGCAGCCAGAGAATTGAGCAGCCATATTCCCTTCCGTTATCATGGTTACGCCTATTCGCTATGCAGTGTCTTCAGATCATCTCCGAATTATTCAAGTGGCAAGTATTCATGAATTGATGAAGGAATATAAAAGTCCCAATAAGCAGCATGATGCAAAAGTAAAATCCAACACTTCTTCTAGTGGAATAACAATCAACTTAACATGACCTTATGTCTTCAAATTAAGCTGCTATTCAAAGCCTAACTTAATTAGTTAGGTTTTGAATTATTTAATAGATAAATAATAATCAATATGTAATTAACATTATCTCTATCTATTTATATATCCCAAAAATCATTTATTTTAGCACTACTATCTATTCTACGGACTGTTTTTAAGATCTTCTTTATTATATCTTGTCGGGGAATGTAATTTTTGTCATTACAAACTATACCTATTGTCTTTCGACTAACTCCACAGGCTTTAGAAAATTCTGTAGTAGTAATACTATGTTTATCAAGAAATTTACCTAACTTACTTCTCTTTTTACCCAGTCCGAACATTTAAATCACCCTCCTAAAAGTATATTTGCCTAAAATGAGAAGAAAAATACTCATTTTGAAGAATAAAATACACATATTGGACAGGTAAAGATTCATAGACTATATTAAGATGTTATAAAAGCTGTTAGTTAACAAGGAATCTCCAACTCTTACGATGGCTATGAAATAGATAATAAACAAAAGTGGAATGTTATTTAGAATAATGTCGATATTTTTGTCATAATCATATAGCATGAATACAGTTAAGACCGCCTTATACACTGATAAGTAATGGGCGGTCTTTGTTATGGGTATGATATGATTTCAATCATTTTACATAAAAAATTCAGAAATAGACATACTGATACTATAAAGTATTAAACATTTTATAGTATCAGTATGTCCAATTTTAGGAGATTAATTACAGCCAACTTTAAGTTTTGGTGCCAAAACCTAAGGTTCTATATCATTTTGTTGCAAATAATCTCCCCCTCTTTTCAATAATACTTACTTATATTCTTTAAGTATTCTCTTTTCAATTGATAAATGGCTTTTTCACCTCTTTTATTCTAAACTCTCTATTCGTTTTACCATTCACCCTCTTCTCCAATTAATTAAGTTAAACTTAAGATGGACTTAATCACCTGAAGAAAAAACCAAAAGATTAAGTTGAACTATATGTTCAACTAGTTTAATAATTCTACATAAAAAAGGAATAACGTTCCTTTCTTTTTCCGTTTTAAAAGGATAAACTGAACACAATAAAGAATATATTCCATAAACATTTCCGGAATTTTAAAAATAAAAAGCAGGAATGATTTCCGAAACAAGTTCTATTCCGTTTTTATTTTTCCTTACTCTACCAATGAATACAGCATTTTCGTTTTTAAAAACAGGAAGAGGTTTTCTTGGAACAGAGCAGGAAACCTTTTCTTACTAGTAGAACTTTTCTCGATAATCATTTTGTTATTATTTAATAAAGAGTTATTAAGTTTACTCCTATAAAAAAAAAGACAACAACGTTCCTTTCTTTTTCCGTTTAAAAAGGATAAACTATATGAAATAAGGAATATATTATATAAACAATTCCATTAATAATGAGAAGAAAAAGCAGGAATGATTTCCGAAACAAGTTCTATTCCGTTTTTATTTTCCTTACTCTACCAATGGATGCAGCATTTCCGTTTTTAAAAACAGGAAGAGGTTTTCTTGGAATAGATCAGGAAACCTTTTTTCTTGCTAGTAGAACTTTTCTCGATAATCATTTTGTTATTATTTAATAAAAAGTTATTAAGTTTACTCCTACAAAAAAGACAACAACGTTCAGTTTTTCTTCTTTAAAGAAGAAAAACTGAACGAGAGAAGAAATTTATTACATAAACAATTTCATTAACAATGAGAAGAAAAAACAGGAATGATTTCCGAAACAAGTTCTATTCCGTTTTTATTTTTCCTTACTCTACCAACGGATGCAGCATTTCCGTTTTTAAAAACAGGAGGAGATTTCCTTGGAACAAAAACACGAAAAAAAATATTTCAAACCCGGTGAAGTTGCTAAAATTTTAGATGTAAGTACAGATCTTCTTCGGAAATATACAGACCATTTTAATATTCAAACTGAACGCTCAAAAGACGATGGTACAGGCTATAGAAAGTACACGAAGGAAAATATCGAAGAACTAGGAGAAATATTAAGACTAGTAAGGGAAGAGAACTTCTCTTGGGATCAAGTTCTATCGTGGAAAAACGGGGATGAAGAAGTCTTTGTTAAAATAGAAGAAAAAAGTAGATTAGAAAAGAAAATTGATAGATTGTTAGAAAAAGAAGAAAATCAAGAAAGCTTCAACGAAAGACAAGAACAATTTAATATGGTTCTAGCACGGACCTTGGATGAAGTTATGAAAGAATTGAAATCGACAAAAGCGCAGTTAGCAGCAAGTGAAGAACGAAATCGTATAATGGAAGAAAAAATTGAGTTGCTAAGTGATCCTAATTCAGATATAAGTCAGTTAGAAAAGAAATTAGATGAACAAAATGAACGAGCTGAGGCACGCGACAGATTGTTGATTGAAAGCTACAAACAAATTCAAGAACAAAACAAAAGAATGTTGGAACAAAAACCGGAATCAAAAAGGAAAAAGCGTTTTGGCTTATTTTAAAAAGCCGTTATAGGCATACTGATAGCTACCCTGACACCAAGCCTATAGGGGTAGTTCTTGATCTAACATGCATTGTCCAAATTGTAGGAGTAATGGCTGAGAAAATCCATAGTAATATCTTAACGGAAAATAACGGTGTATTAACCGAACCCTTGGGGGATAGGGGTCTTAGCCATATACACCGCTATAATTACCCGTATGACTTAATTACAGAAAGACAATCCAGTCACCATAAAGATAACTGGATTCCACGGAGAGATCGAACATATTAAACAGGTGATCACAAAAAGATATGTTTAACTTTACCCCTTGCTTCTAGAACCCTAAACAATTTCTCAAAAAAATTTTAGAAATGTTCTTGTTACTCCAATATCTATTAAAGTAGTGGGCTTATTCATTAAAGTTCCTATCCTTACTTATTTTTCGTATTAAAAGACTCTTTAACCAAGCCTTAACCTTCTTGTTTTTGGTGCTCATATATCACCGGAACTTTATCCATTTTAATGGTTTTGGCTACAACATAACGACGATAACCATCCTTTAAAACCTTGGTTCCTTTTTCAATCGTTAACGGCTCATCTAAGTGCCCAGTACGTTTCACAAAGTCAATGACCTTTTGCGTTTTTTCAGGGTTTGGGCGTGTCTTTAAGAAGGCTTCGGGAACAATTATCTCATCAAAGCTCACGATATCCTGTGTTCCTTTTGGTTGAGTTGGTAGCTGCTTCTGTTGTGAAGCGGTCTGTTGCTCTTGAACAGGTGTTTCCTTCGCTTCTGGCTGTACCATTTCAGCGTTCTTCTCTTCTATTGCTACAGGTTGGGAAACAGATGCTGGTTTTTCTTCCTGCTTGGTAGCTACAACCTCTTGTTGTGCCTTAGAAACCTCCTGCTTCGCTTCTTTTTTATCGTTTGAATCATTGGCTTCTTTATCATTTTTATTCGGGAGAACGGTAATCTGGAAGCAGATGATACCAATTTCCCCAGGGCACTCGTCAATGGGAATATCTAACGTCGGTTCCCCCTGTATTAAGATTTTTTCATGCATAATACTTTTCTTTGTTAGTCCGGTTTTATTAAAGGCTTTCTTCGCAACAAACACGGTATACGAAATAAACGTGCTCTTTTTTAAACCTTTAGGCGCAGAAGGTGAACCTTTTTCTCTCATATCAAAGGCAACGTAGCGATCGTATTCTCGTAATGGGCCTGTCGCAGATCCTGTTAGGGTCATTTTATGGGGCATCGAAATTTCCTCCTAGGTAGATGTATAATTATTGTTTATTTAGAACATACATCTAAATAAACATAATCTATTAAAATATTAGCTTCTAAGGGATTTCTACATTTTTTGATTAAGAAACTGAGCCTTTTAACTGGTCATGTTGGTGCAGTAAAGCTTGTTCTTCTGGTGTTAAGGCTTGTCCTAGATCCTGCTTCAGCTGCGCCATTTCAAACGAACTGTACATAGAACTGTGCTCTTGGAGCAAGGTTTCCTCTTTTGGTGTTAACTGTTGTCCTAAATCTTGCTTTAATTGAATCATCTCAAGCTGTTGATCCAGAGAAATAGCTGTTTCTTGTGTAGACTCTTTTTGCTCCTGTTCAGCTTTTAACCAAGCAGGAACCAATTCCTTACGGATGATATGTTTAGGCGTAAATAAGGCTGCTGTTTCAGCTTCAGTATGTATGTCTGACTCAGATGCTTGTTCTTCTGTATTCCCTTTTAGTAGATTGGTAAATTGATTGAATGCAATTTGATAAACAAGACGGCACATGTCATCCAGTGAGAGGGTAGTACCCTTATGATTCGCCTCATGGACATATTTATCTAAGCCTACAATCGCTGTATAAGCGACTTCATGAACTTGTTCTTTCACAATCTCAATCTTTGTATCTCTTTTTACTGCTTTGGCTGCATTTTGAATACGAGCATAAAAGTCTTTTAGTTGATGACCATATTTCCCTGCATACACATTATTTACTTTCTTAGGCACACCTTTGATATAAGCAAATGACTGTGAAGCAGATATTAAATGATTATTAATATGATTTACAGGTAAATCAAGGTTAATAAAGGGAGACGGTACTTTTTCGCCCTCAAAGCTTGATGTATCAACGTTTTCACCACTCTCTGGAGTTGTCACAGGAGTTGTCACAGGAGTTGTCATTTCTTCTTGTTGAACCATTTGGACACCTGTTGTATCATGGGCAAAAAAGATCTCATCGCAAATTTGGTTAAAATTCTTATGACTTTTAAGAACAAATACATAGCTGTCAGGATGAGCACCTGTTGTATCTTCTTTAATGTAACGTGCAACAAGTATAAAGGGTGTATCTTTTAATGATTTCACAAAACGGGAAACCGTACTTTTAGATACGTTAAATTTTTTCATAAGGGTTTCTGAACGGATCGCCTGAATACCCGTAGCTACAAGGTTATAAATCACGTGATCTAACATTTCCATCCGTTTTTTAGGGAATTCTTTATGTAAGGCCAATTGTTGTTGTTTAAAGTAAGTACGAAGGGTTTCTAAAAACGCTTCTTTCTTTTTACGAAGGGTAGGTTTCTGTTTCCATAACCATGTGAATGGCCCATTGAAGGTCTCTACATCTTTTAAATAGCAAGTCAATAGCTTTGTCATTTGTTCATCTTCTCCTTTAAGGAACACAAAAAAGACATTGTCTCCCTTGTAAAAGGAAAACAATGCCGTGATTTAGATGAACTAAGCCCTTGAAATAGATGTCAATTTCGTATAAAATAAAACCATAAGTTTTATTTTGTACAAAACTAACTCTATTAACAAGAGACTTCGACAAGTGTTTTCCCTACCGTAAATAGGGGGGACGGTTTAAGAGTGTTACCCGCACTTCTTAAACAGTTGAAGTCTTTTTTCTATTCCGCACGTTTTTGTTAGTTTTATTATAGCGTTAAGTCGTCTCATAATTCAATAAAAAATTAGCAAAATATATCAAAACAAGTATTATTAGCTACGATCCATTCGTTATTTCTTTAGGAGTCGCCTTTATCATAGCTGAATTTGTGGAATCTGGGGAGGGGTAATTTTTTACCCCTCCCCAAGTATCTAAAAGTATGTTATAATGCCTGATTTTTAATAACTTTGAAGGTTTATTGATTCGTATACTTTCAATGATAATCGCAAATGGTTCTCCAAGGTAGGGTGATTTTTTATAGTCCTTTTTTGTGAAGAGGGTGAGGGGAAATCACCCTATGCAAAAAGTTAAAGATATAATAAAAGCAGTTTCTACCTTATGTAGAAGCTGCTTTTTTATTGAATTCTGAGGGTGGAAATTGTCCTATATCGTTGGCAATTTGCACATGCTTAAGAGTATTGTTAACGCAAAGTTGTAGCTTTTTAAGTTCCTTTTTTTAATCGTTTTTCAACTCAATGGAAATAGTTTCTGTAATGGCTGTTACATTCTATTCTTTCTTTTATTCATAACTAAATTTGATACAAATGTTAGATATGGCATCACTAAGATATCTCATTTTTATTTAAGCATATAACTTTGAATGGATTGATAAGTGTCTTCATCGAGTGAAATCATTTGGCGTGTTTTATTCATCATCTTCATATCCTCTGATTAATTCTTCTAACATATCATTCAGGTTTTCCATTGAAGTTGTATACTATCCTATTGTCTTAATGTGATTCCCAAGCGAATTTTCAAGTGGTTCTTCTGAGGAAGAGTGTTGACTAAAAATAGCTAATGTGTGAACTTGATTTTTAAAAGATACTGTCATGATTGATCGGGTTTCTTTGCTTTCTCATCAATTTTTTTAACAGTAGTAGGATCAACATTTCTTATTTTAAGTTCCATATTTTATTTAAAATTCCTAAAATAGTGGTGCCCTTTTAAAAATAGAGAGAAGAGCATAAGGGGTTTTTGCCCCCCCAGACTGTGTGGGATTAGGCAGAGCCTAACAAAACCTTGGGTACAAGGAAATGCTTGCAAGAACCCCCTCAGCGCACCCTCAAATTAGAGGATAGTCCCTTCATCGGCCCCTCAGCGATTACAACATTTGTGCCAGAAACCCCTTCGCCGACCCTTCATAGTTGATAAATATCCCCTCAAGGGTCACTTCGTTTTGAAGTGTTTTTTTAAAAAATAAGACAGAAGCAAACGATCTTTTTTTTAACTTCTTTCGCACGTTCATGGTCAAAACGGTCATTTCTTTTTGCTTATCATACGAGTGATTTACGCGTGCTTTTTCATCATTCATGAATTAATTTTATTCTATAAACGATTACCGTTCTAAAAAAATACACGCTCACAGGAAGTCGATATTTATTTTTTTCATGTTCACATGGGTTAGAAAAAGATTTTATAAAAAAGAAAATGAAAGGCTACGGAAAAGCCGAGACAGAATCAAAAATTGTGATAAAAAAGATGCAATTCAATCTAATGATGAAAGCATTCAGTTCTATGAGGGTGACCAAAAAAGTCTACAAGAAAAGATCCAAAAATTAAGTGAAAAGCAACAGGATTTTGCCATAAGGTGAAAAAACACATGTTAACAGTAGGTCAACATGTGTTTTTTTGAGGTTCACAGCAGGTTCACATCATTAATTTTTTATGTTCACAGTAGCTTCACATGGAAGTACTTAGGTCAACAGTAGGTTTACACTTTAGAGGTTTTCGTGATATCACGGTTTTGCTAGGCTTTGCCTAGCCTATCACCCTATGTGATAGCAAAAACCCCTTATGCTCTTTTTTATTCGAAAACGATGATACATAAGGGATAAAAGCTAAACCATTTCGAAAGTGCTGAAACTTGGCACTTTTTTTAATTAATGAAAAGTAAGCAAGAGCTCTGGGGGAATCCACAATGCCTTAATAAATAAAAAATTAGAATAAGGGTAGTCCATTAAATTTGGAGAAGCTCTTGCTTCTACCTATTTTCAGAGACAAGTAATAGATGATGATAAAGAAGTAAAAAAGAAAAGTTTTGCATAATTTAGTGTAAATCCATTATAAAATCTTTTCACTCATATTTATTTTATAAAAGGGAAGCGTGATTATGCTAAAAGGAAAGGGAGTTAGAAAACTATTGAGATGTTATAGGTCATTCCTACGTTTCAGGTGCTCTTTCTGGGGAATTTTGTATACGGGTTAGCTACATCTTTTTTTGCTCCATATTCCTCATTGTTTGGTATTGACGAAGTCGGAATGAGCAATATACAATTTAGCTTTTTTATTAACATTATTTCAGTAGGTGCTGTTATTATTACTCACTACGGGCGCTGCCATTTTAGGATACTCTGGATTTGAATTCATCCGTAACTTTTATTTTTTAGCTTTTATTGCTTTCTTTTTACTGGGAACAGCAGCTTCTATCGTATCTCAATTATGGGCATTTATAAGAGAAACATTAAAGCAAAGCAAAGTACAAGAAAAAGAAACTCCTTTTGTACTGAATGTTTTCCGTGCATTCTTCGCCTTAGAACCACTTTTTCTATCTTTATTATAGAAAATTTAATATAATTCTATAGGGATGCATGAAACCGATTTTGCATGTTAAGGAGATTGAAATGTTAAAAACACTTGATCAATCACTAAAAGTTTTGAAGATGTTTACAAAAGACAAGCCGTCGTGGGGAGTAAGGGAACTTGCACAGGAACTAAATACTAATCACACGAATATTTACCGTATATTGGATACGTTTGAAAAGCATCGTTTCTTAGTACAAAATCCAGATACGAAAAAATATTCATTAGGATTTGCCGTATGGGAACTTGGATTAACCATGTATGAAAGTTTAAATGTAAGAGAGTTATTTACTCCTCTTTTAACCGATTTAATGAAAAAAACTGGAGAGTCTGTATTTTTAACGACATTTGATGGCCTAGAAGCTATTACACTTGATATTGTTGAAACGGATAATAAAGTGAAATTTACTGCTTCTATGGGAAGTCGAGCACCCTTATATGTTGCCGCTACTTATCGGGCTATTCTCGCTTATTTACCCCAAGATACCATCAATCAAGTCATTGAATTAGGCTTGCGTCCTTATACGAAAGACTCCATAGTCGATCCCAAAGAATTGCATAAAGAGTTAGAAATCATAAAGGGGCAAGGATGGGCAAAAAGCAGTGGGGAATATACTCCTGATGTGACAGCTATTGCTGTTCCTTTATTCTATAATAATCAAATCGCCGGATCTCTTACAGTCTCTGGTCCTATTTATCGTATGAGTGATACGACTATTGAACATAATTTGCTGCTTATGAAAGAAACAAGCCTGAAATTAATGGACATTATGGAGAAATATCATCTTAAACTTTATCACTGAAGTAAGACATACTCCAATTTTATACTTTCCTTTATTAAAAACCTCGTGGGTTTACATTTATGAACCTACGAGGTTTTTTATGCCATCCAAATAGAAAGGGATATCTATTTATAAAGTTTTCTGCGTAGGAGTTCCTAGATATTCCTATTTTTTTACACTAGAAAAACTAATGAAAAGAATCAGAAAATTATTGAAAGTTTTATTTTTAAACTATATAATAATTCTACTATCAACAAATATAGAAACACTGTTTCTATATTAGAACCATTTGAGAGGTGGAATTAAAAATACTGACTTATTTTATAAACTTAATTGGAAAAAATTTTAATAATGAAGGAGATGAGAAATTAAAGAAATTTTGATAAGAAAAATTAATTAATCAAACTGCTGTTTATAATGGTTAGCCATCTTTTGAAAGCCATATTTTTTTAAACAAAATTCAAATAAGTAAAAGTAGGAGCTTGGTTAATACAGGATAAAATAAATGAAAGTTTTAATTTAAGTATCAATGCTTACTTATTTTTAGATATTTCGTATACATGGATACTGCACTTATTACCTTGTTTTTAGGTGTATTAACTCCTTAAATTTCTCCGGGTATGCTAATTGGTTTCTTGCTATGTGACGCGGTTGAAGTAGAAGGACCATTCGCCTCTGATTTACATTAGTGTTTGAAGGTTCAATGAATTATATAATTTAACTATTTTAATGCTAAATCAGCAATTATGGGAAGGAAATAATTAATTGATTTATTAAAACAAAGCGATATGTTTCAATCGACCTTCACGATTGAAGAACAACTTAAATGACATCCAGATTGGGGGAGTTTCAATGAATAACAAAGAAAAACACCCGAGCGTCTTTGAAGCTGTCGCTCTTATTCTTAACATTTTAACGGCAGTTCTAGGGGCAATCATCGGAATGCAAATTGTCACCACGCTCGGGGTTACGCCAAGCACATCAATTATTGGGGCCCTAGTAGCAATGTTAATTGCTCGAATTCCCGTAGCCTTTTTACGGAAATTCAAGTCCGTTCACAGGCAAAATCTTGTCCAAACATCTATTTCTTCAGCTACTTTCGGTGCAGCTAACAGTTTGCTAATTCCGATCGGAATCCCTTATACACTAGGAAAACCGGAATTAATCGTTCCAATGCTAGTTGGTGCGGCTTTGGCGATGTTTGTAGACGCAGCCATTTTATATAAGATATTTGATTCGAAGCTTTTTCCCGCATCAGAGACTTGGGCACCGGGTGTGGCAACTGCGGAATCCATTATGGCCGGAGATAAAGGTGGAAAACGAGCAGGCCTTCTCGGAATCGGAACGGCTCTTGGGCTAATTGGTTCCTACTTTCATATTTCAATGTCAGCGTTTGGTGTAGCTTTCATTGGGAATATTTGGGCTTTAACCATGTTTGGTATTGGTCTTATGATTCGCCAATATTTTATTCCTTGGTTCGGAGTGGATATTAATGCATTGTACATTCCCCACGGTATTATGGTTGGAGCAGGAATTGTTGCTTTAATTCAAGTTGCCATACTTATTTTTGGTAAACAAAAAAATGCAAAGAATGGACTCAGTGAGATTTCTATAGCATCTGAGAACGTGCAAGCGCCTGTTACCCGTCCAATCAATGAGGCAAGAAGATCATTAGGCTTAGGATTTATTGCATACCTTGTCATCGCGCTTATTATTGCATTGATAGGTGGAATTGTAACGAAGATGTCCATTGGTATGTTAATTGGCTTTTTAATCTTCGCTGCTTTTGCCGCATTTATCCATGAATTGATTGTTGGAATCGCAGCTATGCACTCTGGGTGGTTTCCGGCTTTCGCAGTGGCATTTATTACCCTTCTTTTCGGAATGCTCATAGGGTTTCCAACAGAAGCTCTTGCATTACTTGCTGGATTTAGTGCTGCGACAGGCCCAGCTTTTGCCGACATGGGTTATGATTTGAAAACTGGATATATCCTTCGGGGGAAGGGCAAGGACCCAGAGTATGAACTACAAGGAAGAAAGCACCAATATATAACGGGAATGATTGCTTTTGGTGTAGCTCTTCTAACCGTTATTTTTACGTACAAAGGTTACTTTGCACAAAATCTTGTTCCACCAATTGATAAAGTGTATGCCTCTACCATTACGGCAGGTGCTTCTTCTGAAGTGGCCAAGCATCTGTTAATGTGGGCAATTCCAGGAGCAATCATCCAATTAATTGGTGGTCCCGGTCGTCAGTTAGGCGTTCTATTTGCTACTGGGCTTCTCATCTTGACACCTAACGCATGTTGGGCGGTTCTTGGGGGGATTTTAATCCGAATGATTGTTCTTAAGGTTAAAGGAAAAGAAGCTGAAACACCAATGAGCATTTTAGCAGCAGGTTTTATCGCGGGTGATGCGCTATATAGTTTCTTTAATTCAATATTTGGCAGTTTGAAAAAGTAAAGGGAGTGTTTGTATGGTGAAAATGAAACTGGATGAAAAAATGGTAGAATATGCGGTTTATGGCGGCGCCGTCCTAGGAGGAGGCGGTGGCGGATGGATCGAAGAAGGATTGCAAATTGGCCGCTTAGCACTTGAAATCGGACAGCCTGAACTTCTAACCGTCGATGAACTTCATGATGAGGACTTACTGGTAACTGTGTCGCTGGTGGGTGCACCTGCAGCAAAAGAAAAATTTCTTAAACCGATTCATTATTCTAGGGCATTAGAATTACTTACACAAAAGATCGATAAGTCCATTAAAGGCATCACAACAAATGAAAATGGTGCCAGTACAACTGTAAACGGATGGTTTCAATCTTCAGTAATGGGAATTCCGGTTATTGATGTACCATGTAATGGACGAGCTCATCCGACAGGTTCAATGGGTTCTCTTAATTTATCTGAACGTCCGAATTATGTATCACATCAAGCTGCCTTAGGAGGTAAAGGCGACAAATATGTTGAACTAAGCGTTTCAGGTTCACTTTCTAAAGCAGCATCTATAGTTCGTACTGCATCAGTCGAAGCTGGCGGCCTTGTAGCAGTTGCAAGAAACCCAGTAACCGTTGCTTATGCTAAAGAAAATGGTGCCCCTGGAGCTATTCGTCAAGCGATTGAAGTCGGTGAAGCTTTACTAAACAACAAAGGCGAGGCTGCTATTGACGCCGTTGTAACAAAACTAGGTGGAAAAGTAGTTGCTGAAGGTACGGTAAGGGAATTTAGTTTGGAAACTACAGGAGGTTTCGATGTTGGTAGTGTAACAATTGGTTCACATGAACTAACATTTTGGAATGAGTATATGACATTAGAATTGAATGGTGAAAGGATTGCTACATTCCCAGATCTTATTATGACGCTTGATGCAAAAACGGCTAAACCAATTGTGACAGCAGAGGTGGAAAAAGGTCAATCGCTAGCTGTAATATCTGTCCCGAAAGAAAATTTAATCTTGAGCAGTACAATGAGAAATGAAAATCTAATGAAACCTGTTGAAGAAATTATTAAGAAGCCTATACTTCCATATCTTTAAGAGGCAAATTAAACATTTTTATAGATTAGAAGATCTGGAGGGAAATGAAATGGTACTAAAACAAACATTTACTGTATTAGAAACAATGGGCAGTGCTTATGTTAATGGAGAAACGGTGAAAGAGCTCTTTAACAAGTATCCGAACGTTACTGTAACAGTTAAAAAAGTAATTGGTGAAAAAGGTAGTACAGATTTTATTGAGATTTTGATTCCAGGAACCGAAGGGAAACAAAAAGGTGGAACTTCGCCGACTGTTGGAATAATTGGTCGCCTCGGAGGTATTGGTGCGCGTCCAAGTCGAATCGGACTTGTCTCTGACGCTGATGGCGCAATTGCAGCGGTTGCTTCGGCTCTTAAACTTGCTGATA
This sequence comes from Priestia sp. P1_B12_1, assembly GCF_056406695.1. Taxonomy (NCBI): domain Bacteria; kingdom Bacillati; phylum Bacillota; class Bacilli; order Caryophanales; family Bacillaceae; genus Priestia; species Priestia sp. P1_B12_1. Next base: position 32,366 of record NZ_JBFTZR010000012.1, on the reverse strand, counting down.
TGCAAACTAAGGGAGATATGTTAATAGGTGATGTGATTATTTCCACGCATATTTGTCCCGACGCCCCAACGCGTCCACATGAACCGGTTGATTTTATGGATTCCCCGGTTGATATTTGGGAAATGAACAAACATGAAGTAATCCCATCAATGGATGTCATATTATCCATTGACACGACAAAAGGAAATCGTGTAATCAATCATAAAGGAATTGCCATTTCTCCTACGGTGAAGGAAGGGTATATACTTCGTGTAAGTGAGGACTTGCTAAGAATTATGGAAATGACGACTGGGGAGTTACCAGTTACATTCCCAGTAACAATGCAAGATATTACGCCTTATGGCAACGATGTTTATCATATTAATTCGATTTTACAACCGTGTGTAGCAACGGATTCTCCTGTCGTCGGTGTAGCGATTACCGCCCAATCAGCAGTACCAGGCTGCGGCACGGGTGCAAGCCACGAAGTCGATATCGCTGCGGCAGCAAGGTTTTCTGTTGAAGTGGCAAAAGAAGTAACTAATGGAACGTGTCAATTTTACGACAAAAAAGAATTTGAACATATGACAAAGCTCTACGGATCGATGAAAATTTTGCAAACGATGGGGAAATAATCATTTGACGTTGCGGGACAGGTACCTCTAGACCTCGCTCCTGTATATTCATTGGAGGTATTAGATATGGAGAAGTTTGGGATGATCACAATTGGTCAAGCGCCACGTGCAGATGTAGCTCCAATTGTTCAAAAATACTTGGAGGATCGCGCTGAACTCGTTCAAGTTGGAGTATTGGATGGATTGAAAAAGGACTATATTGAACAGCATTTGTATCCAGAAAAAGGAGACTATGTCTTAACTTCTCGATTAACAAATGGTGAATCTGTCATAATGTCCAGGAAAAAGATGCAACCCATTTTGCAAAGGAAAATTAATGAGCTTGAAGATGTCGGCGTTAAACAAATATTTCTATTATGTACAGGGGTATTTCCCGGTTTGACAACAAAGCGTGCTTATCTTATTGAACCTGATCATATTATTCCGAACACAGTTAAAGCACTTGTCAGGAAACGTCGATTTGGTGTCATTGTTCCGCTTAAAGAGCAAGAAGAGAATCTAGAACCAAAATATACTTCTCTTGGGCTTCGTCCGATTTTTGCTGTTATATCACCTTATGAAAAGGATATCTCTAGTTTTCAAGAAGTCGCTAAAGAATTGAAGGACAAAGTCGATGTTATTTTACTTGATTGCATGGGTTATACCGAACAGGCAAGGGAGCTGGTTTCCAAGGCATCAGGATTACCGGTTATTTTATCTAATGCTATTATGGCAAAATTAGTATCAGAAATGATTTAAACAGGAAGTTCAAAGGAGAGAATGGGAAAGAATGAATGAACAGCTAATTAAAGTAAGTAAAAATGTCCTCAAAAGTTGTCTTGGACTTAAAGAAAAGGAGCTATTTCTTGTTGTTACTGATGATGTAAAGAGAAATCTTGCTGAATCGGTGTATGAGGCGGGAAAGCAGCTGGGAGCGGAAGCGATGCTTGTTGCCATGAAGGAAAGGGAGAAATCTGGGCAAGAACCTCCTCCACCAATTGCCCAAGCTATGGAGCAGTCCAATGTAGTAATTTGTATTACCGAGCACTCCCTAACTCATACACAAGCCCGAAAAAATGCTACTGCAGCTGGTGCGAGATTAGCCACAATGCCGGGCATTACAGAAGATATGTTTTTAGAAGGGGCAATCTCCGCAGACTATTCAAAGGTAAAAGAATTAACGGAGGAAATGACTACTGTATTAACGAAGGGGCATTATGTTCGGATTGAAAAAGATGGCTATTCACTCAATTTTTCGATTAAAGGACGTAAAGGAATTTCAAGCACAGGAATGTATCTAAATCCGGGAGAATCAGGGAATTTGCCATCGGGTGAAGCATACATTGCGCCTATAGAAGGTACGGCATTTGGGCAAATTCTGATTGACGGGTCTTTAGCAGGAATCGGAAAATTGGAATCGCCTTTACTTTTAACGATTGAAAAAGGAAGGATCGTAAAGGCTGAAGGACAAGCAGCTAATCAATTACTTCAGGTATTAGGGAACAGGTGCGGCAGAGAGCTAGGTGAATTTGGCATCGGAACGAATGATAAAGCAAGAATAACTGGTGTCGTTCTTGAAGATGAAAAAGTATATGGAACCATTCATATCGCATTCGGAAGCAACAATACATTCGGGGGAACCATTGTGGCAGGCGTTCATATTGATGGAGTTGTTAAAAAACCAAGTGTATTTATCGATGATCAACTGATCATCGATAATGGTAAATTAAAAAGATAGATGATATTTTCCATTCCATTGTGAAGATATTGCAAGACTAAAATAACTATGTAATGTTATGAATCAACATATAAAAACTAGCTAAGTATGTAATATATATAAATTTGGGGTTTGGGTGCAAAAAATATGTCTATTTGAAAGTAGCGTATAGAGACCTAACCGACTCTACTTTTAAGCAGCAACTCTAAATAGTTAATGAATGAACTCCCCTTGATTTTGGTCAGACTTGTCTCGTAAAATCAGTTTCCCTTTTGGGTGATATGCATTGCTTCTATTCTAGAAATAACGGATGTAGCAGTACTAAAAGATTTTAATACTAACATGAAACGAACTCGTCTTTAATAAACCCATGACCTTGTTCGGCAATGTTATTGAAATATTTCATTTGTCTTATATGGATGCCTACAGGCATCTTTTTTTTGTTCTTCAACTCTTCAATAGCCATAGAATAAGTTCTTGTCTACTGTAATCATATGAGGCTTGGAAACATGAAGAGACCAAAAAGCTTTCTTGAAAAAGCGCTTTGCAGCCCTATAGTATCTTGTTTTACTTATATGGAAATAAATGGTAGTTAATTCTGGATCAACGGAACGATACAGATACATCCATTGGCTTTCCACTTTCATGTAGGTTTCATCCACTCTCCAAGAGTTATTCGTTTTCTTAAGATGGCTTCGTACGCGCCTGTCTAATTCTGTTCTATATTGACGAACCCAACGCATAATTGTGGTGTGAGCCATCGATAAGCCTCGTTCATCCATTATTTCAACCAAATCGTAAAAGCTAAGGCTGTACCGTGGGTACCCTCTCACGATTAATAATCAAAATTAGTCTAGGCAAAGCTTTTTTATTAGATTCAACACAGCCAGGGTGTACATAAAAGTCACATAATTACAGAATATAAGCACAGTCAAGGAAATGTTTAGATTATTCTCTTACAACTTTACAAATGTAAAAATAATAAAGAGCGTTATGAATCAAATAAACTTTTTACATTATGGATATATTTATAAGCGTAACAAGAATAGATAGCTATGATTTTTTTAGAAAACAAACATTATAATGTTATATTTACTTTGTGATGCTTTTGTGTTAACATAACGTTATAACGTTATTAATTATTTTGGTTTTCTGAACTGTACTATATGTATAAAATCCAATGAATGTAATTCATTGTGATTTATTTAGATAAAGTAACAGAAAAGGGTGGCATAAATGAAAGAACGATTTGTATTAAGTAATGTAAAACGTGTGAATGAAGACCAAATTGATATTGTAGTTGAAGATGGTAAGATTGCTGAGATAACGAAGGCTGGAAGTGGGTTTGGGGAATTACTATTCGACTGTTCAGGTATGTACGTATCCAGTGGATGGATTGACTTACATGTTCATGCATTTTCTGAATTTAGTCCTTATGGAGATGAAATAGACGAAATAGGAATAAAACATGGTGTAACCACCATTGTGGACGCTGGCAGTTGTGGAGCCGATCGTATTGCTGATTTAGTTAAGAGTAGAGAGCAGGCAAAAACAAATTTATTTGCATTTTTGAATATCTCAAGAATCGGCCTAAAAAGAGTCGATGAATTATCTAAGATTGAATGGATAGATAAAAAGAAAGTAAAACAAGCTGTTGATCAGTATGGGGATGTTATTGTTGGATTAAAGGCGCGTATCAGTAAGAGTGTTGTTTGTGATAACGGTATTGAACCATTGCGTATTGCTAGAGAATTATCTATTGAGACATCGTTACCTCTAATGGTACACATAGGTTCAGCTCCGCCAAGTATTGAAGAAGTTATTCCTCTTCTAGAAAAAAAAGATGTGATTACTCATTATCTGAATGGAAAGGAAAATAATCTTTTTGATGATGAAGGAAAACCACTTCAAGTACTAACTGAAGCTATTAAGCGAGGTGTACATTTAGATGTTGGTCATGGTAATGCAAGTTTCTCATTTAAAGTCGCTGAGTCGGCCAAACGATACCATATTGGTTTAAATACAATAAGCACTGACATTTATCGTAAAAATCGATTGGATGGTCCTGTATACAATATGGCAAACGTACTATCTAAATTCTTATACTTGGGGTATTCGCTTGAAGAAGTGATTTCAGCTGTGACCGTACATGCGGCGGATTGGCTTGAGAAGCCAGAGCTTGGACGAATACAAATTGGAGATGTTGCTAACTTAACATTATTCACCGTTCAAGATGATCCAATTACACTGGTTGATTCTCAAGGAGACAAACGAATAGGGGAAAGAAGAATAGACGCAAAAGGAGTGGTAGTAAATGGAACATTCATTGAATGCTAAATATGGGCTGAAACGAGTAATTAATGCTAGTGGAAGGATGAGCATTTTAGGTGTATCAGCACCAACAGATACCGTGATGGATGCGATGAAACAAGGCGGACAAAATTATGTTGAGATTGCTGATTTAGTTGATAAAGCAGGTGACCATATTGCTGACATTCTAGGATCAGAAGCAGCTGTGGTTGTTAACTCAGCTTCAAGTGGAATTGCTCTCTCTATTGCTGCTCTTGTTACACAAGGAAACCGCCGTAAAAGCGAGCGCCTTCATCAAGAAGTCATTTCAAAAAATGAAATTATTATGCTAAAAGGTCATAACGTACAGTACGGGGCACCGGTTGAAACCATGGTTTATTTAGGTGGCGGAAAGCTTATTGAAGTTGGCTATGCTAATGAGGGTAGAGCAACTCATGTTGAAGAAGCGATTTCCGAAAATACAGCTGCTATTCTTTATGTGAAATCTCATCACACTGTTCAAAAAAATATGATTTCTGTGGAAGAAGCGTGGGAAATTGCACAGAAGAATAATGTTCCATTGATTGTGGATGCCGCGGCAGAAGAAGACCTTCAAAAGTATGTAAAATACGCAGATCTTGCGATTTATAGTGGTTCAAAGGCAATTGAAGGCCCAACGTCTGGGATTGTTGGCGGTAAACGTAACTATATTGAATGGTTGAAGGTTCAATTACATTGTATAGGAAGAAGTATGAAAGTTGGTAAGGAAACTACGTTTGGATTACTTCAAGCACTTAATGAGTATCGCGAGAAAGAAGATAAAAGTGAACAAGAAAAAGAAAGTTTACAAGCATTGATGTCATTAAAAGACATGGAAGGCGTTAATGTGACAATTGTACAAGATGAAGCAGGTCGATCTATATTCCGTGCACGAATTCAAATCATTCCAGACCAGGCTAATACAACCGCAAAAGAGGTTGTAAAAGAGTTGCGTGAAGGTGAGATTGCTGTTTATACACGTGATTATGGGATAAGACAAGGGTATTTTGATATCGATCCAAGACCTTTAAAAGGTGACGATATACATGTAATTGAGTCTAGAATACGCGAAATAGTAGGAGGAAACTAACATGTCAAACATTACAAAACGATTTTACAAAGAGCGAGTTGCACTAAATGTGCTAGCAAATAGTATTGAAAATGCCAAAGAAGTATTTGAAGCTGCAGAGGGGCATGTATTAGTAGGTGTGTTATCCAAGGATTATTCTACTGTCGAAGAAGCAGTAAAAGCAATGAAAGAGTACGGACAGGAAATTGATGAAGCAGTATCAATCGGTTTAGGGGCTGGAGATAACCGTCAGGCAGCTGTAGTAGCAGAAATTGCAAAGCATTATCCTGGCAGTCACATTAATCAAGTGTTTCCTGCCGTTGGAGCAACACGTGCGAATCTGGGGGAAAAGGATAGCTGGATTAATAGTTTAGTATCTCCAACCGGAAAAGTTGGTTATGTAAATATCTCAACTGGTCCAGTTAGTGCAGCACAAGGCGAGCATGCTATTGTACCTATCAAAACGGCAATTGCATTGGTACGTGACATGGGAGGAAATGCATTAAAATACTTCCCAATGAAAGGATTAAGTAGAGAAGATGAGCTTCGTGCTGTTGCACAAGCATGTGGTGAAGAAGGATTTGCATTAGAACCGACTGGTGGTATCGATAAGGAGAACTTTGAAGCAATCTTACGTATTGCCTTAGAAGCTAACGTCCCACAAGTCATTCCTCATGTCTACTCATCAATCATTGACAAAGAAACAGGAAAAACAAATGTAGAGGATGTACGTGAATTGCTTGAAACAATGAAGAAGTTAGTTGATCAGCATGGCTAAGAATTTTGCTGCATTTGGAGAGGTAATGATGCGCTTGCAAGTGCCAGGATATGAATTACTTTCTCAAGCTAATACATTAAGCTACTCGTTTTCTGGTACAGGAGTAAATGTGGCTTCAGCACTAGCTCGATATGGGCATACAGGTTATCTGGTTTCTACATTGCCATCTAATGCAGTGGGAGATGCTGCAGTGTCATACCTTCGAAAATTAGGTATTACACACTCGTTTATTACTCGAGGTGGAGATTACGTTGGTATGTATTTTTTAGAAAATGGATTTGGGGCGCGATCTAGTCGCGTCACCTATTCCAATCGCTTAGAAAGTAGCTTTAATACAGCTTCTGAAGGAACATATGATTTTAAAGAAATTGCAAAGCAATTAGATGTTGTTCATTTCTGCGGAATTACACTGGCTATGAACGATTCCGTTCGTAACCATATGAAATTATTTGCGAAAGCCGTCAAGGAAAATGGGGGAACAATTGTTTTTGATTGCAACTATCGTCCGTCACTTTGGGGAGCAGATGGATATGAAAAAGCAAAACCACATTATGAAGAAATGCTGCATTTAGCTGATATTGTTATGATGAACGAAAAAGATGCTATGTTTGTCTTAAGTATGAAAACCGACAAGGAAGATCGGACAGAACAGCTTATGGATTTGATTCCAACTGTTGCAAAAAAATATAACATCTCTGTAGTAGCAGGCACACACCGTTCTATTAATGATAACAATACGCATTCATTACGCGCATATATCTTTAAAAATCAAGAATTTACTTTTTCTAAAACGCTTACTTTCTCTGTTTATGACCGAATAGGTGCAGGAGATGCTTATACAAGTGGTATTATATATGGTGAGCTAGAAGGCTTTTCGCCAGAAAAAACCGTCTTATTTGCTGCTACAGCAGGAATGCTTGCCCATACAACTGTAGGAGATACTCCAATGTCCTCGAAAGATGATGTAATGCGGGCCATGACAGAAGCAGTGAACGATGTAGAAAGGTAGGAAATAGAATAGTGAAAGTGAATGTATCTCGAAAAAAAGGACCCTTATATTTACAGATAAAGAATATCTTGAAGGATCGAATTTTACACGGTGTGTACCCTATGGGAGAAAATATACCTTCAGAGCCTCAATTGGAAGATGAATTTCATGTAAGTAAAATTACCGTTCGAAATGCTATCAAAGAGCTTGTTAAAGATGGCTATCTTGAAACAAAGAGTGGTAAAGGAACGAAAGTAATTCGAAATAAATCCATTTCAAAACTCTCTAAAGGAAAACGTTTTACAGAAGTATTGGTGGAAAAAGGTCATAAAATTCGTAAACAATTATTAGGGGCAGAAGTAATCTTTAACCAAGAAGGTACAGAAGAATATCAATTATTCGGAGATCAGTGTTTTCGAATCGAACGTCTGTATCATCTAAATGATATGCCGTATATTTATTACGAACATTATTTAACAATACAGCTTATGGAGAATATTGAACTATCAGATTTAAATGTTCAATCCTTATACGATTTGGTAGAAGCGCAAGGTATTTCTTTAGAAAAGTTTCGAGATCAATTTGCTGTTACTACTGCTTCTTATCTTTTAGAAGAAAAACTAGGTGTAAAAAAGGGCACAAATTTATTAAAAAGATCACGTTATTCTTATGATGAAGTGGGAAATTTGCTTGAATATAGTAAAGGATACTATAACACAGAAATACAAGATTATGTTGTCAATTATGATATATAAAACTCAGTAAGAAAAAGGTTTATAATCTTTTTCTTAGGAATATATTGTAAGCGTTTGCACATTTGGGAGAAGGTGGGGGTTTTTATGGGTACAGATATGTATTTGTTAATAATTACATTATTAGCAATTGTAATTGTTATTCTCGGAGTATCATGGTGGAAATGGCATGCATTTATTAGCTTAACTGTAGCAAGTTTATTTTTAGCTATTATGTCTGGGTTATCAATGGATAAAATCGTTGGAGCGTATGAAACTGGAGTAGGAAGCGTTTTAGGCCATTTAGTCGGTATCTTAGCGTTAGGTACCATTTTAGGAAAGTTGATGTCAGATTCTGGTGCTGGTATGCAAGTAGCAGATTTCTTTGTTAGATTCTTTGGCGTCAAGAAATTACCATGGGCTATGTTATTTTCAGGGTTTATTATTGGTATTCCCGTATTTTTTGAAGTGGGAATTGTAATTTTATTACCTTTAGTCATTTCGATTCGTAAAACAACTCAGCAAAATATTTTATTAATTGCGTTACCCGTAATCGCTGGATTATCCATTGTACATGGCATTGTACCACCACATCCAGGAGCGATGACTGCTATCGGAATTTATAATGCCAATCTAGGAAAAGTGCTTCTCTACTCACTATTCATTGCATTACCAGCAGCTATTATTGCAGGCCCTTTGTTCGCAAAATGGGTGCATAAGCGTGTAATTCCTGAAGGAGAGCCAGAATTAATTCGTGTTACCACAGCATCAAAACAGTTACCAGGAACAGGAGTTTCGTTCTTTATTATCTTACTACCAGTTATCTTAATGGTAATATCAGTTGTTGTACCATATATGTCACTACCTAGTGGCTTGACGAAATTCTTTGTGTTTATCGGTAGTCCGGTAATTGCACTTCTAGTTTCCTGTTTTGCAGCATTTTATCTTCTTGGAATTCGTCAAGGGATGGATAAGAATATCATTAAAAAGTTAACAGAAGAATGCTTACTTCCAGTTGGATCAATTATTTTAATCATTGGTGCTGGTGGTGGATTTAAACAAATTCTTATTGATAGTGGTGTAGGTACGTCGATCGCTCAAATGTCTGAACACTTGTCTTTATCACCAATTGTCTTGGCATTTATGGTAGCCGGATTAATCCGAGTTGCAACAGGATCAGCTACAGTAGCGTTAACAACAGCAGCTGGCATTGTTTCACCAATTATTGAGCATATGTCGGGTGTAAACTTAGAATTATTAGTTATTGCAACAGGTGCAGGGTCCCTTATGTTTTCACATGTAAATGATGCAGGTTTCTGGTTAGTAAAAGAATATCTAGGATTAACAGTAAAAGAAACCTTTAAGACTTGGACTATATTAGAGACATTACTTTCATTTATCGCTTTCGGGGGAGCTTTATTATTTGATATGTTTGTTTAAAAACAAAACTCCTTTTACATATTCGTAGAGGGAGTTTATTTGTATAATCAATCAAAGGATTGTAAGGCGGGGGGTTACTAAAAAAAAATAGAAGAGATCCAATAGGGAGTAATGAGGAGGACATTAATGTGGGAGATACTTATATTATTGGTGTTGATATTGGTACCACAAGTACAAAAGCAGCATTATATAAAAAAAATGGTCAGTTGATAGAAAGCCATGGAGTAGACTATCCGTTAGAAACACCGACTGTTGGCGCGGCAGAACAAGATCCAGAAGAAATCTACAATGCTGTTATCGAGACCATTCAAGACGTTATAAAGAAAAGTAAAGTAGCGTCAAAAGATATTCTTACTGTTTCGTTTAGTTCAGCAATGCATAGTGTGATTGCTATAGATGATGAAGGACAAGCGATTACACAATGTATTACATGGGCAGATAGTAGAAGTGCAAAATGGACAGAAAAAATAAAAAAAGATTGGAATGGTCATGAAATATATCTGCGGACAGGCACACCTATTCATCCGATGGCCCCTCTCTCGAAACTTGTATGGTTAAGGTATGAACACTCTGATATTTTTACAAAAAGTACTATGTTTATATCAATTAAAGAATATATATTTCACCGCCTTTTTGGAAAATATATAGTAGATTATTCTATTGCATCAGGAACGGGCATGTTTCATCTAAATGATTTAACATGGGATGAGGAAGCACTCTGTATTGCTGGGATATCTGCAAAACAACTTTCCAAGCCAGTACCTACAACATATCAAGTAAAAGGACTAAATGAAGAAATTGCAAGTAAATTAGGACTCTTACCTTCTACCCCGTTTGTAATTGGGGCAAGCGATGGCATGCTATCTAATCTTGGGGTAGGCGCCATTGAACCAGGAGTAATTGCTGCGACTATTGGTACAAGTGGGGCAATTCGTACAGTGGTGGATCGCCCGATTGTGGATCCAAAGGGAAGAATATTTTGTTACGCTTTAACAGAGAAGCATTGGGTTATAGGTGGTGCTTCAAATAATGGTGGTATGGTTCTTCAATGGGCTCTTAATCAATTTGGACAAGAAGAGGAGAAAAATAAACAAAATAGTGCCGATGCATTCAATTTATTTGCTGAGACAGCTGCTAGGGCAAATTCGGGTTCAAAAGGGCTTCTGTTCTTTCCGTATGTCACGGGTGAACGCGCTCCACTATGGAATGCAGATGCAAGAGGTTCGTATGTTGGGTTAAGTATTCAGCATAAACGTGAACATATTATACGTGCAACATTTGAGGGAATTTTATTAAATCTATATTCAATTGTAGAAATAGTGGAAGAACTCACTGGGAAAACAAGTGCAATCTATGCAACCGGTGGATTTTCACGTTCTTCGTTTTGGCGTCAAATGATGGCGGATATCTTTGATAAGGATGTATATATTCCTGAGAATTATGAAAGTTCATGTCTAGGTGCTATGGTACTTGCTTTGTATAGCTTCAATGAAGTAATTAGTCTATCAGTTGTTTCCGCAATGATTGGAAATAGCTATTATCATCAGCCGAATAAAGAAGAAGTGGCTTGCTATAATGAATTGAAACTCATCTATTCACGCATAGCAAAAAATATTACTACAGACTCCGAAGAATTAGTTGATTTTCAAAAAAAGTGGTCTTAAAAGTTGAAAAATGTGAAATTAGAGTTTAATAAAGTATAAAATTCAAAATTTTTATCGAATCATATACTGTGAATTATTAGGAGGAATAATATGACTTGGTTAAAAGATATCATTGGTACTGAAAAACCCATTATTGCGATGTGCCATTTTCTTCCATTGCCAGGTGATCCTTATTTCCATAAGGAAAAGGGTATGGACTACGTGGTGGAGATGGCAAGAAAAGACCTAAAAGCCCTTCAAGATGGAGGCGTGGATGCAGTTATGTTTTCAAATGAATTTAGTTTGCCTTATCTAACAGAAGTGAAGACAGAAACTGTTGCTGCAATGGCTCGTATTATTGGTGAACTAATGGTAGATATTAAAGTGCCATTTGGTGTAAATGTATTATGGGATGCCAAAAAGTCATTGGACTTAGCTGCTGCCACAGGGGCGAAGTTTGTTAGAGAAATCTTTACCGGTGTATACGCAAGTGATTTTGGAACATGGAATACAAATGTGGGCGATACTATTAGACATCAATACAGGATTGGAGCAGAAGATGTAAAATTGTTATTTAACATTGTACCAGAAGCAGCTAAATATTTAGCAGATCGAGATATCGAAAGTATTGCTAAGTCTACCGTGTTTAATAATAGACCAGATGCTTTATGTGTATCAGGATTAACGGCTGGATCACAAACAGATACAGAGATATTAAGCCGTGTAAAAGATATAGTTCCAGAAACAATTGTATTAGCAAACACGGGTGTAAGGTTAAGCAATCTTGAAGAACAATTGTCTATTGCGGATGGAGCAGTTGTTGGAACTACTTTTAAATATGAAGGAAAGTTTGAAAATCATGTGGACATTAGACGTGTTAAAGAATTTATGGATAAAGTCAAAGTGTTTCGTAATAGCCTTTAATTCTTCTTTTATTTAACGTCTTCTCCCCCCAGGATAGTTCTCTATTTATTATAGAATGTTATAGCATTAGCTGAATAACAACTTGGCGGACGTAAGAAATAGTACTAAAAAGGTAAATAACTATAAAAAAGAGGAAGAGAGTTCTCTTCCTCTTTTTTATAGTGTTATCATTAATATTCCACGTAATAAGTATATTAAATAATGTAACTACACGATGATAGACTTAATGAATTTCAGTAATGCCTGATAAACGAATAGAAAATATATTGTGTTGTTCATCTTCTAGAGAAAGAGTTTGATCATGAAGATTAAGATTACTTACTCGTCCCTTACATGTTTGTAATAAACCGTTTTGATAATAATTAATGGTAATGACACCTTTCTTTCTTAATGCTTTCAATATCATGCTCAGTTCTCCTTTCTTCCCAATAACTAATGTAGGAACTTGTTATTCAAATAAGTAATTATCATGTTAAATTTGTTAGAAAATCATACAAGTTAAACGTTATATTCTTTTATACTTATTATACAGCAGTTTTTAGCAAACGCTTACATTTTATTGTGTAAACTTTGTGAACTTTCAATAGAAAAAAGCTCAAAGAATAAATCTAAGTGCTTTCTAAAATACTTATTTAACAGCTTCTTTTAACTCTTTCCCTGGTTTAAAAGCAGGAACCTTTGAAGCTGGAATTGTCATTTCTTCACCTGTTTGGGGGTTACGACCCGTACGCTCTGCACGATTACGTACCTCAAATGTACCAAATCCAACTACTTGGATTTTTTCTTCTTTTGCAAGTGTATTAGAAATTGTTGCAAACAACGCATCTATTGCTTTTTTAGAATCTTGTTTTGTTAGTTCTGTTTTTGTTACAACTGCATCGATTAGTTCAGCTTTTTTCATAGTTAACTACCTCGTTTCTTACTGGATATAGTATGTATAGGTGAAGAATATATCATATATTCTTCATACTAGTCAAACGTATGGTCTTTGTATCAAATAATTATAAAAATGCATTATAAAAAAATGCCTGAGATTAGCACTGTGACAAAATGAAACTCGTTCATGCTATATAATGATTCATTCACTGCAAAATTCAGCCCTATGTTGTTTTAAAAACATGTATGTATATATTAAACTTGGCTTAAACTGATAAAACATTTCCCAATCGCCGAGTTTAAAAAAAGCCTTTGCTCTTGTGGAGCGAAGGCTACTTTTTTTACTATTCTTTATAAAGACAATCATAGGCATGAGTATTAGTGGGTGAGACAACAAATGTTGGTTGTCCCCTTTGATTTTTATGAAAGACTTTCACACCACAACCTGGGCAAGCAAAAAATCCTCTGGAATGCATGTAGCTGAATGTTGTGATTTCTTCGGGTTTAAAAACACCCATTTTCGTTCCACAATGAATATATACAGCTTCTTTTACACTTGACATTGGATCACTCCCCTATATACGTTGAGTAGCTTTCTATTTTTAGTATATAAGAGATGAGTGGATAATTTAACCTTTTTAAAATAATCTGATATAAAATTCAGAAAATTAACCTAATTATAAAGTTAAAGAGTAAAAGATAAATTTTTATATGTGCATCTTAAGATACATACTTTTTTACAAACAAATGTTGAAATAACAACATTAAATGATAAATAAATAAGAAGTGTTTATTTATAAAAATATATTATAAAATTAATTTTATGTTTTAAATAATGATTAATTTTATCTTATATATAAGAGTAAGTATTAACTTATTTTAGTGAAAATAACGTTAACAATTACATACTTTGTAGAAAAATCGCCTATTTGTCGTCATTTAGAGTAAATGATAAAATATTTATTTTTATAAGGTAGTTTATTAATCTAATCTTTTTTATAAATTATTTTAAATTTGTATTTTTGATTAAATTTACATGATTAAAAACTTATTAAATATAAATACTTATAGATTTTATGTTTGATTATCATAAATATAAAAATTTCTTAAAAGGGTGGTAGAATATAGAGTGGTATATGACAAGAAGTGAAAATCGTCATTTGTCGTCAGTAAGTGTAAATGACTAAACTTACATTTTTATAAGTGAGTTTTTAGGTTTTTCTAGCTGGTGGAATCTATTACTATTTCATTATGTATATAATCTGGTTTCAATATAATATCCTATAATTAAATAATTTTTTATTTCCTTATAGGTCATCACATATATAGTAAGGAGCAGAAAGAAAACAGGATTTCATATGCATATCTTGAATATTATTCTATGTACCATTTTATCTATCAATCTTGTATTAAAATATTCGAAAAAGGGAATAATGCCTGGAAGAGAGAAAAGATAAAGGTGTTGACGATTTATGGAAAATAATTTATCTAATGAAATTAAGCGTATAGAAACAAATATATCTGATGAAATGTTGCCTGAATTGTTTTTGAATCAAGTGATGAAGGATTTTAAAAAAAGTAAGATCCTTGAGGAAATCGACCAATCATTAAAAAATAAAGACAAAGATGCTTTTTTGCTTTTAACAGAGGAACCTAAATCTTTATCTTGATAAAAATATCATACAATAGAAGAAACTCGTCAAAAAAGCCTTTGCCATTATAGGCAAAAGCTTTTCAAATTAAAAGGGTTTTTAATGAAAAACAAATTTCTTATGTTAGTAGTAGAAATCAACTAGTTTTTTCAAAAGAATGTACTATAAAAGTATTATTACAAATAAACTCGTGCATATGATGAAAAAGGACAAACTTTCAAAAAGGATAAGTCTGTCCAAAATCAATTGAAGTTTAATCATCAACTATTTGGAATAGCTACATGAGAGCAGTTTCCATTAGGAATCTATATACCTCTATCAAATAAATTTAACCTTTGCACCAGAACCGAGGAAGAAAGTTCATTTTAATTTATAGGTATCTATAATACAATTGATAAATTAAACGTTCTCTTTTAGTCTAATTTTAAAATTTCATAATTTGCTCATCTACTTGGTATCCTTATTTTAACTTATCCCAACTGCTGTCCAAGGCTTTTAGAACTTCTTTTTTAGACTGTTGACCTCCAATGTACTCCTGTAGATGTGCGCCGAATTCCTCTTTCACGCCATCTGGAAATTTAGTCCATTCCCAATCGAGAGTTTTTCCTTCTTTTGAATATTTCACAATTTCTTCACCTAATGCTCCTATACCTTTTACTTCGATTGTTTTGAAGGCTGGTACATACTTAAAATCTTCAACTATTGCTCGTTTACCTTCCTCAGATGTAACCATCCAATTTAGAAAATCTTTTGCTGCTTTTTTATCAGCCTCAGGTGCTTTGTTATAAATAACCCAGCTATTTGGAACGCCAATAGCTAGCTTATCTGTTTCTTCTTTATTATCATTAAGAGGCATAGGGAGAATTCCTAGATCCATATCTGGGTTAAGTTTGTCAATCAAGGGCTGAATCCAGTTTCCTTGCTGAATCATTGCCGCCTCTCCGTTTGCGAATTTTGTTACCTGTGTATTGTAGTCTGTTGTTAACGGATTTTTATTCCCATACTTAACAGTCAAATCTAATAACTTAAGATACTGTTTAAATTCTTTATTTTCTTCTATTTTAATTGTACCCTCATTTAATCCTTTAATGAATGCATCTGGATTTTTTTGATAGGCAAATGGAATGTTAATACCATGGGGTCCTAATGTCCACGCCTCACTGTATCCCACTGAAAAAGGTATAATGCCAGCAGCCTTCAATTTTTTCGCTGCTGCCTCTAGCTCAGAGAATGTTTTTGGAAGATCTTTAATACCGGCTTTCTTAAATAATTCTTTATTATATGTAAATCCGTAACCCTCAAGGTTAACTGGTTGCCCATAAATTTTACCGTCTATTGTCATTGGTTCTAAAGCATAGTCATATGCATCTTTTATCCACGGCTGATCGGATAAATCTTCTAATTTATTTTTCCATGTTTGGGCTACTTGATTTCCCTCATTTGTAAAGAGATCAGGTGGATTGCCTGACGCAAATTTAGCTTTCAATGCGGAAGTACCATCTGCACCGCCGCCTACTGTCTCAATATTAAAGGTAACATTCGGATGTTCCTTTGTATATTGGTCCGTTAAAGCTTTTAATTGGTCAGCGATTTCAACTTTAAATTGAAAAACGTCAACCACTATTTTATCACTTTTATTATTATTACTAGCTGTATTTTTGGATGCATTCTCATTCGAACAAGCTGTTGAAAGAAGCAGACAGGCAGATAATATACCCGCTGCTAGTGGAAACTTTTTGATTTTAAAAGACATTTTTATTACCTCCACGTTTATTTAGATATCTCTACCGCAGATTCTTACTTATAGACTATAGAGGTTATAACCTAGACATTTAATAGACCCAATTTTATTTGTACTATATATCAATGGGCTAAGTAGTTCTATTAACCAACTCGATCAGTTTCGGGGAGAAGGGTTTGCTTTTCAATTGTTTTCGTTTTAATAAAAAGTTTTATTAGTATACCTGAGATAGCTGAAAGAATTCCTATTATTATAAAGCTCAAGCTTCTTGAGAAAGTAGCTGTCAGTAACCCCATTAAAACAGGACCAAAAAACATCCCAAATGAAAACAAACTTTGAAAAAGACCCATTCTTGTAGATTGCTTATGTTCTGGAATACCCGTAATACTTAACGACATTAAAACTGTAAAATTTAATGCAAATGCAATTCCAGAAAAAGCTTGCAAACAATAGAGTAATACTAAATTCGGTACAACTGGTGTTAAGATGGCAACACCGAATTGTAAAAATGCTCCTATGGCAGCTGTGTTCACTAAACCTATCCTTTTATAAAAAAAGCTTCCACATAAAGCAGCAGCAACGCCTCCAGCAATTAAGAATGTATTTGATAGCCAACTTAAATCAATAGCATTAGCTCCTAGATCCCTTGCCACAAGAGGTGTAAATGTAACTCTCATTCCAAAGGAAGCCATCAGTGCTATGATTGCTAAGAGAGATAACAACCATAAATTTTTATCAGTAACTTGTTCTATAACGATTTTCTTTAGATCGTATTTTTCTTTTTTCTCTATAACGCTTTTTTCTTTCAAGAAAAAAGTCAAAATTAAAGCAATAGAAGCAGCAAATACTGCAACCAGAAAGGAATATGTATAACCATACTCCTCTGCAACAATTCCTCCTGTTATAGAGCCTGTTAAAGCTCCAATATAATCAGCCAAAGTTAAAAAGGCTATAGATTTTGCCGAATTATCGACACCAAAATAAGAGGCAAACATTACAGTATAAAGAACCCATGTAGCACCCGTTAGGCCATCCAGAAATTTTGCAAGATATAAAGTAGTAGCATTTGGATTAATAAAAGCAATTGTCCAACCAATAATTGTAACTAAAAGCCCTACTTGGATAATTAATCTTCTTTTGTTTATAACCTCAGAAAAAACGCCAAGGGGGAATCGAACAAACATTGATGCTAATCCTGTAATCCCCATAATGCTGCCTATCACTGTCGGTGAGATCCCTATATCTTTGGCATACGATGAAATAAATGGATCAAAAGCTGAGATACTAATAAAAAAAAGTACGGTTATGATAAAAAATAATATAATATTTGATTGAAATTGGGCTTTGTTCATTAGGTCACCTCATTGATTATTTTATTTTTTGGCTCTTGCAAAAAATGTGCGGTTGATTTAGTTTGGAAATTTCATGACGCCTTATGAGCTTTATCAAATGCTTTAAAATGAATAAAAAATCTATCTGAATTTTAAATAATATTATAAATTTTTAAAATATTATGAAAATTATATTTAAAAAAACAATAGATTCATTACCTTGCCTTTTTTAAAAAATAGTGGCAGTATGAATAACCACTATATAAAAACCTCTTTATTTTTATACTCACCAACTTTCAAATGGCTGATACTCAAGCTCCTATGCATTTTAGCTTTCCCCTTGCATCAACATCTAGGAACAAATCAGATAGAGTCAAAAACGCGGATACTATGCTCAATCTATTTTTAAAGGGAGAAAACTCTAAGTAGTATTAGCATATAATATCTGCGCTTTGACGTCAGGGTCTCTATAATAGATTTCCACGTGGGAATAGATGAAACAAATACGTTAACAAAGCATTCTTTGAACCTTGTTATTACGCTCCAAAATCCTCTATCTGTTTTCTAAATTAGGGGTATAGTGAGAGAATATTACTTTTTTCACTATGCCTTAGGGATTTACTCTATTTTTGAATGCGGATTCATTAATTTCTATAAAGTGTAGCTTCTAATGAAAAAACAGAAATAATGCATGTGTCTTTATTTTATTCTAACTGTTGCAGATAATTTATGACCTTCTAATCCTTCAATTTCTGATTGATTTTCTGCGTGAGAGGCTAGAAACTGAATCCCTTGACCTGTAATCTCCTGATGTGTCAAAATCTTTACATAACTACCGACCCATAATCCTCCTGTATACCTCGCAGCCTTTTGAGTTGGTAACGTATGATTTGTTCCAGAGACTTTGTCAGAGAAAACAACTGAGCTTCCTTCATCAAGGAACAGTGAACCATAATTATAGAGTTTATCCATAAATTTGCGGCTATTTTGAATATGCACATGCAAATGTTCAATAGCATATTCATTACAAATATCTAGCCCCTCTTGTAACGAGTCTGCATATATCACTTCTCCTCTTTCTTTCCATGATTCGTGGGCAGGAGAGGTGGATGAAAATGATTGTAAAATACTTTCCACTTCTTGTATAGTCGACTCAGCAACCGTTCGAGAAGTTGTAACAAGAACGGCACGTGCGTATGGATCGTGTTCTGCTTGAGCAAGTAAATCAGCAGCAATTTTCCTTGGTGATGCCGAATCATCCGCAAAGACCATCACCTCACTCGGTCCTGCAATGAGGTCAATTCCTACTTTTCCAAATACTTGACGCTTTGCTTCCGCTACAAACCGATTTCCAGGTCCTGCAATAACATCTACCTCAGGAATAGATTCAGTACCATATGCCATTGCAGCAATTGCCTGGGCGCCTCCAATTGCAAAGATGTCTGTAGCACCTGAACGAATCAAACCGTATAAAACCGCTGGATGGATCCCGCCTTTATAATTAGCAGGACTACAAGCAACGATTTGTTTGGCTCCAGCCACCTTTGCTGGAGCAACCACCATGGGACCTGATGATAATAGGGGGAATCTCCCACCCGGTACATAGGCTCCGATCTTTTCAATTGGTACAATTCTATGCCCCATTCTTATGCCTTCACCAAAATCTTTTTCAAACGGAGATAAACAACTCAATTGTGCTTGAGCAAATTCAGATACTCTGTCTACAACACGATCGATTAACACTTTTGTCTCTTCAGGGAGTGTTCTTAAACAATCCTCAATTTCTTTTTCACTAACTCGCACTGGACGATCAGAATTACCGAACTTCTTTTCGTACTCCTGTACAGCTACATCTCCATCTGCTCTTACTGTTGCAATAATGGACTTTACCGTTTGTTCTACTTCATTTGAAGAAGTTTGTTCAAATACTTGTGCTTTTTTCATGTAATCCATCTTATTTCCCCCTAATAATTTTAATAAAGAGAAGGCTGTAAGACAGCCATTCTTCTAACTTTTTATGACACCCCAGTGAAATTCCCATCTTCAATTGTAGAGTCATTATCTTGTTTTAGTTCGTGCTCATCAGGCAAATGTATTTGACGTAACACTTCCATTCCATCAAATAATAGCCATTCTTCTGAGATTTTCTCATTGCGAATTTTATAGTGGCTAATTCCAGCAATATCTATGGCTTTTCCACTAGGACTACCAAAGTAACCCGATCCCTCATGTATTCCTTGAATTCTCCAACGGACCGCCACATCCCAGTCATTGTCAGATCCTCGTTTATTGCAAGTTACGCGTTCAAGAATCACTTTCCCATTCGGCACAGAAGCAAAGAGGCTAATAAACATCCCTTGAATTTCACTTATGCCAATGACATCTTTATTACAGACATAATGAACAACTGCATTTTCCTCATAATACTCTCTGACAAAATTAAACGAGCGTCGAGCCCAAATTCGATTAAATACAAGCTGCATAAACTCACCTATTTCAAACTCATCAGAAGATGGAGTAAAGATTTTGGGAGGGAGTCCAGTTTCGGCTGTCTCACTTAAACCGAATTGAATAGAAGGAGCGAGTTTTTGTGTACTTTTCGCAATCTTCTTCGCAATGTCGACCGGATCCAATCCCAATTGTTCCACCAGATGATACGTATCCATTACCAGCCATTCTTCATAAATTTTATTATTTAAAATCATACAATCAGCGCTTGTTCTAAACACCACTTTCCTCCCGGTAGCCGGACCATACAAACTATTATCTCCGAGATGTGTAGCAACAGAACGTCCTCGATGGGATGTGAAAAAGCCTGTTTCATCATTTCCAGACCAGATTACACTCCATCCCAACCCTTTCCGATCGGGAAAAGTATGCAACGTTTGTAGCGTACCTGAAATGACTTCGTTAACTCCGTGGCTATTAACCAACCCTTTATGAACAGAAATACTGGTACTATATGTATCGTAAATAAGTCCGATGTCTTTTTCTTTCCAAATCTGACGTGTGATTTTCACAATATAATCAACGATATTGTTGTATTCAGGGTTAAAACCATTCATCCTTTGTTTCTTTTGATTTGTTTCCTCTATATTAGTGTAGTCATAATCATCTTTTGTATCGATCATATTCACGTCATCAGCATCAGCATAAAAAATAAAGTTTGGTGAATTCGTTAGGGTATGAGTTGCCTTTGTTGGCTCTTTCTTTTTTTCTCGTGTAGTTAATTCAGCTGAATCTGTCTTTGTTTCTAACATAATAACCATCCTTTTCGTATAGAGTAATTATTTTTTGGAAATTCCGCCTGACAATAAATGTGTAACATTAAAAAACTAATAAAAATTTACTGTCTTATTGCATGTCACTACAATGCATAAGATTAGTAGATTCCTACTTAAGGAAAGCGCATTCAATTTTTTGAATGCGGATTCAAAATGTGAAAAAACAATTAATTTTTGAAGAAAGAAAACCATAATGAATACTTATTCCCTACAGCTACTATCTTAATTGTAAGATAATATTGTGTCAATAAAAAATATTCTAATAATTTTATTTTTATCTAATCTCATTATAAACAATTAAATTTTATTAATTGTCTATTGTATCTCCTTGTAAAAAATAATAGATTTATAATACTTTGTTTAGAGATTAACTAGAATAGGGTCGTAACTACAAGTTCAGTAAGACTTAAAGGTAATATAATAATAGCAGTAAATTCCCTGTGGTATTAAAAAGATAGATATAACGCACGATATAATTACGGAATGATTAATAAGATTTCGGATATATGATTTAAAGTAAGCGAATGGCAAAAAGTCGCTCAGGCTAGATTAATTGATTAGATGATTGAGTTGACCATACGTGTGCTCTTTTGGGGGTTAATTTTTCGAAAATTTGAAATTATATCTTTACTATTTTTTTTTATTATGTATAATCTAGTTAAGTGAATGCGTTTTCATGATTATATAACAAGAAATGAAATGGAAGTGTTAGATATAAAAATAAATTTAATAGAAAAAAATCTAATTATTTGAATTTACTTATCAATACAATATATCATTTTGTGTGAAAATTTTTAAAACGAAATTTTGAATGCGCATTCAAAAAAGTATCTAGAATTGTTTATTAGAAGGTTCTTTGCAAACAGTCAGAGATTATTTATGATCTTCAACATATGAGATATAAAAATCTTGAGGACTTTTCCACCATGAATTTTAACAAATGTAAATTAACTAAACGACATTCAGTTACTGCGTCTTCGTTAATTTAGCTAATTTTTGAAAGGGGAGGAGTTCAAATAGTGAATTTAGAAACGCTGTTTTCACTAAAACAAAAAGTCATTGTTATAACAGGTGCAAGTAAAGGAATTGGAAAGTCTTTATCAATCTTTTTGGCAAAACAAGGTTCTCATATCGTACTAATAGGAAGAAATAAAGAGGATTTAGTGCAGGTACAAGAGGAAATTCGACAAATGACAAATGGACAACAAAAAGTAATGTCCATATCACTTGATCTAACAGAATTTGAAGAGATTCCAAATGCGGTAAACACAATTATTGAAGAAATGGGTACGATTGATGTTTTAATCAACAATGCTGGTGTAAACATTCCTAAAAAAGCAGAAGACACTACACTAGAGGATTGGGACGCTGTATTAGATATTAATTTGAAAAGTGTCTTTTTTCTTAGCCAAAACGTAGGCAATTATATGAAGAGGGAGGAAAAGGGAAAAATCATCAATATGTCATCTCAGATGGCGTTCGTTGGTTATTATCGGCGTAGTGCCTACTGTGCCAGTAAAGGTGGCTTAACACAGCTTACAAAAGCTCTTGCGGTTGAATGGGCACAGAATAATGTTTTAGTAAATGCAGTAGCACCTACTTTTATTGAAACTTCTTTTACAGAAAAAATGTTTCAGGATAAGGCGTTTAAACAAGAGGTATTATCTCGTATTCCATTAGGACGTTTAGCAAAAGAGGAAGATTTATTTGGGGCAATCATCTATCTTGCGTCCGATGCATCTAATATGGTTACGGGTCAAACTATCGTAGTCGATGGGGGTTGGACAGTTTGGTAAAACATCAAAAAAATATCTTTTATTTTAAATGCGCAATCAAAAAGAAATGGAGAGGAAAATTATGATAGAAACCATTAGTTCATTAAGTACACAAACAATTGTTTCTCACGATTTTAGAATACCTAAAAACCTTCGGTTTGGTGTTGGGGCTTTTGCTGAGCTGCCAAAGGTATTGGAAAATCTCCAAGCGAAAAAAGTAGCAATTATCAGTGACAAAGGATTAAAAAAAGCAGGTTTAGTCTCTCAAACCATCCAGTTATGCCGAACGCTTCCAGTTGGAACAACCTCTTTTTCTGATCTTGCAGGAGAGCCTACTTTTACTTTATTAGAACACGTTTATAAACGAATTAGAAAGGAGAATTGTGATACCGTTATCGGAATAGGTGGAGGAAGTGCCTTAGATGTAGCCAAAACAGTGGCTGCATTGTTGGATAAAGATGAGATTCACCCTTTTTTAAGTGGACAAAAAACTATTGAATCCCGGACACACTCTCTTATCCTAATTCCAACCACATCTGGTACAGGGTCAGAAGTCACGATGAATGCCATTTTTGGAGATGAAGAGCAACAATTAAAACGCGGGCTTATTAGTACTACATTTTTACCGGATCTTGCGATTATTGATCCCCTTTTAACTGTATCATGTCCAAAACGTGTAACAGCGGCTTCAGGTGTGGATGCCTTTACACATGCAATTGAATCATATGTAGCGGTAAGAGCCACACCTTTAACAAAAATGTATGCTGAAAAAGCCATGAAGTTATTTCCGCTTTCCATCACTCGTGCAGTACATTTCGGTTCCGATGTAGAAGCAAGAACAAATATGAGCTGGGTTAGTGTGTTAGCAGGGGTATCTCTCGCAAATGCCGGAGTTGGTGCTGTGCATGCATTAGCGTATCCTCTTGGGGGAAAATATCATATCGAACATGGTGTGGCAAATGCTCTTCTTATGCCGTATGTCTTTGCGTTAACAGGGGCTGCATGCACGAAAGAAATGGTAGAAGTGGCTTCTTTCTTAAAGCTCGGAGACTATGAGAATCGACCACATGATGCACAAAATGCGGTTGTTCAATACTTATTTAGCCTATTAGGGAAATTAAATCTTCCAACTACATTAAAAGAGCTCGGAGTGGAAGAAGGCTCTCTACCAGAAATGGCAAAACAAGTGATGGCCATCCATCGTTTGTTGTCAAACACGCCATACAGTTTACGTGAGGAAGAGGTATTATCCATTTATCAAAATGCTTATCAGGGTGTACTGGAAAAATAAAGAGAAGCTAGCTGAGCAGGTAGTTTGCAGAAAATTTTATTTCGATTGGACACTGTGTGTTTTTGCGATAAGTTTATTGTTTGTTATCAGTATCTTAACATTTAATACTTTTATTTTAGCTTATAAATTAAGCTTAGGCATACAATCCTCTACCAATAGGTGCATTATTGGAGGAGAAGAACTTATATCTCTATTTATTTATCCATTGAAATTAAATTATGTTTTAAAGTCATAACATAAAAGATATGGATAAGTATTAATAATCGATATATATTTCAAAGTATTTATTAAATTTAATTTACAAAACTAATTTGAATCCGCATTCAAAAATAGGAGGAAGAAACATGAAAGCATTAGAAATTAGTGAAAAGATGAAAAAACGTATTATTCGCAAAGAAGATTTAGTAGCCGATAAAACAGCATTTATCGATGCTCGCACTCCTGGGTCTGACAAAAAGGAAAACTATACAATTATTGGTCCCGGTGTATCAGAAAGTAGCAATCGTTTTATTAACTTAAAAGAGGCACATGGATTTAATATTGGTGCAGCAGCAATGCCTAATGGTTGTATAAATTCTCTTCATTCACACGAGACTGCAGAAGTCTTCCTTGTTTCAAAGGGCACATGGTCCTTTGTATGGGGGGAAGATGGGAAAGAAGGAGAAGCTATTTTACATGAGGGAGATGTTATTTCACTACCTACTAACATGTTTCGTGGCTTTAAAAATGTTGGATCCGATGATGGATTTTTACTGTGTATCTTAGGAGAAGATAATCCTGGAAAAGTAATTTGGGCTCCTCGAGTATTAGAAGAGGCAAAAGGACATGGGTTAGTTTTATTAGAAGATGGACGTTTAATTGATACATTAGCAGGTATGGAAGTCCCTGTAGATGCAAAAGTAGTTGAATCAGCTTCGAAAGAAGTTCTACAAAAAATGCGTAAAGTAAGCTTAGAAGAGATGGAAGCAAGGGTTTTCCGTTTTAATGATCGTAAACCTGTTGAAAATGCTTATCTCGACTCAAATCTTCCAGGGGGAAAGAAAAAGAGCTATGGAATCATTGGAGATGGAATGGCAACAGCACGACCAGCACTTGTAAATAATCCTCATAGCTTCTCCCTTGAATTAATTGAAGCCGAACCAGGAAATGGATTTAAATTTCATAAGCAAGATGTTCCACAGGTATTAATGGTTCTTAGTGGGCAATGGAAAGTAGCATGGAAAAGTGAAGACGGAGAAGAAGGTGACGTAGTGTTAACCGAAAGGGATATTATGTCTGTTCCAACAAATGTATACAGAAGTATCAAATGTGTAGGAGAAGAAGATGGTTTCTTATATATTGTCAGTGGCGGAGATGAACGGGTGGTAGTAGAATGGTCTAAAGAAGTAGTAGACTCTCTCAAAGAATAGGTTCCGACTATTGTCTGAGGGCAGTTGAAAAGGCAGGTTAGATACTGCCTTTTCATCTACTACAATAAAGACAAGGAGTAATGTAAAAAAATGAGAGTTAGCGCTTATGATGTAGCTAAAAAAGCAGGGGTATCACAATCAACTGTATCGCGAGTACTAAATAATTATCCTTTTATCAAGGAAAAAACTCGAAAAAAAGTACTAGCAGCCATTGAAGAACTGGGTTTTACAAGGGATGAGATTGCAAGAGGGTTGGCACAAAAGAAAACAAATACAATTGGTCTTATTGTAGGGGATATTGAAAATCCATTTTTTGCTGAGTCTGTAGGTGTCATGATGAAACAAGCATCACAATTAGGATATGATGTCATAATCTGTAATACTAATCATCAAGACCATTTACTTGAAAAATCTATACAAACATTAATTGGAAAACGTGTAGACGGTATGATTATCGCATCAACTAATAAAAATAACCACAGGCTTGAAGAATTATATCAATCTAGATTTCCATTAGTCTTATATAATGCATCTTTAGAGGGAATGGATACAAACTATGTCATTGTAGACAATGAAAAAGGCGCTTATCAAGCTACAGAACATTTAATTAAACTGGGACATAGAAAGATTGCCTTTATTGCGGGGCCCGAAAGCGTTTATTCAATGGTTCAAAGGTTAAAGGGATACAAGCGAGCATTAGAAAGCTTTGATTTATTATATCAAGAAAACCTTGTTTATAAAGATGAGTATACCTATGAAAAAGTATTTAATTATACAATAAAGATTTTAGAATCTAAAAATCGACCAACTAGCTTTTTTGCTATTTCAGATCAAATGGCTCTCGCTGTGCTAGACGCAGTTAAGAGTCTTAACCTTGAAGTACCAGAAGATATATCTATTATCGGCTTTGATGACATAAATCTTGCATCAAATAGCCACATTGGTCTAACAACGATTGCTCAAAGTAAAGAGAAAATGGCTGATCTTGCTTTAAAAAATCTTATTAGCTTAATTCAAGATCCAGAGCAGCGTACCCCTATTCAAGTTGTGTTAGAACCAAAACTCATGGTGAGAAAAACTACTGGTCCTCTTACAAATTAATAGAGTAGGAGAAATTTGATGGATAAAATACCTTTAATTTTGCTCCCAGGCACATTATGCAATCAAAAGATGTGGGAATTTCAAATAAATGA
The DNA here is from genome assembly GCF_056406695.1 of Priestia sp. P1_B12_1. Taxonomy (NCBI): domain Bacteria; kingdom Bacillati; phylum Bacillota; class Bacilli; order Caryophanales; family Bacillaceae; genus Priestia; species Priestia sp. P1_B12_1. The sequence goes on along the minus strand of NZ_JBFTZR010000012.1, from coordinate 5,603 downwards.
ACTACAAGATGTAAGTGATTGCAAAGTGATGAGTCTAAACGAGAATTCAATAGAGAAAATGGCTCAATCTGTGCTAAAGCAGGCACCTAGAAAGTTTGCTTTGGCTGGTTTTTCAATGGGAGGAAATGTAGCTATCGAAGTAATTAGACAAGCTCCTGAACGAGTTATTAAACTTGCCTTAATGAATACTAATCCCAATCCTCCCCGGCAAGATCAAATTCTTGGATGGGAAAAATTTATTAAAATGGCTAAGCAAGGGGATTTCTTAAAGATTACACCTATGTATTTGCTCCCGAATATGATTAAACCGGATCATTATGATAAAAAAGATATTACATCCCTAATTATTCAAATGGCAGATAATATAGGACAAAGTAATATGATTAACCAAATGACTGCTTTAATAGATCGACCGGATGGAAGAGAAGTATTGTCCAAAATCACTTGTCCAACAATGTTATTAACGGGTCGTTATGATGTACTTTGTAACGTAGATTTACATGAGAAAATGAAGAAACAGATCTTTAAATCAACACTCGTTGTTATTGAAAACAGTGGGCATATGACTACCTTAGAGCAGCCCAAGGAAGTTTCCCAAGTATTACGTCATTGGTTAAGTGACAGCTAAGTGAGCATTATATAATTTTTTACATTTTAAAAGTTTATAAAAAAATTAGGAATAGATAGCTATAAATTAAAGAGTTTTAAAAGGAGTATTTATAATGGGAAAATCATTGAAGGAAAAAATCCAAAGTCGAGAGAAAGTATCCGGTGTTTTTCTTGGAATTTATTCACCAGGACTTGTGGAGATGTTAGGTTATGCAGGATTTGATTTTATTGTAATTGATGATGAACATGGAGCCTTTAGTTATAGTGAACTTGAAAATATGATTCGTACTGCAGAACTGGTTAATCTAACGCCTATTGTTCGGGTATCTTATGATCCTTCTAGTATTCAAAAAGCACTCGACCGTGGGGCAAAAGGTATTCAAGTTCCAATGGTTAACACAAAAGAAGATGCTGTTCATGCTGTTAGAAGAGCAAAGTTTCCTCCTTTAGGGGAAAGAGGTGCGGCCTATTCCCATCGTGCAGCTAAATACGGTAATAATTCAGGAGGAGAATTTTTCGAATTATCTAATAGAGATATTTTAGTAGTTGCTCATATCGAAACACCTAAAGCTGTTGAAAATTTCGAGGAGATTATGAGTGTAGAGGGAATAGATATGGCTTTTCTAGGATCTACAGACTTATCAGTTAACATGGGATATTTAGATGGGGCTCATCACTTACCAGTACAAGAGGCAATCTCTCTTGTTTATCAGAAGGCTGAGAAATTAAACGTTCCAGTAGGAACAGTAGCAAGTAATCAAAAGGTGATGTGCCAAGAGTATGAAAAGGGAGCTGTTTATGTAGGTATAGTTGGAACATCCATGTTGGCTTCCACTTTTTCCTCTTTTGTTAAAACGGCAGAACCATACAAAAAAAAAACAGTGAAAGTAAACTAACCATATGTAAACGAAGTAACTCGATGATTCACACCTCTGATAAGAATTACGAACGTAATTGCTTACTATCATGTAAACACTGCACAAAAAATCATTCTTAAGATCTGCATTCTTCTAAACTAACAGTGATAACAGAATATTTATAATAAGAGATAGTTACCTAATAAAGGAGATTCATGTGAGGTTATTTGTTTTACTTTTAATTTCCTTAGTGTTTTATTGTATGACATACAGTAAACACTTTTTAAGTCAAGAGGTAGATAGAGTGAGAAACTCAAAAAAATTAGGAGTGAAGGGTTTATTATGTTAAATAAAACTCAAATCAAGAAAAAGAAGCTATTTATTAATGGAGAATGGATACAAGGAAAAGAATATAAAAGTATTATGTCCCCATATTCAGGAGAAATGATTGGTGAGGTTCCTGCTGCGACAAAAGAAGAAGTATTACAAGCAATTCAATCAGCATATGACGCAAGAATAAAAATGGCAAAATTGCCAGCATATGAGCGCTCCAATATTTTAGAGAAATTTGTCAAATTATTACAAGAAAGAAAAGAGGAAGCAGCATGTATTATTTCTCAGGAAGCAGCAAAACCTTTAGTATTTGCAAGGGCTGAAGTAGCTCGAAGTATTGAAACATACAAGTTTGCAGCAGAAGAAGCAAAACGAATCCACGGTGAAACTATTCCATTAGATGCAGCAGAAGGTGGGGTAAATCGTTTAGGTTATACCGTTCGGGAACCGATTGGTGTTATCGGTGCGATTACACCATTTAACTTTCCAATGAATCTAATGGCGCATAAAGTTGGACCAGCAATTGCAACAGGTAATACTATGGTATTAAAGCCGGCCACGCAAACCCCTTTTTCGGCTTTATTCATTGCTGAATTATTAGAAGAAGCAGGCCTTCCAAAAGGTGCGTTAAACATTATTACTGGAAGTGGAAGCTCAATTGGAGACCTTATAGTAAAAGATGAACGTATTAATATGATTACTTTTACTGGAAGCCCTAGTGTTGGAATTGCGATTAAAAATAAAGCTGGATTAAAGCGTGTGACATTGGAGCTTGGATCAAATTCAGCTGTTATCATTGATGACAATGTAAACATTGATAAAATTATTCCTCGGTGTGTCATGGGTGCATTTTCATTCCAAGGACAAGTATGTATTTCCTTACAACGTGTATATGTACATGAGAATGTTTATGATGAGTTTGTAGAAAAATTTGTCAAAGCGACAAAAAGACTGAGAATTGGAGACCCCTTAGATGAAAGTACAGATATTTCTGCTTTAATTTCTCCGAAAGATGTAGAACGCTCCCTTTCTTGGATTGAAGAGGCTAAAAAAGGAGGCTCCGCTGTTGCAACTGGCGGTACAACAGAAGAGAATATCTTACTGCCAACCGTTCTTCTAAATGTAGACAAAACGATGAAGGTATCTTGTCAGGAAGTGTTTGCTCCGATTGTCATAATCAATCGCATTAAAAACGTAAACGAAGCAATCGAACTAGTCAATGATTCTCGCTATGGTTTACAGGCGGGTATTTACACTTCAGATGTAAGTACAGCACTTCATGCTGCTGATGAACTGGAGGTAGGAGGCGTCATAATTAATGATGTTCCAACATTTCGTGTTGATCAAATGCCTTACGGGGGTGTAAAAGAAAGTGGGACTGGACGTGAGGGAATTAAATATGCAGTAGAAGAAATGACTGAAATGAAACTTGTCATATGGAATAAAAATTAGATCTAGTTTAGCATAGTATTTTAAATAAAATTATCTTTATTTAATTTAGAAATAACATGGGAAATATTTTATTTTTAGAATGCGCATTCAAAAATAAAATTAAACTTCTCCAACTTCAGATAATTTGGCTTACAAAGCTTAAAATAAAAATTAATCTCGGTGAAAGAGGATATAATTATGAAAAAGATTAATTCTATTTTAAAGAACAGCGCACCTTTCTTAGAACCAGTACCTATGATAGAGGGGGAGAAAAAGATGGTACCTACTGTGTCTGCAGAGAAGAAAGAAGATGAATTTCCTTTTGAAGAAATTACGATATCTGGCCTAACGAAGAGATATAAAAATGGAGATTACACAGTAGAAGAAGTCATTCAAGCATACTTGGACCGAATACATCAGTATGAAGAAAAATATAATGCATTTACTTTTCTGAATGAGGATGCATTGAAGCAGGCTCGGGAAATTGATCGTCTGCTTAAACAAGGGAATTCTGTTGGTAAGTTGGCTGGTGTCCCTATTGTTATTAAAGAAGCAATCGATGTCTCGGGTTTTCCCTCTACCTTTGGTTGGAAAGGCTTCAGTAAAGAAGCAGGAGGTATTGAAATTATACCGAAGACCGATGCGCCAGTTGTTCAATTGTTAAAAGAAGAAGGAGCCATCATTCTTGGGAAGACAAACATGCCTGCTTTTAGTGGATCTGGCACACGTGCAAATACAAGTTGGGATGGTAATACGTATAACGCTGTTAATCATGTATTTGCACCAGGTGGAAGTAGCTCAGGGACAGCCACGGCGGTGTCTGGAAATTTCTCTGTTGTCGGCATTGCAGAGGAAACAGGAGGATCCATTCAAAATCCGGCAGCTGCACAAGCCTTAGTCGGTTTAAAACCAACTTTCGGTCTCGTTCCAAATACAGGTACAACTCCTTTAGGTGGCAATACACGAGATGTACTTGGGCCACACGCACGTTCTGTGGAAGATGCAGCCATGATATTAGATATCATCGCGGGATATAATAAACAGGATCCGAAAACAAAGGGTGCGAATAGTTACATACCAGAGGGTGGATATACATCTTATCTAAACGCTTTCTCTCTTAAAGGTAAGCGTTTAGGACTTTATGGTTTTGGATGGCGTGACCAGAATCTATCTGAGGAGACTCAAGTATTATATGCTCGAGCTGTTAAGGAAATTGAACTACTAGGAGCAGAGGTTATCGTTGACCCATTTGCTGATTCAGGCTTTGCTGAATTGTCTAAAAAAACAGGTGATATAGGCTATGATGCTTTAGTGAGTGATTTTCAGTCTTACTTGAATAGGATGGATCTAGATGAAGACCAAGCAACTATTACAGAGTTATTCAAGCAAGTCGATGAAATCCCATGGGAAGCAGGTGGTCCCCTTTACTACTTTCAAAATAGAAGAGCCAATTTTGAAGAAGGATTAAAAGATCCGCATAAGATTCCCGATTTAAGTACCTTCAACAATACACGTAAAGAATATCTACAAATCATCCGTAATGTCATGGAACAGTATAATCTTGATGGATTTGCATATCCACAAATGTCTGAAGCTATTCCTACTCTTGAAGGAGAAAGAATACATGAAGCAACAACTGTTCCAGAAATCAACATCTGTGGTATGCCACTCATAACTGTACCTGCTGGTTACTATAAAAGTGGCTCACCATTTTCCTTGGCTTTTTTTGGTGACATGTGGAGTGAAGTTAAACTTCTTGGCATGGCATATAATTATGAACAAGCAACTCAATACCGCGTTGCCCCTGTATTAGAAAATAGCAGTAGGCTTACTGATTGTGTGTCGTGGAAAGGAAGATAAAGCATAAATCAAAGCGACAGGGTAAAAACCTGTCGTTTTTGGGCATTTGCTTTTTATATTTCTTTATTGTTCTAGCTTCTGATGCAAAAACTATTTATAACAAAACAACAATAAGTAATCCTATCATTTTTATAGAATGAATAGTCCACTAATTCTTTTATATAAATTAAATACCGATTCAATTTTATAGGCAAATATAAATAGCTTTAATTGCCTAAGATTTTTTAAAAATATTAAACTTAGCTTTTAGCTATATTCTAACAAGGAGCAATATAATAAATGCTTTCAATAAAAAAAATAAAATTGATATGTATATTATTCTTAATTTCATTAGGACTAGGATATTTAACATCAGTCATTCACAATATCAGGGACCGTCAATAATTTTGTGTAAATGGGAGTTTCCTTTTCTTATGAACGTTACCCACTAGTTTGCTTTAAACATCATTTGTAGTTCTGCGCGAGCTTGATCGAAACCAATATGACATCGTGTCGCAAAGCGCTGATTATACC
>NZ_JBFTZR010000011.1:0-90554 GCF_056406695.1 Priestia sp. P1_B12_1 | reverse complement strand
GTAGCTCAATTGGATAGAGCGTTTGACTACGGATCAAAAGGTTAGGGGTTCGACTCCTCTCGGGCGCGCCATAAACGGGAAGTAGCTCAGCTTGGTAGAGCACTTGGTTTGGGACCAAGGGGTCGCAGGTTCGAATCCTGTCTTCCCGATCAGAAGTATCATAGGACCTTAGTTTAGTTGTTTAGAGTAGAAGGTTCATCAGTTATAATATCGGAGGAATACCCAAGTCCGGCTGAAGGGATCGGTCTTGAAAACCGACAGGGGTGTCAAAGCCCGCGGGGGTTCGAATCCCTCTTCCTCCTCCATTTATTTTTATCATCATCGCGGGTTCAATTTCCGTCATGACTGCTACTTTTTATAGGGGCATAGTTTAAAGGTAGAACTACGGTCTCCAAAACCGTCAGTGTGGGTTCAATTCCTACTGCCCCTGCCATTTTAGATACATATGAGGATTATGGGCCTATAGCTCAGCTGGTTAGAGCGCACGCCTGATAAGCGTGAGGTCGGTGGTTCGAGTCCACTTAGGCCCACCAGTATAACAAACAGTTAAGTTAAACTTAAAAAACAATCACGGCCCGTTGGTCAAGTGGTTAAGACACCGCCCTTTCACGGCGGTAACACGGGTTCGAATCCCGTACGGGTCATCGAAAGAGCAGTTTGCATTTGCAAACTGCTCTTTTATTTATGTTAGATAACTACAGATTTTGATTGAGACTGTATAAAATTCTAATATGAAAACTTCAAAATTTTTGAGTCTAATCTCTGAAATTTGAACATAACGATACTAGTACTTTAAGAATAACACTAGGATAACGTGCTATAATGGATAAAACTGAATACTAGGGGTAATGAATAATGGAGGAATGAAAGCGAAAAAACCAAGGTGCTGCGGAACTAGACGAAAAGGGCTTTAAGTGGATGCGTTTCGTCAGCTTCTTTATGATTGTGAACCTCATTTTCACCGTAGCTTTAGTAGCAGTTGTTCTAATAGTTCCACAAATTCAAGAAACTTTTCAATGGGTAGCATTTGGTGTATATGGGTTTACAGTTCTTTATCTCATCTTTATGCGTGAAGTAGCCTTTAAAAAGACATATGGTTCTTTAGCAGTTTGGATGCGTACTGTGTGGAATTTTAGTTTTATTGCTAGTGCGTTTGGGGCCATTAGCATGTTTATAGGGAACACTCACTGGACTTTATTTTAAAGGAATCTGTCTTCTTGTGTTGAAAGTGAAAGTAAGGGAGGAATTTATATGAATCCATATGAACAATTACAATTAAACAAAGAAGTAGAAGCGATTGCTAAACAACGAATTGAAATTCATAAACAGCGAATAAAGCTATCTGAAGAGTTAGAACAAGACTTTGATAATACAGAGCTCCAAAATAAAATTATTGAGTTAGAAGAAGAAAGTCAAAAACTAAAGAAAAAGAGTGAAGCTTTACAAGCTAACTATTAAACATCCTTTCAGGGTGTTTTTTTAATAATGTTATAATAATAAACGAGTTGGTATAAAGGAGTTGGTACTATCACCATACAAAATCTTATTGACTCAAAAGATTTAGAATTGCCATTTGTTTTTTATTATGACGGGGATTTCGTACGTCAATCAATTAAAAATGGAACGAACATACTAGAAAGATATGATTACGTCGGAGAAGTTGAATTAGAATTACTTCAAGAAACTGGATTTATTGAAATTTGTATAGAGGGTTATGGTGGGATGAGAATAGGTGATAAAATTGATGTCTCTGTTGGTAATTTAGAAACTACAAATGTTACCGAACCATTTGTTTTAGAAAAACTTGATAAGCGATTTTATTTTTTAATACCCTTTCATCCTTATTGGGTGAGTACAATGGAAGATGGGGGTATCCTCATCTCATATTCCATAAAAAGTGTACTAAATATGACTACTTATAGTTCTGAAACAGTACGTTTTCATAAAGATATTCTATCTAGCTCAACTGTATATTAAAATAAATATAGTAGCTTAATCTATTGCTTGTTAATATGCTGCTAGATATGTATCTGTTTAGAAAAAATAAAATAACTTACTGAAATAGTCTTTATATAGAACAGAACAAGCAGATTCTTAATTATTAAGAGCCTGCTTGTTTTACTTTATACCCAGCATTAGATTCTTTATTTAACAGCTTCTTTAAATTCTTTTCGTGGCTTAAAGGCTGGAGCCTTTGTAGCATCAATAAATTCAGCTTTATTCATATCTAAATACCTCATTCCTTACTGTGTATAGTCTGTGTAGACAAAAAAATATATCATAGTTTCCTTATAAGGATCAAACCTATGTTCTTTTAAATGCATCTGCTAGAAAACTCTAAAAAAAAGTTAACATTGCATGTTTTGTTTCCTTTTTGTTAGGGAAATGGAAATAAAAGAAAGATAAAAATGATTAAAAATGAGGAGAAGGAGTGTCAAAAAGTGGTATATAGTCAAGTAGTAAGAAAACCTGAGTTTCAACAAGCGGAATCGGAAGGGTTAAATGAAGCCATTCACGAGTACATAACTCGTCGTACACGTCACAATGCACCGGTTGTGGATGCGCTTCGATATATTATGACCATTGAACATAAACATGAACGCATGCAGGTAGCAGCAGAACTGTTCGGATCAGCTATTCAGCGTGTAAAAGATCAAGATATTATTCAATATCTAAAAAAATGCGGAAGCTACAAAAGAATTTCTGATACGATGGAATAAAAACGTTTTCTTTGAAAAAGCGCCTTTAATGAGAGGGGGCTTTTTTTGTTTCCTCCATTTAAAAGCGAGGGTAAATACATAGGATTCTTCCAATTTGTGCATAGTAAATGAAGCAGAATTAATTGAGGAAGAGACAGAGTTGTGTATCTGACTGCGGGGACGAATGTTAAGGTCTAGAATAAAGTCTTCATTACAGATACCCACTCTTGAATAAATGAAGATTTACGTATGTATCCCTAGCAGGAGGTTTAGTGCATGAGTCAAGAAATACCGTTAAGTTCAAGTGAAATTGCTACTCTTTGGATGACCTATCAGCAAAAAACAATGACCCAAAGAATTTTGGAATATTTTATTGCACAGGCAGAAGATGAAGGGGCAAAAGAAATTATGCAAGATACGCATAGGCAAGTGGTGAACTACATTGAAGATATCAAAACAATTTTACAGAATGAAGGGGCTTCTATACCAGTAGGATATACAGAAAAAGATGTAAATATAGGCGTTCCTAAGCTCTATGATAAGATGTTTGATATTATGTTTCTTCGCCTTTTAAAAGAAATTAGTATGGGGCTACATACGCTTCATTTAACCATGTCCTACAGAAAAGACATGATCTCTCTCTATAAAGAGCTTACCGCTTTCACGCAAAGTGGCTATGACAAATGTGTAGATTATCTTCAGGAAAAAAACGTGCTTCCAAGGCCTCCAGCTGTTTCCGTACCTAAAAAAGCGAAGTTTGCTGAAGGCACAGATTACATGAATGGAATCCATTTATTTTCGAGTAAACGGGCATTAAATACTGTAGAGGTAGCACATATTTATTACGCAATTGAAAGCAACATTCTTGGCATGCAAATGATCACAGGGTTCGCTCAAGTAGCAAGTGAGCCTGAAGTGAAGAAGTACTTTGTAAAAGGAAAAGAGCTGGCTAAAAAAATTGTAAGTGATTATAGTAAAATTCTTTTAGAGAGCGATATTCAAACGCCTGCGACGTGGGGAGCGAAAGCGACTGAGTCAAAAGTAGCACCCTTTTCAGATAAACTAATGATGTACTGCGTGAGTTTATTTTGCAGTTTCGGGCTAGGAAGCAACGCTTTAGGTACTGCGTTTAGTTTGCGTGGAGATCTTCCTCTTACTCTTGTCAGTACCGCCAAAGACATTTTAACATACGGGCAAGACGGGGGAAAAATCATGGCTAAAAACGGATGGCTTGAAGAACCGCCAAGTATGGAAGACCGAAATGATTTGATTAAATAGAAAAGCATAATACATTATGAAAACTTCTTTTTTTGAAAGAAGTTTTTTCTTTTGTATAAAAAATGTCGTTATTTGTTTGTTTAACGGTTTGTTTTTTGAATAAAAAGGATATATAAACTATAAATTTACAATTTTATACTAAAAAAGGAGGTTGTTGCATATGAAGTGGTACATAAAAGTGTTGAAAAATTACGGGACGTTTTCTGGCAGAGCAAGCCGAACTGAATACTGGATGTTTGTATTGGTCAACTTTGTTATTTCATTTATTCTTTCTTTCATTCAGTTCTTTATTGATAAGCCTCTTTTTCTGCCGGTAATCTACTCGCTATTGATTGCAGTCCCTTCGTTAGCGGTAGGAGCAAGAAGGCTCCACGATACGGGAAAAAGCGGATGGTGGCAGCTCATTACATTAGTTCCACTCATTGGCGGTATTTGGCTAATTGTTTTATTCTGTCAGCCTAGCGATCCAAAAGAGAATCGTTTTGGTACAACGGCAAAAGCAGCATAAATAGAACTCCCCCTTACACAAGGGGGAGTTTTTTAGTGCACAGGTTCTACTATAGCACCATCATACGCCGATTGGTAAATAGCTCGGATGTCTTTTTCAAGAAGAGGCAAAGGACTGCGAGCGAGAATTCGTTTTTGCTGAACGCCATCTTCTGTCAGCTTTTGAAGGGCACTTTCTGGAATACCAAATCCGCGAAGCGTCTGAGGAATGCCTACGTCTTTGACAAGTGACTGCAGCTGTTTTACACACTGATAAGAAGCTTCTTCTTCTGATAAAGAGGTAGCGTTTCCGCCCAGTGCTTCAAAAATATCCCGCATCTTTTCCACGCAGCTTCTGCGTATGTAACCCATCACATAGGGAAGCAATACGGCGTTTGATTCACCGTGAGAAATATGAAACTGTCCACCTAAAGGATATGCAAGCGCATGAACACCAGCAACACCAGCGTTAAAAAAAGCAAGGCCTGCTAAATAGCTTCCATAGCTCATCTGAGTTCGCGCTTCTTTATCTTCGCCATTTGCTACAGCTGTTCGTAAAGAAGAGCTAATCATGCGTATAGCCTTTAGTGCTAAGGCATCGGTTGCTGGATTTGCATTCACTGATACATAAGCTTCAACGGCATGAGTTAATGCATCAACCCCTGTAGCCGCCGTTACTTTAGGAGGCACGCTTAGCGTAAGCTCAGGATCTACAATGGCAGCGTCTGCAAGCAAGTAGTCGTGGGTCACAACGTCTTTTGTGCTTTCAAGAGATAATACAGAAATATTGGTTACTTCTGAGCCCGTGCCGGAAGTTGTGGGAATTAAAATTTTCGGAAGACCTTTTTTTGAAATTTGTTTTGTACCAGTTAAGTTCAAGTATTCTTCTACAGCTCCGTCATGAACGGCTAAAACGGCCGTAAGTTTTGCTAAATCTAATGCGCTGCCGCCGCCAACGCCAATGACTAAATCAAATTTTCGGCTTTTTGCGTAGGATACGAGTTTTTCACCGAGTGCTAAAGGCGGCTCTGGTGCCGTATCTGCATATACATCTACTTCGTATCCATTTTTAATGAGGGGAGAACTCACTTTATCCACAAGTCCAATGTCTTTTAACACGGGATCTGTGACAATTAAAATATGAGCAGGGTGATATTTTTTTACTTCCGGAAGCAGTTGCTGAAGTGATCCCCATCCTGTATAGCTAAGAGGGGTAAAAACTAGTTTTGACACAGTCATTCTTTTATCCTCCTATAGGCACTGTTTTGTTGGCGGTTTCAAAGATGTGGTTTTGCTTCTACGTATATTATAATGAAGTATCGCAAATTTTTCATTGAATACAAATTAGCTGTCACGAAAAAATTGAGCTTTACTTCACAGAGGCAAAGGATGGGGAAATGTTGAGATACGTAACAAAAGAATTAGCTCAGAAAATTGTGTGTAGAACGATGGAGATTATTGATTGCAACATTAACGTGATGAACGAAAAAGGAGTCATTATTGGTTCGGGTGACAAAAAGCGAATGAATCAAATCCACGAAGGAGCGTTGATGGTATTAAAAAACGGCAGTTCCTACGAAATTACTCAACAGCAGGCTGACTCGCTGCGAGGGGCCAAACCGGGCGTGAATTTGCCTATTTTCTTTAACGGAGAAATTGTTGGAGTCGTGGGGTTAACAGGACTGCCAGAACAGATTCGTAATTATGGAGAACTCGTGCGCATGGCGGCTGAAATGATTTTTCAAGAAATGATTTTAATAGAGGAAATTCAGTGGGATGAACGATTAAAAGAAGAGGTGGTTCATCAGCTTCTTCGACAAGAAGAGCCGTTTGACTCTTTATTTTTTGACCGGGCGAACCGCTTTGATATTAATTTATACCTTCCACGAGTGGCACTGATTGTTACAGCGGACAATCGCCATGAAGTTATGAAGCTTGTAAAGAAATACATAGCTAATAATGACCTATACGCTATGCTTCCAGACGGAGTGGTCATATTAAAATCTACAGAAGCAGGCAGCCCTAGCAGCTATGCGGAACAGCTGGAAAAACAGCTTCAGGCGTCTGGAATGGTGTGTAAGTTAGCGGCAGGATCTGTTCAACCTGACTTTAAAGGCCTTCGTGTATCTTATCAGCAGGCAAAAGATACGCTTGCGGTCGGCTCAAAGCTTCATCCAGAAGCTGTTTTCTACTGCTATTCTGATTTTCAAGTTCCCGTGCTGTTACGTCAAAGCGCCGGTTTTCAAGAAAATCATGATCTGTTGCAATACTATGAAAAGCTGAAGGAATACGATAAGAAAAAAGAACTTATCGAAACGTTAACGGTCTACATAGAAGAAAATGGCGAAGGAAGCACAGCAGCTAAAAAGCTTTTTATACATCGAAATACGCTAAGTTACCGTCTAGATAGAATTCAAAGCATTACGGGAAAAGATCCAAGAAAAGTCAAAGACCTTCTTGAACTGTATGTAGCGCTATTGCTATCTAAAATTTCATAATTGTGCACGTGCATAAAAGATCTTGCGATAGTGAGGTCTTTTTCTGTTGAAGTGACTAATGAAAGAATATAAGATAGCGCTTACAATTAACGTTAGGGACAGGAGAAATAAGAAAGGGGATGCTTTATGGACGTTCAAGTAAGCGCATTAGGCGCTATTTGTGCATTAGTAATTGCTATTATATTAATCTTAAAGAAAGTGGCTCCCGCATACGGAATGATAGCCGGAGCTTTAATTGGAGGACTGATTGGCGGAGTTAACATCGCTGATACCGTTAATTTAATGATTGAAGGCGCACAAGGCATTATTCCGGCAGTACTGCGGATTCTTGCAGCCGGTATATTGGCCGGGGTATTAATAGAATCAGGTGCTGCAGCGGTTATAGCAGAAACCATTGTAAAAAAACTAGGGGAAACAAAAGCGCTTTTAGCTCTAGCGCTAGCCACACTCATTCTTACGACAGTAGGTGTGTTTGTTGATGTGGCTGTCATCACAGTGGCGCCTATTGCTTTAGCCATTGCTAAACGTACGGGTATGTCAAAGCCTGCTATTTTATTAGCGATGATTGGAGGAGGAAAGGCAGGAAATTTAATGTCTCCTAACCCTAACGCTATTGCTGCTTCGGATGCATTTAATATTCCGCTTACATCCGTGATGGCTGCAGGAATCATTCCCGCTATATTTGGCGTAGCGGCCACTTATCTAGTAGCCAAACGATTAGTGAAAAAGGGAACAATGGTTCAAATTGAAGAAATAGATACAGTGGATGCAAGCAGCTTGCCGCTCTTTTTAACGGCCATCATAGCACCAATTGTTACCATCGTGCTACTGGCGCTGCGCCCGCTTTTTGATCTTAATATTGATCCAATGGTTGCGCTTCCTGCAGGAGGGATTGTTGGTGCCATTGTGATGAAAAAAGGAAAACAGCTTAATACATATGCTATTTCTGGATTAGGGAAAATGTCAGGTGTAGCCATTATGCTTCTCGGAACGGGGACATTAGCAGGTATTATTGCTAACTCTCAGCTAAAAGACGTTATTATTCACGCCTTGTCTGCCATTGGATTGCCCGCTTATGTTTTAGCTCCGGTTTCAGGTATTTTTATGTCAGCGGCAACCGCTTCGACAACAGCAGGAACAGCAGTCGCAAGCCAAGTTTTTGGCTCGACAATTTTAGAGCTAGGCGTTTCTGCTTTAGCCGGAGCTGCTATGGTTCATGCCGGGGCGACCGTACTTGATCACCTTCCGCACGGAAGCTTTTTTCACGCAACGGGCGGAAGTGTAAATATGAAAATAAAAGAACGCTTAAAATTAATACCATACGAATCGCTTATTGGGCTCATTATGGCAATTGTATCCACGCTTATATTTGGTGTATTAAAGCTATATGGCTAAAAACTAAAAGGAGTGTTTACGCATGAAAATTGTGATTGCACCTGATTCATTTAAAGAAAGCTTAACGGCTCTTAACGTTTGTGAAGCGGTTGAAAAAGGAATAAAAGCTCATTTTCCCAACGCGGAGATTAGTAAAGTACCTATGGCAGACGGTGGAGAAGGAACCGTTCAGTCGCTTGTGGACGCGACGGGCGGACAAATCATACAAGCTAAAGTAACCGGACCTTTAGATAAAGAGGTGGAAGCTTTTTATGGAATTCTTGGAGAAGGCAAAACGGCTGTTATTGAAATGGCAGCCGCTTCAGGCCTTCATCATGTTCCGGTCGATAAACGAAACCCGCTTATCACAACAACGCGAGGAACTGGCGAGCTCATTCTTAAAGCGTTAGATCACAAAGTGAAGCATATCATTATTGGCATCGGAGGAAGTGCTACAAATGATGGAGGAGCCGGTATGGCAAAAGCTTTAGGCGCAAAACTTCTTGATGCTAACGGAGCAGAAATGAAAGAAGGAGGCGGCAGCCTAGATCAGTTAGCTTCTATCGATCTTACAAACTTGGATCCTCGGCTTGCTGAAGTCAAAGTAGAAGTGGCGTGCGACGTAGACAATCCGTTAACGGGTGAAACTGGAGCATCTGCGGTATTTGGTCCTCAAAAAGGCGCAACTCCGGATATGGTCAAACGGCTTGACCGTAATCTAGCTCATTACGCAGCGGTTATTGAAAAAGAAATGAATATTCATATCCAAAGTGTTCCTGGTGCTGGAGCCGCAGGAGGACTAGGAGGCGGCCTGCTGGCATTTTTATCTGCGGAGTTAAAGCCAGGTGTAGACATTGTCATTGAGGCTACTCAGCTAGAAAGCTATATTAAAGATGCTGATCTTGTCATTACCGGTGAAGGAAGAATAGATGGACAAACCATTTACGGAAAAACCCCCATTGGCGTAGCAAAAACAGCAAAAAAGCATAGCGTTCCCGTGATAGCGATAGCAGGGAGCATTGGAACAGGAAGCGAAGCTGTATATGAACACGGTATTTCTGCGTTATTCAGCGTCGTGCCCGGAGCGGTCGATCTATCAGAAGCACTGGAAAAAGCCGGTGAAAACATTGAAAGAACGGCTAAAAACGTAGCGTCAGTTATACGCTTAGGCATCAAGTGAAGAAGTTACAGTTTTTATTGTTCTCTTTTTAATAAATAGTAAAAGGTCTCTTCCATCAGAAGAGGCCTTTTTTCGTTTAGTGCTGAAGTAAGCTGCTATCAGTCTTTTAAATTTTATATAGGAAATAGAACGAAACGTTTTCTGAAGCGTCATAGTAAGTAAGCAGTTCTAAAGGTTCTCTCGCATTCTCGTCGGCTTACTAACTGCTACTTATGGAAAGGAGAGGTAAACGTGCAAAAAAAGTTTAGGTTCTTGAGAATTTTACGAAACGTGATAGTAGCTATGTTAGGGATATGCATCATTTGGATTGTAACGAATCAAGTTATAACGGCAGTAGAAAAGAAAAAGTACTCGCCTATTGGTCAATTAGTAGAGGTTAATGGCAGAAATATTCATGTATATACAAAAGGTAAAGGGGAAAATACGATTGTACTACTAAGCGGGTTGGGAACGACTGCGCCTGCACTGGATTTTGAACCTTTAGTAAATGAACTGTCGAAGGATAATAAAGTTGTGGTAGTAGAACCATTTGGATACGGATGGAGTGACATTACGAATAAAAAACGTACCGTAGAAAATAGTGTAAGTGAAATGAGAGAAGCTTTGCAAAAATCGGATATAAAAGGTCCGTATATATTAATGCCGCACTCAGTTTCTGGCGTTTACAGCATGTATTATGCAAATAAATATCCAGATGAAGTAGAAGCAATTATTGGAATAGACCCTACGTTGCCAAAAGCGCTGGATTATTTTAAAGAAGAAGCGCCGAATATACCAAGTTTGATGAGTGTTTTAGCGCCAAGTGGACTTGCTCGCTTGGCCCTGCTTACTAGTCCTAATCAGTATCTACCGCTAGCCGAAGAAGGAACGTATACAGCAAAAAATTTAAAAATGACAAAAGCAATCTCCAGCTGGAAAGGCTACAACAAAAACGTCATTGATGAAGCAAAAGAACTGAACAACAATATAAATAAAACTCTCGATATGTCGTTTCCTTCAAAGATGCCTGTAATGATTTTTACTAGAAAAATAGATAAAGAACCAAAAGAAGAAAAATCTAATATCACGTTTTATCAAGATCAATTAAGTCACGTATCGTCGCAAAAACTAGTTGTTTTACAAGGTCATCACTATTTACACTGGACGAAGTACAGAGAAATGAGCAAATATGTAAATGATTTTATAGATACATCTATTAACTCAAGTACAAAGAAATAAAGGCTTTAAGAAAAAGGAGTCCGGACCATGGGTCTCCTTTTTTATAGGAAAGAATCAAATCTAGTTAGCTGTATAGCTATAAATGTTATAATTAACCAATCGCTAGAATGATTTATATAGAGGAGGCAAATCATGATTAAAGCCGTTATTTTTGATTTAGACGGGACACTATTAGATCGAGACAGTTCGTTAAAATGTTTTATTCAAGATCAATACGAGCGTTATAGTGAAGAGCTAGCACACATACCGAAGCAGGAATACATATCTAGATTTATCGAGTTAGATCACAAAGGCTATGTATGGAAAGACAAAGTATATCAGCAGCTTTTGAACGAATATGATCTTTCGAATCTAACGTGGGAAGGGATGCTAGATGATTACCTTCACTATTTTCCAGCTCACTGCGTTCCGTTTTTACATATGGAGGGTGTACTAAAAGAGCTAAAGAAAAAAGGGCTGTTGCTAGGCATGATCACAAATGGTTTTACGGACTTTCAGTGGATGAATATTAAGGCGCTTAGAATTGATCACTATTTTGATACTATACTCGTTTCCGAGCAAGAAGGCATTAAAAAACCGCATAAAGATATCTTTTTGCGAGCGTTAAAAGCGCTTGATGTGTCGGCTGAAGAAAGTGTATATATCGGGGATCATCCAGAAAATGATGTGCTTGGCGCAAGAGGCGCGGGCATGCATGCTGTATGGAAAAAAGACGCTTTCTTTGACGGAAGTTTTACAGATTCATATATAATAGAGGATTTAAAAGAACTATTGAACGTTATGAATGAGTTTCAAGAGACCTGTTGAGAAAAGGGGAGCAATGATGAAAAGTCAAGTTCGTTTACTAACCGATAAAGACTTAGAAGAAGCAGCAATCATCTATACAAATGTTTTTAGTGGGTCACCGTGGAATGAGCCTTGGAGTATAAACACTGCTTATGCTCGTTTATACGATATCAGTAAAACTCCAGGTTACATAGGGATAGGTTTCTTTCATAGTGAAAATAATAAACTCATAGGATTTATAGTAGGAAATGAAGAACAGTGGGCGAACTATAAGACGTTTTATGTAAATGAAATTTGTGTGTTAAGCAACACTCAGCAAACTGGCATAGGAACGAGCCTTTTATCTTTCCTTAAAGAGCTACTTATACAAAAAGAAGTGAAAGAAGTCTACGTGTCTACTGAAAGAGGCCAAGGCAAACCAGAACGTTTCTTTGAAAAGAACGGTTTTGCCACTGATGAATCTCGTATACTGATGGCGGTAAATGTAAATTGAATATAAGTGAATCGGTGTAGAGTATCCGTTTTGTTGTTTCAGGAGGAGCAGTTCATAAAGCAGGAGGAAATAATCTATGATTTTTTCGCTACTAGTTTTAGCCGCTATTTTAATGGTGAGTATTCCGTTGATGATTATTATGATTAAAACGGTGTGGCATCGAAAGCTTCCTCGTAATTACTATACGCCGTTTGATTATCTTGCTGCACAAACAGAAGAAGAGTTTCATGAAGAGCAAAATGAACGAGAACTAGAAGAAAAAGAAGGAGATGTTGTAAACAGAAAGAGCTAAAGGTCGTTTTCAACTCCTTCTGTTTACAGCCCACCCCTCCACAATTTCCGTGAATTCATCTAGGTGTTCTTCAAATATTCGTTTTCGATGTCCGTTTGCTCCGGATGGATGAGGAAAGCCAAATAAATACGTATGCCGAGAAAACGAAGGTTCACGCGAAAGTTTTCTTAAAACATTCTCAACCGCTTTTCCTAGTGGAACGATTAAGCACGGATTCTTTATTTCGTTCAATTCATGTGGAAACACTTCAAAGGCATAGCGAGAAAGAAGCACTGATCGTTCGATTGGCGGCTGATGCCCCGTATAGTTTTTTCCTTTATAAAACACAGGATATTTCAGTACAGACGTTGTATGCAGCAAATCTCTCTGTGAAGCAAATAGCTCAGCGGCACCGTTAATGCCCATGACTTTTGCAATTCCGCATTGATCTAACATGTCTATTAAATTGACTCTCATCGTTCCGCTAAAGCTAGCTGCTTTTTTTGTTTCGTACAGGACTTGTTCAAGCTGATGATGAGACAGGCTGGAAACGCATTGTTTAAAAGCGGTTTTCATTTGAAACCAGCCTGGTGTGATGCCGGCAATGACAATATGAGCGTCTGGATTTATGTAATCGTTATGGGGCGAGTAGTACATATTTAATTCACGTTCTTGAGCGATTAAAAAGTCTTTTTGCAACAGCTGTTCTTTCGTAAAATTCATATTATGCAATTGTTGAATGGCAGGCAGACATTGTTGAAAATAAGAATGTTGGCTAATCATAGGCTCTCTCTTTCTTTATCATTATTTCTTCTTTTATTTTCCCCAACAAAATCGTTTTATATCAAATATGAACAAATTCTTATGAAAATTAATATTTACTAAAAGTTTACTTAAGTTTTAGTGCAGTGTGATAAAAATAAAGTAGTAATAGCAGTGATTTTGTTATTTAAACGGCGAAACTAACAAAAGAAATGAAGAATTTTGGAGAATATTTTAATAAATTTACTGAAATTTTAAAATTATTTATTGAAAGCGTTTTATTAATGTGCTATTCTTCCAATATAAGAGATAAATATTTAGTAAAAATAGAAGATTATAATAGAGAGGTAAAAAGATGGCAACTTTAAAAGATATAGCGGCGTACGCTAAGGTTTCCAGTTCAACTGTATCCAGAGTACTAAATAATGATCATACGCTTTCTGTATCTGAGGTTACTCGTGAACGCATTCTGCATGCAGCCAAGGAGCTGCAATATACGCCCGTGAAGATACGAAAAGGAACGGCAAACGGAAAGGATATAGAAGCTCCTCAAATAGGTATTATTTTTGCTCAATCCCTTGAAGAAGAGCTAGTAGACCCTTTTTTCTCTTCTATTCGCCATGGAATAGAGAGTGAATGCGCAGAAAAAGAAATTTTTACAGTAAAGTCATTTAGGCTAAAAGGTATGAAGCAAGAAGAGCTGCTGCAGGATCTTGATGGAGTGATTGTAGTGGGAAGAGTTAGTCCAGAAACGGTTCAAGAAGTGAGCAATCATTTAGATACTATTGTTTTTATTAATCACAAAGCGGATGAGGATTTGTACGATTCGGTCATGATTGATTTTGAGAAAGCTACTAAACACGCATTAAATCATTTATTTGACCTCGGTTATAAAAGAATTGGCTATATCGGAGGGACAGAAAGAGAACATTATATCAATGGAAGTTCTATTATTGAAGATCAGCGTCAAACGGTTTTTGAACGCGTTATGCATGAAAAAGGCCTGCTCGATTCTGAGAAAGTTTATATAGGAGAGTACTCAATGACTGAAGGCTATGAGCTGATGGGACAAGCGATTAAGCAAGGAAATCTTCCTGAGGCATTTTTTATCGCAAGTGATGCAATGGCGATAGGGGCGATGCGTGCCCTGCAGCAATCAACTATAAAGGTTCCTGAAGACGTAGCGATTGTAAGCTTTGATGATGTGGATATCGCAGCATTTGCGAGCACGCCGCTCACAACGGTTAAAGTATATACTGAAGAAATGGGAAGGCAGGCTGTTAAAATGCTAATAGATCGATTAAGCGGCAGGTCCGTTCCTTTAAAAGTCATGGTGCCGACTAAATTAATTTATCGTGAAAGCTGCGGAGCCTTACTTAAAAAACAGTAGCCTAAAAGTTATAACTTGAAAGGGGGTGATAGAAAAGAAGAATTTATACATAAAGAGTGATAAGGGGGAAGAAAAATAGAAAAAACCATAGAAAAAGCAGGTTAAAAAGCCCTAGAAACTACATACTTATTGGCAGATAAGTATGTAAATGAAAAAGCTTTTTCATCTCTAGGACTTTTTGAACCTTTGTAAAAGTATAGGATTAAATTATAAGTGACTTTATTTCGTTGTGCAATGAATTTGTCCATGTGTAAATAACTGAATATTCAGTTATTTATGTCTTGATAGAGTATAAGGAGGAAAAAAGATAAATGAAAAAGCTTACGTATCTTTTCGTTCTATTACTAGTCTTTTCTGTTGTGGCAGCGGGCTGCGGAAATAAAGAAGCGGCAACAGGCGGAAATGGGAAAACAACGCTAACGCTTTTTTCTACGATGAGTAATAAAGGGGAGAGAAAAGCGCTTCAAAGTGCGATTGCAGAATTTGAAAAACAAAATCCAGATATTAAAATTGATGCGAATTTTCCGGGTAACGGCTATGAAGATATGCTTCGTGTGAAAATGGGTGCAAATGATATGCCTGATTTATTTGATACGCACGGCTGGTCTCAGCTTCGCTACGGTGAGTATGTAGCAGATTTAAAAGATATGGATTGGGTTCAGCATTTGGATCCGGCGCTAAATCAAATTTTAAAAGATAAAAGCGGCAAAGTGTATGCGTATCCTTTAAATCAAGCAAAAGACGGAATTAGCTATAATGCGACGCTGTTAGAAAAATACGGAATAAAGCCTCCTAACACAATGGATGAATTTATAACAGCATTAGAAGCAGTAAAAAAGAAGAGCAAAGGAGAAGTAGCGCCTCTATGGATCCCAGGAGGAGAAAATGGCAATATTGCTCAAGTGTTTGATCAGCTGGCTACACCTCAGCTTATTACAGCAAAAAATAAGAACTACGCTAAGCAGTTGGAAAAAGGAACATTTAATTGGTCAAACTACACGCCGCTAGCGGAAACAATGGCAGAAATGAAGAAAAAAGGGCTGCTGAATGAAGATGTATTAACCGCAAAAGTATCTCAAGCAACGGAATTAATGGCTCAAAATAAAATTGCTTTCACATTTGTGGGCGGATCTCTTGGACCGGATGCAACAGAATTAAATCCTGAAGTAAAAGTAGGAACAGTACCGGTGCCTGCTATTCATAAAGGCGGAACGCAAAGCTGGATCGGCGGAGAGCGCTTTACCCTTGCTGCGTGGAAAGATTCTAAGCACCTTAAAGAAGCCAAGAAATTTATTGAATTTGTGTCACAGCCGGAAGTTGCCAAAAAGATTGCCGAAGGAACGTCTTCAGCATCGGCTCTGACAAACAATAAAACACAAAACTACTACTCTGAATACTACGATAAGTATAGCGATATTAAAGTTGAGCCATACTTCGACCGAAAGTATTTACCGAGCGGCATGTGGGCAGTGATGTCTTCTACAGGTCAAGAATTGCTAGCGGGAAGTTTAACGCCAAAGCAATTATCAAAAGAGATGGAAAAAGAGTACAAGCGTCTCAGTAAACAATAAAATAGTGTGCAAAAGTTCCTTGTTCGCTAAGAAGCAGGGAGATAGGCTTCTGCTTTTTTTCAACACAAGCTGAAATAGGAGTGAACACGATGAATGAATTAGTCAGGAAAGAGCCGGTTTCTGTAGTAAGAGATACGAAAAAACGAAAGAAAAAATTAAAAGCAGAGTCCTCTTTATGGTGGATGTACCTTCCCGGCTTAGTAATTATCACCGTTTTTATTATCTATCCTTTTATTAACGGAATTAGACTTTCCTTTACTAATTGGAATGGATTTTCACAAACATATGATTGGATTGGGCTCCAGCAGTATAAACGTTTGCTTGCAGATCCAACGACTTGGCTTGTGATAAAAAATACGCTGCTCTACGGAATAGGCAGTACTATTTTTCAAAATATTATTGGCTTGTTATACGCTTTGCTTCTGAATCAAAGCATTAAAATGAAAGCTGTAACAAGAACAATTGTCTACCTTCCGGTTATTATCAGCCCAATTATTATGGGGTATATTTGGTACTTCTTTTTTGCCTACCAAGGAGGCGCTTTAAATGACCTTCTTGTATTTTTAGGCTTTGAGAAAATTAATGCTTTGGGAACTCCAGAGCTTAACTCTTGGATTATTGTGTTCGTCAATACGTATCAATTCGTTGGAATTGCGATGATTATTTATTTAGCGGGGCTGCAAAGTATTTCAAAAGATTATTACGAGGCAGCGCAGCTTGACGGAGCATCGGCTCTTCAGCAGTTTAAAAACATCACGCTTCCATTGCTTATGCCTTCGATTACAATTAACGTCGTTTTAAATATTATCGGAGGTTTAAAACTGTTTGACGTCATTGTTGCGCTGACAGGAGGAGGGCCTGGAGATGCATCGCAGTCAATGTCTACTTTTATGTATGACTTATATTTTAGAAGGCAGGACGCCGGCTATGCTGCAACTCAAGGTGTGTGCATGGCGCTCATTATCTTAGTCATTAGCTTATCAGCACTTGTTTACTTTAAACGAAAGGAGACAGAAGCGTGATGGACTATACAAATAAACGGAAAAAACGATTTTTTACCTTTCTAGCTCTTTGTATAACGCTCGTTCATATTGTCCCTTTTTATATTCTTGTTACGACTTCTTTAAAAGCAACCGGGGATTTTAGTTCCAAATGGGTATTTCCAAAAAGCATACACCTTGAAAATTTCACAGCGGCTTGGGAGCAAGCGAATTTAGGCAGTTCTTTTATGAATACGTTTATCATTACGTTCGTTTCGGCTGTTCTGCTTATTTTTTTAGGATCAATGGCTGCGTATCCTCTAGCGCGCCGCCAAACGAAACTAAATAAGTACGTCTATTTTATCTTTATCGCCGTGATGGTAATACCGCCTTTAACAGCGTTAGTTCCGCTGTACAAAATGGTTGTGAATATGGGGATGATGAACACGTACCAAATTGCTATTTTAAATAATGTCGCAGCATTTTTGCCGCTAACGATCTTTTTGTATGCGGGTTTCATTCGCTCCACTATTTCTAAAGAGCTCGAGGAAGCAGCAAGAATTGACGGGGCCGGCACGTTAACGATTTTCTTTAAAATCGTATTTCCACTGCTAAAGCCTGTCACTGCGTCTATTTTAATTATTGCAAGCGTCTACATTTGGAACGACTATCAGTTTGCAATTTTCTTCCTTCAAGATAAGGAAATGCATACATTAACCGTTACGTTAGCAAGCTTTTTTGCCGAAAATCAAAATAATCTTAGCTTAGTAGGAGCAGCTGCGATTATTGCGATGCTTCCAATGACCATTTTATTTTTAGTGCTACAAAAATACTTTATTGCAGGGCTTTCATCAGGATCTGTAAAAGGATAAAACCAATATGAGGAAGGAAGATGACAATGTCTAAAATCACATTTATCGGAGCGGGAAGTACAGTTTTTGCAAAAAATATTTTAGGAGACTGCATGTTTGTGCCTGCTTTAGCTGGCTTTGAATTTGCGCTATACGATATAGATGCTGAGCGTTTAAGAGATTCGGAAAATATGCTAAACAATCTAAAAGAAAACTATAAAGTGAATATTACGGTTAAAGCCTATTTGAACCGCAGAGAAGCTTTAACAGGAGCAAAGTATGTGATTAACGCGATTCAAGTAGGCGGATACAAACCAAGCACCGTCATTGATTTTGAAATTCCTAAAAAATACGGCTTGCGTCAGACGATTGGAGATACAGTAGGAATTGGAGGAATCTTCAGATCACTGCGCACGATTCCAGTGCTGTTTGATTTTGCAAAAGATATTGAAGAAGTATGTCCAGATGCGCTGTTTTTAAATTACACCAACCCAATGGCAACACTAACGGGTGCAATGCTGCGCTATACAAATGTAAAGACGGTAGGCCTTTGTCACAGTGTTCAGGTATGTACAAAAGATTTATTTGATTCTCTCGGAATGGATCATGAAGGAATACAAGAGAAAATCGCAGGCATTAACCATATGGCATGGCTGCTAGAAGTAAAAAGAGATGGACAAGATTTATATCCAGAAATTAAGCGTCTGGCAAAAGAAAAGCAAAGAACAAAGCATCACGATATGGTGCGTTTTGAGCTAATGGATAAGTTCGGTTATTATATTACCGAATCGTCTGAGCATAACGCAGAGTATCATCCATACTTTATTAAACATAAATATCCAAATCTTGTTGATCAGTTTAACATCCCTCTTGATGAATATCCGCGCCGATGCGAAGAGCAAATCAGCAATTGGGAATCAATGAGAGAAGAAATGGTTAACAACAGTCAGTTAACTCATACACGTTCACATGAGTACGGCTCTAGAATCATTGAAGCAATGGAGACAAACGTGCCGTTTAAATTTGCCGGTAACGTATTAAATACCGGAGGCTTAATTAGTAACCTGCCGACAAAAGCGTGCGTAGAAGTTCCATGTGTTGTAGACCGAAGCGGCATTATGCCGACTTATGTAGGAGACTTACCTGAGCAGCTTGCGGCGTTAAATCGTACGAATATTAATACGCAATTGCTAACAATTGAAGCAGCAGTCACTAGAAAAAGAGAGCACATCTATCAAGCAGCGATGCTAGATCCTCATACAAATGCGGAATTATCTATGGATGACATCATTCGTATGTGCGATGATTTAATTGAAGCCCACGGCGAGTGGCTGCCTGATTTTACAGGGAAAGTGAATCAATACGTGTAAGAAAAGAATCCTCGGCTGAGATCAGCTGAGGATCTTTTGTACTTAGGAAAAGAAGGGAATATCATCCAAATGGATATTGACATTTAAAAAACTTCATCATACACTGTAAGAAGCAAGTCATTTTATACTAAGAAAGGAAAGGTACCGTAGACAATGGATAAGTAATCCTATTTTTTTAGACATTCTTTTAAAACTTTATTTTAAATGAACATTTGTCTAGATAGGATTAGTCTGTACATTTTTAGGTGCCATTTCTATATGTCTTATATGAAGTGATTTCTCCCTTTTTTTACTCTATAAAAAGGGTGCATATTTGCGTATGCCTAATTATGACCTCTAATCCTCTCTAGAAATCCTAGGGAGGTTTTTTTATGTTATTGTTAGAAGCTATAAATATTGAAAAAAGCTATGGAGATCGCCTGCTGTTTCAAGCAGAGAAACTTCAAGTACATCGCGGAGAGCGAATTGGAATTGTGGGGAAAAACGGAGAAGGCAAATCGACGTTGCTTCATATTTTAATGAAAAAAATGAGTCCAGATCAAGGGATTGTACAAACATATGGCCGTGCCGCACTGATTCCGCAGATTGATGTTCAACCTACATCTGCCGTTTCTCCTGAGATGAAAAGTCAGTGGAACGTGCCAGCTGAAGCGGACTTTCTTAGCGGAGGAGAAGAAACAAGAAAGAAAATTGCAGCTGCTCTTTCATCCGGGGCGGAACTGCTTGCAGCCGATGAGCCAACGAGCCACTTAGATGTAAAAGGCGTAGAGAAATTTGAAGAAGAAATGAAGTCTTTTACAGGCAGTCTGCTGCTGATTTCACATGACCGAGAATTATTAAACCGCCTTTGTACGTCTATTTGGGAAGTAGAAGGCGGCAAAATTCACTGTTATGAAGGCAATTATCAAGAATATGTGACGCAAAAAAAACACGCAGTTGAAAGACAGCAGTTTGAATATGAACAGTATGTAAAAGAAAAACAGCGGCTTGAACTGGCCTCTGAAGAAAAAAGCCAAAAATCAAAGTCGCTTAAAAAAGCGCCGAGCCGCATGGGCAACTCTGAAGCGAGACTTCATAAGCGAGCGGTCGGAAAACAAAAAGCGAAGCTAGACAGAAGCGCAAAAGCGATTGAAACAAGAATTGAAAAGCTGGAGAAAAAAGAAAAGCCAAAAGAAATGGAAGAAATTCATTTTGACCTATCGCAGTTTCACCAAGTTCACAGCAAGCAGGTACTAAGCTTTGACAAAGTCTCGGCATCAGCTGGTGACCATATCTTGTTTCAAAACCTAAAAGGCGGTGTGAAGCCAGGAGCGAAAGTAGCGATTGTCGGCAAAAACGGTGCCGGGAAATCAACGCTGCTGAATATGATTGAGCAGCGAACAGAAGGCATCACGGTTGCGAAGCCTGTAAAACTCGGCTTTTTCCATCAGCGCCTTGAAAATCTAGATCCCGCTAAAAGCATTTTAGAAAACATTAAAGAAGACAGTCCGTACACCGAGCAGTTTATTCGTACGGTGCTATCGCGCTTACTTTTTAAACGTGAAGACGTGTATAAAAAAGTAGAGATGCTAAGCGGAGGAGAACGAGTCAAAACGGCATTAGCAAAAGTCTTTTTAGGAAACTATAACGTTCTTCTTTTAGATGAACCAACCAACTATCTTGATCTTCATACAAAAGAAGCGCTTCAAGAAGTATTAAAAGCTTATCCAGGGACGATTTTATTTGTGACGCACGACCGCTACTTTGTTAAAAAGCTTGCGACGCATGTTTTGACGTTAAAACAGTCCAAAGCGGAGCTCGCGGCGATTGAAGACACGGGTAAAAGCAAAAAAGCGTCACAGCAGCAAAGTGAAGCGGAGAAACTTGCGCTTCAATTAGAATTAACAAAAGTGATTAGCGAGCTTTCTATCACGCCAGAAGGAAAAGACAAGCAGCGGCTTGAAAAAAGATACGAAGAGCTTTTAGAAGAAAGAAAACGATTAAATAGAAAGGAAGGGTAATATCACTTCACCTAACAATGAATTCAATGATGTTACTGAACATCAAAAGCGTATTGAAGGAAAATTAACGGATATGAATGTAAAAGGAACGCCCAAAAGAATAAAATGGATTGGCTATGGAATCATTATTTTCTTTGTGATTCTTATTTTAACGATGATCATCGGCATATTTATCAATTAAAACAAAAAGCAGCCGCTTCAATGTTGAAGCGGCTGCTTTTTTATTTGCCTACTTTTGTAACAATGGCATCTCCGTTTTTTCCAACTCGTACAGTAGCAAAACGAGCTTCGCTTTCCACTTTGCTGCCGGTTCCTTCTGGAATAAAGTAATGCTCAATTCCGTACTGAATTCCCCAGTCGTGATAGCTGCCCGTAATGACAACGTCTTTCTTTTTAGAAGTATACGGTTTATTCCAGTCATCATCCGCTTGGTAGATTTTCGCGTATTTATACACGCCTTGTTTGTCAGGACGAAGAACGAGCTTCACTTTTTCTCCGTCTTTCACATGAGGTAAGGTAACGTGCGCAATGTCGTAATTCAGCTCAACGTAATCGCCTTGCAGCAGCGAGCGCGGATCGATCGGCTGTAAAGCGAGCTTAATTTCTTTTCCGTTTTGAAGAAGCACTTCGTTTTTAGTGAAAATGCCGCCCAGCATAATAAGCTGAACAAGAATGATGATCCATACAATCCATACAGCGGTTCGGCTGCGGTCAAGAAACGACGGCTGCGGCTGGTCAGGCGTTGACAGGTCCCATTTCCTGCTTAGGAAAAGAAAGATAAGACCTAAAATAACGAGCACAAGTGATTTATTAAATAAATCCCACACAAAGTCGTAATATTTCATCGCTAAAAAAACAAACCAGAAAATCATGCCGACAATAAAATCATATTTTGGCTCTTTTCGTACCGTCACAAATAAAAAGACGGTCGAAATCACAAAAAACACCGTGCAGTAAATGATATTTAAAAAAGACGGTTCGCTTAATTCAGTCAGCGACAGTAAAAAGATAAAAGCAAGAAGCAGCGCTGCTTTTTTAAACGCGTGGTGTACGTTTATCGCGTACACAGCGGCATTTAATAGAAACAAAGCGAGCAGCACATAATCTATTTTGATAGTGTCATAGTAAGCAGTCGGAACCTTTATTAACAGAAGCCCTTGCACTAGCACAAAAAGCAGCAGACGAACGGGCGTATGCTTCGTGAATACTAAAAGCGCTACAAGTGCGATGACGTAGATAAAAAACAGAATGTCGTTCACAAAAAAAGAAGCGCCGCCGCTAATTAATACGCCCATCATTAAAAGCGTATATTTCACGGTTGGAATATCTGCTTTAATCAAATAACATCCCACAATCAGCAAAACGCCAATCACAAGCATTCCGTTTGTTGGGTACGTTCCTGTAATAAGTGTGACAAGTCCTCCTAAAGAGCTGCTGCCGATCACCGACGCAATGGCCGTAATCCCAATCACCGCTATTCGTTTGATTACGCGGAGCGAGGTTTTTTGTGCTGCCGTGTTGGCAGTGAGCCATTTGACAAACCATACGCTTGCACCAATAAATAAAATCACGAATCCTAAAGCTAAGAACAGTGACCATTCAGCGTAGTGTTTAAAAATAAAAGAGAAAAACTGTTCAATAACAAATAAAGCAAATGCCACAATGGAAATCCCTAAGAACGACCTTTGCGGCTCCACTTTTGAAAAATAAAAAAAGGAGCTTAGTAAAAACAGCAAATAAAAAATAATAAGACCAATCCGTAAGCTAGAGCTGCCTGTGAAATCCGGCAGGGAAACAGTTAAAAAAATGTAGTGAAACAAACAAAACGCCGCATACATGATCACAGGAGACGAGCGCTGTTTCTTTTTTATGATCCAAAAGATGAGTAAGTTCACAAACGCCATTCCTGCGTAAAGTAAAAGCGTCTCATGTTCGCCTCGCTGTGAAACTGCGCCTGTTGGTGAAATGAAAAAAGCCATGGTGAATTGAAATAAAACAAACGATAACACATAAAACGGCTGATACTTTGTAAAAAAGCTAAACAAAATAACCGGCACAAGCCAAATTAAAAACAGCCAGTACGATTCAGCGTGCGTGTTGTAAATTTGAGAAAGAAGCGCGATGCTTAATCCAAATGAAAGAGCGCCGGCCAAAAGCGTCCAGTGACTTAAAAACGCCTGCTGAGGAAGCAGCTTTCGCACTACAAACGCACTTCCGTAAAACAGCAGCATCAGCCCCACGCTCAGCGCAATTTTAATGTAGCGGTCAAAGCCTTGCCAGTTCGATGCAAAGAAATATAAAATGCCGGACAAAACAAGAGCCAACCCCAGTAAATAACCGAGTCTTACGAGCTTTTCTCTCATACTCAACCTCCTCTTTATATTATGTATATACTAGCGCATGTTTAAATATTTGGAAATAGAAAGAATGAATGCGTTTTAACAAAAAAATTGTGTAAAAAGGCCTTTTAGTGGCGTGGAAATAACAAGCAAAGTAGTCCGAAAATCTTGATAAATTGTCAATGGTAAGATAGTTTTGGTTATTTTATCCTGAAGAGTGGGTATTGAACTAAAAACCTACATTATTCCCAAAAAATATAAGAAAACATGCCGATGTGCTCTCTTTCTTTATTTGATAAGCTATAAAAGGGAATTACTGTTAGAGAAACCAAGAGATAGATATAAAGGAAGTGTCATCATATGAATGAGATGTTTGTTGCTCATCTGTATACCCAAGTGAAGCAGGCACATGAAGATATCCAGCAGCTTACGGCTAGTAAAAACACGTTAACGGAGGTCAAAGGCGAGCTTGAA
This sequence comes from Priestia sp. P1_B12_1, assembly GCF_056406695.1. Classification (NCBI taxonomy): domain Bacteria; kingdom Bacillati; phylum Bacillota; class Bacilli; order Caryophanales; family Bacillaceae; genus Priestia; species Priestia sp. P1_B12_1. The sequence goes on along the minus strand of NZ_JBFTZR010000011.1, from coordinate 66,534 downwards.
CGTGCAAAGGAAAAGGTAAAAGAACCAGAGCTCACTTCCGCCACTTGGTCAGGCAGCCTTGCTGTTGGGTTTGAAGACATCCGCACCGCTATGTTAGACGAATACGATGATTTGCTGACCCGTCAGCTGACGGATGCCATCACGACAATTGATGCAAAAATTACGGCGCTTCAATCAGATATACAAGGGATGGAACGCGCCATTAAAATGCAAGAAGACGAAGCAAAAGATAAGGTGTGATGCAATATGGCAGACGAAATTAAAGTAATAGATGGTGAAATTAATAGAACGCTTAGTGACCTAAGCGCTGCTGCGCAGCAGTTTCAGCCGCTTTTTCCGTTTCACGTAGGAAGCGGACAAGATCTAGCGGTGCTCGATGAATTAAACCAGCTGAACCAGCAGCTGCAAACGTTAATTGTGGACTACAAGCAAACGCTCCTCGATGATTTGAACGCCACCAAAAAATCCGTGCAGTCCATAAAAGAAGCAGATGAAAAAGCTGCAAACGCCGCTAAATAATGTTCATATTTTATATAAAGCTATCAAAAATAACCTTTCAACCAGCATAGATTTGGCATTCAAATAAAAAGGTTTTATCTAGCGGATGATGCAAGCCTTGTAAAGAGGAGCGTCCGCTTAGGTTTAGAAAAATGAAGGGCGGTTGTTCGTTAACCGTTTGTTGTTTTTCTACATCGATACAGCTAGGAGGTTACAGATTATTGAAAACACTTGATGTCGATGCTTTTCACGAGAATATTCAAGCTATCTTAGACTCTATTAAAAGTCAAAAAGAACAAATTCAGGGCCTGATTTCACAGGTTCAGGCATTTTCAAGCTTAGATGATGCGTTTAAAGGAAAAGGAGGAGAGGCGATTCGGTCTTTTTACGAAACGGGACATGCTTCTTTTTTAACGCTGTATCATTCATTACTCACTTCCTATGAAGCTCGACTAACTCAAATCACACATGCGCTGCGCTCATTCGAACCGAGCGAAGACGGCTACATCACGCAGCCCTTTCTGCAAGACACTATTCCCGCGCATTTAAATCAAACAAGAAATACAACCGTCTCGCTTGTCGATCAAGCGAATGCAGCGATTCAAAAAGTCAGTCACCTTGCTTCTGTTTCAGCGCTTAACGACCAAGGTTTTCTAACAGAAGTAGAACAAGCAAAAAACAAAGCGGACAAAATTTAACTGATGGAGCAGGAAATAGAATATTAAATGAGATGAAACAGCCTATAATGACAAGAGAATTGACATACGAAATAAATGGTCAAACAGTAATAATACAGGATCATTCAGCAGGTCATAAGTTTGGAGAAGGGGGGATTGGTGATCAGCCATCTCATTACAATGTAAGGCCTCCAGAGAATACAAGAACTGGTAAAGTAGAAGGAATGGAGGATCATTATTATTTTAATAAAAGAAATAAAAAATAGGTTATATATTTCATGTAAATATGTATTGTGTTTATATCAGAGATATAGTCTTGATTAATTATAAAGCGTGTAAGAGATAGACAACGTATTAATAGAAATAGAGGAGTGTATATATGATTAACTCGAGTAGGATAATGAACCCTCAAGCAGTTACAGGCATTTTTGGCAGGATGCCAATGTTTAATGATTCTGAATTATTGAGTGTTCAAATAAAAAGAGATGGTCCGACATTATTTATTCAATTATCTACTAAAGAGATTGTGAAAAATAAGCCTAAACGGTGGAGGGAATGGGACATAGTATATATTGAAATGTCATTTTTGGGTGTGAAAGAATTGGAAATCAATTCATTTGGAACTATTAATGAAATTGAGGAATTCGAAATTGAAGACATTGGTGAAGGGGGATCTATAAAAATTCAATGTACTAATAGAATGTCTATTACGTGTTTATTTGACTGGGCAAGGATTGAACAAATAAATCCTGGTTTAATAGGTACACCATAAGAATTTATTAAACAAGGCATAAGTATAAGAACAAAAAAACTTTGTATTTGCATTCAGAGCGCATGATAGATAGAATAATCTATTTAGATGAATATGGACAATGCCAAGGTTGTTTCTGGTGCCAGAGAGGATCATTTGAACGGAAACATTTCACCAGGAGAAAAACAAAGCGGTATTGCAACGTTTGATATACCAAAAGAAGGCGATTTTAAGTTTGAATTTAGCGGTTTTAGTAAAAATCGTGGTATTTGGACGTTTACACAAGATGATATTCAACCAGCTCAATAAGAATTAAAATAAGTCACGTGCTAATCGTGGCTTATTTTGATTGAACTCAGCAACAACTATGGCGCATGAACAAGGCAATTAAACAAATTTAAAATGAAAGAAGCATGTAAAGTACTGTTAAGTATGTCCTATGTAAAAGTCAACATACATGTTAGGTTTTATAACATAAATTTCTGAATAATCATTTACTTATTCACTTATTTCATGGTATGTTATATGACATAGATATTGTAACTTGCAATATGGGCTGAAAATTAGCCATTGCACTATATACTTATTTTTCTAAAAATGCATCAGGACGAGCTGGTGCTCTATACATATATACATATATACATCTACGTATAACTAGTCAAAAAGAATGAAGGCTTTTCTATTTATAGTGCTGATTGTTCTTTAGGCTGAGTATAGTTATAGTAGGTGAAATTTTCAAGACAGTTATTTTGGTTTTTAAGCTGAATTTTTGGAATAGTTTGTTATTTTATTAATCAATGCTTTACCACTTAGAAGTAGGTATAAAAGTTTACTAATAAAAGAAAATGCAGACGGAATTTAATAAGTTTTTTGGAATTTGTGGGCGATTTTCTCACTTTTTTATCATTTTTGAATAGTTTATAATCATCAGACAATTATACTGTGATATAGTTATAAGTGAGACAGAAAAAGGTGTGTTCTTAGGTCGCACCTGAATTTTTTTACTACGTAAGCAGGAGCGCCTACATCTTTTTACAAATATAGGGGATGAGGAAGGTTATAATGAGCAACGTACAGAAAAAAACAGACGTTATCTTAATTGGTGCCGGAGTCATGAGCGCAACTTTGGGATCATTACTCAAAGAGTTAGCACCTGAATGGGACATTAAAGTGTTTGAAAAACTCGCAGACGCAGGGGAAGAAAGCTCGAACGAATGGAATAATGCAGGGACGGGCCATTCTGCGCTGTGCGAACTAAACTATACATCAGAAAAAGCTGATGGATCTATAGATATAACGAAAGCGATCCGAATTAACGAGCAGTTTCAGCTGTCAAGACAGTTTTGGTCTTATCTGGTAAGCAGCAAGTTGATTCGCAATCCGCAAGATTTTATCATGCCAATTCCGCATATGAGTTTGGTACAAGGGGAAAAAAATGTATCGTTTCTGAAAAAGCGTTTTGGAGCGCTATCAAACAATCCGTTGTTTCAAGGAATGGAGTATTCCGACAGTCCTGACAAACTAAAAGAATGGATTCCGTTAATCATGAAGGGGCGCACGTCAAATGAACCGATTGCCGCAACTAAAATTGATTCGGGAACAGACGTAAACTTTGGTGCTTTAACACGCATGTTGTTTGACCACCTGAAGAATAAAGGGGTTCACGTTCATTACAAACGAAGTGTAAAAGATATTAAACGTAAAAGTGACGGTATGTGGGAAGTAAAAGTAGCAGATGTAGACAGCGGCAAAGTTGAGTACCACACGGCAAAGTTCATCTTTATCGGAGGCGGAGGCGGAAGCTTGCCTTTACTTCAAAAAACAGGTATTCCTGAATCCAAGCATATTGGAGGATTCCCGGTAAGCGGATTATTTATGGTATGCAATAACCCTGAAGTCATTGCGCAGCATCACGGGAAAGTATATGGAAAAGCCAAAGTCGGAGCTCCGCCAATGTCAGTTCCGCACCTTGATACACGCTATATTGATAACAAGAAGACGCTGTTGTTTGGCCCGTTTGCCGGCTTTTCACCAAAGTTCTTAAAAACAGGTTCAAACCTGGATCTAATCAGTTCTGTAAAGCCGAATAATATTTTAACCATGCTAGCAGCAGGCGTCAAAGAAATGGCGTTAACGAAATACCTGATTCAGCAAGTGCTGTTATCAAATGAAAAACGTGTCGAAGAACTGCGTGAGTTTATCCCGAACGCGAAAAGCGAAGACTGGGATATCGTTGTAGCAGGCCAGCGTGTTCAAGTAATCAAAGACACGGAAGCCGGAGGTAAAGGAACGCTTCAGTTTGGTACAGAAGTTGTAAGTGCCGCTGATGGTTCTGTTGCTGCACTTCTTGGGGCTTCTCCTGGTGCGTCAACGGCGGTTCACGTTATGCTAGAAGTATTGGAAAAATGCTTCCCAGAAAACATGAACAAGTGGGAGCCAAAAATAAAAGAAATGATTCCTTCCTACGGCATGTCGTTAGTTGATCACCCAGACTTCTTTAGCGAAATTCATGCGTCTACTTCACAGACGCTTGGTTTAATTAAAAAAGAGTCTGTTTATAGCTAAAGATTTTACGTCGCAACAAACAGCACATGCGTATGTGAAGAAATCTACAGGCGTGCACAAACACCACCTTTTCTTGAGGTGGTGTTTTAATGGTCTTTATTTATGTAGAGTTTGATTTAAGAGCGGTATTGATTGCTTCCAGGCTGAAGTTTCAAATGCTTCCACGCCGCAATTGCATCATCGCGGCTTTTTCCTTTGTTTTTCGGATCGTTAAAAAAATCGCGAATAAAGCGGTTGTACTCAAACTGAGGCGCAATCTCTTTTTGATAAGAAGGCTGCTTTTTTCGTTCCTCTTCTTCATGCCACGCTTTTACCACATCTCGATAGGTCTTCCCTACATTTTCTTTAAAGTAGTTTTGAATATACGTGGAAAAATGAAACGTAGGATGAATGGCTTTTTTAAAAAAAGCCCGTACTTCTTGACTGCAGCGGTGATTTTTCCCAATGACGGTATCTAATGTTAGCGGCGCTCGTGTTTTAGAGGACGAGCGTTTTTTAGAAGGTGATTTTGATTGTTGAGTGTCACCGGTTATTAAAAACACTTCAATTCTTTTTGAAAGTTCCATTTTAGATCCAGACGGGCTCATGTTGTTTTCTCGACAAAATTGCTGCAGCTCGGTTTTGAGCCAGTAAAAATCCGTGAAGTCATTGATAGGTAAATTTTTTGTAAGTTCGGGTCGCATCGTTTTCACCTCCATATATTTACAAAAGTAATTATAGAACGTTTGTTCTCGTTGGTCAATTGTTTTTAGAGAAGTACGAAGCAATGTCTTTTATGTTTCTTCCTACATAGTGAGAAGAAATAGGCTGTTTATTCATCTCTCTTGCCCAAATAGAAAGCTGGCCGATGTGATGGATTTCATGAATGATGATGTGATGCAAAATGTCAGCTTCCGTGTAAGAAGTAGAATCCCAAGGGACTGTTACGTACCTTTTGTTGGAAAAATTCAAATGACTTAGAAAGTCGGCAATTTCGGGTCTATGTGCAGAAGAAAGCGCTTGAAGCTTTTCAAGCGTATCGTGTTCTTCAAAAGAAAGAACGATATCTGGTTTACCTTGGATGGCGCGTATCCAGCTGTCTTCCACATCAATAATATGAAACAGAGTTTGTAAAATGCTGCCCGTTCCTCCAGTCCGCTTCTTCAACAGTTCTTCTCTAGAAAGTTGATAACACCAGCTAAACCATTCATCTCTCACTTGCCAATTATATTCAAGAAAATGAATCATCTACCACACCTCACATGTTTTTTTACCTCTTACTAAATTAGATTAAGGCTTGTAAATTCCTTTGTAAAAAGAAGAAAAAACGTCTAGGCAAGAGATCTCTTGCAAATTCCAAAATCAAACAATTACAATAATAGAAAGGAGTTGATCACATGACGCTACATAAAAAAGTACTTTCTACAATTCTAGGAGGAGCTGTCGGAGACGCTTTAGGCGTTCCAGTTGAGTTTAAAAAACGCGATTCATTTCGGATCACAACTATGACAGGCTACGGTACATACAACCAGCCTAAAGGAACGTGGTCAGATGATACATCTCTGACGATGTGCTTGATTGATAATCTACTAGAAAAACAAGATGAATATGATTTAATGCAAAAGTTTGAGAGCTATTGGGCGAATGGCTACTGGACGCCGTACGGAGAAATGTTTGATATTGGCATTGCCACAAGCGAAGCGATTCGCCGCTATAACAGCGGGCTTCCTAAAGAAGAGTGGGGAGGAAGCGCTGAATACGACAACGGAAACGGAGCGCTTATGCGTATTGCTCCGCTTGCTTTTACACTACGTGATGAACCTAGCTTTACAAAAAGAAAAGAAGAAATAGAAAGAATTGCTCACGTCACGCACCGCCACGTGCGCTCTACGCTTGGCTGCATTATATACGTGGAGCTGCTTATTCGTCTTCTTGACGGCAACGAGCCTTTTGAAGCATATGAAAACGCGGTAAATCTCTGTCAAAAGCAGTTAACAGGTACGGAGTATGAAGTAGAGTTTTCTGCGTATGAACGAGTGTTAAACCTAAGCTTGCCGCACGCAGCAAGAAATGAAATCGGATCAACTGGATACGTCGTCAGCTCGCTAGAAGCATCTCTTTGGTCTTTTCTGCAAAGTGATGACTACAAAGAAGCTGTACTTACCGCTGTGAATTTAGGAGAAGACACAGATACAATAGGCTTTATTACAGGTACTATGGCAGGAGCATATTATCAGCTGGATGGCCTTCCTGAAGAGTGGGTTTGTCAGCTTGCTAAAAAAGAAGAGTTAGAGAAGGCTTGTAAGAAGTTTGCCGATATATGTTAATGGATCATAAAAATTATTCAAAAGTTCGGAGGAGATAAAGTGAAATTTTCTATGGATTTTGGCGATACCAATTTTATCGGAGTGGCAAACGCAAAAGAGTACCAATCATTTGTCGATGAGGATTGGGAGCTAGACCAGCTTCTGAACCACTTCGGCAGTGAAATGAAAAAAAGAAATATCCTAGTATGTCAAATGACAGAAGAAGGAATTGAACACTCTTGGAACGTAGAAGTGAAGATTGGAACAGAGTCGGATATAGATACATACTTTAGAAAAGCAACAGGTTATATAAATGTAACCAATCATCAGCTTTATCTCGTAGATTATGACAGCCTTACGATGGCCGCCCAGTTTGAAGATCAGTTAGTGCCTGATGAAAACTGTTCTAAGTATAGAATTGACATTAAAAACGGTATGTACAAGCTCGAGCTCATTCAATTTTATAATGTTGACCAAGATGAGTATACAGGAAATGATCAAACGGATCTTTTATTGAACTTTATTAAGATGGAGCATGTTGAAGAAACAGTCGATGAGGTATTTTGGTGTACGTATTAAGTAATAAATGTACCGTAGGCTACTAACCTAGAGGCGTAGTGTGCCGTTCTAAGGCATCCTATCTTATTTATATATTCAGTGAAACCCTCTGGCTTTGCGTCAGAGGGTTTTTATGGTCAAAATCATTTATAATATACTTTTACATAACATACAAACTTCACGTTAAAGAAAGGTGATCACAGTGCCAAATGCATGGGATGCAGAACAAATCGTATCAGCACCGCTTGCCAAAACGTTAATCGAGACGCAGTTTCCAGAACTTGCGCCCGCTGCGATTTCACTGCTTGGCTACGGCTTTGACAATACGGTTTATCAAGTAAACGACCGCTTTGTGTTTCGGTTTCCTAGACGAGAACTGGCAGTAGGACTATTAAAAACAGAAAATCAGCTTTTACCAAGTCTTGCTTCTCAATTGCCTCTATCGATTGCAGAGCCCATTTTTTTAGGTAAGCCGAATGGAGGCTATCCTTGGCCTTTTACGGGCTATCACTACGTGCAAGGAACTCCGCCTGCAAGATTAACAGAAGAAGAGCGCATACAATCTGCTTCTGTACTAGCAAGATTTCTTCGCGCGGTGCATTACTATCCTCATTTAAAAGCGCAAGAGCTCGGCGTGCCGTTTGATGAGCTGAATCGACTTGATATGATGAAGCGAAAGCCGGCGTTAGAAAAGTATGTCAAGCAAATGAAAGAGCGTAATCTTTATTCAAAACAAGAGATTCTTGAAGACTATGTAAATGGCATACAAGAAATTCACTATCAAGAAAAACATGTACTGGTTCACGGAGATCTTCATATTAAAAACATGATTGTTGATCAAACCAATATGGTTTCAGGCATCATTGACTGGGGAGATGTTCATATTGGTCACCCGGCAGTTGACCTAGCGATTGCCTACAGCTTTTTACCTCCTAAAGGAAGAGCATGTTTTTTTAAAGAATACGGAAAAGTAGACGAAGAAACGTACAGACTGGCAAAATGGAAAGCTGTATTTACAACCGTAGTACTTGTGGCGCACAGCTACGATCAAGGAGACAAACAAACGTTAGAAGCGGCTCTAGAAAGCTTAAACCTCATTTTTCAAGAGTAATAAAACTGTAATAAAATTTTTGTTAAATTCCTGTATAGTTAAAAAAGGATAAAAATAAAAACAACAGGTGAAGCAAACGATGAATACAAGCCATTGGAATGAATCAGCAGCGCAGCTGCTAGAAGCATGGATACAGCTATACCAAGAAAAGGAATTTCTTATTGGAGAAACGGAATCTTTAAACATGCTAAAAGAAGAAGTAGATGGGATGGATAAAGAAAAATTTCTCTCCATAGTAGAACGTCATCTGCAGAAAGTGTATGACGAACTGGAAAAAGAACGTACAGAGTACAACATAAATAACATTGAATATATGATGTTAACGTTTCTTTCAAACGATTATCCAGAGTACATAAAAAAGCGTCAAAGCAATATGAGACAGATTGAACAGTTAACAAGCATACATAGGAATGTGACAGAGGTTTTCGGAAAAGAACTTTTTTCTGAAGCGGATATGATAGCGTTTAGAAACGACTTTTTTCAACTAACAGAAAAACACGCTAACGCGTCATCGTTAAAAGAAATGAAGGAAAACTGGAATACGTATTTGTCAGCGTTCGTTGACTTTCAAAAAAGGCATGAACATGTAAAACAAGCGACCGCCACAGTACTCGAAGAAGCCAAGAGCTTGAAGCAAGAATGGCATCAGCTAAGCAAAAATAAATTGGTCACCAAACAAAAAGCGACCGCCTTTCGCACAAAGCAGCATGAGCTAAATGAAAGTATTCGAAAAGCCACGACTGCACAAAAACAATTACTCGAACTTCACTGGCCTGATATCCGCAGTCAGTTTGATGCGCTGCAAGAAAAAATGAGTAAGAGTCTTTCTACTGTGCTGGGAGAAACGCAACGCAGCATGGAAGCCATTATCCAAAACGATGCACATGAACACGCCAAGTTAAAGCAATCACTTAACGACCTACATGCAGTCCACAAAGTCGACGTTCATCAAACGTGGTTAGCGGCTTTTATTAAAAAATCACGACCATTTTTTAACGAACTGAGTGAAGATATAAAGGATACTCGGTGTCGAGAACTGTGGAATCGAATTTACGGCATGTACAAAGGAATAGCAGTAAACGAGTTTATTGTTGCATACGAAGAATTTTTAGCACTTCAGCCGCTTGCCAGTGTAAAAAGCACGGAAATACCAGGGGCATTATCTCGGTTGAAGCTAAGTATAAACCCTGTTACGCTGCCAGCCTACGCAGACTTTCCCGTGCTCAAAAAGCAGCAATCATCACGGCGCACTTTTCCTATTTTAATAGGAGGCGCTATCGCCCTTGTCTTATTGCTGACGATTGTATATATGAATTTTGATAATCAAACGGTAGAAACAAGCTCAAACATAGAAGCTACGGCCAGCACGCAGTCGTTAAAAAATGAACAGCCTAAGCCAGATGTTGTAAGCAAAACGGATCTTGAAAACTTTTTTATTTCCTATAAAGCCGCGTACTTTTCAAGCTTAAACAGCGGCGACTTTAGTGGGATGGCGCCTTATATCGACTCGAATCAGCCAGTGTATAAGCAGCTAAAAAGCTATATCACATCACTTGCCGGCAAAAACGTATCGTTTGCTAACGATCAATTTTTAGTGACAAAAACAGAGTCACATGATGACGGAACCTACAGCATTTATACAAACGAAGTGTACACATTCACCGACTCATATGACGCAAGCACGCAGTTTAAGAAACAACGAATTTATCATGTGAAAGCTGCAGGTAAAGATAAACTTCAAATTACTAAGATTGATACGTTAACAGATGAGCAGAAGCCGGTGGAGGAGTGAAGGGTTTCTGAGAGGTTATGAATAACCGCTAGTTCCTTTTAGGGGCTAGCGGTTGTTTTGGTTGGAGTCGGTTTTTCCTTTTTTTGTAGAGTGGTAGGAACTATTTATGAGTCTTTCATTGATTGTGTTCATGCTTCTTCCAGTAGAAGTATGGTAGTATCGAACATGTATAAAATATAGGTCGGAACATAAGTGAAAGGAGGTGCTATGATGAAAAAACGCACCAAAACAGTTAGTGCAGTCATTGCTGGAGCTACTATTTTAATAGGAGGTATATGGATGATAAATGAAACCCGTTATCCAAATGTCCCCGCTTTTAATGATCACTTTACACGAGAATTCTTAGATAAAGGCAAAAAAGCAGATAACGAGTTTTACGAGTTTAAGTCAAAGACAGGGCAGTATACGATGTGGTTTCCAGAGGAGTATCAGTTAATTCATGAAAATAAAGAAGACTATGCTATCAACGGTCAGTTTTATGAGCGATGGGTGGCTTCTTCGGGAAATTTCTCTAATAATAAAAATGAAGTTTCATACATGAACGTAGAACTGGCAGAGAAGGTAAAAGAAAATGAGGAGGTAAATGTAGAGAGTCTGTTCAAAAAGAACCTACATGTGAATCAACCAAAAAAGATAGAAACAGCGCATATCAGTATATATTACGATTCAGCATATACATATTTTAAAGGAACTGAAGAAAAAGTTGTAAAGAACAATATTAAGTATGTTCCAAATACATACGTAGCATATATAGCAGATAAAAATACGGATAAAGTAATCGAGCTTTATTACAAATATACTGGAGATCATTTAACAGAGAAACAAGGGGAAAAACAAGATAAGTTGATTGTGAAAATGCTGAAAAGTGTAAAGTTTTAATAGGTGAAACGAGAAAGAATGAAAAATCATGATTACATGATTATAATAACGAACGAATTAGCATGGCTGGCTAAAATATAAGGGGTTATCTAAAAAAGGAATTTGTGTTCATAAAACAACAAATTCCATGTTTCAATGCTCTCCTTAAAAAATATTAGCAATTCCAGTTTTTTTCAATGAAATGAAACGCAGGCCGTAAATTCGTTTTATTAGCAATCGAAATAAGAGCGGGAACAACCGAAGGATCCGTTTTAGAGAAATTAGGAATTCGCGGATTCAACCGGAAAAACTGATCGCCTAAAAGCTCAGAGCTAACCATTGATTCATAGTAGCTCGATCCACCAGAGATAATCTGAAGAAACGGAAGCAAGGGTTCATTAGAAGACCGGTCTAAAAGTACTCCCCAATTTGGCGGAAGGTCTTCCATATCCTCAGGGCGTATGTTATCGGTACTCACCATTCCCCACCCCTTTGTATCTCTTCTTAATTGAGTTGGCTGTTCACCTGTTCCGATGGATAGTACGGCAATTTGATCTAACGGCTGCTTTGCTTTTCCCACTGCAAACGCGATACTAGCTGTACTGGTATTAGTTGCTACTGTATAACCATCAACATAGTTTTGATAAGCTCTTTGCGTTGCGGGAGCAGCGCTGCTCCTAAGTATTACGTCACTTGCTTTTTCATTAAGATAGGGAGAACCAGGAAAATTATGAAATAACACAGGATTCCAACGATTCAGCTCCGGTGAAAATAAGTGAAAGGATGGCACAACAATTCGCTTCTTTAAGTCTCTAAGGCGAAGGTCTCGGGGGAAAAACATTCGTATGGCTTTAATAAAACCAGAATAGGGTAGTTGTTGGTTAAAAACAGGTCCGCCCGGTCGGGAAACGCTGAACGCCGGTAAGATGTGATCTTTGAAAAACTGAAACGTCTCTTCTGGTGATCTTCCGCTTGCTAATGCGAGAGCAGTAAATGAACCAATCGAATTTCCTGAAAAAACATTGGTTTCACTAATTAACTTGGGGTTTTGATAAACCAATCTATTCAAAAGTTGTAAACTTAAAGCACCTAAAGTACCGCCTCCATCAAAGGTCATGATCCGATATTTTGTCAAAGGTGATTTCTCCTTTCGAATCCCATCAGAGTTATCATTCTGTATATGTTTATTTGATGTGCTGGAGAGGTATGAGTATCTCTTTTACTGATCCTTTAGGAGCCGGGTTATACAGATGAACATTCTTAAAAATAAATAAAGACCCCAACAAATAAAACCATTGGCTAAATCTTAGCCGATGGTTTTATTTGAGTAGATGTTGTTAAGAGGGAAGATCTCTTTGTTTAATTACAAAAATAAGAGTAAGAAAGAGTATTCAAGGGGAGATGGCGCTGAAAATATTATACTCATAACATTTCGTTCCTTCTTTTAATCTTTTCATTCCCTTTATAAGTGCAGGTCAAATCTAAAATAGTCCTTTTAAAGAAATTAAAGGAAATATAATACCCGTTTATACAACATTTTATTGTAAGATAGATTAGTTGCATATGAATCGAATATTAGTAGGTCCACACTAACTTATCTATTTTTAGTGTAAGGAATCAAGAAAGAGTGAGGGAAAGGTCAAAATGTCTAAGACAAGGTATAAGAACCAAAAAGAATCCAATGAAGCAATTGCAAAAGCTTATATAGAGAACAATTATACAAATAGTCAAAATAAGCTGTTGCTAGTATCAAAAGCTAATTACGGGAAAAGAAGTTCAAATGTATGTTACTCGGCAGTAGACGATAAAGGTATGAATTTTTATGAATTTAACAACAACGCTGAACAGAATTTAATGTTAATTGAGCGGTATGAATGGGCTGATTTCTCTAGCGTTACAATTGACCATAGCATTGCAAAATCAGTATTTACATTTGTAGGTCATGGTGAAAATAGGGATATTACAATAGAGGTAAAAGGAAAGGAAGTAGAGCAAGTTATTCGTAACCACTCTTCTATGGAAGTTAACGTAGTAAAAAGACCTGTCTGGACTAAGGTATTAGGATATCGTTCACAGACAACTTGGAAAATGTTTATGGCTTCTACTGTTTACACCTTAATTCTTTTATTCATATTACATCCCTTATTACCAGCAGCTACTCATAATTTTATTATGGGACTAGCTTTACTGATTCTGTTTTTAAGCATCATAGGCTTATTTGTTGGATTAATAAAGCCAAAGTGGGTATTGCCTAAATTTAAAATCAAAACAAGAAAACGTGTATTATTTTCTTATCTATATTTAATTATTAGTTGTTTTTTTATTGCTGTAGCTTTTACAGATGGAGAATCAACTTCTACCCCTGCTTCAACTCAAGTAAGTTCTTCGCAAAACAGCGTCACTGTTTCATCTAAAAAAGATGGTGCTGATAGCAGCAAGCAAAAAGTTGAAAAGAATGATAGTGATAAAACAGCAAAAGAAGAGAAAAGACAAAAAGCTGAGGAGCAAGCAGTAAAAGAAGAAGCAAAACAAAAAGCTGAGGAGCAAGCGGCAAAAGAAGAAGCAAAACGAAAAGCTGAAGAACAAGCAGCAAAAGAAGAAGCAAAACAAAAAGCTGAAGAACAAGCAGCAAAAGAAGAAGCAAAACAAAAAGCTCAGGAGCAAGCGGCAAAAGAAGAGGCAGAACGAAAAGCTCAAGAGCAAGCGGCGAAAGAAGAAGCGGAACAAAAAGCTGAGGAGCAAGCGGCAAAAGAAGAGGCAGAACGAAAAGCTCAAGAGCAAGCGACGAAAGAAGAAGCGGAACGAAAAGCTGAGGAGCAAGCTGCAAAACAAGAAGCAGAGCGTAAAGCTCAACAACAAGCAGCTAGTCAACAGTCTACACCTAGCAGTTCTACTAGCAACAGTGGAAATTATAAGCCATTTGAAAATGATCCGAGTGATGATCAACAGTCTAATATGTCTTGTTCGGGACAAATCAAAGGTAACAAAAACTCGAAAATTTACCACGTACCTGGCGGAGCTTATTATGACAGAACTCAAGATAACATTGTTTGGTTCTGTTCAGAAGCGGATGCACAGGCAGCTGGATATAGAGAATCCCAACGATAAAAAAATATATGCAACCTTTAAAAGCTCTCCTATATGTTTCTTGGAGAGCTTTTTTCTTTATGAGAGGATTAATATAACGTATGTATCAAAGACACAGAACGAGTAAGTTTTAAAAGCAGAGAAGATATGAAAAAAGAATTCTTTGAATAAAACAACTTGGATAAGAAAGCTTAAAGTAGCGTTTTGTAAACGCGTCTGCAAATAAAGTTCCCTTGCTCATCTGATGCTGTCATATAATAGAATTAGCTATTATACTTACATTTATTAATACTTTTTCAAAAACGGTCTTAGCTCTAAGGTTTTAAACAGTTTTATAGATGGGAGTTAAAGCAAGCTTATGAACAGAGAAGAAGTACTACAAAAAATAAAGAACTTAAACATCTGGAAAAAAAGGGATCAAAGAGCTCCGCACAAACCATTGTTGATAATGTATGCCCTAGGTCAGCTGCAGTCTAAACAGCAAATTCACTTGCCGTATAGCGAGGTGAAAATTCCTTTAAAAGAGCTGCTTATGGAGTTTGGACCTTCTCGGAGTTCCTACCATCCAGAGCATCCTTTTGTTCGTTTGACAGGAGATGGAATATGGGAGCTAAGTGAAGAAGTTGATAAACGTAGCTTTACAGATAAATATTTGCTAAGCACAAATATAATGGGCGGTTTTACATCGGATGTTTATAATCTCTTTGCGAATGATCCTACGCTGCTTCAAGATGCAGCGCAATTTTTATTAAATGAGCATTTTCCGGATACGATCCATGAAGATATATTAAGAGCCGTAGGCTTGGATTTTGAAACACAGTTAAAGAGAAGAAGAGATCCAAAGTTTCGAGAGAAAATTCTTCAAGCTTACGGATATAGCTGCGCTGTTTGTGGGTTTAACGTTCGTCTTGGACATAATTTAGTTGGTGTAGAGGCCGCTCATATTAAGTGGCATCAAGCGGGAGGGCCAGATATTGAAAGTAACGGAATCGCTTTATGTTCAATGCATCATAAATTATTTGATCGAGGAGTTTTTACTTTTTCAGATCATAATGAGCTGTTGGTGGCAACTCAAGCACACGGCACAAATGGATTTGAAGAGTGGCTTATGAAGTATCATGGACAAAAGCTTAGAGATCCGATTCATCCGGCATATCAGCCGAGTGAAGATTTTCTTGGGTGGCATGTTAGAGAAGTGTTCAGGGGACCTCCTAGATATCAAGCAAGTGATATAAACTGATTTTTATAAATGATAGTTTGGTATGTTTATACTTAGGAAGTACTTTACATATAGTGGCGTCATTTAAAATACGTTAAAAATAAATTAGTATTCTGTCCAGAACCCCTCCAGTAAGTTTTCTATTCTCTGTTTCCTCCCTTTAAACTGTGTGTCTTTTCTGAAGAAAATTCATAGGATATAAGCATCTTATCTGTATTAAGAAAGGGGTTATATCGTGGAGGAAACAAAGCTTACTGGACGAATCGTTACATCTGATGATGCGGAATATGATCAGGCTAGAACAAATAATAATTTAGGTGTGCCTAAATTTCCAAGAATAATTGTATTTTGTCAGAATACAAACGATGTAGTAAATGCATTGAAGTGGGTAAAGGAAAATCATGTCCCATTTCGAATAAGAAGCGGTAGGCATAGCTATGAAAATTTTTCATTAGTAAACGCTGGATTAGTGATTGATGTCAGTGAAATGGATAGAATCAAGATCGACAGTAAAAGCATGACAGCAAAAATAGAAGCAGGAGCTAATCTAGGGAAAGTATATAATGAATTATGGAAAAAAGGAACGACTATCCCTGCAGGTACGGAAAGCAGTGTTGGTCTTGTAGGCCTTGTGCTTGGCGGAGGAATTGGGATGTTATCAAGGTTGTTTGGGCTTACCTGTGATAATTTGCTTGAAGTTGAAATGGCCATAGTAAATGAACAGAGAGAAGTTGAACTCATTAAGGCAAATAAAAATCACAACAGTAATCTCTTTTGGGCTTGTTGTGGAGGTGGGGGCGGAAACTTTGGTATTGTTACGTCTCTTACCTTTAAGGTGCAGCCTATTTCAAAGGTGTCAATCTTCTCCATTACATGGGAATGGGAAGATTTCGAAGCTGCTTTTGATGCATGGCAGCACTGGGCCACAAATACCGATAAGCGTTTAACTTCGGAGGTTGAGTTAAAATCCAAGGAAGCAAATCAGATTATCGCTCAAGGTGAATTCGTTGGTTCATCATTCAAGTTAAAGGAACTTCTGCAGCCTTTAATAGATGTTGGGTGTCCTAAAAAAGTAGTAATAAAGGAAGTTTCATATATTGAAGCTGTACAATTTTTTGACGATCCGAGCGGAAACCAACCCGCCCCTCGAAAAAGGTCAGGTTCTTTTCTTAATAAACCTTTTCCAAAAGACGCTATTTTAACAATGAAGCATTTTTTAGAAAATGCTCCAAACGAAAAATCTAGTATTTGGCACCAGTCTCTTGGGGGAGCAGTGGAGGAAGTTGCCTCTAATGAAACGGCCTTCTATTATAGAGATGCTATTATCGCACAGGAGTACCTTGCTACATGGAGTCATCCTTCAGAAGAGAGAGCAAACATTCGATGGATTGAAGAATTAAGAAATGCTTTATCAAGATATACAACTGGAGATTATGTGAACTGGCCGGACCGGTTCATCAGAGATTGGCCAACGGCGTATTATGGAGAGAATTTTAAAAAGCTTCGAGAAGTGAAGCGAGCATATGACCCGTGCAATCTATTTCATTTCCCTCAGAGCATCCCGCCTTTTATTAACTGGTTTTAAAGAGCATCTTTCAAGTCGGAGAGCCAAATAATACCCACCTTAAATGAGGTGGTTTTTTGTGTGCATTGCCTTTTCCTGAAAGCGTGAAAAAGGCAGCAAATAGTGGTAAGCAGTTATTTTATCGATAGACGACTGCATATACGGAGAAACATACACAAATTTCATAAACATTGACATTCCCTTCCAAACCGCATACAATAACTACTAATAAAAGCACACAAATTCGTTGAAGAGAATCAGTACGCTGCAAGTTTGTTCCACAGAGAGCTGGTGATAGCTGAAAGCCAGTGTTCAAGCTGCAGGGGAATATCCTCTCTGAGAAGTCAAACTGAACGATAAGTAAGTTTGAACGGTAGTCTACCGTTAAAAAGAACGCGTATGATTGTACGTTGCTGAGTGCTATTGATGACCGGATCAATAGAAGCCAGGGTGGTACCGCGGTTAAAACCCGTCCCTAGTCATAGGGACGGGTTTCTTTGTGTGCTTTTAACTTTAAAAGGAGTGGTATCACATGAAAGAAGTGAATGTAAGGGAGTCTTCGCAAGAGCGCGAACAGCGTATCCAGCAGCAGTGGCAAAAAGGAAATGTGTTTCACCAGTCGGTTGAAAATCGAGAAGGGCATCCGTCGTTTGTATTTTATGAAGGTCCTCCGACAGCAAACGGTCTTCCTCACGTAGGGCATGCGTTAGGCCGGACGATTAAAGACGTGGTGGCTCGTTATAAAACGATGACGGGGCATCAAGTGATTCGAAAAGCAGGCTGGGATACGCACGGACTGCCGGTAGAGCTCGGTGTAGAAAAGCAGCTCGGAATTTCAGGGAAGCATGATATTGAAAAATACGGCGTAGAAGCTTTTATCAACAAGTGTAAGGAAAGTGTGTTTGTGTATGAAAAGCAGTGGCGCACGTTCACGAAGCAGCTTGGCTATTGGGTTGATATGGAAGACCCTTACATCACCTTGGAGAATTCATACATTGAAAGCGTATGGAACGTGCTTGGCACGATTCATGATAAAGGACTTCTTTATAAAGGCCACCGCGTATCACCTTACTGCCCGAGCTGTCAAACATCATTAAGTTCGCATGAAGTAGCGCAAGGGTATAAAGATGTAAAAGATTTAACGGTAACGGTGAAATTTAAAGTGAAAAACCGCGATGATGAGTATTTTTTAGGCTGGACGACAACGCCTTGGACGCTTCCGTCAAACGTGGCGCTTGCGGTGCATGAAGAGATGAACTACGTTCGCGCCGAGCAAGGCGATAGCGTGTATATAGTGGCAGAAGCACTCGCAGACAAAGTGTTAAAAGGAGAGTATACGGTTTTATCTCAACATAAAGGAAATGAGTTAAAAGGGATGTCGTATGAGCCGCCGTTTAATTTTGTGAAAGTGGAAAAAGGGCACGAAGTCGTAACGGCTGATTACGTAACGGATCAAAGCGGAACAGGAGTTGTTCATTTAGCACCTGCATACGGCGAAGATGATTACAGAGTTGTAAAAGAAAACGGCTTTTCATTTGTGAACGTAGTGGATGAAAAAGGACAGTACACGTCTGAAGTGCCGCCTTTTCAAGGACGTTTCGTGAAAGACTGCGACGTTGATATCGTTCGTTATTTAGCAAATGAAGGCGTGCTGTATCATAAAGAAAAGCATGAGCACAGCTATCCGTTTTGCTGGCGATGCGACTCGCCGCTTCTTTATTACGCAAATGAAAGCTGGTTTATCCAAACGACGGCGTTGAAGGAACAGTTTTTGAAAAACAATGAAAGCGTGACGTGGTACCCGGATCATATCAAGCACGGTCGCTTTGGCAACTTTTTAGAAAATATGGTGGACTGGAACATCAGCAGAAAACGCTACTGGGGAACGCCGCTGAACGTATGGGAATGCGGTGAATGTCAGCATCAAGTAGCCCCAAAAAGCATCAAAGAGCTTCAGAAACATGCGTCACATTCCGTAGATGACAGCATTGAACTTCATAAGCCGTATGTAGATGACGTGCAGCTAACGTGTCCGGTCTGCAGCGGAGAAATGAAGCGAACGCCAGAAGTGATTGACGTTTGGTTTGACAGCGGCTCGATGCCGTTTGCGCAGTATCACTATCCGTTTGAAAACAGCGAGCTGTTTCAAAAGCAGTTTCCAGCAGACATTATCGCAGAAGGAATTGATCAAACGCGCGGCTGGTTTTACAGCTTGATGGCAGTTTCAACGCTGTTTACTGGAAAAGCGCCTTATAAGCGCGTTTTGTCTCTTGGCCACGTGTTAGATGAAAACGGTCAAAAGATGTCTAAAAGTAAAGGAAATGCGCTAGACCCTGTTGATCTTATTCATACATTTGGTGCGGATGCGCTTAGATGGGCGCTTTTAGCAGACAGTGCGCCTTGGAATCCGAAGAAATTTTCAGAGCGCGTCGTGCAAGAAGCGAAGTCAAAAGTGATTGATACACTTGTGAACGTGTACGGCTTTTACGTTCTGTACGCCAAGCTTGACGGCTATAACCCTGAGCAAACGTATGAATTGAAAAAAACAAAATTGGATAAATGGATTCTTTCACGTTTGCATAGTACGGTTAAGCGAGCAACAGCACATCTTGAAGATTACGGGTTTACAAGTGCCGCTCGTGAAATCGCGGCATTTATTGAAGAGCTAAGCAACTGGTATGTACGACGTTCTCGCAATCGTTTTTGGTCAGAAGGGATGGACGGCGAAAAAGCAGCGGCTTACGATACGCTTCATAAAGTGTTAGTCACGCTTAGTCAGCTGTTAGCGCCGTTTGTTGCGGATGATATTCATGAAAATCTGACAGGAAAAAGCGTTCATTTGGCAGACTATCCTGTGTGTGATCAAACCAAAGTGAATGAAAAGCTGGAAAAAGAAATGGCAGCGGTGCTTCAAGTGGTGGAACTAGGCCGAAGCATCCGAAATACGCATTCGTTAAAAGTAAAGCAGCCTCTGCAAAGTCTTTCGCTTGTGGTAACGGAAGAAGATGTAGAGTGGGAAGCATACCATGATGTCATCAAAGATGAGCTTAATGTGAAGAACTTTAACGTGGAGCAAGACGACGACAAGCTTGTTTCATACGTGTTAAAACTCGATTTTAAACAGGCTGGACCGAAGTTTGGAAAACAAGTTAATGAGGTCAACCAAGCGTTAAAAAACCTTTCAGAAGAGAAAGGAAAAGAGTTTGTTGAACAAGGCAAGCTAAGTGTTACGCTTGCTTCAGGAGAAAACCTAACGCTTGAAACGGCAGACGTACTTGTTGAAAAAGTGCCAAAAGAAGGTTTTGCGGTTGCATCCAACGGCACGTACACTGCGTTGTTGGATACGGCTTTAACCGAAGAACTCGTGCAGGAAGGAGTCGCTCGTGAAGTAATTCGAGCGGTTCAAGATTATCGCAAAAAGCTGGATTTACCCGTGAACTTACGTATTGATTTGGAACTTAGCGGAGACGAAGAAGTGAAGGAAGCCGTTGCGAAGTTTGAAACGCTGCTTCAAGAAAATCTTCTGCTGCACAGTCTCAGTGTGAAAGAAGCCATCAAAAACGGAGAGACGGTAAAAGTCGGAACAAAGCAAGTTACGCTTCGTGTTTTAAATCAAAGCTGATAAAAAGCACTTACCTCATAGCAGGTAAGTGCTTTTTTACCTTTAATCAAACTGTCCGAGAACATTTTTAAGACTCGGCCAGACAATTTCAAAAGGAGCCGCTAACACATACTCTTTTCCGTTTTCATCTTTAAAGTGTTGAACAAAACGATATTTTCCTACTTTGTAGTTAGGAGTTGCGATATCTAGTTTGAGTGATTTCCCTGGCTTCAGCGTGACAGTTTTATCAGGAAACTCCAATCCGTTTAGCACAACTTCGTACCACTTTCCGTCTTTTAAGTGATCCGTCGTATTTTCATAAGGAATTGTTAAGGTATGCTTCGAATTGTTTTGGATAACAAAAAAGCCAAACTGCGTTTTATCGTATTTTTTACTGACAGCAGATAGTGTAATAGTTCCCCCGTTAGTGTTAATGGAAGATGGGATGTTTTTTTCTTGTTTGGCTCCTAAATCCATTTTTTGACCGTTATAATCGATATAGCCAAAGATACAAAATAAGATAATAAAAATGCCCAGTATTAATAAAAGTGTTCGTACTATTTTCAAAAGCTTTGCACCACCTTTTTTTCACTCTTCCATTATACTGAAAACCATCTATTGGAAACAGTGTTAATTTCCATTTTTTTATATCACTTTTTTGAAAGGGAGAATTGAAATGAGACAAATTATAGCCATGGGCGGCGGAGGCTTTTCAATGGAGCCGGATAACCTGCTGCTGGATCAATACATACTTTCACAAGCTCATACAGATGTGCCGAAGATCTGCTTTATTCCTACAGCAAGCGGAGATGCGGATAACTATATAGAAAGGTTTTATGAAGCGTTTGGGAAGTTGGTATGCACACCGTCTCATTTATCGCTTTTTTCTCAAAACTTTGTAAATTTAAAAGCATATGTGCTGCAACAGGATATTTTGTATGTAGGCGGCGGTAATACAAGGAATATGCTTTCTTTATGGAACGAGTGGGGACTGGATACGATTTTAAAAAAGGCTTATGAAAAAGGAGTGATCTTAGCAGGAATAAGTGCAGGTTCACTTTGCTGGTTTGAAGAAGGCGTCACTGATTCAATGAACAACAACCTGTCTAAAATCGACTGTTTAGGGTTTTTAACCGGCAGCAACTGTCCTCACTACGACGGAGAAAGCAATCGAAGACCGTCGTATCATGAGTTAATTGCAAGCGGGGAAATGAAAGAAGGCTATGCTGTAGATGATGGAGTCGCGCTGCATTTTAAAGATGAGAAGCTATCCGCATCAGTTAGCTCAAGACCAACAGCAAAAGCATATGCTGTTGATCGAAAAGAGGAAGAAGTAGTTGAACGTGAGCTTCCGGTGACCTATTTGGGTGATGACAAGCAATAAATGGCCGCGTCCCATGTTTCTCTGTATAAAATGGAGCTTATTCGTACATATATAAGCAGAGACTCTATATAGGAGGTTACTTCAGTGAGTTATGAACGATACTGGGGAAACATACATGAACAAAGCGATAAGCTGCAGAAGTTATTATCGTCGTATTGGCATCAGTATTCGGATTTTGGAAACTGGCAGTTTTGGGTGGTGCTTGCTTCGCTCGTTCTTCCTCTTGTGTTGTTGTATTTTACCGTAGACCGGACGCGGATCTTTGAGGTGTTTTTCTTCGGTTACACAGTGCACATGCTTTGGGCATATATTGATATTGCACTTGGAAGAACCGGTTATTTAACGCACACATTTTTCTTAACACCACAGCTTCCAAACGCAACAAATATTACTGCTTCTATTTTGCCGGTAGGCTTTCTGCTCCTTTATCAATATTGTACGAATCACCAAAAGAATTTTTATCTGTATACAATTCTGCTGAGCGCTGTTTTTTCATTTGGACTGGCGCCTCTTGAACACCATTTTAAATTTATTGAGTCAGGAAAAGGAATGAGCTTGTTCTATATTTTTCTGATTGATATAGGGATAACGCTAGTGGCGTACTGGGTTACAAGGCTGCTTGTAAAAGCAAAAGCCGCAGCCTATCGTAAAGTGGAAAAAGAACGTTGAAAAAATGTTTGAGGGTTATTAGTTAGGGGTATACATATATTTAAGATAAATTGAGGTGAAAAAATTGTATTACTACCGCATTTCAGAAGGACAAAATGAAACGTACTCTGAGACAATTGTTGTTCATGAAGAACAGTTTGATCAAGGTACATTTGAAAAAATGGTGAAAGAAGCGATGGTCGATAAGCCTGGCAAAATTGATCAAGTGGACATTGTGAAATATTTAATTGGACATTATCATTTCCAAGTTGCATATATTGAAGCATCCTTTCATAGTACATATACAGATTAATAACGTTATGTATTCATTAAGAAACCCCGTTGCACTGGCAGCGGGGTTTTTTGCCTCTACCAGTATCGATAGTGATAAGGGTTTTGAGGTTGATAATAAGAATTCTGAGGCGGAGGATACGTATAAGGA
Organism: Priestia sp. P1_B12_1; assembly: GCF_056406695.1. Classification (NCBI taxonomy): domain Bacteria; kingdom Bacillati; phylum Bacillota; class Bacilli; order Caryophanales; family Bacillaceae; genus Priestia; species Priestia sp. P1_B12_1. The sequence continues at coordinate 43,494 of NZ_JBFTZR010000011.1, read as the reverse complement.
GGCGTCTGGTGGTGAACGGGGCTTCCTTGTTTTTTCTTTTTATAGTGTTCTTTTTCTCCGCATTCGTCTGGTGGTCCAATTACGATGGTTTGATTTTTTAACGGAGCCAGCGTTTTCTTTAGCTGCTCCGGATCTAAGCAGTACGTGTGAGCAAGGACTTCAATAGGCGTCTTATTTAAAATGTCCGATCCAAAAATGTATTCTGGGTAAGGGGCGTCAAAAATGGCAAGTAAATGTGTATTGTCTTCAGACGCAATTTCCCAGTGCCACCAGCCTTGAGGGATATTGGCTACTTGACCGGGAGTAATCGGAATATTTGTGACTTCGTTGTTAAACGGATTGATTAATGAAACGACGGCTGAGCCTGAAATGCAGTAAACAAGCTCAGCGGCATTTTGATGATAGTGCGGTTCGACCACGCGGCTTTTGCTTAAGTAAATATCAAGTAATGATACGTTTCCAAGAGTATTTAGCACATCTCTTCCTAGCCGGTTAATATAGTTTTCATCATTGCGCGTATTAAGTCTGTTTTTATTCACATCAGAAAAGTATTGTACGTTTGGATTATTGTAATCCATATAGGGCGTTGACAAGGGTCTCCAGCTCCTATCCTTGAATTTTTTATGATGCTGTATCGTATGTGAAGAGTTTTATTTCGTGACAGAAGCCTAGGAGGATATGTAGGTAAGGCCTATTTTTGATAACGTGTACAAACATTTGTCCACTGATTTTCATACACTGTAACAGGTTCTTTTTTTACAGAGCCATGATCAATGTCAGACGCATAAGACGGATCATTTTAAGGAAAGTGAGTTGCAGAGCTGTTGCTTGATCAATATGAAAAGATAAATAGTACGTATGAAAAGCTGGATGAACTTCAGCTGCCGTTTGATAAGCCCGTTTTAGTAGGAGTCGAGTGGAACGGAGTGCTGTTTGAGTTTTTAGTAAGGCTGAAAAAAGAGTCTTCTCATTTGCTTGTGTTTGGTTCAGGAGGAGGCGCAAGTCAAGAAATGCCGGCAGGTCCTCCATATTTTCAGCGCCATTCGTGGATGAATGAATTCCAAGATTCAATTATTTATTATAACGATCCTACGCTTTATTTAGGAAAGGTGTCACTTGCGTGGGGGCAAGGGACAAGCGACCGTTTTTATTTAAAAGACATTGCGTTTTTAATTGAAAAGTTCATGAAAAAAGTGCAGGTGAATTCGTCTAATGTGCTATTTTACGGATCTTCGGGCGGCGGCTTTATGTCAATGTTTTTAGCGGGATACGTAAAAGGAGCAAAAGCGCTTGTCAACAATCCGCAGACGTGCTTGACCAAGTGGCTGAAAACGCCGGTTCGGCAAGTGTTTAATTTATCTTATCCGAGCCTAACAGAAGATGAAGTGATAGCCTCATACGGTGAGCGAATTAACGTAGTGAAGTTTTTTCGCCATATTAACTATGTGCCAAAAGTGTATTACTTGCAAAACGGGGCGTTTGAATACGATATGGACAATCACTTGCTGCCGTTTTTAACGGATTTGCAGGATATGCCAGAGGACTGTGAAATTAATAATATAAAAGTGGAGCTCTATTATAACCCAAAGCTGAAGCATGCAGCTGTTAGTAAGCAAGAAACGATTGATTATGTAAATATGGCGAAGAAGATATAAGAAAAAAGGCAAGAGTTTATCCTTTAAGGAGCTCTTGCTTTTTTATGTCGAATTTTCTACCTCAATAGATACAAGTAGGAAGTTATGTTGCTTTTTCTTTTGAATATGATAGTGAAGATGAGGTGTAAGGAGGGAAAGTATGGCCGATCAAGATGAGAGAAAAAGATACTTGATGGAAGTTCAGACCTGGCTTGAACAAGTATGTGATCCTGTATTTGAAGAAGCCATTACAGAAGTAGATATAACGTCATATATAACGCGCACGCAAGAAGACGTTCTTGAATATTTAAGCGAAGAAGATGTCAACGAATATACGTTAGAGGAAATCAATAATGCAGTGCGGCATATTGATAAAGTTTTAAAAGAGCGGCTTGGAGACGACGGCAGGGAGCGAGAATCGATAGCGCCAGGACAGCATGAGCTGCCGCCGCTTGGCTATAGCTATTCAGCTCTTGAACCGTATATTAACCGAGAGATCATGCGTCTTCATCACAGCAAGCATCATCAAAGCTATGTAGATGGATTAAATAAAGCAGAGCTCATGCTGCAGCAAGCCCGTAACACAAACAATTTTGACCTCATAAAACATTGGGAACGGGAAGCTTCTTTTCATGGCTCAGGTCATTACTTGCATACAATCTTTTGGGAAATTATGAGTCCAGAAGGAGGAGGGAGGCCGAGACGACAGCTGCTGCAGCAGCTTCAAAAAGACTTTGACAGCTATGAGAAATTTATGATGCACTTTTCTCAAGCTGCAAAAAAAGTGGAAGGTGTGGGCTGGGCTATCTTAGTATGGTCGCCTCGTTCGCGAAAGCTTGAAGTCTTACAGGCTGAGCGCCATCAGCTTCTCACGCAGTGGGATACGATTCCGCTGCTCGTATTAGACGTATGGGAACACGCCTATTATTTGCAGTACAAAAATGAACGTGATCCGTACGTTGATAATTGGTGGAAAATAGTTTACTGGCCAAATGTAGAAAAAAGGTTCGAGGCAGCTAAAATGCTTCAGTGGCAGCCATATTAACAAGGAATGCAGGCATCTTAATTTCAAATAAAAAGGCTATGATAAAAGTATTTTAGTTGAAGAAAGATCCGAACGATGAATTGAGATTCTTGATGGAGAATCCAACACGTTCGGATTTTTTATTGTTATGACGATCATGTATGTGTGCGCTTCTAGCTGTTGATTGGAGAGCAAAACGAAGACTTCCGCGGAAAGGGAAGTCTTGCACGGAAATCAACAGCGGTGTAAAAAGTGATGTATATTAAGCTCCTTTAACGCATTTATTAATTTTAAATAAACTATGTTCTAAATAATCAATATAAAACAAAAGGATAAGCCTCTAGAACCAGTTAAATGTTACAAATGAAATAATCTATTATAAATGTGTATAAAAGCACCGTCATATACCTAAATATGTATGTTTTTGAAGAGTAAATGTGATTAATTTACTAATTTAAAAGGAAGAATCTTTATTTTAACTGTAACTAAACTATCAAACTATTGACATGTTACTGAAATATAACTGTAATATTCATGTGTTATTTTTTATGTATTGGTAGATAAAGGGGAAATCAATTACATGAAAAAGACAATGATTACGTTCAGTTTAGTTCTAATGTCACTGTTCGGAGTGGCAAGTGGTGCATCAGCTGCAACAAATACATATACAGTAAAAAGCGGAGATTCGCTATACAAAATTGCAAAGACATATAAAGTATCGGTTAGTCAGCTGAAACAGTGGAATAACTTAAAGTCAGACAGCATTCATCCGAAACAAGTATTAAAAGTATCTCAAGTAAAATCAAGCACGCCTGCTAAAGCAGCGCCTGCGAAGTCTTCAAACGTTGTGAAAGAATTTAAGGTAACAGCAACAGCGTACACAGCGAACTGCAAAGGCTGCAGCGGAAAAACGGCGATTGGAATCGATTTAAAAAAGAATCCAAATCAAAAAGTGATTTCTGTTGATCCAAAAGTGATTAAGCTTGGTTCAAAAGTATACGTAGAAGGTTATGGTACGGCAATCGCAGCTGATACAGGCGGCGCGATTAAAGGAAATAAAATTGATGTTCTTCTTCCTTCTCAAAAAGAAGCGTTAAAATGGGGAAGAAAAACGGTAAAAGTTCAAATCTTAAAATAAGTATTTCTTAAGGAAATGAGAGCCTTCGTTGAAAGGCTCTCATTTTTTTCTTCATTAAAGGGCATGCTACTTTATATATACTGATGGAAAAGTTTTACGAAAATGATCATATTTGTTGACAAATATTTCGGAAACGGATATATTTATCCGGTATATAATTAAGTTCATTAAATATTCGTGACATAAATTAATAGAATGAACACATAAAATATATTCTTAACCTGTTTGTCATCTGAAGATTTACATACAGATAATTTTAAAAGGGAAAGGTCTTGTTAAAATGAATACACAAACACAACAGTCCGATCAAGCCCGAACTCGGTCTATTTTTGGCGTAATGATAATGGGAGCGCTCGTCGCTTTTTTAAATCAAACGCTCATTAACATCGCGCTTCCGCAAATGATGGATCACTTCCATGTAACGGCGGCTACGGGCAACTGGTTAACGACCATCTTTATGTTAGTAAACGGAATTGTTATTCCAATTACAGCATTTTTAATGAATCGATTTACGACAAGGCAGCTGTATATTACAGCAATGGGTCTGTTTACAGTAGGAACACTCCTTTGCGGTATCGCACCGACATTTTCTGTTATTTTAGTGGGACGCGTCGTGCAAGCTGCAGGAGCAGGAATTTTATTTCCGTTAATTACAAATGTTATTTTTACGTTATTCCCGCCTGACCGCCGCGGCTTTGCGATGGGGATTTTTGGGGTAGCAATGAACTTTGCACCGGCAGTAGGGCCGACGCTTTCTGGCTTAATTGTTGAGCACTACTCATGGCGCGTTTTATTCTTTATGATGTTTCCAATTGCACTTATTAACGTAATTGCGGCAATTATTTTAGTGAAAAACGTGACGGAAACAAGCCGACCGAAGCTAGACGTGCTTGGCGTTATTTTATCAACAGTTGGATTTGGCGGCTTGCTGTATGCGTTCGCTACGGGCGGTACAAAGGGCTGGACCAGCACTGAAGTATTAGCTATGTTCATTGTAGGCGGTATTTCAATTCTGTTCTTTATTTTCCGTCAGTTAAAAATCGATCAGCCGCTTCTTGAATTCCGTATTTTCCGTTACCGTATGTTCACATTAACAACAATCATTAACGTGATTGTGACAATGGCAATGTTTTCAGGTATGATTTTAATGCCGATTTATATGCAAAACGTACGGGGCTTCTCACCGTTTCTTTCAGGCTTGCTGTTACTGCCAGGAGGAATTGTAATGGGGATTATGTCTCCGATTACAGGACGGCTGTTTGATAAGTTCGGCGCAAGATGGCTTGCTGTTATTGGTTTAGCGATTACCGTTGTGACAACATATGAATTAACAAAACTTGAAACGACAACAACATTTATGTATGTGATGATTGTTTATACTGTTCGTATGTTTGGTATGTCGCTGCTCATGATGCCAATCTTTACAGCAGGATTAAATGAGCTTGCGCTTAGCTTAAATAAATACGGCACGGCGATGGTTAATACGCTTCGAATGGTTGCTGGAGCTGTAGGAATGGCGTTCTTTGTATCTATTATGATGAATCAAGGTGAAAAACACGTGAAAAACATCGTCACGAATCAGCAAATTTTGCCAACAGATAAAGGCAGTATGGCTGAAGCTGTGAATCAAGGTACAGCAATGGGTATTAACGATGCGTTTATGATTGCAACGATTTTAAGTGTGATCGCGTTTGTTTTAGCCTTCTTTATTCGTAAAACATCACCAAAAGAAGATACCATTACAAATCGTGTAAAAAAAGCAAGCTAATAAAAAATCCGTGCCTTTTGGTACGGATTTTTTTATGAGTTAACTTTGTCTTTTTTATAGTCAATATAAAGCGATCCGTCGGACTGAACCTCAGCGTAAAAGACGTCATCAATTGAGTTGACTCCCGCTTTTTCTAGCTGTTTATGCAGCCAGTTGTTATCTACGTGCAGGTCCTTCAAAGCATCTTCATTCGCTTTTCCGTCGTAAATAACGCCTGTTGAAGTGGGAAATAAAAGCGTTTTTGACCACGAATTCGGCTTTTTATCTTGTTTTTGCATAACGGAAAGGTTTCCGTTGATTTCTAATATGGCGTATTCGACATCTTTTATGGAAAATACGTTTTGCTGCCTCAGCATGCCTAAAAGAGATTCAATATCTAGCCGGACTTGTTTTAACGCCTTTTCCATCACTTTCCCTTGCTTAATCACAATTTTGGGCTCACCGGTAATAAGATGCCGCGCTTTTTTCGATTTCATTCCAAGATAGCCCATAGCGATCGTTAAAAATGTCCATCCTAGCAGAGAATACACTCCTTTATCAATCTCTACTCGCTTATCAGTGGAGAGGGAAGAAGCGATATTACCAATCGTAATCGCCGTAATGAATGTAAATACATTTAACTGGCTGATTTCTGTTTTTCCCATGAGCCGCGTTAAAAGAAGCAGCACAAAAAATGAACAGGCGATTCGAAACGTCGATTCAGCATAGCCCATACATTTCACCCTTCCTTCATTTCATTGTTTTATGTTGTGAAAAAATAGAAATTTTATGCAGTTAAAAGGATAAATTCCATGCTTGTCTCCCAATCGCTTTTGCTTTTGCGCTACAATAAAGAAGCAACGTGTTTAACTAGACAAAAGAAGGTGAAAAGATGAAACCATTTAAAGCATCCGCATTATTAGATGTCATCAGTGAATTGTTCTCCGATGAAGCGTCGATTGCCGTTTCAGATCTAGAAACGTACGTGTATTACCGAGCAAGCAAACGAATTAACTTAAAAATCAGCCCTGGAGATCAAATAAAAAAAGGAACGATTACATATAAAGCATTAGAACGAAAGCAAAAAGTGTCGGAATTTATTCACCGAGACGTATTTGGCACACCTTACTATGGTATGGCCGTGCCCTTTTTAGATGAAGGAGATGTTCAAGGATGCGTAACGGCGATTTTTCCCGCGTTAACGAGCGGAAAGTCAGTTGTGACGTTAAAGGTGAACGAGGGATGGATACCGGTTCCTTTCTCAAAAATCATCTACGTAGAAGCGCGTGACCGAAAAACCTATGTGTACGCCCAGAAGTATACAGGTACGCATAAATACACGTTAAATGAATTTGATTATGTGCTTCCAAAAGAAGAGTTTGTGCGCTGTCATCGTTCCTTTATCGTCAATGTGACGCAAATTCAAGAAATTTACCCTGATACACATTCAACCTTTCTGTTAGTGATGAATAACGGAGAAAAAATTCCGGTCAGTCAGTCGTACGCCAGTTATTTTCGAAAGCTGCTTGGGTTTTAACCGTCATTTAGCTTAATTATCATCAAATATGCTGTTTTGTCGCTATTTTTGTCCATTTCATTCCAAAAACTCTTGTGGACGCTCCCTTTACAGTAAAATGGTAAAAAGAGAAAAAACAAGGAGTGAACAGAATGGAAAACGTTTGCAGTCGAATTAAGCATGAAGCACTACAGAATCGCGTTGTCTCTGCTGAAGAAGCAGCGTCTTGGATTCAAGATGGAATGACGCTTGGTTTAAGCGGCTTTACGCGTGCGGGAGATGTTAAGGCTGTGCCGTTTGCGCTAGCGAAACGAGCAGAAACAGAATCGATAAAAGTCAGCGTGTATACCGGTGCTTCACTTGGGTCAGATGTGGATAAGCTATTTGCAGAAAAAGGTATGTTAAACAAACGCCTGCCGTTTCAAGCTGATCCGACGATGCGTAAAAAGATTAATGAAGGTGAATTTCAGTTTATCGACCAGCATTTATCGCATACTTCTGAATGGGTGCGTTCAGGCGTGTTAGATTCAATAGATTTCGCTATTTTGGAAGCGGTTTCTATTACGGATGACGGAATGATGATTCCAACAACGTCAATCGGCAATTCGATGGTGTTTGCCGAGCATGCAAAATCGATTATTATTGAAATTAACACAGCACAGCCAGAGCTGTTAGAAGGCATTCACGATCTGTATGATCCAGGCGTTCAAGGACAGCGAGATGTGATTCCTTTAAAAAAATCTGATGACCGGATTGGTTCGTTAGGCATACCAATTGATTTAGATAAAGTAAAGGGCATTGTGTTTACAAATCAGCTAGATTCACCGTCTACGATTGTAGCACCTGACGAAGAAACGGTTGTGATGGCTCAAAATTTGATTTCATTTTTACGTGAAGAAATTAAAGAAGGGCGATTAACCGAATCGCTTGCTCCTTTACAATCTGGAATTGGATCTGTGGCAAATGCCGTTTTCCACGGTTTGTTAGATTCAGAGTTTCATAATTTAGAGGTGTATTCAGAAGTATTGCAAGATGCTGTGTTTGATTTATTTGACGCAGGAAAAGTTACGTTTGCTTCCTGCTGCTCAATTACGCTTTCAGCAGATAAAATGAAACAAGTTTTCTCTAATTTTGAAGCCTATCGAGATAAGCTCATTCTTCGCCCGCAGGAAATTTCAAACCATCCCGAAATCATTCGTCGCTTAGGCCTGATTTCTATTAACACTGCGCTAGAGCTAGACATTTACGGAAACGTCAATTCCACGCATGTGCTGGGAACAAAAATGATGAATGGCATCGGAGGCTCAGGAGATTTTGCCCGAAATGCGCGTCTCGGTATTTTTGTAACAAAATCCATTGCTAAAAACGGTGATATTTCAAGCATAGTGCCATTTGTTTCGCACGTTGATCATACGGAACACGATGTGGATGTGATTGTAACAGAGCAAGGATATGCGGACTTACGCGGACTCGCTCCAAGAGAACGGGCAAAATGCATTATTGAAAATTGTGCCCACCCAATGTATCGCGATCAGCTTATGGCGTATTACGAAGAAGCGCTCACGCGAGGCGGACAAACACCGCACGTTCTTGAAAAAGCCTTTTCTTTTCATACATCTTATCAAAAAAATGGAACGATGCGAGAAGTTGTAGCGCAAACAAATTGAAAAAACGCTTTGTCTCCTTAGGAGACAAAGCGTTTTTTGCTGAGTAAGAAACTTGTGTTTGTTATCTCGTTGAATTACGATGAAAGGGAATACATAAAGAAAACGAGGTAACTTATCTATGAAAGCATTAGTGTTTGAAAGATTTGGAGGACCTGACGTTCTTCACTATCAAGATATACCGAACCCCTCTATTGGTCCAACAGACGTACTAGTAAGAACAAAAGCAATTGGACTTAATTTTGCTGATGTGTACCGAAGAAAAGGAAACTACCACTTAACGGGTACACCTCCGTATATTTTAGGATATGAAGGAGCAGGTGTGGTAGAAGAAGTAGGAGCAGAAGTAAGTCATGTTAACGTAGGAGGCCGTATTGCGTTTGCTGACGTTCCTTTTGCAAATGCAGAGCTTGTTGCCGTGCCACAAGATAAAATCATTGCCGTACCTGATGATATTTCGTTTGACGCAGCTGCTTCTGTGCTTTTACAAGGGTTAACGGCGCACTATTTAACACAAGACAGCTACAGCATTCAGCCCGGCGATTATGTACTTGTTCACGCAGCTGCTGGAGGCGTAGGTCAGCTTTTAGTTCAAATTGCCAAGCTATTAGGCGGACAAGTCATTGGCTTAACGTCATCTTCTGAAAAAGCAAAAGCAGCGGCTCAAGCAGGTGCTGACTATGTCTTTTTATACGAAGATAACTGGGTGGAACAAGTGAAAGAAGTAACGAAGCGAGGCGCAGATGTTGCCTATGAATCTGTAGGAGTTACGCTAGAAAAAAGCTTTGAAGCCGTAAAAACAGGCGGAACCGTGGTATTTTACGGAATGGCAGGAGGCGATCCGGCCCCGGTCGACCCGCGTATGCTGATGGATACCTCTAAAACGCTCACAGGCGGAGATCTGTGGAACGTACTTGTATCTTATGAAGAACGTAAAGTACGTTCCCAGCAGCTGTTTGAGTGGATCAGTAAAGGTCAGCTTGTGCTAACTGATCCCGTGGTGTTCGATTTAAAAGACGGAGCAAAAGCACATGAGCTGCTTGAAAGCCGGAAAAGTACAGGGAAAATTTTGTTAAGACCGTAAAAGAAAGGCCCTTTAGTCAAGGGCTTTTTTCTGTTAGTAAAGGAGAAACTAAGGAGCTGTCTAATATATATAGTAGATAAGTAGAGTGAAAGAGGTGAAGGTAGATGAAACATGCATTGATTACAGCGGGTCATAAAGGTATTGGCAAGAAGGTAACAGAACAGTTTTTAAAAAAGCAGTATTCCGTTACCGTCCATTTTCGCAGTGATAAAAATAAAGTGCGAGAACTGCAAGAAGAATGGCATCAATATAAAGACAACGTACAGTTCGTAGAAGGAGATATAACGAATAAAGCAGATATTGAACACGTCGTTGCACAGGCTATGGAGCGATTTGGACGTATTGATGTTTTAATTAATAATGCAGGTCCGTATGTATTTGAAAGAAAAAAATTAATAGAGTACACAGACAGTGAATGGTATGAAATGCTGGAAGGGAATTTAAGCTCCGTTTTTCACTTTGTAAAAGCGGTTGTTCCTATTATGAAAAAGCAGCAGTTTGGAAGGATTATTACATACGGTTTTCAAGATGTAGAGTACACCCCTGGATGGATGTACCGCGCGGCTTTTAGTGCCGCTAAGTCAGGGCTAGCTTCTCTGACCAAATCGCTTGCTCTAGAAGTAGCCGAATACGGGATTACGGTCAATATGGTCTGTCCCGGAGATATTGTAGGGGACATGAAAGAAAGTGATATTATAAAAGCAAGATTACTAGAAGACAAGGAAACGCCTGTGGGCCGATCAGGTACGGGAGAAGACATTGCGCGTATTATTGAGTTTCTTTGTGATGAAAACTCAGATATGATTACAGGCAGCATTATATCCGCTTCGGGTGGAGTAGACGTTGTTCATAAAAGTAAAAAAACAAGCCCCTGACATTGACGCAGGGGCTTGTACGTTACAGCAGCGATTCTCCGCCGTCGATAAACATTTCACTTCCGGTAATATGTTTGGACGCGTCAGAAGCTAAAAAGAAGATTAAATCTGCTACTTCTTCGGGCTTAGCTGAGCGTTTAGCAAGCGGCTGATTGCCATTTGGATATTCAATTGGAATCGCCACTTCTTTTAATTTGTCTTCTTGACGGAATGTATTGCTTTCAATATTTGTATCAACTGCTCCTGGACAAATGACGTTTACCCGTATTCCGTATGTAGAAAGTTCAAGAGCTGCCATTTTGCCGAACGCCATTTGGCCAGCCTTTGAGGAACTGTATGCGCTCATGCCGATATTTGAAAATGTACGGTTGCCGTTAATTGAGCTAGTAATAATAATGCTTCCTCCCTGAGCTTTCAAATAAGGAATAGAATGCTTCACGGTTAAAAAAGTACTTGTTAAATTTGTATCAATTGTTTTTGTCCAATCTTCTGGTGATAGTTCTTCAATAGAAGAGAACGTACCGTTGATGCCTGCGTTAATAGAAACAATATGTAATTGACTCCATAGGCTGCTGATCGTTTCGATACTCTCTTTTATACTTTCAGAGTCGGAGACGTCTGTTTTAATGGCTATACACTCTCCGCCGCTCGACATGATGGTCTCTTTTACTTCATGTAATTTTTCTTCGTCTAAATCTAAAAGAGCAACGCGCGCTCCTTGTTCAGCTAATGTAATGGCTGAAGCACGTCCAATTCCAGACGCCGCTCCCGTCACGAGCGCAACTTTTCCAGTTAATGCAATCATTTGTAACCCCTCCATATAAAAATGTTGTTTCCTTTCTTTAGCCTATACGGAGGAAATAAAAACCTCTTTTAAAATATTTGTGTTTAAATTTGCTAAAAGATGCCAAAAGGAAAAGAGAAAACAGCGGCGAATTATTAATATGACGTCAGAACATGAAAAAGCTAATGTCAAATGAGACTACTTGAGTAGCTAAAGATATAGCCTGTCTTTTCAGAAGAATGTTTATATAAAATTTTACATCAGAGGGACTTGCAAATCGTTCCTTGAAAGCTTACACTAGTAAAGCACAGAAAAAGGACGGTGTTTTATGAAGAAGAAAAATAATGTGATTCCATTCCCGCAAAGAAGGGAAGCGGCTGCTTATGTTCCCGCTTCTATTAGTTTAGATAAGGATATTGTGGAGTTTTTAGAAATTATGAATTTTGAAGATCGCAATGATTTTTTAAATGAAATGATTGATTCATTTTTTAAATATGTAAAAGGTGAAGAAGACGAAGTAAGATAAAAGGTAACGTTAAAGACATCCAACGAGATGTTTTTTATTTTGTGACCAATTGCTTAAAAGGCATGCTTAAGCCTCGTATAGTTATTTATGGTATAGTATACATTAGATACTATCTAGCAGGTGCAAATGCGAGGAGTGATAAGATGAGTGGATTTAAAAAAGACATTCGTGCCGGATCTGAAGAAACACACTCACTAGAACAATTAAAGCATGAAATGGAGCAAAGCCTGTGGAATTTAAGAAAAGATTTGCGAAATGAAAATCGCTCGGAAACGGAAATGGAAATGATTAAAATTTCGCTGCTGTCACTATTTGAGGAACAGGCAAATAAATTGAGTGAAACTGAGCTTTCTGACTACCTTGCTGATTACCACAAAAGAGTCGAGCAGTTATTCGACAGGTATAGCTATAAATAAGACAAGCATCCTTGCGGGGATGCTTGTTTTTATTTGAGCAAAATTCGCTTGTATTCATTGTGCTTCAGAGGTTTGGATACATATCCGTCGGCTTCTAGCTGATAAATAATGGTGGCAGCTGCATACACGCTAAAGGCATGATCAAGACCAAAGTAGTCTTGCAAAGCGGCGACGCTCACTACCTCTTGAAAGATTTTACTGCGATTCGATAAGACAATAGGGTAGACGTTTTTAACGACTTGCTTTGAAATTTCGAGTGTTAACATATTAAATCCCTCCCGTGTGAATGTACATAACTAAAGGTATTCAGCACGGTGTACATTCATGAAAAAGGGAGCGATTACATTTCTAAAAGATAAAGAAAAGAGGAGTAAATGCCCATAAAATCAAATGTTTTATCTCTTTATGGGGCATGTTTGAAAAACGCAGTATTTTTAGTGTATGACAAACATTTTCAAAAGTTCTATGGAATTATTAGGAGCAATTTAACTAAATCCACATATCTTAAAGTATAGCAAATGGAGGTGAAACACATGGGATACTACGGAGGTTACGGATACGGTTGTGGTTATGGCGGCGGTGGCTGCGGCGGCGGTTTCGCTTTAATCATTGTACTTTTCATCTTATTAATCATCATCGGCGCTTCTTGCTTCGGCGGCGGCTGGTGCTAATTATTAAAAAATGATGACGACGCAACATCCACACTTTATTTCTTCAACTATTTCTTCCACAAAAGGTCTCTTCGGGATGAAGAGACTTTTTTAGTTTATTATTTATAATAACGTGTACAAACTGCATGTTAAAAAGGTTTTATGCGTGGTTCTACATAAAAAAAAGACTCTGAAATCAGAGTCTTTTTCTACTTATGCTTTTTGAACGTTAGCAGCTTGAGGTCCGCGTTGACCTTCTTCAACGTCGAATGTTACAGCTTGACCTTCGTCTAAAGATTTGAATCCTTCGCTTTGGATTGCTGAGAAATGTACGAATACATCGTCGCCGTTTTCGCGCTCGATAAATCCGAAACCTTTTTCTGCGTTAAACCATTTTACTGTACCTTTTTCCATGAATGTTGCCTCCTCGTGTGCTATGCACACATTGTATTACTATCCTTGCTCATGATCAAAATCTTTAAGACGAAAGTATTCACCTATCGATTGTTGCCGAACAAAAATAATTCTTCTTATAGAATAGCAAAAGTTAATGATAATTGCAAGGAATGAAGAAAATTTAATGAAAGCGGTCATTCATTTAATGAAAGAAAACGAAAATTATACGAGTGAAAATAAGTAAGAAAGAGCGTATCAGGTCACACTATCTCTATATATAAGAAGAAAGGGGTCAGTCATATGTTTAAACAAAAAGCAGGGGAAAAACTGATTGAACTGTTAATTGAATGGGGCGTTGATCATATTTACGGCATGCCAGGAGACTCCATTAATTCAATTATTGAACCGCTTCGCAAAGCCCAGGATAAAATTAAATTTATTCAAGTGAGGCATGAAGAAGCGGGAGCTCTCGCAGCGGCTGCATATGCCAAGCTAACCGGTAAAATCGGTGTATGCACGGCTATTGCCGGACCGGGAGCGATTCATTTACTGAATGGTTTGTATGATGCAAAGTTAGACAAAGCTCCCGTGTTAGCACTTACAGGGCAAGTGGAGTCCGATCTCATCGGAAGCGATGCGTTTCAAGAAATTAATTTAGAGCGAATGTTCGATGACGTGGCTGTATATAATCAGCGAATCATGTCCGCTGAACAGCTTCCCACTGTTGTTAATCAAGCGATTCGAACAGCTTATGCTAAAAAAGGTGTAGCTGTGTTAACTATTCCTGATGATATCCCTCGTTTTGAAGTCGGATCAGAAGCACGAGAAACATCAAGCATAATCGTTAAACAAGACGTCTTTCCTCACAGAGAAGACCTTGAAAAAGCAAAAGATTTGATTGGTAAAGCAGAAAGTCCGGTTATTTTAGCCGGTCGAGGCACACATGAAATGAGAGAAGAACTGCTTGCGTTTGCAGAAAAAATCGCAGCACCTATTGTTCTTACGCTTCCTGGAAAAGGCGCCATACCGGATGAACATCCATATTGTCTTGGAGGACTTGGATTAATCGGTACAAAGCCAGCGTATGAAGCGATGCAAGAAGCGGATACGCTCATCATGATTGGAACGTCCTATCCGTTTACAGGCTTTTTGCCAGACCATGCGAAAACGATTCATATTGATATTGATCCCGCACAAATTGGCAAAAGGTACCCTGTAGATGCAGGGCTTGCAGGAGAAGCAAAAACAACCATTCAGTGGTTCTTAGAAAACGTTGGCCGCTCAGAGCATCGCCAGTTTTTAGAGCAAAGTCAAGAACGTATGAAAAAGTGGTGGAGTCAGCTTGATACCCAAGAAGCAAAAGAAAGCCTACCTATCAAGCCACAGCGAGTGATTCGAGCGCTTCAGCACGTAGCGGCTGATAACGCGGTCTTGTCCGTAGATGTAGGAAACGTCACAGTATGGATGGCGCGTCATTTTCGTATGACAAATCAGCAGTTTGTGATTTCAAGCTGGCTAGCAACTCTTGGATGCGGGCTGCCGGGCGCACTTGCTGGAAAAATTGCTTATCCCGAGAAGCAGGTATTTGCGGTCTGTGGAGACGGCGGCTTTGCGATGACGATGGCAGATTTTATTACAGCTGTTAAATACAATCTTCCGCTAGTTGTGGTGCTATTTAATAACCATAAAATCGGTATGATTAAATTTGAACAAGAAGTAATGGGAAATGCTGAATTCGGCACAGACTTAACAAATCCGAACTTTGCCAGGTATGCAGATATTTGCGGAGGTGTTGGCTACCGAGTGGAAAAAGAAGAAGAGCTGCTGCCGGCTTTTGAAAGTGCTGTTAGGCAAAACAAGCCGTGTATTATCGATGTAATCGTTGATGCAAACGAAGCGCCTATGCCAGCTAAGATTACGCTAGGACAAGCAACGGGTTATGCCAAGCATATGGTGAAAGAATTGTTTCAAGAAGGCAAGCTAGATTTACCGCCTCTATAAAAAATAGGCTGTGACAAAAGTACTTTAGTAAAGATCCGAACGATGAATCGAGACTCTTAATAGAGAATCAACTTCGTTTGGGTTTTTTTTATTGGCATGGTTAATGTAGTTTTCATGTATTTCGTTGCTTCTAGCAGTTGATTGGAGAGCAAGGCGAAGACTCCTGCGGGAAAAGCGGAATAGGTGAGACCCCGCAGGAGCGTATGCGACGAGGAGGCTCACCGGCCGCCCGCGGAAAGCGAAGTCTTGCACGGAAATCAACTGCGGTGTACCAAGCAACCCATATGAGCTCATGTATCACATTTGTTCGTCTTCAGATTGGACTGGTGTGGTTATGTCTCAATCTCTTTTTTATGGTGAAATTCATTCAATATGATTAACTATAAAATTATTATGTAAACTAAAATATTTAAAAATGAAAAATAGCTACTATTATAATTTTTGATGAAGTGGATGAGCAAAAAAACACCGAATTGGATGGTCTTTTTTTATAAAACTGCTTTAAGATAAGAGAGATAAAGGATAAACTACTAATAAGAAAGTTTAAATGTAAGGACTGACGCCGCATGAACTGGAGACCAGATCGCGCTAGCAAAAAAGCGATTTATAAACAAATTGCAGAATATATTGAAAGCTGTATTTCATCGGGAGCGTTTCCGCCGGATTCTATGCTGCCATCAGAACGAACGCTTGCTGCTGAGCTAAACGTGAACAGAAGCACGGTAGTAGCTGCTTATGAAGAACTGCAGGCACTTGGAATCGTAGAACGTAAAAAAGGAAGCGGCACGCGAGTTAGTTCAAGCATCTGGGGAATTTCCCGTAAACGTATTCCAAACTGGGGGAGATATGTAGAAGACGGTTCATTTTTGCCTAATTTACCGCTCGTACAGCGAATAAGAAGCGAAGCTTTGCGAACAGATTTTGTAAACTTAGCCAGCGGAGAATTAGCTCCTAGCTTATTTCCAAGTGAAGATTTTCAGCGAATATTAGCGGGCATGCCGTTTAATGAGCATTTAGGCTATGATCATCCTCACGGCAATGAACGTCTGCGTGACGCTATTGCTGCTCATGTTCATGAGTACCGGAAAATCTCCACCGATGCTAATTCTATTTTAATCACATCAGGTGCACAGCAAGCACTTCATTTGATTGTTCAGTGTTTGTTAAAACCAGGAGATGCAGTAGCGATTGAAGATCCGTCCTATAGCTATTCACTGCCGCTTTTTCAATCAGCAGGTTTACGAACGTTTTTGCTGCCTGTAGATAAAAATGGAGCCAACCCGGAGGACTTAGTAGAATTACATAAAAAGCATCGCATTCGTATGGTTTTTTTAAATCCGTATTATCAAAACCCGACTGGTATTGTGTTATCAGAAGCGCGCCGAAAGCGGTTTTTAGAGCTTTCTTCAGAATACGGCATTCCGCTTATTGAAGATGATCCTTATTCACTCACGGCATTTGACGGAAATGTACATCAAACGCTGAAATCGATGGACGAGAACGGAAATGTCCTTTATATCAGCTCGCTTTCTAAAATTGTGGCATCGGGCCTTCGAATTGGCTGGATAGTAGGGCCAGAGCAAGTGATTCAGCGCCTGGCAGACGCTAAGCAGCAAATTGACTTTGGCCACAGCATCTTTCCGCAGTGGATTGCTTATCAATTCTTAGATTCTCCTACGTTTTCTTCACATATTGAAAAGCTTAGACAAGAGCTCAAAAAGCAAGAGTATGCCCTGTCGTCGAGTCTGAACGAATTGCTCGGATCAAAAGTATCTTTCGATTCACCTCAAGGCGGGATTCACTTATGGTGCAAAGTAAATCAGCCGGTCGATGACTATCGACTATTGGAAGAATCGCTTAAAAGAGGAGTGGCTTTTGTACCAGGAAGCGTGCTGAGTTCTCAAAGCGGAGCTATTCGCTTTACGTTTGGCAGAGGGGAAGAAGAGGTCATTCGAGAAGGAATCAAACGATTTGCAAGCGCCCTAGAGAGTCTGGAATAGCTATAAACATAGGTAAACGTACCGGATGAAAGTTTTATTTTATTATTTCGTATAGATTGTTATGATCTTGTGCTATACTAAGAGTACCATTAACTTTACTTCTGTATTTGTACCGACTGGCCCTGTTGAAAAACAGGGCTTTTTTATGTTTGTACACAAAAAAACAGATCCTTTAAAGGATCTGTTTCTGATATGTTGTGTTTCTTATGCTTTTTGAACGTTAGCAGCTTGAGGTCCGCGTTGACCTTGTTCTACGTCAAATGTTACAGCTTGACCTTCGTCTAAAGATTTGAAGCCTTCGCTTTGGATTGCTGAGAAGTGTACGAATACATCGTCTCCACCTTCGCGCTCGATGAATCCAAAACCTTTTTCTGCGTTAAACCATTTTACTTTACCTTGTTCCATAATTGTTGCCTCCTCGTGCGGACTCGCACATTGTGGTACTATTCTTGCTCAAATCTAAAGACGAAAAGTGACAATACTCATACATCCCCACCGAACAAAAATAATTCTCTTACATCTTAGCAGAAATTTCCTATGTTTGCAAGCGCTTTATTTAAAAACCATTCGTATTTTTTAGACAAGTTTTTTATAAATCATGTCTAAAAAATGTCACATTTTGAACATTATAGAAAGGCTATTCTTTGTATTCGCTTTTACTGTAGTTATATAATAATGAAAATATGCTTTTTCTAAAGATAGACGACAAGCATAAGAAACGTACATACTGAGTGCTGAAATGGAGTGGTAAAGATGAAGGTGGGTTTAATTGGTTTAGGAAATATGGGATTACCGATGGCGGAAAATATGATAAAGGCGGG
The DNA here is from genome assembly GCF_056406695.1 of Priestia sp. P1_B12_1. NCBI lineage: Bacteria > Bacillati > Bacillota > Bacilli > Caryophanales > Bacillaceae > Priestia > Priestia sp. P1_B12_1. The sequence goes on along the minus strand of NZ_JBFTZR010000011.1, from coordinate 25,218 downwards.
TCATGAACTTGTTATTTATAACCGTACTGCTTCGAAGGCGGAAAGTCTTGTGAAAAAAGGAGCAAAGGTTGTGGAGACACCTGCTCAAGCAGCACAAGAAGCGAATCTTGTCTTCACAATTCTTTCAAATGATGAGGCTTTAGAAGAAGTAACGCTTTCAGAAGCCGGTGTACTTGCAGGCCTTCAAGAAGGTGGTATTCACGTCTCTGTGAGTACTATTAGCGTAGATTTGTCGGAAAAATTAACAAGCGCACATGCTGCATCAGGACAGCATTTTGTTGCAGCGACTGTTTTAGGTCGCCCCGACGCAGCAGCTGCCGGGGCTCTCAAAGTAATAGTTGCAGGTAATAAAGAAGCAAGAGAGCACGTTTGGCCGCTGTTTGAAGCGATTGGTCAAACTATTTTCACTGTAGGAGACGAGCCTTACTTATCAAATGTAGCTAAGCTTGGCAATAATTTTTTATTAGTATCGATGTTAGAAGCTGTTTCTGAAGCAGTAGTCATGGTAGAACAGTATGGCATGCAAGCGGAAGAGTTTCTTGAAGTGGTTAATAGCTTATTTGCATCTCCTGTGTATAAAAATTACGGCAATTTAATTGCTAAAAGAGACTTTGATCCGGCCGGGTTCAAGCTGGAGCTTGGACTAAAGGATGTAAACCTGGCTATTGATGCAGCCAAAAAAGTGTCCGCTCCGCTTCCGTTAGGAGAGCTTGTGAAAGGTCATTATGAACAAGGAATCGAAAATGGCTGGGGTCATTTAGACTGGTCTGCTTTACTAAAAACAGTTGAAGCTCTAAAAAAAGATAACTAAAAAGACGAAAAGGAGTGCAGCCAGTGAAAGCGAAAGGAAAGTGGGTATGGATTGTATCCTTGATTTCGATTATTTCGTGTCTGCTGTTTGCAGCGGGACTTGGAATGTCTATTTATGATTATGTTAGCGCCTCAAAATCTACTGTAAAAGAAATGCCAAAGCCAAAGCAAGAAACAAGCAGCAGTAACAAAAGTACAAAGAATTATACGATTGTTGCTTTAGGAGATTCACTGACAAGAGGAACAGGAGATGCAGCGGGAAAAGGATACGTTGGGTATTTAAAAGATAATCTTGAAGAAAAAACGAAGAAGAAAATTCTCTTAAGTAACTTTGGAATAAAAGGTCAAACGTCTTCGCAGCTGGCAAGTCAAGTAAAGCAGCAGGAAATTCAGCGGCAGGTTAAGTCGGCAGATACCGTGCTGATCACCATTGGAGGAAATGACTTATTTCAAGGCGGACAAACGCTGCAGAACTTAAATAAAAACAATATTCAAAAGCTAGAAAATGACTATTTAAAAAACGTAGACAGCATCTTAAAAAGCATCCGGTCGGCAAATAAAGACGCGACGATTTTTTTAATTGGTTTATACAATCCGTTTAGTAACCTGCAAGATGCAAAAACGACAACGGCTATTGTACGAGAATGGAATTACAAAAGCAGTGAATTAAGTGCTAATTATAAGCAAACTGTTTTTGTTCCGACCTTTGATTTGTTTCAGCTAAAGGTAGATGACTACTTATATACCGATAAGTTTCATCCTAATGCAAAAGGCTACAAGCTGATCGCAGAACGTGTAGCATCGCTTATTACGTGGTAAGGGAGGGAATGATATGAGTGAAGTAACGCTTTCAGTAAAAGGACTGAAAAAAGTAATAGGAAAACGAGAAATTATCAAAAATATTGATTTTGAACTAAAAAGAGGCGAAGTGTTCGGCTTTTTAGGACCCAATGGAGCCGGTAAAACGACAACGATTCGAATGCTTGTCGGCTTGATTCGCCCGACCGCTGGTTCCATTTATATTTGTGGATACAGCGTATCGAAGCAGTTTACAAAAGCGATGGAACATATCGGCTGTATTGTTGAAAATCCTGAGCTGTATCCATACTTAAGCGGCTGGGAAAATCTGCAGCACTTTTCACGCATGATTCCTTCTATGACAGAAGAACGCATTCATGAAGTGGTGGAATTAGTTGGCTTGCAAGAGCGTATCCACGATTTAGTTCGCACGTATTCGTTAGGTATGAGGCAGCGTTTAGGAATTGCGCAAGCGCTTCTCGGAAAACCAAAAGTGCTTATTTTAGACGAGCCAACGAACGGACTAGACCCTTCTGGGATTCGGGATATGCGTAAATTTATTCGCTTTTTAGCTGAAAGTGAAGGTCTAAGCGTCTTAGTATCGAGTCATTTACTGAGCGAGATTCAGCTAATGTGTGACCGAGTAGCGATTATCGCAAAAGGAGAAGTTATTCACACAGAATCGGTGAAGACCCTGTTAACTCAGCAAGAGCGTTTACTGTGGAAGCTAGATCCGCAGCCTGCAGGAATAGACGTTTTAAAACAAGTGACGGACTTTGTACAAGTGCAGGGGGAGTACGTCACGACGTTTTATGAAGAAGCTGAAGCGGGAGAGTGGAATAAACAGCTCATTGCAGCAGGAGTAACGGTAAAAGAAATGAATCGAAAGCTTCCAACTCTTGAAGATTTATTTATCGAAATGACAGGAGGCGAATCGATTGATTAGTTTGGTTCAAAATGAAATGATCAAGCTCGTTCGAAAAAAGCGCCTGTTAATCGTTACTCTTATTATGGGCGTTTTGATTTCCATGTTCACCTATGCTCAGCTTCGCGAAACACAGCGCCTTCAAGAAAAGCTAGGAACGACCGATTGGCGCAGTACGCTGCAGCAAGAAATTATCGATACGCAAAACCGGCTGAGCGGAAGCCAAATTTCAGATGATTGGCGCAAGCAGCTTGAAATTCGCGTGGCGCAGCAACAGTATTATTTAGATAATGATATCAATCCTTCGGAACCAGGGGCACCAACGTTTGTGCGAGGATTCATTGAAAACGCCATTCAGCTTTTGCTGCCGCTGATGATTATGATTATTGCAGCGGATTTAGTGTCTTCAGAGTACAGCTTGGGATCCATCAAGGTATTGTTGACGAGGCCTGTGAAACGGTGGAAAATCCTGCTTAGTAAATACATCACGCTCGTCATGTCCGTCTCGTTTTTAATTTTAATGTTTGGCGTTTTGTCGTATCTCATTTCTGGCGTTGTATTTGGATTTAAAGGCTGGACAGCGCCTATTCTTACGGGATTTAGCGTGCAGGGCAATGATTTGAATACAGCGGACGTTCATTTAATTTCGCAGTGGAGATATATTTTAATGGAGTTTGGTCTTGCTTGGTTTGTATCTCTGGTGGTTGGAACGCTTGCTTTTATGCTGTCTGTTTTAATTAAAAGTACGGCTGCGGGTATGGGTGTGATGCTTGCTTGTTTGATTGCAGGTACGATTTTAAGCAGCATGGTTTCTTCATGGCATTCGGCTAAGTATTTGTTTATGGTTAATTTAAATTTAACTTCTTATCTGCAAGGAACAGCTCCTCCGACTGAAGGAATGACATTAGGGTTTTCCTTGGGTGTTTTAACCATTTGGGGACTTGCCGGGCTGCTCGTGTCGTTTCTGGTATTCACCAAAAAAGACGTGTACTAATTCCGTATAAGTTGACGATAATCAGGAACGTGCGTTATGATTGTGTTAACAAAAAATGCTGTTTTGCTCAAAGGGGAGTAGCTCTTGCAGTAAAGTCGTCATTTCGAGATTATTATCTCCGGCTTTATTGACAATGCAAATTGTTAGCGAGACCTTTGCCAATGTTGCCATTGGTAAAGGTCTGGATAAAAACACCTTTACCACATGTGGTAAAGGTGTTTTTTGTTATTTCAAAATGAGAGAGGAGCTTAAAAATGTCAAAACTATCGAGACTGTTAAAAAGCCCCGCTGTAAAAAAAGGAATAAAAAAAGCTGTACCCATTATTATGAAAGAGTTAAAGAAACGAAAATCGAAAAGAAGATAGCAGAAAAGAAAATAAGAAAGGTTGAGTGCTAAGTGAAAAAGTGGATGCTAGTCATATCAACTGCTGTTCTTTTTATGGTCGGCGGCTGTTCTTTTCTTGAAGATACAAGCAGTACGCTGAACTACGCAAACGATGCGAAAGATTACGTGAGTGAAGCACAAAAGTTTGCTGAAGAAATACCGCCTCTAGCGGAAAAAGCTGTTAATGATGACGAGGCAATAAAGAAGCTAGAGCAAAAGCTACAGGAAATGAAAGGAAAAGCTGAAGAATTTAATCAAACAAAAGCTCCTGACATCGCTTCTGATGTGCACGATCAGCTTGTTCAACAAAATGAAAAAATCATTAGTGGAATTGAAGCGTATGAAGCCAATATAAAGGATGGCAGCTTCAATCCAGAAGCGCTAAAAAACAGTGAATTGTTTCAATCAATTCAAGATGTATCAAGTATTATGAAACAAATTAAAGAATTAGGTCAGTAAAAAAGCGAGCCTGGGACAAAAGTATGTAGTTGAAGAAAATCCGAACGATGAATCGAGATTCTTGATGGAGAATCAACTTCGTTCGGATTTTTTTATTTGTAGGGTGAACGTAGGTTTCATGTGTATAGATGCTTTAGGTTGGATTGATATAGTAGGTATGTCTTATAACTCAACCTCGTTTCCGTGTTATAAATGTAAAATTATATAAATATATCTATTTATTAGAAGACAAAAACCTTCTCTTTCTTTTTTATATCTACGAAATTTTGTTAGAAGCTGTGACAAACTTAATGTCTGCTTTTCATACCCTATGTATAGTACATATATACACACCGCTTGAAATAAATTTTTTTTGAATGAAAAGGGGGCGTGGGAACGTTGATGTATTAGGTAATAAGACTCATTTTAAAAGGAGGGTTCATCCAATTAATAAAAACTATAGTCCTTGGTTTTGAAGAGAGAAACTAAAAAAATTTTTTCCGTTTACAAAAAGTTAATAAAACGCATACAAATGGTTTACTAAAAAATCAAAAAATTTACATCCTTTATAAATCTTTTCTGCTATACTATTTTTGAACAGTTGCTAGATTTATAGCGATGATAACTTACTTGAAAGGTGAATGGTAGATGAAAAAGAATACTCGCAGTAAAACGAAGAAAATCCTATCCACATCACTGGCACTTTCTCTATTATCTATGCCTCTTTTAACTACACAGGCAGGAGCGGAAGAACGTCATCCTGGACAAAGCTCACAGCAAAGCAAGCATCAAGGCCACAATAAAAAAGATGCGCTTGTGAACATACGCCTGATGGAAACAACCGACGTTCATACGAATCTATTAAACTATGATTATTTCAAAGACGCCCCTTATGAAAAAGTAGGTTTAGCTAAAACCGCTACCTTAATCAAAAATGCTCGAAAAGAAGTAAAAAACAGCTTATTAGTAGATAACGGAGACCTCATTCAAGGAACGCCTCTAGGCACGTATAAAGCCAAGATTAACCCGCTGAAAAAAGGTGAAGTTCATCCTGTATTTAAAGCAATGAATCAGCTGGATTACGATATTGCAACGCTTGGAAATCATGAGTTCAACTATGGATTAGACTTCTTAACAGAAGCGTACAACGATGCAAATTTCCCTTACATAAATGCCAATGTCTACGTTGATGATCATGACAACAACCCGAAAAATGATAAAAATAAATTTACGCCTTATAAAATTATGAATAAAAAAGTCGTCGATGAAAATGGAAAGAAACGAACGATTAAAGTTGGTTTCATTGGTTTTGTGCCGCCTCAAATTAACGATTGGGATAAAGCAAACCTTGATGGAAAAGTCATTACAAAAGGCATTGTGGAAACAGCCAACAAATATATTCCAGAAATGAAGAAAAAAGGCGCGGACGTAGTTGTTGCAATGACTCACTCTGGGTTTAGCAGCAACAAGCAAAACACGGAAGATGTCATTTACTCATTAAGTGAAGTAAAAGGCATTGACGCTATTACGTTTTCACACACGCATAAAGTCTTCCCTGCTAAAACGGAAGCTTCGCTAGACGGTTTGTTTCTTGGAGCAGATAAAAAACCTCTTCCTGGCGTTGATAATGCAAAAGGAACGATCAACGGCGTTCCAGCTGTTCAAGCAGGTTACGGCGGAGGGTCACTTGGTTTAATCGACTTAACGTTAAAAGAAGAAAAAGGAAAATGGAAAGTAGTAAGCTCTCAATCGTCCACGCGTGAAACGTATAAAGACGTAAAAGATGCGTCAGGGAAAACGGTTACGCAAAGTACGGTAGAACCGGATAAAGGTGTTGTTAAAGCAGTTCAAAAAGATCACGATGCAACGGTTAAATATGTGAACACACCAATTGGTAAAACGACGGATGATATTCACAGCTATTTTTCTCTTGTAAAAGATGATCCATCTATTCAAGTGGTAACAAATGCACAAAAAGATTACGTAGAAAAATACGTTTCTCAAAACAAGCCGGAATATAAAGACCTTCCGATTTTATCAGTGGGAGCGCCTTTTAAAGCAGGAAGAAACGGCGTGGATGAATATACGGAAATTAAAAAAGGTGACTTAACGATCCGAAGCGCTGGCGACCTGTATCTATATGACAACACGTTAAAAGCGGTTAAAGTAAAAGGTTCTGTTGTAAAAGACTGGATTGATATGTCTGCCGGTAAATTTAATCAAATTACACCGAACAAAACAGAAGAGCAGGAATTATTAAACCCAAGCTTCCCTGTTTATAACTTCGACGTAATTGACGGCGTTCAATACCAAATCGACGTCACAAAACCAGCAAAATACGATGTGAATGGAAACGTGATTCACGGAGATTCAAGCCGCGTTGTTAACTTAACGTATAACGGCAAGCCGGTTGATCCGAACCAAGAGTTTATCGTTGTGACAAATAACTACCGAGCTGGCGGAGGCGGAAACTTCCCTGGTCTAAAAGGAAGCGAGCTCGTGGTGGATTCAGCGGATGAAAACCGTCAAATTCTAATGGACTACATCACCGAGCAAAAAGAAATTACACCAACAGCTGACGATAACTGGTCCATTGCACCAATTAACGGAACGGCTAACGTGACGTTCACAAGCTCACCGCGCGGAGAAAGCTATTTAACTGAAGGAAGCAACATTACGTATACAAATAAAACGGATGACAAAGGATTCGGCATTTACAAAATTAATTTAAACGGCGAATCAAAAGATAATACAAAGATTCAGCTGTTAGGCATGAACGACCTGCACGGTCAGCTCGATACAGATACAAAAATCAATTCAAATGGCCAATCGCTGTTAGCTGGAAATATGAAATATACAGCAGCAGCTATTCGTAAACAAGAAGCTGAAAATCCGAATACGCTTTTAGTTCATGCTGGAGACATGATTGGCGGAAGCCCGTTAGTTTCAGCGCTGTTTCAAGACGAGCCAACGGTTGAAGTGATGGAATCACTTGGATTTGATGTGGGTACGCTTGGAAATCATGAGTTTGATGAAGGCATTGCTGAGCTTCACCGCATGATTGAAGGCGGAGACCATCCAAAAGGAACAAAAGGATACGACGGCATGAATTTCCCAGTAGTAGCGGCAAATGCTTATGATACGTCAACGAATAAATTAATTACGGAACCTTATGCAATAAAAGAAGTAGGCGGCAAGAAAATCGGCTTCATCGGCGTTGTAACACAAGAAACGCCAAGCATGATTGTTCGTAAAGGAAATGAAAACTTAAAAATTACGGACGAAGCAGAAGCGATTGATAAATACACGGCAGAGTTGAAAAAACAAGGTATTAAAGCCATTTTAGTACTTGCTCATAATCCATCTAATCAAAATGGAACGTCTACCGAGTTTGATGCAGCAGATATCGCTAAAAAAGTTGATGATGAAGTTGACGTGATCTTTTCAGCTCACAATCACGTATACAACAACAAAGTAGTAGATAACAAACTAATTGTTCAAGCTTATTCATACGGCTCAGCGTTTTCTGACGTAGACGTTGAAATCGATAACACGGGTGACATCGTAAAAAAAGATGCAAAAATTGTAACCGTATATCAAAAAGACTATACGCCAGATCCTGAAGTTTCAAAGATTATGCAAAAATATGAAGACTTAGCGGCACCTATTAAAGCAGAAGTGGTTGGAAAGTCATCTACTGATTTAGCAAAAGGCTATCCGTCTAGCGGGCCAACAGGTGATATCGCACTTGGAAACTTAATTGCTGACGGCATGAAAGCAGAAATGAACGCAGATTTTGCTTTAATGAATGGCGGAGGCGTTCGTTCACAGCTTGATGCAGGTGACGTGACATACGGTGATTTGTTTGCAATTCAGCCGTTTGGTAACGTCTTAAATAAAGTAAAGCTAAGCGGAGCAGATTTAGAAACGGTGTTAAACAATCAAATTACATCATCCGGACTAGATTTTCATATTGCAGGATTTAACTATACGTGGGATGGAAGTACGAATAAAGTAGTCGATATCACGCTTCCAGATGGAAGTAAAATCGACAAAGAAAAAGAATACACGGTAGTAGTCAATAACTATATGTATGGAAATGAAAAATACGGTATTGGTGCACTTTCTTCAGATATGGAAGTGGGACCAGAAGATTTACAAGCAACGGTAAACTATATTAAAACACTCAACAGCCCGTTTGAATACAAAGCTGAAGGCCGTATTCAAAACGTGGCAGCTGCTAAAACAGCTGAACAGCAAGAACCTACTTTGAAAATAGCTCAATAAGCCAAAAAAGACTGTCTCATAACTCGGATTTCCAGTTTAGAGACAGTCTTTTTTTAATAGTTTAACTTAAATTTTAAACTCTCAGTCAATGAATTTACGTTATAAAACATAGCTTAATTTTTGAAACAATCACCAAATTGTGGTATTCTCTCCATAAGAAGACTTACGTAAACGTTAAAAATAGTATCAAAGATTTCACTATTTTTTCATTTATCTACGCTATTATGTAAAGTTATATAGAACCTGTAAAAGAACGTGTTCGCTATAGTAAAGGAGTAAATAAAAGTGGCTATTAATCTACAAAAAGGTCAAAAAATTGATTTAACAAAAGGAAGAGAAGGCCTATCTTCTATTACGGTTGGATTAGGATGGGATCCTGTAAAAAAACGCAGCTTTTTTGGTTTCGGAGGAAACGGACCAAGCATCGACTGCGATGCGTCTGTTCTTATGCTCAATTCGAACGATAAGCTTGTAAGTAACTCAGCCGTTGTGTATTTTGGGAATCGTCATAGTAACTGCGGGAGCGTTAAGCATTCAGGCGATAATCTTACCGGAGCAGGTGAAGGGGACGATGAACAAATTTTTGTTAATTTAAAAAATGTTCCCGGAAACGTACATAAACTTGTGTTTGTGGTCAACATCTATCAGTGTGTTGAGCGAAACCAAGATTTCGGTATGATTAAAAATGCTTTTATCCGCGTTGTGGACAGCGCTAAAAACGAAGAGCTTGTACACTTTAATCTATCTGAAGATCATTCAGGAGCAACAGCTTTATTTGCAGGTGAAATTTACCGAGACGGGAATGAATGGAAGTTTTCAGCAACTGGAGATGCAACGAGAGATACTGGATTAGGAGAAATTGCAAACAAATATACAAAATAAACAACTAGAAAAGAGGGAATAAAATGGCTATTAATCTTTCAAAAGGACAAAAAGTAGATTTAACAAAAACAAATCCAGGATTGACAAACGTAGTAGTAGGTCTTGGGTGGGATGTAAATAAGTATGACGGTGGAAACGATTTTGATTTAGATTCATCTGTCTTTTTATTAAACGGAGCAGGAAAATGCGCTTCAGAATCTGATTTTATTTTTTACAACAATACGACGGGTGCAAACGGAGCGGTTGAGCATACCGGAGATAACCGTACAGGCGTAGGTGAAGGAGACGATGAGCAGGTTCAAGTAGATTTGAAAAATGTGCCTCAATCTATTGAACGTATCGCGTTTACCATTACGATCCATGAAGGGGAAGCACGCGGTCAAAACTTTGGCCAAGTAAGCAACGCCTACGTTCGTATTTTAAATGCAACAAATGACGAAGAGTTAATTCGTTATGATTTAGGTGAAGACTTCTCGATCGAAACAGCCGTTGTAGTAGGAGAGCTGTACCGACACGGCGGAGAATGGAAGTTTAATGCTATTGGCAGCGGCTATCAAGGCGGCTTAGCGGCACTTGTCAACGACTTTGGTTTAAACGCCTAATCATTAAAGTAAGAAAACGTACGGAGGATATTTTTATGTCAATTTCTTTATCAAAAGGTCAGCGCATTGACCTAACCAAAACGAACCCAGGCTTAACAAAAGTAATAGTAGGTCTTGGGTGGGATACAAATAAATATGCTGGATCTCAGGATTTCGATTTAGATGCATGTGCATTTTTAGCCAATAAATCAAGTCAGGTTGTAAATGACGAAGAGTTTGTTTTTTACAACAATTTGAAAAGTCCAAATGGCGCTGTGGAGCATACCGGTGACAACCGTACGGGTGCAGGAGATGGAGACGATGAGCAAATAGCCGTTGATTTTTCTCTTCTTCCTGACTACGTTGAAAAAATCGGAATTAGCGTCACGATTCACGACGCAGATGCTCGCGGACAAAACTTTGGACAAGTATCCAACGCGTTTGTTCGTCTGATTGATGCTGAAACAAATGAAGAAGTACTGCGCTATGATTTAGGTGAAGATTTTTCAATCGAAACAGCTGTCGTTGTATGCGAGCTATACAAGCACGGAAACGACTGGAAGTTTAATGCCATTGGCAGCGGATTTTCCGGTGGCTTGGCCGACCTTTGCCGCAACTACGGATTATCCGTATAAAAAAGGCATGGGATAAATGAAAAAGAAAGGGTGCTTTAACGAGTACCCTTTCTTTTTAGCATGTATATGTCTGAAAAGAAAGGAGCTGTAAGGCGTGAGTAAACTAATTGATCCTCATATCATTAATCTTAACGAGCAAAATGGAACTTCTCTTTTTTCTCAAGATGTTTCTCTGCGAGGTGACTTTATACAAAATGAGCAGCAAATTTCCTATAAACAAGTGGCAGGAAGATATGTAGGCACCCATCTTGATGCGGACGAGTACGCAGCTTTTCTTTATGAACTTGCGCATTCATCATCATCGATCCTTGTCCTGCACGATAAGCTTGATAAGTCCATTTCAAATGATAGATTAAAAGAAGTACAAACGATTCTTAAAATTAATCAAGAAGAACGCGGCCTTTCTGTCAATCGACTGTTTGCTTTTTTAGAAGGAAAAAAGCTGATCGTGAAGTCAGAAAATCCCGCTATACATAGAAGAATACGTGAAAAATTTATTGAAACGTTAACGTGTTTTAAAGAACAGCACGCAGAGGGGTTTATGGACGGGCATTTTCAACGCGTATTAATCGATTTAATAAAGTGGCAGTGGAATCATGTAAAACCTTGGATGGTCGATAAAGCCTTTCCTGAGCACGCGCCTCGCATCATGTGGTATGGAGATGCGAATAAAAGCGAGCAGTATTTTCTCTATTATTTGATTTTACTAGGTTTTGACGTCCTTACCTTTCATCCAGAAGGAAAGGATCATTTAAAAGAAGTAGATAAGAATCAACATTTAACAACGGTTTATACGTTTCCTTCTACTAGCTCGCTTTTACCTTTTCCAACGGATAAACCGGTTCGAAAAGGTACGGTAGCATTTCGAGCTTCTCAAGAAATTGAGCAAGTGCTTCATTCAGAGGAGTCTATGCTGTATAAACCGTGGCAATTTCGTTCGTATTTTCCAACTTCAGTTACTCTTAAAACGACGTATGATGAGATTTTTTTATTAATGAGAGAACGGGCGTTTATTCGTCCTAATTTTGAAGTGTCAAAGCCATATGTATACGTGCCGGTTCTGTTTTCAAAAGTGCTTGGCATTTCCAAAAACCGAAAAGAGTACTGGAGTAAAGTGCATGAGCTCATGCAAACAGAAAATGAGTTAGCTCTTACTGTTGACTCTGTTCCTTTTGCCCAAAAAATAGAAGGAAATAATCACTTTCACTACCAAGGCGCTCTCAGAAGTGATGGGACACTCAGTCCAGATAAAATGATTGAAAGCAACTGGTGGCGCTATAAAGAGCTGCCTATCGGGCTTCAACAAGGGCTAGCTGCAGCTATTTCCAGATACTGTGCACATTCAAAGCTCCTTCGGTTGGATCATGAAGATGCGTATCAGCATCAAATGTACTTGTTTAATCAGTCTTTGAAGCTTCCAAACAACGTGCTTCGCATGCTTCAAAAATTTGATTATACGCAGCACGTCCCTCGGCTCATTATTTATCACGGAAATGAACATGAAACGTTTACGCGTGAAGATGCAGCTTTACTGCTTCTATTAAATGAATTTGGCGTTGACATTGTTCTTTTTAATCCGACCGGTCAAATAGATATAGAAGCGTTTGTCGAAGAAAAATATTTCGATATACATTGGCTAGAAGAAATTAGCTTTAATGAAGAATTCAAAGAGCCGTCGCTCATTCAAAAATGGTTAAAACGAATCTTTTAAAGAAAGAAGGGTTTTTAAATGGCAACAAACGAATTACAGCCTTTAGATGTAAACGAAGCCGAAGAAGTTTTAGAAACAAAGCCTAATGAAGTAAAAGCAAAACTGCGAGAAGAGCCGGAAGTACGTCGCTTAGCAGAACAAATTGATTATAAAAATCAGCTGGCTTTACTTGAGTATGGGAAAGAAACAGCCAATGAAATTTCCTCGTTTTCCGGAAAAGTGCTTAGTACAATTAAATCGTCTAGCATGGAAGAGTCAAGTCAATTATTAAAGCAGCTTGGAAAGATTATGGACAAATTTGATGCAAAGGATTTTGTTGAAGATAAAGGGTTTTTCTCTAAGCTTTTTAAACGCGGTCAAAAAATAGTGGATAAGCTGTTTCAAAAATATGAAACAATGGGCTCTGAAATTGATAAAGTATATGTAGAGATTACAAAATATGAAACTGAAATGAAGCATTCAACCACGACGCTTGAACAGCTTTACGAGCAAAACTATCAGTATTATATGGAGCTTGAAAAATACATTGTAGCGGGCGAAGTGAAAGTAGAAGAGTTAAAACAAGAGGTAAAGGTGCTTGAAGAAAGAGCGTCGAGTGGAAATCAGCTGGCGGCAATGGAGCTTCAAACCTTAAAAAATGCGGTTGAGCTGATGGAGCAGCGATTATATGATTTAGAAATGGCAAAACAAGTATCTTATCAATCCGCTCCTCAAATCCGTATGCTGCAGCGAGGAAATACAAAGCTGATCGGCAAAATCAATTCTGCGTTTATTACAACGATTCCTATTTTTAAAAATGGACTCATTAACGCAATCGCAGCAAAACGTCAAAATTTAGTAGCGGAGTCTATGAACGAATTAGACAAACGCACAAATGAGCTGCTCATTCGCAATGCAGAAAACATTTCACAGCAAAGCGTTAAAATTGCCAAAATGTCCGGTGCTCCTAGCGTAAAAGTAGAAACGATGGAACAAACGTGGAATATTATTATGAAAGGAATGCAGGAAACAAAAGCAATCGAAGAGGAAAACAAACGCCTTCGTGAAGAAGGACTTGTTCGCTTAGCGCAATTTCAAGAAAACTTCAAGGCGCTTGAACATAAGATGTAACGAAAAAGCGGGAATCTTTACGATTCCCGCTTTTTTGCCTATACGTTTGCTAGAAGTCTGAACCGTAAGAGATTAGTGAAAAGCGTGAAAGGGTATCAGATATAAAAGAAGTATTATCCAAAATAAGATAGTTATTTCCAAAAGGCGTTCGTGTACGTTTATAATTTAAGTTAAAAATGCAAAAAACTTAATTATTTTAAGTTTTTTTGCTGGTTTTTAACTTTTCTTTGCGCTACAATTAGCTCATATCAAAGTAAAAAAGGAGGGTATTCGGGTGTATCAAGAACAGCGCATGAGTGCGATTATTGAATACCTTCACACACACCGCACGATTACATTAGACGAAATTTGCGATATGTTCACCGTTTCAAAAGATACGGCGAGGCGTGATTTAGTCAAGCTTGAAGAAAACGGCGAGGTTATGAGAGTTAAAGGCGGAGCAACGCTATCGTCAAGTCATATCATTGATTACAGTGAACGGACGCCTACCAAAGCGAAAGAACAAATTGCTAAAGAAGCAGCTGCGTTAATGTCGGAGGGGTATGACGTGCTTTTAGATACGTCCTCGACCATCGTACTGATGGCGAAGTATATGGATGTAAAGCATGTAACCGTTATTACGAATTCCATTGATAATGTGGATTTGCTCGATCAATATACAGCGTGTGATACGTTTTTGCTGCCGGGCAAGTTTAACGGGAAAAACCGTAACGTCACTGGGCCAAGAACGATTTCTACGTTGCAGGAATACAAAGTAGATCAGCTGTTTTTAGGTACGTGCGGCGTTGGTGCAGATGGTATTACATCTCCAAGTGAAGAAGAAGCGTTTTTAAAAAGACAGATGATTCAATGCGCAAGACAAGTTATTATGCTTGCGGATCATACAAAGTTTGAACGTGAATTTTTACATCGAGTATGTGATATGAGCGACATTGATATCCTAATTACAAATAAAGCGCCAGAAGTGGATGTAAAAGAAAAAATAGAACAAAATCAAGTGCGGCTTATCGTAACAGATTTTGATAAAGGAGAGGAAACACAATGAAGAAAATAAAAGTAGGATTAGTAGGATACGGATTTTCAGCAACGGTCTTTCACACGCCGCTTTTAAGCGTGTTAGACGAATTTCATATTTCAAAGGTAATGAGTTCAAATCCTGAAAAAGTAAAGAGTGACTTAGAGGATGTTGAAGTAGTGAGTACTCTCTCTGAACTTTTAGAAGATGACAGCATTGATTTAGTTATTATTACAACGCCTAGCGGCATGCACTATGAAATGGTGAAAGACGCACTACGCGCAGGCAAGCATGTAATTGTTGAAAAGCCGATGGTCGTATCAGAAAAAGAAGCAAATGAATTAATTCAATTAGCAAAAGAACAGGATGTTCAACTAAGCGTCTATCATAACCGCAGATGGGATAATGATTATTTGACGGTGAAACAGCTGATTGAAGAAGGGAAATTAGGCGACGTTAAAATGTATGAAGCGCATTTTGACCGCTATCGTCCAGCTGTTCGAGACCGCTGGAGAGAAAATGAAGGACCTGGGTCAGGAGCGCTTTACGATTTAGGATCTCATTTAATTGACCAAGCTTTACATCTTTTTGGAATGCCTGACTTTGTTCAAGGAGATGTGTTTGGTCAGCGAGATCATGCACGTACGGATGATTACTTCCACGTAGTGCTTGGATACGGTTCTCTTCGCGTTATTTTACATTCAAGTGCCATTGTGCCAAGCAACGGGCCGCGCTTTCAAGTTCACGGAACAAAAGCAAGCTATATTAAATACGGCATTGACGGCCAAGAAGATATGCTGAGAGCTGGCAAGAAGCCTGTGGATGATACGTGGGGAGCCGACAGCCCTGAACACTACGGTAAGCTGACCACTGGCGAAGGCGAAACGAAAGAAATTCCAACGCTGCACGGTTCTTATGTGACGTATTATCAAAAAATTGCCGACAGCCTGCTTCGAGGAGAAAAACTTCCGGTTTCAGCAGAAGAAGCTCGTGACGTGGTTAAAGTCATTGAAGCGGCATTTGAAAGCAGCAAAGAAAAACGAACGGTTTATTTTAACTAAGGAGCGAGAAACAGTGAGTAATCATTCGGCAGAGAAACTGCTTGAAAAAGTGGTTCAGCAGGAAAAAGAACTGATCTTTCATCAATTTACAAATGACCAGGCTTTACAGATCGGAACGGCCCTTATTAATGAAGCAAAAAGTAAAGGGAAAGCCGTTACAGTAAGCATTAAACGAAATGGTCAAACTCTCTTTCAACATGCGATGGAAGGGGCTATTCCCGATCATGAAGAATGGATTAAACGAAAATCAAACACCGTTCTTCGTCACCATCACAGCTCGTATTATATGAAGCTGTACTGCGAGTTAAAAGATCGTTCTTACGCGCAGTTTTACGCAGCGGATCCTCAGGAATTCGAAGCAGTAGGAGGGTCATTTCCAATTTCGGTTAAAAACGTCGGCGTAATCGGAACCATTACCGTATCAGGCATGTCGCAAGAAGAAGATCATGCACTTGTGGCAGATACGATTCGTAGCTTTTTGCAACAAAAATAAGCGGACTTCGTTGGAAGTCCGCTTATTTCATTAAAAGATGAGTGGCGATAAGGCGTGTGTTTTTTCTACATACATAAAAGCATCATATCGTTTTGACAAGCGAGAAGGAACATAATTTCCGTATTGTTCAATCTCTGGGTCGTATACAACACCAATGGCGCGATGGCCTATCGTTGAATGAAAAAATGTTCGGTTTTCCTCTGTGAACATGAGGTATTGATCAAAAGCACCTGCTCGGTGAATGGCATCTTCCCAGCTTCCTTCTATAGCTGGAGGAACGGTTAATTCCTGATGAGGATTACCCCAGCTATCAGAAGCAATGACCGTGCCGTGATGAGTTCCGAATCCGACGGCGTAAACATGCTTCTGTCCGTATTCTTCACGGGTAAGCTGACCTACATTCACCATGCCGCTGCTTTTCATGTCCGTTGCTCTTGCATCTCCGATGTGAGTGTTATGCTCCCATACAATTCCTTTAGCGCTATCTTTGTAGTAAGCTTGAATATATTTTAAAGCTTCTACCATATGACGATCGCGAATATTCCACGATTCATTGTCGTTGGTAATCATCGTATGATAATAAGCTTCAGCATTGCTTGCTACCAGCGCATTTACCTGCATACTAAGCGCAGCCTCAGGCTCATGAGTATAGGTATCTTTCTTTTGCTGAATGGTTTGTAAAAGCTCTAAGATTTCTACCATGCAGTTTTTCCCGTAAAGGGCAGAAGAAATTCCGTACATCTGTGCTTCGCGATGAAAAGGTTCAAAGCATTCAAAGGCTTTTTTCGCTTTCTTAGCATCAGAAGCGTGGTTGTTTTCTAAGTACTCAATAATGGCTTCCATCGATTCCCACAGGCTGTATACATCTAAGCCGTAAAAACCTACTTTTGGCTGATGTGCTGGCAAGTTGTTGTTATAATCACGAAGCCATTCAATCAATTCTTTTATTTCTTGATTGGCCCACATCCATGAAGGCCAGCGGCTAAAAGATTTTAAGACATCTTCGGCATTCGCGTATTGAGTTGTATATCCTTTAATGTAGCGATTAACTTCAAAACATGAAGGCCAGTCTCCTTCCACTGCTATAAAGGAAAAATCATAGTGCTGAATTAATTCTTTCGTAATAGCTGCTCGAATTTCGTAAAATTCAGATGTGCCGTGAGAGGCTTCTCCGAGAAGTACGTATTGAGCGCGGCTTGCTGTGTTAATAAGCGGCAGTAAGTCATCGACATCAGCAAAAGGCATAGAATGTTTTTTAATGGCTTCTATCATTTGAATGGTTTTTAGCATACGACCACCTTATGTTTAAGAAATGGATAGCAAGAGCTTGAGACAGCGAGTCTTGCTACCAGTTAACGCGTTTTTATTTTTATGAATTACCTGCTAAAGTGCTTAATAGCAGAATCATTTAAAGAAAAATCTTCTTTAGTAAGCGCCGTTTGATTCTGTGTTTCGCACTCTTTAGTAGGATGCTCTTCTTTTTTAGAAACAGCAGAAACTTCTTCGTTATTTTCATACGTGTGGTTTGTTGACATTATGTTTCACCTCTTGTATCTAGTGTTTGAGGTACAGAAAATAAAATAAGAAGAAATATCAGGAATACCTTGAAAAGAAAAGTATACGCTTTAAATTATTTGAACTCATGCAAAAAATTGTCTACACTAAACACTGATACATAAATCGAGTGAGGAGAACGTGAAAAGTTTATGAAGTTGATTTCGTGGAACGTAAATGGCATTCGCGCGTGTGTGCGAAAAGGATTTTTAGATTATTTTCAAGAAGTGAATGCGGATGTATTTTGTATTCAAGAGACGAAGCTGCAGGAAGGCCAAATTGATTTGCAGCTAGAAGGGTATTATCAGTACTGGAATTATGCCGTGAAAAAAGGGTATTCCGGAACGGCTGTTTTTACAAAGCAAAAGCCTTTATCCGTTTCATACGGTGTGGATAAAGAATCGGAAGACGAAGGACGTATTATCACGCTTGAGTTTGAACAATGCTATGTAGTAAACGTGTATACGCCAAATTCTAAAAGAGACTTAGCAAGGCTTGAAGAAAGGCTTCAATGGGAAGATGATCTGCTCGTGTACTTAAAAAAATTAAATACCCGTAAAGCAGTGATTTTATGCGGAGACCTAAATGTAGCACACGAAGAAATTGACTTGCGTAATCCAAAGCCAAACCGAGGCAATTCTGGTTTTACCATAGAAGAGCGAGGGAAAATGACGACGCTTCTTGCTAGCGGATTTCTTGATACATTTCGTTATTTGTATCCGAATCAAGAAGAAGCCTATACGTGGTGGTCGTATATGAACAAAGTGAGAGAACGAAATATCGGGTGGCGCATTGATTATTTTATCGTATCCGAGAGAATCAAATCCGTTATTCAAGAAGCTGCTATTCATCCGCATGTAATGGGAAGCGATCACTGCCCTGTGATGCTAGAATTAAATGTACCCCATCTATGATATCTTTCTATATAATAGAAGAAAAACGGAAAAAAGGTTGGTTCACGCGAACGGTTGCGGTATAGTAAACATATTAAAAAGTACAGAATGTTTTATAAGATAAAGGGGGAGACAGAGGTGAAGCGAGACTCGCTGCAAACCATTGAGCACGAAATTGCGCTGCTTGTTCGTCTAACAACGACGCACAGTCCTAAGCTTGGAAGCTTGGACCGTTCTGAGTATTTACTGTTAAGCGAGCTAGATCAGCGCAGTCCGCTCGGGATTAATGCATTAGCTGAAAATTTAAAGCTGAGCTTATCTACAGCTAGCCGGCAAGTATCTGCGCTTGAGACTAAACAGTTTGTCCGCCGCTTTCCAAGTCCGGAAAACGGGCGAATTAGTTTAATTGAAATGACGGATTCAGGAAAAGAGATTTTGCAGCATGTACAAAACAAGCGTAAACAGGCCTATGCTGAAGTATTAGAAGATTGGTCGGAAGAAGAGGTTTTAGCACTGGAAAAAAGTTTATCCCGCTTGAATCTCGATTTTAAAAAATGGCGCAGTAATGGATGTTAAAGCGAATACATATAGATGAACAAAAAGGCTATTGAAAAATAGTCTTTTTAAGTTGAAACAAAGAAGTTGATTTCTTCTTTAAAAGATGTATAATATGTAGTGCTGCTATAACTTGCATGATACAACTTGTACAATAAAATATGTAAGGAATTGTTAGTCATATGAAAAGAATTTAATAAAAGGAGGAATAAATATGAGTGAGAATAATCCAGCAGTAGCCTCCGACAAACAAGGTTTAAGCGTACCTAAATACTTGATTATGGCGATTTTAACGCTATTTTCAATTGGCCCTCAGTATTTTTTGAATTTATCTTACACGGTCAATCAAGTATTGATTCAAAATCGATTTGATGCGAGTACACAAAGCTTACTATTGCCATCTATTATTTCTAACTTGGCATTTGGACTTGGGGTACCTATTGGTCCGATGCTGACGAAAAAATATGGCGTGCGTAAAGCATACTTAACGTTCGTTTTAGTCTTTTTAGCGGGTTCAATTATCAACGTTTTTTCCGAAAACGTTGCGTTTTTATCCCTTGGTCGTCTGATTCAAGGCTTAAGTTCAGGAATGCTGTTTTTAACCATTATTCCAGCTGCGCTGATCTCGTTTCCGAATAAAATCCGAAACTTCTTTTTAGTGTTAGCAATCGGCGGACTGTTCGGTTCAACGGCGATTGGAGCCTTTTTAGGTGCTGTATCTCTTAGCATGGATAATTGGCGCTGGGTTTTTGTTTTAGGAATACTTGCTTCTCTTGTATGTCTGTTTATTGGATATAAGGTATTACCTGCTCACGACCCAACTCAGCAAGAAGATCGACCAGTGGATAAGAAAAGTATTTTTATTCTTAGTCTTATTATGATTTTATTAGTGTATCCACTGTATGAACTAAGATACGAAGGATTTGCTTCTATTCAAGTGTGGCCGTTCTTACTGGCTGCAGCAGGATTAGTTGTCATTTTTGTCTTAGTTGATTTAGCGGCTGAAAATCCGCTAGTACCATTAAAATCGCTGCTAGCCGTAAAACCAGTTGCAGGTACAATTATGGCAATTGGCGGTCATATGGCGTATATTCTAGCCATTGCAGGTATTAATGGCGTCATGCAAAATGTGCAAAATGCATCGTATACCACGCTTTCTTATTTTTATTTATACTTTTTTGTTGGGGTACTGATTTCAGCATTTGCAACGACATTCTTATATGACAAATTTGGTCCAGGTTACCTTGGAGCAATTGGATCACTTCTTATTGTCATTGTAGGATTTAGCTGGGTGAACGTATCAGCTGATACATCACTAGTAAGTTTATATGTTCACATTATGCTCTTTGGTATGGGTGTTAGTATGGCACTGGTATCCGGCGCGCTAGGAGCGGCACTAGCCGGAGATTTACATCAAGCTTCGATGCGGTCCATTTCACTGCACTCCATTCGAAATTTATTAGGAGCGATTGTAGCACCTGTGATTGGGTGGTTTGTTGTTCGACAAAATGCGATTTATTATGAAGATTTTCGAGGTCAAATTAGCTCAGTAGATCCTCAGGTGAAGCTGCAGTTATCTGAAATGATCAAACGCTATATGGGTATGGGAATGAGTCAAGCAGACGCAAAAACATCGGCCGTGACGGCTGTTGTAGCAGGCGCTAAAAAAGCGTCAATTTTACATGCGTATCACAACTTATTTTTCATGCTTGGTATTTTAGGCGTAATTATGCTCATTGCTTCACTAAGTAAAGCGTGGAGCGGTGAAAATAGAATTCTTGTTCAAAAAGAAGAGGTTCAAGAAGAAGCTGAGCCGCAAGAAGAAAGAAAAATGCTGCCGGCACCTCAAACAGAAGAAACCTCTGTATAATATACTAACTATAGAAAGAAGGAATTCCGATGAGTAAAAGTCGTTTATTGGTTACTAACATTGTTGGAATCATTGTGATTTTATTACTAGTAGGCTTTGGTGGATATTATTTCTACGAAAAAGCAAATTACGTTAAAACAGATGAAGCGCAGGTAGAAGCACCGCTTTCACAAGTCATCGCTTCAGCTAACGGTCAGTTAAGCGAATGGAATGTAAAAGAAGGAGATAGCGTTTCACAAGGTGATTCTGTTGGAAACTTAAAAGAAGGCGAAAAATCAACAGACGTAACGTCTATGATTGACGGAACAATTATTAAAAACAACGCATCTCAAAATCAATTAGTAAAAGCTGGCGATGTGTTAGCACAAACAGCTGATTTATCTAAAATCTACATCAATGCAAACATTAAAGAAACAGACCTAGGTGACTTAGAAGAAGGAGACAGCGTCGACATTACAGTGGACGGAGATTCAGGTAAAGTCTTTAAAGGCCATGTTGAAGCAATCGGCCGCGCAACAAACTCAGTGTCTTCTATGCTTCCTGCTCAAAATACAGGAAACTACACAAAAGTAACGCAAAAAGTACCGGTGAAAATTTCAATTGATGACGCATCAGATAAAGTTCTTCCAGGTATGAATGCGGAAGTGAAAATTTCAATTTAATAACGGGAAAAAAGCTGCTTCCTCTAAGGGAGCGGCTTTTTTTATGCCTAAACAAATAAAATAAAAAATGTGCTAAAAAGGGGATGTATACAAAGGAAATGTGTGGTAAGATACTTCTTGTTTGAAATTGGATATCGGTAAAGAAGGTGATGGGATGACCGCGGTCGAAACAAAAAAAGGGCCAAAAGAAAAGCTGAATTTGTTTTTCTTAACGTGGCCGATCTTTTTAGAAGTGTTTCTTTTTATGTTAATGGGGATTGCTGATACCTTTATGCTAAGTGCGCTGTCAGATGATGCCGTATCAGGAGTCGGAGCAGCCAATCAATACCTTCACATTGCGATTTTGGTGTTAGAGGTCATTGGTAACGGAGCGGCAATTGTTGTCTCTCAGTATTTAGGATCAAAACGGTATATGGAAGCGTCAAAGATTTCTGCTTTGGCCGTTACGTTAAATTTAGGAGTCGGGCTAGTCATTAGCGCGGGTTTTCTTTTGTTTTCCAGACATATGATGGAAGCGATGAACTTACAAGGTGACGTGCTGATGTATGCACAAAGCTATTTATCCATCGTTGGAGGAGCTATTTTTCTTCAAGCGATTATTAACTCTCTTGCAGCGATTATTCGCGTACATGGCTTTACGAAGCAGGCGATGTTTGTTTCACTTGGAATGAACATTTTTCATATTGCAGGAAACTATGCTTTAATTTTCGGGAAGTTCGGCTTTCCGGAAATGGGTGTGCAAGGAGCAGCGATTTCATCTGCGTTCAGCCGATTTGTTGCCCTTATTGTGTTCTTTTGGCTGCTGTATCAAGTGATGGAATATAGAGTGAAATTTCAATACTACATTACGCTTTCAAAAGAATATATCGGTAAAATTTTAAAAATCGGTATTCCATCGGCTTTTGAACAAGTGATGTATCAAGGCTGTCAAATTGTCTTTTTATACTATGCGACGTACTTAGGAGCAGAATCACTTGCTGCGAGACAGTACGCGATGAATATTTCAATGTTCATTTACTTATTTGCCATTGCAATTGGAATGGGTACAGCGATTATTGTCGGCCGTTTAGTAGGCGGAAACGAAAAAGATGAAGCGTACCATCGCGTATGGAAAAGCGTCAAATGGGCCAGTGCCGTAACGATGATGATGGTTGTTCTTGTGATGACATTCAGAACACAGCTGATCAGCGTGTTTACAGACAATCCGCATATTATTGAGCTTGGGGCGACGGTGCTGCTTCTGAGCATTGTGCTTGAAACGGGAAGAACGATGAACATTGTGCTGATTAACTCGCTGCGGGCAGCGGGAGATGCCAAATATCCGGTGTTAATTGGTGCGATGTCGATGGTCATGATGAGCTTGCCGCTCGGTTATTTCTTCGTTTTCCATTTAGACATGGGGCTCGCTGGCATTTGGCTTGCCATCGCAGCCGATGAATGGACGCGCGCAGTTATTATGTTTTTCCGCTGGAAAAGCCGAGCATGGGAAAACTACGGACTTATACAGCACGAACAAACAGCTGAAGAACCAACGCCGGTTCAAGTATAAAACGAAACCTCTGCAGGATGTGCAGAGGTTTTTTGCTGTGTAAAAAAACGAAGTGAAGCTGGTCTTTTTACGCAAAAAGCTTTAATTTGTGGGAAAAAACGGGTATAGGTACAAAGAAATGGTTTTATTCTACTTATTCTTTGTTTTAGATAACGGTATATGGTTGGATGACGTATTTAGACATGAGTCTTTTTTCTCTGATTTTCCATTTTTATCTCAATTCATGAAACTAGAAGCATAAAAAAGAGAGTTTTTTCCTATTTAGCTATAATGAGACAAATTTTATACTTATAATTATTGGATTAAACTCGAAATGTGCGGAACAGGAGGAACGATATGGGGTTAGGAAGCGTATTAGACGGACTGCTGGGTGAAGTATCTGGAAGAGTCTCAGATGTAGAAGGGAAAATTTCTAAGCTAAGAACGGCTAAAAGTAAAATTGAGCATGAACAAGCTGTTTCATTAAAAGAAATTGAACATATCAAAAAGCCTGAGCTGGGAGACAAATGGACGGGTACGTTATCGGATGATTTTGACGAAAAACGTACGGCAGCCTACGACAACATAAAAGGCATTTTAGACGGTGATTACGATGGATACATTCGTGAAATTGAAACAAAGATATGGGCGCTAGAAGCTGAAAAAGGAGCTTTGAGCGGCTTGAACGCCGTTATTGGAGAAGCGGATTCTTTATTAGCTAAAGGTGAAGAAGCCTATGACGCAGTAGAAAACAAGATTAGTGAAATTAGAAGGGGGCTGTTTTCATGACAATTAAGCTTGATCACGCTGACGTTATCAAAAAGCTTGAAGCAGTCAGCACAGCGATTGGAAATTTATCCATTAGCAAAATGCCTGACCTTGGAAAAAACAGCCTTGATACTACAGAGAAATGGGAAGCGCGCGAAGAAGAAATTCAAACGCTTATTTCTACTTATATAAAAGCACTAAACAAAAACGTAAAAGATACAAAATCTAATGTAGACTTACTAAAAGAACAAGACGAATCTATTATCCATTCGTAGCAGCAAAGGGGGATGACTGTGGGAAAAGTATACGATGCAAAAGCGCTGTTTGATGTAGCACAAGACAGGGAAAAAGCCTACGATGAGTTACTAAGCCAGCTGGGTGAACTGAAAAAAGCGCTGCAGGGCGTAGCGGACTTAGATGGCAGCTTAGAAGGAAAAGGCGCTGACAATATAAAATCTTTTTATAAGCAGCACGCCGATACGGCCGGACAGTGGGAAAACTTAATTAAAATGCAGCAAAGCTATTTTTCAACGCTTCACGTTAAAGCTGAAAAAGCAAAGCTATCAGGAAGCACGATTGTAGATGAATCATTTTTAGAAACAGAGCTAAAAAACGCCAATAGCAATGCTAAAGAAATGGTTGCGCAGCAGCACGACGATCTGCAGAGTATTTTAAACGGCATCGATGATATCGTCTCTATTTCAGCGTTTTCAACGAGTGAGTTTAACGATAAAATAGAAGAAGCAGAGAAAAAACGCACCGATACAATTGAAGCAGTGAACCAGCTTGACGCTGAATGGTCAAAAGAATACAGCGAAATGGACGATTTCTATGCGGTAGTGGATACGCTAGTAAGCGGCTTAGAGCTTGCTACGAGTCAAGGAGGAAGTGTCTATCAGCTTGCCTTTGACGAAAAAGCCTATCACGACAGCGAGCTGTATAAAGTTCAAACAAAACTAAACGACTATGCAACTTCATATGTTGACTATAACAAGCAGCAAGAAGAAGTATACGAGCTGGAAAAAAAGCAAGAAGCAGAAGCAAAAAAGCCGTGGTATGAAAAAACGTGGGACGCGGTTTCTACCTTTACAGGAGAGGTCAGCGGATATTATGATTATAAACGAGCAGCAGAAGGCGTGGACCCTGTTACGGGTGAAAAACTTTCTACCTCACAGCGCGTCGCAGCAGGAGCCATGGCAGCAGCCGGCTTCATTCCGGTTGTCGGCTGGGTAGGAAGAGCCGCAAAAGGCGGAAAAGCCATCT
>NZ_JBFTZR010000010.1:0-108095 GCF_056406695.1 Priestia sp. P1_B12_1 | reverse complement strand
CCCCTCCTCGGGATGTCCATCATTTCATAGTATGTTTAGAGGAGGGAATCGTTATGTCACTAACGATTTACCATGATGGTCAGTTTTGGGTAGGAATTATTGAAGTTGTAGAAGGCGGTAAGTTAAAAGCATTTCGTTATGTATTTGGACCAGAACCAAAAGATACAGAAGTATTAGACTTTATTTATGACAGATTGCTAGAGGTGATTAATCAATCAGCTCATGCAGGTATTGATGTGAAAATAAAATCTAAGAAAAAGGTAAATCCAAAACGTTTACAACGCCAAGTAGCAAAAGAAAGAAATAAAGTTGGTATTTCGACTAAAGCTCAAGAAGCCATGAAGCAAGCTTACGAAGAAAAGAAAAAAAGTAGAAAAAAGAAAGCTAAACGATATCGTGAAGAGCTGAAGGAACAAAAGTATTCCATAAAGAAACAAAAGGCAAAAGCGAAGCACAAAGGCAAATAGAAAACAAATAAAGAGCCTTATTTAAGGCTCTTTATTTGTTCTTATTCTTTTACGATAGGAACATTCTTAAAAAATTGTTCTCGAATAGCTGCCGATTTAACTGCTTTATTAATCTTCTCTTTATTATTATCTATAAATTGCTGTGCTTTTTCTTTATCAAATAACTCATTGCTATCTGGTAAAGTTTGAATGTTTTTGGAAATGAATTGTTTCATTTCTTCTCTAGGTACTGAGAATTTCTGATCATCTATTTTAAAACTGTACCCTTCAGCATTAGGTATTAGTATCGTTAAATAAATAGCATTATAAAGAAAGTTTTTCTCTAGTGTATCCTTACCGTCGAGCCAATATTTTAATATTTCATCTTCTGATAAAGAGTCCTCTTTAGTACCATACATTATTTTTGGTGTTTTATTATGTAAATTAATTTCTTTAAACGTTTCTCCTCCAGGCAATGCTCTTACGATAGCTACTACGTTAGAATTATCTCCAACATAAGTTCCGCTGTGGCCTTTAAGATCTTTTACATCAACAGTGTTAATGCTTGTGACTTCTTCTTTTGAAGAACAGCCGGTTATACCTACAAGGATGAATAAGATTAAACAAAAAAGCACCTTAAAATATTTCATAAAAACCTCCATTTTCTTACTGCAATACCCTTATGTGGATATTTCGCAAATTATCACTGTATCATAAATATGATGTTTTGAAAAGATGTAGGTACTTTTGTACAAAACACCCTTTGCTATAGGAAACGTTTTGTCTACTGTAAGTAGAAGGAAGGAACTTTGAAACATGAAAAGACCCCAAAGCTTTCTTAAAAAAGCGCTTTGAAGTCTTCATATCTCATGTTTTACTTTTAGGAACTAATTCCTACAATTGATTCGATAATTTGTGCCCAGTCCTCACTATGGACTTCATGTCCTGTACGATCAAGAGCTATTAAATTAGCATGAGCAATAGCTTTTGCAAGAGCAAGTCCATGTTCGTATGGGAGGGCCGGATCTTCTGTTCCATGAATAATCAGTGTAGGTATAGTAATTTCACTCAATCTGTCATAATATTGGCCTCCTCCTTGAAGCAAAGCATGGTTAAATCTACTCGGCAGCCGTTTGGCGCGGGCAGCTTCTCTTTCTGCTAGCTTATACATTCTTTTCTCTTCATAAGGTTTTGTTCCACTTAAAATTTCCCATCCACCTGCAAGGTAGGGAACAGTCTCCTCTTGATTTGACCAGTCTATGGAAGCGCTCTTCGTGTGGTAATCAAGTATCCGCTGATCCATTGGGGGCAATTTTTCCGCCTCCTTTCCAAATACGCTTGATGCAATTAAAGTAAGGGAGTCTATGCGATCCGGATATCTAAGAGCAAGGATTTGTCCTATCATCCCGCCCAAAGACATTCCAACAATATGAGCTTTGTCTATAGAGTAAGCATCTAAAACACCAATTGCATCGTCAGCCATATCCGTTATTGTATAGTTAGACGTACCGGGTGGATAAATGGTAGACCGTCCTAAATCACGATGGTCGTAACGAATAACAAATCTCTCATGTTCAGCGAGGAGAAGACAGAAGTCTTCATCCCACCAATCTAACGAAGACATTGCTCCCATTATTAAAAGTACAGCGGGATTCTTGGGGTTTCCAAAACTTTCTGTACAAATCTCAACGTTATCAATTTTTATTATCTCTTCATTCATTCGTGTACCTCCTTTTAAGTGTTAGAGAAATGAAAAGCAGTCCTTTATTCAGTTCTCTAACATAGGGACATTTCCTTTTGGAATTTTATTTAGGAAATCCATTATTCTACCTATTTCTTTACCTTTTTACTAAAAAGTAAAATATAACGTTCTTGAAAATGTAAGTCCAAACTTGTTGAAGACTAGGGGGATTCAGTTTTTGCTGTCTGTAACATGTTGATAAGGCAGGAAAGTTGAATGCATGTATGGAAAAATACTTATGTGAGGTGAAATAAGAATGAATGATTACTATGGAGAAAATACCTTTTAAACTTTAATTACATTTTTTCATTTATTACAACTTGATAGACTAATATACATATACAGGATTGCTGAATTCCTGTGCTATTGGTGAGCATATGAATTCAACGTTCTCATGAGGAGATGCATTATGAAGAGGTTAATAAATAAGATTGCGGTTGTTACTGGTGCCAGTCGGGCAAAAGGTATTGGTACTGAAATATGCAGGGAATTAGCTAGAGAAGGCGCAGATATTTTTTTCACTCATTGGTCAAAGTATGATCGTTTAATGGATTATTGCAATGAGGATGATTTTAAATGGTCGAAACATCTTATGGAAGAGATTCGCAGTCTGGGAGTGCGATGTGAATCAATGGAATTGGATTTATCGCAACCCGATGCACCAAGAAAGCTGCTTGATGAAGTTCAAAACAAACTAGGTTCTCCATCAATCCTTGTAAATAATGCAACACATTCTGTGGACGTAGATTTTCGTTCTATAGATGCTGATACGCTTGATGCTCATTATAACGTGAATGTTAGAGGGACGTGTCTTTTGACTGTTGAGTTTGCACGTCTAATCGAAGGTAAGCATGGTGGTCGAATTATTAATATGGTGTCAGGTCAAGATAAGTCACCTGAGCCTGGGAATTTGGCCTATGTTGCAACAAAAGGGGCTGTTTCTACGTTTACTAAATCAGTTGCTATTGAATTAGCACCTCTTAAGATTACTGTTAATGCTGTAGATCCTGGACCAACTAACACTGGCTGGATGAGCAGTGAGTTAAAAGAAGAGCTACGGCCAAAGTTCCCGATGGGTCGACTTGGTGAGCCACGGGATGCCGCAAAATTAGTTATTTTTTTAGCAAGTGAAGAATCAGAATGGATTACCGGACAAATTATTCACTCAGATGGAGGCTTTTGGTGATTTAATATAGTAGTGGTCTTTCATTTTTTAGAGGATTTTTGTATGAAACAAGCAGTTAAAAGGATCTTCGAAGGAAGATTCTTTTTTTATAATGTAACGATAACCGATTTTCTCCACTTTATTAGTCAGTCCCAAAGGATTGTTGATGGGCTATAAAAGAAAAAGTACGGGCTTTTCTGAATCAGTAGTAAAATCAGGTATTTCATTTATGACGAATGCTTTATCATTTTCACTTATTGACGACAAATAGGATATATTCAGGGGGAATGTTTATATGTCAAGCTTTGAAGACGAAGAAGTGCTAACAGGAGGGAATGTCTCTAACGTTTATCGCTTGGGAGAAACTGTACGACGAGAACTAAAATCAGATAGCCATAAATTTCATAAGCTATTAAAGCATTTAGAGAACAAAGGTTTTAGTTATGCACCAAAATTTTTAGGCATTGATGAAAAAGGGAGAGAGGTCTTGTCATTTATTGAAGGTGAAGCTGGGAATTATCCTTTGAAGAAATATATGTGGTCTGATGATGTTTTAATAGAAATAGGGAAAATGCTCCGTCTTTATCATAATTCAGTGAGTGGTTTTTCATTTGATGACAGCTGGAAATCAATAGATAACACTCCTAAACCATTTGAGGTACTATGTCATAATGATTTTGCCATATACAACATCATTTTCAAGCAAGAAAGACCCGTAGGCATCATTGATTTTGATGTTGCTGGGCCCGGGCCAAGAATTTGGGACATTGCTTATACTCTTTATACGTGCGTCCCCTTAAGTAGATTTTACCTTTCTGAAACAGGTGAGAAGATTTATTATAATTCATTGCACCATGCTCAACATAGAAAACAAAGAGTGAAATTATTTTTTGAATCTTACGGCGAAGAATTACGAGAAGGTTATTTGGAAGTGGTATTGCTGCGATTAGAGGGGTTATGTAAAACAATTACAAGAAAAGCCAGTGAAGGCGACAGGGCGTTCCAAAAAATGATAGACGAAGGACATCTTGAACATTATCAAAATGACATTAAATTTATTCGTGAACATAGGAAAGAATGGGCTTAAGGATAAGTTTTAATGGAAGAAGCAACACACTTTTATTAAAAAGCATGTCTATAACACCCTTTATGTAAATGATGGTTGTTATTCTTTGTAGGGGAGGACTTGTTATGCGAATTATTAATATTAGAGAACAGGTAGAGTACAAAGATAAAGCTATTGAATATATTCAGAGATTGTATTTAATAGATTAGCGATTAATTTTTATTTGAAATGTTTTTAACTGTTTGAATCAGTGAATAGCGGGTATAAGTTGATTATACAAGCGTAGTGCCCCCCAGGAACATGCATGTATATTTCTTTTTCTTACTTACCCTGTTTGAATCCTCATTTTATGGAGGGTTCTTTTTTTGTGTCTAAAAGATATAACTTTTTAAATTATATATATCAAACTCTTTAACATATATGTATTTTATACTCAATAAATCAATGCAACAAGAGCAATATAAGATGAAAGAGATTCAGTTGTTTTTAAGTTGCAGCAACAAAAAGGATCGTTATGCACTAAGAGCTAGCTTTTTATATGTGCTCTAGAAAGCATTATGTTGAGTAGGAATGAATGTAAGAGAAATTGCAGAAATACTATGGACAGGGATGGCCAAATTTTCGAAGAGGAGATAAAATTCAAGTTTTTTCTGCTGGAAGACAGCTTGATGGAAATGGTACGTTTATTCGAGCAGAAGGCGGATTTTTAGTATGGGAAGATAATTCAGGTAATAGAAATACGACTAGTTTAGAAAGTATCAGCGTTCGCAGATTAAGAAAACGCAATTGCTAATCATTTGGACAGGCTCTGATTTTATATAAATGAAAAAACGCCTTCAATCTGATAAACTGGGTATGAAGTACCGAGCAATCACTTGGAGGTGTTTTTTTTACTCAAAACTGGTGACTCCGTTTTGAGTGTATTCATTAGGTAGCATTTTTAGAAATTAAATATTGCTAGAGTTCCTGCCTCACTAGCGGTACATAAGCTAATTTATATAAAAGCGACTTACTCAGTTCGTGAGGGGAAAAGTAACTTTAATCTCTGTTCCAATATGTTCTTTACTTTCTATCTCAATTTCTCCTTTATGGAGGTTCACAATATTTTTAGCAATAGCTAATCCTAGTCCGCTTCCTCCCGAATCCCGTTTGCGGGCTTTGTCTACTCGATAAAACCTTTCAAAAACATGAGATTGTTCTTCTTGCGGTATGCCGATTCCATAATCTTTTATTCGAAGAATTCCCATATGCTGATTACTTTCTAAAAAGACCTCAATGACATCGGTACTATACTTTATGGCATTATCTAAAAAGATAATGATTACTTGTTTCAGCTTTAATTCATCCCCCTTGATAAACATTAAGTGGGAATTCTTATGTAGGATAATAGGTCGGTCATAAACTTGCATAAATTGAGTTGCAAGGGTTTCAGTGAGAGAGACAAGATCAACTGATTTTATGTCAACAGGTTCGGAATCCTCTAATTCAGCTAAACTCAACAGTGTTTTGGTCAAATTTTTCATTCTATTTGTTTCTAAATAAATAGCCTCAATTGCTTCTTTTGCTATCTTTTCGTCTTGTGTTCCATGCCTTCTAAGAATTGTAACAAAGCTGCTAATAACAGTCACAGGCGTTTTTAACTCATGCGAAGCATCGGAAATAAATTGCCTTTGTTTATCTGAGTTTTCTTTCAGTTTACTAATCATCCGGTTAAATGTAGCGGCCATTTTATACACTTCATCTTTTGTTTCAGTTTGTATACCAATCTTTTTCAGCGTTCCACTTTGTTCAATATCCTCCATTGTAGAGATCATTGATACAACAGGCTTCATAATGATAGCCGATAACCATCTGCCAGCTAGAAAAGAGAGAAGAACCGAAATAACGGTAACAGTCCCCATTATGGACAAAATAATATCTTTGCGGCTTTCTAGTCCTGATAACCGCTCACTTATTTCTAACGTGCCTATTACTTTGTGATTCTGATGAATCGGTACGTGAACTACTAAATTTTGATGTTCTTGAAAAGGTCTAAGTTCAAAGCTCTTTTCTGTTGAAAAAGTAGGTGAGATTTTCTGAATAAGGACTTTGTCGTTAGTGACTTGATTAATAGTTGTAGAGTTCGGTCCCACGATTCGAATAAAAGAGTGACTAGGCATGTAAGAGTTTAAAAGGTTTTTGTCTAGCGATAATGATTCAGAAATGTGGTATTTTTTCAACATTTCATTCGCATTTTTGAAGACTAAATGTGCTTCCATATTAACGGTCGTTTTCATAAATAAAAAAAATACAATCGTATTTACAATGAGCAAGCTGACTAACAGAGAAACTGTAATAAACAAGTTAACCTTGGTAGTAATTTTCATATGGTTCCTTTCTTATCACATATCCTACTCCTCTGACGGTGTGAATTAAGGAAGGGGTAATATCTTCTTCTATTTTCTTTCTCAAATGTCCAATATACACATCTACTACATTTGTTTCTCCTTCATAATCATAGCCCCAAACGGTCAAAAGGATATTTTCTCTGCTTAATACGATATTTTGATTTTTTAGTAAATAAACAAGCAAATCATATTCTTTCGGTGTTAATATAATCGTTTTGTTTTTTCTTATCACTTCTCTGGTCTCTAAATTTACAGATAAATCTTCTATTGATAAATGAACATCTTTTTTTTCAGTAACTTCTTGAATGATAGCTCTATGACGAAGACTATTGCGCACTCTAGCTAACACCTCTTCTATTTCAAAGGGCTTGGTGATGTAATCATTTGCTCCATGATCTAGTCCCATCACTTTATCTAACGTAGTGTCACGGGCTGTCAAAAGAATAACAGGGAGGTAGGCGTTCTTTTTTCTAATTCTGCGAAGGACTTCGATACCGCTAAGTTCTGGAAGCATGACGTCTAATAAAACTAAATCAATGCTGTTATGTAAAGCAGCTTCAAGGCCGCTTTTTCCTTCATGCTCTACGAATACTTGGTATCCTTCATGCTCAAGCTCAATTTGAAGAGCTCTCGCAATCATTTCTTCATCTTCAACGATTAAAATACGGTTTTGCATGCAGGTTCTCCTTTCTCATCGTTCAAAATATAATAAACTTCATTTGGACAAGGGAAGTTCCTGTTTAGTTGGACCTTCCTTTTTAGTGAACCACTATAGATTAATACCTTTCATAAGACGGAAGGTTTCAAGAAGCAAAACGTTTAACCCTAGCCATACTCCTCCAAATACATATCCTGCTGCAATATCGCTGGGATATTGTATGCTGAGATACAAACGACTAATCGCAATAAGCAACAAAATAAGAATGGCTGCTAGTGGTGCTAATGTAGGAACCCATAATCTTTTAGAGTGTCGAACCAGCATAAACACAGCAAACCCATAAATAACAAAAGCCATTAAAGACTGCTCGCTTGGAAAGGTGTATGAAAGGTGTTCTATTAGCGACTTTTTAATAGGGGAGAAATGATGGAAAATTCGTCTCAGACTTTCTTCGTACAGCTCTCCGCCGCCTGCAACAACTATCAGAGATAATAATTCAATTTTTTTATCTCTGCCTTTCCATAAAATCCATACAAGTGTAAAGAAAATTAATGCCACCAGAACTTGCCTGGATCCGAGCATGAAAAGTATCCGCATTGGTACATTCCAATCTTTATTAAAAAGGGCTGATGTTAATAGACTGATTATTTTGTTAAAATCTCCAAACTCGTTTGCGATAAAGTCTTGCGTCATTCCAATCATAAGCAGAATAAACCCTAATGTTGCTAATGCTGTAAATATAAAAACAAGACCTGCCCGTTTCCGCGTATGAAACACATTTACTATCCACTCGAGACAATTAATTGCTATCTTTTTAATCGTTACTTTGAACTTTTTATAAATGTAAATAGCAACCAACAAACTTACAGCTACGATCATCCCAATGACAAAATACTTCTTAATAGAATGATGAAACTGTTCCCACTGAGGTCCTAATAACTTTCCTAGAGTAATAAATGTGGTGACCCAAAGAAATGATCCGCTATAGGCATACAGTGCATACGTGCGAAAGGGAAGGCGAGTAATTCCTGAAAAATATCCTGTAATATGTCTAATAACTGGGAGGAAATAAGCAATAATCAACAGCTTGTTTCCATGTACACTAAACCATTTTGACATTCTTTCAATTCGCTCTGGCCCCATATGAAGGGTTTTTCCGTATTTATCAAAAAAAGGAGTCCCTAACTTATAACCTACCCCGTAGGCTATGGTCATTCCAACCATACTCCCCGTACCAGCTACCAAGATACTTCCCACCCAGCTTAAATGTCCTTGAAAAGCAAGAACCCCAGCGTAGCCCATAAGCAGTTCGCCTGGAAGAGGAAGCGCAAGAAGTTCCAGCATTAATGCTAGAAACAGCACGATATATCCGTACTGATTTATATAAGATGTGATAAAATCCATGGTTTGTCCTTCTTTCATAGTATGTATCTAAAGCACAGTCGGTAAGGCGAATATGCTTACATGGGATTGAAATACAAAGATGAAAAGATTAATTTCACCTTTGTATTTCTTTTAATGTAGCATTATTTATTAAAAAAACTGGATTTTTCATTGATTTTTAATGTTATTTTTAGCCTATTTTTAATTACAAAACGTAGACTGAAAATGTGCTATTTGAAAGCTCAACTTAAGACTGTTTGTTTTTCTAATAAATAGTGTAAGGAGTTCCTAACCAATCTATGTAACGAAAAAGAAGAAAAGATATACCCTACAAATCGATTAAAAAGGGGAACTACCCATTATTAATTTTTTGTCATGCTTACTCTTTTATCAGTAGAGCAATTCTTTAATCGCCTAAACAAAACAACAAAAAGATGTGCTGAAAAGTCTAAGTTTCACCCCACAGCAAAAGCATACAAACTACAAGGAGGGAAAAGTCATGAATAATCGTGAACAGGATAAATACTTAATTCTTTCCGCTGCATTTGGAGAGGGGCATAAACAAGTGGCAAATGCGATAAGCGAGGCAGTAAATGATATGGTTGCTGATGCTGAGCCTATTACCATTGATATTATGGAGTGGGTTCATCCCAACCTTTATCCAATCAGCCATTATATTTATAAAAAAAGCATTAAGAAGTTTCCACAAGTGTATAGCTTTTTGTATAAAAAAACTCGTGTAAAAAATTCGTTTTCCGTTAAGCTAAATTCGATCTTTTTATCGGGCATGCAAACGGTGCTTAAAATCATACAAGAAATAAAGCCGAAAGTAGTGGTTAGTACCTATCCATTTGCCGCTGGGATAATATCGAAATTAAAAGAGCAAGGATTAATTGATATTCCGGCGATAACCATCATCACAGATTATACGGATCATTCTTATTGGATTCATCCCTCTACAGATCAATATATGGTAGGGTCTGCTCGATTGCGTGATCAATTAATTGCGTTAGGGGTAGAGGCGGACAAAATTAAAAACACTGGAATACCTGTACGGAAAAGATTTATGGATGTTCTTCCAACAGACCTTCTCTTAGATAAATATATGATCAATCCAAATATGTTCACCCTGCTCATCATGGGAGGGGGAGACGGATTTTTTGGAAAAGGACTTTCAACCTTTAAGGCATTAGAATCCATTTCCACACCGATTCAACTTTTTATAGTATGCGGTAAAAATAAGAAATTAAAAACACAATTAGAGTGGGAATTAAAAGACTCAAAGCATGACGTGAGAATTTTTGGATACTGTGAAAAGGTTGAAGAATTAATGGCTATTTCAGATTTAATGATCAGCAAGCCGGGGGGAGTAACAACCTCTGAGGCAATGGCGATGGGTTTGCCAATACTACTTTATCATTCGTTACCAGGACAAGAAGAAGACAATGCAGAATATTTATGTCGTTCGGGATTCGCACTGTCTGCACAGTCAGAAAAAGAGTTAATTGCGCAAATTGAAAATCTTGTCCGCGATTCAGTACCTTTAAGATGGATGAAACAAAGGATGAAAAAATATCAAACCAAAACATCATCCACGGAAGCTCTCCATGTCATTGTCGAAGCAGCAAGATGCGGTTCATTACGTAACGTAACAGATAGTAGAACGATACAAAAGCAAAAGGAGATAGAGGTGAGTATATAATATGGAGTTCATGATTTCTGCTATTATTTTTTTTATTTTATTATACACCGTTATTCCGTATTTCCTATCACGTAGCCTAGGAGTGAACGTAGTTAAAAGAGGAAGGGATTTATCCAAAATTGCTTTTACGTTTGATGATGGTCCGAATCCTGTTTATACCCCCATACTTCTTGATTTACTGAAGAAAAATGAGGTGAAGGCAACCTTTTTTGTGGTCGGTACTAAAGCAGAAAAGTACCCTGAACTGATTCAGCGCATGCATAGTGAAGGCCACTTAATCGGAATTCATAACTACGTACATCACTCCAACTGGTTTATGTCGCCTTGGAAGGTTAGAAATGGAGTTAAGAATACAGCCAAGGTGATTAAATCTATCACTGGAGTCACACCTATTTATTATCGACCGCCTTGGGGAATGCTCAACCTTTTCGATTTTATGAGAAGAGGTAAATATAAGATTATTCTATGGTCAATCATGGCGGAAGATTGGCGAACCTCTGGCGGAAGCGAAAAGATTAAAAAACGCCTAGCCAATATAAAAGGCGGGGACGTCATTTTGCTGCACGACTGCGGAGATACGCTCGGAGCAGAATCTGAAGCTCCAAGAAACACAATTAATGCGTTAAGAGATGTGTTAAAGACAGTGAAAACAAAAGGATTCACTTGTGTCCGTGTTGATGAATTGGTAGAGAAGCTATAGGTAGTAAGAGGATTAGAAGATTATCTTTATTAAAGCTTGCGAATGACATTTTAATTCTTGTCATTACCGTAACTAAATATCTTATCTGTTATAAAAAAAGAACCTCTATTTTAAAGAGGTTCTTTTTTATGGCCAGTAAAAAATATATGGTAATATAATCTTATATTGGATATATTTATAATTTTGCAGTTTATAAAATCTATGTTGAATCAGCAGCTAATTTAAACGACATCTATGAAAGTAGGGTAGTTCTTGAAAAAAGTTATTTTAAAATTCTTTGTATACTTTTTAATCTTCTTTGGAGGAAACTTAATGATTAATATTCTGTTCACCTCTAATTTTGATCTTTTAACAGCATTTTCAACCGCTTTTGGAGTTTCCTTTGGGATTGCTATCTTCGGGTATTATACATATAAAAAAGGCAAGGAAGCGTAAAGTGCTGTGTTTTTGAGCCAATACATAAAAGATTTTAGTAGAAACTTAAATATCATAGTATTAAATTATAAAGATTTTGAGGTTTAAGATGGGAAATTTGTTGAATTACATTTATTTTTTTATTGCCATTTTAGTTGGCTTGTACTTTTTTATCACCAATAAACACTCTAGAAAGCCACTATTCATGTTGTTACTATCGATGCTTTTATTTTATAGCAGCGCGTATTTCTTTTACTATAAGACTTATCCAATTAACTTACTCAGTACATTATCCATACTTGTGTTTTGGTGGATCATTCTTTTATTACTAAGAGAGATTTATTCTAGAGAAGAAAATATTTTCTGGAATCTTTGTTTAATCTATGTAGCGCTATACCACTTATTGCACTACGTTTTTGATTCATTGGCTCAAAAGAACTTTTTGTATGAATTTATCTTTTATTTTTATACAAATGTAGGATTACTTCTGCTTGGCTTGTACTATTTCTTAAGAGTCTATAAAAATAGAATCGTGCATTAGAATGAACAAAGTTCCTTGGAGCTCAATGTCCACAATTCTTGTTGCGTTAAATTTTTATAACAGATTGCTTTGCAGAAAATCAATTATTTTCCATCATTTAATAAATATTATTGAATCTCATGGACGCCTTGTATATTTTTATATTATTTACCGCAATTTAAAAGAAAAAGGTGAGGCTGATATAATGGCTAAAACAATTCCATCCTTATGCATTTTGCTGGGGGCTTATGTTCTTATTGCATTCATCGACGTTTTTCAGGGAAACTATATGTTTCAATCGCTTTATAACCTAAAACAATATTTTGTAATTGCCCGTGGAGAAGATTATTTTTTGGTTATTTTATTTGCTTTGATATTCCTTACTGTTAGCATTTTTCCTGTTTTTAAAAAACAATAGCCTCCCTTGTCATGAAAGGGCAGGCTTTATTTTTTGTTTTATATATGCTGTAATCAGCAATAGGATGGGAATTGCTATATGAAAAGGAAGGTGCAATAAATAAGGAACAATTTTGAGTCCTTCATTTATATGAGCTTGGTAACTAGGAGCAATCATCAGTGAGGAGAAAAAAATAATACCGCCAATTAAATAAATGTTTGTAACAGAAGATTTCATTCGAAACAAATCAGCTGCGCCAATCACTGCACAAAAGAAATAGATGGTTATTTTAACAAAACCTAAAATGACCATGAGAATGAGAATAAAGGTATCCAGTCTTTGAATAAAACTAGCTATGTTAATGTAACTCACAGCTGTCAGAGCCGGGAAAGAGGATCTTAAAACAGTCTCTGGTCCGAGTACACACAAAAGAATAATTGAATTAATTGTTAAGACCATTCCTCCTATTATGATGGCGGATAACCCAATTGTTGCGGCCTGACTTTTTTTATTTAAATAAGGAAGAATCATAGTGAAGGTAATCAATTCCCCGAAAGGGACAGTAATACCAAGAGGGGCTAACTCTTTCCCTATGTTTCCCCATCCATTTGCTAATACGGGTTGAAGGTTTTCCACCTTGATATAGCCTCCTACTACATACAAAACATTTAATATAAAAAGAGTCAGTAAAATAACAACAAAACATAAGCATGTAACTCGTGCGAATGTTTCTATTCCTAAGTGAACACTATAAATTAACACAAAGGTCATGCATATGCCCAGCGTAATAATCGATGTAACATAGTAAGAAGAGCTAATTAATAATTCTTCAAAATCACGTAGTACTCTGGAAGCAATATAAACAAAATATATAATATAACAAAAGCTGATAGCACCGCCTACGTATTTACCCCAGATTTTAATGAGGTAGCCAGTCAAGGGCATATTAGGGTATCTCTTATATAAGGAGATATAGACTAAATACAGTACACATCCAAAAAAAGTAGCCAGCAGGGGGACTATCCATGCATCTTGCCTAGCAGCCTTTCCGATATCTAAAAGTAACGTACTGCCTAATATAAAGATAAACATCATACAAAATAATTGAAACCCATCGATTTTTATTTTAGTCAACGCTTTTTCAGCTCCTCATCTAATTTACCTCATAAGGATTTGTCCGCATTCCGGTATTTACAATACTGACGTTCACATTCATCGATATTTTAGCGCTTGAAAATAGATTCTCCCAATTCTGTTTATGCTGACGCCAATAACTAGGGTTGGTTCGAGACAAGCTATCACCAAAGCCAAATATATCTGTCTTTTCTTTTTGTGCGATGCGAATAGTTTTTGTGATTTCCTTTTGAAATTCCTTTTGTACTTCTTTTTCCAATTCTTTTAATACCTTAGGGTTGCTTAAATCTTTTTGGCATGATGTTTCCGTAATTTCTCCCATGACATTCAAATCTGTATGAATAAAAGGTTGTCCATGGCGGATTTTTGTCTTTATTTGACTTTTTATTCCGGTCGTCGTAACTGTGATATTCGCATTTATATTACAAGGGAAAACAAGGGCCGTGCTCTTCACTTTAGACGTAACAAGTTGAACAGATCGAGCCTCATCGCCATCCAGCCATCGAACTAATTTTCCTTTTCTAAACATGGCTAATCCCTTTACCTGCATAGCACTTGGGCTGGTATTCTCTAAATTGCCTGCTTCTTCTGCCTTCTGAGAGGGCTTGTTAATGCTGATTCCAGGAAGAGATAGGTCTTTTCCCTCACTCAAAAGCATAGAAATAACTTCATATGCTTGTACATTACTAACTATTCCGTACATTTTTTGATTGTTCTGGGTTGTACTTAGAATACTTTTGACTGGAGTAACCTCGAAAGGTTCAATTACACCAAGCAATTTCTCAGCAGTTCCATCACGTGCAATAAAAACTGGAATACTTGTACGAGCTTGCTTGCCTCGATCCAAGGCATCAAATAATAAGCTAAGGTCATTTCTTGCTAACTTTTCACCTACAACGATAAGCGAAAGATGAGAAGTAATATGTTCTCTTGGGATGACGACAGAG
Organism: Priestia sp. P1_B12_1; assembly: GCF_056406695.1. Taxonomy (NCBI): domain Bacteria; kingdom Bacillati; phylum Bacillota; class Bacilli; order Caryophanales; family Bacillaceae; genus Priestia; species Priestia sp. P1_B12_1. The sequence goes on along the minus strand of NZ_JBFTZR010000010.1, from coordinate 93,435 downwards.
GCTTTTTTTAATGCTTCCACTAACGTTTTGGCCGTTACTGTATAGTTAATGACAGGAAGACCCTGTCCTCCTGACGAACTGCCCTGTGATAAACCACTTGGATTAATGATCTGATAGGTTACTTTATAAGGTTGTTCCAAGTTTTCGTTCTCATCAATTCCCAATCCTATAATAACTCCTATTTGGTTTAATTCTCGGTAATTCGAACATCCTGAAACGCATAAACAAATGGCAGCGATCCATAAAAGCGAAAGATAAGTTTTCATTTTCTATCCTCATTTATCTTTATACGAAGTCTATTTATTTTGATGTTTTTTCAACAGAGATGGTAAAGAGAATCGAACTAACGTATCCTTTTGCTTTTTAAAATCAAAGGGAGCAAAAGGTGAAAAGTAGGGGATACCGAAAGATCTTAGACTACTTATATGAAGACATATACATAAGGTCATAAGCAAAATTCCATATAAGCCAATAAATGCTGAAACTATAATCAAGATAAATCGAAAACCACGGGCCGCATTGACAATGCTAGTAGATGGCAGTGTAAAATTGCTGATGGCAGAAATAGCAACAATAATTACAACAGCCGCTGATACAAAACCTGCTTCTACAGCTGCTTGTCCTAAAATCAGCGCTCCTACAATGGAGACTGCTGGCCCGATTGCTCTAGGCATTCGGATTCCGGCCTCTCGCAACATCTCAAAAGCTAGTTCCATCACTAACATTTCTACAATTGCTGGAAAAGGAACTCTTTCTCTTTGAGCCATTAAGCTAACCATTAATGTGTTTGGAATGAGTCCCTGATGATGCGTAATCAATGCTAAATAGATAGCAGACGCATACATAGAAAGAAAAAAAGAGCCAAATCTTAGTATCCTTAAAAAGGAAGCAATATAATAATTTTGATAATAATCTTCGGGAGACTGAAAAAATTGAGAAAAAATAGCAGGCGCAATTAATACAAAAGGTGTTCCTTGTACAATAATAGCAATTCGACCTTCTAATAAATTTCCTACAACAGCATCAGGTCGTTCCGTATTTAATAAAAGTGGAAAAATAGTCGTCCTATCATCCCGGATAAATTCCTCAATATAGTTCGACTCGAGGACCCCATCTACCTTAATCTCTTTTAAACGTTCTTTGATTTCCTCTACAATACGTTCATCTGCATTCCCTTTAATATACATAATCCCTATATCTGTTTGGGTTACGCTTCCAATTTTCATGCTATCTAAGCGTAAATTAGAATCCTGAATTCTAGCTCTTATCAAGGAGGTATTAGTCCTTAAATTCTCTGTAAAACTATCTTTAGGTCCTCTAACAACAGTTTGGCTGGTTGGTTCTGTTACTGCGCGGGACTGAAGTTTTTTTGTATTGCCAATGAAAATTTTAGAACTTCCATTCAGTAGTATGACTGTATCACCAGTTAAAACCGCTGACATAAATTCATGCCAATTCTCTTTTATAGTCAATTGAGATACAGTTAACATCTGGGGTATTTGTGCTTCTATCTCTTTGACGGTTACTACTTGATTACTTTCCTTAAGCCCCTGAATAAGAGGAGTCATGATATTCTCATTTATAATGTTTTCATCTGCTAATCCGTCAAGGTGAATAACGGCTGCCTTTAACGTTTTTTGATACGGAGACTCAACCATTCGAAACGATACATCAGAGCTATCTCCCAATTCGTTCAATAGTCTCTCTATATTTTTATTTATATCATCATATAAGGGAGTTGCTGAACAATCCGTTGTCTTTTCTTTAGTAGAGCTTTTCAAAAGATATCTTTGTCGCACGTTTTACCACCTTTTATATGAGTGAATATTTGTTATACAACGAGTAACGTTATCATTCCTATAAAATGTAAAAAATATGCGCATGAGGAAGATATATAAAATAAAATGATAGGAAATGTATCTAACATTGTTTTCTATTTTGTCGCATTAGTTGAACGTCAAAATAAAGCTGAGGATTCTTTAGAGTTTTCAGATGAAAATTAAAGCGGTTTAGCTAGTATTACTTTATATCCAGTGACAGATTAGAAGACATTGTTTTAAAAGTTAAGTAATTGGAAAGAAAAGCACCTCACATTTCTCTATATAGCTGATGTTTTTATGGCCGATATCGTACATGATAATAATTAAAAATGAAGTGAATAGTCACATTGATTAACTCCAAAATTCCCAACACGAAATAACAAAAAGCCCTATCCTAAATTTAATTGCTTAGAGATTGGGCTTTTGTATAGGAATATCTTCAGTATTATAAATGAATTTCTACACTACTTTTCTCTTAAACAAATGGAAGTTTTCTTTTATGCCTTAACAGTCTGTTTTTTCACAGGAATGTAGATGTCAATCTCTTTATTTTCTAAACCATAGCACCTCTTATCATACAGTTCAAACTCCATTGATCCGTAGTGCTCATAACCTGATTCTGGAAACCATTCTGTAAAAACATAGTTCCATGTGGACTGAATGGAAGAAGTAAAAGATTCTTCATTTGATTTTGGAGTAGTGAACACGGCATATTCTAGTTCAGGGAAGCTTCTGTAAACTGTTCCTTCAGGAGCTGGAGTGCCTTCCTTTACTTCCATGCCAATTATATAAACAAACTCACCCGTTTCAGGATTAAAATCAGTGCAAATGCCAAGCTCCGCGCTTGCGTTTAGGGGATTGGGGATTTTAGAGCCTAATCCATTTTGCATGTACTGTTGCCAAAATTCAGGAATGTCTTTGTTATTCTGGCCACCCTCGTTCTTCGTTTTTAGCTCATATCCAATGATATAAAAAGCAGATTTAGTGACTAGTTTTGGTTCCATCTTATTTCCTCCTGACAAAAGTGTGGTAGTTAGGTAGGCTTTTCCTTGCAGCGGTCCAGATATTCTCCTTGCGTTACGGTATTGCTTCGGTGAAACATCATAAAATTTTTTGAACGCTCTGTTAAATGATTCTTGATATTGAAAACCAACATCAAGTGCGATATCAATGACTTTTTCATCTGTGAAAAATAAGCGTTCTGCTGCGCGTGTAAGTCTTCGTTTCCTTACATAATCCATCACTGATTCTCCAACCATGGCTTGGAAGACACGGTGATAATGAAAAGGAGAAAAGCAAGCAATTTCTGCTAACTTTTCTAAAGTAATTTGTGTCTCCAAATTCTCCTCAATGTAATCTAGCGTTCTCTGTATACAAGTTACATAATTCATTTACATTCACCTACCTTACGTTCACTATAACAGCAAACAAATCGTTGTTCTTAACATTTTTTGCTATATTCAATTAGATGAGGGTAGTTTTGCAATATACGCCTCTAGATGTATAGTCCTAAGGGGATTTTAATGCTAAAATTTTCTATGTAAATTAATGGAATTAACACATTGGTAAAGGGAGCGTTTGAATTGAAGAAACTTTATTTTAGCTTAATGATTATTTGTTTATTAGGTGCTTGTTCTTATCAGGAAAGTACAAAAGAAGTTAGTGAAAAAGTTGTATTACCAACTTCTATATTTAGTTCATCGAAAAATAATGCTGTAATTGATGAAAAGGAAATGAAAGAAAGTATAAAGACTTACTTAAATACTAACGAGGATTTATCCAATATCAGTGATCAATTTGAAGAAATGATGGATTCTGATCAACAGCTACCTAAAGCTGAAGCGAAAAAACTTGAACAACTAAACGATCTGCTCAAAGAAAATGATCGTAACTTTTCCACATATATCTCGCACAATACTCTACCAGAAGGATATAAAAAAGAGTCAGAGAGAATTAGCCGCTTTATTATGGGTTCCAATCAAATTTTGGATGAACTGGATCAAGCCATCGATGACATGGTTGAGCATATGAGCGAAGGAGATTTTTCTGAAACAGAAATTGAGTCACTTATGAATAGAAATGAAGGTGTAAATGGAAGGGAACAGAAAAAGATAGAGAATTTTCTAGATGACAACAATATTGATACAAAAGCTTTTGGACGAAAGAGTTAAAACAATTTAATAGATTTGCTTTGGTTAGGGGGAGTTTACTATCGGAGTAGTTAAGTCTACAAATAAACTTGCATTTTCTATTATCTATTTAGTCTTCGGTACAGCTTTGGGGATAATAGCCAAATATTTAGATACTATTGCAGGTGTTGATGGAAGCTGGTGGATGAATATTCTGCCGTATTTTGGGGATTTGTGTTCTAGGGCCGGTATTTGGGTCCTGATTGCTACCCTTATAGCCGCGTATAGTAAAACCAAAATTAGTGGGGCTCTTAATACATTCATGTTCTTTATAGGAATGCTAACAGGCTATTATATATATTCCGCTTTTCTATTTGGATTTTTTCCAACTAGTTATTTTTTACTGTGGGGAAGTATCGCACTAGCGTCTCCGTTTCTAGCAGCTATTATATGGATGGCTAAAAATAATTTACGTCTAGCTTGGATATTACCAGCGTTGCCTATGGGGTTATTGCTAAGTCTTTCTTTAGCGGTTGGAGTATTTTATATCCATGTAAGTTATATGGAAGAATTCATTATGTATGCTGTTTTATGCGGAGTCTTTTACAAAAATCCAAAGCAGCTAGCGGCAACAATTTCTATTTCGTTTATCATTTCGTTTATTATCAAACAAGTAAGTCCACTTCACTTTTGATTTAGATGAAGGTTTTAAAAAAATGAAAATTTACTATGTGAAAAGGGGATTTCGGTAACTAACTATAAATACAATTCAAAACGGCTTTTACATATATATTCTTTAAAATACAGTAATTAGGAAACTTTTATAGAAGTAATTCGTATAAAAGGTAGGAGGTGATGGATATTAACACGGAAAAACGTCTGGATGAAATTGAAAGAAAATTAGATGATTTACATAATAAGATAAGTAATCAAGAAATTAGAGCAAAGTATAAACCTATCTTTACAATTGTACTCATTTTATCTGTAATTCTCATATTTTTTGTGCTTATAGGTGTTGTAAGTTTTTTTACAGGTTAATTTTTTTACTAATCTCTCAGAATTATTTCTTGGGAGACCTTTCATTATTTAAACTAACGACAATTCATTTTGTATAAACTTGTATATAATATACCCGCTTAAAATAAAAGGGGATAAAATTATGATGGGAAATGAAAAGGAACGTTCCACATTTAGTGCGGCTTTCAAAACCTATGAACAGCTATTAAAAAAGATCTTGCATATGTTCTTTACTAGATAATATTCTACGCCATGTTAACTAAAGGTATATATTTTAATAAAATATAAAGTAGTAAAAATGACATTATGGTGTTTACATGGAGGAAGAGCATGAGAAAGTTTTATATTGCTTTATTTAGTCTTTTCTTTTTTATTTCATTAGTTGGATGTCAAAGTAAAGCTGAGGATCCTTTAGAGTTTTCAGGTGAAACTCAAAGCTGGTCAGCTACTATTACGTTATATCCCGTTGAAAATAGGAAAGAAACAGCTCAAATGAACTTAAATTATCTAGGTGGTAAGGTAGAATCCGTAGGAGATTTTGGGATTAATTTAGACACTTCAAATAATCAAAATGGAATTGCAGTAAGAGACGCAAGGTTAAATAAAGAAGGGAATTTCAAAGAAAAAGTAAAGATTGATGCTGGTAAAGATGTAATTAAACCTGAATATATGATTTTAACGGTTAAATGGAATGAAAAGTCAGAAGATATGATTTTAAAAGTTAAGTAATTAGGGAGAAAAAGCACCTTATACTCATCTATATCAAATATTCCCTCAGTTCTTTATCCTTACTATTTGTTAAAATATAATATTATATATCAGGAATTTTACTTTTGCAGTTTAGATTAATATAGTAGCGGTTTTTTGAAAAAATCCTTAGCTCACATAATTTCTAGTTGATTCCTTAAAAGGTGAATGCCCCCTCATGATGTCTTCTGAGTAGGGGGGGCACTATAAGAACATTTTTAAAAATCTAATAGAGGATTATTATCACTTTCGTCTATTTCGTCTTATTTTTACGTAAGTAGTCGGTGATGTACCAATGACGTTCCCGCAGGAGTCTAATGCTTTTACTTGAAAATAGGGGCCAGCTGTCTGAACATGAATATCTGTTTCAAATCCAGTACGAGGGCTACTAAATATCACTACTGACAATTTAAAAGGCGTTGGTCCTGCAAGTAACTGCCAAGCAACTGTTTCTGTTGAACCATTCCATGATGCGTAAGCTGTAGCTTGACCGTCATGCAATAAGTCTACCGTTATGCTAGGAGGGTAAAGTGGTAGACCTACCCACTTATTTTTGAATGCTCGATACGAAAGATTCTGATTTGGATACCGCATATCATACAACAAATTAAATGAAGGGTTTCTTTGTGTATTGCCAGCATTTTTAAACTCTGAAAGGTAGGGCTCTTGCCCCCACCCAATGAGTTGATTTCCATTGGAAAGCTTTTGCGCATTTCCTTGACTCGGAACATATAAAGCTGGGTCATGATAATACGTTCGATCTACATTGGCGACCTTGTGTTTATAGTCTAAGTGAAGAATTAAACCACGCGCCTGTCCCTCAGGAGGAGAGGTTGAAGAGGCACAGCAGGCGTCATCAAACAAGCTTATCCTATTTTCGGACCTGTAGCGCGCATCATGCTGCCAAGAAAATGCAGCGTTCGGTCCAAGCTTAAAATCACTTTGTTTTCCACCAAGTTGCCAAATTACCTTTCCCGTTTTTTTATCAATGTTATAAATGGCCCACATATTACGCATACTCACTAGAAGTGTATTGTTTGGCCCTTCTTCGACTGAATTTACGTGGTAGCAATCCCATATATTATTAGAACTTGTCGCGGATGAAGCAGGTACCACTGAATCAGCTGGATTAATATGTTCAAGTGCACTCCAAAAGAAGAGAAGCTCTCCCGTTTCAATATCTACTTCTTGAATAGAGTAATCATCAAAATATCCGCGTACTGGTCCACCATACTTAGATAAATCCGCAGGTACTTGTTTTACTGCCGTAAACAAAGCCGTATTCCGTTCGGTGATTGTAAACTCATGCACATCAGCTGTAAATCCTTTTTTAGCAAATAATTTTTTAATGACCTTATAATGCTGGTTGATAATTTGAAAATAAGCACCAGGTTCAGGATCGCCTGCTGGAAGGTTTGGGGTGGCGGTTTGAGTTCCTGAGATTGTTCCTTGCCACATGGTAAGAACAGGGTTCCCGCAGTACATTTGTACTCGAAAGTCTGTGTTTTGAATATATCTACTAGCAAGTGGTCTAAACCACACTGGATTACCTGTCTGATCCATAATTAGTGCCCCAGTTTGGCCAATCATCGCTGCTTCATATACCGTATAGGGCGCAACAAATAATAGGCCGGGAGCTGTTCCGGGCTTATCAACATTAATGGTAACCTTCATGGGATGTAAATTAGGAGCCGAAACAAAATTCCATACTTGCGGGTTTGAATGATTGGTGGATGATTGTGAATTAAAATTATCCATTCCCACTCTCATCTCCTCTGAATTTTATTATTAGCACTGTCGAGCTATTAATATGTCATTTACGTCAGAATATGTACATATGTTTTAGGTTTACTTGTGTCTTTTATTTATTTTAAATGCTTGTATATAAGGGCAGATGAAATAAATGTAAAAAAAGAGCCCTTAGCAGATAAGAGCTCGTTTTTCTCGTTCATATACCTTTATATATTATCAATGCAGCAATATTTTAATCGTGTTTAAAGTTGAAAACCAGGCAAAAGAAAAGCAAATTTTTGTATATATGTTATTCGTCAAGATTTAAAAAGATGACCAAGCGTTGTCTTTATGTAAGCTGAAATTTTCATCTTTTTCTTGAAAAAATTCTATAAAAGGTAAAAACTAAAGCCTATCGCAATGTAGGTACCAACAAGTAAAACACCTTCGAACCAGTTGGAATCACCGTCGTTAACAACGGTCACCGTCATGAGAGCGGCAAGGATCATCGCAATCATTTCCGCTGTATTAAATACAAGAGGCAAGAAATCATACAAGTATGAAAACAGAACGAGTATAGGAGCAACAAACATGGCCGTTTGGACGGTTGAACCAATGGAAATCTCCACCATTACGTCCATTCTGTTATTATAGGCCATTGCAATTGCTGACACGTACTCTGCAGCACTTCCGACTATAGCTACAACAATAATTCCAATAAAAACGTGACTCCAGCCTAAGGCAGCACCTACTGGCTCAATGGTGCCAACAAGTTTTTCACTAATATAAGCTAGTACAATTGTAGCCAGTCCAAGTACAACGATTGCTTTCTTTTTTCCCCATTCTGGTTCCTCTCCATTTTCTTCTGCGTTTCCAGTAAAAATCCCCTTATGCGTGACAAGTTTAAAAAGAAGAGCAAGCAGGTAAATGGTCAGCATCACTATAGCAAAAGAAGTTGATAGAACCTGCATATCTTTATCATCCAAGCGTTTTGCAAAGATAAATGGCAATACAAAAGTTACGATAATAGCAAACATTAAGAGAGAGGTATTGTGTCGTGTTTTAAACACACTAAATTTTTGCTTTTTAAATCGAATTCCTCCAACAATCATTGATATTCCGCTCGCAAAAAGTAGATTAACGAGGACTGCTCCAGTAATAGAGGAAATGACAATTGTATTTAGTCCTTTACTTAATGCAAAAAACGAAATAATAATTTCTGCAGCGTTGCCAAACGTAGCATTAAGTAATCCTCCTGCTGTTGGACCTACTACAACGCTAAGGCTTTCAGTAGAACGTCTGATGTAATTAGCCAAGCTAATTAATGTCACACAGTAAATAAAGAACATGAAAATATAATTCCAATTAAAAATACTGCCAATAATTGAAAGAGGTACACCAATAATCATAAAAATGAAAAAGACTTTATTCATATTTTCCTCCATGGTCATTTATAGATCCTATAGCAAGAAGAGAAGCTCTATATTATCTTAGTGTTTTTATTAATATAACTCTTAAGACTTTTGTTATTCACATGGAGAGTGCAACTAGCAATTAACTCGACGCATAGAAAGAGAACATACTTAATAGCTGGTGTAAAGTTAAAAAAGAAAAGAATCGTACAAGATAAAGCGCTATGAACTCCTCAACATAAGCTTCAAAGTATATTGAATAGCCAATATATATCTTCTACATGCTAAAAAGATATGAATTTTTCGAATGTCTACAATTAACGTTTGCGTTAACGTTAATTGTGGGTAATGTAGTTTATAGATTTAAAAATAATTAGAATGAAGCACCATTTAAATATGATTCAAACTGGTCATTATCATTAAAGGAGAGAGCTATCATGTATACACTTGGAGAACTATTAGAGCAAAGGGCTACACAATCTGCTGAAAAAGAGGCTTTAATTTGGAGTACATCTTTCCATACATTTAAAGAATATAATGAACGTGTCAATCAACTCGCTCATTACCTGTTAAGCCATAACATTAAAAAAGGGGATCGAATTGCAATTCTCTGTCAAAACAATCATCCGTTTCCTACGATTCTGCTAGCCGCATTAAGAATTGGAGCCGTAGCTGTTCCTATTAGCTGGCAGCTTACGAAGTATGAAATTATTGATATTTTAGATAGTGCACAACCTAAAGTTATTTTCTACGATCAAAAATTTCATGAGGTTATTCCTTTTGATTCTGAAATATTAAATGACGTGATTACTTTACAAGTAGGAAGAAAAAATAGTGTGGAGACAGTTGAAGAATATAATGAAATTTTTTCTGCGTATTCTATACTAAATCCAAATATACAGGTCTCTCAAGACGACATTGCGATGCTTCTTTTTACTTCTGGAACAACTGGCAACGCAAAAGGCTGTATGATTGAGCATGGTCATGTGTATTCTTATATACAGCCATCGAGTCAACGAATAGACTATGAAGAAGATGGTCGATTTCTTGCCTCGCATCCTTTTTATCATATGAGTTCTATTAATAATATTTTGAAATCTGTTTCCAACGGGATGGGGTTATTTTTGTTGTCAGATCCTACACCGGAAATCATTTGGGAAACGATTGAAACTCATAAGATCACTATGATGTTAGCGTTTCCCTCTATGTATATGCAAATGCTCGAAGCAGTGAAAAATGCAGAGGCAAAGAAATCTTCACTAAAGGTTGCTATTGCTGGAGGGGCAAAAGTTCCTGCTTATCTTATTAAGGAATATGAAAAATTGGACATCAGCATGATACAAGGTTATGGAAGTACAGAAGCATGGACAGTCAGTGTATGGACACCAAATATGGGAAATGAAAAAATTGAATCAGCAGGCAAGCCTCTTTCTGGTGTAGAAGTAAAAATTATTGATCCCGAGTCAGGACAAGAAGTGAAAACAGGAGAAGTTGGAGAAATTATCATAAAAAGCCCCTATTGTTTTAAAGGCTATTGGCATAATCAAGAGGCGACTGACAAAGTCCTTAGAGATGGCTGGTTCTATATGGGAGACGCTGGAAAGGTAGATCAAGACGGCTTTTTATATATTATGGGACGCTTTAAAGATGTTATCGTATATGGCGGTGATAATATCTATCCTGATCAGGTAGAAGAAATAATTGAGCAAATAGATACAGTTATAGAAGCTGCTGTGGTAGGCGTAGAAGATCCTGTTTATGGAGAAAAACCTAGAGCGTATGTGGTAAAAGATCCTCATTCTTCCTTAACAAAAGAGGATATCTTAAAATATTGTAGAGATCGTCTAGCAAGCTACAAAATTCCCGAAGTTTATTTTATTGATCAACTCCCTAAAAATCAGCTCGGTAAAGTATTAAAAAGAGAACTAAAATGAAGTTAGTTAAAAGCGTGGGCTGAATGTAGTCCACGCTTTTATGATGGGAGATTATATATTTACAGCAGAAATGTTAAGTGGAAAGTCCTTTTATATCTGGATAACAAATACGAAGTGTATTCTCATACTCAGATTCGTATCCTGTAAATACCAGCTTTCTTTCGTTATTATCATAGTGAAATCCGAATTTCTTTAAATCATTCCTCAATATATCTTCATTACTTTTGGTGGAAGAAGCAATCTCCTCATAAGTAGCACCATTATTTAGCTTTTGAACAATTTCACCTATTAACAAATTACAACCTCCAGTACCATACGTTTATTCAATAATAATTTAACCTAAATAGCTGCTTTTATGAACGTTGTACAGAAAGCTATTTTAGATTATTAAAATTTGCATCATGCGCTTCGTTTGTAAAGCAGTGAATTAATTATGTTTTTTCTTTTTACGATAATCAGTAAAACAATAAATTAAAAAATCCCAATAAAACAACCAATGAAAAGACCGATGAGACTTTCTATTGGTACATCTTTTTTTCCAGTTAATCGGCCGTAAATTACTCTGAAGATCACACCAATGAAAGAGAGAAGAACGGCTGCGAATATCACTTAGAAAATACAATAAATAATACAGATATGGAACTTTTATGAAATTTATTCGTATAAGTTACAGGAGGCGATAATATGGTTATATCAAGTTTTAATTGGGCGGACGCAGTTTTTCAAATCTTTTGGTTAATTTTATTGGTTTCTTTAGGTTTGCTTATTTATAAAGTTGTTCAAGTTAAAAAACAAAATGAACGTTTTGGAAAGAATAGATGATCCTTTTATACATAAAAAAGTAAATGGAGTGTTCAAGCAAAAGAGGTGTTTCTTTGAGAGAAATGATAAAAAAATATTCATTTATCTGTACAGGGTTCTTATTTGGTTATTTTCTTTTACTGATTTTAGGCTTAGATGTTTCTATTAGTATGTTTAAAGTGTTTATACCAGTAGCAGCTGCAGGACTGTTGGTTGGAGAACTTATAAATATGGCTTTTGATCATCGTCGGACAGACATGAGCTAACATTATGATTTCGCTTTAGAATTATGAAAAATAAATAAAAGCATGAGGCAAGAAAGGTAGAGTATATATGGCTTGTTGCAATCATTGTAATTACAAATGGAGTGCTAAAAACGTATGGTTACTTGGGTTTTCTAAGAAAGGAAAGCAGTGTCCCAAGTGTCATACAAAACAATTTATTTCCTTAAAAAATACTAGTGCTTTAATAGGGCTAGGTTATTTAAGTGGGATCGCTGCTATCTTCTTTATTAGTTTTTTTCCCTTTATCGCAAAGCTAACAGATAAAGAAGAAGAGAGATGGAAGTGAATTAAAAAAAGCAAAGAGGATATTCTCTTTGCTTTTTTCTTAGTTTTATATTCATACAAGCTATATAGTAATTTAAATATAAAAGCATGTATGTGTGAATACTTAATGCTCTTTTTCTGATACCATTTCCACTTTGCTTGGCCAAAAAGCAAACCTTCCTAAAACCGTCGTGATCGCAGGTACAAGGAATGGTCGCACAATAAATGTATCTAACAGAACACCTAAAGCCGTGATAATTCCGAACTGAACGAGAACTTGAATCGGCAGTGTTGCTAGAACCGCGAAGGTAGCAGCTAAAATAATTCCAGCGGATGTGATCACACCGCTTGTTTCGCTTACGCCTTCTTTAATGGCTTGTTTTAACGGCATGTGCTTCTTTTTCTGCCAGATGCTTGAGATCATAAAGATATTATAATCCTCACCAAGCGCCACTAAGAATACAAACGCGTATAAAGGGATCGCTCCTTGAATAGCATCTGCCCCCATGATGTTGTGAATGATGAGCCAGCCTAACCCTAAAGCTGCACTGTAAGACAAGATGACCGTTCCAACCAAGTAAAGCATAGCTACAATAGAACGTAAGTAAGCCAATAGCAGCAACGATATAAAAATAATGATTAGCGGGACAATGATACTGTTGTCTTTATCACTAACCGTCATCGTATCATATTGCGTCGCTGTTTGACCGCCAATCCATACTTTGGATTCCACTTTGGAAACTCCTGACTGCGATAGTGCCTTTTCTGCTGCATCTTTCAAGTCTGGAATAGCTTCCATTGCTTCTATACTATATGGATTTATATTAAACGTGACGTCATATACTTTTAAATTCTTATTACTTTTACCACTTTGAGGTGCAGAAACGGTACTAATAAGATCATTTTCCTTTAATGCTTTTTCTAGATCTATTGATTTTCCTTCCGTATCAATAACTACTTGTGCTGGCGCCAGTTCGCCAGGAGAGTATGCGTCAGAGATAACCGCAAACCCTTCACGAGAAGGCATATCTTCAGGGAAAGAAGACAATATATCATACGTGTACTTGATTTGACTAGAATAAATGGATAAAGCTCCAAAAAAGACTAGACAAGCTACAATGATTGTCCATGGTTTAGTCGTAACCACATTACCAATCCAATTCCCGAAACGTTTTTTCTCTTTTCGGTCACGCACCGGTTTTCCTTTCTTTTTCGCCAATTCTTCTTCCATTTCAGGAGTACGAGGAACGAAAGGATAAAAAGAACCTCTTCCCATAACCGAAAGCAGGGCAGGGATAAGTGTTAAACTTGCTAATCCCATAACTAGAATAGATAAGCTAAAAGGTATTGCAAAACGGTGGTAAGCACCGTATTTTGCTACAATCAAGGCCAGAAGAGAGATGACAACTGTAAATCCACTCATAGCTATAGCACCTGAAGCACCTTTAAAGGCGTTAATAAGTGCTTGTCTCTTATCTTTTACTTTGCGAAGCTCATCGCGATAATGAGAAATTAAAAATAAACAATAGTCTGTTCCTGCTCCAAATAGCAAGACCGTCATAATAGATATGGACTGCGAGTCAACCGTAATCCATTCTTTATCTGCCAAAATACCGAGAATCGGACTCAGCACCCCATAGGCAAAACCTACACCGATTAAAGGAATAATCGCTAAAATTGGGGAACGATAAATGACAAGAAGTAAAATTAAGACTAATAAAACTGTCGCGATTAGTAAGGAAACGTCTGCTCCTTCAAATAAGCTGGTTGCATCTACTTGAATTCCTATAGGTCCTGTAACACGCGTGCTTAGCTTATCCTTTGCATCGATATCTGTAGCAAAAGAATCATATGAAACCTGTTCTTTTACTTGTTTTTTAATCGTGTCTAGATTTTTTTCTAGTACATCCGTTTCAACGTTTTCTTTAAAGAAAATGGGCTGTACAAGCGTTGTACCGTCCTTCGAAATCATTTTTTGTAAAGCTGCTAACGGTAATTTGTGCAAAGGTGGAGTAGACGTTTGTTCTTCTAATGGTTTCTTTTCTAAATCTGCCGCCACTTGCTGAATAGATTTTAAGTCATCGGTATTCAAACCCGATTCTTTATGCCATGTAAGCAGGGCAGGAACCCCTGAAGAGTTAGGGAATTCTTTCTTTATGAGATTTTCAGCCTCTACGGAAGGTGAATTCTCACTTAAGTTTGGTGCATTGTTCACTTCCGTTTTATTAACGGCAGGCCAAGCAATCGTTAGAACTGCAGTTGCCAGAATCCATACGGCAATAACAACCCAACGACTCACTTTTCCAGTCATCAATCGACTGAATGTTGCTAAAGGTGATTCTTTCATTAATTCTCCCTCATTTCCAAATCTGTTTGTTTCTATTACAATATATATAGAACCTTCAATAATTATATATACCAGAAGGTTAATTAATCAACTAGTTTAAATGTGCCAATTTCTTGAACTAGAAGGAGGGCCCTTATGAATACGAATCAGACACCGAAAAAAAAGCCTGGCAGACCTAAAATAACAACTGAAAATAATATAACAAGAGAACAAATTTTAAAAACAGCTGCCCATCTCTTTATGGCATATGGATACGAAAAAGTTTCAATGGAGCAAGTGGCTGAAGCAAGCGATGTGACCAAGGCCAGCGTTTACTACTATTTTAAAAATAAAGCAACTTTGTTTACCGTTTCGGTATCAAGTATGTTTCAACGCATTACAAAACAAACAGAGAAATTATTACAAAATTCCAATGGTCTAAAACACAGATTATATGAGGTAACATTAGATCATTTAAAAAGACCGCATATTGATTTTGAAACATTATTGCAAGAAGCGACTTCTTCGCTTACAGAAGGTCATATTCATGAAATTCGTGAAGCGGAGAAAGCGATACATGAGGCATTAGAGAATGTATTCAAGCAAGCTGCAACCAGCGGAGAAATCGTCGTAGCAAGTCCCAGATTGCTTGCGCATACATTTTCCACGGTAACAATGATTCGGAACAAAAAAGAATTAATTACAGAATTAGGGGGCCCTGAAAAAACGGCTCAGGCTCTAGTGGATCTTTTTTGGGTAGGGATTAGTCCTAATTAATTTTCTTATTTCACTATAAAAACCAGCTGCAACATATTAACCAATATGTTACAGCTGGTTTTTTATTGTTCACAGGTACTTCTTGAGAAAAGGGAAAGGGCATAACAATAATAAGGTGACTTTCTAACCTATGTAAGTATGTTGACATAAACTATTTACTGACATACTGGAATTCGTATTTATGTTTATCTTAAGAGATGTTCAATTGTTGATTAGTGTTAAAAAAATGAAAATTTTATCTTTTAGAGTTTACTGCAGCATATATGGTTATTCTATTGTAAACAAAACTTTTAGCATAACAGCTTACATTTTGGAAAGGAGAAAAGCGGATGGAATCTATTTGGCTGGAATACGTATGGGCATTATTGATTCTAATCGGGTTAGAAGGATTATTATCAGCTGATAATGCTCTCGTATTAGCAGTTATAGCTAAACATTTACCCGAGGATCAGAAAAAAAGAGCGATTAATTACGGAATTCTTATGGCATTTATTTTTCGATTTGGAGCTCTTTTTGCTATTTCATTTATCGCCAACGTCTGGTGGATACAGGCCGTAGGAGCAGTTTATCTTCTGTATTTAGGTTTAAAACATGTCATTCAGGCGCGGTTTGGGAAACATAATGAGAATATTCATGATGATGATGAGAAGGAGTCTGCTGGAAAGGGGTTCTGGCCGACAGTTGGGAAAATTGCGTTAGCTGACCTTGCTTTTGCCATCGATTCTATTTTAGCTGCAGTGGCCATAGCTCTTGGACTTCCTGATTCACAGTTTGGAGAAATCGGTGGGATGGACGGAGGGCAGTTTGCAGTTGTAGTTCTTGGAGGAGTTGCAGGCCTTATCTTAATCAAGTTTGCAGCAAGCTGGTTTGTAAAACTCCTTGAAAAACGACCTGCCCTAGAAACGACAGCATATGCCATTGTTGCCTGGGTAGGTGTGAAACTTGCTGTTATTACTTTTGCACATAAAGATATTGGTGTCTTAGATCCTCATTTTCCTCATAGCACCATTTGGACCCTGATTTTCTATGGAGTCTTAGTTGGTATCGCGCTATTGGGTTGGTTTGCACCGGGCAATAAGTCATCAGAAAAATCATCAGCCTAGAAGGTAATTGAGTGTAATGCGCACCCTGAATTTACTAATCACCCTTACTCTTTCCGTCCAAATGGATCCTCATTTCAGCATTTAAAAGGATGTTTAGATTCTATAGAAAATTGAGTTTTGTGGTTTCAAGCGTAACCATCAAGTGCGTTAATCCAAAGCCGGGTTAACGCACTTTTTAATTGAAATGGTGGCGCAAACGAACTTGGTTATTTTATTTATTATTTTTGTTCTTTTTACGATAATCAGTAAAGCAGGAAATTAAGAAAATCCCAATAAAAAAACCGATGAAAAGACCGATAAGACTTTCTATTTGAACATCTTTTTCTCCAATTATTTGACCGTAAATTATCCTGAATATAACACCAACAAAAGAGAGAATAACAGCCGTGATGGTAATACGTAAAAAATTAATAAAATCACACCTTTTCACAAAATGTATTACCCAATTTTGAACGATTAAAAAGGGAAAGACTTACAATTTAAGGTTCATTGAAGGGCTACATATTACACCTAAAGGGATTTATTCTGCAACACAATGGAAGGTCAATTGCAAAAACAGGTGATTATTTTTGTTAGTTTTAATATTCCTGTTTCTTTTTCTAAAATTTTTAAAAAATAATGAATACTTGTTTAAATGGAAATGATTTGGGAATATAATTCACAAGTCAAAAAAATGACAAGGAGGATGCAAACATGGCAAAGGGACTAGCTATGCACGAAACGCTAGAAGTTCATGAAATCTTAACGCTTAAAACATCATGTGTAACAAAAGGAACAGCAATGTTGGAATTGGTAGAGGATGAGGAATTAAAAAAAATTCTTGAAGAAGATGTTCAAACATCTACTGAAGCGATTAAAGAATTGAAAAAAATCTTAAAGAAAGCTCAATAAATAGGAGGGGTAGAAAAATGGCCACTAAAAGTACTCTTACTAAAACGTTAGACGATCTTGCTATTGCGACCGATTTATTATTATCGGCTAAGAATGGTGTACGAACATATGCTGTAGCGCTTACGGAAACAGCGACACCCGAAGTACGAAAGGTATTAAAAAAGCAATTAGATAAAGCCATTGAGCTTCATGAAAAGATTGCTCAATATATGATTGATAATGAGATGTATCATGCCTATGATGTAGAAGAACAAGTAAATCACGATTTAAAAAAGGCAGATAAAGCGTTAGATTTAGCGAAAGGTTAACTAAAATTCCCCCTCTATTGTCAGAGGGGGAATTTTTTCAAGGTTACATAAAAAGTTCTCTTTCCATATTTCTAAAAAGGAAAAGAAGTCTATATTTTATTCTCTTAGAAGTAGATAATTTACCCTATTTTATACAATATTTAGATGGTTTTTTATAGTCTTTTATCCCATATCCGAATAAATTAGTTTTAATTGGCTGCTGAAGGATACACCTATTAGTAGAACGACATATTCTATGGGGATAGAGGAGGAGAAAATAGTGAAGGAAATTAAAGTAGCAGAAAATAGTGGTCAGGCAAATAAGTTTATTGAAGAGCTTTTCGCTAACGGGTTTAGTAAAAGTGAAATTTATTTATTGACTTATAATAAAGAGCGCTCGGAATATTTAACAAATACAACAAATACAAAAGAATACCGAGGTTCTGAACAAGGAGTTTTTGAATCTGCAGTTAATAAGTTATTTTCTCGTGAAGATGAACTTTATTCTAAAATGGCCTCGTTAGGTTTAACCCAACAAGAAGCTAAACAATGTGTCGGTGAAATGAAACAAGAACGTATAATTATTATTGCAAAAAAAGATGTGTAATGGTTTTCCTTTGCAATAACTTTTGAAGAAACTAAGTGATCGAGAAGTATTAGTAAATCATACTAGCATGTTGCTTTATATATAATATTTGTTCTTCTGTACGAAGGGTTTATGAATCGGAAAGATACTGAACGAAAAGTATATTATTAGAGTCGTTTACTACTCTCATATGGAGGTGAAAGGGTAATGATTCAATTTTTTGGTATCCACATAGGGACGTTATACTTTCCTACAAGTATCCTTCTAATTACTTTATTAGTTTTAGTAGGTTTTATTATCTATTTTCTTAGTAGAAGAAAAAGAAATAGAGATCAAACGATTCATTCAAATGAGAATAGGGTAAAGGGCAAAAGAGGAAAAGACAAAACTCTGTAAATGATCTAAAAGAAGAATTAATATATTTGGTCATCAAAAAGAATTCTCGTTTGAAGTGAAAAAAAATCATCCTAATCCTACAGTTCCTGATACAGCCTTACACCATGATTTAACTCGTAAGAAAGTATGATTTAAATAAATGCAGAGAGGACCCTTGAATTCATTTTTAAGGGCTGTTTTTATTTGTATTCTGTAAAGGACAGACGACCTTTTAATCTTCTATTTTCTTACTATTTCTTATTTATAACTTCAAAAGAAACTTTATTATCATTTTTTAAGATCTTAAACAAGCAATTGAACCCTTGATAAATTTGAAATAGTAGTCTAACCTTCATATTAAGGAGTGAAAATTATGAATGAAAACATTTCGGGTATTGATTATCAGGAAGTCATTGAATATGCGTTAGATCCACTCATTATTCATTCAAATCATAAGATTATATATGTTAACCACGCAGCTGAACATTTTTTTAGAGGAAAAAGGGAAGATATCATAGGTGCAAGTCCTTTAGATATATTTCAAGAAACATCTAAAGCAGCAATAAGGAAAAGAATCCAATCTGCTTATGAACGTCCAGCAGAGCTCATTGAGGAAACCATATTTAGAATGGACGGCACAACTGTTAATGTTGAATTATATTGTCATCCCTTGCTGCTGGGAGATAAAAAAGTAATCCAAACCTATGTGAGAGATATTACGGTAAAAAAAGAGAGTGAAACAAGACAAAAAGAAATAATAAAGCAAATAAATGAACTGTCTACAACCCTTGTTCCTCTTTTAGAGGGGATCGCTGTACTTCCCTTAGTAGGATCCATAGATGAGGAAAGAGCAAACCAACTTTTAATGGCCGTTCCAGTAAAAGTGCAGACGCAAAATATAAATTGTTTAATTATAGACTTTTCTGGTATTTATACATTGGATTCAATTGTAACGGAGCATCTGTTTAAAATTAATAGTGTTATGTCACTACTTGGAGTGCAATGTATCTTAACAGGATTAAGACCAGAATTATCTCGCGCTGCTGTACAGCTAGGTATTAACTTAGCTTCTACCCCGACAATGGCTACTGTAAAAAATGCACTTCATTTTTTAGGAATTACTTCTAGTAAATAACCTGTAAAATGAAAATAACCAAAGCAACTTTTACAATTTTAAAGATACATATTATATGAATCTTTAGGTGGTGCTAAACCTTTTAGAGGGATTTTTTAATTAAAGGAATAGTGGCATCATCTGTACGTTTTTGTGCTGTTTTAAATATCTTTAGGTGAGTTTTTTAAATTAGATTTGTATCCTGTATACATTAGAAAAACAAAAAAGAAACTCCTGAACATATACCAGGAGTTTCTTTTGTTTAAAATAATATATTGTGCAATTGCACGTTTGTTAAATAAAAGATAGAAGAATCATTAAATCGCTTTCTTCAGTTTAAGATCTTGTATAAAGCTTCAGAAGCGTTATCTATATCATAATCGTTATAATTTAAGGTTTTTTGATCCGTAAGTGTAGTGATTTGAAAAATCTTAGATGTTTTACAATACGACAGTTCCAGTACTTCAGGAATGGTATGAGTAATAGCGCTATCCTCATATTGAATCAGAGTATAAAGCGTTTTTTTTATTTCAAGTATATTCATAAAAGTACCTCTTTCCATTATAAGGAAACCCAGGGTACAAAGAGACCATATAATTTTAATTTATGTTCTTACTCTATTGTAACATATGAACGCATAGAAAAATACCTGTCGATAACAGACAGTATGGTAACTGCAATTGTAAATTCTATACACTTCTAATTCTGCTAGCTGGTCAGTTAAAAAGGTGACTATCAACAGAACATGTTCTTCTTATAATAGAATTACCTTGAATAGATTCAGTAATAAAAAAGAGTAGATTATTAATCTACTTTATTGCTTTATAAACAACTGGTGAAGAAAGCTTAATCAATGTAGACGGCTCTCCAAAAGCCATAGATTCATCAATAAATGCTTCAAGAGATTGAACAGAATTAGTTAAAACTTTTACTAGATAGTTGTATTGGCCTGCCAAACGATGACATTCGATAACTTCAGGGTGTTCTTTACAATATTCTACGAATTGCTTACATTTTGTATTGCTATATAAAATAAAAGCTGTTACAGGTTTATTAAAATTTTCAGGATTAATTATTGCTCTATATCCATCTATTATGTTTTTTTCTTCAAGTTTTTTTACTCTTTCATTAACAGCAGGGGTAGATAAGCCAACCAGCTTTCCCAACTGTGTAACGGACAAACGAGCATTCTCTTGTAGATATAGTAATATATTTTGATCAATTTCATCCATAAAACATACCCCGCTTTAAATTATAAATTAAAATAATGAATTTTCCGTCAATATTAAAGCTATTAATTAGTAATACAATAAAATAGATATGTGAAAATAGAAATTTATACAATACAATTTAATTATATCAAAAGGAGGGATTTAATGGCTTTAGAAATGAGAAATACATGCGAAAAGTGCAATAAGAAACTCCATAATAGCTCTGTCGCTTATATCTGTACTCATGAATGTACATTCTGTGATAAATGTAGTGAAAACGCGATGTATATTTGTCCTAACTGTGGAGGAGAACTAGTTAAAAGACCAAGGGGCAAAGAACATTCGTTAAGTTGCTCACTGAGCTTGTCATAAATTTAGAGACAACACTGTATAGATAGTGCAGTCAAAACAGCTACGATCAATGGAGTGGGCATTCAACAGCGAACCATAACAGCTTTAAGTACGGAACAAATTATAAAGCATCATAGTGAAAGTTTACATGGTCATTACAATGTTGGACACTTTTCAATTGTCAGAAATGCAGAAGAAGACTTGTTTTGTCCGACACATTATTCTTATAGGTAACTAATTGCACGAAGACAAAGATTTTTAGAGTACTGAAAATCGAATTCAGTAATCGATTGATTTATAGATAAAACAGAAGGTAATAGTACATAACTAAAATAAAGCCCTAAAAGTGTTTAATTGACGCTTCTTAGGGCTTTGTTTCTGCCAATCATTGTGTTTCAATCGTTTTTTATTAAGTAGGAAAGCCTCCTGTTGGCGGTGGCCATGCTCCGTTTAGCCTTCTCATAATGACAATTTCACCTAGATGATAGCTGTTGTGAGAAGCAATATTACGCAGTAATCCCCCTGGGGTTTCACTTGGCCAAGCATCCAGAGGTTCTTCGATTGCTAATGTATCAGCTAAGTGACATGCTTCGTCAATTCCATTACAAAAATGCTGGATTGTCTTTTTCCATTCTTCCTCATCAACCGGAGCAGGGTGTTCAGGCCAGCTTTCACTTACACTTTTCGGTCTTTCATGGTTTTCTCCTTTAGCAAGGGCAAGTAAAAAGTCTTGCCAATAGCTCATATGCTTCACTAATTGATAAATAGAATAAGGTAATTCCTTTTGTTTATGTGAAGCAAGCTCTATATTAATATCAGTTATTGCGTTAATCGTCGGAAGATGGCCTCTTTCACCTCGCAGTGATTTGATAAGCGCATCACGAAATGCTGTATTCGTTTGTGTCATGTTTTTTTCAGCCTTTCTTTTTCAAAGTATTAAGCTTGTAACAGTCTAACACAAATCAGTTTAATATATGTACTTCTGTGATTAACGACTTACTACAACAAAGCCACTAAAACAATGAGTATCAATCACAATTTTTTGTTTGTAAGTCACCTTTATATGAAGAAATATGGTTTAATATAAAATATATAGAAATAAGTAGAAAAAGGTACCCTTTATGGAAAGCAAAAAAGATTATGTGATTTTGAGAAAGACGATAACAACTCTTTCTACAAGCTTTATTTTAGCTTACCTTTTGACAATAACAGGTCTGATTCAACAACTAACTGACGGAGAAGAACTATCGTATCATACTGGAAATGACATGGTAGGGTGGTTCCTTGTATATCTTTTTTATGTAGGGGCCGTTATTGCTGTATATGGAAATTTCGTCTCAGTTATACTGGACGCTATTCGAAAGAAATGGCTTCCCAACATGAGGTGGCTATTTGTCTTCTTCCACGGCATATTAGGCTTAATTAACGGTTTGTTTTTTCAAGATACACATTTGGCTTATTACGGGATGGCAGCCGCTATGTTATATGCATGTATAGATTGGTGGGTAGAAAGAAGAATTGACAGGGAAAAAAGTACAAAGGTATTGCTAATTATACCTCTTATTCTTTCACTTCTCAGTTGGAGTATATTAGAAGCGCTATCACCTAGCCTTCCGCCATTTACGAAAGAAGATGCCATAGAGTTTGCGACAAGTGGTGAAGGAACAGATATTGATTTATTTCCTGCTAAAGTTGGAACATGGAAAGGAGCTTTTGGAGGGTATCAAATCGAAAGAAAAACTCGTGCTAAAAAATTAAATAAAGAGTTTTATCTAGTGACGTTTGAAGAAAACTGGACTAAAGGTAAACAAAAAGGACGCTATGTAATGTCTTATAAAGTAGATCGCAGCAGCGTCTCAGGGGATGGCGGAAGTGGCACAACACCTCCTTATTATGAAAAGGTATTAGAACAATAAAATAGTAAAAATTAAGTTTATGGATAAAGGAGCTTTGATCTATGTCTAAGATTTCTCTAGCAGAGGCTGTGAAATTGAAAAGTGTATTATCAAAACGAATACATGAATTAGAAGAAGAGATGGACCGAGTTGCATTTGTAGAGATCGAAAAAGGGGAGAAGATTCCTCCTCAGGCTAGATCACTATCTGATGTTGAACAGGATTTAGAGGACATTCGAAAGGATTTGCGTCTACTTGATAAATTAATGTATCAAGCCAATATTCAAAATAATATTACTTATAATGAACACAAACTAACAATTGTAGAAGCGATTGAATATGCCACTCAATTACGTGCTAAAGCAAGAAAATATAAGGAGTTTGGTTCATCATCTAAAGAAGAATATCCTTACTACGGAGAAGGGGTATCCATTATTAAAGTGGCTACATTTGATCCTGAAGAATATCGTCTAAGAGGGCTAGAGGTTGAAAAGAAAGCAAATAGATTATCAAATTTAATTAACGCTAAAAACTATCAAATAGAGTTAGAGTTTGATGGAGATAAATATTTTTAACCCTTGAAGAGGTGAGACTCCCTTCAAGGCATAGAAGGAGAATGTTTAGAGTACTCAAAGTACTATTGTGATGGCAAGTGATAAAACCAATAATCCAATGACCCATTACACTGTTACTATTTACCAATGACCAACTATAGCAATGGACGGTCGATGACCAATACCTCCTTGTTTTTAACTCCTTCTATGGTGCCCTTACTTGTAAGTTAAGTAAGGGCCTTATTTATCTTATTTTTATTAGAAAGCTTTCAGTATAATAACACCTGTAATAATAAGAGTAACCGAGATAATCTTTCTTTTGTTTTTTGATTCCTTAAATATATAAATACCTAACAGCGTTGTACTAACAATCGTCAGCCCTGCCCATATAGCAAAAACGACGCCCATTTCAAAATAGTGTGTCGTTAGAGAAATAAAATAAATACAAGCAATGAAGAGTAGAAATGCCCCTATTGTGGGAACAGTTTGTCTAAAACCTTTGGATAGTTTTACGCACATTTGCCCTCCAATGCCTAAAATTAAGCCAACCGTTAAAAATACGTATCCCATTACGCTGTCATCCTTTCTTTAGAGCTCTCTTTAATGTTAAGAGAAACTGCACCAATTATAATAAGAGAAACACCTAAAATTTTAGATAAGGAAATAGTTTCATCAAAAAAGATGATACCTGTGACCACAACAAGTACGGTTGCTCCTCCAGCATACAAAGCACTTGCTACTCCTACTTCACCTTTGGCGTTGAGTAGCATATAAGCAGCAATTGAAGAACAATAAAATAGTATGGCAAAAACAGTAGGAACAAAGTTTGTGAATCCATTTGTAAGATTAAGAAAAAATACTGCGATTACCTCCAAAATGATGGCAAGAAACAATAGTAAATAAAACAATCAGTTTTCCTCCTTTCAGTCACCTCATTTTAAGAACTTTACGTAATTTCTACTAAATAGTTGCAGTAGCACTCGGATGTCATTATTTTATCTAGAGCTTGATATCTTGTAAAATAATGATAAATGATTGTAGATATCACTATTATTAATACCTAAATGAATGTAAGTGGAAAGGAGGATGTTTATGGAAGTAGAAGATATACGCATATTTATGGCTGTAGCAGAATACGGCAGTGTAAGCCTTGCCGCTGATAAGCTAGGTTATGTACAACCAAATGTAACAGCACGCATTCGTTCTCTTGAACGAAAAATTGGACACCCATTGTTTCATCGTCACAGACGCGGAATGACATTAAATGTAGAAGGTCGAAAACTTTTAACGTATGGAGAACAAATGATGCGGCTGATGGATGAAATACAGAAAGCATTTCAAGATGAGCGTAACCTTGTTGGATCATTATGTATTGGGTTAGTTGAAACAGTAGTAGGGTTTCCTGAAATCATTTCTTCCTATCATAATAAGCACAAAAATGTGGATATTTCTCTAGTATCAGGAGTAAGTACACAATTAATAGAGAAAGTTCTTAAGTTCCAGTTAGACGGGGCATTTGTAGCAGAACCAGTAAATGTGTCAACGCTTGATCAAATTCTGGCTTTTGATGAAGAAATTGTACTTGTATGCAGTGCAAATGAAAAAGGTAAGAAGCAGATTCAGTCTGCCAAAGAGTTACTGCACTTACCATTGATTTTATTTAATGAAGGCTGCCAATATAGAGAAAGACTACAGCAGTGGTTACAAGACGAACAAATAGTATCACCAAAAATCATGGAATTTGCTACACTTGAAACGATTATGGGGACAGTAGTTTCTGGTCTTGGTGTGACACTTATAGCCCGGTCATTAGCGGAAAGATATGAGAGGGAAGGATTAGTACAACTCTTTTCAATACCCGAGCCTTACAGAAACCTCAGAATTGTGTATGTTCGTCGCTCCGACTCCTATCTAGGAGTAACTGAGCGTGAATTTATAAAGACAATCAGTGAAGTAAGAGAAGGGAAAAAGCAGAAATAAACAGACTGTTTTTTCATAAAGAGGTTTTTTATTTACCCTATGTATAAAGGCACCAAGTGTTAACTAGAAAGGTAAAAGTGAGCTTTTTATATGGCATAAATCAAAAATGCTTTTAAAGGAGCAAGCACAGTGAAAATAGAGGACAGAAAATTTGCAGAACGAGTACTGAAGCACTTACTTATTGGCAGTCAAATAGACGGCGTAAAATTTGGGATTAATAGTTCTACAGCTCTATTGTATTTTACTAATTATAATAGAAAAGATGATGATGATTTTGTTTTAAGCATCGAAACAAATTGGACTGTATATCCCGAAGCCTGTGATACATACCCATCATCAGAGGATGAAGTGCCCTTTAATACAGAAGAGCAACATTTTAAGCATCTTTGGGATATTAGGAGACAAAAAGTAGTAAACGTTCAGCTAGATACTGTATCGCCTCATCTTATCATTTCTCTAGAATCGGGGAGAGTTCTATTTGTGAATGGCTACGATCCTAACTACGAATGCTGGCAATTAGGAGACCCTTTTGGAGGAGTTGATTGGCTTTTAGTTGCAACTCCGGGTGGTGACATAGCTATTTGGTGTCCTAGTGAGTTTGAATGAGCGTTATGTTAACTATTTTTGTATATAGTGTACAAAAAAATCATTTAGGAAAATGGTAAAACATATGGAGGAAACATGCATGAATACTATCTTAGAGAGCTTTTATGATTTAAAGGAAATAGTAAGTTCTTTTAATAATCTCCATGAGAAGTACAATTGGTTGTTGAGTGATTTAGATGGATCTTTTCCAGAAAAGTACCTTAATTACTTTACTGACTGCAGAATTTACAACAATGGAATAAACGGCAATACGTACTGGATTACAGGTGAAAAGCTCACGGAGCTTGCTAATAAAGAGGACATCTATTTTATATGGGGAGTTTTTTCTGCCTTTGATAAGAAAGAAACTATAAATTTAGATATGCTTAAAGAAGAGCCTTATGCTGATGGTAATCCGGATTTTTGGAGTGAAACACCAACAATTCAGCACCCTAAAGCAATTATAGAATTAGTTTTTTGGGACTCATCTTTAATTTTACTTCTGAGCAAGGACGAAGAAATATCTAGAAATCTTAGAAACAAGTTTACAAAATGGAAAGATTTAGACAAGTATAATAATAAATAGCTTCATGACGTACATGTACTATTGAGGATTAACTAACGTATGAAATTTAATTATTGTTTAAAAGGACATGGTTGGGGCGATATGCTTGTTGAAATTGATTTTTAAAAATTTCACTTTAAAGATGTTCTTGGAAAGCTATTACGTAGTCCCGTCTCCTTGTTAATAGAAGTAGGAGGGAAAAGTTGATGATTGATAATAGGCTACGAAAGATAAAGAAACATGAAATCGATGATTCTTTATCTGAACTTACGGATACGGAAGTTTTATTAAATTTTCAGCGTGCCATTACCAGCTTATATCCCCACCTAATACGCATACATGCTCATGCTTATGAATCATGGGATGATATTGTCATCCCTTTATTTTATGAAATGGTTTATAAAACTTTTTCGTTTAAATATGGTGTTGAGATTATGGCAGATGAAGCACACCCTTTTTTGTTTACTTTAAGGTGCTACAAAGGCATTCATCATATCCAATGCCTTCCCAAAGCGTCATCGTTTCAAGGGATATTGAATAATGAGAAATTTGGCGTTAGTAAAGAGAACTTGGAAGGGAAAAAGCTTATTTTTAAGTCTTTTGGCGATAGTATTAATCGTTTAACAATGGGTCTAGATAGTGAGGATGCTCATGCTGTTCATTTTAATCTGGTTGAGGTAGATGTAGTATGTGCTCAGTCTAATAAATGTATTGATATTGAAGGGTGTACTACATTTTTTATTCATAAAGACGATGTAGAATTTGAATTTGTCGCTGAGACTTTTAACCAGAAGTTGCAAAAGTAAAAAGGAATGCAACAAACCTATGATGTGGTGCATTCCTTTTTTGTACTTTCATTCTTTCCATATCTGTTCCAAATAATATTTAGTACAATCAAAACTAAAAATATGGATAAAGTGTAATACCCTGGCCAACTTTTATCTCTCCAAATCAGATTGAAGACTGTACTGGATAATATTAGTATAGTTAGAACCCAAAAATAATTCCCTTTTAACTGTCTCATTAATAACTCCTTCAAAGTAGTACTCAACATTACTTACTTATTTATCCATAATAACATACTTTAATTAGCTATTTATTTGTAAACTAGAAATGCTTTGTATAACTCTTATAACATTTGTCTTCTAAAAACCATACACTTTTACGGACGTATTCGGTAGACTAATAGGAAAAAAATAGAAAAAACTTATTGGAAATAGTTTTGTATACGAAATTATTTAAAGAAAGGAGATTTCTTATTGTCTAAATATATAGGTATTTTCTTTTTGAACCTTTTTATAGGGATTATACTATATTTCGTATTAGCTTCTCTTTTAATGAATGGTGATAATGCAGCAGAGGAGGCCATTAATACCTTTGGATTTACCCTCATTGTATTTCTTTCATTTTTAATTGCACAAATGTATTACTTAATACATTTAGTAAAGAAAAAATAATAGGTATTGATGATGGTCTCATCGGAATTACAAAATAAACTAAAAACACTTATTGATACAATATGTTTCCTAGTTCCGTTTTTATAAACTGACTAAGAAAATATTTGATAACAAGGATCCTTTAGCAGAAGGTTAGTCTAAACCTCCATGTTCATACTTTTTCTCTATTTCTATTTCGGTAAACTTAACTCATTTGCTTGAAGAGTATTTATACGACTTAAAGCCTGTACAATTACATACTAAATATAAATAAAACATAATAACAATTGAAAGCGATACAATTGCGTTATACAAAGGTTTAAGCTTCACAAATTTACCACAACCACAAGGCTTGGGTCATTGAAGACAGGGGAGAATAGAATAATGAAAAAATTAATTGGTGTAACTATTATGGCTGTTTCGTTGTTAATAGGCGGAGCCTGTTCAAACCAAGGAAGCTCAGATGTAGAAAAAAATAAAAAAGTGTCAAAAGAATATCAACAAGATAATCAGAAAAAACCTTTTAAAATTACTAACGTTAAAGTAAAAGTAGTTAATGACAAAGGTTTGGTAGGATCTACAATAATAGAAGAGAACGGAAAAGAGAAAGAAATTGTCCCTCTTGCTCTTTACTACGATATGAAAATTAAGCACTACAGTGATAAAAACCTTATTGATTTTGATAAAGACGATTTAGATTTTAAAATTTTACCTGATAAAGAGCTAATAAAGGCCTCTAAGGATGCTGTAGGAGTTAATATTTTTGATGACGAGAAAGGTCTTGATGGATTAGGAAGGGGATCAGGATATGGAGATTTTAATAGAAATAGAACTGCTAAAATAAATGTAAGTTATGACTTAGGGTTCACCACTAAATCCGTAGGGCTGCCAGTGGCTCCTAATAAAGAAAAAATAAGAATGCTTAAAGAAAATGCTTTAAAAGGTGTTTTAATAGTCATCAAAAATAAAAAAGAAATAGGTCGCTATAACCTTAATGCCATAAACAATTAATACATTCTATTTCTTTATTTAGCTACTTACCAAGAAAGCTTTAGCTGCAAATAAAAGGAGAAAAGCATGAGAGAAGCAACTAAATCAAAATTAGACAAATTGGTGGGCTTGAATTTAAGATACGCAGGGAGAGCCTCAAATTTGTTTTGGCTAGGATTTGGAGAAAAAATTTTAGTAACCAGAAGGGAGAAAAAAGAGGAAGTAGCTGAATACGCTTTACATATTCAATGTTCTTGGCGTATTGCCAAAGGTTATAAAATTGTAGTAGGGTCACGGGATTTCTATTCTCCAAGAACAGGGTTGAAGAGTGAAAATGAGCATTTTGAATGGGATATCCAAGGAAATAATCGATTTGATGAACGAATTGAATCTTTTATAAAAGATATAAACGAATACACGATTGTAGAAAGAGTTGAATCGGACGAAGTAGGAGGGCTAAAGATCTTTTTATCTCAAGGTTATTTATTAGAGGTATTTCCGGATACGTCAGAAGACGATGAATATAGTGAGTTCTGGAGACTTTTCAACCGGAAGGAAGACAGCCCTCACTTTGTTGTCACAGGAAATGGGACTAAAAACCAGTAGTCGAATAATTAAAGAAACGAAAAAAGCACAAACCCGTTGGAACCAAACGTTTTTGTGCTTTTTTCTTATTTTATAATTGAGTTACATATAATCATAAGCGGAATCATCAAAATAGAGCCAGTGATAATATTCAACCTGCGGATCTGTCATCTTCGAAACTTCTTCTTCATTGAATTTTTGATACTCAACTAATTTCTGCACTTTAGAATTTCTTTCCACTTGGCTCATTTTAAATCCTCCTTATAGTTTGAGAAGTAACAATGTATTTAAATATAGAAAGCGTTTTCTTTTTCTTGTTTTTATTATATATCTCAATATGAGATTAAAACAATATCAATTATAGATGATTTTTCAAAAAACAATATAGAAATGGTATTATGGCGTCGGATTGGGACAACAAGGCTTCTGCAATCGAAATTAAATAATGGGTGATTCCCAATGGCAAGGCTAAAAATTTTTTGTTAGTATTGTTGCTTAATCCCTAAAAAACATTATGATAACTAGCTCTATAAATTAGAAATAAAGCTAGCTTAACACAGCTAGCTTTATATTTTTTATGCTGTTTTCCAGAGCTGTACATTTTCAACTGTCGTTCACTTTGTTGTAAAAGCTCTTTAACATTTTCATCATGTTACGCCCTGAAGTTCTTGACATTTGATTATTATCTTCATCATCATGAGTACTCAGGTACCAGCTTCCTTTGTTATCTTCATTTAATCTATATACCTTATTCGTTCTACTGTCTGTATAAAAGTTTCCATCCTTCAGTCTCACACAATCCCCCCTCTACCAAGTGTCTATCCTGTATTATGCCCAAGATATCAATTTTATGAAAAATTTCATATACCTAAAAACAGCAGGTTTCTTAATGCGCTTATTATTTTGTAAGTAATCTACAGAGGTGCAAAAATGGTGAAAGTCCATTGAATTTACGTACTGGTAGTAAACCTTAAATTAGTTCTTAATAAGATACATATATTTTCATCTTGGGATTTTATCTATTTTTCTGTATTTGCTATCTTCCGTTCTGTGTGTTACGCTTAGGTTAATTATTTTTGTTCGGTGTAGGATTGAGAGAAGAGAAATCTCTTCCACAGAAATTTTCATCTTAAGATAGTATGGTTGGACAAGGGTAGTAATACAAGTGTGGAGATTCCACACCAGGAGGCAATATTATGGAACAAGGTACAGTAAAATGGTTTAATGCAGACAAAGGCTTCGGTTTTATTGAAATTGAAGGCGGGGACGATGTATTCGTACATTTCAGCTCTATTCAAGGTGAAGGCTTTAAATCATTAGAAGAAGGTCAAAAAGTAACGTTTGACATCGAACAAGGCCAACGTGGAGCACAAGCTGCTAACGTTCATAAAGTAGCATAATTAAAATGAGTAAAAAAGACTCCACCTAGGAGTCTTTTTTTTACTTTTGATTTCAGTAGCTCGCAAAAGATATATTATATCTTATTTTAAAATCTCGTTACAATAGAAAAACCAGCGTTTTAAGGCTGATTTTTGGATAATACGAAGGTACAAGGTATGGACTAATTAACCATACACTAGAAATACAAAGCAAATATGGCATGTTTGTTTGGTAAGAAGTTTACTTTCAGTTAAAGAAGTGCCGTAAGTTTTTTATAGATTTTTACAACAGACGGATATAAATTATTTTTGATGGGGATTAGGAGACGCACCTAAAAGCCGTTCTCCTGTTCTCATTTTATGGCCACATAAAGGACACTTTTGGTGTTTTTGATAAGAGAAATTTTTTCTCATCCAACCATTACATTCTTCTGATTCACATTCCCAAATCTCTATTTGTTCTTTAGGTAAGGGCTCTTGATTTTTCTTCCTATGGTTATAATACATAACTACATCATCCCTCCTCCTAAATAGTATACCTTTTAAAAAAGAAATAGTGAGAACCATATCTTTCTAAATTAAACCACACTTTATAGACCCTATAAAAATTTATAAATACACGTAAGCGCGGATAAAATAAGGCATGAATTCGCCTTGTATAGATACGCTAAAATAAGATGTTCGTGAATAATAACTCTGATTTCCAATACGCAGAAATGAATAAATAATATCTCTCGTTAAAGATTACTTTTTTCATTTCTGAATTTAAGTAAGAGAAGGAGCACAAAAAAATGAAAAAATTTTCTGATTTTAATTTAAGCAAGGCCATTGAAAAGGCAGTTCATAACTTGGGTTTTGAAGAGGCTACGCCGATTCAGGCTGAATCCATTCCGATAGCTATGACGGGTAAAGATCTAATTGGACAAGCTCAAACCGGTACTGGAAAGACAACAGCTTTTGGCATTCCTCTTATAGAGCGGGTTGAGCTTGGTGAAGAAGGGATTCAGGGAATAGTCTTAGCACCGACACGTGAACTGGCTATACAAGTAGCAGAGGAGTTAAACCGAATTGGACAGATAAAAGGAGTTAAAACGCTGCCCATTTATGGAGGTCAGGATATTAATCGTCAGATCAAAGCCCTTAAAAACAGACCGCATATTATCTCGGCAACCCCAGGGCGCCTTAAGGACCATATGAAGCGAAGAACCATTCGTTTAAATCATATTCGTACAGCTGTTCTGGATGAAGCAGATGAGATGTTAAATATGGGCTTTATTGAAGATATCCAAACGATTCTTGGCGGCATCTCTTCTCCCCATCAAACCTTACTATTTTCAGCAACCATGTCGAAGCAAGTACAAAGTCTAGCCCAGAAATTTATGAACGATCCTGAACTCGTAAAAGTAAAAGCAAAGGAGTTAACGGTAAAGAACATTGAGCAGCAATATATGGAAATTCCAGAGAATCGAAAATTTGATGTTCTTTGTAATCTCGTAGACCTTCAATCACCAGACCTTGCTATTGTGTTTGGACGCACAAAAAAACGTGTGGATGAACTTGCTGAAGGGCTAAAAAAGCGTGGGTATGCAGCAGAAGGCATTCATGGAGATCTTACGCAATCCAAACGTGCCGATGTAATTCGTCAATTCAAGAATCATACGATTGAAATTATGGTTGCAACCGACGTTGCAGCAAGAGGACTTGATATTACAGGTGTTAGCCATGTCTACAATTTTGATATTCCTCAGGACCCTGAAAGCTATGTTCATCGTATTGGCCGAACAGGGCGGGCAGGTACTAAGGGATTGGCAGTTACCTTTATAACTCCAAGAGAACGTAATCACTTAAAAGTAATCGAAGATGTCACGAAAACCAAAATGTCTAGACAATCACCTCCTACTTCTAGTGAGGTAATGGCAGGGCATCAGGAAGCAATCATTCACCAGGTTTTGGCCGCTATCGACAAGGGGGAGTTTGTGGAATACAAGCCAATGGCGGAAAAGTTATTAGAAGAAGTGGATTCTGTTTCTTTACTGTCAGCCACTTTAAAGCTCTTAACAAAAGAATCAAATATGACCTCTGTCCAATTGACTGAAGTGGCACCACTTCGTAATAAAAAGGCAAAAACAGAACGTAAGAGAAATAGAGGGAGAAAAGAAACAGTAGGCCGTAAAAAAACATATAGAAAATAATCTCTGATTATTTTTGATGCGAGAAAGGATAATGGCTATGAGTGAGAAAATATTTAGTAATGGAGAAGTAGTAGCGATAAGAGTATCGAATGAATTAGTGACAATCTTAAAAAGTCATTATGTAAAAAACATGAAAAGATACTCTTATACAGTCGACAAATACCCAAGTACCTTTTTCTTTGAAGAAGAGTTAAAAAAACACGAACTATAATTATTGATGAATAAGTGTTGATATAAAAATCTTTTTAAGTAAAAACAGACTCTGAAAATAGAGTCTGTTTTTTAGTATGGTTTCTTATGCTTTATTTACGTTTGTCGCTTGTGGTCCACGTTGTCCCTCTTCGATATCAAAAGTCACTTCTTGCCCTTCATCCAAGGATTTAAAGCCTTCACCTTGAATAGCTGAGAAGTGAACAAATACATCTTCTCCACCTTCGCGCTCAATAAATCCAAAACCTTTGTCAGCATTAAACCATTTCACTTTA
This sequence comes from Priestia sp. P1_B12_1, assembly GCF_056406695.1. Lineage (NCBI taxonomy): Bacteria > Bacillati > Bacillota > Bacilli > Caryophanales > Bacillaceae > Priestia > Priestia sp. P1_B12_1. Next base: position 59,629 of record NZ_JBFTZR010000010.1, on the reverse strand, counting down.
CCGTGTTCCATTTTTTGTTGCCTCCTAAAATGTAGAAAATAAACCAGATTATCATTAAATCTAGCTTATTTATATATTATCCCAATGGAGACATCTTAAACTTAAATTAATTTGATCTTTTTAACTTTCTTTATCATCACTCATTCCATTAAAATGTAACAAGTGTATGACTATAACATCATAGTGAGGTTCTCGTGCAAAAACTTCAAATAAACATGGAAATGATAGAAGTCGAGTATTAGCCACTGTTTACACAATCATTAAGGGTATTGAATTCATAAATATGAACCTAAATTAGATGCGAGAGCATAATGGGAGCCGTCTGTCCAAAAGAAAGGGAAGTTCACTCAAAAAACTTTTGAATAGTGGCGTAAAAATACATTCGATTAGATAGAAATCTATATACCTTTTTCATATAAATACAACCTTCGCACTAGAATCCGTAAACTTGTTTCCACATAAAAAATGACGCCGTTTTAGGCGCCATTTTTTATAGAATAGAGAAGGACACACCCTATGCACGGGCGGTACTCTTAACACATCGTCTTGATTTGATAATACCCAGTGTTTAAATTTAATAAACCTTTGGTTATGATGCTTTATGCAAAATATCTACGTGTACCTTTTTAGTGAACCTAAGGTTTCTTAGAGTCATCGAGCAAAAGAGCCCTTACAGATGCAGTGTTTTATGAAGAAATTTCAAATAATACTGGATATTATCAAAATTATTTATTAAATTTCTTTGGAAACTGCTTCACAACTCCCGCAGATATAGTATCTGCCATTAAGATAATATGTGATACTCCTTCATCAATTGCAACGATTCTTGCCTCCCAATCTTTTTCTAAGCTTGCAGATAAATCATTTGTCACTAATTTTAGATGCATATACAGTAATTTTTTCAAGTCTTCATTTTTTAAGTAAGGGTTGGCCTGGCTAAGGAACGCTGCTATATCATCAGCATTTCTATACCATTCTTTGTTTAATTGATTCACTAAGAAGTTCTTTCCCGCTTTAGCTGCATCTACAATCTTGCCAGCAATCACAATATGTTCCTTAAGCAAATCCGTAAGTCTATTCCCAGCTTTCTCTCCGTATATCGGCTTAACAGCATTCCCGATATCTTCTTGATTTTTTAATAATCTTGTCAACACCTGTTTTTGGTCTTCTGACCCTGCTGTTGTTGCACTTGTAATATAATTGCTTGTCCACAGTACATGATCCATCCAAAGTCTTCTGAATTCATTTTCAAACTTTACCTGAGATTGACTAACACGATGTTCTTGTGTTTCAGCACGAGCACTACTTGGTTCAACCAGCATATTTAGTGAGAATAACAACATAAATCCTACCATTAATAATCTTTTCATAAAAACGCTCCCTTCAATTTAAACGAGTATGCGCCTTATTATTCGTATATGGGATTTTTTACATTCCTCAAAATGTTACATTCTAATAGAAAGTTTTATAGGGTATCTCCACACTTTCAATCAGCCAACACAGAGGAAGGGTTACAGAAGATACCTTTCTGTAAGGTTATAGTAGAGAAAATAAAGCCTTTTTTTGTTCACTAACAAAGAAAATGTCATTAAGGTCTAATTTCATTTCGATTTTTTTGACTCATTCAATTATTTATACATTCTCTAAAAAATATATTTAACATAAGAACCTAATGGCAACACTATAAACAATAGTTAGTGAATAGGATTTTCTTGCATACGTTTGGGATTTTTGCGAGTTGAAATTAAAAAATGTGATAAAGATTAATGAGCTGTTCCTTTCACATAAGCTTGTCAGAATACTATCTAGAGAGAGGTCGAACAATATGAAAGTGACGGATACACTTGTTCAATGTTTAGAAAATGAGGGAGTTGAATATATTTTCGGAATACCCGGTAAAGAGACCTTGGATTTTATTGATTCCTTATCCAACTCTAAACAGATTCAATTCGTGAATGTGAGGCATGAGCAAGGAGCTGCTTTTATGGCAGATGTATACGGAAGGTTAACAAACAAAGTAGGGGTATGTTTATCAACATTAGGACCTGGAGCTACTAATTTATTGACAGGTATATCTAGTGCAAAGCTAGACCACTCTCCTGTTGTAGCATTAACGGGACAGGCTGCTTTGGGGAGACAACATAAAGAATCACATCAATATATGGACATTATTAAAATGGTAGAACCGACAACGAAGTGGCGTGTTCAAATAAAAGATTCACAAACGCTTTCTGAGATTATTCGAAAAGCATTTAAAGTTGCACAAATGGAAAAGCCAGGACCCGTAGTAGTAGAATTGCCAGAAGACTTAGCAGCTCAAATCGTTCCCATTAAACCTATTTCACCTACATCTATGCCCGTAAGTATACCTATAATGGAGTTAATTCAGGCTGCTAATACTCTTATTAAGCAGTATGAGAGACCTTTTGTTATTATCGGTAACGGCGTTGTTAGACAGCAAGCTGTGGATGAGCTTCACCAATTTATTGAACGCCTTCAATCACCGGTTACCCATAGTTATATGGCTAAAGGTGTGTTATCTAAAGATCATCCGAAAAATTTCTTTACGTTTGGATTTAATGAAAAAGATGAAGTGCTCCCAGGCTTAAAGGAAGCTGACCTACTTATTGTAATGGGATTTGATTTTGTCGAGAAATTACCTAAAGAATGGAACACAGAAAAAACACCCATTTTACATATAGATACTTTACCGGCAGAAATAGATGAATATTATCCTGTAGAAGTGGAATTGGTTGGAGATATAAAGCAGACTTTACGCGTATTCAATCAGCTGGATATCCCTTCTAAACCGTGGATGCCCTCTGGCAATCTTCAGAAACAAATTAAGCAATCCTATCATATTGAAAAGAAAGAGATAGATACTAATTTACTGCCTTTGACAATTGAGAATATCTTGCATAGTATTGACAAGCTCTCTTCAGAGGAAACAATTGTGATTTCAGATGTAGGGGCTCATAAAGTATCTATAGCCCGAACTTATCAGCCCAAAAACGCTAACAAGTTCATTATATCAAATGGTTTAGCTTCCATGGGTATTGCTTTACCAGGCTCAATTGGAGCTAAACTGGCTTGCCCTAATAATCCAGTTATTTGTATTACTGGAGATGGAGGAGCTTTAATGAATTTTGCAGAAATAGAGACGGCAAAGCGCTTAGGGCTTTCATTCATCATTATTGTTTTAAACGACTCTACATTAAAAATAGAGCAGGAAATGATGAACAAAAAGTTTGGTAAGAGCTATGGAGTAACTTTTACAAATCCAGATTTTGTTCAATTGGCAACTAGCTTTGGAATTAAAGGAGAACGGGCAAATAGTTTAGTTGAATTTGAAAATATAATGAAAAGAGTCTTAAAAAATTCAGATGAGATTGTCCTAATTGACGTTCTTCTAAAAAGCTGATTGGGATTTCTCCATTATTTTGACGAGTTATCTCTGTTAAGGGATTAATTTGTAGATTCACTAGGAAATAAATGTTTTTAATTTTTTAAAATAAGCTAAGCTGAGTTCAACCCAAATCCAACTATAAAGGAAAGTAAATATAAAAATTAAACCAGTAGTAGAAAAAGAAAAATTTCTGGAAATCACGGGACCTAGTACGGGGAATTTGAAACCGTACAATAAGGTAATAATCCCAACAGTTAATAGAGTGGCACCACTTACAACAATGTATAATCTCTTTTTAAAAAAGTAAAAAGAAGCTCCTATGCCCATTCCCAACATTCCTGTTGTAAAAGGAAAAATAATAAGTTCACTTGGCTGGATAATCAGAAGAAGCAGATTTGTTAGTATATAGGTAATAAATCCTAGAGGGAGCGAAAGTGTAAAACAAAAAAGAATGGGTGCAGTAGAGAAGGGACTAATAAAAATTCCTATTCCCGGTAAGAAACCTCCTGCTGATTGAAAAAGGGCTGCTAAGCTGGCGAAAAGAGCGCCTGATACAAGCTGCTTAGTTTTAGATAGTCTATGAAAAAAAAGCTGCGCAGATTTTACTTCATTTGAAAGAGACTTTAAAAAGTACATGAATTTCACCTCCGTTAACTGTTTTTACATTATTTTAGATCATTGTCTGATATATCAACTCTTACATGGAATATATGAAGAAATTAAGAGAGAGGACTAATAAGTCGCATTTACTTTTACAGGAATAGGTTATATCCGTTAAGATAAATTTCTTTATCTTTCTAAAGGTATGTACTGTAGCCCATAAAATGAATTTTTTATGGGCTTTATTGATTAAAGGCTTTTTTATTTTCTAGAAAGTTCATTTGTTCATTCTTATAAAATAGCTGGTGGAAAAATTAAGCTATGATTTTTGGAAGAAAATCGATATCCAGTCGAATTTTATAAATATAAATCATGGAACAATTTCAAAAACAGTACCTTGATTAAAGTCAGACACTTTCATAGAGCCATACACTCCTAAATAAAGCCTGGTTTGACCCAGGTTCGTTCCCAAACTAACGTAGTAAGCTGCTTGAGAACCAAAATTATAGTCAATCTCCACAACACTAAAATCATTTAACTTACAATCTGTACCTGCTCTGGTATAAGCTAAAACTCCTCTAACTGGGGATTGAGATTCTTTAAACTGTGCAATATCCGTAAACATAACGCTTCCTGTTAAGCTAGGGATTTTATTCCCCATATATGGCTGAACTCCTGTAAGGGAGGTCCCTCCAAATTTATTGGGGCGGGGATCTTTGTGAAAATAACTTGTTAAAGGCTGAAGACGTCTCACTGAAGTTTTTACCGCTTCATTGTAATAAGCAATTATTTTCTCATCCAAGGCCGGATTTTCAGAACACCTTTTTATAAACGAAGTCGGAAAATCTCCTTCCCATCCCCGCCAGCCAAGGTTAATAAATCCTTCTTGGCTGGGTTTAGCTCTCATTAAAGAAGCTTGAACAAGTTGAGGAACAGGTATTGGCTTATAATGAACAAATGAAAAAATCGACTCTACTACATCTTGTCCAACATTTCCCACATATTTGATGTACTGATTATAAAATTTTTGAAATGAAATACCCGTTATATTGCGAACACCCTTAGCAATGAGCGTAAGAGTTTCCTGAATAGGTGAGGGGAGTTCACTAAAACGTGTGACTACGGGTGGATTATGGATAAATGTATTCTTACCTACATCAATTTCAATTATTTTCCCGTAAATTTCTATATCATTCTGACTTAAGTTAAAGGGGTCATAGCCTGATCCACCATCTCCGGTTGTAAAGATAAGTTTTCCAGTTTCAGGTGAAAAGTTTAAGCTGTTGACACCATTATGATTAAAAAATGGTCTTCTTAAGTTAAGTAACGTCCGTCTTTTTTGAGGCTGAGCATTTGGTTGGAAAACCCATTCTTCCACTGTATCAATATGATCATATTTAGTTTCTCTATTTATCCACCTTAAGTTTGAAGTTTTAGGATCACACGGGTTAGGTCTATAATGTTCGGAAAGTGCACCTGGGCCTTGTGTTCCAGCTACTGAGTAATGAAGATAAAACAGACCGTTATAATAAAATTCTGGATGAAACGCTAGCCCTAGCAATCCTCGTTCATCATATCCTCCGCGGGAAACACCTGGTTCAGACGTACCTAATTTTATGATTCGTGAGCGAATATCTAAAAAAGTCTGTATAGCTTCGTCTCTTATGTAAAAGATCTCTCCTACTTGGGTTGCAATAAATAAGCTTTCAAATGAGTTACCAGGAAGTATAGCTGTTTTCAAAATGGTAGGTAAATTTATTTTACTAACAATAGGCCGTAAACTAACCTTAGCTTTTATCAACTAACTTGACACTCCTTTTTATTGTTTTCTTTTATAAGAATATGATTGTAACTGTTCTATTAGTATCAATAATATTCTATAAAGTTAGACAATTTAAGGGAGAGACCTAATCGAGAAGCTTCTTTCATAAAACTTACCCATTCCTGGGTACGTCTGCTATTTTCTTCTTTTAGCACTCACGATTCTCTCAACGTTCATAACTATTTGTGCTTTCTATAAATAGAAATAAAGGAAAAACAATGATTAATTCAAAAAAATAGTGATATTATTTTATGAATTGGAAAAGAATATGGCTTATGAAAGGAGTGAATGTAAATGTCTGTGAAAAACTGGTTAATGGGATTAGTCGTTTTGTTTGCGATGGTTATGGTTGTGACAACTCCAGGTTCACTCAGCGTTTTGGCCGAATCAGACATGGTAAGACAACAAGCCATGGAGGTTCAGTTGAATGATGATTACTTTAATCCAGAAACCATCACTATCCCGAGTGGAAAAACGACAACATTGATATTAAAAAATGAAGGTCAGAAAGAGCATACCTTCACAGTAGAAAAGCTCGGAATTGACGCTGAAGTCCAGCCGGGAAAAGAAAAAACCATCACCGTAAAACCACAAAATCCTGGTACATATAAACTGATATGTAGGTATCATTTTAATAGTGGAATGGTGGGGGAAGTGATAGTCAAATAACAAGCAGGGCCAATCGGTCTCTGCTTTTTGAAGTGAATATAACCTACTTTCTTAATTAACATAATGGATTTTAAAGGTATAAATAAATCGTTCACAATCTCAAAAAAGTAATAAATATTTATTTCAAATATATACTAAATGAAGAAAAAGCACAGGAAAGTATAGGATAAAAACAGCATTTATATCCAGGGTGTTAAAAAATGTATCCTTAATGAGCAATGAGCATTGTTTAATTAAAAGGAGGAATTTTATATGGGCGATAATCAACCAAATAATTTAGAACAGGTATCAGAGAATAATACAGATGAAATCAAATTAGGTGATCTTGAGAAAGAGTTTGTAACAAAGCCCGCTAAGTCTTCTGATCCTTATCCGCATAAATATTATACTGGAGACATTTCTATGGTTTCTAATGCTATGCCACGAAACGAGAAAGAATAAAAGTTTCTTATATATTAATATATAAGAGAAACTTTAGACCATTTAAGCTTAAGCTCTGTATTTTTTCAGAACCAAAATACATCTCATAAAAAAACAGTTATGTTTCATTTATTATTTTAAATTCGAAGTAATCGCTTTCATTTTTTGCTTTCTTGAAATCATTTGATAGGTTATAATAAATATCTACAAAAATATTAAATGATATGTAAGTAACAAGCAATTACACCCTTAATATGAAAAAAAAAAAGAAAAACTCCCTTAACGCACTAGGGGAGTTTTTCTTTTTTTAAATATCCAATATCTTCTATTTAAACTCATCAAAAAAGAGGTATTCACTATGTTGAAGCCCATTAACTCTTCTACTTAATATATGAGTAGGCTACGAAATGCTTATATACCTGTAAATCGGGGATTTACCATATAAGAACATTAATACTTAATTGGAAGGAGAATGAAAAATGAATGATAATACTGAAACTGTTGAAAATAAAGTAGAGGATAAACTAAATGAAATGAGTCAAGGGAAGAAAGACAACATCCTTTCTAGTTTTAACGAATTTAAAAGTTACTTAGGAGATAAAGTCACAAAAGGTGAGAAACTAGGGTTAAATGATAATCAATTAGCTCTAGCAGCTAAAAAAATAGCTGATTATCTCGCAACACATGAGGAGCCCAAAAATGAAGAGCAATACTTGTTACATGAGTTATGGAAAGTTGGAAATGAGGAAGAACAACATCATCTTGCTCATATGCTTGTTAAATTAGTTAAAGACTAATCTAAATCCCTAATAAATTGTTACTTGCCATTATTTATTAAGGATTCAAGCGTATTCAATTAACGTAGCAAAGAGCCACTTGCGTAAAACAATTGGCTCTTTATATTCGTTATGTGTTAGGTAATATCTTTGCAGAAGTAAGAATAAGCCGAGATTGAAATATGGTATCTGCAACCCCTTTTATTGACAACTTATTAAGAATGTATAACTAAAGAAAAGAAATAAAGATCGGTTATTTTCTTCTCTCTTTATTCATTTTCTTTAGAATCTTCCTGGTAATGTTCATTTAAGTATGGGTTCTCCGTCGTAGCAAAATTAACAGATTGAAGGCTAGTTTCAGGATCCATTCCATAATAGCCTTTTAGTTCCGTATTTTCTAGCTCGCCACTTCTGAATTGTGGTTCTTTTTTCTCTTTCATGCTGCACCTCTTTTTTCTTATAAATAAAGCTTAGAGAAATATGGTATCAGTTATTCGGTTCTATTTGGAGATGGAACAAAAGAATGTAAAAATTCTATATTATTCCTTTATTATTTTTTATTTTTTATTTTTCTTCTAAATCAAGGACTGGAACCATACGGTTTTCATCATGTGTTCCTCTCGCATGAACGATAGCCATACTTGATGTTTCATCTACACTTTTAATCCAAATAGGAACTCCGTGGTAATGCACATCAATTTCCTTGGGTGAAGAAAGAATTTGCTTAGCTCGATTTATTTCCATATTATCACCTCATTTTTTAGTATGTCCCTGCAATGCATCAATTAAAAGATAAAGCTATATTTCCCCAACAATAATTTGACTACATGCTACAACTCATTCCCTCAAAAATTAATCTATCCTTTAACCTTGAAAAAATCGAACATCAATGGGTTTGCTTAACCTCATTTTATTCTTTAATTCGAATACGTATAAATACGAAAAATAAGCACATACTGTACCTAATCTGATTCCTCCTTTTGCTGACAAATCGTTTCTCCTTTAATATGTTAAGTTTACAAAAAACATCTGTCTTCACAGGTGTTTTTTATTTTGAGAAAATATATTAATTTGTATACAAACTAAGTTTTATTTTACTTCTAGTAGGGGAATAAAATAGTAAATTAAATTGGAGAGGATGAGGGGTTTATGATAGAGATGGAGGTAAAGAACCTTCAAAGGTCAGAAGCTAAATTTAGAAAGGCTGAATCAGAATGCTTAAATAAGGCAATCGAAGAGTATTTCGTGCGTCGTACATACCATAATGCACCAGTAGCTGATGCACTTCAATATATACTAACGATTGATAATAACAGGGAACGTTTAGAAAGTGCCGTTGAACTTTTTGGAGATAATATCAAAGACGTAAATAACCAAGATATTATAAACTATTTAAACCAATGTAGATGTTATAAGGAAATAAGAGATATAGTCTAAATTTGATGCTACCTTATGAAAAAATTTATTGTTCATAAATAACCAAAAGGGGATTGGAGATATGAACTATAAACAAAAGGATTATTATATTAGCGCAAAAGAAAATGAATATTATAAAGTACTAAATGTAGTCGATTATATGTTAGAGGAAGCAAAAAGCAACAATAAATATCCTATATGGGGTGAAAAGCTAAGAACTGAGTTAAAAGAAAGTGCTGGCAACAATCTTACTCCATGGCATTTTAATACAATAATATCCGTACTTTTAGATTACGTACCTGATGAAGTAAAGAATAAACCTAATGCTAAGTCACTCTAAGCGGGTGGCTTTTTATGATGTGCATAATATGTAAGTTAAAACATGTGGTGAATAGCAAGATGAAAGGTGAAATAGTAATATGAGTGATACTGAGATTGTGGCTTTGAGTCAATAATCCGGAGGCATTCTCTCAAAAATAAGTGTAAGGACTTAATTACATGTTTTCCATAAAATTACACTTAAATGAATCTTGCGTGAAAGGAAATTTACTGTTATATTAAATTCAATTAAATATTTTCTTATTTCAATATTTTTTGAAGTGAGGATAGAGGCGCAAAGATCATAAGTATACAATTTGAGGAGAATGAGATCCAATGACAATTGTGGAAAGGGGTATTTGCCGAAGCTGAAAGAATCTCATGTTCTTGAAGCTGGTTCTGCTGTTGAATAAATACAGAACTGTCATATGGGAAACTGTATGGAGGGCTATCTTACGCACGGAAACTATTTTTGATAAATATTGTTTCTACTGCAGCAACGAATCCCTCGTTGCTGCTTTTTTGCGTTTTTTATGAATGGCCCTAACCCCTCTAATTTTTAAAAATTTATAAAGGGTGTGTAGTTATGAATTTTGGCCAAGTATTAACAGCAATGGTTACCCCGTTTGATCAGAATGGCGAAATTGATTTTAACGCGACGAAAACGTTAGTTGAGCATTTAATTACAAATGGCACAGATAGCTTAGTTGTAGCTGGTACAACTGGAGAGTCTCCAACATTAACCACAGAAGAAAAAATTAAATTATTCCAATGTGTGGTAGAAGCTGCTGCGGGAAGAGTCCACGTCATCGCTGGAACTGGCTCAAACAACACGCAAGCTTCGATTAGCTTAACAAAACTTGCAGAGGAAACAGGAGTCGATGGTATTATGCTCGTTGCTCCATACTATAATAAGCCGTCTCAAGAAGGCTTGTACCAGCACTTTAAAACGATTGCCCAGTCAACCTCTTTACCAGTTATGCTTTACAATATCCCAGGGCGAAGCGTAGTTAACATTTCTGTTGAAACAATTGTTCGTCTATCAGAGATTCCTAATGTTGTATCAATTAAGGAAGCAAGTGGCACCTTGGATGCCATGGCAGAGATTATTAGCAAAACACCTAGCGACTTTACACTATACAGCGGCGATGATGGGTTAACAATACCAGTATTAGCAATTGGCGGGGCAGGAGTTATTTCAGTTGCTTCCCACATCATTGGCAATGATATGCAAGAAATGATTAATGCCTTCAAAAATGGCGATGTCAAAAAAGCTGCTGCTACACATCGCAATCTGCTTCCAATTATGAGAGCATTATTTATTGCGCCAAGTCCTTCACCAGTAAAAGCTGCATTAAATCTAAGTGGAATACAAGTTGGCGGTGTTCGTTTGCCAATGGTTCCTTTAAGCAATAAAGAGCAAAGTGTGCTAGAAGAAGTTCTGCAAACTAGTGGCATTAACGTTACCTGTTGAAATAAATAAAAACAGATTAGAAGAGAGAGCATAGCTAAAACGACCGATTCAATCGATGCATTAAGGCAAGATTGGTGCCCAAAGCTCAAGATGGATGAATCATTATTTAGCTAACTCCTAAAAATAGAAAAACTCCCTTAACGCATTGGGGGAGTTTTTCTATTTTTTATGTATGTATACTATATACATCTTCAGTTGCCATACAGAGGGAGACCTATTTCACTATATGTTTGTTCTTCTGTTGGTATTGGTCCAAAAACTTATATCTTAGTCAATACGATTCCGCATAAAGTAAGAATAATTCCTATCAATTGATATTTTCTAAGTCTTTCTTTAAAGATAATTAAGCTCCCAATTAAAACAACAATACAATTTAAACTAATGATTGGATAAACCACACTTGATGGACCTTCCTTTAGGGCGAATAAATAACAGCTGTAACCAATCGTACTTAATATACCAACTAGTATACCTATCTTTATTTCAATTTTATGTGCAGTTAATTTTTTAAATTCTTTCCGAGCTAATGAACTTAAATAGACAGCTCCTCCACCATACATTGAAACAAGCATTTCACCCATGCTAAAGTGCTGATACGTGCTGAATTTCATAATAACACCAACTGTGCCGATAGATAGAAGAGCTAAACAGCAGCTCAAAATCCATAATTTATACTCTATGTGTGCCGTTTTGTTTGGTTGATACTGAATAATACAAGCTGCCAATATAATAATGATGATACCAATCCAATTTGTTAAAGGAATGGATTGAGGAAATAATAAAGATGTAGCTATAACAACAATGACTGTATTCATCGCAATAATGGTAGATGTAATACTCGCAGGTCCTTTCTCAAAGGCTTTCGACATTTGGATATTGCCATTGGCATTTAATATACCGATTAGTGCCCCCGTTAAAATAGGTAAAATGTGAAATTCAAAACTTCCTTTAATAAGAGTAAATAATAATAGGATAAAAAAAGAAATCCAATAAAAGAAAAGTTGAATACACACTTTAGATAAATGTTGAAGAGCGCCCCATTTAAATAAAGTATTATTTACTCCGAAGCATACAGCTGTCCCTAAAGCAGATATAAACCATAACATAGTGTGTAATTCCTTCCTAGTAGTTTTTATACTACTAAATTATACAATTTATATAATAGTTTTAATATTTCAATTTAATGAAAAATAACTTTGAATAACTCTTTTGTAAAAGTATAAAGATGAGAAGAGGAGAAGTATAAATTTATTACGAACCAACGGGTTGTGCTCTTTTATTAAAACCTCGTTTCCTATCATTCTTACATCTTTTTACTGTCCAATAAAATGCGATGAATTTTTCAAATCCATTCACCATTTTCTTCTCATTAAAACCTAAAGCTTTGTATCCTAAAACTCAAATGGACGTTTTAGAAGATGAGGTGCGGGAATCAAGTGAAGTAAGACAATGATTAAATAAAGGAGGAGTTGCTATGAATATAACAGAAGTGATGACTTCTAATATTGAGACAGGTAACCTTAAAAGTTCATGTGGTGAGGTAGCTAATATGATGAAGAATGTAGATGTAGGAGTTATTCCAATTTGTGAAAATGATAAGCTAATAGGCCTAATAACTGATCGTGATTTAGTCGTCAAGGGATTAGCTAATAATTTTAATACGAATACACAAATATCTGAAATGATTACCACTGATGTCATTACCGGTACAAAATACATGTCTGTAGAGCAGGCTTCAGATCTCATGTCTCAGCATCAAATACGCAGACTTCCTATTGTAGAAGATGGAAAACTCATTGGAATGATTTCTCTGGGAGATTTAGCGGTAAGTAATACTTCAAATAAAGAAACAGGAAAAGTTCTTGAGAATATTTCAGCTCCTGCTGAGCTTAATAAATAAAAAAAAGCCCTTTTTATACTTCATCTTATAGATAAGAGCAAGCTAATAAAAATTAGCTTGCTCTTAGTTTATACATAGCAACACATGGCTATTACAGCTTTTAAAGATCTTGTATTCAATAGCTCCAGCAGTTTATGGCTTTCTATAGAATTAGTGAAGTTTAAACCCATTTTCGTCCTAGATTTTTTTATCATTCATTTTTTATATCCACAAAAAGTTGCCCGTTTAAAAAACTACAATATAAAATACGTTTCACGTCTTTGTATCCTCTTTGTTTCAATTCGTTGAAAAGCCAAGAAGAATCTTTATTTATTAGATTTAAATGCTTTTCTTGAATGATCCCATCAATAACAAGGGGAAGTAAAAATACAGATCCTGATTTATCTTTGCTTTCTGATTTTTGAAATACAGATAATGTACCCGAAGGCTCTAGTTATTTTATGATTTTCTTCAGGAATTTTTCACTAGATTAGATGATTTTAAGAGCTGATTTATACTCAAGAAAAAGCACGTGATTAGCAGAGAAAATTAATATATTACATTTTTCGTTACCGAAAGCCCTTTTTTCTAAAATCTGAACAAAAAAGAATTCCTTGAAAATACAGGATTTAAGAAAAGCTACGGTTATGAATAAGTAAAGTAAGAAATAAGCAAGCAGCCGCAGCCAAGTGCTTTCTTAAGAAAGCTTTGGCTTTTTTGCACGTTTCCAAAGCTTAATTCTCTTTTACAAACAATTGTCCTCTCTCTAAAAATATATAGATTTCTACTAAGAAATTAAAAAATTTGTTATCTGTCCCGACTGAATAAAAAAATTCCATTCATTATCGTATAATAAATTTCTTTATTAAAAACAGCAATACGAATCTAATGAGTTCGTGTTTTCCGGTGACATTCAAAATACTTCCTAAGCAATAGAAAGAAGAGGTTTTGAACGTCTATAATTAGGTTAAACATATTGTAACAATTATTTTTTATTTATTCTGTATATTTAAATTATTCGTTCGTGATGGTACAATAAAATGATGGAAAGAGGATATGATGCTTCTTTCTTAATAAAGGATGAAGAAATATGGATATTAAAGCTCAGCAAACAAAGCTGGCGAATAATTTGGGCAAATTGTTACGAGATAACTTTGGAAAAGGTCCCGAGGCTGTTCATGTTACGATATATGAACCTTATGTTGTTATTTATGTCAGTGGCTTCGTATCACCTATGGAACAAGTACTGTTAAACCAAAATGAAGAACTTCAAGTGATGACTACAAGAGAGCTTTTGGTAAAGACTCTTGAACCTCAAATCACTGGGCAAATTAAAGGGATTACAGACCTTGACATTCAGCACTTATATTATGATTGGAATTTAGATCATCACTCCGGAATTTTTGTGGGAGTGTGTCTGGACGATTTGAAAGCCGATTTGACTGAGGGCGACCCTTACCCAGGAAAACAAGCAATTCATGATCGAATTATAAAGATGAGTGAGATTGCACAAAAAGGACCTGAAAAAATTTCTTCATATAAATTAAGCGATCGTACATTGGTCATCGTACGGGAGGGAATACTGGTGGCTATTGAAAAGCAGCTAATTTCGTTGGGTTTTGATGACACCTTACGCATCTCTAAACGTCCTTTGGAAAAAGGAATCTTACGGCAAAACGATGACTATGATGAGATATTAAATGCAGACATTCTTGATATTTTTGTAGATTGGGATTTTGAAAAGGATAATAGTATTATTACGCTTATCCTAAAACCAAAAAATTAATGAGGCAGTAATGAATTGGACACACTGTGCCAAACATAAGCCGAGGAAGCAAAGGACATACCTTTTCTTTTTCGGCTTATTTTTGTTGTCTAAAAAGAGTAAGTCCTTTTGTAACGGAATAATTCCCTAAAACAGCACCTAAAAATAGGATGTGCCAACAGAAAGGATTTGGTCGGGATGGCTGATAATCATGAGATTGTATTGTTTATAAAAGAGCTTCGTCGATTGTTGCAGGATTATCAAAAGTATGACAATGAATTATACAAAGAAGAAATTAGCAAGGATATAATCCTTTTAAGTACCATTATCTATGGAAGTAAAATTGGAATTTCAAATAAAAGAAGAATCTTGAAACACAGAAAATACAAAGGTAAACAGAAACCAATCTATTAAAGATATACTAGTATGCCTCGTTTACACTTTGTGAAAAGTTAATTCTTATTACCAAAAATGATCTTATGATGAAGAAGGATTTTTCATAAAACATCACGAATAGTATACCTTATGAAACTAGAAACTAGGTGCACCATCTATGGATAAAACGAAACTGGAAAAAGAATTAAGTAGCTATATGGGAAGGTTACTTCGTGAAAACTTTGGAAGAGGTCCTGGAGGTGTATTCACCGTCATTTCTCCTCCTTTTATAACCGTTTATTTTAAAGCCTTTTTATTACCTTTAGAAAAGGCTTTGTTAGACAAGGGACAAGTTATTTATGTTCAAAAAACACGTGATTTGTTAATGGAGACTTTAATTGAAGAGATAAAAGGATATATACAATTAAATATACATTTAGATATTGAAGAGTTTTATTATGATTGGAATTTAGAGCTGCAGTCTGGTACGTTTATTATGATCCATTCTGATAAAGAAAACATAGCTAATCATTCCTATAAAAATCAGAAATTGCTGCATAAAGAAGTTGAGGAAGTAACTCAAAAAGCAGAAAAATTCCCTCACGATGTTTCTTCTTATTTATTAGATCAGCGAACACTTCTTATAATCAGGGAAGGTATTATGGTAAGTATAGAGAAAGAATTAGTTCAATTAGGATTTGAAGAAAACCTTACATTGGCTAAAAGAAATCTCGAAAAAAGACTACTTCATGAACATAGTCAATCATTAGAAGTAATTTTAGATTCAAAGGTAACAGATATACTAGTCGCATGGGACTTTCATAAAGATAAAAGTACAATTCTTCTGATCTTAAACCCAACTTCATAACGGCACTGATAAGCTAGGCACTGAACTAGATGTAGGCCAAAAAGAAAGGTTATCTAACCTTTCTTTTTGGCCTATTGTTATTTTACTACTATTAAAATAAAGAAAGTGGTGATACTTATGTTATTTCAATCGGATGAAGGAAAGGAACCTTTAACTGTTGAGATACACACTGAAGTGGATATAGTAGAAGCACGTCAGAAAGGGCGAATGTTTTCTAACTGCTTAGGCTTCAGCACACTTGATCAAGCCCGAATTATTACGACTATTTCAGAATTATCCAGAAATATATATAAATATGCCACTACGGGAAAAATTATAATGGAAATAATAGAGAATCAACTTGAAATAGGACTAAAAATAATAGCTATAGATAAAGGACCAGGCATTAAAAATATTCAAAAAGCGATGGAAAGTGGTTATACAACGTCAGGGGGGTTAGGCGTTGGTTTATCAGGGGTAAAAAAATTAATGGACGAATTCACCATATCATCTCAAGAAGACCATGGCGTTAACATCGAGGTTATAAAATGGAAAAAAAGAAATAAATAAAAGAAACACAAGTTAAAATGGAAACGTTTATCTACAACAGTAGGTAAAGATTTGTATAGATTCATCAGTAGTTAGACTGAAAAATAGATTTTTATTAAGCCCTCTCAGGGTCAAAAAGTTTAAGAAAGAACTGACTTCCTCTTTACAAAAGGCTCCTTTATTGAATAGGAGATAGCTTCTAAAAATATCATCCCCTGATGATCCTACTCTAGGTCTAGGATACGGTTAAGATATTTCACATGCTTGAGTTGGTACCTCCAGCATGTGCTCCTCCTCTATTAACTCCTAGCAGTAGGACAAAAATTTTTCTTCGCAGTAATCACAAGAAGCTTAGAAACATGAGAAAAAGGTGTGGGAAATTATGAGAAATTGTATTTAATCGTTAAAATAATTGATCATAATCAAGTCTCAAAAACCATAGATTCTTGGAAATTATTAATAATGATAATTGTGATATAAACAGTACAAGTATATAATTGTGTGAAAAAAGGATGGGTACTATGCCAATTAATTCGTTTGAAAATTATCCGATGAGCTGGAAACCATCTGTTGATAAAACAAGAAAGCCTATTTACCAAGCCATTGCAGGCCAATTGGAACAGGATATTATCAAGGGAGTTTTATTACCAGGAACAAAACTTCCTCCACAGAGAGAGCTAGCCGATTATTTAGATTTAAATTTGAGTACGATTTCAAAAGCATTTAAAGTGTGTGAGCTAAAGGGTTTATTAAGTGCTACTGTTGGAAGCGGTACATTCGTATCGTATGATGCGTTATCGAATGCGTATTTACTGGAAGATATAAAGCCTAGCCACTTAATTGAAATGGGTGCGACACTGCCAGACAATGATTCGTACGAGCCGCTTCTCCTTCAGCTAAAAGATATGCTACAAGAGACTGATTACGAAAAGTGGTTTAGTTATGGGAGGCCAGGTGAAAGTCTTTGGCAAAAAGATGCAGCTGTAAAGCTGATGAGAAGAGGTGGGTTCGAAACAACAGTTGATCATATTTTATTTGCAAATGGAGGACAAAATGCAATTGCTGCAATACTAGCGAGTCTTTGTCAGCCTGGAGATCGCATTGGTGTTGATCATCACACTTATCCAGGTTTAAAAACGGTTGCAGCTATGCTTAGTGTACAATTAGTACCGATAAAATCAAAGAATTATGAAATGAGTCCGACTGCTTTTGAATATGCATGTAAAAATGACAATATTAAAGGCATTTACTTGATACCCGACTATCATAATCCAACTGCTTGCTGTATGTCCGTTGAAAACCGAGAAAGGCTTGCCGTGATTGCAAAAAAATATAACCAATTTATTATTGAAGATGCAACGTATCATCTCCATCATGAGCGACCAATGCCAGCAGTGGCGTCATATGCACCAGAACAAGTCATCTATATTGCGAGTTTATCAAAATCAATAGCACCAGGGTTACGACTAGCATATGTAGCAGCACCTAGTCGATTTAAAGAACCTATTTCAAAGGCTCTTTATAATTTAAATATATCAGTTTCACCATTATTAGCAGAGCTAACAGCACGTATTATTGTGTCAAATCAATTTGAATCCTTAGTAGAGAAGCATCGTGAACAAGCTATCCTCAGAAACCGAATTGCAAATCAATATTTAGAAAATTACACCTGTTTAGGTATGGAAACTGGTATATTTCGTTGGTTACTATTAACAGAAAAGATTACAGGTGCTGAATTTGAAACATTAGCTGCGCAGCAGGGCGTACAAGTGTATGCAGCAGAACGCTTTGTAGTGGGAAACAGTTGTCCAGATAGAGCTGTAAGGATCGCTGTTTGTGCACCGAAAACGATTGGAGAGCTTGAGCGAGGATTGATTATCCTTAAACGTTTACTTAACGACTATTTATAATATTGTTTGCCATACAATTATAATATTGTATGGTTTTTTTATGCGTGTTATGATAATCCAAATCTAGTGAGAATATTTTTAAAAATAGAATGAGTTTTCTGAAAGGAAGGTTATGATGGTACACGAGGATCATGTAGAAGCTCTAGATAACCAATCAACTTGTTTACAAGAATATGTTAATTCACCAGAGAAACAAAAAGCTTTATATAAACGCACCTTATTTGTAGTAAGTGTTTCTCAAATCTTTGGCGGTGCAGGATTGGCGGCAGGAGTCACTGTTGGTGCACTTATTGCACAACAAATGCTTGGTACAGATGCCTATGCAGGAGTACCGACGGCTCTATTTACTTTAGGATCTGCAGGAGCTGCTTCGTTAGTAGGAAAGCTTTCTCAAAAAAAAGGGCGTCGCGCAGGACTTACGACAGGTTTTATCCTAGGGGGAGTTGGAGCGATTGGTGTTATTTTTTCTGCCATTCTTAATAGTATTTTTCTTCTTTTTTTTTCGCTCCTCGTTTACGGATCAGGAACAGCTACTAATCTACAAGCGCGTTATGCAGGAACAGATTTAGCCAAAGCAAAACAACGGGGGACCGCTGTTAGTATGGCCATGGTTTTCACTACATTTGGAGCCGTTGCAGGCCCGAGTTTAGTTGATGTGATGGGGAATTTTGCTCTTTCTATTGGTGTCCCAGCACTTGCAGGCCCTTTCATTTTAGCAGCAGCTGCATATATAGTAGCTGGTCTTGTATTTTATATTATGCTGCGTCCGGATCCGTTACTGATTGCAAGAGCAATAGAAGAGAATAAACAAGAACGTAACGCTCAAAAAAATTTAACAAATACTCAGCAATCAACGAACAAAAAAGGAGTGGCTGTTGGGGCCACAGTTATGGTCCTTACTCAAATTGTAATGGTTGCTATCATGACCATGACGCCTGTGCACATGAGACATCATGGCCACGGGCTAACTGAAGTAGGGGTTGTAATTGGCTTTCATATTGGTTCCATGTATCTTCCTTCACTATTTACAGGGTTCTTAATTGATAAAATTGGACGAACGGCGATGACAATTGCTTCAGGAATTACCCTTCTTTTAGCTGGTCTGGTAGCAGCTATAGCACCGAGTGATTCAATGGTTCTTCTAGTGGTTGCTCTATCGTTACTTGGATTAGGATGGAACTTAGGGTTAATTAGCGGGACAGCTCAAATAGTGGATGCTACAGAACCATTAACACGTGCGAAAACACAAGGTACTATAGACGTTTTAATTGCTTTAGCAGGAGCTTCAGGAGGAGCTTTATCAGGAATGGTTGTAGCTCAATCAAGTTATAGCGTTTTATCATTAAGTGGAGGAATTCTATCTTTGATATTAATTCCGGTTATCATATGGGCTTATAGGAGTACAGGTGAAAATAAAGTTAAAGTAGGTCAAGGACTTTAATTTATCTGTGGTATGGAAACCTGGCTCTCAAATAAATGATGTTACTCAAATTCACTTGTATTCTCCCACTTTCATTTAAAGAATAAACTTATTGACAATTAATAAATTTGTTACCTTTCTTACAGACGATACACTAACATTTCAATCACACGAATGACCTTCTACTTAACAGAGTAGAAGGTTTTTCGGTTTCAATTATTCATAAAGATTAATATTAATCGCCGGGGTGTCTATATTGTTTAAAATAGTTTTATTTTTTAGTGTAATCCTACCTGACAAACAATCGTTCTTTTTTAAGTACACTAAAAACATATATTTATAATACATAGATTTTGATATAATCTCTAGAACATTTCTACCCGTACTAGAGGAGCAATAGAAGTGGAGTGTGTAAAGAGGTTCCCCCTCACTTAACTCAGTTATATAAACAAATAATACTCATATACATTTATTGAATGGCTTCTTTAAACTTGTCACGAAATAAAACATAATTCGATAAAGAGTACATAGGAGGAGAAAACATGTTTGTTCATATAGTTCAACCTCGTGATACCCTGTCTTCAATAAGCAGCAGATATGATTATCCCATTGCACAGCTTAGAAGTGTAAATGGGTTAGAAGAAACGAATATTGTTCCAGGTCAGGCCTTACTTATAGCTTCTTATGTATACACAGTTCAACCTGGTGATACAATGAGCAGCATTGCTAAAAAAGCTTATGTATCTCTAGAAGAATTAAAAAGGGTTAATTCTTCAGTTCATTATAATTATTTGCAAGTGGGAATGAAAATAAAAATCCCTAACATATCCAACTACATTGCAGGTACACTGCAATACTATGCTGTTCGAAATCCAGAATTAGATCGCAATTTAATTACTGATTTTGCAACTTATTCCTCGTCCATTTCTATTTTTGAATATCATTTTGGCAGCAATGGAGATATTATGAATGATTTAAACGATTTAGTAGCGATTGAAACGACTTGGAAAAACCGAGTTACACCGTTAGTTACGATTACTAATCTAACTTCTGAAGGATTTAGTTCTGATCTTGCCCATCAAGTTTTAAATAATCCTCAGGCAAGAAACAATCTTGTTAATAATATTTTTTATTTAGTATCCAGAAAAGGCTACGGCGGGGTGAATATTGATTTTGAACGTGTAAAGGCCGAGGATAGAGATCTTTTTACAGGATTTTTACGTCAGCTTGGTGAACGTTTAAAACCTGCAGGGTACGTGTTGACCATAGCGGTTCCAGCGAAGACAAGCGAAGATATTCCTTGGTTAAAAGGGTATGATTACGGGGGAATAGGTGCCGTTGTTAACTATATGTTCATTATGGCATATGATTGGCATCATGCAGGCAGCGAACCAGGGCCTGTTGCACCTATTACTGAAGTAAAAAGAACAATAGAATTTGCGATAAAAAGTGTTCCGCGAAGAAAACTTATCATTGGAGTCCCTTTGTATGGATATAACTGGTCAATTCCTTACAAGCCTGACACAGTAGCATCTGCTATATCCAATCAAAATGCGATTAAAACAGCGATGAGATATCAGTCACCCATCCAATATTCTAACGAGTATAAATCCCCATTTTTTCAGTATAGAGATCAAGCGGGGCAGATGCATGAAGTATGGTTTGAAGATGTAAGAAGCATGAGTGAAAAAATGGTGTTAGTTCGTAAATTTGGTTTGCAAGCAATAGGAGCTTGGCAATTAACACTTGGATTTACGCCAGGACCTTGGCTTTTAAAGAAATTTTTTACTATTAGAACGGTATAAATAGTATTAGTTATTATGGATTAATCTAGAAAATTTCATGTATAGTAACTTATAAGAAGTTGGAGGTACTGCCATGGCAAAAAGGATAGATGTCTCAATAAAGCAGCATCAATTAAAACTATATGATGGAGCTAAATTAGTAAAGACATATCCTATTGCTGTAGGGAAAATGATTACTCCAACTCCAACTGGAAAATTTAAAATTATTAATAAAGATACTACCCCTCCAGCTGTATTTGGCCCCCTATGGATGGGACTGTCAAAACCTACATATGGAATACACGGGACTAATGATCCAGCTTCTATTGGCAGAGATATGTCACATGGATGTGTCAGAATGGACAATGAAGATATTCTAGAACTTTCCTCTGCAGTTCCCATTGGAACGCCGGTGTATATACATAAATAATAGTTTAAGAAGAGTACGACTGCTTACATTTAGCTAATTGTCGGGATCGAGGGCATCAAAGTTTATGCATATACGATCCAATCATGGGGTTTTTGTATAATAATAAAAAAGTACCCCCATTAACAGAGGTACTTTTAGCATTTTAACTTATTTTGATGCTGGAGACGTAGTAACTTCTGGAGACGTTACTTTGTCATAAAAATCTACAAATTTGTCACGATCCTCGCTATCACGGTAAGCCATAGCAACACGTGGATGTTCATTCAGTACACCAGAAATCATGTAAGGAATGATATAGCCCCATTCCCACTTTTGACGCATTTCAAGCATATGCTTTTCAATTACGCCAAGAATTGGCTTCATCTCATAGCTTGGTTTTGGTATGTAGCTAACAAGCAGCTCTGTGTTGCAGTTACCAGCTGCACGGCCCATACCATAAACAGATGAATCAAGGAATGTAACGCCACTGCGCATCGCAGTTAATGTATTAGCAAAAGCTAGCTGCATGTTGTTATGGGTATGGATTCCAAGCTGTTTGCTAGGAATCATGGCTTGGAACTTTTTCACTTGATGCTCAATATCCGCAGGGTCTAGGCTTCCAAAGGAGTCAACGATATATACAACATCTACGGGGCTTTTCTTTACCATTTCAAATGCTTCAATAAGCTGATTTTCCGGTACGCTAGATAGTGCCATAATGTTAAGTGAAGTCTCATAGCCTAAATCGTGAAACATTTTTATAAGCTCTAAGCCTTTATCTACTTCGCGAATATAGCATGCCACTCGAATCATATCTAACATACTTTGTTCACGCGGCAGGATGTCATTTGGATCTACGCGCCCAATATCTACTAAGGCAGATAGCTTCGTAAACTTTTTCTCAGGGATAATTTCTTTGAGAAAGTTATCGTCAAGAAATCTCCATGGATTGGGCTCGGTTGCTTGAAGAAGCTTAGGTGAATTTTTATAACCGATCTCCATATATTCAACGCCGGCTGCGCTTAGGCCGTTATATAAGTCTTGCACAAATTCAACGCTAAAATCCCAATTATTAATTAAACCTCCGTCACGAATGGTACAGTCTATAATTTTGCTATTATGTCCCATGGTAGTTATTTCCTCCTATGTATTCTATTTATATGAGTATTATTTTAAACTTTATCGCTTTTATGCTTTTAAGTGCTAAACTCTCCTATTGTGTTTATACCATGACTGATTCAGAGGCGTCAATGTATTTTCTAAATGTTTCACTGCTTTACTACATTTCATGGTAGGAGATGCTTCGTCTTTTTATCCACTTGATGCTCTTAAAACAACACCAAGTTCAGCACTACAATCCCTAGTATATACAAACACAACCTTTATTACATCACTACTTACTGCAATAAAGATTGTTTTTTAAGTGAAAACGTTTATTAAGGAGGGAACTGCCATTAGTATCTAGGTTATAGGTTTAGATTGCTCTATAATCAATCCATAAATTTGGGAAGAGATTTAAAACCTGAGAAATAAGAAACTTTTTTCGCATTAACAGTTATATAGGAAGTAGTAGCTGTTACTTAATCATTTTAATTTACTTGTCTTTACATCGTCCAAAACGTAAGAAATGATAAGAGTATAGAGGTAATAAACATCGCAATCACCGGCTTTAATGCTTTTGTTCGAAGAGCCTTCAAACTTACATTTAACCCTAGCCCGACCATAGCCATTGTTAAAAGAAAGGTAGTTAGAGTTGAAATATCATTCATGATCGTTTTAGGTATTATAAGGTGCTTACCAACGACATAACTCCCAAAAATACTCATGATTATAAAACCTATTAAAAACCAAGGGAATTCAATCTTGGTATCCTTTTCTATTTTCCCTGTTCGCTTCATCCAGTACATTAAAATAAAGCTTAATGGCACAAGTAAGAGCACTCTGCCTAACTTAGCCAACAGTCCAATAGCTAGGGCGTCCCGTCCAGCCGGTGCTGCAGCTAGAGCTACATGGGCAATTTCATGGAGGCCTACGCCTGACCAAATTCCATATTGAATATTCGTTAAATGGATGTAAGGCCTTAAAATGGTATATCCAATCGCAAATAGGGTTCCCACTAAAGCAATAACACCAGCTCCGATAGCTGTGTCTTCTTCTTTTGCTTTTACAATCGGAGAAACAGCTGCAATAGCTGCAGCACCGCATATTCCTGTTCCTATCCCTAAAAGAAGGGATAAACCGCTATCAGCCTTCATCCATTTGGCTAGAAAAACCGTTAAAACAATCGCAAATACAGCCGTTCCCACATCCCGAAGCAACAATCCTAACCCTTGATGAATAACAACATCAATATTAAGCTTTAGGCCATATAAAATGATGGCATAGCGTAACAGCTTTTTAGAAGAAAATTCAATTCCAGATCTTATTTTTTCAGGGTACCCCCAAATTTGACGATACGTGACTGCTATTATAATTGAACAGGCTAGTGGACCAATATGATTAAACCCCGGGACTTTCGCTAAGCCATAAGCAAGTAAAGCAAAAAGAAAAGTAAAAGCGACTCCTCCAGCCGATACAGAAACAGTAGGTGACGTCCGGATATTTATTCGTGAGAATAGATTTTGCTTTTGAGCTTTATTTATATTTATCATGCATTTCATCTCCAATATAGATTCTTATCAAGTAAAGCTTCACATAAGAAATATGTACTTTAACTATAAAAGACAGTTTATTATTAGTAAAATATAGATAAATCATAATTATAATTAAAAATATTAATGAATGATACAAAAAAACAGCAAATTGATTTTCAGTGACTCTGAAGATCAACTTGCTGCTTTTATTGGTTTTTATCCCTAATTACACGTTTTGATATCTGAAATATAGTCCATAAACTACTAATTTTACAAAACTGCATAAAAATATAGGTTCTTATGAGAGAAAGACAGCCTTGCTAGTTGCTAAGCCTTTTTTACGTCTATACCATAGCAATATCAAACTGCCTAATACGCAAAGGAAAGACACTAATTGAGCTATTCTGATATGAGAAGTTAGCATTAAGCTATCTGTACGCAATCCTTCTATAAAAAATCTTCCTATCGAATACCATAGCAGGTAAGTAAGAAAGACTTCGCCTCTTTTTAACAAGGATTTTCTTAGTACGATTAGGACAAGAACACCTATGATGTTCCAAAGTGATTCATAGAGAAACGTAGGATGATAATAAGTTCCATTGATATACATTTGGTTAATAATAAAATCAGGTAAATGTAAAGTTTCTAAAAACTGACGTGTAACAGGTCCGCCATGTGCTTCTTGATTCATAAAGTTTCCCCACCGGCCAATAGCTTGTCCTAATAATAAGCTAGGAGCTAAAACATCAGCCATTTTCCAAAAAGAAAGATTCTTTTTTCTGCAAAACCATATAGCTGTTAATACAGATCCAATAATTCCACCGTGAATGGCTATGCCTCCATGCCAAATTGCGATAATTTCACTCGAATGTTCTTTATAATAACTCCATTCAAAAAGCACGTAATAAATTCGAGCTGTAATGATAGCAATCGGTAGTGCTAGCAGAAGTAAATCAGAGATGGTTTCTGAAGAGATCCCTCGTTTCTTTCCTTCTTTCGAGGCTAACAAGAAGCCTAAGAAAGCTCCTATCCCTATAATGATTCCATACCAATGGACTTCAAGTGGACCTAGGTGGAAAGCGATAGGGTTTAAAGGTTGTGTGTGCTGGTTCATGATTTTTCTCCTTTACTTCATATCGGTTGTCTTGCATTTTTTAAAAGTAGTATTAAATTAGAGTGCCTTTTTAGTATATCTAATTAGATAAAAAAAGGACAACTTTTGCTTACGAACGATCATGATTTCTTTGCCTACTTTAGTGTAACAGAATAGCCTCCTTAGAATTGTCAAAATTAAAATAGACAGTATATTGACTTAATTACCAAGATATAACGAAGAAAATTAGTCTATTACAGTTCACCTTAACCCTTTAATTTCAATTAATTGAGAGGTTATTACCAATATACCGACTCTCAAGAAGCATAGATACCGCTTCTTTTTTTGATAAAACCGTGCTATTATCATTAAGGTTTGTGAAGAACAGAAGATTTTTGTCTTTACGTACATTCTTTTGGTATAGTGTTAGAAATAAGGAGTGGGTAAGTTGGTTTTTACTGAATTTTTCCAGCAGTTTCCCGTAAAGGTTTTAACGGTAGGGCTGCTGATTGTACTTATCGTTTATTTTATTCGCAAATTCATTAAGCTTTTCTTTGATAAAACGAGCTTTTTAGATGAAAAACGAGAAGAGACGCTCATGCACTTTTCTAATCAGGTCACAAGAGTATTGGGGCTGGCTTTTTTCTTTATTTATGTGCTTAGCCATTTCTTTGACTTCGGAAAGATTCTCACTAGTTCGGTAGTGTTGGCCAGTGCCCTGGCAATAATCCTCCAGCATATCATTCGTGATTATATAATGGGACTGACTTACTTGTTTGAACGCCAGATCCACCACGGAGATTATGTTATCCTCAACGGAAACCGTCAAGGGAAAATAGAAGAAATTACGATGCGCTACTTAAAGATTCGTCAATATGACGGCTACCTCTATACCGTCTCATATAGCAACATTACGGAACTTCAGAACGGAACCCGAGGAAGACGCCGGGTAAATGAAAGTCTTATTCTCAACTATAGACAAAACCCGGACGATGCTTTCAAAGTAATGGAGCAGGTAGCACAAACATGTAACGAGAAATATGGCCACTATTTGTTGAAAGATGTGAATGGAATTCCTATAGAAAGTTTTCAATTCAATCAAATTACTGAACTGAACGTAGGTTTTAAAGGTCACCAATATTCATTATCAGGCCTTGTGAAGGAAGCTGATTTTGTAGAAGCGGGTCAAAAGGTGCGATATGAACTCGCAATGGCTGCCTACAAAAATGACCTAATGATGGCTGAAAGCTTCGAGACAAGCCATTAAAAATAAAAATCGTACCCTGTTTATATACAAACTTTTATATTTAAGATACAAACACCCTTGTGATTTTTCAAAAGGGTGTTTTTTATTTAAAAAATATCTATTAAGTACTTATCCAGTACAGATTAATTATCTGAAACAGAAAAATTTATTTAGTACATCTAAATTATTCTTCTAGCAACATGGTAAAATTAAACAAAACATTCAAAAGGTAAAGGGGGATTAACTATGGCGCAAAAATCTAATTATACAAAAATCAACTCAAAAATGTGGGATGAATGGGCTTCAGCTGGAGGAGAATGGTCATTAGCTATTAATCATCAAGATTTTGTAGATGCAACTCAAGGTAATTTTGATATCTACTTAACACCTTGTAAGCCTGTTCCGCATCACTGGTTTATTCCATTTAAGGAAGCAAAAATATTAGGACTTGCTAGCGGAGGAGGACAGCAGTGCCCGGTCTTTGCAGCGCAGCATGCAGAAGTTACAGTGTTTGACTACTCTGATAAACAATTAGAATTAGAAAAAATGGTGTCCGCTAGAGAAGGTTATTCTATTGATTTAGTTAAAGGCGATATGAGTAAGACATTTCCCTTTGAAGATGAGACGTTCAATATGATTTTTAATCCCGTATCAAACTGCTATATTCAAGATGTTGAACACGTTTGGCAAGAATGTTTTAGAGTTCTAAAAAAGGTGGCGTTCTGCTATCTGGCTTTGCAAACCCTGCTCTCTATTTATTTGGCGAAGATGAGAAAGAATTACAAGTGGTTCATAAATTACCTTATGACGGAACTAAAAGTACGATAGAAAATGATGAAGAACTTATAAAGAACGGCGGTGTACAGTTTAGTCATTCTTTAGAAACTCAAATTGGAGGACAGCTAAAAGCTGGATTCACTCTACAAGCTCTTTATGAAGATCATCACCAAAAAGGAAAAATCACTGAATATATGCCTTGTTATCTGGCAACTAAATCCATTAAATAATAGTTGGTTATCATGTTGAATGAGTTACCTCAACTTTTTCTAACAGACGATCAAAGGGGGACAAGCAATTTTGTTCATTCCTATACTAGCCGAATAGATTAAAAAAATACATTTTAGAAAAGAGATTTCCACCTAAACATAAGACAATAGAAAACTTTTTCTATTGTCTTATGTTATGAGTTTGATTCTTCATTTGGATAAAGAACAAAATCATATAATTCGCCTCTTAACCGATCGTTATAAAATTCAATTTTACGATTTAAAATGTCTAAACTCTGTTGTAAAGTTTGTATCTCCTGTTGTACAAGGTGTTTGCGGTTTTCAAGTAGATGTAATCTCTCTTGGATTGTTTTATCACCTATCGCACGCCATTTAGTGTATTGTTTTAACTCTGTTATTAACATACCTGAATTTTTTAAATGGAGGAGAAACTTCGCCCATTCAATATCATCATCCGTATATCTTCGTAAATTATTCTCATCCCTATTAGGTGTAAGCAAACCTTGTCTTTCATAATATCTGAGTGAACTTGCTGTTACGCCAAGGATTTTTGCAAATTCTCCAATTGAATAAGCCATCGTATTCACCTTTTCTATCATTTATTTGGACTAATACTGAATGCTTAAAATCAGTTATATATAATTGTTTTTTCTTTAGTATTG
Source organism: Priestia sp. P1_B12_1 (assembly GCF_056406695.1). Taxonomy (NCBI): domain Bacteria; kingdom Bacillati; phylum Bacillota; class Bacilli; order Caryophanales; family Bacillaceae; genus Priestia; species Priestia sp. P1_B12_1. The sequence continues at coordinate 31,149 of NZ_JBFTZR010000010.1, read as the reverse complement.
TCTCCTTATATCTATTGAACTTATCATTTAAAGTCGACTTTAAGTCAATAATGAATTTCTTCTTAAAACATCGACATTCTCTTGTTGACTTAAACCTAAGTTTAAGCATTATACTACATCTGTTGTAACGATCAAAATAGAAAGAAAGGATGAGAGAGAGATGCTGGAAAAACAAACCGCAGGACGAGAACTGTTAGGGGAATTTGCTCCAAAGTTTGCTGAGCTTAATGATGATGTTTTGTTTGGCGAAGTATGGGCGCGAGAGAAAGAGTTATCTCCGCGTGATCGAAGTATGATTACAGTTTCTTCCTTAATTGCGGGTGGAAACTTTGAGCAATTAACGCCGCATCTTCAAAAAGCAAAGAAAAACGGAGTAACCAAAGACGAAATTGTAGAAGTGATTACTCATCTTTCGTTTTATGCAGGGTGGCCCAAAGCATGGTCTGCTTTTAATATTGCTGAAAAAATTTATATCGGTTAAAAGGAGAGAGAATAAATATGAAGCATGAAAAATTAAGTAATAGCATAATCTTTCCATTAGGACAAAAAGTGGAAGCCAACTTTAGTGGAGATGCCTATTTAAAAATGGTATTTACAGACGAAAAGCCGCTTAACACATCTATTGGAAATGTAACTTTTGCTCCAGGATCTCGTAATAACTGGCACTCTCATAAAGTTGGACAAGTATTATTAGTAACAGCTGGAGAAGGCTGGTATCAAGAAGAAGGTAAAGCAGCACAGTTAATAAAAAAAGGTGATGTCGTGAACATCCCGCCAAATGTGAAACATTGGCATGGCGCCACAAAGGATAGCTGGTTTGTGCACTTAGCAATGACACCAGGAGAAACAGAATGGCTAGAACCTGTTGATGATGAATGGTTTAATAAGTTATAAGCATAACGTATATATGCCGTTTTAAGAAACTGATCACATGATTACTTGCTTTTCATTTTATGGCTAGCAGCAATTGGCTCTGAAGAACCCAATGAAAAGCTTTTCAGAGATAAGAAACAAATCGATTGGTAACACCCGTGAGTAAAGATCAAAAAAGATTTATAAAGAGAAAAGCTGTATGTAAAACTAAATGAATTATTACTTGCTGAATTTGTTGCTAATGCGTACGTCAGCGTAGTTGAGTGGTGGCTCAAAAATGAAATGCCATATTCACCGTGAGAAATGGCAGAAAAAGCAGGAGAGCTTTTAGAAAGAAACTTATAAACTTAGGTTTGGTTGGACAAAAGCTTTAAAAGAAGAAAATTATCCATCTCCTATTCTTAATTATAATACCTTTTTTATTTTAATTTGGTAACAAAGGGTAAATGTTCTAAGAATCACCTAAAAATAGGAGGAGATCAAATGAGAAAAGCGAAACAAGCTGTTGTAGCTTCTGCCGTAGGTTTAGCTGTGTTAGCGACGCCATTAGCTCTACCGAATTTAGGAGGTTCTGCAGGCTCTGCAGAGGCTGCAGAAGTTGGAGGAGACGTAACAGTTGATCCCGTAGCTATAGGACAAGCGATTGCAGATGCGGCTAAATCAGCCGACAATCGAAGTGGTTTCGTCAAGGGAGCAATGGAAAAAGCATTCTTTGAATCAGGTCAACAATACAATGTAGTGGTTATGAATTTGAGCCAAGGGTATAATTCAGATCAATTACAAGGTGTTCAATATTTTGACACCGTAGATTATGATGGTATTACCTATGGTGTCTGGGTATTTGAAGAAGGAACATTTATTAATGAAGGCGATGGAGGTTATGATAACTGGGCTTTCAGAGGGTGGTTTGAACGAACAGGAGATGACGAGAAAACAGTCAATTTTCATAGACCTTAATTAAAAATAGAGATAAAGATAACAAGAGATTCCCATTAGGGAAGAGCATAGGAAGAGCCTTTACCGCCATGGTAAAGGCTTTTCTCATTGAATGAGTTTGCATTTTCAAGTTAATATAGTTTCGCGGATACTACTTAATTAAGTACTTACATTATAAAAAACAAGGCGTCATTAAAAAGAAGTAAAATATATTTAAGGAGTTTATTTAAAACATTACAATTTTTTTAATTCCTCTTCCTGCTGACTTATATAAACATTGCCCCACTTCTCTAAAGATTTTAGTATTGGGACAAAACTTTCTCCAAGATCTGTTAAATAATATAAAACCCTTTTAGGGTTATCGTTTGTTTCTTCTCTTTCAATCAATCCTTTTTTTTCCATATCCCTAAGCTGCAGTGTAAGGATACGCTGGGTAATACCCGGTATTTCACGGCGCATTGCATTATAATACATGGGTGATTTTGATAACAAAGATAAAATAATCCCTTTCCATTTACCACCCATCATATGCATCGTTAACTCAATTGGACAAGCGCGCTTTACAGTTAACGTACAAGGACCGTATTGATCACTTTTAAAGTCTGACATTTTTTCACCTCAATGGCTAGTAACAAAATTGTGCCTTCTTGTTACGTCTATTTTTTCTTACTAAACTTATATTATCAAATAAAACAAAAGAAGGTGCATCAATTGGAATTTGTCCAAATTTCTAGACATATTTACAAACTTACTTACAAAACTGTTGTAGAAATTCCTGTCAAAATTAATACATGGTACGTGCTAGATGGTGAGAGTGTTCATATCATTGATACAGGAATGAAAGACTATGCACATACTCAGTTAAATATAGCAAAATCTTTAGGTATCCCCAAAAGTATTTTACTCACACATGGCCATTTAGATCACATTAATGGCGCCAAGTATTTAAGAGATAATTTAAATATTCCTATTTACGCCCACGAAGTTGAAGCGCCTTTTATCAATGGCGAAAAACCATATCCAAATAAGGCAGAAAAGGAAACAACAGGGGTGGAACATCAAGTTGAAAGTCTAAGTAACAACATCATTAAAAAGTTACCTTTAGATGTGTATTTAACACCTGGTCATACACCAGGACATGTGATATACCACCATAAAGATGACAATGTGCTGCTAACTGGAGACTTATTCTTTTCTAATGCTGAATCCTTACATCCGCCGATTCGAAAGTTTACAGTTGATATGGGTGAAAATATTAATAGCGGACGAATTATAGATGAAATTAAACCTTCTATTATTTCTTCATCACATGGCGAAGATGTCAAATACAACTGTGATTTATATCCTATTTATAAATTTATATATGAATAAGAGGGAGAAAAATGAAAATACAATTATTTCAAACAGAGATTATAGAAGGTGAAGTTAAGCAAAATGAAAAACGCATTGAGTCCTTATTTGAAGAAAAGCTGCATATAGATACTGAGATTGTTGTGATACCTGAAATGTGGAATACAGGTTATGATTTAAAAAATGTAGCAGAAAAAGCAGATATTGATTTAAAGAGAGCTTTTCCCTTTATTCAACGTTTAGCAATCAATCATCAAGTGAATATCATTGCAGGTTCAGTTTCAAATAAAAGAAATGAAAATATTTATAATACAGCCTTTGCTGTATCAAAAACGGGTAAGCTGCTCTATCAAAAAGATAAGATACATCTCGTGCCGATGTTGGATGAACATCATTATTTAACAGGGGGAGATGAAGTCCCAGATGTCTTTGAGATTAACAATATCAAAGCCAGTCAAATTATATGCTATGATTTACGTTTTCCAGAAATCACACGCTACCCAACGTCTCAAGGTGCAAAAGTCATATTCTACGTTGCACAATGGACTACCAGAAATATAGACCATTGGAGAACACTATTGAGGGCAAGAGCTATAGAAAATTGTGTTTATGTCATTGCATGTAACAGCGTGGGAAAAGTGAGTAATGAAAATCATGTCGGCAACACATACGCGGGGCATTCAATGGTCATTGATCCCAATGGAAACATCGTAGAAGAGGGGGAAGATCAAGAAGAGATTATAACAGCGGAAATTGATATACAGAAAGTTACAGAACAACAAACATACATTCCAATATTTGAAAGCCTGAGACCGGATGTTTATAAGCATGCAGAATAGAAATTTGTATATCATCTTAAATTTGGATGTTATCAGAATATCTTATGAAGGTTTACTAAAAAAAAGAGGCAGTTTCACCTGAAAATACTATATTTTTAAAAATTAACATATGTATAAAAGGTGCACTTCTTATACATTAGTTTCTCATCCACCTACTGAGAAAACGTTGATCAGTCAACAATGTATAAAAAGCTGCATACTCCGGAAAAAGGATCCTTGGAAGAACTATCCTTCGTCAAGGGTCCTTTTTTATAATGTTTTCTGGAAGAGTGATTGTGTTAACAAATTATGTATGAATTATACATACGCTTTTATAAGGGTTTTAATATATAATTAAGGTAAAAAAGAATTATTTTAGGAAGAGGAAAATGTGTGAAACGCAGTCGATTGTTGCTTTTATCGCTAATTAGTAGTTTGTTCGTTATTTTAGTGTCCTTGTTCCAGTGGGATCTGGCTGATATTATAACGGAATTTTTAATGTTACCTATTTGGTTATTTGTATATGCTTTCTTTATCATAATGACTATATGGACATTAATTCATCTTTTTAAAAAGAGAAAGTGGCAGCCGTTTCTTATTCAGCTCATTACTATCTCATTATGGTTTTCATTTCCATTCAATCAAGTCAACTTAGATCTCAACTTTAAAATCCATCAAGATAAGAGAGAAGAGGTTGCAACTAAAATAGAAAATGGTGTTATTAAACCTAATGTATCTGATAGTCCATCACTTATTCAATTACCTAAAAAGTATACTCAATTGTCTAAAGGTGGGGGCGACATCGCAGTAGAAACAAAAGGAAAGGCTAAATCAATTCTTTTCTTTACATACCGTGGGATGCTAGACAATTTTTCGGGATTTGTATATAACCCAAACGATAACAAACCTTCAAAAAGCGATTTTAACGGGGATTTTAAACAAATAAAAAAAGTACATAAAAACTGGTATTATGTATCTTCTTATTAAAAAGAACCTGCTGTTTTGATAGCAGGTCCTTCTTGTTACTTATTTCTTTTTTAACCTTTTAACAACTTTAAAAGCTAGGAATCCTATTAAACCAATAATTATTAAGAATAATAGCAATCCTGTTGGATTAAATGTACTCATAATACCATCCTTATGGTTTCTATAATTTACAATGTTATCATATTTAAATGGTTTGCACGTTTCTCCTTCAGGATTTTTTACTCCTATACTAGAAGCCCAATTTCATTCTTTCTTCTTTTTTAGGTGACCAGGACTCTTATACTAGTTCAACCTTAGTTTTTATTTTTGGTTTGTAAATATTCTTTTTGAAACATACACATTCTTATAGCATTATGATAGCTTCCATCAACAAAAAATTCATCTTTTAACTCACCTTCAATAGAGAAACCAACCTTCTTATAGATATGAATTGCTTTTTCATTTTCCTTGTCTACAATTAAGTAAAGTTTATGCATATTCAATACCGAAAAGGCATAATTCATTGCTAGGTTTGTGGCAACCATGGCGTAGCCATGACCTTGATACGCAGGGTCGATGATAATTTGAAACTCTGCTCTACGATGAATATAATCAATTTCGACTAATTCCACTAACCCAAGCATATCCCCCTCCTTTTCAAGGATGAAACGACGCTCACCTTGATCGTGAATATGTTTATCATATAAGTCCTGTAGCTCTACAAAAGCTTCATAAGGCTCTTCAAACCAATAAGACATAATGTTTGCATCATTATTGAGTTCATGGACAAATTTTAAATCTTCTCTTTCCAAAGGACGTAACTTAAGTTCCTTATTCATTTCTCAAACCTCCACATTCTAGCATTACTTTAGCACTTTCCTTTTTAAATGTAAAAATTGCTGTAGTTTTAAAAAATAATAAGATATAGTGCGATTATTTACATCCTTATGAAAAGAACCATAGTATAATTTAAAAATCTCGCAAGTGAAATTCATTAACTTTAAGGAGGATCTTATGAAAAAAGCAGTTGGTATTCTTCTTATTTTACTATGCTGTATAAACCAAAGGGTTGAGGCAGCTAATCAACCTTCAGCAGCTCCTATAATACATCATGAAATTTATGTTTCTCCTACAGGGGATGACAAAAACCTGGGTACTAAAAGCAAACCTTTTAGAACATTAAGAAAGGCAAGTGAAGTAGCTCAGCCCGGAACTACCGTTTACATCAGAGGCGGTATCTACTATGAACAATTAATTATTAGCCGTTCAGGTACTAAACAAAAGCCTATTATCTTCAGGAACTATAAAAGTGAAAAGCCTCTTATTAGTGGAGAAAAAATAAAAAGCCGTTCTACAGATGGAGGGCTAGTTAGCATAAAAAATAAGAGCTACATAACAATTCAAGGTTTGAATATAGGTCATTCGTCTACTTCTAAGGAACAAAATACACCATGTGGTATTTTAGTAGAAGGAAGTGGAAAGAACCTTCGAATTATTAATAATCATATTTTCGATATTAAGACTGCACATAAAAATGGAAACGCTCATGGAATAGCTTTTTATGGATCCAAAGCGCCGCGTTCGTTAGAAAACATTGAAATATCGCGAAACCTACTTGAAAACCTGACCTTAGGTTTTAGTGAAGCACTAACTCTAAATGGAAATGTTAAAGATTTTATCGTCAATGCCAATACAATTCGAAACGTTGATAATATTGGGATTGACGTAATTGGCTTTGAAAAAGTAGCTCCTATTGAGAAATATGATCGAGCTCGTGAAGGACTCATTAGTGAAAACCATATTTACAACGTCAGCAGTTATTCAAATCCTGCTTACAAACATGAATACTCCGCTGGGGGAATCTACGTAGACGGAGGAAAAGATGTTATTATTGAGCATAACGTTTCAAGTCATAACGATCTAGGAATAGAAATCGCAAGTGAACACTATGGTAAACAAACTAGCAATGTTCAAGTTATACGGAATATGATTTATAAGAATCGTTTTACAGGAATTTCAATTGGAGGCTATGATAAAAAACGTGGAGGGACGATAAATACTCTTATTGAACATAATATTTTATATGGAAATGATACGATGAACATGGATGGTGGCCAATTACTGATGCAATATCATGCAACTCATAACGCTATTAACAATAATGTTATGGTTTCAGTAAAATCTAATTTGCTTCTGGCCAATCTTCATTACTCAAATAAATATAATCAACTTAATCATAATGTGTACCTAAATAAAAGTAGAGATAAAGCGAATCGATGGATATGGAAGGGGAAAGAAATAGAAAGTTCTACTATCGTATCACCTAGGCTTTTTTAATGAAAATTTCTTTTTGGAAGATATTCTTTATTTAGTTGCTCGCTGGGATTCTATTTAAGGCCGAAAAATTATTCACTTCACTATCTGCTGGTTATACTTTTTATTTCATTGAAACAAAGAGAAAGGTGCGTTCATTGTAAATATACAAATGGATTGCAAGAAGATTCATGCTGGTTCTCTATATGAGTAGTGTTTATTTAGGTGCAAATCAATAGCCTTGACATAAAAACACCCCCATCATTAGAGTTTTTTTATCTAATAATGGGGTGCAGTTCAAGCCGTGGGAAAGGTGTTTTATGCCTTTATTGATTTTCGTTTTCGCTATCGTTATCTATAACATTATCGTTATTAATATTATCACCATATTTGAAATCAATAATTCTTTTTCTAATTTCTTCTCTAATTTCAGGGTTTTCTTTTAAGAAAATCTTAGCGTTTTCTCGTCCCTGTCCTAAACGCTCCTCATTATATGAAAACCAAGATCCAGACTTTTGAACAATATCTACTTCAGAACCGATATCCAAGATTTCTCCTTCTCTTGATATACCTTCTCCATACATAATATCTACTTCAGCAATGCGGAAAGGAGGCGCCATTTTATTTTTGACTACTTTAATTCTTGTTTTGTTACCAACTATGTCATTTCCTAGTTTAAGTTGTTCAGCACGGCGAACCTCAAGACGAACGGAAGAATAGAATTTTAGTGCTCTTCCACCTGGCGTTGTTTCCGGATTTCCAAACATAACGCCTACTTTCTCCCTGATTTGGTTGATGAAGATGGCAATGGTTTTGGACTTATTGATTGCTCCAGATAGTTTACGAAGAGCTTGAGACATCAAACGAGCTTGTAGACCTACGTGAGAATCTCCCATTTCTCCTTCAATTTCTTTTTGGGGAACTAATGCAGCTACTGAGTCAACAACAATAATATCTACAGCGCCACTTCTAACTAATGCTTCAGCAATTTCAAGTGCCTGTTCACCAGTATCTGGTTGAGATAACAGTAACTCATCAATATCTACACCTAGTTTTCTTGCATAAACTGGATCAAGTGCGTGTTCAGCATCAATAAAGGCAGCTCGGCCTCCATTTTTTTGTACTTCTGCAATTGCGTGTAAGGAAACGGTTGTTTTACCTGAACTTTCGGGCCCGTAAACTTCCATAATTCTTCCTTTGGGATAACCATTAATTCCAAGAGCTATATCTAAAGCTAATGAGCCTGAACTAGATGCCTCAACTTTTGTATGTGTGCCTTCGCCCATTTTAATAATTGATCCTGTACCGAATTGTTTTTCAATTTGTTTTAGAGCCATATCTAGTGCTGCTTTTTTATCATTCATAATTTGAAACCTCCGATTGTTATTACGTTTACAATAAACGCCAAGGTATTTCGATAAAGAATAAGAGTTGGCTCAAATATTTTTGCTCCGTGCGAGAAAATTTTGTGTTTAACTGTCTTAGTTTGCTCTGGTATTCCTTTATTCATCTCTAAACCCTTAGTGTCGAACAAATGTTCCTGTTGTGTAATCATACAATAAACGCATCTAATTGTAAAGGCGAAAGTTTTTCTACAAACTAGCTAAAAGAATATCTTATATTTATAAAAAGTAAGTTTATACTTTAGCATTTACTTATCAAATGATAGAAATTAGGGGAAAGGTAGCTTTTTATATAAGTAGAATCGATTACCATCTACATTTTTAAATTTGGGTATATATGAATCTATAAATCTGGTTAGACTAATAAACGCATTCCGGATATTCCTAGTTACTATAAAACAGATTTCAGGAAGAAATAAAGCAGTCTATACAAATAGACTGCTTCTTGATTAATTATGTACCTGTTTCAGCAAAACGTTGAATACGTTCAGCAATTTCATCACGTACACGCTGGAAAAACGCCCATTTTTCTTCTTCTGTTCCTTCAGCTTTTGCTGGGTCATCAAATCCCCAGTGTTCACGTTTCACATGGGGAGGCGTTACTGGGCAGTGATCTGCTGCATGGCCACATAATGTAACGACCAAATCCGCATTATTTAAAATTTCAGGGTTAATGACATCAGATGTTTGGTTTGAGATATCAACACCAGCTTCTTTCATTGCTTTTACGGCGTTAGGATTTAATCCATGAGCTTCTAACCCTGCACTGCGTACATGCCATTCATCATTATTTAGATATTTTTTTGCCCATCCTTCAGCCATTTGGCTACGGCAAGAGTTACCTGTACATAAGAAATAAAGTGTTTTTTTAGACATGTGTAAAATCTCCTTTATGATGTGTTAAGAAATAATTGATAACCAAATATATAAACCAACAAGCGTAATAAACAATGTTGGGATGGTTAAGATAATACCTGTTTTAAAATAGGTTCCCCAAGAAATCTTAACTCCTTTTGTCGAAAGAACGTGGAGCCATAAGAGAGTGGCTAGAGAGCCAATAGGTGTAATTTTTGGTCCTAAGTCCGAACCAATGACGTTTGCATAAATCAAGGCCTCTTTAATTGTACCTGTTGCAGAAGTTGCATCAATGGCCAAAGCATCAATCATCACGGTTGGCATGTTGTTCATAATCGATGAAAGTATGGCTGCAATGAATCCCATGCCAATGGTTGCGGCAAACAATCCATGGTCAGCGGTTGCTTGGATGAGGCTTGCTAATACTTCAGTTAGCCCTACATTACGTAATCCATAGACAACAACATACATACCAATCGAAAAGAAAACAATCGCCCACGGAGCTCCTGCTAACACTTTTTTAGTGTGAACAGCGGGACTCTTTCTTGCTATTCCTAGGAATAAAACCGCAATAATACCTGCGATAATAGAAACAGGAATATCGAAAAACTCACCAATAAAGTAACCAAGGACTAAAATGAATAAAACGATTCCTGATAAACGGAACATTTTCTTATCTTTAATGGCTTCAACCGGTTTCTGTAAATCATCTAGATTGTATTTCTTAGGGATGCTTTTACGAAAGTACAAATATAAGACAACAATACTTGCCAAAAGTGAGAACAGATCTGGCACAATCATACGTGATGCAAATTCAGAAAAGCGAATACCAAAGAAATCAGCTGATACAATGTTGACCAAGTTACTTACTACAAGAGGTAACGATGTTGTATCTGCAATGAATCCACTAGCGATAATAAAAGGGAAGACCATTTTATCTTCAAATTTAAGTGCTCGTACCATGGCAAGTACAATAGGTGTTAGAATTAAGGCTGCTCCATCGTTTGCGAATAATGCTGCTACTACAGCTCCAAGGAGGGATACATAAACGAACATGCGAACGCCATTGCCTCCTGCAGTACGCGCCATATGTAAAGCTGCCCACTCGAAAAATCCAATTTCATCTAAAATTAAGGAAATAATAATAACTGCAATAAACGTTAATGTTGCATTCCATACAATTTGAGTTACATCCAGCACGTCATGGAAATCAACCACACCTGCTAAAAGAGCTAATACTGCGCCTCCACATGCTGACCAACCAATAGACAAGTTCTTTGGCTGCCAAATGACAAAAATCAATGTCACTAAGAAGATGAGGGAGGCTACTATAACTGATATCACTTTACAGACCTCCTATTATTAGCAACAATTAATACGTAAACCTTGCTTTTCTAGTTCTTTTAATCGTTCATCTTCGCTTGGTAAAGAATCGAGTATATCAAGGACAAACTGATAATAGCTGTTTTCTTTATTTAAGGAATAGAAGATCCAATGTCCTTTTCGTCTTTCACTTACGAGTTCGATAGCTCTTAACTTCCGCAAGTGTTGGCTAATAGCCGGTTGACTTGCTTTATAAATTTCAACTAGCTCACAAACACAGCACTCGTTATTTTGGAGCAGCTTCATCATTGACAATCTTGTCTTATCTCCAAGCAGCTTCAGTATCTGTACTGCTTTTTCCACTTCTACCTGCGCTTTTACATCCATTATGACTCGCCTCCTTATTTTCAAATATAATTATATAAGTATTTTATTATATATTCAACAGAAATATACACTTTAAAAATTAATCAAAAAAAGTTGATTAATTCCTTGATTTATCTAAATTTTCCAGATATGATGAATACATCAAAAAAATTGATTTATGAAAGTGAGGATGAAAGCAGTGAGAGTCAACAACTCTGGAAACTTATCTGTTACGTACTTTCGAGCCTATTTTCATTTAGTTATGAACACCCAAGGGATGGACCAGAAGGAAGCATAAAACTTAATCTTTCAGCGTTTTTTTCATCAAGATCCTATGGTAAGAGGGGAAACTACATATAGTAACTTTAAAAAAGCTGCCGAAAGCTTCGATCATTAAATCAAAAAAAGTTGATGAAGGAGAATGACAATGGAAACAGTTAAGGAAGGAAAGCACCCATTTAAACAGTACGAACAAAAATTTAAAGCACTTGCTGATCAAAAGAGATTAGAAATTATGTATGAGCTCTGCCAGCGAGGACAGACATGCGTATGTGATCTAACTGAATGCTTTGGAATGTCTCAATCTAAACTTTCCTATCATTTAAAGATTTTATTAGAAGCAAACCTTATCACAAAAGAAACGAAAGGGACATGGAGCTATTATGATTTAAATGATAAAGAGGTAAATCACCTGTTATCTGAGGAGCTTTGCTGCTTGTTTAGAAAAGATACAAGTAAAAGCGGCTCATGCTCGTAATTTACTACATTCAAAATAATATTGTTTATCATGCGGAGGAGGAAGTATAAATGAAATATGTTCATGTAGGAATTAATGTAACAAATCTAGAGGCGTCCATTGAATTTTATCAAAAGGTATTTGGCGTTCAACCTGTAAAAACGAAAGTAGATTACGCTAAATTCTTATTAGATGAGCCAGGATTAAATTTCACTTTAAACGTACGAGACGAAGTAAAGGGTAATCAAGTAAATCATTTCGGATTCCAAATAGAGACGCCTGAAGAAATCCATTCCCATAAATCACGATTAGAAAAAGAGGGCTTCTTTGCTCGTGAAGAGATGGATACGACTTGCTGCTATGCTGTGCAAGATAAGTTTTGGGTAACAGATCCGGACGGAAACGAATGGGAATTCTTTTATACGAAATCTGATAGTGAAGTTCACAAGAACAGCGATGGGCCAAATGAAAAGCTACCTGTAACTAATGCTTGTTGTTAATCATTAGTTAACATAAAACCATTTATCGGTAAAAATAAAAAGCAGACCTTTAATTAAAGATCTGCTTCTTTTCTTTAACAAAAACTAAATATGTTCCCACTAAAAACATGATGTCCAAGCCTATAAACATTAACCAGTACGTTAAAGGGAAACTATAGGAAACTTTCATAACTCCAGTATTTCTATCTAATATTCTAACAGTATAAGGAGTATATGCTGTCTTAATAGTTAAGTACGTTGATAAAGCTTGAGCAATAAGAACTATCCCTATTGCACATTTCATTATATTTCCTTCAGACTCATACATGTTTCTGTGTACAGTTTAACACAAAGGGGTTTACTTAATATGCTAGTTACCATAATCACTCTTTCAGGAACATATGAAAAAGAGAACCTTTATGGGAATAAGGGTTCTAACAGAGTCATTTTTATAAAATATAGACATGTTTATACGTCCCTTATGTATCAATGTTTCTCTCTAGGCTAAATAATAATGGAGTGCATAAAAGTCTTATCTTATATACATTTATAAAAAATCCGAATAAAAATAACCCAGTAAATATTGAATATAGAGATTGAGTAAGCATGAACAAAGACTAAAAGAACAAATCAAATTTACCTACTTTAAAATAAATCCTTACGCATTTCCCGTGTTCTAACACCATCTTCAATTTTTTCTGCAATGTCCATTAACCTTTCAATGTCGGAAAAGGAATACATTCGGGTACCTGAAGAGTTTCGTTTTGGAAAAATAAGCTCTCGCTCTTCATAATAACGAACTTGTCTTTCTGATAAACCTGTCATTTCAGTAACGATTTTTATAGTCATAACTTTCTCATCTAAATATGGATGATTTTTAGTCAAGATTATCCTCTCCTATTTCCATTCTTTATCAGTATATATGTTATTAACTTTTGGTTTGTATATAGAAATGAAGTTTATTAAAAATAGCACGTTATAACCACTTCTTGATGAAAGGCGTTTGTAGTTATTGAGAGTGACATTAGGTTAACTAATTTCAAAACAAGTGTTTCAAAATCAATAATAAGAAGAAAATAAGAGCTTCTAAATTGCTCAAATTTACGTCGAACTATTTATTTTATTATATGTAAAACCAAAGTTCATTCCCTCAGAGAGCGTTTCTCTGTATATTTGAAATATATTTTAATCTGATTACTAATAAAATATATGGATACGGTGCAACCTATATCATTCTAGTCATTTTCATTCCTATAAATAAAAAGACTTGCTTTAGATAGAAAGCAAGTTTAAAGAAGGATAATCACTTTGGTGATTCCATTATAATTCAATGATTATAGTGAATCATTAAAATATGGTTAAAAATAAATTAAAAGTAAATTAATTCATTAAAAGTATTAATTAACCTTTTATTTAAGTTTCGTTAAAGCAATTTTATTAATTCCAATAAAGTTTTTAACTTTATTACTTTAGTGGTTGAATAAAGTTAAAAATTAGGAGTCCTTAAAAGTATATTTTTTCGAATGGGATAGCTTTTTAGTGAAGAATGGAAAAAAGCAATTATTTGCTATCAATATCTCTATGTGTTACACTATGTTTAACTTGTTTTTGTTCGGTATAAGATTGAGAGAAGAAAAAACCTTAAACAGAAGTTTTTATCTTGAAATAGTATGATTGGGCAAGAGAGGTAATACATTTGTGGAATATTCCACAGCAGGAGGCAACATTATGACACAAGGTACAGTAAAATGGTTTAATGCAGACAAAGGTTTCGGTTTCATTGAAATCGAAGGCGGAGAAGATGTATTCGTTCATTTCAGTGCTATTCAAGGTGAAGGTTTCAAATCATTAGAAGAAGGTCAAAAAGTTACTTTTGATATCGAGCAAGGTCAACGTGGAGCACAAGCTGCTAACGTTCACAAAGCATAATTAAAAGTGATAACAAAAAGGACTCCTTATGAAGGAGTCTTTTTTTATGGTCTTATAATTAGAAAACCATGATTTATCTACTATTAGTTCAATAGAAAACCCAGGCTTTAAAAAAAGCCTGGGTTTTAGACAAGACGATCGATACAAGGTATAACTAGTTATAACATACAATAGAAATAGAAAGCAAATGCAAATAAATTAATTATATTTTCAATTAAATTAAATAATTTATTAGTAATTTTTAATCTATGCGATAGCATTGGTACAAATTATCTTCGATGGGGATTAAGGGGGATTTTATTAATAAGCCGTTCTCCAGCTTCCATGTGATTTCCACACAAAGGGCATTTTTGGTGGTTGTCGTAAGAGAAATCTTTTCTCATCCAGCCCTTACAATCTTCTACTGTACATTCCCAAACCTCTGTTTGTTCTTGAGCTAAAGGTTCTTGATTTCTTTTGCCGTAATAATACATACTAACATCACTACTCCTCATATTACATTATAGCTTATAAAGGAGTAATAATCATTTATATCAATTAGTGTTTCTTACCATTTTATTTTCATGGAATAATGCACGGAATTTTTGATATGAGAATTTCTAAACACTTGGTAATAATGTTCATATCTTCTTCTTTTGCTTTTTAATTGTACCACTTACTGTAGTAGTACATCCCTAAACTAAGCCGCCAACGTAATGAGGGTTAGTTTAAAGATTAGTTTAATGGTGGAATCATTTCGCTTATCACCGGTAATCAAATGGTTATTTATAGGGACTTTCCAGAAGTTTCATGACTTGTTGGAGACTTGTATTTCGATTTATTATAAATAATAAAACTTAATTTTACCTCAAATCAAAATATATTGTCAATGAAAAATTTGTAATATTTTCAAAAAATGTTATAATAGTTTTACAATTGTTTTTTCGATCGTATTTCGAATTCCGCTGTGTTTTTTTCAGATAGAATTATGGATACATTTTTTCAATACCCTTTTTAAAATTGAAAAAAAACTCAAACAGTTGTGTGAGCTTTAAAGGTAAGTTAGTTGAATAAAATTATTAATTTACTATCTAATAGTAACCGAGTTTTTATTCTACAAGGAGGCCTAGAATAATGAATCTAATCAATAAGAAAGTTACACACAAGCTTTTTGGGATAGGCAGTATAGTTAAATGTAATGATTCTAGTATTGAAATACATTTCGCATCGGAAAATAAAAAGTTTGTTTTCCCCGATGTATTTGGAAAGCATCTAAAACTGCATGATAAAAGTGTTGCTCATTCACTCGAAAAAATTATAGAAAAAAAGGAAATGGAACACAACGAGGAAGAACGGAAGAAGGAAGAGGAAAAAAAGCTACAACGAAAAAACCAGGAACTTCGCTGGGGACTTGAAAAACTTATGAAAAATCATAAACTTCATTCTGAATCACAAATGGTTTTTTGGTGTGACACAGAAGAACAGAATAGTTCTTTTTTAGAGTGGAAGGTTTTTTCGGGTGTAATAAAAAGCGGTAATAACAAGGGGAAGCCAACCAAACCCATCCGTTTGCACCAAAATAGTGCTGTCTTGTTAACAGCAATAGATTCCAGTATGCCTGAAAAAGACAGACGTATCTTAGGCGTCTATATGGTGAATGAAGATTTTATCGGTAAGCTTTGTGAAGATGGATATATTCCTGCTCATTCAAAATACAGACTCCAGCTCACAGAACAGGAATCGGATCAGATGCCTTTCTGGAAATATTATGTAAATGAAAGAACGTCCCAAAAAATGACATGGAATACAGGCAAATACCGTTATTTTGATAATTTATGGATGGCTCAAATTTTGCTTGATATAGCTGAGTTAAAAAGTGACGCAAAGGAAAGAGAGCTGGCACAACAATTTTTTGAACATTTTTGTAAAATGAATCTGATAACAGCTGAGGAGTTACCAAAGCCTAATGGCGCATTGATGCGTATGTAAACGTTATCCCAAAGATAATAGGAATGATTAAGGACTGACACATTTTTCTCACCCATCATTAATAGCGAACGCTCCTTAGCTCTGTTCGCTATTAAAAAGGCAAGAACAGAACATAGGAGAGAAGATGGAAGATGAAGGATATAACGTGAAAATATTTAGTAATGGAAAAACAGTAACTATAAGAGTATCGAATGAATTAGTAACAACCTTAAAAAGTCATTATGTAAAAAACATGAAAAGATACTCTTATACGGTTACTAAATATCCAAGTATTTTTTTCTTTGAAGAAGAATTGATGAAACAAGAATGATAAGTAGATAATGAGGAGATACACCTATGCTTAAATTTAAAGTTATTTTCGAATTTATAAATGGCAGAACAAAGGAATTAAAATTCGAAGCCGCATCAAAGAAAGAAGTCATTAGTCATATAACAAAATATGAAAGATTCATTTCGAATGAAAAAGAGTTAGTGCACATCAATTTAAATAACGTGGTACAGTTTATGATTACAGAAGAAAAATAATAATAAAAACTAGGCATCTATTAATTGAGGTGCTTTTTATTTTAATAAATAGACTGATTTAAATTTAAATGACATTTCTGAGAGTAGTAATAAAATTGAGCGGTTAATTTTGATATATAATCAGATTAGCATTAGGCTTATAGCTAAATGGAAATATGACCCTAAGGAGATATCACAATAATGCAAGACCTAAAAAATAATAAACCGACAGCAGCTTGGCAACAAAGAATGGAAGATGATGAAATTTTCACTGCAGAGAATATTAAAGCCACTGATGAAATCCTTGAGACCTATATGAATAGACTTAAAGGTTCTGTAGATAAAATGTCAGAACAAGATATCTTAGAATATGTAAAAGAGGTAGTTATAGGATTAAACGAATTAAATGAACAATTTGACTATTTCATTGAAACGTTAGAAAGAGAAGAACTTTGCGAGTTTATCATTAAAGCTGCAAATGCAGCTGGCTTAGAAACTGAAGAGGATATCACAGAAGAGTGGAGAGAGTGGTAACATACAAATGCTTACATATAGGAGAATGAAATATGGATTCTAAGCAGTTATTTCTAGTTACCATAATCATGACCCTAGGAAGTAATGTAAAAGAAGAACATTGTGTGAAATGTTCTTCTTTTATAAATGATCAGAGTGAGGTATAGCTGCATACATTTGCAGGTGTCTTTTTGACACTTAAATTTAATCGTTCTAATGGCCGTGAAATAAGGAAAGAGAATATTGATAAACATAAATAATTACGAATCCTAGCGAAATTAATAGCCATACATGCAATTTCCTGAAGTGCTTGATGGTATTTCCAATTATTTCATGAAAGATAACAAAAGACAGTGTACCGATTGCTGCGCCAGTCGATAAAGCTTGTAGTTTAAGTGAGGAAACTTGTACACTTTCACCAATGAATAAACTGCCTCCTAAAGACAGCGACAGAATGGCTACAATTAGTAAAAAGAAGATGTTAGGTATTTTTGCTATAGAAAGGACTGTCATAATTGCCATCCCCTCTGGGACCTGATGTAAAAGGGTAGCTGCGAATACAGAAGCTGATTGGTGCATATCTGTTATTCCAAATGTAATACCTGTGATGACATTATGAAAAAAGATAGCAACCGTTAATAAGATAAGCGCCTGTAAGGGTGAAATTTCGCTGTTTTGTTTATGCAAAAAGAGGTCAACGCATAGCATGATGATATATCCGGCTACAATTCCTAATAAAACGCCTCTTAAATCATATAGATGCCAAGTAGACGGAAGGATATCAAAGAACAATAAGCCCAATAAGATTCCACCGCATATAGCATACATAAATTGGATTCTTCCCCTTGCCAAATGGTTTACTAATTTGAGAAGTCCTCCTCCTACTAATAAACCCAGTAAAGAACCTAAAGTAAATAAGATATTCATTTCTATATGCATAATTGCTACTTCCTTTCCGCTACATGTTTTTTTACAACTAACCTATTCAAAGGAAGGGCAATCATACCTATGTTTTATAAATGGTTAAAAAAATAAAAGTACATGATATTAACTTGGGAGTGATTTTTAGGTAAATCACTAATAAAAAAGGACATACTAACGTTATCTAAAAAAGAGGTGTTGCTATGGAATCTCCTTTTGAAATGATAACAAATGTGGACAAGGTCGAAAATGCTTATTATATAGAAGTGAAACCAGGGGAGTACAATGCAAAGTATTGGAATAAAGAATCGGTCTATTTTGCTGATGAAGCTTTTGCTTATTTCTACACCACGATTTGCAAGTATGTGCCACAGTATCAACCTACCCAAGTGACAGAAATCAAAGCAGAAACATGGCTGAGGATCAGTAATCAGCTGCAAGAACTCGCATATTTTTTGAGCACTAATCCGCCTATGATTAAACTAAAGAAATGGATTGATTTTAGCAAAATAGAGGGAACGTACAAACAGTTTGATCGTCAAAAAAACAAGTACATTTGCGAGTTAATTAACATGATTAACGAATTTACAGTGTGGATAACAAAGGTATGTCAAACGCAATCATATATCACCATTTTGGGCACTTAACAGGCCTTGAAACCTTAGAAGCTTGGAATAAAAAGCGAAATCCCAAAAACAAATCGTGAGTTACATCACTAAAAATGCCCTCAGATGAAGCAAGTGATTCTATAAATCAAAAAAGCTACTTTAAAAAGTAGCTTTTTTGATTTAAGTTTTTGAAGAATGTAAAATCTAATTGGTATCATTCGTTACTTCAAGGGAAGTAGGTTTGGTGTTCCTTTTGAAAAATGAAAGGATTACCATTACAAGAACGAATGCTACACAAACTATAGAGCTTAACCTATTCGCACTGTCTATGAGAAAGACTATGAAGCTAATAATTAATGTACATGCGGCAAAAAGCGTTAAATAAGGGAAGCCCCAAAGTTTAAAATATGGTTTTTCTTTATATTGAGGACGTAGCTTTAGCTGAGCTAAGCAAATACTAATCCATATAAGAGAAACTGTAAATCCAGGAATAGCTAATAAATAAGAAAAAGCTTTTTCAGGATATAAGTATACGAGGTACGTTCCCAATAATAAAAATAGGACACTGAAAGCTAAACTGTAAACAGGTACGCCTTGTTTATTTACATAGGACAAACTTTTAGGAGCATCTCCCGACTGAGATAAAGAATGAAGCATCCTTGTACAGCCATAAATACCTGAATTGGCTGCTGAAAGGACAGCTGTTAATAAAATAAAGTTCATAACATGAGAAGCCCCTTGAAGCCCGGCTGTTTCAAATACTTGGACAAAAGGGCTAGCATTTGCATCAATTTTATCCCATGGTATCAAGCCGCAGATAATAAAAATAGGCAAGGTATAAAACAGAACTACTCTCCACATAACGCCTTTAACTACCCCTGGTAAGACTTTTTCAGCATCTTTTGTTTCCGTAATAGTTAAACCAATGAGTTCTGATCCTCCATACGAGAAAATGACTACAAGTAATGTAGAAAAAACGGCTTTCCAGCCATTTGGCACAAAATCACTATAATTGTGAAGGTAATGAGAAGATGAATTATTACTTGGCATAATTCCAAATAGTATCGCTATACCTAATAAAATAAAAGCAATAATAACAAAGATTTTAATACCAGCAAACCAAAACTCAATTTCTCCAAAAGACTTTACGCTTGTAGCATTAATTAAAATAAGTACAATTGAACAAATGAGACAGAGAATCCATAAAGGAATAGAAGAAAACCAATATTGTAGAAAACTACCTGCAGCGATGACTTCAATAACGCACACAGTAAGCCACATAAAGCAATAAGTAGCTCCCGTTACAAAAGAAAAACGTCTTCCAAAAGCTTTTTGAATTAGATCTTTCATATTGTGAGATGGGTATACAATAGCCATTTCAGCCAAAGCTCCCATTACAATGAGAAGCAATAGTCCAGCAAATAGATACGAAAAGATAACCGAAGGTCCTGCTAATCCAATTGTATCAGCACTCCCTTTGAAAATTCCTGTCCCAATCATTCCTCCAATAGCAATCATTCGAATGTGGCGCGGTAATAACTGTTTTTTTAACGTATTCTTTGATGCGGTATTTTCTTTCATGATGCCCTCCTTTTAACATAAAAAAGTCCCTGCTGAATAATTCAGCAGGGACGAAAATTTCGCGGTACCACCCTATATTGTAAAAACATCTTACCTCTTAATTAGCATAACGGTTTTATCCGTCCTCTCTAAAACACCATTAGAAGAGGAAGCTCTAGGAGTGAATTTCATCTCTAATCTTTGTACTGACTTCCACCAATTATCAGCTCTCTATAACAGGGAGATTAGGATTACTTAAGATCCTATCTTAGCTTTTGTTTATTAAATTAAAGTGTATGTAATGTATATCATCTTAGTTAGTTTGAAATTAAATGTCAATATGTTTTTATCTATTTACAGCTATAAGAAGAGTTATTAGATTTTACATAAAAATAATAATTACTACTATTTAGTAGTTAATCATTCCTTTTTCACTCGTTTTTACTGTGCTTGAATTATACGCTTTTCTATAATAGAAAACCTGCTGTGCAAACAAGAGTACAGTAGGTTTTCAAATCAGAATAAAAATGGTGAGAAAATATCTCAGTATCGTATTTTATCCTAAAGAATAGAACAAGGCAAGAGTTATTCTTTTCTTTTATAACATTTGAATTACACATATACCAAACCTTTAATAATAGGAATTTTAAAGGTTTGTTACTTCTTATAATTCATATTAATTGAACAAAAAACTCCTTTAAACAAAAGGTCTGGAGAATATTTTTATAGAAGTATAGTTAAGTTGACTACCGATACCTCGTGTAATGTCGATAATGAATTGGGAAATAGGGGGATTTTCAAATGTCACATCACTCATTAAAATTGTACGACTACCATGTATGGGCAAACCAAAAAATTTTCGATCGATTAAAAGAACTTTCTGAGGACATTTACGAAAAGGAAATTCAGAGCGTTTTTCCTTCTATATCAAAGTTGATGGCGCACATTTATGTTTCTGACAACATATGGTTAGATTGTATTTCTGGTAAAAAGTTTGATGAAGCATCTGCGTCGGCTAATCAATTGAGAGAACAGATTGAAACGAAAAGAATCGAGGAAGTAGAAACAATGTTTTTCGATTTATCTGGCCGGTACAAAGCGTTTCTCAATCGTCAAGAAGATATAGAAACCGCCTTTGTGCTTGAAACTTCATTTGCTGGACGACTCGAAACCCGTTTATCTGATGTAGTACAACATGTTGTCAATCATGGAACATATCATCGTGGCAATATTACAGCTATGCTACGGCAACTAGGCCATCCCGGTGTTATGACTGATTATATGTTATATTTATATGAAAGGGATATAAAAGAGTAGTTTCTCCTCTATCTAAAAGGGGTAGCGTCAGGAAATGCGGATTTACAACGTTAAGGGAAAATTAAAAGGCATGGGTCCAGTCGAATACTGTACTCATGCCAACTACGTTGCTTAAATATCAATTGTCTAACTTTTTGGGTTCAGTCCATTTCTAAGGGTTCTCTTTTTGCGTTTGTTCCGGAAAGAAACATTATGTTAACTAAGTTTTTAAGATATATCTGTAGAATAAACTTTGATACAAGCTAATAGGAGATTAAGCATAAGAAAGGGTTCTTTCAACGATTATGAAAGAACCCTTTTAAAAATTATTTTTGGTTTTTGTTGGCTTGAGCGTTTTGACGCTTCACGTGTTGTACGTCAGTCTCGCTTGCAAATTCTGTACCGTATTTACCAGAAGATGCTTGAGCATTTTTTTGCTTCACATGTTGTACGTCTGTTCCTGAAGCAGTCTTGTTAGAGTATTTGTTTTCCATTACTATCACCTCCACAAGAATTAATATATCCAAGTGAAGAGCCAGTATCCTTAGAATTACCTGGTAAGAAAAACTTAAAAATTTCAGAAGATATTGGGCACATCGCTATCAGAAAGCAGAACGTATTTAAAAGCTATAGTAATCAACATTAAGTTTTAAAGCTAAAAATAGAACAACCTGCTGTCACTCTCAGCAGGTTGTTCTATCAGGTAACATGTACAAGAATTCTTTGTGTAATTTTAGAATAGATGTACACCTTAAAATAGAGAGGTGTATAGAATCATGAAAAAGAATAGGCTATTTTTAATACTGTTAGTTATCACTTGTTGGTCCAGCTTTTCATTTATGAAGAGCAAAGATTTTAAACGTTTTCTTCCAGCATCCATTGCTATCTGCATGGTGACTAAATACCTTAATTGTTATGCTAAGAGGAAGAATTTTTGGTCTTTTAAACGCAGTATACATCCGAAAATTCCTGGTGAAGATGTGTGGACATGGGGGCCCTTTTTTACCGTATCTATGTGGGTGCTTAAATCCACATACCGTAAGTTTCCTCTGTATATAGCTGTAAATTTTATGATACATACTACATTCACATTCGTAGTTGTACCCAAATTAAAAAAGACAAACATCTTTACGCTGAAGAGAATTAATCCGTTTCAGTATGTAACCATTTTGACTGTCAGACAACTCCTGTTATATGGTTTTCAATATATGAGTGAACTTATTATGTCGAAAAAGTGAAAGATTAAATTAGATAATGGGTAGCATTTCCTTATTAGGTATGTGATAAAAGTATCTGGTCATAAGACACAACAAACTCCTGCGGAATAGCTAATTGTTTCTTGAGTTGTCTCTACTCGAGAGTAGAGACAGCTTTTTTAACACTCTCATCTCTTTTTTCTCGGTTATCACAAACTTACTTAATTATGTTATTTTTGTTTTAATATAAAAAAAGGGAGGAGTTTTAAGAATCAACTAAAATAGGAGGAGATCAAATGAGAAGAGCGAAACAAGCTGTTATAGCTTCAACTGTAGTTTTGGCTATGTTAGACGCCATTAGCTCTACCGAATTTAGGAGGTTCTGCTGGTTCCGCAGATGCAGCTAAAACGGCCGACAATCGAAGCGGTTTTGTCAAAGGAGCAAGAGAAAAAGCTTTCTATAAAGCAGGTGAGCAATATAACGTAATTGTAATGAACTTGATTCAAGGTTACTATGAGAAACTACAAGGCATCCAGTACTTTGATAAGGTAAATTATGATGGTGGGATATTTGGAGTGTGAGATGGAACATTTGTTAATGAAGGGGATGGGGGATATGATAACTGGACCTTCAGAGGATGGTTTGAACGCACAGGAAATGACGATAAAACCGTCCATTTTCATAAAAGAGTTTAATAGTTGCTTCTCATTAAAATAACGTTTATTACATATTCTTAATAAACATTATAATGCTTTATTTCGTTTTGTTGTGAAAGAAACAAAAACTCGTTATACTGTATACAAATTAGGGAGGAGTTATTATGGATAAACGACAGCAGTTAATGAGTGAACTTATGGATTTGTGTAATGAAATAATTTGGCGTAATAAACCGGAAGTAGAATTGGCCTTAAAGGACTATACGTTGAGTGAAATAGAATTAATTGAAAATATCTCTCTAATCCCAAATGCAAATGTAACAAAACTTGCAGCTGCAAGCTACATGACTCGGGGTGCTATAAGTAAGCTTACTAAGAAGCTGATAGCTAAAAATATGATTGAGAGTTATCAAAGTGTTGAAAATAAAAAGGAAATATATTTTCGCCTAACAACCAATGGACAAAAAATAAATGACGTCCATCAAGAATTACACCAATCTTTTCTTGAACGTGATAAAGAAGTATTTAAGTACATGACCGATGAGGAATTTGACACTATTTTTCGTTTCATTGGTCGATATAGACATCATCTGAAAAATATCACTGAGTAAGTGGTGTTTTTTTTACGATGATTTATTGTTGACGAGGAAACAATAAAGAAGTAAACTTATATTTGTTTCCTTAGAAACAATAAATCTGAAGGAGAACTATCATGGATACTTTAATAAATAAACATGCCCTAACGTTTGGGTTTATCACTGTCTTCTTAACTGGTCTTGGATTGACTATAGTTAGCCCTGTTTTACCTTTTTTAGTAAAGACTTATACTAGTAGTCCCAATAGTCAGGCTACTGCAGTAACATTACTTACGTCTATTTACGCTCTTTCTGTCTTTTTGGCTGCACCAGTCTTAGGTGCGTTAAGCGATAGATATGGTCGTCGTCCAGTATTAATTATTAGTCTTATTGGTTCTGCTCTTGGTTATTTTATCTTTGGACTTGGAGGTGCACTTTGGATTCTCTTCAGTGGTCGTATTATAGAAGGTTTGACAGGTGGCGAAATTTCAGCGATTTTTGCTTACTTTGCAGATATCACCCATTCAAATGAACGCACTAAATACTTTGGTTGGATTAGTGCTGTTGTTGGGATTGGCACTGCTCTGGGCCCCATCATTGGTGGTGCACTTGCAACTTTTGGAAACGGTGTTCCTATGTATGCTGGTACGGTTATCACATTGCTTAATGCCATATATGGCTATTTTTTCATGCCTGAGAGTCTTGAGAAGTCCAGACGCTCTTCCAGTATATCTGTTAGACATCTTAATCCATTTATACAATTATCAAAGGTTTTTTCCTTTAAATCTGTTAAATGGCTGCTAATTGCTGGGTTCCTAGTTTGGATTCCTAACGGATCATTACAAGCTATCTTCTCTCAGTTTTCAATAGATACATTTGCATGGCAGCCTATATTTATTGGTCTGACATTTTCTATAATAGGTTTACTGGATATCTTTTCTCAAGCAATCATTATGCCACGGCTACTCAAATTTTTGACGGATAAAAAAATTGCTCTTTTAGGCATGATAAGTCAAATTATTGGCTTTATCCTTATTGCGATTTCAGCCCTTACAGCTTTTTATTTAGTCTTTATTGCTGGGATGGTTTTCTTCGGACTGGGTGATTCGGTCTTTGGGCCATCATTTAATGGTATGCTTTCAAAATCTGTTAGTGACAGTGAGCAAGGTCATATACTAGGGGGAGCTCAAAGTATTCAATCTCTAGCCCGGTTCATGGGACCAATTATTGGCGGTCAGTTGTATTCAGTAGTTAGCCACACTACTCCGGCAATCATGGGTGTAGGATTGATTGGTATCTCTACTCTCGTTTTATCAAAAAAGCAGCGTTATATTTAATAAAAAACAACCATTAAACAAGAACAGAAGAACTGCTTCTTCACCGATAGCAATTTTTTCTGATTTATCACTGTATATCTTATACGCGTTTAGTTAACATAAAGTCTCTTTCCAGAACATACAAAAAAGAGAATAATAGGAAGGCAAGGGTTCTCAAGGAGTTCCTCGTTATGAAGCATGCAGATTTTTATACATTTTTGAAAAGATACTTATTCTGTTAATCCGGGCAATGAAAGCAATGTATAAAAAGTGCATCTTATGGATATATATTCTTCTAAAAAAGATAGTATACGAAGGGGTAAAATGGTAAAAATCATTTGTCTCACACATGGATATATATGAGCCTGATAAAGAGCAATTCTGTAATAAAATAACAAGTTTTCCCTTCTCACAACAAAATTTGTATGACAATCTTTTAAATAATATGTTACAATAACTACAGATCTAATATTTCTTATATTTTAGTATAGAAAATCTAAATTCCCAAAAAGCACCCTTACTCTTCAATGCCATTAACGATGAGGGTGCTTTTTTCTATCCCTATTTATCCTTTAAAGTTAATTAGTTTGAATGGAAATGTTTAATTCAATTAAGAAAAGACCCTTATGCAGTTAATGTAGCAAGGGCCTTTTCTTTGACTATATATAAGCATATTCAACTGGAATTTTGAATTATTTTCTCTAAGCAATATAGTAAGAATAAAAAGATTTTTATGTATTATTTTTTTGTTTAACATTGGAGAAAAAGTCATAATTAAATATTTAATATGTCAGGATTTATAACCAAGTTGTAGATTATTTGTATGTTTTACTGCTAATGTAAACATAATTATTTGATAATTCAGATATATACAACTGAACAATAAGTGAAGTACACAAATTAGCTAACTAATAACTATATTTCTGTTTTACAATGAACAAACTAGACAAAGGAGCAAGATGATTTGAAGAAACGTTACGCATATCGAGACAAAAAAATAATGACCATGAAGATTGTTACTGACATGACAGGACTTTCTGAAAGGAAAATCCGTTATTTTGAAACCAAAAAGCTTATTTTTCCTGCACGCACACCTTCGGGCACCCGAAGATATTCCTTTTCTGACATTGAAACACTAATGGATATTGCAGAAAAAATAGAAGAGGGCGTGCTCACTCGAGAAATTCGGGATGATTTTTATAAAAGAGGAAAAGGTATTCGTAAAGCAAATAAAAGATTGTAGACTAATTCACTATTACTTTTCTACAAATTCCACTTGATAACTTCACAGCTAAGCAGCAATTGTTATTACCTCACTCAAGATTAATACTTTTACATTTAAATAAGTTGAAACGAGAAACGAATAGCTTATATGGGGAAGGGGCCAATAATATGAAAAAATTTATAGGGATGAGTATTAAAAATAGTATTTGTACAGTTGAATTTATTTACTTGTATGCATTGCTCTCTTTTGTGGAATTACACGTTGTTATCGTAAAATCACTGTCGATGAAGTAATTTTTTACCCAAAAAGATGTATATTATATATATCTTTAGTTGTCAAACTATTTCTTATCACCAACCACATCAACGTCTATCATTTATAAAACTCAGTATTAGAGCTTATCAGCTTAATTATTTGCATCAATTACATGTAGTCACTGCTGTTAATATCGATGTTTTAAAGAACAGCTACAATAATTTTTTTTATATTAATTAGACTTTATTTCTATTTCAAATCCTGCTTTATACTCTATCCGTCATGCACACATGTTCTGATGTACCCACCAAAGTTTGTTTTTATGAAATAAAATTATACACATGGATATAAAGAGTAAGCTCACTTGAATTAGAGGTTACCCTTTGCTGTTCTTA
The DNA here is from genome assembly GCF_056406695.1 of Priestia sp. P1_B12_1. NCBI lineage: Bacteria > Bacillati > Bacillota > Bacilli > Caryophanales > Bacillaceae > Priestia > Priestia sp. P1_B12_1. Next base: position 3,813 of record NZ_JBFTZR010000010.1, on the reverse strand, counting down.
ACTGCCTTATATATTTATAGACTACCTCATTTTTATAGTAATTGCCCATACGTTTCAAGAGATATGTTACCCTCTACAAATCTTTTGAAGGTGATCAATGCAGCGTAGTTGAAATTGCTATAAAACTTATATGACATAGATATTACTAACATATATGAATAATAGGAATGATTGGTTTCTCCTTGAATGAAATGGGGATTAGTAAAAGGACAGTCTTAACAACCTTAAATAGGAGGGAAGAAGATGTTTAATGATTGGAAAGAAGAAATTCAAGCTCATTTAATTAAAGAAGGTTATAGCGTTGGAGAATTTTTAGGTGAATCTCGAAGTTGGTATTACTTTAGGGTCAATAGTATTTGGATCGGTGACCATATAGTTAAAGTCCAAAATGGATTTCTAGGTTATTTAAAAGAAAGGGTTAGTGGATAGGGAATAAATTGTTTAAACACCACGAGCATAAAGTATTTAAGGAAAAACACAAACCGAGAGTAAAACATATTTTTCTACGTAGAACTAAAAAGTTAAGCTTTAAAATAAAAAAGGGATTCTATAAAGAACTTTTTTTGAAATTCTTTAGTGGTATCAAAATCCTGTTGAATTAAAGGTGTGCTTATATATTTATATCTGGTTATTTGTTATTAACAGGGTAAAGAGATCACAGAAAACATTTACCTATTAAAAGAAATGTCTTCTGTGATGAGCTCTATATAAGGATTTAATGAAACGATTTACCATAATGTGTAATCAAACGCTAATTTGAATGTGTTGCTACGCATACAAAATAAAAGAGGAACCTCGGCAGTGGACGTGAGGTTCCTCAAAAATAGAGTTACGTTGAAATTTGTAAAAAATAGTATGATTTCTAATATATCATACTTGTATACAGAATCAACTATTTGAAAAGAAGGATGTATATTATAAAAAAATAAAGCTAGTTAACTTTATTTTTTTTATCGAGCTTTTTTGATAAATAAAAACTCATTTATAGACTTCACCCTCTAGAGAAGATTATATGTTTACCATAACAGACATATCCTCCGACAAGGACCTTTTTCCTTTAATTGGTTTTATATTAACTACAAAAGTCTACTTTTACGAATCTCACAAAGAGCACATACGTTATTTCAAAAACATTGCTCTTTGTGAGAAGGTTTCTTAATTTATTATTTGGAAGGTTCTTTTTCAGGTAACCCCAATATGTCCGTATTTTTAGGTGTATGCCCTAATAGACGTAACATAACTACAATTTGTCCTTTATGATGTGATTCATGAGTAATTGAATGGACAAGCAATTGACGAGGTGTTTTTCTTACCAAACCACTGTTTGCTCTCCAAGCCAGTTCTTTTTCAATAGACTCATCAAATTTATCTGTAAATTGCTTCAATACTTTTTCTACGTATCTATCAGCCTGTTGAAAATAATGCTGAATATCGTCTATTTGCATAGTATTAATTACTTCTTTTGTGAATAGTGGTGATGATGTTTCTGAAAGCACAAAAGAACCTAGCCAAGCATGATAGCAACCTGCCATATGAACTAGAGAATCTCTAATACTTTGAAAACCGAATGCAAACTCTTTCGCCAAGTCACCTTCACTCAACTCTCTACATTGCTCTAATAAAGTTTGTCGTGCTTGTTTTACCCATTCATATTCTAGCTTTTCCATAACAATCCCACCTCTCAGACATATAATGAAAATTATTCTTTACTATACACTATTCGACATTGTTATTACACCAATTTTTCCATTAATTAGCTTAGTAAATAGTAAAGTCCTTCGTGTATTATTGGCAAATAGATCATTTTCTAAAAAGAATATAAAATACATACCAAATATGGCTTAGTGACAGGGTAAGAATGTTTTGTTTGAAAGGAATTTATAACTTTTTAATAGAATGATTATGAAAATGAACAGATAATAAAATATCACATATCACATATAAGGAGATAAAACTATGGACAAAAACAACCTACTAAGAATGGACAATATCAGTATCGTTGTAGAATCCCTTGATGATGCCATTTCTTTCTTCGAGGAGATTGGCTTGAGTCTTGAAGGACGAGCCACCGTCGAAGGTCAATGGGGTGGACGTGTAACAGGATTGGGTTCTCAGCACGTAGAGATTGCGATGCTGGTTACCCCGGATGGCCACAGCAGGATTGAACTTTCGCGATTTCTCAGCCCACCTACTATATCAGATCACCGGACTGCTCCTGTAAACGCTCTGGGCTATCTACGCGTCATGTTCACTGTTGAAGACATTGACGAAATGGTGTCCAGACTCACTAGGTATGGCGCTCAGCTCGTTGGCGAAGTGGTTCAATATGAGGACTCGTATCGGCTCTGCTACATCCGTGGAGTAGAAGGACTTTTAATCGGTTTGGCACAGGAACTTGGTAACAAATAGGTAAGTGACATTTTATAAAAGTCTTTACTGAAATGTGCGTTTAAGCTACCTGAATTTTTAATAGATAGATGGGTATAGTATCTGATACTACAACATGACAAACTATTTATAAATATGTCATTGTTTCTTCATCTGGCTTCAAGTCAAAATTATTTTCAGTTTTTTCAAACCTATATTTCACTTTTTCTCACCCCTCTTATATACTTAATTATGGAATTTTTGTTTTAATATTCATAAAAAGGGTATTTGTTCTAAGAATCAACTAAAATAGGAGGAGATCAAATGAGAAGAGCGAAACAAGCTGTTGTAGCTTCTGCCGTAGGTTTAGCTATGTTAGCGACGCCATTAACTCTACCGAATTTAGGAGGTTCTGCTGGCTCCGCAGAAGCTGCAGAAGTTGGAGGAGACGTAGCGATCGATCCAGTAGCAATTGGGCAAGCGATTGCAGATGCAGCTAAAACGGCTGATAATCGAAGTGGTTTTGTCAAAGGAGCAATGGAAAAAGCGTTTTTTGAATCGGGTCAACAATATAATGTAATGGTGATGAATTTGAGTCAAGGCTATAATTCAAACCAATTACAAGGTGTCCAATATTTTGATACTGTAGATTACGATGGTATTACGTTTGGAGTTTGGATATTTGAAGAAGGCACGTTTATTAATGAAGGTGACGGAGGATACGATAACTGGGCCTTTAGAGGTTGGTTTGAGCGAACGGGAGATGACGAAAAAACGGTCAACTTCCATAGACCTTAATCTATATAAAAAGAATTCATTTTGAATAATTATTTTCGAGATGAATTCTTTTTTATATTCAAAATTCTCAAAGTGAAAAAGTGTAGCAGGGTTCTATATTGTATGGTGCAATATAGAACCCTGTAAATAATTTGAACAATATACAAAACTTTAGAAGAGCCCTGCGTCTTATATGATACAGGGTCTTTTCTAATTGCTAATTTTCTACCATTTGAACATCTTGCCATTCCACTGTCGCTTCCTTTACCCTGTCTAGTTTCATAATTTACCTAGTAAATCTTCAACATAGTTAGTTTACTCACATGTTTTTGGTGCGGGTAACATACGCACCTCTTATTGATTTTGTTCATATTTGTCAGCACTAAAAGTAAACAGTTAAACTAATCATTTTTATGGGTAATTTTAAATTTCATTTAAAATAAGGTAATAGTATATTATTACTTTATACTTTTAAAGTTAATACTTTACCTACATAAATTGAATTTAGATTAACACTTTCGAGAGCGTAAAATATCTTGTGTAAATGAATAAATACAAAAAGGAAGACCTTTTCTTGTAGAATTAAGTCACCACAACCAATTCAAAGAAAGAAGGTCTTCCTATGAATCAGTTTACAACAGATCTTGTTCAAGCTCTAGTCCAAAAAGA